>NZ_JAHRXF010000099.1 GCF_019104725.1 Streptomyces corallincola | reverse complement strand
CCGGAGTGGTTCCACCACCGCGCCGACGGCACCATCGCCTACGCGGAGAACCCGCCGAAGAAGTACCAGGACATCTACCCCATCGCCTTCGACGCCGACATGGACGGCCTGGTCACCGAGACCGTGCGCGTGCTGCGGCACTGGATGGAGCACGGGGTGCGGATCTTCCGCGTGGACAACCCGCACACCAAACCGGTGGTGTTCTGGGAGCGGGTCATCGCGGAGATCAACGGCGCCGACCCGGACGTGATCTTCCTGGCCGAGGCGTTCACCCGCCCCGCGATGATGCACACCCTCGCCCAGATCGGCTTCCAGCAGTCCTACACCTACTTCACCTGGCGGAACACCAAACAGGAACTCACCGACTATCTGGGTGAGTTGTCGGGGGACGCGGCGGCCTGGATGCGGCCGAACCTCTTCGCCAACACCCCCGACATCCTGCACGGCTACCTCCAGGACGGCGGCCGTCCCGCGTTCGAGACCCGCGCCGTCCTGGCCGCCACCCTCTCCCCCACCTGGGGCATCTACAGCGGCTACGAACTCGCCGAGAACACCCCGCTCAAGCCCGGCAGCGAGGAGTACCTCGACTCCGAGAAGTACCAGCTCCGCCCCCGCGACTGGGACGCCGCCGCCCGCGAGGGCCGCACCCTCGCCCCCCTGATCACCCGCCTCAACGAGATCCGGCGG
>NZ_JAHRXF010000098.1 GCF_019104725.1 Streptomyces corallincola | reverse complement strand
TACTGAGATTGAACTTGTGATGTCGCTGGGTCGCTCAGGTGGGTCTGATGGTCAGGCCGGTCTCGGCGAGGCAGCCGTCTATGAGGTGGCTGCGGTATTGGATGTGCCGTAGGCCGCGTCGGACGCGCTGGATGAGGTGTTCGGGGGTGCTGAAAGCGACGTTGGAGAGCCAGCCACGCCGCGGCAGGGACCAGATCCCTTCGACGGGGTTGAGGTCGGGTGCGTAGGGCGGCAGGTAGTAGATGGTGAGCCAGTCCCGCGAGGCGGCGAACTCCCGCAGACCGGCGGCCTTGTGGACGTTCAGGTTGTCCCAGACGAGCACGATCGGGCCGCCGAGCTGCTGGTGGGCTGCGATCAGCAGGTCCCGGTAGTCGCGCCAGGAGAAGCTCTTGCGTCCGTCGCGTTGGCCGTCGTCCCGGCGTGGCCGGTAGATCAGCCGCGACCGGTGATTGGGCTTATAGCAGGTCAGCGCGGCGATGGACACCCGTCTGCGGGAACGGCCCCGCACCCGCACCACCGGGGTCCTGCCGCGCTGGGACCAGGTCTTCGCCTGCGGCGGCGTCATGGAGAACCCGGCTTCGTCCTCGAAGACGAGCCAGGCTCCACTCACCGCCGCGAGTCTTCCGCGCAGGGCCTACCTCCTTGATCCACCCGGACACCGCCTCGTCGTCCCGCTCGACCGCCCGTCGGGCCGGGATCTGGCAGGACCAGCCGTTGCGTACCAGGAGCTTGCGCACGCCCTGGATCGTGTAGGTCAGGTGGAAGCGGCGGCCGATCACCGTCTTCACGCGGCTCAGGGTCCAGCGTTGGTCTTCCCAGCCGTGCGCGGCCGGC
>NZ_JAHRXF010000097.1 GCF_019104725.1 Streptomyces corallincola | reverse complement strand
AGAGGATGTCTCACGTGGTGAGCTTCGCGAGTCTCTTGTAGCAGGTCAGGGCGGCTGCGAGGCCGAGAAAGGCGAGGAAGTGGCTGCCTTTGTGTTCGTACCGGACGGTGAGGCGGCGGTAGCCGAAGAGTCAGGCGATCGACCGTTCGATCTTCCAGCGGTGCCGGCCGAGCCGTTCGCCGGACTCGATCCCGGGACGGGCGATCCGCGGGACGAGGTGTCGGCTGCGCAGCCACCGGAGGTGCTCCGCGGAGTAGTACGCCTTGTCCGCGCGGACCTTCAGCGGCTTTCTCCGTCGCGGTCCACGCCGGGAGCGGACGGCGGGGATGCCGAGGACCAGCGGCTTGAGCGCCTGGCTGTCGTGCAGGTTCGCAGCCGACACCGCGACGGCCAGGGGCAGGCCCTGGGCCTCGGACAGCACGTGCAGTTTGCTGCCCTTCTTGCCGCGATCGACCGGATTCGGCCCGGTCAGCGAGCCCCCCTTTTCGCCCGCACCGACGCGGCATCGACGATCGCGGACGTCCAGTCCAGCTCGCCTCTGGCACCGAGTTCGTCCAGCATCGCCCGGTGCAGCCGCCGCCACAGCCCCGCCTCGCTCCACGCGGTGAACCGGCGGTGCGCGGTGGCCGGCGAAACACCGAACGACTCCGGCAGAAACCGCCACGCGCACCCACTGGTCAACACGTAGACCACGGCCGTGAACACCGCCCGCTCATCCACCGGAGCAGTGCCCCCGCCCTGCGGACGGCATGTGAAACCCGGAATCAACGGAGCAGCCAGCTCCCACAGTTCGTCCGGCACAAGCCGGCGCGACAGATCAACCCTCACAGTGCAGCATCATGCCGCACCCGAAGCGCCACGTGAGACATCCTCT
>NZ_JAHRXF010000096.1 GCF_019104725.1 Streptomyces corallincola | reverse complement strand
GTGAGGGCGGGTTCGATGCGTTTGGCGAGGACCTTGCCGAGTTCGACGCCCCACTGGTCGAAGGAGTCGATGTTCCAGACGGCGCCCTGGACGAACACCTTGTGCTCGTACAGCGCGATCAGCTGGCCGAGGACGGAGGGGGTGAGTTCGCGGGCGAGGACGGTGGTGGTGGGATGGTCGCCGTGGAAGGTGCGGTGGGCGACCTGTTCCTCGGCGACTCCTTCCGCGCGGACCTCCTCGGCGGTCTTGCCGAACGCCAGGGCCTGGGTCTGGGCGAAGAAGTTGGCCATCAGCAGGTCGTGCTGCGCCTTCAACCCCTCGCTCAACTCACCCACCGGACGGGCGAATCCGATGAAGTCCGCCGGGATCAGCTTCGTGCCCTGATGGATCAGCTGGTAGTAGGCGTGCTGCCCGTTCGTGCCCGGCGTCCCCCACACCACCGGACCCGTCTGCCACTCCACCGGCCGCCCCTCACGGTCCACCGACTTGCCGTTGGACTCCATGTCCAACTGCTGCAGATACGCCGTGAACCTGGACAGGTAGTGACTGTAGGGCAGCACCGCATGGGACTGCGCGTCGTGGAAGTCGCCGTACCAGATCCCCAGCAACCCCATGATCAACGGCACGTTGGACTCCGCCGGAGCACTACGGAAATGCTCGTCCACCAGGTGGAACCCGGCGAGCATCTCCCCGAACGCCTCCGGACCGACCGCGATCATCAAAGACAGACCGATCGCGGAGTCGAAGGAGTAACGGCCCCCCACCCAGTCCCAGAACGCGAACATGTTCTCCGGGTCGATACCGAACTCCGTGACCTTCTCCGCGTTCGTGGACAACGCCACGAAATGCCGGGCCACCGCCTTCTCATCACCCAGCGCC
>NZ_JAHRXF010000095.1 GCF_019104725.1 Streptomyces corallincola | reverse complement strand
AAATGGACTCATTGCCCTCTTCGACTGACTCAGGTCACCGGGGCCTTTGAGGACCACGGCTCGAGGGTTGGTGAGACCGTCCAGAACTGCCGTGAACCGGGATGCCGGGTGACGAGTGAAATGATGTCGCGGTGTCTGGTGTGATCACGGCTTCACAGCCGTCCTGGATAGCCCCGTTCACCGGGCTGAGCCCTCGCCTGTTCGGCAAACTGGTGACCGCACTGCGGCGTGAGGGTGCGGCGGTGGTCCGCAAGGGCCGGCCGTGGGGCCTTCCGCTGGCGGACCGGGCTCTGCTGGTAGCGGCGTACTGGCGCACGAACTTGACCATGCGCCAGCTCGCCCCGCTATTCGGGGTGTCCAAGTCGGCAGCAGACAGCATCATCGACCACCTGGGGCCGATGCTCGCGCTCCAACCCCGCAAGCGATTCGCGAAGGACACGGTGCTGATCGTGGACGGCACCCTGGTGCCCACCCGCGATCACACCATCGCCGAGCAGTCGAAGAACTACCGGTACTCCACCAACCACCAGGTGGTCATCGACGCCGACACCCGCCTCGTCGTGGTCGTCGGCCAGCCCTTGCCCGGCAACCGCAATGACTGCAAGGCGTGGGAGGAGTCCGGCGCCAAAACCGCCGTCGGCACAACCATGACCATCGCCGATGGTGGCTATCCGGGCACCGGGCTCGTGATGCCCCACCGCCGCCGAACGGGCGAGGAACTGCCCGGCTGGAAGCAGGCCCACAACAAGTCTCACAAGCAAGTCCGCGCCCGCGTCGAGCACGTCTTCGCCCGCATGAAGACCTGGAGAATCCTCCGCGACTGCCGTCTCAAAGGCGACGGCGTCCACCACGCCATGCTCGGAATCGCACGGATGCACAACCTCGCCCTTGCTGGATAGACCACCAGGCGAACAGCGGCCCACCCTGTCCGCGACCACTCAGAGGTCATTTACGGGACAGCCCTTAG
>NZ_JAHRXF010000094.1 GCF_019104725.1 Streptomyces corallincola | reverse complement strand
CAGCAGGACGGTGTCCGGGTACTGGGCGTCGATCTCGCGCCGGACCCGCTTGAGGAAGGTGTGCGTGGCGGGCAGGTTCTCGCAGTTGGTGCCCTCCTCGGCGTAGAGGTAGGGGACCGCGTCCAGCCGGAACCCGTCGATGCCGAGGTCCAGCCAGAACTTCAGGGCCGCGAGGATCTCCTCCTGGACGGCCGGGTTCTCGTAGTTCAGGTCGGGCTGGTGCGAGAAGAACCGGTGGAAGTAGTACTGCTGCCGCACCGGGTCGTAGGTCCAGTTGGACGCCTCGGTGTCCACGAAGATGATCCGGGCGTCCTGGTACTGCTGGTCGTCGTCGGCCCACATGTAGAAGTCGCCGTAGGGGCCGTCGGGGTCCTTGCGGGACTCCTGGAACCACGGGTGCTGATCACTCGTGTGGTTCATGACGAAGTCGATGATGATGCGCATGCCGCGCTGGTGGGCGGCGTCCACGAACTCCACGAAGTCCGCGAGGTCCCCGAACTCGGGCAGCACCGAGGTGTAGTCCGAGACGTCGTAACCGCCGTCGCGCAGCGGCGACTTGAAGAACGGCGGGAGCCAGAGGCAGTCCACGCCGAGCCACTGGAGGTAGTCGAGCTTGGAGGTGAGCCCCTTCAGGTCACCGATGCCGTCGCCGTCGCTGTCCTGGAAGGAGCGGACCAGCACCTCGTAGAAGACGGCGCGTTTGAACCACTCCGGGTCCCGGTCCTTGGCGGGGGTGTCCTCAAAAGTGTCCAGCACGGGGTCGTTGACAGTCATGTCGCCGAGGGCCCTCCGATCTGGGGCGCGGGGCGCCCGACGTGGAGTACGTGCGCGGGCGCCCGGCCGGGCTCCAGCCGCACGTAATTGGTCCTGCCCCAGTGGTAGGTCTCCCCTGTCAGCTCGTCGTGGACGGACAGGTCGGCGTGCGGGTCCAGGCCGAGTTGCGGCATGTCCAGCGAGACCGTGGCCTCCTGGGTGTGACGCGGGTCGAGATTGACGACCACGATGACCGTGTCCTCGCCCGTGCTCTTGCTGTAGGCGAGCACGTTCGCGTTGTCGGTCTGATGGAAACGGAGGTTCCGCAGGCGCTGTAGCGCGGGGTGTTC
>NZ_JAHRXF010000093.1 GCF_019104725.1 Streptomyces corallincola | reverse complement strand
ACCCAGCCGGCCCTGCGCAGGCTGCGCGGGCTGCACTTCCACCACGCGGACCAGGACGCGGTGATCGTCTACAGCAAGCGCAGTGGTTCGAACACGGTTCTGGTGGTCGTCAACCTCGACCCCCACCACACCCAGGAAGCGACGGTTTCGTTGGACATGCCGCAACTCGGGCTGGAATGGCACGAGTCGGTGCCGGTGCGCGATCTGCTCACCGGCGAGACCTATCACTGGGGCAGCGCCAACTACGTGCGGCTGGAACCGGGCCGCCGACCCGCGCACATCCTCACGGTTCAACGACCGTCCGCCCCGCCGACCGGAGGGTCATCCGCCATATGATCGTCAACGAGCCCGTCCCGGACACCTTCGAGGACACCCCCGCACGGGACCGGAACCCGGATTGGTTCAAGAGCGCCGTCTTCTACGAAGTGCTGGTGCGCTCCTTCCAGGACAGCAACGGCGACGGCGTCGGGGACCTGAAGGGTCTCACCGCCCGGCTGGACTATCTCCAGTGGCTGGGCGTGGACTGCCTGTGGCTGCCGCCGTTCTTCAAGTCGCCTCTGCGCGACGGCGGTTACGACGTCTCGGACTACACGGCCGTGCTCCCGGAGTTCGGGGACCTCGCGGACTTCGTGGAGTTCGTGGACGCCGCCCACCAGCGCGGCATGCGCGTCATCATCGACTTCGTCATGAACCACACGAGTGATCAGCACCCGTGGTTCCAGGAGTCGAGGAACAACCCCGAGGGCCCGTACGGCGACTACTACGTCTGGGCCGACGACGACAAGCAGTACCAGGACGCCCGGATCAT
Organism: Streptomyces corallincola; assembly: GCF_019104725.1. Lineage (GTDB taxonomy): Bacteria > Actinomycetota > Actinomycetes > Streptomycetales > Streptomycetaceae > Streptomyces > Streptomyces corallincola. The sequence continues at coordinate 298 of NZ_JAHRXF010000093.1, read as the reverse complement.
CTTCGTGGACACCGAGGCGTCCAACTGGACCTACGACCCGGTGCGCAAGCAGTACTACTGGCACCGGTTCTTCTCCCACCAGCCGGACCTGAACTACGAGAACCCGGCGGTGCAGGAGGAGATCCTCTCCGCGCTGAAGTTCTGGCTGGACCTGGGCATCGACGGGTTCCGGCTGGACGCGGTGCCGTACCTCTACCAGGAGGAGGGCACCAACTGCGAGAACCTGCCCGCGACCCACATGTTCCTGAAGCGGGTCCGGGAGGAGATCGACACCCAGTACCCGGACAGGGTGCTCCTC
>NZ_JAHRXF010000092.1 GCF_019104725.1 Streptomyces corallincola | reverse complement strand
ACCCCTCTCACCCCGCGCGCCTCACAGCACCCGCAGCGCCCCCCACAGCGCCACCACCGACACCGCCAGCGCCGACGGCACCGCGATCAGGCCCAGCCGGGTGAACTCCCCGAGGTCCACCTCGTGCTCGTGCTGGTGCACGATCCGCCGCCACAGCAGCGTCGCCAGCGAACCGGCGTAGGTCAGGTTCGGCCCGATGTTCACCCCGAGCAGCACCGCGAGCACCGCCCCCGGACCGGCTGGAGCGGCCAGCGGGAGCAGCACCAGCACCGCCGGGAGATTGTTGATCACATTGGCCAGGACGGCGGCCAGCGCGGCGATCCCGAGCAGCGCGGCCAGCCCGGTGCCGCCGGGCAGCACCTGCCCGAGAGCGCCCGCGAGCCCGTTGTCCACCACCGCCCGCACCACCACGCCCAGCGCCAGCACGAACGCCAGGAACGCCGGGGACGCGGCCCGCACCACGGACAGCGGGGTCGTACGGCGCCGCAGCAGCGCCCGCCCCGCCAGCACCAGCGCGCCCGCCGCCGCAGCCCACGCCGGGTCCACCCCGCACGCCGACGCCACGACGAACCCGGCCAGCGTGCAGCCCACCGTCGCCAGCGCGAACACCGGCAGCGCGGGCGCCTCCACCCCGGCCCGCTCCAGGGGCGCGGCGGCAGCCAGATCACGGGCGAAGAACCGCCGGAACACCACGTACTCCACCGCGATCGCCGCCAGCCACGGCAGCGCCATCAGCCCCGCGAAGCGGGTGAAACTCAGCCCGCTCGCCGCGAACGCCAGCAGATTCGTCAGATTGGACACCGGCAGCAGCAGCGACGCCGTGTTCGACAGGTGGGTGCACGCGTACACATGCGGTTTCGGCCGTACCCCGGTCCGCTGCGCGGTGGCGAACACCACCGGCGTCAGCAGGACGACCGTGGCGTCCAGACTCAGTACGGCCGTGATCGCCGACGCCAGCGCGAACACCGCCGTCAGCAGCCGCACCGGACGGCCCGCCGCCCAGCGCGCCATCCACGCCCCGCACGCCTGGAACAGCCCCTCCTCGGCGCAGAAATGGGCCAGCACCAGCACCGCCGCCAGGAAGCCGACCACCGGCCCCAGCCGCTCCGCCTCCGCCAGTGCGTGGTCCAGCGGAATCGCGCCGGTGGCGACGGCGATCCCGGCCGCCGGGACCGCGAAGGCGGCCTCGGGCAGCCCGAAGGGGCGTACGACGGCCCAGGCGAGCACACCGGCGAGCAGCACGGCGGACAGGGTCTCGGCGAGCGGGGTGTTCAGGGCGGTGCCTCTCGGTTTCCGGGGAGCGACGGCTGCCCGGCGGATCGGACGGTGCCCGCCCATGAAAACAAACCGGGAGGCAGAACAGACCGGCGGGCGCGGACCGAAGGGGACCTGCCCCCCCGGCCCCCCCCCCCCCCGCGGGGGTCCGCCCCCCCCCCCCCCAC
>NZ_JAHRXF010000091.1 GCF_019104725.1 Streptomyces corallincola | reverse complement strand
CCGCCGGGGAGTCGGAGGGCTCGGTTGGGGTCCACGACGAGGCCGGCGATTTCGTAGGCGACGGTGTTGTCGGGCTGGCTGGTGAGGCTGGCGGGGAGGCGGTTGTAGAGGTTGAGGACGTGGGTGTCGTCGACTGCGGGTTGGTTCCAGCGGTGGAGCTGGAGGTTGACGTCGTTGCGCAGGCGGCTGATGTTGCGGCCGTCGGCGGCGCGGGTCACCTCGGGGTCGAGGTACCTCCGGAGCTGGCGGGCGGCGTTCACGGTCTGTTCGAGGGCGGCTCGTGCCGCTCGGGACGGGGGGACCAGCCCGGCGAGCCCGTTGACGGCGCGGTTCAGGGAGGCCAGGGCGGACTGGATCAAGGTGAGTGTCTGGTTGGTGACCTGGTTGTTTCTGAGCGCGATCACGGCGAGGACGCCCTGGGAGATCTGGCGCACGTCTTCGTCGCTCAGGATGAATCCACCGCGGACCCCCAGCCGCACCACGGGTTCGGCTTCGGCGACGGCGGCCAGGAGGGTGTGCAGGGCGCGGGTCTCGAAGCGTGCCGTGTTGACGACGGCTTGCAGGGTCTGCGCGGCGTGCTGGAGTTCCGCCACGGGCGTGGTCCGGCGATTGAGCGCCCGGCCGTAGAAGTTGCTGGCCGCGTTCGCCAACTGCTCGATGAGTCTCCGGAATACGGCGTTGGAGGGGCCTTCGGGTCCGAAGTAGCGGAGTTCGATGAGGGCGAGGGGGAGTTCGAGCCGGCCTTCGTTGGTGTCCAGGGTCTCGAAGGTGGTGTGCATGCCGAGCAGAACGTTCTGGGTGGTCTGTGCCAGAACGTGGGCCGGCTGGGGGGTCAGCGCGGTGTCCAGCCAGGTGCTGATCGAGGGCATGGACGCCAACTGGACGTTGAGCAGGTTGAACCACGCGAGTTGTGCGGGAGGTATGGCCCAGGGGAAGGCGGTGGGCAGTTCGGACGTGGCGCGCTGGCGCATCATGTCCTTGATCTCGTCGGCGTGGCGGGCGAGGAACCTCTGCACGTCGTTGGACAGGCTGGCCCGGATGCCGGCGAGCGAGACGCGGGACGCCACGGTCATGTAGGACTTGACCACGCCCATGTACGTGTTCTCGGGCTTGGCTTGCCATGCCGCATCCCAGGACCCGAGGGCGTAGACCTGGGTGTAGACGAGTGCCAGGAACCCGCGTACCTCGGCGATCTCCACGGCGGGCCCTGCCAGGGCGACGAGTCGGGGGTCGAAGGGCGCCAGTTCGGAGACGGCGTCGCGGAGATACAGGGCGGCGGCCTCATTGCCGATGTCGAGGCCGGCCTTGAGGGGGAGGGTGGCGCCGAGCATGCCCGGCGGAGCGCTGTCATGGACGTACGACAGGAAGCCGTGCAGTTCGCTGACGGGTATCCCGGCGGTGAGGTGGTGGTCGATGCGGTCGTGCACCCCGGGAGCGGGGACGAGCACCGCGTCGCGCATGGCAGGTGAGAGGAGGAACTCGGGTGCGGCGAAGAAGTCCTCGAACCGCGCCGAGGTTTCGGGGTCGTCAGCCAGGTCGTCGCCCAGTTGGGCGAGGCGTGCGCGCAGCTCGGTGAAGTCGTGGAAGAACTCTTCGGGGGTGGGCCGTCCGACATCGCCGGGGACCACGGCGAGCGGCTTGCTGACGATCTCGATCAACGGGCCGTCCGCGGGGGACTCGATCACCACGTAGAAGCTGCGGCTCTCGGCGACGGGATTGTCGAGATCGAGCTCCTCCAAGCGGCGGACGTACGCGGGATACTGCACCCTCCAGCGATGCATCTCCGCCTCCGCCCCGATGGCCCCGCCGCGCAGCCTGAGCGGCGCACTCCGGGTGGTGCTCGGACCGGCGGT
>NZ_JAHRXF010000090.1 GCF_019104725.1 Streptomyces corallincola | reverse complement strand
AAGATGGGCACGTCGCCGCCGACGTTCGCGTTTTCGAGCACGATGTCGAAACTGCGGTGCCCGATGACGGACCCGTCGGGCAGATCATCGAAGTAGAGGTCCTCGGGCACCGTCACATGCCAGCGGGGCACCTCCACCTCCATGCCGACGGCGCCGCCCGGGAGGCCGGGGCCGGTGTCGGGGCTGGCGATCTGGATAGCGATGCGGCCGGCCACGGCGGTTTCGTTGAGCCGGGTGATGTGCGAGGGGAGTTTTGCGTAGCGCTTGGCGATGGTCGCCTGGTCGATGTGGTGGGTCCAGCCCAGTCCGGCGAGTTCGAGGTTGACCGTGTTGTACAGGGTCCCCATGTCATGGCGCGGGACGGACGACTCGGTCCGGACGGTCTCGGCGGCCGGAAGTTCCTCGGTGCTCGCCGGGTCGGTCGTGGATGCCGTGTCCTCAAGGCTGCCCGCCCAACGGGAGGGGCCGGCCACCGCTGAGGGGTCCGTGTGGGTGTTCGGTGCCAGGTCGAGGGCCTCGGCGTCGGTGAGTCCGCCGGATGCCAGGGCGTTCTCGGGGTTTCCGCCGCGCATCCACACGCCGTGGGGGTCCACGATGATGCCGGCGATCTGCCCGGAGATCGCCGCGTCGTCGAGTCGGGTGATGTGGGAGCGGAGGCCGTTGTAGAGCTCCAGGACGAAGTCGTCGTCGACTGCGGGTTGGTTCCAGGCCTGGAGTTGGAGGTTGACGTTGTTGCGCAGGCGGCTGATGTTGCGGCCGTCGGGGGCGTGGGTCTGGGCGGGGTCGAGGTGGCCGGCGAGTTCGTGGGTGGCGTCGAGGGCCGTTTGCAGAGTGGCTTCGTAGACGGGTGCCTCGGGGAGCAGGGCCTGGAGCTGGTCGGCGAAGCGGAGGAGTTCGGTGTGGCCGGTCTGGCGGAGCTGGAGGACGTTCGGGTCCTCCGTGTCGGTGCTGCGGAGTTCGATTGCCGCGAGGGTGGCGGAGGTGATGCGGAAGGCGGTGTGGTCGGGCATGAGCATGCGGTCGTTGACGCGCTGCGGGAGTTCGATCTCCAACCGGTTCGCGGCGGCCAGCAGGGTGTGCAGGCTCCGTGTTTCGGGGTGGGCGGTGCTGGTGGCGCTCCGCAGGGCGGTGATGTTGGCCTCGAAGGCGGGGGAGGAGGTCGCGCGGGCCCGCGCCGCCTCGTCGTAGATCGTCCTGGCCTCCCTCACCACATCTTCCAGGGTCTCCCTCATCCTCCGGTCCGTGGTCTCGTCACGCCCGTGGGCGCGGAGTTCGAGCAGGACGAGGGGGATGCCGATGTTGCCGCTGTTGGTGTCGAGTTCGGCGAAGTCGGTGGTGGCCCCGAACACATTCTTCTGCGAAGCGGAGGCGACGACCCTGGCGGGCTGCTCGGTCAGCGCGACATCGAGGTAGGTGGTGACGGGGATGCCGGTGTCCATGTCGTCGGCGAGCAGGTCGAAGGGCCGGTGGGCGAGGACCCGGCTGAGGGTTTCGTCACGAAGGAGCGAGGAGCGGAAGAGCTGGACGATCCGGGCCTTGATGTGGGAGGCGTTGGCGGCCAGGAATCGCTTGGCATTGCGGGAGAGGCCGTTGCGGATGCCGGCGAAGGAGGTGCGGGCCATGACGGCCGCCTGATTCTTGATCAAGCCACCCGGGTCGCCGGGCACCTGGCTCAGGGCATGGTTGCAACCGATCGCGGCCACCTGCGTGTAGAGCAGGGCCAGGAAACCGCGTACCTCCATCGCGTCCGGCCATGACTCCAGGAGGGCGACGAGTTTGGGCTCCATGCGGTCCAGACCGTTCACCGAACCCCGGACGAACAGGGCGGCGGCTTCGGTGCCGAACTGGAGCCCGATGTCGATGTTCTGGCGCAGGCGCCGGTGCCTGCTGCGCGTGTTCTCGTGCGCGAAGCGCAGCAATGAGGACAGCCCGGCGATGGGCACGCCGACCGTGTACTGCGACTCGAGCGGGGCCCTGCCGCGGAACGCGCCGGTCAGGGTGGCATCCCTGAGCTTGTGCCAGACCGTGTAGGGGGAGCTGCCCTGGAAGACCTCGC
>NZ_JAHRXF010000009.1 GCF_019104725.1 Streptomyces corallincola | reverse complement strand
AATCCCCCCGGCTCACAGCGTCCTCGCTGTGTTTACTTCAAAGGAACCACGTCCCGACCATGATGGCCGGAGACGGGGTATCAACATATCTGGCGTTGACTTTTGGCACGCTGTTGAGTTCTCAAGGAACGGTCGCTTCCTTTGTACTCACCCTCTCGGGCTTTCCTCCGGGCTTCCCTTCGGTGTTTCAAACTCTATCAGGGTTTTTCCGGCCCTCCGACCACCGTTCCGCGAGCATGCGGAAGGAATCCAGAGAATTGGATGATCCTGCGAGTTTGATTTCCGCTCGACCGGCCCCGCTTTCGCGGCGCTCCGTCCTGAGCAGGAGTACGACTGTACAGGCGACACGGAACGAGGGGCAAATCCCGGTGCTTGGTGGTCTAGACCACTACCTGGTAACTTCCAAGCGGAACCGACGCTTCAGCAGGCATACCCTGCTGCTCAGTGCCGGAACACGTACTGACGGTCCGTTCGCAGCACCATCTCCGGGAGGCTTCCCATGACCACCGTGACGTCCCCTCTCTCCGGACGCGCCATCGGACTGGCCGACGTGCCGGACCCGGTCTTCTCCGGCGCGATGGTCGGGCCCGGCACCGCCATCGACCCGGTGCGCGAGCCGTCCGAGGCCGTTGCCCCGCTGGACGGCGTCGTCGTCTCCCTCCATCCGCACGCCTTCGTGGTGGTCGGTGCCGAGGGTCACGGTGTCCTCACCCACCTCGGGATCGACACCGTTCAGCTCAACGGCGAGGGGTTCGCGCTGCTGGTGAACAAGGGGGACACCGTGACCCGCGGTCAGGGTGTCGTCCGGTGGGACCCCGCTGCGGTGGAGGCGGCCGGTAAGTCGCCGGTGTGCCCCGTGGTCGCGCTGGACGCATCGGCCGAGGCGCTGGACGAGCTGCGGGAGAGCGGGGACGTGAAGACCGGGGACCTTCTCTTCTCCTGGAGCTGACCTCTCTCTTCCGCCGGAACTCGGCACAGCGCCGTCCCGCGCGACGGTGGACGGTACGTACAGAGCGGCTGCGGCAGCCGCGCACCTGGAGAAGGACACGATGGAGACAACGCTGCGGGGCGTCGGCGTGAGCCACGGGGTGGCGATCGGCGAGGTACGGCACATGGGGACGGCGGTGCTCGAACCACCGGCCAAGCAGATCCCGGCGGAGGACGCGGGGCGGGAGCAGGGACGGGCGCGGCAGGCCGTGGAGGCGGTGGCGGCCGATCTGATGGCGCGCGGCAATCTGGCGGGGGGTGAGGCGCAGGCCGTGCTGGAGGCGCAGGCCATGATGGCGCAGGACCCCGAGCTGATGGCCGACGTGGAGCGGCGCATCGCGGTCGGGAGCACGGCGGAGCGCGCGGTGTACGACGCGTTCGCCTCGTACCGGGAGCTGCTGGCCGGGGCCGGGGAGTATCTGGCCGGGCGGGTGGCCGATTTGGACGACGTGCGCAACCGGATCGTGGCGCGGCTGCTGGGCGTACCGATGCCGGGGGTGCCGGACAGTGAGCGTCCCTTCGTGCTGGTGGCGCGGGATCTGGCGCCCGCCGACACCGCGTTGCTCGATCCGTCGCTGGTGCTCGGGTTCGTGACCGAGGAGGGCGGCCCGACCAGTCACAGCGCGATCCTGGCGCGGGCGCTGGGGGTTCCGGCGGTCGTGGCGCTGCCGGGTGCGGGCGAGTTGGGTGAGGGCACGGTCGTGGCGGTGGACGGGAGCACCGGGGAGGTGTTCGTGGAGCCGAGTGAGGAGAGCAGGGAGCGGCTGGAGTCGGCCGCGGCCGAGCGGCGGGCGGCGCTGGCCGCTTCGACGGGGCCGGGTGCGACGGCCGACGGGCACAAGGTGCCGCTGCTGGCGAATGTGGGCGGTCCGGGTGATGTGCCTGCCGCCGTGGAGGCGGGGGCGGAGGGGGTCGGGCTGTTCCGTACCGAGTTCCTCTTTCTGGAGGACGGCTCGCGGGCCCCGTCCGAGGAGAAGCAGACGGCCGTGTACCGCGAGGTGCTGGAGGCCTTTCCCGAGGGGCGCGTGGTCGTGCGCGTGCTGGACGCGGGTGCGGACAAGCCGTTGGGGTTCCTGACCCCCTCCGACGAGCCCAACCCCGCGCTCGGTGTCCGGGGCCTGCGGTCGCTGCTGGACCATCCCGACGTGCTGCGGGCGCAGTTGTCGGCGCTGGCCGCCGCGGCGGACGGGCTGCCGGTGTATCTGGAGGTCATGGCGCCGATGGTGGCGGACCGCGCGGACGCGCGGGCGTTCGCGGAGGCGTGCCGGGAGGCGGGGCTGCGGGCGAAGTTCGGTGCGATGGTGGAGATTCCGTCGGCGGCGCTCAGGGCGCGGTCGATCCTCCAGGAGGTCGAGTTCCTTTCGCTGGGCACGAATGATCTGGCGCAGTACACGTTCGCCGCGGACCGGCAGGTGGGCGCGGTGTCGCGGTATCAGGATCCGTGGCAGCCCGCGCTGCTGGATCTGGTGGCGCTGGCGGCCGAGGCGGCGGGGGCCGAGGGCAAGAGTTGCGGGGTGTGCGGTGAGGCCGCGTCGGACCCGTTGCTGGCGTGTGTGCTGACGGGTCTGGGGGTCACCTCCTTGTCGATGGGTGCGGCGTCGATCCCTTATGTGCGGGCGACGCTGGCGAAGCACACGCTGGCGCAGTGCGAGCGGGCCGCGTCGGCCGCTCGGGCGGCGGACAGTGCGGAGGAGGCGCGGGCCGCCGCTCAGGCGGTGCTGTCGGGCGAGTAGGTGGGGGCGGGCCTTGGGGGTCCGCCGGTGCGGAGGGCGTCCCGCCGGGTGCGGGGCGCCCTTCGCCGTGGGGGCGTGGTCAGTGGTGGCCGTGGGTGGGGCCGCGTTCGCCGTCGAGGTCGGGTGGGGCGCAGTAGTCCACTCCGGGTTCCGGGGCGATGGGTTCGCCGGTCTCGACGTCGGTGCAGTAGGCGTCGAACACCTCGGCGGCGGTGAGGGGTTCGAGGTGGCCGGTGCGCAGGCGCCAGCCGTGGACGCGGTCGGGTGCGGGTGGTGCGGTGATCCGCATGACGAGTCCGCCGGGGCTGTGGGTGGCGAGGCCGACGGCGAGGACGCTGGTGAATTCGAGGAGTTCGGTCTCGTCGAGTTGGCGGGGGTCGGTGGTGTTCTCGTCGGCGTGCAGGTCCGCGATGAGGGTCTCGGGCGGTCCGGAGACGGTGCAGACGAGGTGGCGGGCGCCGGGCGGTGCGGTGTCGAGGATGTGGGTGAGGAGCAGGGCGGCCCGGGTGTGGGCGGCGCGGCCGATGTCCTCGCCGCAGGTGGGGCAGGGTCCGAGGCGGGCGAGCAGGGTGCCCGCGTATTCCCAGGTGGCCTGGCGGACGGCTTCGTCCACGAGGGCGGGGAGCAGGGTGCTCAGGGGGCGGCCGTCGTAGGGGAGGGTCGCGCCGGTGGCGGCGAGTTCGGCGGTGAAGCGGGTGCGGCTGGACCGGGTCTCGGGGTCGAGACCGGCGGCGGTACAGAACTCGGCGTACTCCTCGGGGTCGAAGAGGGCGACGGTGGTGTGGCTGCCGAGCGCGGCGCGGCTCATGAGCAGGGCCTCGATCTGCCGTAGGTAGGCGGTGTGGTCGTCGAGGTCGAAGGCGCGGTAGCGCCGCATGGCCTGGAAGTCGTGGTCGTCGGTGAGCAGGCCGATGGTGCCGGCGATCTCGCGGCGCAGGAAGCGTCGCAGGGTCCGCTGGTCGGTGTGCGCCATGTTTTCCCCCATGTGTGCGCGGTCGATCAATGCTCACTCACCGTAACCGAAGCCACTGACAATGGGGTCCGGTGGATTCGGTCGCGGACGAGCCGGTGCTGGATTCCGCAGGTCAGGGCAATGGCGGTGCCGAAGGCGGTCCAGCCGAGGGGGCCGGTGGCGAGGGCGGCGGTGACGGCGAGTGGGCCGAGGGAGCGCTGGGCGGCCTGGGCGAGGCGAATGAATCTGTGGGTGCCGGTGCGGGACGAGTCGGCGGTGGTCAACGGGCTGCGGTCGTACGGCTGGTGGATCGCGGCCGGGGCACGGTTCCGGCTGGAGTCGGCGCCGGGGGTGAGGATCTCGGTGTCGGAGCTGGAGCCCTCCGCGGCGGTGCGGCTGGCCTCGGACTTCGCGGCGGTGCTGGGCGATTCGGAGGCCACGTACGGGGGGTGAGCGGTCGGACCCGGCTGATCCCCTTCCGAACGCCCGCTCCCAGCCGGGAGTCCCACGGACGACTCCCCGCCCGGTGTCTCCCGCGACAGGGCTGCCCCCGCCCGTCACGGGGACAGCCCTGCCCCCGGTGTCAGCGGCGTTCGCGCCCCAGTTGTTCGTAGAAGGCGAGGAGGGAGAGGTTGTCGATGGAGCCGGGGTTGACGGCCTTCTCCAGCGGGGTGCCCTGGAGGAGGCGTTTGACGGGGACCTCGATGCGCTTGCCGGTGAGGGTGTGGGGGACGGCGGGGACTTCGATGACCTCGTCGGGCACGTGGCGTGGGGAGAGCTGGGTGCGGATGGCCTGCTTGATGTGGGCCAGGAGGGCGTCGTCCAGGGTGGTGCCGGGGGTGAGCTGGACGAAGAGGGGCATCCAGTAGCCGCCGTCGGGTTGTTCGACGCCGACGACCAGGGACTCCTTGATCTCGGGGAGCCGTTCGACGACCTCGTAGATGTCGGCGGAGCCCATGCGGACGCCCTGCCGGTTGAGGGTGGAGTCGGAGCGGCCGTGGATGATCACGGTGCCGCGTGAGGTGAGGGTGATCCAGTCGCCGTGCCGCCAGACGCCGGGGTAGGTGTCGAAGTAGCTGTCGTGGTAGCGGCTGCCGTCGGGGTCGTTCCAGAAGCGGATCGGCATGGACGGCATGGGGTTGGTGACGACCAGTTCGCCCACCTCGTCCGTGACGGGCCTGCCGCTGGGGTCCCATGCCTGGAGGTCGGTGCCGAGGCCGGGGGCCTGGAGTTCGCCGGTGTACACGGGGAGGGTGGGGACGGCTCCGGCGAAGCAGGAGCAGACGTCGGTGCCGCCGCTGACGGAGGCGATCCACAGGTCGGCGCGGACCTCGTCGTGCAGCCAGCGGAAGCCGTCCGGGGGCAGCGGGGAGCCGGTGGTGGCGACGCACTTCACGCGGGAGAGGTCGTGGTCGCGGGCCGGGTGGACACCCGCCTTGCGGCAGGCCATGACGTAGGCGGCGGAGGTGCCGAAGAGGGTGGCGCCGGTGCGTTCGGCGATCCGCCACTGGGCGCCGGTGCCGGGGAAGCCGGGGCTGCCGTCGTAGAGGACGATCGTCGTCCCCGTGAGCAGGCCGGAGACGAGGAAGTTCCACATCATCCAGCCGGTGGAGGTGTACCAGAAGAAGCGGTCATCGGGGCCGAGGTCGCAGTGCAGGCCGAGCTGCTTGAGGTGTTCGACGAGGATGCCGCCCTGGGACTGGACGATGGCCTTTGGCAGGCCGGTGGTGCCGGAGGAGTACAGCACCCAGAGCGGGTGGTCGAAGGGCACCTGTTCGAAGACGGGCTCGGTGTCGGCGGCGGTCAGCGCGGCCCAGTCGAGGGCGCCCTCGGGGGCGTCGGTGCCGAGCAGCGGGATGTGCACGACGGCGCGCACGGTGGGCAGTTCGCGGCGGAGTTCGGCGACGGTGTCGCGGCGGTCGTGCTCCTTGCCGCCGTAGCGGTAGCCGTCCACGGTGAACAGGACGACCGGTTCGACCTGCTGGAAGCGGTCCAGGACGCTGCGGGCGCCGAAGTCGGGCGCGCAGGAGGTCCACACGCCGCCGACGGCGGCGGTGGCGAGCAGGGCGACGACGGCCTCGGGGATGTTCGGCAGGTAGCCGCTGACCCGGTCGCCGGGGCGGACGCCGAGGGCGCGCAGTTCGGCGGCGAGGGAGCCGACCCGGCGGCGCAGCTCGCGCCAGCCGACCGGGCGGGGTTCCCCGGTCTCGTCCACGCAGAGCAGGGCGGGTTCGTCGGCGCGGTCGGCGGCGGCCCGCAGGGCGCGCTCGGCGTAGTTGAGGGTGGCGCCGGGGAACCACTGGGCGCCGGGCATGGCGCGGTCGCCGAGGACGCGCTCGGGCGGGGTGGCGAACCGTACGTCGAACCACTCGGTGAGGGCTGCCCAGAAGGTGTCCAGGTGGTCCACGGACCACTGGTGCAGGGCGGGGTAGCCGCCGTCCGCGGGGGCGCCGTGGTGGGTGGCGGCCCATGCCTGGAAGGCGGTGACGCGGGCCTCGGCGATCCGCTCGGGGGCGGGCCGCCAGAGCGGCTGGGGGTTCGCGGTGGACATGGGGGCGGCTCCCGTGCTGTGCGCTTGGTGTGCGTCGTCCGCGCACGGGCTGGGGTGGTGCGCGCGACGCGGCTGACAGGGACGATGCCATGTGATCGACTTCAGTGCCAGGGTGCGCCGCACATAATCCGTGTCACGGAGATGTGGTCCCGGCATGGGTGAACGGAAGTTGAACGAGACGTCCTGGTGGGGCGGTCAGTGGCAGGGTGAGCAGCATGGACGGTCGTGGCCTGATGCGTTCGGTGAGTGGGGTCGGTCCGGGTGGGACGGCGCGGGGTTGGCGGTCGGTGAGGACGGCGTGGCACAGGCGGCGGCTCGACGCCGCCGCGCTGCCGCCGCGCGGTGCGGAGCGGGCGCGGGTGCCGGGTGCGGTGAGCGGGGCGGAGCCGGGTCCGGGTGGTGGTGTGGTGCGGTTCGCGCGCTCGGAGCTGCGGATATCGGTGGCCGTCAACGGTGCGGTGTTCTGGGGCTGGGACGGGGCCGCGCAGCTGCCGTCGTACGCGCTGGCCGGGGGCTGTCCCGAGCCGGACCCGCGTGCCGTGCTGGAGCCGGACAAGGACGGCGGCTGGCGGGTGGTGGCGGAGCGGGTGACGGTGGCCGTCTCCCGGCACGGCGCGCTGGAGATACGGACGCCCGGCGGGGTGCTGCTGCGCCGGGATCTGCCGCCGCGCTGGTGGGAGCCGGTCGGGGGCGGCCGGGCGCGCTGGATGCAGCGGTCGGAGGTGGCGGCGGACGCGCGGTTCTTCGGGCTGGGCGCGCGGGCGGCGGGGCCGCGGCTGCGGGACGGGGTGTACCGGCTGTGGAACGACGGTCTGGACACGACGCCGGGGGCCGCCGCGCTGACCATGCCGGTGCAGTTCGTGGTGGCCGACGCGGCGGCGCATCTGGTGTTCCACGACACCTCCTGGGACGGCACGGTGACGTTGTGGGAGGGCGAGGAGGGCGCGGGCTCCGGGCACGACCGGGCGGGGCGCTGCGAGGTACGGATGGACGGGGGTCCGCTGCGCGGCTGGGTGATGGTGGGCACACCGGCGCGGACCCTGCTGACCTGGGCGTCCCTGACCGGGGCGCCCGCGCTGCCGCCCGGCTGGGCGCTGGGACACCAGCACGCGGGGGCGGGACTCGGTACGGAGGACGCGGCGCGGGCGACGGTCGCCGGGTACGTGGAGCGGGATCTTCCGCTGGACGCCGTGCATCTGGGCGGCGGGCTCCAGGCGGGGCGCCGGGTGTTCTCGGTGGACCGGGAGCGGTTCCCGAAGCTGCCGGTGCTGGCGGAGGAGCTGCGTCGGCAGGGTGTGCGGCTGGTGGCGCCCGTGGTTCCGGCGGTGCCCGAGCTGCCGGGGGACGCGGTGTTCGACGGGGGTGCGGCGCGGGACGCGTTCGTGCGGGACGCGGCCGGGCGGGTGGTGCGCGGGGAGGGCCCGGCCGGGGAGTCGGTGTTTCCCGACCTGACCTCCGCCGGGGTGCGGGGGTGGTGGGGCGAGCTGTACGGGGAGCGGCTGGCGCAGGGTTTCGCGGGGGTCCGGCACGAGCTGGACGAGCCGGTGTCGTTCGGCGCGTTCGGGGAGCGGACGCTGCCCCGGTCGGCCCGGCACGACCTGGACGGGTCCGGCGGCGACCATCGCGCGGCGCACAACCTCTACGCCCTGTGCATGGCGCGGGCGGCCTGGGAGGGGCTGCGCGCCGCGGCGCCCGGCGAGCGGCCGTTCGTCGTCTCCGGGTCCGGCTGGGCGGGCCTCCAGCGGTACGGCGGTGTCTGGTCGGCACCGGCCGTGCCCGGCTGGCCGGGGTTGCGGGCGGCCCTGGCGCGGGTCGTGGGCCTCGGGCTGTGCGGGGTGCCGTACTCGGGGACGGACATCGGCGGGTACGGGGACGCGTCGTCGCCGGAGCTGTATCTGCGGGGCCTCCAGCTCGGGGCGTATCTCCCGCTGTTCCGTACGTACGGCGACGGGCGGGAGCCGTGGGAGTACGGCGCCGGGGTGCTGGAGCACACGCGGGCCGCGCTGGCGGGCCGGAGTCGGCTGCTGCCGTACTTCACGACCCTGGCGCACCTGGCCCGGCGCACCGGGGCGCCCTGGGTCCGCCCGCTCTGGTGGGGTGCGCCGGAGGACCGGGCGCTTCGGGAGTGCGGGGACGCGTTCCTGCTCGGCGACGCCCTGCTGGTGGCACCGGTGCTGGAAGCGGGCGCCGTCACCCGGTCGGTCCGGCTGCCTCGGGGGCACTGGTACGACACCGTCACTGAACAGATGTACGAGGGTCCGGCACATGTCCCCCTGGACGCGCCGGTCTCCCGCATCCCGGTGCTGGCCCGCGCGGGCTCGGTGCTCCCGGTACGCGGGGCGGACGGCGGGACGGAGCTGGAGGTCTGGGCACCGGTACCCGGCCGCACCGGGTCGGGCCTGCTGGTCCGGGACCCCGGCGACGGCACCGCCGAGCCGGAGATCGAGCGCTACACCGCCCGCCGCACGGGCGCGCGGGTGGTGGTGTCCCGCGAGGGCGGTCAGGTGGATCTGCCGGTGCGGGTGCGGGGGTTGGGGTGAGGACGTGAGCGGCGGCTGTCGGGGCCGAGCCGAACAGCCGCCGGGGCTCGGCCGGTTGGCCTGGTCCTAGTGGTAACGCCCTTCGAACCAGGCGCGTACCGCTGCCGTGTGGAGGGGGAAGGCGAGGTCTTCCGGGCGGCGGAGGAGCTGCCAGCCGGTGGTCTCGTCGGTGGGGATGGACGGGGGGAGGTGTTCGGCGGGGCGTTCGGGGAGGTAGCCGAAGAGGAGGAGGTGTCCGTCGGGGGAGCTCATGGCGTCCAGGAGGCGGACGTCGTGGGCGGCGGCCTCGATGCCGGTCTCCTCGCGGAGTTCGCGGACGACGGCCTGCCGCCAGTCCTCGCGGTGATCGACGAACCCGCCGGGCAGGGCGACGCCGCCGCGCGCGGGGGCGATGGTGCGGGTGATCACGACGAGGGCGGTGCCCTGGGCGTCGTAGACCGGCTGGAGCGCGACCGCGACGGGCAGCGGGTTGCGGTAGGCGACGGCGCCGCAGGCCGGGCAGGTGCGCGGCCAGCCGGAGACGTCCGTTCCGTAGGACGCACCGCAGGTCGAACAGTGCGAGTCCCGGGCCGAGTTGGCGGATGAGGCTTGAGTTTCGGACACGCGCGGACTGTATCGGATGCGCGCGGGGCGTTCCCGGGCGGAGCCGTGAAGGGTTCCGGCAGGTGGGCGGGGGGTCAGGTGGTGACGGCGCGACGGCGGGTCGCGGCCTGCTCCATCGCGTGCCGGACCACGCCGACGAGGATCTCCTTGACCGACTCGCGGTCGCGGGCGTCGCACAGCAGTACCGGCACGTCGGCGTCCAGGTCGAGGGCCTGCCGGACGTTGTCGGTGGCGTAACGGGCCGTGCCTTCGAAGCAGTTGACGCCGACGATGAAGGGGATGCCGCGCCGCTCGAAGTAATCGACGGCGGCGAAGCAGTCCGCCAGGCGCCGGGTGTCGGCGAGGACCACCGCGCCGAGCGCGCCCTCGGACAGCTCGTCCCACATGAACCAGAAGCGTTCCTGGCCGGGCGTCCCGAACAGGTACAGCACGAGGTCCTCGCGGAGGGTGATCCGCCCGAAGTCCATCGCCACGGTGGTGGTGCGCTTGTCCGGTACGCCGCCGAGGTCGTCCACCGGGCGGCCCGCCTCGGTCAGCGACTCCTCGGTGCGCAGCGGTCTGATCTCGCTGACCGCGCCGACGAGGGTCGTCTTGCCCGCGCCGAACCCACCGGCCACCAGGATCTTGAGGGTGACGGGTTCGACCGGGGGCGTGCCCCGCTCAGAGCGCCCGTTGATCATCGTTCCTCATCTTCGTGTTCCGCAGGGGGAGTTGTACCCGGTGTGGCCTTGACCGCGCGGGCGGCCGGGTTCCGCGCCGCTCAGAGTGCCCGGAGGCCGTTGATCACATCGCGGAGGATGCTCTCGTCGGGCAGTTCGGCCGGGGGCACCGGTCGGCTGACGTGCACGAGTCCGGCGTGCACGAGGTCCCCGATGAGGACGCGGACGACCCCGATCGGGAGGTCGAGTTCGGCGGCCAGCTCCGCGACGGACTGGGGTGCCGTGCGGCACAGGCCGACGATCTCGGTGTGCTCGGGGACGAGCGTCGGGTCGGCGTCCGGGTCGCCCGCGTCGGGCTCGGTGACCACCACCGCGATCAGGTCGAGGCGGTGCTGGGCCGCACTGGTGGTGCGGCCACGCGTCATCGCGTACGGACGGACGACCGGTCCTGCCTCGTCGTCGAACCAGTGCTTCCTTGGCTGGCCGTCTCCGCTCATGTCATCCCACTACCCGCCCGCGGGCACGTCGGAGCGCGTCGGGGTTCCCAGATGCACGCCGACCCGCTTGACCAGCAGCGTCATCTCGTACGCGACCTGGCCGACGTCGGAGTCCGCGTCGGAGAGGACCGCGAGGCAGCTGCCGTCACCGGCCGCGGTGACGAAGAGGAACGCCTCGTCCAGCTCGACCACGGTCTGCCGGACGCTCCCGGCGTCGAAGTGACGGCCGACGCCCTTGGCGAGGCTGTGGAAGCCGGACGCGACGGCGGCCAGGTGTTCGCCGTCCTCGCGGGTCAGGTCCTTGGACACGCCGGTGGCCAGTCCGTCGCCGGACAGGACGAGGGCCTTGCGGATGCTGGCGACGCGGTCCACCAGATCGTCCAGGAGCCAGTTGAGCTGTGCCTTGTCGTTCTCGCTGTGGCCGGTGGCCCTCGGTGCGGTCATCGACCGTCCCCCTTGCTCGTTCCTTGTGCTGTGCCGTTGCGGGTCTCGTCGTCGGCGGAGTTCTCCCGCCGGCCGCGCTGCCAGCCGCGCTGCAGCGAGGCCATCCGGCTGCGGACCTCGTCCGCGTCCCGCTCACCGGCCGGTGCGGCGGCGCTGCGCGTACGGGGTTCCGCCTCCTGCCGGAGCTGCGGTGCCAGGTTGGCCTGGCGGACGCGGCGGGGCAGGGGGTCGGTGCCGGGGGTGCTGTCGGTACCCGGCCGGTCCGGGGCCGCTCGGTCCGGGGCGGCTCGGTCCGGGGCCGCTCGGTCCGGGGCCGTGGGTGTGCGCTCCGTGGGCGTGCGGTCCGTGCGCGTGCGGCGGGGCAGCTCCGGGGCGGACGCGTCGGGTGCGGCGGGGACGGGCGGCGTACCGGGGCGGCGGGGTCCGCCGGGCTCCGGGCGCTGCTCCGGGTCGGTGTCGCGGGGGCGGCGGGGGTCCACGGTACGGCCGTGCGAGCTGACCAGCTTGGGTGTCTGGCGCCGGGGCAGCCCGGTGGGAGCGGAGTCGGGGCCGTGCGGGGACGGGGTGTGGGGCTCGCCGGGGCGGGACGGCGGCCGTTCGTCGGCGCGGCCCGCCGGGCGGCGGGAGCGGAACAGTCCGCCGCGCTCGCCGTCCTCGTCGGTGACCGCGCCGGGGAAGCCGGAGACCACGTCCAGATCGACCGGCGCCTCCAGCTCGACCGGGCCGTCCAGCAGGGCGGCCGGAGGGCCGGGGAGCTGCGCCGTGCGGGCGCGGGCGGTGGCCAGATGCGGGGCGCGCTCGTCCTTGCGGGCGGCGCGGGCGCGGTCGAGGCGGAAGCCGACGCCGTTGGTGTCGGGCACGTCGTCGGTGAGCAGTGCGTCCGGCATGAAGACGACGGCCGTGGTGCCGCCGTACGGGGAGGGCTGGAGGGAGACGCGGACGTTCTGGCGCTGGGCGAGGCGGCTGACCACGAAGAGGCCGAGCCGGTCGGTGTCCGACAGTTCGAACTCGGGGGTCTCCGCGAGGCGCAGGTTGGCGTCGAGGAGTGCTTCGGCGGTCATGCCGAGGCCCCGGTCGTTGATCTCCAGGGTGAAACCGTTGGCGACGCGCGCGCCGACCACCTGCACGGCGGTGTGCGGCGGGGAGAACACGGTGGCGTTCTCCAGGAGTTCGGCCACCAGGTGGGTGAGGTCGGCGACGGCGGGGCCGGTGACGGCGACGCGGGGCAGGCGCCGTACCTCGACCCGCTCGTAGTCCTCGACCTCCGCGACGGCGGCCCGGACGATGTCCATGAGCTGCACCGGGCGCCGCCACTGCCGGGAGGGCGCGGCGCCGGAGAGGATGACGAGGCCCTCGGCGTGGCGGCGCATGCGGGTGGTGAGGTGGTCGAGGCGGAAGAGGTCCGCGAGTTCGTCGGTGTCCTCGGTACGGCGTTCCATCGTGTCGAGCAGGGTGAGCTGCTTGTGCAGCAGGACCTGGCTGCGGCGGGCGAGGTTGACGAACACGTCGGAGACCCCGGAGCGGAGTTCGGACTGCTTGACGGCGGCCTCGACGGCGGCCCGCTGGAGGGTGTTGAGGGCCTGGCCGACCTCGCCCATCTCGTTCTGGTCGTACTCCAGCCGGGGCACCTCGGTCTCCACGTCCACCTGTTCCCCGGCGGAGAGGCGCCGCATCACGCTGGGCAGCCGGACGCCGGACGCCTCGTGCGCCTCCAGGCGGAGCTGGCGCAGGTCGCGGATGAGGGAGCGGCCGACGCGCACGGACAGCACCAGGGAGATCAGCAGGGCGACGAGGCCGAGGGCACCGGCGAAGGCGGCCTGCCGGATGACGCTCATGGCGACGGGCCGGGTGCGTTCCTGGAGGCGGTCACCCGCCTGGTCGTCCAGGGTGCCGAGTTCGTCGAGGACGCTGCCCGCGACGCCGTCCCAGCCCTTGGCGGTGAGGCCGCGCGGGGTGCCGGTGTCGGTGCCGATGGCGCTCTGCTCGGCGACCCGGAGCGGGGCGGTGGTGGCGTTCTTCCAGAACTGCTCGTAGCGCTCGCGTTCGGCGGCGGGCAGCAGCGGGAGGCTGATGTTGTAGAGCAGGGTGCGCTGGGCGACGAGGTCGGAGACGTCCTGCGACTCGGTGCGGCTGATCCGGCCGACGACGAGGGCGGAGCCGAGCAGCGCGTCCTCGCGGGAGAGGAGTTCGCGGGCGCGGGTGACGTTGACCAGGGCGCGGGACTGCTTCTCCATCTCGACGTCGTCCACGCCGTCGAGTCCGGCGAGCAGGGTGAAGCAGGGATCGACCAGCCGGTCGTAGAGGTCGAGGGCCTGTGCGCGGGTGACGGTGCGCTCCTCGACGCTGCGGCGCAGCGAGTCCAGGCCGTCGAGCGCGTCGAGCACGGCGGTGAGGCGCTGGGCGTCGTTGGGGCCGAGGCGGTCCCGCTTGTGGTGGTCGCGGGCGTTGTCGCGGACCCCGGCGACGGCTCTGTCGGTGGCGCCCCGGGTACGGCGCAGGGCCGGTCCGGCGTCGGCGGCGCGCGGGTCGGCGAGGTAGACGAGGGTCTGGCGGCGCTCCTGCTGGAGCACCCGGACGGTGTCCTCGACCGGGAACCCGAAGTCCTGGACGGTGTCGGTCACATGGAACAGCCGGGTGACCTCGCGCCCGGTGAGCGCCGTGGCGAAACCCCAGACGGCGGTCAGGGAGAGCAGCGGCACGAGGAGCAGCGCCACGATCTTCCGGCGGATCGACTTTCCGCGAAAGCGCATGGCCTCCCCCAGCTCGAACCCCGCCCGTCGGGGATTCACATGTCCGTCAGCAAACGGCGCGAGCCTACTACCGCACCGGGCCAACTCGAAGACATGTCCGGAGAGCGAACTTCCGCTTGCCCGGCGAGAGATGACGAGTTGTCCGGTCATGACGGGAGATGGCACCCGTGGCGCATGAGCGGCGGACGGCACGTTCGGCACAGTACGGACAGGGGGTCGGCGGGAAATTTTCACGGGCCGGGAATCTTCCGGGCACGGCGTTCGTCATAGTTCATGGAGAAGGGTGCGGATTCGGCCGGTGCGGCCGTGGTTCGCGTTCCGGCGGCGTAGAAGAGCGCAAGCCGGGCAGCCAGTGGGGAGCGGGGTCTTCGGGTCCCGGGCGATCGGGGCTTCCGGCGGTGGGGAGTGACACGGTGACGAGCACGGCGGAGCAGTACGGTGCGCCTGGTGGGGCGGCGGAACGCGGAGCGCGGGCGGGTACGGCGGTGCGGGCGGGGGCGCCTTCGGCCGACCGGGGCCCGGAATATCCGCCGTTGTGGGTCGAGGAGCCCGCGCGCCGGTATCGGATGCCGGACCCGGTGCGTGTCTCGGCGGTCCGGGCGGTGCTGATCATCTCGGTGACGCTGATCCTGGCCATGACCGCCTTCCTGTGCACGCTGGCCGGGTCCTGGTTCGCCTTCCCGATGGTGATCAGCAGCGTGGCCGCGACCGTGGTGGCGACGTGGTCGGTGGCGGACGTGTGGGTGACCCGCCAGGTCTGGAGCCAGCGGTACGGCGTGGTCTCCGAGCCCAGCAGCACGGCCCGCGCCCGCCGCCGCGAACGCCGGGCCCGCCACCGCCAGGAGCGTGTGGCCCTGCGCGACCAGGAGCGGATACGGCGCCGGGGCGGCGCGGGGCGGCTGTCGCATCCCTGAACGGGTGAGGGCGCCTTCTCCGGTGGGTGGGGAGGGCACCCTTCACGGGTGAGGGGGGCTTCCCCTGGCGCGTGAGGTGTCCCCCGGCCCGCTCTACGACTTCTTGAACATCCGGGTCGCCGTGATCTCGCTGTGCACCGCCTCGCCCGTCTGTGGTGGCTGGGGCAGGCCGGGGCGGAGGTGTTCCTCGACGCTGATGTACTTCAGCCCCGCGCGCAGGTCGGCGTCGTTGCGCAGCCGGATCACCAGCGGGAACTCGGCCAGTGCGGTCGTGTCGAAGAGGCCCGTGGTGTAGAGGAGCTGGACACCGAGCGCGTCGGAGACGGCCCGCTGGAGTTCAAGGAGGTAGGTCGCGTTGGCGCGGCCGATGGGGTTGTCCAGGAACAGGGTGCCCGCGTGGCGGTGCTTGTCGCGGCCCCGGTCGTTGGAGCGCAGGGCGGCCATCGTGCAGTAGAGGGCGATGGCGGCGGTGAGGAGCTGGCCCCCGGAGAACACGTCGCCCATCTGCCCGACCGGGACGCGTTCCGCGCGCAGCACGGCGTCCGGCTTGAGGATCTCCACGGCGATGCCCTTGGGCTGGAGTGCGGCGGCGACTCCGCGCAGCAGCAGGGACATGCCGTCGCGGCGCAGGTCGGAGTTCTTACGGACGGCGGCACGGGTCGCCTCGTCGATGACCTCCCCGAGCCGTTCGGTCAGCGTGGCCTGGTCGGGTTCCTCGAAGCGGATGCGCAGGAACTCCTGCCCCGACCACTCCCCGAGCCCCTCGGGCAGCCGGGACAGCCGCTGTGCCGAGCGCAGGGTGGCCAGCGCCGATTCCACCAGGCCGCGCAGCCGGTCCACGATGGAGTCCCGGTTGCGTTCCAGCTGGGCGAGTTCGTCGGTGAGGACGCGCAGCCGGGGTGCGAAGGCGTCCGCCCACTTGCGGGCGTGCTCGGGCAGCGCAGCGGCGGGCAGTTCGCGGATCTGCTGGCGGGCCGGGGTGCGGACCTGCTCGTAGCGGGTGGCGTTGGCGTGCCGGACGAGGATGTCGCCCGCCTCGCGCACGGCTGCCTCGGCGGCGGACAGGTCGGCGGCGCATCCGCGCAGCGAGCGGCGGGCCTCGGCGGCGGACTGCCGGGCCTCCTCGGGGCTGCCGGGATAGGGCTCGGGTTCGTCCTGGTCGTCGTCGGCGGTGTGTTCGCGCAGCAGGTCGCGGAGCATCGCGGCGATCTCGTCGAAGCCTCCGGCGGCGTCCTCGGCGGCGCGGTGCGCGGTGAGGAGTTCGGCGTGCGCGTCACGGGCCTCGGCCAGCGCGCCGGTGCGGGCGGCGAGTTCGGCACCGGCGGTGCGCAGCAGGGCCTGGGCGTGCTCGGCGTCGCGCGGCTGAAGTTCCCCGGCGAGTTCGGTGTGCGCCTCGCCGTCCTCGGGGGCGTGCCGTTCGGCCTCGCCGCGCAGTCGGCCGAGCTGTTCGCTCGCCGTGGACACGCGGGTCTCCAGCAGCTGGACGAGTTCCTCGGCACGGGTGGCGGCGGCCTGCCGGGACGGCCCGTCGGAACCGTCGGGCGACTGGAGGAGCTGGGCGGCACGGGTGCGGACCTTGTTGCTGAGCCGGTCCAGTTCCGCGAGGGACGCGCTCTCGTCGCTCTCCGCGCGGGCCTGCTCGGCGCGCAGGTCGGCGCCGACACCGACCTTCTCGTAGACCTGGGAGGCGGCGCGGTATGCCTCGCGGAGCGCGGGCAGGGACGCCTCGGGGGCGGCGCCGTCCGCCTGGGGTACGTCGTCGGGGGCACCGGCGATCTCGGCGCGCTCGGCGCGCAGTACGCGGGTGGTGCGGCGGGCGTCGTCGGCGGCGCGCTGGGCGGCACGCCGGTCCTCGTCGGCGGCGCGGGCGCGGTCGAGGCAGGTCTGGGCGCGGGCCTCGGACTCGGCGGCCTCGTCCGCGAGTTCGCGGAGCCGGGCCTGCCATCCGGCGCGTTCGCGCAGCCGGTGGGCGAGTCCGGCGAGCACGTCGGCGGCGCGGCGGGCCTTCTGTGCGGCCTCCTGGCGCTCGTCGCGTACGCCGGTGGCCTCGGCGGCGTTCTCGTCGGCCTCCGCGCGCACGGTGCGGGCCTCGGTGAGTTCGGCCTCGGTCTCGGCGGCGAAGGCTCGCGCGGTGTCGGCGGCCTCCGCGAGTTCGGTGAGGCGTCCGGCGGGGCAGCCGGTGCGCCAGGAGGCGAGCCGGGCGGCGAGTTCGCGGTCCTTGCCGAGCCGGGCGGCGCGGGAGCGGATCTCCTCGTCGCGGGCGGTGGCGCGGGCGCGCAGCGCCTGACGTTCCTCGTCGGCGGCGAATTCGTCGTGCATGGCCGGGTTCGGCGGTACGAGGAACACGTCGTCGGCGCTGTCGGTGGCGGCCGGGGCGGGTGCGAGCAGCGCGGCGGCGGTGCCGACGGCGACGGTGGAGCGGGGCAGCAGCGCGGCCTCGGCCAGGGCGGCGCGGGCGCGGGAGTGGGTGTCCGGGTCGGTGATGACGACGCCGTCCACCAGCTCGGGGCGGGCGGCGAGGACCCGGGCGTGGTCGGCGGGGTCAACGGCCTGGGCCAGGTAACGCCAGCCGGGCAGCGCGGGGATGCCCTGCTCGCCCAGGAACTCGACGGTGGCCAGCACATCGGGGCCGGGCGGCAGCAGGCCCCCGTCGCCGAGGGCGCCCAGGATGCGGGCGTCGTCGGCAGCGGCCGTACGCAGGTCGAACAGGGTGCGCTCGGCACCGGAGACGGCGTCGTCCAGCAGCGCGCGCAACTCGTCCGCGAACCGGTCCAGTTCCTCGGCGCCGAGGACACCGGAGGCGGCGGAGTCACCGGGAACACCGGGCTCGCCGGGGACACCGAAACCGGCGGGGTGGGCAGCGGAGCCGAAGCCGTACCCGGAGCCGTCGCCACCGGAGTCGCCGGAGACGCCGGACGCACCCGGCACCCCGCTGGTCCCGCCGGAACCCTCCCCGCCGGGACCGGCACCGAGATCCACACCGGAACCAGCGGCGCCAGAAGCCCCGGAAACGCCGGAGGCCCCGACACCCCCCGCGACTCCGACCCGCTGCTCCCCCGCCCCCGGTGTCTCCCTGCCTCCGCCGTCGCCCCCGCTACGCGGCCCCGGCACCCCGGCCCGTACGGCAGCCGGGGCACCGGGCAGGCCGAGCAGTTCCGTCAGCCGTTCCTCCGCCGCCAGTGCCTGGGCGAGCCGTCGTTCGGCCTCGTGGGCGCGGGTCGCGGCGGTCGCCGCGTCGGCGGCGCGGGCGGCGGTGAGTTCGGCGCGGGACTCGGCGCCCGCCGCCTCCCGGGCGTGCTCGGTGGCCCGTCGGGCGGCTTCGCGGGCGGTGTCCCAGAGGGCGACGGCGGCCTTCTCGGCGTCGCTGGCGGCGAGCGCGGCGCGGGCCGGGTCGGCGTCCGGGGCGGTGTCGTCCAGCCAGCCCGCGCGGACCGCCTCGGCGGTCTCCTGCTCGACCTCGGTCAGCCGCTGGCGCAGGTGCCCGGCCTCGCTGCGGGCGCGCTGCGCCTCGGTGGCGGCGGTGGTGGAGTCGCGGTAGGCGGCGTCGCCCGTCTCCTGGATGGCCGCCGAGCGCTCCTCCTCCTCGTTGGCGAGGGCCTCGGCGCTCTGCGCGGCCGTGTGCAGGGCCCGTACGAGATCGACGGCGGCCTTGGCGCGGGCGGCGAGGGCGGGGGCCGCGTCCCGCTCGGCCTCCTGGATGGCGGTGGAGACGCGGGCGACGCGGTCGGCGGCGGCGCGGTGCCGCAGTACGGCCTCGGCGGCCTGCCAGGCGGCGTGCAGGGTACGGGCGTCCGCCAGCTCGCGCTTCTGCGCGGTGGCGGCCTTCTCGGCGGCGGCGAGCGCCAACGAGGCGTGCCGGTAGGCGAGTTCGGCGGTTACCAGCGCGCTGCGCCCACGGGCGCCCTCGGTGTGGGTGACGGCGTAGGCGGCGGCGGTGACGCGCTGGGCGAGGTCGGCTGCGCGGACCCGCTCCCGTACCGCGCGGGCGGAGAGGCGGCGGGCCAGGGTGCGGGTGCGGCGCTCGGCGCCCGCGTGGATGTCGCGGGCGCGGGAGCGGGCCTCGGCGGCGTCCACGATCCGGCCGAGGAGGTCCACGGAACCGGCGGTGAAGTCGCGTTCGGCGATGAGTTCGGCACGGCGGCCGAGCTTGTTGCCGAAGCCGCCGACGAGGTCCGCGAGGCCGTCGGTGTCGCGGGTGTCGGTGACGGCACGCAGCAGCAGGTCGGTGAAGTCGGAGTCCTTCTTCACCGCGAACAGTCCGGCGGCCTCGCCCTCGTCGGCGTTCATCTCCCGCTGGTAGCGGAAGAGTTCGGGGTCGAGGCCGAGTTCCCCGAGGTGCTCGGTCCAGCGTTCGTGGGTCTCCTCCCAGTGCACCTCCAGGTGCGGGTACGCCTTGCCCGCCTCGGTGAGCGCGTCCCGGAAGCCCTTCATGGTGCGGCGGCGGCCCCGTGCGCCGGAGGCTCCCTCGACGGGCGGCCGTACGGATGTGGCCTCCGCGACCGGCAGGTTGTCCAGTCCGAGTCCGGGACCGGGCCGGAAGGAGTACCAGGCTTCCGCGAACTTGCGCGGGTCGTTGGAGACTTGGCGTCCGCGCCATTCGCTGGCCTTGCCGACGACCACGCACTCGCCGGTCTGCACGTGCTGCCACTCCAGCGCGACGTGTCCGCAGTCGTCGGCGAGCAGGAACTTGCGCAGCACGCCGGAGCTGGCGCCGCCGAGGGTGTTGCGGTGGCCGGGCAGCATGACCGAGAAGATCAGCTTGAGCAGGACGGACTTGCCGCCGCCGTTCTCCAGGAACAGCACCCCGGCGGGCGCGGGCCTGCGCGGCGGGCCGCTGGGCTCCTCCTCGAAGAACTCCGCCTGGGCGGGCGCCGGTTCGGGCACGGGGCGGCCGACGCCCCGCAGGTCGAGCACGGTGTCGGCGTACCGCGCGCCGGCGGGTCCGATGGAGTAGAGGCGGACGCGGGACAGCTCGTACATGGCGGACTCTCGGCAGTCTTCGTGCGGTGGGGGGGGCGGCTACGGGCGGTACGGGTCGGAAGGCGAGGGGGGCCGGGGGCTCAGGAGTGGAACGGGAGTCCCGCGTCGGCCACCAGATCGAGGTCGTCGGTGTCGTCGGCGGGCAGCAGGCTGGCGCTGCCGTCGGTGACCGGGACGACCCCGAGGTCCAGGAGTTCCGCGAGGGCGGCGGTCCCGGCCAGGTCACGCACCTGGAGCTGGTAGCGGGCGGTGGTGCGGAACGTACCGCCGTGGTCGTCGCCGGTGCGCTGGAGGAACCCGGAGTCGGTGAGGAACCCCATCGCCTTGGCGACGATGCCGGTGGTGGAGGCGGCGGGGCGGCGGGCGTCCTTGGTGGCGCCGGTGGCGCTGCGCCGGGCCCAGATCCGCCAGGCGGCCTCCAGGCCGGGGGCGTCGGTCGCCGGGTCGGTGTTCTCGCCCTGTTCCTCGGCGCGCTCCTCCAGGCGGCGGCACGCCTGCCGGACGAAGGCGTCCACGCCGTTGACGGTGACCCTGCCGATGTACGCGTCGTCGGCCAGGTCCTCGGGGCGCGGGAAGGCGAGCGCGGCGACGGCGAGGTGCGCCAGGCCGTGCAGGAACCGGTCCCCGGAGTCGGCGGTGGTGCGGCGGGCGTAGTCGCCCATCCGGACGGCGAACACCGAGTCCTCGGCGGCGGTGACGGCCATGCCCGCACGCGCGGACACCTCCAGCACCACGAGGCCGAGCCCGGTGGCCACGGCGTCCGCGAGCCGGGCGAACGCCGGGTCCTCGCGGTACCGACGCAGCAGCTCGGTGTACTCCTGGTCGCGTGCGGGCTGGAGTTTGGGCTGGAGCCCGCACGCGACGAGCCGCGCCGCGTCGGCGGCGTCGGCGGGGGTGACGGCGGCGGTCGCCGGAGCGGCGGGGGTCTCCGCCTCGCTCCACTCGACGTGCTCGCTCACGGCTTCGGCTCCTTGCTGGTGGAACGGGGGTGGTGCGCCGCACGGTGGGCGACATGGGGAGGGTGACCGGACACGGCTCGGGCCGCTGCGGGATGCCGGACCGCGCGCCCGGTGCCGTACGGGCCGTGCGGGGGCCATACGGCGTCACGGGGACGGGGGTGGTGTCGGCGGCGTACGCCCCCGCAGACGGCAGCGGCGACCACCCGGGGGGTCACAACTCCCCGGACCACGGACGCGACGGCGACACGGGCGGACGTACCGGAGACCACGCGGCCACCGGAACCGGAACCCGCCCTCGCACCCGCACCCGCACCCGCACCCGCACCCGCACCCGGCGCCCCGTCCCCCGGCAACCGCGCCGCGAGCCCGCCGGACCCGCCCGCCCCGCCGTGCTCCACCGCAGGAGGCCGCCTCATGCCGCGTCCGTCCGGTCGGCCGCCATGCCCGCCGAGTCGAGCAGCGCGGTGCCGACGATGAGGTCGGCGCCGCCGAACTCGGGGTCGTCGAGCCGGGTGCCGTCGTCCACGGCGAACAGCAGCGAGCGTTCGCCCTGCCGGTAGGCGGTGCCGACGGGCGGGCTGGCCGCGTGGACGGCCAGCAGGGCGACGAGGTAGGCGAGTTCTGAGCCGCCACCGGGGCAGTCGTCGGAGCCGTTGTCGGAGTCACCGATGCGCCGGGCCTCCGCGAGCAGCCCCGAGAGGCGGCGCGGGGCGTCGGGCGGCAGGTCGAGCAGTCGGGTGGCGGCGGCGAGCTGTTCCTCGCTGAAGCGGCTGTCGTCGGGGGTGGCGATGAGGTCGGGCTCGGGCATCTCGGCGCCGAGGTGCTCGCGCTCGACGGGCGGGGTCAGCAGGATGTCCACGAGGTCGGCGACCCGCACGGAGACCGGGGTGCGCGGGCCGGTGCCGCGCGAGAAGAAGGCGTCGGTCACCCGCACGGCCCGGTCGAGCGGCAGCGGCAGCACCGGTGCGACGAGATGGCCGTACAGGTCGATGCCGGAGGTGGCGACGGGGGTGGCGAACGCCTGCCGGTCCTGTTCGGCGCGGAACAGCGGGCCCGCCTCCAGCAGCCGGGACTGGAGCTGGGTGTGGCGGCGGATGCAGTCCTTGACGATGTCCACGAGTTCGGCGGCGCGCCGCTTGTGCTCGGGCTCCTCGGTCTCGTCGCGGGCCTTGCGGATGTTGGTGAGGATGGCGTTCTCGTGCCGGTACCGGTCGGCGACGTGGTCCAGGGCCTCGGCGATCATGTCGGGCACGGCGCTCAGCCAGTCCACCGCGCGGACATTGCGCCGGGTGGCGTCCAGGGCCCGGCGCAGGGTCTCGGAGTACTGCACCGTGCGGTACCGGGCCTGCTCGGCGGCGAGCTGGGCGTCCGCGAGGCGGCCCCGGCTGATCAGCACCTCCAGTTTGACCTCGGCGGCGATCTGGGCGCTGGTGACGTCGGTGTCGAGGGCGCCGACCAGGACGTTGACCGCCTCGTCGGTGGTGCGCAGATAGACGGTGCCGCCGGGGCCGGGGACCTCTTCGATCAGCTTGAAGTCGTAGTCCCGGCGGACGTACGTGCCGTCGGCGGCGAAGGTGCCGTAGACCGCGCGGAAGCCGCGGTCCACGCTGCCGACGTTGATCAGGTTCTCCAGCACCCAGCGGGCCACCCGCTCGTGCTCGGCGGCGGGGCGGCGCGGGGCCTGGGCGGCGATCCGGGGGACGAGTCTGGCCACTATCTGGTCGTGGTCCGCGCCGGTGTCGAAGTCCATGTTGAGCGTGACGAGGTCGATGGCGGCGAGGGCGACCTCGGCCATGCCGTACACCGAGTACTCACCGGCCAGGTTGGCCTTGCGGGCGTCGAGGTCGTGCAGCGGCGCCGTGCAGGCCAGGGCGCGCAGCCGACGGGCCAGGCCCTCGTCGGCGGCCGGGCCCGGCGCGGGGCGCGGCCCGGCGCTGAGCTGCGGCGGAACGCTGTACGTCGATGCGGGCGAAGTCACGGTGCACAGAGTAGGTCCTCGGTCTGACAACCACCCAAACGACGCAGAGGCGACGACCGTCACGGGCGCGCGGGGACGGCGGGGACCGCGCGAGCGGCGTCGGTGGAACCCTCGGCCGTCACGGGCGCGCGGGAACCGGCGGACACCGCCCGGAGCCGCCGCCTCCCCCCTCCCTCTGGAGCCTCGCCCGCCCCCTCACAGACCCCCGGCGCCGTCCTCCCTCACCCTTCGCCGGTACACCTCGACGATCCGTTCCCGCGAGTCGGAGAGGTACCGCTCCAGCAGTGCCTCGGCGCCCGTCCGGTCGCCCGTGCGCAGGGCGTCGAGGATCTGGCGGTTGCGGGCGAGGTACGGCTCGTGGAGGCGGCGCGGGTCGTCCACCACGTGGAAGGCGAGCCGCAGTTCGGCGAAGACGCTGCGCATCACCTCGTCGGTGCGCTCGCTGCCCGCCAGCGCGACGAGTTCCGCGTGGAAGTGGATATTGGCCGTGGCCAGTGATTTCCAGTCGTTCCCCGCGGTGGCCCTCTCGCCGTCCGCGACGGCCGCCGCGAGCCCCTGGAGGGCGTACGGCGCCGCGCCGAGCCCCCGGATCACCGCGCACTCGACCAGGCTCCGGGTGCGGTAGATGTCCTCCACGTCCTCGACGGTCAGGACCCGGACGAAGACACCCCGGTTCAACTCGTGCACGAGCAGCCGCTCATGGGTGAGCAGCCGGAACGCCTCGCGGAGCGTGTTCCGGGACACCCCGAGCGCCCCGCCGATGGCGTCCTCGGAGAGCCGGGTGCCCGGCGGGAAGTAACCGTCCGCGACCCGGCTCCTGAGGATGTCGGCGACGCGTTCGGCGGTGCTGGTGCGCCCGAGGAGCGCGCGGTCGTCGGTGAGTGCCGTCAACTGCTCTGCCATGCCCGGAATTCAACCGCAGGGCACCGGACGGGACAACAGAGGTATTGAAGGATCGTTGAACGATCCTCTACGGTTCTGTTACTGGACAACTCCGGCGCCCCGCACGGCACTTGCTCGCCACCCGCACACTCACCCGGATCTGCGAGGTGCCCCATGACCACGACCGCACCGGGGCGGCCCGGCCGGACTCCGGTGACGCGGTGGCGCCCCGACCCGGTGGCATCCCCGCAGGCCGGGGCAGACGCTCGTACCGGCGCGCGGGACTCCGGCCACCGCGTGACAGTGGACGGAGGGGCCCCGGCCCCCGAGAAGGGCATGCGGAGCCCGAGAAAGCGGCACTCCCCCCGCACCGGCGAGAGGGACATCCCTCCCGCCGGTCCCGACGGAAGCAGGATCACCGACGCCCATGAAGACCTCCGACGATTCCCCGGCCGCCCTGACCGCGATCGATCTGAACGCGGATCTCGGCGAAGGTTTCGGCCGCTGGCGGCTCACCGACGACGAAGGACTGTTGTCGGTCGTCACCAGCGCCAATGTGGCCTGCGGTTTCCACGCGGGCGATCCGGCGACCATGCGCCGGGTGTGCGAACTGGCCGCCGAGCGCAGGGTGGTGATCGGCGCCCAGGTCTCCTACCGGGACCTCGCCGGTTTCGGGCGCCGCGCGATGGACGTGCCGTCCGCCGAGCTGGCCGCCGAAGTGGCCTACCAGATCGGCGCGTTGGAGGTGTTCGCGCGGGCCGCGGGCGCGCGCGTGGGGTATGTGAAGCCGCACGGCGCGCTGTACAACCGGGTGGTGCGCGACGAGGAGCAGGCCGCCGCCGTGGTCGAGGGCGTCCGGCTGGCCGGTTCGGCGCTGCCCGTGCTGGGGCTGCCCGGTTCGCGGGTGCTGGAGTTCGCCGCGCGGGCCGGACTGCCCGCCGTGCCCGAGGCGTTCGCGGACCGGGCGTACGACGACACGGGTGCGCTGGTGCCGCGCGGTACGGCGGGCGCGGTGCTGTCCGATCCGGACGCCGTCGTGGAGCGCTCGGTGTGCCTGGCCCGGTTCGGCACGGTCGTGGCGCTGTCCGGGGCGCGGGTCCGGGTGCGGGCCAGGTCGCTGTGCCTGCACGGGGACACCCCCGGCGCGGTGGACCTGGCACGCCGGGTGCGGGAGGCGCTGACCTCGGCGGGCGTACGGACGGAGTCCTTCGTATGAGCGGTGAACTCGTCTACGGGGTCGTCGCGTTGCCCGTCGGGGACGACGCGCTGCTGCTGGAGACCGGGTCGGGCGAGCAGGTGCGGGCGCTCCACGCGGAGCTGTTGCGGCGCCGTGCGGCGGGCACGCTCCCGGCCCGCGAGATCGTTCCGGCGGCCCGTACCGTGCTGCTGGACGGCCTGCCCGATCCGGCGGCCTGGGCGGCGCGCCTCGCCCTGCTCACCGCACCGCCCGCGCCCCCGCCCGCCGCCGCGCCGGTGGAACTCCCGGTGCGCTACGACGGCCCGGACCTGGCGGACGTGGCGGCGCACTGGGGGGTGCCCGTGGCGGAGGTCGCCCGCATCCATTCGGCGGCCGAGTACACCGTGGCGTTCTGCGGTTTCACCCCCGGTTTCGGCTATCTCACCGGTCTGCCCGCCGCCTACGACGTACCGCGCCGGGCGACCCCGCGCACCGCCGTCCCGGCGGGGGCCGTCGCGCTCGCGGGCCCGTACACCGGGGTGTACCCCCGTCCGTCCCCCGGCGGGTGGCAGCTGATCGGCTCGGCGCGGGCGGTCCTGTGGGACCACACCCGCGATCCGGCGGCCCTGCTGGCACCGGGCACCCGCGTACGGTTCGTGCCGGTCGGGGAGCCGTGAACGCCGCCCGGCGGAGCCACGGGCGCTCCCCGTCCGCGCCCGTGGGGAGTCCGGTGGCCGACCGTGCCCTCCACGTCGTGCGCGCCGGTGCGCTGACCACCGTGCAGGACGGCGGGCGGGCCGGGTACGCCCACCTCGGCGTGCCGCGCTCCGGTGCCCTGGACCCCGGTGCGGCACGGCTGCTCAACCGGCTCGTCGGCAACCCGGTGGACGCGGCCGTGCTGGAGACCACCGTCAACGGCTGTGCCCTGCGCCCGCGTTCGGCAGTGACCGTGGCCGTCGGAGGCGCGCCGTGCCCGGTACGGGTCGCCGGTCGCCCCGCGCCCTGGGGCGTGCCGGTGACGGTGCCCGCCGGGGCGCTGCTGGAGGTGGGCACGGCCGTCGCCGGGGTGCGGTCCTACGTCGCGGTGTCCGGCGGCGTCGCGGTCGAGCCGGTGCTCGGCAGCCGGGCCACCGACCTGCTCTCGGGGCTCGGTCCCGCGCCGCTGGCGGACGGCACGGTACTGCCGCTCGGCAGACCCGTGGGACCGCCCGCCCGCGTGGACGCCGTACCCTGGCCCGCGCCGCCCCGCGAACTCGTGTTCCATGTGGTCCTCGGCCCGCGCGACGACTGGTTCACCCCGGACGCCGTACGGGAGTTGACCACCAGGACCTACCGGGTGTCCCCGGCGGCCAACCGGATCGGGCTGCGCACCGAGGGCCCCGTGCTGGGCCGGGCCCGTGCGGGTGAACTCCCCAGCGAGGGAATGGTGTCGGGCGCGGTCCAGGTCCCGCCCGACGGCCACCCGGTCGTGTTCCTCGCCGACCATCCGACGACCGGCGGATACCCGGTGATCGCGGTGGTCCGTGCCGCCGATCTGGCGGCGGCGGCCCAGGCGCGTCCGGGAACTCCGGTGCGTTTCCGGGTTGTCCGCCGCCGCTGACCCACCGGCCGCCGAGCCATGCCGCCCGACGCGAACCGGTCCTGGCACCGCCCGTCCACCGGCGTCTCACACGGCGCCCTCGCGTGCCGGGCCCCGCACGCCCGGTGTGCCGGTGACGGCGGTGGTGTCGTGGGCGGCGAGGAAGGCGTCCACGGCCGTGTCCCAGCCGAAGCGCTCGGCCCGCGCGCGTGCCGCGTCGCGGCGGGCGGTCTCGGGGCGGGACAGCAGGAGTTCCACCGCGTCCGCGAACGCCGCCGCCCGGTCGGGGGCGGCGACGCCCGCCGGGCCGATCACCTCGGGCAGCGCCGAGGACGCGCTCGCCACCACCGGGGTGCCGCAGGCGAGCGCCTCCAGCGCGGCGAGGCCGAACGTCTCGGCCGGTCCGGGGGCGAGGCAGACGTCGGCGGACGCCTGGAGCGCGCCGAGCGCGGCCGGGTCCGTGAGGTGCCCGAGGAAGGTCACCGGGAGGCTCCGCTCGCGCGCCCGCTGCTCCAGGCGGGCCCGCAGCGGGCCGTCCCCGGCGACCACGAGCACCGCCCGCCGCCCACGCCGCAGCAGTTCCTCCAGCGTGTCCAGCGCCGTTCCGGGCCGCTTCTCCACCGACAGCCGGGAGCACATCACCAGCAGGGTTCGCCCGGCGGAGGCGTACCGGGCGCGGGTGTCGGCGGAGCGCAGACCTGGGTGGCGGGCGGCCGGATCGACGCCGAGGGGGGCGCGTACGACGTTGCGGGCGCCGATGCGGACGAACTCGCGCTCGGCGAACTCGGTGGTGCACACCACCCGCGCGTAGACGTGCGCGGTGCGGGTGTTGAGGGTGTCGGCGGCGCGCCGGGCCAGCGGCCCGGAGAGGCCCCAGGTGCGCAGGACGCCGTCGGCGCTCTCGTGGGAGACCATCACGGCGGGCACCCGGGCGCGCCGGGCCCAGCGGCCGGTCCAGCGCAGGGTGGTGCGGTCGGACACCTCCAGGCGGTCGGGGGCGAGGTCGGTGAGGAGTGCGGCCAGGCGGCGCCGGTCGGTGAGGACGCGGTAGCCGCCGGTGCCGGGGAGCACCGGTCCGGGCAGGGTGATCACCCGGCCCTGTGCGGTGTCCCGGTCGGTGAAGCGGTCGCCGGGGACGACCAGCACCGGGTGGTGTCCGGCGGCGGCGTATCCCTTGCCGAGTTCGTGCAGGGCGGTGCGCAGCCCGCCGGAGGACGGGGTGACGAAGTTGGCGAGGCGCACGATGCGCAGCGGGGTGCTCACGCGGCCACCGCCGTGCGGCGGGCGGCGAGTACGTCCTCGTAGTGCTCGACCAGGCGGTCCCCCACGGCGGCCCAGGTGCGGCCCTCGACGGCGGCGCGCCCGGCGGTGCCGTACGCGGCGCGCAGCGCGGGGTCCGCGGCCAGGGCGCGGACGGCGTCCCGTACGGCGTGCGGGTCGCGGGGCGGGACGAGCAGTCCGGTGCGGCCGTGGTCCACGAGGTCGAGGGGGCCGCCGACGGCGGGCGCCACCACCGGGACGCCGCTGGCCATCGCCTCCTGCACGGTCTGGCAGAACGTCTCGAACGGGCCGGTGTGCGCGAACACGTCCAGCGAGGCGAAGATCCGGGCCAGGTCGTGGCCGGTGCGGCGGCCGAGGAGGATCGCGCCGGGCAGCGCGCCGGTGAGCTGGTCGCGGCTGGGCCCGTCGCCGACGACCACGACCTTGACACCGTCCAGGGCGCAGGTGGCGGCGAGGAGTTCGACCTGTTTCTCGGGGGCGAGCCGTCCGACGTAGCCGACGATCAGCTCGCCGTCCGGGGCGAGTTCGCGGCGCAGTGCCTCGTCGCGGTGGCCGGGGTGGAAGCGGGCGGTGTCCACGCCGCGCGGCCAGAGCGCCACGCGGGGCACGCCGTGTTCCTCCAGGTCGCGCCGGGCGGCGGCGGAGGGGGCCAGGGTGCGGTCGGCGGCGGCGTGCACGGAGCGGATGCGGCGCCAGGCGGCGGCCTCGCCCGCGCCCAGGTAGGTGCGGGCGTATCCGGCGAGGTCGGTCTGGTAGACGGCGACGGCGGGGATGCCGAGCCGGGCGGCGGCGGCCATGCCCCGCACGCCGAGGACGAAGGGGCCGGCCAGGTGGACGACGTCGGCGCGGTGCTCGGTGAGCGCGGCGACGAGCCGCTTGCTGGGCAGGGCGACGCGGACCTGCGGGTAGCCGGGGAGCGGCAGGGAGGGGACGCGGACGACGGGGCAGGGTGCCTCGGCGGGTCCGGCGGGGGTGCCGGGCGCGGTGGCCGGTGCCACGACGAGCGGGTGGTGGCCGCGGTCCACGAGGTGCCGGGCGGTCTGGAGCGCGCAGTGGGCTACGCCGTTCACATCGGGGGGAAAGGACTCGGTCACGATGACGACACGCATACGGGTGTTCTCGCCGTGCCGGACGTGGCCGGGGCGACGCCCGTCTTTACGGCCGCGGAACGTCCCGTGAGCTTTGCCCCGCACGCCCGGACGCACGCGGCTCCCGCCCCGCCGCGTTCAACCGCGGTCGGTCGTACGGGGCCGGGGCGTGCGTCGCCTCCGGCCCCGTACGGCGTCTCAGAGGGTGCTGGTGTCGGGGTCGAAGCGGCTGCGGACGGCGGTCTGCACCTCGTCCTCCTCGGCCGGGTCGGCGGCGAGTCTGCGGAGGCGTTCCACGACGCGGTTGTCGCCGGTCTCGGCGTGCCGGGCGGCGAGTTCGCGGGTGGTCTCCTCGCAGTCCCAGAGGCATTCGACGGCGAATCCGGTGGGGAAGGAGGGGTCGGTGGCGGCCAGTGCGCGGGCGGCCCGGCCGCGCAGATGGGACGAGGCCGTCTCCCGGTAGACGTGGCGCAGCACGGGGGCGGCGCAGGCGATGCCGAGGCGTCCGGTGCCGTCCACCAGGGTCCACAGCGTGGGCGCGTCCGGCCCTTCGCCGCGTACGGCCTCGCGGAGCGCGCCGAGCACCAGGGCGCTGTCCTGCGGGCCGCCGCGCAGCGCGAGCACCCGTCCGGCGGCGGCGCCGAGGGCGTCGGGGCGGCCCGCCCAGCGGCGGGCGCGGGCGACCGCGGCCTCGGACCGCATGCGTTCGAAGGCGTCGAGGGCGGCGTCCACGACGAGTCCGGTGCCGTCGGCGACGGCCGCCTCCACCAGGTCGAGAACCTCGGGATCGTCGCCGTCGGAGAGGAACCTGAGGGCGGTGCAGCGGGCGCCGTCGGTGCCGTGCCGGGCGGCCCGCAGGATCTCGGGGCGGTCTCCGGGACCGGCGACGGCGGCCAGGCAGCGGGCGGCCGGGACGTGCAGGGCGGCGCCGCGCTCCACGCCCTGCTGGGCCCACTCGAAGACGGCGTCCACGCTCCAGCCGGGGCGTGGTCCGGCGGGGCGTATCTGCCGCTGCCAGCGGTCGAAGCTGCCGGTCTCCTGGGCGGCCCGCACCCGGGCGCCGACCTGCTCGCGCGGGTCCTCGGCCCACAGCCGCCAGGGCCGGGGTTCGAAGGCGTCCCGCACGGTGGCGGCGAGGGCGGCGTCCCCGTCGGGGTCGGCGGGGAAGCGGGCGAGCACGGGTGCGGCGAGGGCGCGCAGGCCCGCGTCGTCGTCGCGCAGGGCCAGTTCGTCCAGCGCCCAGGACCAGTTGGAGCCGTGGGCGGCGTACCGGCGCAGCAGCGCGAGGGCGTCGTCGCGGCCGTAGGAGGCGAGGTGCCCGAGGACGGCCAGGGCGAGCCCGGTGCGGGACTCGTCGGTGTCGAGGACGTCGTCGGCGTCGAAGAGGTGCGCCTCCAGGGTGTCCAGGGCGCCGCCGAGGTCCAGATAGAGCCGGGCGTAGTAGAGGGAGCGGTTCTCCACCTGCCAGTCGTGGCGGGGGTCGCTCAGCACGCACGTGTTGAGGGCGGCGAGGGCTTCGGCGCGGGGCGCGGTGAGCGCGTGCAGCGTGCCGTCGCCTCGGCCGCGCTGGAGCAGGCCCAGGAGGGTTCCGCTGGGCGCTATGACCGGATCGAACATGGGAAACAGCCTCACATCAAGCGTCGGTGCAACCGGGGACCACGCACTACCTGGCCACGTGCCACAACGCCGGAGAGCCCGCCGTCTCCTGCTTGCTGTGCTTGCTGCTGACCATCTCTCATCGCCTCTCGTTGGTGGCCCGGACGGGCCTGTTCACGGCCCGCGCGGTGCGGCATCTCCTGCCCGGCCATCGTGTCCGTGAATCACGTCGTCATGATGACCCCGGCGTGTGAGCTGCCGCGACCGTATTTCCGGCGGCCTCTTACCGCCTCCCCCGTCGTGCTCGTCGTGTCCGGTGGTGACCGGCGCGCGTCAGCGCGCGCCGAACAGCTCCAGCAGGTCGGCCTTGCCGAACATACGGGCCGTGTCCACCGCCGAGGGGGTGCCCTGGGCGGGGTCGGCGCCCCCGGCGAGGAGGGCCTCGATGACGGCGGTCTCGCCCTTGAACACGGCTCCGGCGAGCGGGGTCTGGCCCCGGTCGTTGACCCGGTCGGCGGCGGCGCCGCGCGCGAGGAGGGCGCGGACGGCGGCGGCGTGGCCGTGGTAGGCGGCGAGCATCACGAGGGAGTCGCCGCGGTCGTTGGTGAGGTCGGCCGGGACACCGGCGTCCACGTACGCGACCAGTTCCTCCGTCCGGCCCTGCCGGGCCAGGTCGAAGATCCTGGTCGCCAGCTCCACGACCTCGGGGTCGGGGGCTTCGGTCATCGCCGGTCCGCCTCTCTTGCAACCGTTCAGGTGAATCGCAAGGGTACTGGCTCGCGCCTCGCGCGGACCGAACCGGCCGAGGTGAGGATCACTGCTGGTCCCGCCGGGCGCACACGCCGTGCCCCGAGGCCCTCCGAAGGCTCCGCCGACCGGGTGAAATCAGCCTTCCTTCACTCTTTTGCACCTTTTGTCGTATAGATACATCCTGTGATCCTGGAAGAACTCACGGTGACTGTCCCCTCTCGACACCAGGAGATCCCCAATGATCCTCTCCATGTCCGGCGTCGTCCTGCTCGGCATCGTCGTCTTCCTCTTCTTCCGCAAGGACGGGCTCAAGGGCTCGCACGCGTGCGTCTCCGCCCTGTTCGGCTTCTACCTGGCCAGCACCGCCATCGCGCCCAGCATCAAGGCGGGCGGCGAGAGCCTCGCGAGCCTGCTCGGCGGCATCAAGTTCTGACGCTCCCTCTCCCGCCCGCACGCACCAACAGGAGACAGCAGTGGCCCGGCGCCCTCTCCCCCGCATTCTGAGCAAGGACAGCGCACAGATCGCCCGGACGCAGCTCGCCCGGAGCCGGGAGCTGGCCCGGACGGCGGCCGACGGCGCCACCGACGTCCTCCACCCGCTGATCACCCTCTCGCGCGGCATGCGCCGGCTGGCCGCGGCCGGACGGCGCAAGTGGGCCGAGACGCCCAAGGACCGACGCGGGCCGCTGCTGTTCCTGGCGGCCTCCGTGATCCTGGTCGTGGCACTGGTGCCGTACGGACCGCTGCTCGCCGCCATCACCCTGATGGCGGCAGCCGCGTGGCAGGGCAGGGACCGCACCCCACCGGCACCCGAAGGCCCTGACACCGCGCAGACCGAACGGCTCCAGGCGCTCTACGAGGCCCTGGTGCCCTGTTTCACCGGCGCCGAGGACCCCGCCCCGCTCTACGCGCACGGCGGGGACTGGGCGACGGTCTTCGAGTCCCACGAGTTCGAGGACGGCGGGCGGCTCGGTCACCTCGTGATCCGCTACCCGGCGTACTTCCCCGACGGCGAGCCCGGTGCCCGCGCCCGCGTCGAGCACCTGCTCGCCGCCAAGGCCGGGCGGGGCCGCGAGTACCACTTCGGCTGGGACGAGGAGGGCAACCGGCTCACCGTCGCCGTCCTCGCCCCGCTGCCCACCGACATCGCCGCCCAGCGGTTCGTCACCTCCCCCGGCGAGACCGTGCTCGGCTTCACCGACGCGGGCGAGGTACGGCGCACCCTCCCCCTCTCCTACGGCACCGAGCAGCGCGACGTGCCGCCCGTGGTGTGGCGCACCGGCCTGCGCTCGACCGAGCCGCACCTGCTGGCGATGGGACACCCCGGCAGCGGCACGTCCACGCTGCTGCGCTCCATCGCCCTCCAGGCCCTCCAGCACGGGGACGTGCTGATCGTGGACGGCGGCGGCACCGGCGAGTACGCCTGCCTCACCGGCCGGGACGGGGTCCTCGCCGTGGAGTGCGGGGGCGCCGGGGCGCTGGCCAGCCTGGAGTGGGCGGCGCAGGAGACCGAGCGGCGGCTCGTCGCCGTCAACCGGGCCCGGCAGGGCGGTGATCCGCCGCCCGAGGACACCCGGCGCCCGCTGTGGATTCTCCTCGACCGGCCGGGCGCCCTCACCCAGCTCGCCGCGGCCGACCCGCAGTCCCTCCTCCAGCTTCCGCTGCGGCACGGGCGGGCGGCCAACGTCACGGTCGTCGTCGCCGAGCAGTTCGAGAGCGCGGAGGGGCTGAGCGAGGGGGTCCGGCAGTACACGCGGGCGCGGGTCGTGCTCGGTACGGCCACCGCGGCACAGGTCGAGTCCGTGCTGGGGGCTCCGCCGCACACCACCCCGCTCGACCAGGTGCCGCCCGGCCGGGGGTACGCCCGGCTCGGCGCCGGGCCCGTCCACCGGCTCCAGGTGCCCGCGACCCCCGATCCCTACGACGACGCCACCTCCGAGGCCGACCGGCAGTCCGTCCTCGATCTCCTCCCGCCCCGCACGGAGACTCCCTCCCTGGAGACCATCCCCCCGGCGGAGACGGTCCCCCTCACGACGGTGTCCCTCACGAAGACCCCCGACGGGGTGGGCGCGGAACACTGACGCGCGGCCGGTGGGTGGCCGGTCGCGCAGTTCCCCGCGCCCCTGAGGAGTCGGGCTGCGTCCCAGCTTCATCGGCACCCCGCGCTGCCGCTGGTCGCGCCGTTCCCCGCGCCCCTGGGGAGTCGGGCTGAGCCCTCGCTTCGTCGGCGCCCCGCACTTCTGCTGATCGCGCAGTTCCCCGCGCCCCCAGGGAATCGGGCTTGGCCCAGACCCCATCCGCACCCCGCGCTGTCCCTGGTCGCGCAGTTCCCCGCGCCCCTAAGAAATCGGGCTGGACCCAAACCTCATCCGCACCCCGCGCTGCCCCCTGTTCAGCCGCTGCGGAGACTCCCCTACGCCACGAACGTCCGGGGGGACTCCGTGGGGCCGTTCGCGCCGGTGGAGACGAGGCGGGCTGCGGCCGCGAGGCGGGTGGCGGCCTCGTCGGCGACGGGGCCGCCGACGGTGAAGGGGAGGCGGAGGTACCCCTCGAAGGCGCCGTCCACGCCGAAGCGGGGACCGGAGGGGACGCGGACGCCGGTGCGTTCACCGGCCTCGGCGAGCCGGGAGCCGGAGAGACCCCCGGCACGGACCCAGAGGGTGAGCCCGCCGGAGGGGATCTCGAACTCCCAGCCGGGCAGCTCACGGCGGACGGCGGCGACGAGGTCGTCGCGGTTGCGGCGGGCCTGCTCCCGGCGCAGCTCGACGGCCCGTTCCCAGCCCCCGGTGCTGAACAGCCAGTTCACGGCGAGCTGTTCGAGCACCGGCGTACCGAGATCCGCGTAGGCCCGCGCCGCGACCAGACTGCGGATGATGTCCGGAGCCGCCCGCACCCACCCGATCCGCAGCCCCGCCCAGAACGCCTTGCTGGCCGACCCGACGGTGATGACGGTCGAACCGGCGGGGTCGAACGCGGACACCGGACGCGGCATGGCCCGCCCGACCTCCTCCTCCAGCCACAGCTCGCTCATCGTCTCGTCGGCCACCAGCACGGTCCCCGCGGAGCGCGCCCCGTCCACCAGCCGTCGCCGCTGGTCCTCGTCGGCCAGCGCACCGGTGGGGTTGTGGAAGTCCGCGACGACGTAGGCCAGCCGGGGCGCGGCCTCCCGCAGCACCTGACGCCAGCGGTCGAGGTCCCAGCCGGTCAGTCCCTCCCCCATCGCCACCGGCACCAGCCGGGCGCCCGCCGCCCGCATCAGCTGGAGGATGTTGGCGTAGGACGGGGACTCGACGGCGATCCGCTCGCCGCGCCCGGCGAAGAGATGGCAGATGGCGTCGATGGCGCCCATCGCACCGGTGGTCACCATGATCTGCTCGGGCATGGTCGGGATGCCCCGCGCGGTGTACCGCTCCGCGATCATCGCGCGCAGCGCGGGCAGCCCGGCCGGGTAGTCGCCGTGGGTGTGGGCGTAGGGAGGCAGGTCCTCCAGGGCGCCCCGCACGGCGTGGGTGAGCCAGGGCTCGGGGGCGGGCAGCGAGGCGCAGCCGAGGTCGATGACGGAGCCGAGCGCCTCGGGCGGCAGCGGTTCGAGTCCGCGCGCGGGCAGCGGATTACCGGCCGGGACGGCCGTCCAGGACCCGGCGCCGCGCCGGGATTCGAGGAAGCCCTCGGTGCGCAGCGCCTCGTAGGCGGCGGCGACGGTGGTACGGCTGACGGAGACGGCGAGGGCGAGTTCGCGCTCGGCGGGCAGCCGCGCGGCGACCGGGACGCGCCCCTCCAGCACCAGCAGCCTGATGCCGTCGGCGAGGGCGCGGTAGGCGGGCGGGCGGCGGGTGCCGGGCCCGGCCGGGCGGTCCTGCTGGGACGTGAGCAGCCGGGCGAGCTGTGCGGCCCCCACCGCCGAGGTCCACTGCGCCATGACGATCAGTCCACCTTCCCCGAATTGGCCCTGGGCGGGATGTCCGTACCCGTTCCAGGGTGTCATGTGTCGGGCCACCGCCATCACCCAGGGGGGACGCACATGTCCATGTACCGACCGCCGGTCCGCCGTCTGACCCGCCTCTACGTCGGCCTGGTCCTGTACGGCGCGAGTTCCGCGCTGCTGGTACGGGCCGGGCTCGGTCTGGAACCGTGGAACGTGCTGCACCAGGGGCTGGCCGAGCA
Organism: Streptomyces corallincola; assembly: GCF_019104725.1. Taxonomy (GTDB): domain Bacteria; phylum Actinomycetota; class Actinomycetes; order Streptomycetales; family Streptomycetaceae; genus Streptomyces; species Streptomyces corallincola. The sequence continues at coordinate 128,994 of NZ_JAHRXF010000009.1, read as the reverse complement.
CACGCGCCTGAGCATGGGCGTCGTGCTGACCGTGGTCGGCGCGCTGGTCCTGCTGCTGTGGATACCGCTGCGCCAGCGCCCGGGCCTCGGCACGGTCTCCAACGTGCTGGTGGTCGGCGCGGCGATGGACGCGACCCTGCGCGTGCTGCCCGAGCAGCACGCCCTCGCCGTGCGGGTGCCGCTGCTGGTGGCGGGCGTGGTGCTGAACGGCGTGGCGACGGGGCTGTACATCGCGGCCGACTTCGGTCCGGGACCGCGCGACGGGCTGATGACCGGGCTGCACCGCCGTACCGGGCGCTCGGTCCGGCTGATCCGGACCGCCGTGGAGGTCACCGTCGTCACCATCGGCTTCGCGCTCGGCGGCGACGTGGGCGCGGGCACCCTGCTGTACGCGCTCGCCATCGGCCCGCTCGCCCAGTTCTTCCTGCGCGTGTTCGCCGCGCGCCCGGCACCGGTGCGCCCCGCGGCCGTTGCCGCCGGTCAACCCGGAGGGGCCATACTGCGTCCGTGACCACCGCGATACGCCACCCCTACCTCGACCACCCCGGCCCCATCCCCTTCGCCCACCGGGGCGGGGCGGCGGACGGCCTGGAGAACACCGTGGCGCAGTTCCGCCGCGCGGTGGAGACCGGCTACCGGTACATCGAGACCGATGTGCACCTGACGGCCGACGGGCGGCTGGCCGCCTTCCACGACGCGACCCTGGACCGGGTCACCGACGGCGCCGGACGGATCGCGGACCTGCCGTGGAGCGAGGTCGCGCGGGCGCGGGTCGGGGGCAGGGAACCGGTGCCGCTGTTCGACGAGTTGCTGGAGACCTTCCCCGGGGTCCGCTGGAACGTGGACGTGAAGTCGGAGCCCGCGCTGCGGCCGTTCCTCGATCTGGTGGCGCGGGCGGACGCCTGGGACCGGGTGTGCCTGGGCTCGTTCTCGGAGGCGCGGGTGCTGCGCGCGCAGCGGCTGGCCGGGCCGCGCCTGGCGACCTCGTTCGGTACCCGCGGTGTGCTGGGCCTGCGGCTGCGCTCATGGGGGCTGCCCGCCTCGGTGCGCCGCTCGGCGGTCGCCGCGCAGGTGCCGGAGTCGCAGTCGGGGGTGCCGGTGGTCGATCACCGCTTCGTCCGCGCGGCCCACGCGCTGGGCCTCCAGGTGCACGTCTGGACCGTGAACGAACCGCAACGCATGCACCGGCTCCTGGACCTCGGAGTCGATGGCATCATGACCGATCACATCGACACGTTGCGCCAGGTCATGGAAGAACGCGGCAGCTGGGCGTGAGCCCCGGGCAGGACCGCGCCGGGCCCGGCGCACGGCACTTCGGCGGGGAAGCGAGCACACCGGTGGGCATCGGCACCGTGCGGGAAGAGACGGCCGGGGAGGCCGTCGCACTGCGGCGCGAACAGCGCGGCTGGTATTTCTACGACTGGGCGTGCTCGGTCTATTCGACGAGCGTGCTGACCGTGTTCCTGGGTCCGTACCTCACCGCGGTCGCGGAGCACGCGGCCGACGCCGAGGGGTATGTGCATCCGCTCGGGATACCGGTGCGAGCGGGCTCGTTCTTCGCGTACTCGGTCTCCCTGTCGGTCATCCTCGCCGTGGTGCTGATGCCGCTGGTCGGTTCGGCGGCGGACCGCTCCGGGCGGAAGAAGCCGCTGCTGGCGGCTGCCGCGTACACCGGCGCGGCGGCGACGACGGGCATGTTCTTCCTGGACGGGAACCGCTATCTGCTCGGCGGTGCGCTGCTGATCGTCGCCAACGCGGCGCAGGCGGTCGGGATGATGCTCTACAACTCCTACCTCCCGCAGATCGCGGCGCCCGAGGAACGCGACCGGGTCTCCTCGCGCGGCTGGGCGTTCGGCTACGGCGCCGGGTCGCTGATGCTGGTGGTGAACCTGGCCCTCTACATGGGCCACGACTCCTTCGGTCTGTCGGAGACGGCCGCGATCCGGCTCTGCCTGGCGTCGGCGGGGCTGTGGTGGGGCGCGTTCGCCCTGATCCCGCTGGCCCGGCTGCGGGACCGGCGGGCGAGCGCCGAACGGGCCGCCGTGCCCGGCTTCCGGCAACTGGCCGCGACCGTCCGCGACATGCGCCGCCACCCGCTGACCCTGGCCTTCCTGCTCGCGTACCTCGTCTACAACGACGGCATCCAGACCGTGATCAGCCAGGCGTCGGTCTACGGCTCGCAGGAGCTGGGCCTCGGCCAGTCCACGCTGATCGGCGCGGTGCTGCTGGTGCAGGTGCTGGCGGTGGCGGGCGCCCTGACGATGGGGCGGCTGGCCCGCGTGTACGGCGCCAAGCGGACGATCCTCGGTTCGCTGGTCGCCTGGACGGTCACCCTGGCGGCCGGTTATTTCCTGCCCGCGCACGCCCCGGTCTGGTTCTTCGTGCTGGCCGCCGGCATCGGCACGGTCCTCGGCGGCAGCCAGGCGCTGTCCCGCTCGCTGTTCTCCCATCTGGTGCCGCCCGGCAAGGAGGCCGAGTACTTCTCCGCGTACGAGATGAGCGACCGCGGGATGAGCTGGCTCGGCCCGCTGCTGTTCGGGATCACCTATCAGGTGAGCGGAAGCTACCGCTCGGCCATCGTCTCGCTGGTGGCGTTCTTCGTGATCGGGTTCGTACTGCTGGCGCGGGTGCCGGTGCGCCGCGCGATCGGCGCCGCGGGCAATCCGGTCCCGGAGCGGATTTAGCACTCGACACGAAAGGGCGGTAGTGTACGCGTTTGACCTGCCAGGCGTACCGTTACTGCGCGTCAAAGATGCCGAACCCCTGGGTGACATCTCTTGAGCAGATGTGACAAACCGGGCGCCGGTGGGTACAAGAAAGCGCGGCTACGACGGCGACGCACGACCCGGAACGATGTCCGGAACGGGAATCTTTACCGCCGACCGGACGTTGACCGGATGACGACGACAGCGACACCTGTCCTGTGGGCGACAAGCCCGGGAGGCACGATTCATGAGTGAGCGAGCTCTTCGCGGTACGCGCCTCGTGGTGACCAGCTACGAGACCGACCGCGGTATCGACCTGGCTCCGCGCCAGGCCGTGGAGTACGCATGCGAGAAGGGCCATCGCTTCGAGATGCCCTTCTCGGTCGAGGCGGAGATCCCGCCGGAGTGGGAGTGCAAGGTCTGCGGCGCGCAGGCACTCCTGGTGGACGGCGACGGCCCTGAGGAGAAGAAGGCCAAGCCCGCGCGTACCCATTGGGACATGTTGATGGAACGACGCACCCGCGAGGAACTCGAAGAGGTCCTTGAGGAGCGTCTGGCGGTACTCCGTTCGGGGGCGATGAACATCGCCGTTCACCCTCGGGACAGCCGCAAGAGCGCCTAGCGCCGGGCACACGAGAACCGCGGGCGCCGTACGTGGACATCACGTACGGCGCCCGCGGTTTTGGCGTACCTCCCGTGGGGCGGTCCGGTGACGCGGACCGGTGCTCAGCGGTTCAGCGGGGGGCGGTGCGGGTCGTCCGGGCCGCCGGGCCGGTCCCGGCTGATCACCTCGCCCTGGACCACCTTGCCGTCGGGGCGGTGCATTCTGGCCTGCTGGAAGGCGTCACCGAGCCCGCCGGAGGCCGCACCGCGCAACCTGCGCTCGAAGGCGCTCTGGCCGAACCGGCTCACGGCCCGCTGCACGGGCGGGAGCAGGAGCAGCAGCCCGGCCGCGTCGGAGATCAGACCGGGGATCATCAGGAGCAGTCCGGCGAGCATGGCCAGACCGTTGCCGCCGCTGCCGTTCCTGCCCGCCGAGGGTGAACCTCCGCGCTGGATCGCCTCGTTGAGGTTCGTCAGGGCGCGGCGCCCGGCCCGCTTGACGACCACGGAACCGGCCACGAAGCCCGCGACCAGCAGCAGGAAAACCAGGAAGCCGCCGACCGCCCCGGCGACGAGGATCAGCAGCCAGACCTCCAGCACCAGCCAGGCCACGACACCCAGCGGCAGATACCTGCGCAGTGCCGAGCGGCGGGGCCGGACGGTCGAAGAGGAGGTGGGAGCACCAGTCGTCATGCTCCCAGTGTGCCTGGCCCCGGATCGGCGCGGGATAAGCGCACGGTCAGCGGGCGGCGGTCACCTGTTCCGGCCGGTGACCTTGGAGACGCGGTCCCCGACGCCCCAGGCGGTGACCCGCCAGAGCGCCTCGACGAGGATGTCCCGGCTCATCTTGGAGTCGCCGAGTTCGCGCTCCACGAAGGTGATGGGGACCTCGACCACGTGGTAACCGGCCTTGACGGCGCGGCGGGCCAGATCGACCTGGAAGCAGTAGCCCTGCGAGGAGACCTCACCGAGGCCGAGGCCCTCCAGGGTCTCGCGGCGGAAGGCGCGGTAGCCGCCGGTGATGTCGCGCAGCGGCAGGTCGAGGGCGATCCGGGAGTAGAGGCTGCCGCCGCGCGAGATGAACTCGCGGGACCGGGGCCAGTTGACGACCCGGCCGCCGGGCACCCAGCGGGAGCCGAGCACCAGATCGGCGCCCTTGAGCGCGGTGAGCAGCCGGGGCAGTTCCTCGGGCTGGTGGGAGCCGTCGGCGTCCATCTCGACCAGGACGCCGTAGCCGTGCTCCATGCCCCAGCGGAAACCGGCGAGGTAGGCGGCGCCGAGCCCCTCCTTGCCCTTGCGGTGCAGGACCTGGACGTGGTCGTCGGCGGCGGCGAGTTCGTCGGCGAGCTTGCCGGTGCCGTCGGGGCTGTTGTCGTCCGCGATCAGGACGTGCGCCTCGGGGACGGACTCGCGGACCCGGCCGACGATGCCCTTGATGTTCTCGGCCTCGTTGTAGGTCGGGATGATCACCAGGGTCGTGCCGAGCGGCCCGAATCGTCTGTCCTGGGCCCCCGTCGCGCGGGTCCCGTCGCCGTCGTTCACTGCTGCCCCTTCATGGTCGTCCGCAGGCGTCCACCATAGTGGCCCCGGCCTGCGCTGACGTGACTGCTCGTTCGTACGGGGGTGTCGGTTCCACAAGACTGGGGCAAGGGCGGCCTTTGCGCACCTCTGTCCCGCGACGGATGGGGGCCCGGCGCCCTTCGGGCCGACCTGGTACCCGCTGGCTGCGGATCGACCTGAAGCCGTTGTCTACTGAGCGTCCGGACCCCATCCGGGTCACACCCTGCCGACCGGCCGGAGCGCTCCCCCGTCGGCGCGGGCGCTGGGCTGGCTGCCGGCGACGGGGTGCCGGTGCGGCACTCCGCCCCTGACCCAGCGGCGCCGCGACGCGTGCGCGAGCACTCCCCGGTCGGGCGTCCGGTGGTGGACGCGGGAGAACCTACCGGCCCCCGGCGGCCGACTGTCAACAGCCCCCTGAACTGCCCGGAAGCGGCCGGGACGGCGGACGGCCCCGAGGATACGCAGGTGAAGCGGCGCCGGATCGGGGCCGGGGGGCCGTCGGACCGCCCCGGCAGATCACTCGCCCGGCCGTACGAACACGGTCCGGCCGCCGACCACGGTGCGCAGGCAGACGGGGAGGTCGCGGCCGGGGGTCAGGTCGGGCAGGCCGGGGGTGCCGGAGCGCGGGTCGGTGGACCAGCGGGCGACCCGGTCGTCGGGGGCCTGCACGATCAGTTCGTCGGTCCGCCAGACCGCGTAGTCGGCGGGTGCGCCGGGCACCAGGGTGCCCGCGTCGTCGCGGCCGACGGCACGCCAGCCGCCGCGGGTGTGCGCGGTGAACGCGGCGCGTACGGAGACGCGGTGCTCCGGGGTGCGGTGGAAGGCGGCGGCGCGGACGGTGCCCCAGGGGTCGAGCGGGGTGACCGGGCTGTCGGAGCCGAAGGCGAGCGGCACCCCGGCGCGCAGCAGCGCGGCGTACGGGTTGAGGGTGCGGGCACGGTCGGTGCCGAGCCGCTGGGCGTACATGCCGTCGTCGCCGCCCCACAGGGCGTCGAAGGCGGGCTGTACGGAGGCGGTGAGGCCGAGTTCCGCGAAGGCGGCGACGGTGTCGGGGGTGAGCATCTCGGCGTGTTCGACGCGGTGCCGGGCGGCGCGGACGCGGGCGAGGCCCAGCTTCTCGGCGGCGGCGCGCACCCCCTCCACCACGGTCGTCACGGCGGCGTCGCCGATGGCGTGGAACCCGGCCTGGAGCCCCGTCTCGGTGCAGGCGACGACGTGGGCGGCGACCGCGTCGGCGTCCAGGTAGGCGGTGCCGGTGTGGGCGGCGTCGGCGTACGGGGCGTGCAGGCAGGCGGTGTGGGAGCCGAGGGCGCCGTCCACGAAGAGGTCTCCGGCCGCGCCGACGGCGCCCAGTTCGCGGGCGCGGTCGGGGTCCTGCTCGGCCCAGTAGCCGACGACGCGGGGGCCGGGGAGGGTGGCGGCGAGCTCCAGCAGGCCGGTGAAGTCGTCCTCGGAGGAGATCCGGGGGCCGCCGCACTCGTGCACGGTGCCGATGCCGAGGGAGGCGGCGTGGGCGAGCGCGGTCCGCTGGGCCTCGGCGCGCTGGGCCGGGGTGACGGCGGCGAAGGCGGCGGCGCGGGCCGCGTGGTGGGCGTCCCGGGTGAGCGGGGCGTCCTCGCGGGCGCCGTCGGGGACCTCGGGCAGGAGGTCCAGCAGGGCGGTGCTGACGACGGCGGAGTGGACGTCCACGCGGGACAGGTACAGCGGGCGTCCCCCGGTGGCCGTGTCCAGTTCGGCACGGGTCGGCGGTCGGCCGCCGGGCCAGCGGGCGGCGTCCCAGCCGTGCCCGAGCAGCACCCGGTCGCCGGGGTGGGCGGCGGCGAACTCGCGGACCCGCGCGAGCGCGTCGTCGAGGTCCGCCGCGCGGGTGAGGTCGAGGCCGGTGAGGGCGAGCCCGGTGGAGGTGGTGTGCACATGAGCGTCGGTGAAGGCGGGGGTGACGAGGGCGCCGTCGAGGTCGATCACCTCGTCCACGCCGTCGGCGAAGGCGTCGGCGGCGCCCTCGGAGCCGACCCAGGCGACCTGCCCGCGCTCCACCACCATCGCGGTGGCGAAGGGGTCGGCGGGGCTGTGGACCTCGCCGCGGCGCAGGAGGACGGTCTTCGGGCCGGGCTGTGCGTTCATGCCCCACAGTCTCCCCCGCGCGGGGGAGAGACGGGGCACCGGGGCGGCCCGGTCAGATCTTCGGGGGGCGTGCCTCGTAGGGGGTGGAGAGGACGACGGTGGTGCGGGTGGAGACACCGGCCAGGGTGCGCAGCCGGGCGAGGAGTTCCTCCAGCTCGTGCGGGGTGGCGACGCGAACCTTGAGGATGTAGTTCTCGTCGCCCGCGACGCTGTGGCACGCCTCGATCTCGGGGACCCCGGCGAGCCGGTCGGCGATGTCGTCGGGGGCGCTGGGATCGAAGGGTTTGACCGAGATGAACGCGGTGAGCGGCAGGCCCACGGCCTCGGGGTCCACGACGGCGGCGTAACCGCGGATGACGCCCCGCTGTTCGAGCCGTCGCACCCGCTGGTGCACGGCCGACGTGGACAGGCCCGTCGCCCTGCCCAGGTCGGTGTAGCTCATCCGCCCGTCCTTGACGAGCAGATCCACGATCTGTCGGTCCAGCTCCTCCATGCCGACAGAACCTACAGGGCGGGCGATCTCCCGGAACAGGTCTGCGCCGCAGGTCATGCCTTGTACGGGCGCGGCGCGGGCGGCACAGGGGACAAAGGGGTCGGCGGCGGGCACCCATTGGGCCGATGTGACGAAGACCACACGATTGGCGCACGCTCCGTGATGCCCTCGGGGTTACCGCCGAGGGCGGACGGGAAGTGCTTGCTGTGGCCCTGGCCGCAGTGCCTCACGGCCCAGCCTTAGGGGGAGAATCCCATGCACAGCATCAAGCGCCCTGCTCGCTCCGCGTCCGCGCGGCGGCAGTCCGAGCCCGAGCAGCCGGAGGGCGTCGATCCGGACGCCTTCGACGGCGACGGCCTCGACGCGTACGACACCTTCGAGATGTACCGGGTGGTCTGCCCGGACTGCGCGCAGCCGATCGCGCTGCTCGCGGACGAGGAGGAACTGCCGGAGCACGCGCTCTGCGCCAGCCCGTGGAACCCGTTCGGACTGACGGTCTGCGCCGGTACCGGCCGCGCCGCGAGCGAGGCCCGTCCGGCGGACGAGTCCTTCACCCCCCAGGAGCAGGACACCGCGCTGCTGCTGACGCTCCCCCAGGGGCTCGACTGGCGGACGCAGCCGTTCTCGCACGTCGGCGGTCCGGGCTCGCGCCCGATGCGGGTCCCCGTGATGCGCCGTCAGGCCGCCTGAGCCCCGCCGCACACCACTTCTTCCGGCACGTGTCGCACGCACGGCTCGTGCCTGACGCACTTGACGACGAACGGCCCGCACCGGGCGGCGGATTCACCGTGTCCCCGTGCGGGCCGCTCGCGCGCGCGAACGCACGGACGATTCGGTCCGGGAGTAACCCGGAGGGGGCCCCGGGCGTTCAGGAGGGCATGACCCCCCTGCACTCGGCCCCCGAGCGTCAGCGCAGTGTCTTCGTGCCCCGCCCCGCGGAATCGGTTCCGCCGCCCGCGGACCCGCCCATCTACCGCGATCTGATGCGTGTGTGGGCGGACCGGGGCCGCACCCTGCCGGGCCGCCACGACCCGGAGTGGGCCAGGCTGGCGGCACCGCAGGTGCTCCGGGGGCAGTTCAGCGAGTCTCCGCTCCTGCCACGTGACGGGCGATGACCATCCGCTGGATCTGGTTGGTGCCCTCCACGATCTGGAGCACCTTGGCCTCCCGCATGTAGCGCTCGGTGGGGAAGTCGGCGGTGTAGCCGTACCCGCCGAGGATCTGCACGGCGTCCGTGGTGACCTTCATGGCCGTGTCGGTGCAGTGCAGTTTGGCCATCGCGGCCTGCCGGGCGAACGGGCGGCCCGCGTCCCGCAGCCGGGCGGCGGCCAGGTAGAGCGCGCGGCCCGCCTCGATCTGGGTGGCCATGTCCGCGATCATGAAGCGCAGGCCCTGGAAGTCCGCGATGGCGTGGCCGAACTGGCGCCGCTCGGTGGCGTAGGCGACGGCTTCGTCCAGCGCCGCCTGGGCGAGCCCGATGGCGCAGGCCGCGATGCCGAGGCGGCCGGAGTCGAGGGCGGAGAGCGCGATGGTGAAGCCCTGGCCCTCCTCGCCGATGCGGCGGGCGTCGGAGACCCGGACGCCGTCGAGGTGGATCTGCGCGGTGGGGCTGCCCCTGAGGCCCATCTTCTTCTCGGGCGTGGCCGCGCTCAGGCCCCCGGCGTCACCGGGCACCAGGAAGGCGGTGATCCCGCGCGGGCCGTCCTCGCCGGTGCGGGCCATCACGGTGTAGAAGTCCGCGATGCCGCCGTGCGTGATCCAGGACTTGGTGCCGGTGATCACCCAGTCGTCGCCGTCGCGGACCGCGCGGGTGCGCAGCGAGGCGGCGTCGGAGCCGGAGGACGGCTCGGAGAGGCAGTAGGCGCCGAGGAGTCCGCCGCCGAGCATCGCGGGCAGGTGCTCGACCTGCTGCTGCTTGCTGCCGAAGGCGGCGAGCCCGTAGGCGGCGAGCGTGTGCACGCTCAGGCCGATGCCGACGGTGAGCCGGGCGGCGGCCAGCTCCTCCAGCACCTGGAGATAGACCTCGTAGGGCTGGTCGCCGCCGCCGTACTCGGAGTCGTAGGGCAGGCCCAGCAGGCCCGCCCGCGAGAGCACGTCGAACACCTCGCGCGGGAAGCGGCCGGTCTCCTCCTCCTCGGCCGCCCTCGGCGCGACCTCGCGCTCGGCGATGTCACGGACGAGCGCGAGCAGGTCGCCCGCCTCCTCGGACGGCAGCTGACGCTCCACCGGCGGCCGGTCGCGGTCGGACATGGCGTCGGTCTCCTCACTGTGCGGGCACAACGGCGGGCGTGCCTCGGGTGGGGCGGCTCCGCCTGTTCGTTCCGGGGTGGGCCGCGGGTCCCGCTTCCGGGTCTCGGACGCTGTTGACCAGCGGCTGTGCCGTGAGTATGCCCGATCGGGAACCCCACGTCACCAGTTAACGACCGCTTACTTCAGGACGGTTCGCGGGGTGCCGGGGGCGGGGCGGAGATGGTCCGAACCATTGACGTAATGGTCTAGTCCTCCTACTGTCCTTGCCAACGCTTTACCGCGTTCATGCCAATCGGCGCGTTCTCCCCCCAATCCCCCCACGAGGAGCAACCCGATGCGTCTTCCCGTCCGTCCCCGCGCCCGTACGCGGGCGCTCGTCGCCGCCGCCTGTTCCGTCGCCCTCGGCGCCGGACTGCTGGCCGGCGCGGGCACGGCCACCGCCGACGCCCGGACCGCCCCCGCCTCCCCACAGGCACAGGCCGGTTCCCGCGTCGTCGGCTACTTCACCGAATGGGGCACCTACGACCGCAAGTACTACGTGAAGAACATCGACACGTCGGGCTCCGCGGACAAGCTGACCCACATCAACTACGCGTTCGGCAACGTGACCGGCGGCAAGTGCGCGATGGGCGACGCCTATCCGGCGACCGACCGCGCCTACACCGCCGACGAGTCCGTGGACGGCGTCGCGGACACCTGGGACCAGCCGCTGCGCGGCAACTTCAACCAGATCCTCAAGCTGAAGAAGAAGCACCCCGGTCTGAAGGTGCTGTGGTCCTTCGGCGGCTGGACCTGGTCCAACGGGTTCGGCGAGGCGGCCAAGGACCCGGCCGCGTTCGCCCAGTCCTGCTACGACCTCGTCAACGACCCGCGCTGGGCAGGGGTGTTCGACGGCATCGACATCGACTGGGAGTACCCGAACGCCTGCGGCAACACCTGCGACGCCAGCGGCCGGGACGCCTTCCGTGACGTACTGGCCGCGCTGCGCGCGAAGTTCGGCTCGTCGCTGGTGACCGCCGCGATCACCGCCGACGCCTCCGACGGCGGCAAGATCGAGGCCGCCGACTACGCGGGCGCCGCACAGTACGTGGACTGGTACAACCCGATGACGTACGACTACTTCGGCGCCTGGGACGCGGCCGGGCCGACGGCGCCGCACTCGCCACTGAACGCCTACGAGGGCATCCCGAAGCAGGGCTTCGACTCGGCGTCCACCATCGCCAAGCTGAAGGGCCTCGGCATCCCGGCCGGGAAGCTGCTGCTCGGCATCGGCTTCTACGGGCGCGGCTGGACCGGTGTCACGCAGGACGCCCCCGGCGGCACCGCGACCGGACCGGCCACCGGCACCGTCGAACCCGGCATCGACGACTACAAGGTGCTGAAGACCAAGTGCCCGGCCACCGGCACCGTCGGCGGCACCGCCTACGCCAAGTGCGGCAACGACTGGTGGAGTTACGACACCCCCGCGACCATCGGCACCAAGATGGCGTACAAGGACGCGCAGGGCCTCGGCGGCACCTTCGTCTGGGAGCTGAGCGGCGACACACCCGACGGTGAGCTGATCCACGCGGTCAACTGACCTGGAGAGCAGGGCACTTCATGTGCACCGAGGGGGGCGGGGGCCACGGCGGTCTCCGCCCCTGCGGCGTCCACTCCCCCGCAGGTCAGGTGTCGCGGCGGGCCGGGGGCGGGGCCGGGAAGGCCGGGTCCAGTTCCCCGATGGCCCGGAGCGTGCCGCCGAGGCTCTTGACCAGCAGCTCGCACAGGGCGTCGCGGGAGAGTTCGGGGCGGGATATCCAGTCCAGGGTGGCGCCCTCCACGCCGCACACCCAGACCAGCAGGCCGGTACGGGCGAGCGGGGACATCTCGGCACCTCCGTAGGCGCCCTCGGCGATGGTGGCGACGACGGCCTCGCGCACTCCGTCGCGTATCGCGTGCACCTCGGCGTCGAAGCCGACCCCGCCGCTGACGATGGCGCGGTAGGCGGCGTGGTGGTGCTCGGCGTAGCGGAGGTAGCCGTCGATGGTGCGGTACAGGCGGTCCACGGCGGGGAGTTCGAGGCCGCTCGCGGCGAAGGAGACCAGACCCGCGACGGAGTCCTGGATGATCGCCAGGTAATAGCCGCGTTTGGACTGGAAGTAGTAGTAGATCAGGCCCTTGGCGACGTGTGCCTGGCGGGCGATGTCGTCCATCGACAAGGCGTCGTAGGACGTGTCGGCGAACAACTTCCGCCCGATGGCGATCAGTTCGGCGCGCCGCGCCGCCGAGCGTTCGGTGCCGCGCGGCGTGGGGAGTGCGGCGGCGCTCTCTTGACGCATGTTCACTTTTCGACCCTGGTCTGGGAGGTCGGCGGGACATGCGCAGTATGGCAGAGCACCGCCGTGCCGCCGAGAGCGCGCCGAGGGACGGACTCTCCCCGTCAGAGCAGGCCCAGTTGGGTCACCAGCATGGCGATCACCGCGACCAGCACCCAGCCCAGCACGTGCTCCAGGTACTGGGGGCGGTCGTCGCGGGGGCCGCCGGTGCGGGCGCGGGGGGCGGTGGCGGGCTGTGCGGTCATGTGTGTCTCACAGAGGTCGGACGTAACGGGATGAATCCCCCACCCATCCCTCCACCATGCCATCCGCGACGGCCTCCGCGGCCGAGACGTTGCTCACAGGCACCGCCCCGGCCGCACCGGATCAGCGCACGCCCACCGCTTCGAGCGCCCTGCGCTGGGCGGCCGTCGGACGGGCCGGGAAGTACAGGTAGCAGACCCCGCCGGTGCCGGAGGCGACCGCGCCGGTGGCGTTGTAGCGCTTGGTCCGCAGCCAGATGTTCTCCCACTCGCGCCGCTGGTAGACGCGCCGGACGGCGTTGTCGTCGGGGGACGCCGGGTCGTTGGCGATCACGTCACCGGCCGGGGTGAAGCCGATGACGGTCATCAGGTGGCCGGAGGTGCCGTACCCGGCGCCGGTCAGCTCCGTCTTCAGGAACGACTGGGAGGTGACGACCGGGATACCGGCCGCGACCAGGCTCTCCAGGTCGTTCAGCGAGGCGAGCCGGGTGACGACGCCCTGGAGGCCGTCGAAGGTCGCCGCGTAGGCCGCGTTGAACGGCCAGTTGCCACAGCCCTCGTACTGGGCGTCGTAGGTGTACCGGGCCGCGTTGCAGACCTGGGGGTCGGCGTAGGAGGGGTCCACCCAGGCGAGTTGCGCGGGGGTGAGACGGCCGCCCCAGTACTCGATGATCATCGTCGAGGAGGTGGGGCTGCACCACGCCTCGCCGCCGTTGTCGTACTCCGGGTACTGGCCCTTGTGGATCTCCTGCGAGAAGCGCGGGACGGCCAGTTCGCGGGCGGGGTGCGGGGTGGATGCGGGCACGGTGAAGCGGTCGGGGATGTCGGAGCCCATCGCGCCGACCCGCCACACGGCCGGGGTGAGCGTGGTGCCGGGCTTGCGGTACAGCGTCAGGCGGAGCCGGTACGACGTGAGGCGCAGGCCGCTGTCGGCGTCGTCGATGGCGAAGGTGTCCGTCCAGATCGAGCTCTTGCCGTCGCTCTGGCCGTCCACGGAGGTGCGCCTGATGTCCTCGTCACCGGCGGCCCAGCGGCCCATGACGTACCAGGGGGCGGCGGTGCCGTCGGAGTAGGTGCCGGTCAGCTCGGTCTGGAGCCAGGTGCCGGGCGGGGTGTGCGCGTTCCAGGAGGCGATGACCTCGGTGGCGGGCACGGTGAGCTTGTGCACCGGGGAGGTCCAGGTGGCGTACTCCCAGGTGGCGGTGGTGCCGGTGTGCGGGTCGGTGTAGTCGGTGCGTCCGGCGGGCGTGGCGATCTCGACCGCCGGGCGGTCGCCGTCCACGGCACGCACGCCCTGCGCGGTGCCGGAGCGCCAGTCGGCGTGCTCGGTCCAGGCGTGGTACTCGATCGGGCGGGACGGCCCGTGGTGCCGGGGGTGCCGGGGGTGGCGGGGTTCGTGGGGCACGGGCTTCCCGGTCTCGGCGGTCGCCGCCGCCGCGGGTACGGTCCCGCAGGCGACGGCGGCGGCCACGGTCGCGGCGAGGACGGAACGGCGGGACGGCTGCTGTGCTCTGCTCATGGGCGCGGTTACCCCCGAAGGTCCGGTGACGTTGCTGGTCCGGTGACGTGTGCGCCCCAACTATGGAGCCCGACGGCATGCCCCTGCCAGCACTTCGGCGCATGGCGCGCCCACCAATATTGGTCTGCTCCACTGGCGTGATCCGGTGGAAACGGAGGCGATGGCCGAGGCGGCCCCCGGCGCCGGGCCGACGCCACGGGCGCCGGGGGCCGCACCGACCGGAATCTCCCGTTCCTGGCAGGGCGGGGGCACGGTCCGGCCGGGTGCGGCCGGACCGGCGCCGGTCGGACGGGGTCGAGTGCGGCCACCTCGTCAAGTCCCGCCCGTTCAGCGGGAGTACGGCGCCGACGCCTCGTGCGCACACCGGCCTGGTGCGGTACAGCGGTAGGCTGCGGGGACACGTCCCCCCGCCACCCTCCTGGAACCGCCGTGCACGATCTCGCCGCGCTGCTGCGCGGGCTGCCGCCCTCCCTCGGGCCGGTCCGGCTGGTCGGGATCGACGGGCACGCCGGGTCGGGGAAGTCCACGTTCGCTGTGCGGCTGGCCGCCGCGCTGGACGGGGCGCCGGTGCTGCGGCTGGACGACGTCGCCAGCCACGACCACCTCTTCGACTGGACCGGGCGGCTCGCGGCCGACGTCCTCGGCCCGTTCTCCCGCGGGGAGACCGCCCACTGCCCCCGCTACGACTGGACGGCCCGCGCGTTCGGTCCGCCGCGCCCGCTGCGGCCCGCACCGGTGGTGCTGGTGGAGGGCGTCGGCGCCGGACGGCGGGCGCTGCGGCCGGTGCTGGCCCGGCTGCTGTGGATGGAGTTGCCCGAGGAGGAGGCGTGGGCGCGGGGCAGACAGCGGGACGGCGCGGCCCAGCGGGAGTTCTGGGACGGCTGGGTCGAGGCGGAGCGCGCGCACTTCGCCGCCGATCCCTCGCGCCCCCATGCCGATCTGCTGGTGCGGCAGTCGCCGGAGGGGTACGAGGTGCTGCCGGGGCCGGTGCGGCGACCCAGCCGGGACCAACGCGTGACGGAGCGTGACTGACTGTCGGCGGTGCGCCAACCCGGTGAAGACCCTTGCGTGACAACTTCCTTGCCCGCTCCAACCATCCTTGACCACCGGGCAGTCCAGGATTTACGTTCTCGATGTGCGGCGATTCGGAGCCGCCCCGCTGACACGAAGCCCCCGGTCGTTCCCCCGTGACCGGGGGCTTCGTTCTGCCCGCACGCCCTCCGGGTGCGCTTCCCGCACCCATCCGGTCACGCACCGTCACATCCGGCGAGTGCGCCCCGTGTGCTCCCACCTCGGGGAACGGCTCGTACGGACCTGGGGTGGCCGGTCCCCGCGCGGGTACGATGCCCTCGGTGCGACCGTCGAGCGGCTGCCTCGCACCTGCAACTCCGGTCCGCGGCAGGTGTGTTCGGCCGTGGCGGCCGTCGGGCGCCGGTCCGGCGGTGTTCCGACGGGGCATGTGGTTCTGTGGGGGGACGGGATGGACTTCGGCATGCGGGGCCCGGAGGCCCCGGCGGAGCTGGCCTGGCTGCGGGGCGTGGACGCCTACACGATGGGCGCGTATCCGCAGGCGGAGGAGGAGTTCCGCGCCGCGGTGCGGATGGACCCGGCGATGGCGGACGCCTGGCTGGGCCTGCACGCGCTGCGCATCGACACGACGACCGCGCTGCTGCGGATGTACGAGCACCGCGAACGCTTCGGCGAGCAGCGCGAGCGGCACGGCCGGGCCCTCAACTCCTGGTACTGGCTGGGCTGGTGGGTGCAGCCGGTGCTGGAGCGGGAGCGGGATCTGTTGCTGGCGTACGCCTCGCACTGGCTGGACGGCCGCCATGTGCCGGAGCTGGACCGGGCGCTGGCCGCGCTGCCCCCGGTGGACGCCGATCCGCAGGTCCGCTTCCTGCACGCGTGCCGCTCGTATCTGGTCAAGGACTGGGACCAGTTGGTCCGGCACACCGATCCGCTGCTGAACGACGCGCTGCTCGGCATCGAGGCGGGCCTGTTCGGCGGGATGGCGCGGGTCCGCCTGGAGATGTACGGGCAGGCCGAACCGCTGCTGGCCGCCGCGCTGATGCGGTGCCGCAGCGAGCAGCCGCAGCGCAAGGAGCTGCGGTACTGGCTGGCGCGGGCGCACGAGGGCACCGGGCGCAGTGCCGCCGCGCTGCCGCTGTACCGGGCGGTGCACCGGGTGGACCCGGCGTTCATGGACACCTCGGCCCGGCTCGCCGCCATCGCGGAGGGCGACGGGTACGACGATCCGGCGGACTTCGCGGCGATCACCCTGAGCGGGATCGGCGCGGACGTGGACGGGCAGGACGTGCTCGACCCGCTGTTCGGCGGCGAGGGGCGGGACCTGCGGCTGCCGGAGCCGGAGCTGCCGACGGGTCCGCTGCCCTCGGCCGGTGATCCGCTGGTGCGGGTGCGGCGGGGTCCGGCCACGACGCTGCCCGCCGGGCCGACCGATCCGGTGCTGCTGGAGGAGGCGCTCGCGCAGCTGGAGCGGATGGTGGGCCTCGATCCGGTCAAGCGGCAGGTCAAGGCGTTGTCGGCGCAGTTGAACATGGCCCGGCTGCGGGCCGGGCAGGGGCTGCCGGTGCAGCCGCCGAAACGGCACTTCGTCTTCTCCGGGCCCTCGGGCACCGGCAAGACCACGGTGGCCCGCATCCTGGGCCGGGTGTTCTACGCGCTGGGGCTGCTCGGCGGTGACCATCTGGTGGAGGCGCAGCGGGCCGATCTGGTCGGGGAGTATCTGGGCCAGACGGCGGTGAAGGCGAACGAGCTGATCGACTCCGCGATCGGCGGTGTCCTCTTCGTGGACGAGGCGTACTCCCTGTCCAACTCCGGTTACGGCAAGGGCGACGCGTACGGCGACGAGGCGTTGCAGGTGCTGCTGAAGCGCGCCGAGGACAACCGGGACCATCTGGTGGTGATCCTGGCCGGATATCCGGAGGGCATGGACCGGCTGCTGGCCGCCAACCCCGGACTGTCGTCGCGGTTCACGACGCGGGTGGACTTCCCGTCGTACCGGCCGGGCGAGCTGTCGGAGATCGGCACGGTGCTCGCGGCGGAGAACGGCGACGTCTGGGACGACGAGGCGCTGGACGAGCTGAGATCGGTCGCCGGGCATGTCGTGGAGCAGGGCTGGCTGGACGAGCTGGGCAACGGGCGGTTCCTGCGCACCCTGTACGAGAAGAGCTGCGCGTACCGGGATCTGCGGCTGTCCGTGTATCCCGGTGTGCTGTCGCGGGACGATCTGGCGACGCTGCGGCTGCCGGACCTGATGCAGGCGTACGGCGAGGTGCTGTCGGGGCGCGGTCCGCACGGCCCGGCGGCGGGATGAGCGGAGGGCCGGGGTTCCGTGGAACCCCGGCCCTCCGCCGCGCCGCCGGGCCGTCGGCCCGTTACGCCATCGCCTCCTCGGGGTCCCCGGTCGGGCGGGGCTGGAGCAGGTGCGCCTTGGGTGCCTGCCGGTGGGCGGGGTCGCGGACCTCGCCCACCAGGAGTTCGAGGACGTCCTCCAGCGCGACCAGACCGAGGACGCGCCCGGAGGCGTCCGCCACCTGGGCCAGATGGGTGGCCGCCCGGCGCATCACGGTGAGCGCGTCGTCCAGCGGGAGTTCCGCGCGGAGCACGGTCATCGGGCGCCAGATCTGCTGCGGGACCGCCCGGTCGGAGTCCTCCAGGTCGAGGACGTCCTTGACGTGGACGTACCCCATGAAGGCGCCGGACCCGGCGGCGACCGGGAAGCGGGAGTAGCCGGTGCGGGCGGTCAGCTCGACGATCTCCCCCGGCGTGACCGCGGGGGTGACGGTGACCAGGGACTCGCGGCGCAGCAGGACGTCGGTGACCGGGCGGGAGCCCAGTTCCAGCGCGTCCTCCAGGCGCTCGCGCTCCTCGGGGCCGAGCAGTCCGGCCTGGCCGGAGTCCTCCAGCAGGCGGTTGAGCTGCTCGCTGGTGACGACGGCCTCGACCTCGTCCTTGGGCTCGACCCGGAACAGCCGCAGGATGCCCTGCGCGCAGGCGCCGAGGGCCACCGTGATCGGGCGGCAGATCCGGGCGAACGCGACCAGGCCGGGGCTCAGCCAGAGCGCGGCCTTCTCCGGCGCGGCCATCGCCAGGTTCTTCGGGACCATCTCCCCGATCACCAGGTGGAAGAAGACCACGGCGGCGAGCGCGATGACGTAGCCGAGCGGGTGGATCATGCCCTCGGGCAGGTGGACCGCCTCGAACAGCGGCTCCAGCAGCTGCGCCACGGTGGGTTCCGCGACCGCGCCGAGGGTCAGCGAGCAGACGGTGATGCCGAACTGGGCGGCGGCCATCATCTGCGGCAGCCGTTCCAGGCCGTGCACGACCTGACGGGCGCGGGCGGTGCCGAGCGGTTCGATCTGGCTGCGGCGGACGGAGACGAGCGCGAACTCGGCGCCGACGAAGAAGCCGTTGGCGAGCACCAGCAGCCCGGCGAAGACCAGTTGGAGCAGGCTCATCGGACCGCCTCCACGAGATCGGTCACCGGGACCGTACGGACCAGGCGGACACGTTCGGCGCGGTAGTGGCCGACCTGGCGGACGGCGAGCCGCCAGCCGGGCAGCTCGGCCCGGTCGCCGGGCGCCGGGATGCGGCCGAGCAGGTCGGCCACGAGTCCGGCGACCGTCTCGTACGGCCCCTCGGGCACGTCCAGGCCGATGCGGAGCAGGGCGTCCACCCGGCAGCCGCCGTCCACGTCCCAGGCGGGACGGCCGTCCTCGGGCGGGGCGGGGGCCAGTTCGGGCACGTCCTTGGCGTCGTGCTCGTCGCGGACCTCGCCGACGAGCTCCTCGACGATGTCCTCCAGGGTGACCACCCCGGCCGTGCCGCCGTACTCGTCCACGACGACGGCGATGGGCTGCTCGCTGCGCAGCCGGGCCAGCAGGGGCTGGACGGGCAGCGTCTCCGGGACCAGGAGGGCCTTGCGGGCGATCCGGCCGACGGGGGTGCGCAGCCGGTCGTGCACGGGCACCGCGAGCGCGTCCTTCAGATGGGCCATGCCGACGACCTCGTCGATCTTCTCCCGGTAGACGGGGAAGCGGGACAGGCCGGTGGCACGGGTGAGGTTGACGACGTCCTCGGCGGTCGCCGTGTCCTGCAGCGCGCTGACCTTCACACGGGGGGTCATCACATGCTGCGCGGTGAGGTCGCCGAGCGAGAGGGTCCGCACGAACAGGTCGGCGGTGTCCTGCTCCAGGGCGCCCGCCTGCGCGGAGTGCCGGGCCAGGGAGACCAGCTCGCCGGGGGTGCGGGCGGAGGCCAGCTCCTCGGCGGGTTCCACGCCGAGCGAGCGGACCAGCCGGTTGGCGACCGTGTTGAGCACGGCGATCACCGGGCGGAAGAGGCGGGCGAACTGGTGCTGCGGGCCGGCGACGAAGCGCGCGACCTGGAGCGGCCGGGACACGGCCCAGTTCTTCGGTACGAGTTCACCGACCACCATCTGCAGGGCGGAGGCCAGCAGCATGCCGACGACGACCGCGATGCCGGAGACCGCGCCGCCGGGCAGGCCGAGCGCCGCGATCGGGCCGTGCAGCAGCTCGGCCAGCGCGGGTTCGGCGAGCATGCCGACGACCAGGGAGGTGATGGTGATGCCGAGCTGGGTGCCGGAGAGCTGGAAGGAGAGTTCCTTCAGCGCCTCGACGACCGTGCCGGCGCGCTTGTCGCCGTCGGCGGCCGCCTGCTCGGCCTCCGGGCGCTCCACGGTCACCAGGCCGAATTCGGCGGCGACGAAGAACCCGTTGGCCAGGATCAGCAGGAACGCTGCCGCGAGCAGCAGCAGGGGGATGGTCATGATGCCGCCGCCTCGCCGTGGGACCGGTGGGGGGCGGCGCAGGTACTACAGGACGATCCGTCCATCGCTGGAGGGAGTCACTCCTCGGGTCGCAGGAAACCCCCGGCGCCTTCGGGGCGGCAGGGGTGAAGGCGCGTCGCTCGCGCCCTCCCCACCAGATTAGTCAACAACCGGCCAGGTGTGGCAGGCGGAGCGACCCCGATTCAGCCCCGGTCTTCCCCCGACAGGACCCTGGCGCGTGCCTCGGTGAGATCCCTGAGGGCCCGCGCGTCGGTGATGGCACGCTGTTTGGCGATGCCCGGCTGGATGCCCAGCGCGGGCAGGCTGGTGCCGTCGCTGAGGTTGAGGAACACCCAGGGGTCCCCCGGACGGAGGTTCACCTGGACGATCTCGGCCCAGGCGAGACGGCGCCGCGTGACGATGTTCACTACGGTCACCCCGGAGTCGTCCGCGACGACCTTCACCCGGGCGAGCTGGGCGAGCACCCAGAACAGCAGGGCGCCGGTGACGACGAAGCTGAGCCGCTCCCCCGGTCCGAGCTGCTCCAGCAGCAGGGCGACCCCGGAGATGACCAGGAAGATCGCCGCTCCGGCGGTGAGCAGCACGGCGCGGGTGTGGCCGGGCCGGAAGGTGACGGGCAGCGCGGGCAAGTCGGACATGACGGGTGCGGCCTCTCAGAGACGGCAGGCGTGGATGGCCGTGGTCAGGATGGCGCGGGCGCCGATGTCGTAGAGGTCGTCCATGATGCGCTGCGCCTCTCCGGCCGGGACCATCGCGCGGACGGCGACCCAGCCCTCGTTGTGCAGCGGGGAGACGGTCGGGGACTCCAGACCGGGGGTGAGCGCGACGGCCTTCTCCAGCTGCTCGACCCGGCAGTCGTAGTCCATCATCACGTAGGTCCGGGCGACCAGGACGCCCTGGAGGCGGCGGAGGAACTGCTGGATCTTGGGGTCGTCGAGGGGGGCGCCGGTGCGGCGGATCACGATCGCCTCGGACGTCATGATCGGCTCGCCGAAGATCTCCAGGCCCGCGTTCCGCAGCGAGGTGCCGGTCTGCACCACGTCCGCGACGGCCTCCGCGACGCCCAGTTCGATCGCGGTCTCCACCGCGCCGTCCAGGTGGACGACGGAGGCGTCCACGCCGTGCTCCGCGAGGTGGCCGGAGACGACGCCCTCGTAGGAGGTGGCGACGGTCTTCCCGGCCAGGTCGGCGACGCTCGCCACGGTGCCGGGCTTGGCCGCGAAGCGGAACGTGGAGCGGGCGAAGCCGAGGGGGAGGATCTCGGTGGCGTCGGCGGCCGAGTCCAGCAGCAGGTCGCGGCCGGTGATGCCGATGTCCAGGCGGCCGGTGGCGACGTAGACGGCGATGTCGTGGGGGCGGAGGTAGAAGAACTCCACCTCGTTGACCGGGTCCACGATCCGCAGTTCCTTGGACTCCCGGCGCTGCTGGTAGCCGGCCTCATGCAGCATGTCCGCCGCAGGGCCGGAGAGGGAACCCTTGTTGGGGACGGCGATGCGCAGCATGAGGTCGGCTTCCTTTGCGTGGAGAGGGGGGTTCGACTCTGCGGGGGATGTCAGAGGTGGGCGTAGACGTCGTCCAGGGAGATGCCGCGCGCGACCATCATCACCTGGACGTGGTACAGCAGTTGCGAGATCTCCTCGGCCGCCGCGTCCTTGCCCTCGTACTCGGCGGCCATCCAGACCTCGGCGGCCTCCTCGACGACCTTCTTGCCGATGGCATGGACGCCCTTGCCGACCAGTTCGGCGGTGCGGGAGGTGGCGGGGTCGCCGGTGGCGGCCTTCTGCTGGAGCTCGGTGAACAGCTCCTCGAACGTCTTCTTGGACATGGTGCTGCCCACCCTACGCGGTACGGGCCGCTGCTCAGTGCCAGGGTTCGGACACCGAGCGGAGTGTGGCCGCGGTGGCGACGGCGGCGGTGACCGCCTCGTGCCCCTTGTCCTCGCTGGAGCCCTCGACACCGGCCCGGTCCAGCGCCTGGTCCTCGGTGTCGCAGGTCAGCACGCCGAAGCCGACGGGCACCCCGGTCTCCACGGACACCTGGGTGAGGCCCTGGGCGACGCCCTGGCAGACGTAGTCGAAGTGCGGGGTGCCGCCGCGGATGACGACACCGAGGGCGACGACCGCGTCGTAGCCGCGTCCGGCGAGGACCTTGGCGGCGACCGGCAGTTCGAAGCTGCCGGGGACCCTGATCAGGGTGGGTTCGTCGATGCCGAGGTCGTGCAGGGCGCGCAGGGCGCCGTTCACCAGACCGTCCATCACCTTCTCGTGCCACCGCGCCGCGATGACGGCGACCCGGAGGTCACTCGCGTTCGATACGGACACCTCGGGTGCGCCCTTGCCGCTCACTGTTCTCCTTGCGAGTTCTGTACGGACGAGTGCCGTGCTGACGGATTCCGTGCTGACGGGATTCTGTGCCGAAGAGTGCTGTGCTGGGAAGTTCCGCTCACTGGTTGCCGCAGGCGGACCCGGCGGGCGTGTCCAGCCAGGGCAGATCGTGCCCCATGCGGTCGCGCTTGGTGCGCAGGTACCGCAGGTTGTCCGCACCGGCCTTGACCGGCATCGGTTCGCGCCCGCCGACCGCGATGCCGTGCCGGAGCAGCGCCTCGGTCTTGTCGGGGTTGTTCGTCATAAGGCGGATGCTGCGCACCCCGAGGTCGGCGAGCATCCGGGCACCGGCGCCGTAGTCGCGGGCGTCGGCGGGCAGGCCGAGTTCGAGGTTGGCGTCGAGGGTGTCGTGGCCCTGCTCCTGGAGGGCGTAGGCGCGCAGCTTGGACATCAGGCCGATGCCGCGTCCCTCGTGGCCGCGCAGATAGACGACCACGCCCCGGCCCTCCTCCTGGACGCGGGCGAGGGCGGTGTCGAGCTGGGGGCCGCAGTCGCAGCGCAGGGAGGCGAACACGTCGCCGGTGAGGCATTCGGAGTGGACGCGGACGAGGACGTCCTCGCCGTCCCCGATCTCGCCGTGGACGAGGGCGACGTGCTCAACGCCGTCGGCGGCCCGGTAGCCGTACGCGGTGAAGGTGCCGTGCCGGGTGGGCAGGGCGGTGACGGCCTCGCGCCGGACGGTGGGCTCGGCGCCCCGGCGGTACGCGATCAGGTCCGCGATGGAGATGATCGTCAGGCCGTGCTTGCGGGCGAACGGCACCAGTTCGGGCAGCCGGAGCATCCGGCCGTCCTCCCCGGCGATCTCCACGATGGCCCCGGCCGGGCGGAGTCCGGCGAGCCGGGCCAGATCGACGGCGGCCTCGGTGTGCCCGTCGCGGGTGAGGACACCGCCGGGCCGGGCGCGCAGCGGGAAGACGTGGCCGGGGCGGACGAAGTCCTCGGGCCCGGCGGCGCCGTCCGCGAGGAGCCGCAGGGTGGTGGCGCGGTCGGCGGCGGAGATACCGGTGCTCACGCCGTGCGCGGCGGAGGCGTCCACGGAGACGGTGAACGCGGTCTTCATGGACTCGGTGTTGTCCTGGACCATCTGCGGCAGCAGCAGCCGGTCGAGTTCGGCGCCCTCCATCGGGACGCAGATCAGGCCCCGGCACTCGCTCATCATGAACGCGACGATCTCGGGGGTGGCCTTCTCGGCGGCGATGACGAGGTCGCCCTCGTTCTCGCGGTCCTCGTCGTCCACGACGACGACCGGGCGCCCGGCGGCGATGTCGGCGACGGCCCGCTCGACGGGGTCGAGGCGCAGCGCGCCGGGGGCGTCCGGGTCGTGCAGCAGGGTGGAGGTCATGCGGGCGCTCCTTCCAGGACGGGCCGCTGTCCCTGGCGGGAGCGCAGCCACCAGTCGCGCATGCCCCACAGGACGAGCGCGCCGTAGATGACGTAGACGAAACCGGAGAAGGCGTAGCCGGAGGCGAAGTTGAGGGGGACGCCGACGAGATCGACGAGCAGCCAGGCGAACCAGAACTCGACCATGCCCTTGGCCTGGGCGTACATGGCGACGATGGTGCCGACGAAGATGTACGCGTCCGGCCAGGGGTCCCAGGACAGCTTGGGGAGGGCGGTGAAGAGCGCGGCGACGGCGACGGTGCCGAGGGCCGCCGCACCGAGCATGGCGGCGCGCTCGCGCCAGGTGGCGAACCGGGGCGCTATCCGGTCGGTCCCGCCCGTGCCCCCGGTGCGGCGCCACTGCCGGAAGCCGTAGACGGCGACGGCCATGACGACGGCCTGCTTGCCCGCGCTGCCGGTGAGGTGGCCGAAGAAGGCGGCGAACAGGACGAGTCCGGAGACGAACTGCACCGGCCAGCTCCACAGGGAGCGCCGCCAGCCGAGGGCGAGGGCGGCGAGGCCCAGGGTGTTGCCGATCATGTCGGACCAGAGGATGTGCTGGCCGAGGAGGACGAACGCCTCGGAGTTCAGCGCGTCGAGCGGGTTCACCGGGCGGTCTCCGTTCCGGCCGCGAGCAGCCGCTCCACGTACTTGGCGATGACGTCCACTTCGAGGTTGACCGGGTCGCCGGGCTGCTTGTGGCCGAGCGTGGTCAGGGCGAGCGTGGTGGGGATGAGGCTGACGGTGAAGAAGTCGGCGCCCGCTTCCACGACGGTGAGGCTGATGCCGTCCACCGTGATGGAGCCCTTCTCCACGACGTAGCGCGCGAGGGGGGTGGGGAGGGAGACCCTGACGATCTCCCAGTGCTCCGAGGGGGTACGGGCCAGGACCTGGCCGGTGCCGTCCACATGGCCCTGCACGATGTGCCCGCCGAGCCGGGCGCCCACGGCGGTGGGGCGCTCCAGATTGACGCGGGAGCCGACGGCGAGGGCGCCGAGGCTGGACCGGTCGAGCGTCTCGGCCATCACGTCGGCGGTGAACTCGTCGCCCGTGCGGTCCACGACGGTGAGGCAGACACCGTTCACGGCGATCGAGTCGCCGTGCCGCGCGTCCTTGGTGACGAGGGGGCCGCGGAGCCTGAAACGGGAGGCGTCGCCGAGATTCTCGACGGCGGTGACCTCACCCAGCTCTTCGACGATTCCGGTGAACACTTCCCGAGTCCTCCCTGTGCGGGCACGGACTCCGGGGCCTGTCGATGACGACAGAGTGAAACGGGTGAGCACACCGGGGGCGACGCCGAAGGCGGACCCGTCCGCCGAGACGGACGAACCCGAAGACGGCGGCGCGCACTCAGGGAATGCCCGCCCGCCGCGCACTGCCTCCCATCCGGACTTTAACCGTCGGTCCAGGAATTTCACCTGGTCAACCGGCCGCTGGAGGCGGCCGGGTCGCGGACTGTAACCGCCGGTTCGGACTTTCACCGACCCCGGAGTGCGCTGCTTCTGGTACCCGGCCAGTGTGCCACGCCGGACCGCCGGACCGACAGGCGGGCCGTGTGGCCTGGATCACCCCGCGCGCCGCGCCTCTCACGGGGTGCCCTCGGGCCGGTCAACTCGCTTGTGCCGCAAGCGGGTCGCGCTTGGTACGGACCCATTGACCTGACTGGTCTAGTCCTCTTAGGGTGCGGACGGCCCGGTGGCGGTGACGACGGCCCTTGCCCGCCGCCGGGTCGCCCAACGCGGTACGACGCGACGCGTACGACGTGTCTTCTACACCGGCGCGAACAGCGCGTCCTGCGCCCGGTCCCGCGCCGTCAGCAGCGCCCCGCGCAGCACGGCGGCGCCGCCGAGTTCACCGGGTCGCACCTCTGTGACCAGCGGGGACATCCGTGCCAGCCGGTCCGCCACCCGCTCGGCCAGGGCCGTTCCCCCGGCCTGCCCGATCTCACCGCCGAGCACCACGCAGCCGGGGTCGAGGATGGAGACGACGGAGGCGGCACCGAGGGCGACCCGGTCGGCGAGGGCGTCCAGGAAGCGGGCGTGGGCAGCGGGCGGAGCGCCCTCCCCGGCGCCGCCCTCCGCAGCCTCCCGCACCAGCACCGCCACCCCCGGCCCGTCCGTGTTCTCCGGCGCGGGCAGGCCGAGTCCGCGGGCGAGCGCACCGAGGGCCGCCGCACCGGCGAGGGAGTGAAAACCGCCGTCGCAGTCGGTGGCCGAGGGCAGCGAGGCGGTGCCGGGGACCGGGAGGAAGCCGATCTCGCCGGTGCCGCCGGAGGCACCCCGGCGCAGACGGCCGTCCAGGACGACGGCGGCGCCGACCCCGTGCCCGAGCCAGAGCAGCACGAAGGTGTCCCGGTCGCGGGCGGCGCCCTCGCGCTGTTCGGCCAGCGCGGCGAGGTTGGTCTCGTTCTCCACGGTGACGCGGGCCTCGGGCAGCCGTTCCTGGAGGGCGGCGGCGAGCCTGCGGTGCCAGGCGGGCAGCCCGCCGGAGTCGCGGAGGTCGCCGGTGGCCGGGTCGATCAGGCCGGGGGCGCCGATGCCGACGGTGTGCAGCCGGTCGGCGCCCGCCTCCTTGACGGTGCGTTCGACGGCGGCGACCACCTGCTCCACCGCCGGTCCGGTCCCGGTGTCGCCGCCGATCGGCACGGACGCCTCGGCCAGCACCCGGCCGAGCAGGTCGGAGACGAGGACGACCGCTCCCCCGGTGCGGACGTCGAGCGCGGCGAGCTGCGCGCGGTCCGCGACCAGGCCGTAGAGCCGGGCGTTGGGGCCGCGCCGCTGCTCGCCGGACTCCCCCACCACGGTGACCAGACCGGAGGCGGTGAGCCGTTCCACGAGGTCCGCGACGGTGGGCCGGGACAACCCGGTGAGCTGCTTCAACTGCCCTGCCGTCAACGGGCCTTCACTCTGGAGCAGCCGGAGGGCGTGCCGGTCGTTGATGGTCCGTGCGGTGCTCGGTGAGGCGGGCATGACGGGCATCCTCCCAGACGCGTACGGCGGGTTCGGTCCCTATTCATCAGGAAGGGACCCTGATAGTTTACGGCGGTGCCGCGGGGACGCGGATGAGGTGTGGTGCCGGGAGGGACTGGACGATGGGTGACGTGGGGTTCGCGCGGGCCGAGGTGAAGCGCGCCCGGTACGCCGTGGCGGCGGTGTTCGCGGTGCACGGCGCCGTGACGGGGTCCTTCGCCACCCGGGTGCCGTGGATTCAGGAGCACGCCTCGCTCAGCGCGGGCCAGCTGGGGCTCTCGCTGGCGTTCACGGCGGTCGGCGCCTCGGTGTCGATGCCGCTGGCGGGCCGGATCAGTCACCGCTTCGGCAGCCGGACCGCGCTGCGCGGGCTGCTCGCGCTGTGGACGCTGTCGCTGACCCTGCCGTCGCTGGCGCCGAACATGCTCGGGCTGTGCGCGGCGATGTTCGTCTACGGGGCGACCTCGGGCATGTCGGACGTGGCGATGAACGCGCTGGGCGTGGAGATCGAGCGGCTGCTCGGCCGGTCGATCATGTCGGGGCTGCACGGGATGTGGAGCGCGGGCGCCCTGGTGGGTTCGGCGGCGGGCACGCTCGCCGCGCACCTGGGGTCGGACGCGCGGCTGCACCACGCGCTGGCCGCCGGGACGCTCACCGTGCTGGGCCTGGTGGCGTGTTCGTGGGTGCTGAACCTGGAGCCCGCCGCCGACGAGGAGCCGCCGCCCCGGTTCGCGCTGCCGCCGCGCTCGGCGCTGCTGATCGGCGCCGTCGGCTTCTGCGCGGTGTTCGCGGAGGGCGCCAGCCTGGACTGGTCGGCGGTGTTCCTGCGGGACCGGCTGGACAGTTCGGCCGGGCTCGCGGCGGCCTGCACCACCGGGTTCATGCTGACGATGGCGGTGGCCCGGATCGCGGGTGACGCGGTGGTGAACCGCTTCGGCGCGGTCCGCACGGTCCGCTGGGGCGGGGTGCTCACGGTGCTGGGCGGTCTGCTGGTGGTGGCGGCCGGGCACCCGGCGGTGGCGATGGCCGGGTTCGCGCTGATGGGGCTGGGGATGGCCGTGGTCGTACCGCTCTGTTTCGCGGCGGCCGGGCACGCGGGGCCGAACCCGAGTCAGGCCATCGCGGGCGTCGCCACCATCACGTACACCTCGGGGCTGGTCGCGCCGAGCCTGATCGGCGGGGTGGCGCAGGCGAGCAGTCTGGTCGTGTCGTTCGGTGTGGTGACCGCGCTGGCGCTCGGGCTCGTGCTGTTCGCGGGCGTCCTGCGCACCGCCGAGCGGGGCGGGACGGGCGCGGAGGTCAGCCGGCCGGCCGCAGGAGTGCCCGAGCCGCGTCCCTGAACGCGTCGCTCCACGGTGTGGGGCGCCCGCTGCCCGCCTCGATACGGACCAGCACCCGGCTGCCCCGCGCGTAGGTCTCGGCGCCGTCGGCGGAGCAGAACCGGAAGCCGTAGCCGAGGCTCGTGGAGCCGAGCCGCTCGAACCAGAGGTGGACGGCGTACTCCCCCGCCCGCTTCACCGGCGCCTCGTAGCCGATGGTCAGCTCGCGGACCACGTTGCACGCGTCGCCCGCCGCCTCCCAGTCGCCGTCGAAGGTGAAGCCGAGTCCGGCCAGCACCTCGGTCCACGCCCGCTCCACGAGCAGCGGATAGCGGGCGTTGTGCAGCAGCCCGAACGCGTCGAGGTCGTCGAAGTGCACGGCGACGGGGACGAGCCGCCCGTACGGCACGCCGTCCCGGACGGAGGTGTCGGAGGCGGCGGGGGCGGTCGGGGCTTCGGCGGTCACGGGTGGGCTCCTGGCTCGGGTGCGGGGCCGGTGGCGGCCCCCCTCATCCTAAGCGACCGCTCAGATCGCCTGGTCGGGGCGGGTTGTCAGGGCGGTCGTCGGGGCGTGGAACCCCCGGGGAGCCGGGACAATGGTGCGCGACCCACCTCCTGTACAGAGAAAGCGAAACCCTCACATGGACCTCGGCGTGCGCTGGAAACTTCACGGGGACGGAAAGGTCCCCGCGCCCGGAGCGGTGGTGCGCCCCGACGAGCGGCTCACCTGGCCGCGCACGGTGGGGCTGGGCGCGCAGCACGTGGTCGCCATGTTCGGGGCGTCGTTCGTGGCTCCGGTGCTCATGGGTCTGGACCCGAATCTGGCGATCATGATGTCCGGTGTGGCGACCGTGATCTTCCTGCTCGCCACGCGCGGCCGGGTGCCCAGCTATCTCGGCTGCTCGCTGTCGTTCGTCGGCGTCGCGGCCGTGATCCGCGCGCAGGGCGGTACGAGCGCCACGGTGACCGGCGCGGTGCTGGTGGTCGGTGTCGTGCTGTTCCTGGTGGGTCTGGCGGTGCAGCGGTTCGGGGCGCGGATCATCCACGCCGTGATGCCGCCGATCGTGACCGGCGCCGTGGTGATGCTGATCGGCTTCAACCTGGCCCCGGTGACCGCCTCCACCTACTGGCCGCAGGACCAGTGGACGGCGCTGCTGACGATGCTGTTCACCGGTCTGGCCGTCGTCTGTCTGCGGGGTTTCTGGTCCCGTATCGCGATCTTCCTCGGGCTGGTCTTCGGCTACGCGCTGTCCTGGGTGCTCGACCGGACCCTCGGCAGGATTCACTCCGTCGGCCCCGACGGCAGGATCGGCGACCACTGGCGGCTGGACCTGTCCGGGGTCGGCAGGGCCGACTGGATCGGCCTCCCGCACTTCCACGGGCCCACCTTCCAGTGGTCGGCGGTGCTGGTGGCGCTGCCCGTCGTGATCGCCCTGGTCGCGGAGAACGCCGGGCACGTCAAGGCGGTCGGTGAGATGACCGGTACCTCGCTGGACGACAAGCTGGGCACCGCGATCTCGGCGGACGGCGTCGCCTCGGTGCTCTCCACCGCCGTCGGCGGCCCGCCGAACACCACCTACTCCGAGAACATCGGCGTGATGGCCGCGACCCGCGTCTACTCCACCGCCGCCTACTGGGCCGCCGCCGGGTTCGCCCTGCTGTTCGGGGTCTGCCCCAAGTTCGGCGCGATCGTCGCCGCCGTCCCCGGCGGGGTGCTCGGCGGCATCACCGTCATCCTCTACGGCATGATCGGCCTGCTCGGCGCGCAGATCTGGATCAACTCCAAGGTGGACCTGCGCAATCCGCTGAACCTGGTCCCGGCCGCCGCGGGCATCATCATCGGCGTCGGCAACGTCTCCCTGAAGTTCAGCGGCACCTTCTCGCTCAGCGGCATCGCGCTCGGCACCCTGGTCGTCATCACCGGCTACCACGCCCT
The DNA here is from genome assembly GCF_019104725.1 of Streptomyces corallincola. Classification (GTDB taxonomy): domain Bacteria; phylum Actinomycetota; class Actinomycetes; order Streptomycetales; family Streptomycetaceae; genus Streptomyces; species Streptomyces corallincola. The sequence continues at coordinate 99,362 of NZ_JAHRXF010000009.1, read as the reverse complement.
GCGCGCCTTCGCCCCGCCCCACCTCAAGGAGCAGAAGCCGCTGCTGGACGAGGGGACCTCGCGGTACGACACGGGCGGTGCGGGCGACTTGGGCGGCGCGGACAGCGGCGAGGGGCGGCGCGGGGAGTCCTGAGCACCGGGGCGGCGTACGGCACCGGGCCGGGTGCGCGGGCGGTTGTCCGGCGGGTTCGCCCGATCCGGCGAAGCCTCCGCCCGGTCGGTACCCCCGGCGGGCCGGTGCTGGGACGCTGCCCTCATGGGCCAGTTGGAGCAAGTCACGGCGCCGGTGGACACGGTGCTCGCGCGGATGCGGGCGCTGGACGCGCGGCTGCCCGCGTGGGACGGGGTCGCGGTGTTCAACCGCGTCTATCTGGCCGTCACCGAGGAGGTCGGCCGGGCACTGGACGCCGGGGCGTTCGCGGACCCGGGTGCCGCCGCCGCGCTGGACGCCCGGTTCGCCGACCGGTATCTGGCGGCGGTCGAGGCGGTGGACCGGGACCGGCGGCCCCCCGCCTGCTGGCGGCCCCTGTTCCAGCTCCGCCGCCATCCCGGCGTACGGCCGCTCCAGTTCGCCCTGGCCGGGATCAACGCCCACATCGGGCACGACCTGGCGCTGGCCGTGGTGGACACCTGCGCGGCGCTGGAGTGCGCGCCCGCCGATCTGGAGGACGAGTACGACCGGGTGGGCGATCTGCTGGTCGCGCTGGAGGAACGCATCCGGGAGGACCTGATGCCCGGCCCGGACCTGCTCCAGATCGCGGACCCGCTCACCCATCTGCTCGGCTCGTGGAGCCTGGAGCGGGCGCGGGAGGCGACCTGGGCGGCGGCCCGCGCGCTGTGGGCGCTGCGCCGCTGCGAGGACGTGGTGGAGGAGTTCACCGAGCGGCTGGACGCGGCCGTGGGGTTCGCGGGGCGGATGCTGCTGACCCCGCTGGGCGGCTGACACCGCGCCGCCGCTTCCCCCCTCGGCACCTCAGTCCTCCGGCAGTTCCACCGGCGCGATCTCGTCGTACACGTCGCCGGGGCCGGGGTTGGTGGGGTCGGTGGCGCCGCCGAACTGGTGCATGACGCCCCAGACCGCGTTGAGCGCCGTCTGTACCGCGCCCTCGGCCCAGCCCGCCGTCCAGGAGATGTCGTCCCCGGCGAGGAAGATCCCCCGCTTGTCCTCGGGCAGCCGGTCCTGCATGAAGTGGGTGAACAGGCGCCGCTGGTAGCGGTAGTGGCCGGGCAGGTTGGCCTTGAACGCGCCCATGAAGTACGGCTCGTTCTCCCAGGAGACGGTGACCGGGCTGCCGATGACGTGCTTGCGGATGTCCACGCCGGGATAGATCTCGCCGAGCGACTTCAGCATGACCTCCATCCGCTCGTTGGCGGAGAGCGGCAGCCACTTCAGGCTGTCGTCGCACCAGGTGTACGACAGGCAGATCACGGCGGGCCGGTCCGGGCCGTCGTCCAGCAGGTAGGTGCCCCGCGTCATGCGGTCGGTGAGCGTCATGGACATGGTGTCCCGGCCGGTCACCGGGTCCTTGTCCAGCCAGAACGGCCGGTCCACGGGGACGAACAGCTTGCTGGACTCCATGTAGTGGGTGCGCTCGATGGCGGTCCAGTGGTCGATCGGGAAGAGCGAGTCGTCGCAGGCGATCTTGGACAGCAGCATCCAGGACTGCGCGGTGAACACGGCCGCCCGGTACGTACGGATCTCCCCGTCGGCGTCGGTCACGGTGATGCCGCCCCCGGCCGTGCGGTGCAGCCGGGTGACCGCCGGGCGGGGCTCGCCGCCGGGGTGCAGGGCGGCCAGCGAGGTGCCGTACGGCCAGTGGACGATCTTCTCCGGCTCGCGCTCCCACAGGCGCAGCGGGAGCTGCTGGGAGCCGCCGACGATGCCCCGGTGGTGGTCGTCGGCCTCGGTGTAGACGACGCGGAGGATCTCCAGGATGGAGTTGGGGAAGTCGGTGTCCCAGCCGCCGGTGCCGAAGCCGACCTGGCCGAAGATCTCGCGGTGCCGGAAGGACTTGAACGCCTCGGAGTCGCAGAGGAACCCGTAGAAGGTCTGGTTGTCCAGCTGCTCGACGAGCCGTGCCCAGATCTCGCGGATGCGGGGCACGTCGCGCTCGCGCAGGGCGCGGTTCATGTCGGAGAAGTCGGCGCCCTCCTCCAGGCACCGGCTCCAGGCGGCGGCCACGTCCCGGTAGACCTGGGGCAGATCCTCGACGGTCTCCGCGTAGTGCGACTCGCCCTTGAGGTCCACGACGGTCGAGGGGGTCGCCTCGGCCAGCGGGTTGGGGAACGGGCGGGTCTCCAGACCGGCCAGGTCGATGTAGTGCTGGAGGGCGGTGGAGGAGGGCGGGAAGCGCATCGCGCCCATCTCGGCGGTCAGCGACGGGTCGCAGCCCTCGAAGCCGACGGTGCGCAGTCGGCCGCCGATCCGGTCGGCCTCGTGGACGACCGGCTTGAGGCCCATCTTCATCAGCTCGTAGGCGGCGACGATGCCGGACAGGCCGCCGCCGATGACGACGACCTCGCTGCCGTGCTCGGTGGCCGGGATCTGGCCGATGCCCGCCGGGTGGGCGAGGTAGTCGTCGTAGGCGTAGGGGAAGTCCGGGCCGAACATGGTGATCGGGGGCTGCTGCTCGTCGGCGTGCTCGACGGCGGTGGGCACCGTGGACGTCATGGGGTCGGACTCCTTGCGCGGGGTGGTTCGGGGAGGTGCGGGACGGACCGGCGGCGGGGCGGGCGGCTCGTGCGACGGACTCAGGCGAGCGGGCCGTACAGGCCCGGGCGGCGGTCCGTCAGGTAGGGGTTGGCGGCGCGAGAGGCGGCCAGCAGGGCGGGGTCCAGGTCGGCGGTGAGCAGTTCCTCGCCGCGTCCGGCGCGGGCCCGGGCGGTGCCGTCGGGCCCGGCCAGCACGGAGAGCCCGGTGAACTCGAACTCGCCCTCGGCGCCGACGCGGTTGACGTACGCCACGTAGAGCTGGTTCTCCCAGGCGCGCACCGGTACCAGGGACTCCGGGACGAACTGGTACGGGTGCATCACCGCCGTGGGCACCACCAGCAGGTCGGTTCCGGCCAGGGCGTGGGCGCGGACGGTCTCCGGGAACTCCACGTCGTAGCAGATCATCAGACCGACGGTGACGCCGTTCAGTTCGGCCTGGACGACGAGGTCGGCGCCGGGTGTGAAGTGGGCGCGCTCGAAGTCCCCGAAGAGGTGGGTCTTGCGGTATCCGGCGAGGCGGGTGCCGTCGGCGGAGATCAGCTGGGCGGAGTTGTAGACCGTGCCGTCGGCGCGTTCCGGGTAGCCGTAGGCGACGGCGAGGCCGTGCCGGTGGGCGATCTCGGCGACCGCGTCGGCGGAGTCCCCGTCGGCGGGCTCCGCGAGCCGGGCCACGTCGTCGCCGATGGCGTACCCGGTGAGGAACATCTCCGGCGCGGCCAGCAGCGCGGCGCCCGACTCGGCGGCCCGCCCGGCGGCCCGGTCCAGGACGCGCAGGTTCTCCGCGATCGAGCCGGGGCGTCCCGAGCTCTGGAACAGGGCGGTGCGCATGCGGGTTCCTCACCGGAAGAGCGGGGGGCTGGGGCCTGTCCGGCCGTTTCCGGGGGGCCGGTTAGACGGTACGGTCGCGCCGATCCGCCGGACAAGCGGGAGCCGTTGCGCGCCGGTGCGCGGTTCGTTGCGTGCGGGGCGGGCGCGACGGCGATTCGTTGCGCCCGCCCCTGAGCGCCCTCCGGTGCTGGGGCGCGGGTCACGCGGGGGTGTCGGGCGGTCATGCCTCCCGGACGAAGGAGGTGATCACCGCCGCGTGGTCCGAGGGCCAGTCGTTGTCCGCGACGTCGGGCCAGGGATGCGGGGTGCCCAGCACCAGGGTGCGCGAGTCGCGGACGGTCAGGCCGCCCCGGTGCAGGACGTAGTCGATGCGGTCCTGCGGTTCGGGGCGTCCGCTGCCGTCCTCGTGGAAGCGGTGGACCGGGGACCAGGTGGCGCCGGGCTCAGCGGCGGGGTCGGGGTGCGCCGCGCGGAAGGAGTCAGCGAACCCGGCCTCGGCGGCGGCCAGCGTCACCGGCCAGGCGACCTCCGGACGGTCCAGGTGTGAGGGGCAGTTGAAGTCCCCGGTGAGCACCACCGGGACGCCCTCGGTGGCGCACTCCTCGATCCGGCGCAGCGCCTCCCGGAGTTGCCCGAGGCGTACGTCCTCGTGCGCGATCAGCGTCTCGGCGGCCAGGCCGTCGAAGTCGGCCTCGTAGGGGCCGTAGGGCGTGTAGTGCAGGTGGGCGGTCCATACGTCCACCTCGTGGCCGGGGGCGATCCGGACCCGGACGCCGGTCGCGCCGTAGAAGCCGACGTGCGGGTCGCCGTGGACGGCGGTGATCGGGTGGCGGCTGAGGATGCCCAGGTTGACCCCGGCGCGGTGGTGGTGCCAGCCGAGGGCGGCGGCGAGCTCGGGAGCGGCGTGCTCGGCGGTCTCCTGGAGGCCGACGACGTCGGCGCCGGACTCGGTGATCGCCCGGAGCTGTTTGGCGCGGTGGTCGCGGACCTCGCTGCCGCCGAGCCAGAGGTTCCAGCTCATCACCCGCAGCACGGGGGCGGCGGCTTCCGGCACGGACGCGGGTGCGGGTGCGTCGGCGGCCTCGGGTGCGGGTCCGGCCACCAGGGCAGCGAGCTGCTCCGGGGTGACCCCGGCCAGGCTGTCCCGTACGGTGCGGCCGGGCGCGGCGGCGATGGGCGCGAGGGAGGGCACGGCGAGCACCGCGCATCCGGCGGCCTCGGCGGAGGCGACGCCGGTCGGGGTGTCCTCGACGGCGACGCAGGCGCGCGGATCGACGCCCAGGGCGCGGCAGGCGGCGAGGTAGGGGTCGGGGGCGGGCTTGGTGCGGCCGGTGTCGTCGGCGGTGACGGAGACGGCGAACCGTCCGGCGCCGAGCGCGTCGAGGACGATGTCCGCGACCGCGCGGGGCGAGGCGGTGACCAGTGCGATGGGGACACCGGCGGCGGCCAGCGCGGTCAGCAGGTCGAGCGCGCCGGGCCGGGGCACGATCCGGTCGTGGACGCGGACCGCGAACGCGTGGTGTAGTGCGGCGGCCAGCTCGGCGCCGGTCCGGCCGCCGTCCGCCGCCAGCCAGTCGGCGGTGTGCTCGACCGGGCGGCCGAGCACCTCCGGCTGGTCGGCGTCGGTCAGTGGACGGCCGGCGACCTGCTCGACGGCGTCCCACCACAGGCGCTCGGTGTCCACGAGGGTGCCGTCCATGTCGAACAGGACGGCCCGGAGCGGCAGGAGCGGGTGCGGGTGGGGGTGGGGGGGGGGGGGGGGGGTGGTCACGGTGCGGTGTTTCCTCAGCTCTGGGCGCGTCCGGCCACGAGTACCGGGCGGTCGGGCAGGGACACGGTGACGGGCGCTCCGGCGCCGAGTCCGGTGGCCTCGTGGGCGGGCAGGTCGGCCTTGGCCTCGGTGCCGTCGGCGAGCCGTACGGTGACCCGGACGACGGCGCCGAGGAACGCGGTGGCGACGACCCGGCCGGTGCCGTCCGCGTCGGCCCGCACGCCCAGTGCCTCGGGGCGGACCAGGACGTCCACCGAACCGTCGGCGGCCTCGCCCTCGGCGGGCAGCCGTCGGCCCAGCACCGCGACGGTGCCGTCGGTGAGTTCGCCGGGGATGCGGCTCATCGTGCCGACGAACTCGGCGACGAAGGCGGTGGCGGGGCGGCCGTACAACTCGGCCGGGGCGGCGCACTGTTCGAGACGCCCGGCGCGCATCACGGCGACTCGGTCCGCGACGGACAGCGCCTCCTCCTGGTCGTGGGTGACGAACAGGGTGGTGATGCCCAGTTCCTGCTGGAGGCGGCGGATCTCCTCGCGCAGGTTGAGGCGGACCTTGGCGTCCAGCGCGGACAGCGGCTCGTCGAGCAGGAGCACGCGGGGGCGCAGGGCGAGGGCGCGGGCGAGCGCGACGCGCTGCTGCTGGCCGCCGGAGAGCTGGTGCGGGTAGCGGTCGCGCTTGTCGCCGAGGCCGACCAGCTCCAGCAGTTCGGCGGCGCGGGCGCGCCGCTCGGCGGTGCGCACCTTGCGCATGCGCAGCCCGAACGCCACGTTGTCCACGGCGTTGAGGTGCGGGAAGAGGCTGTACGACTGGAAGACCATCCCGGCGTCCCGGCGGTGGGCCGGTACCCCGGTGACGTCCGCGCCGTCCACCAGGACGGCGCCGGAGTCGGGGTGTTCGAACCCGGCGAGCATGCGCAGCGCGGTGGTCTTGCCGCAGCCGGACGGGCCGAGCAGGGCGAGGAACTCGCCGGGACGGACGGTGAGGTCGAGTCCGTCGAGGGCGACGGTGGGTCCGAACTCCCGGCGCAGCGACCGGAATTCGACGGTCGCCGCCTTCTCGGCCGCGGCCTTCTCAAGTGTGCTGGTGACGGTCATGTTCATCCCCGTGAGGAAGCGGTTCGGTCGCGTCCGCCGGCTCCGGCGAGTGCGAGGAGCAGGGCCCAGGTGACGAGCAGGCTGAGCACGGACACGGCCACGGACATCTGGGCCTGGGAGCCGCCGACGTTGTAGATCCACACCGCGAACGGCTGGAAGCCGAGCAGTTGGGCGACGGTGAACTCGCCGAGGACCAGGGCCAGCGTCAGGAAGGACGCGTTGAGCAGGGCGCCGCGCAGGTTGGGCAGTACGGCCCGGACCAGCGCCTGGGGCAGCGAGGCGCCGCAGCTGCGGGCGGCCTCGACCAGTGTGCGTACGTCGATGGCACGGAGCCCGGAGTCGAGGGCGCGGTAGACGAAGGGCAGCGCCATCACGACGTAGGCGAGGACCAGGACCACCGGGAAGGTGGGGTTCTGGACGGCGACGAAGGTCTGGAACAGCGGGGTGCGGGAGAGGTACTGCGGGCCCCACTTGAGCACGGTGACGATACCGGCGACGAAGGCGATCGGCGGGACCACCAGCGGCAGTGAGCAGATCACCTCGACGACCGGGCGCAGCCGGGGCGCGCCGAGCCGCAGCGCGGTGACGGCGGGCACCATGAGCAGCAGGACGACGACGATGGTGGCGACCGCCAGCTCCAGCGAGAGCAGCAGGCTGGAGCCGAAGCCGTCGGCGGAGACGATGCCGGTGTAGGCGCCGAAGTCCACGCCGTGGCGGGGGTCGTCCACGGTGAAGACGAACGACGCGGCGAGCGGCACCAGGAAGTACACGGCGGCCAGGCCGAGCACGGCCCAGCGCCAGGGGGTCAGGCGTCGAGCCATCGGGCGCTCCGTCGTTGCAGGGGCAGGTACACGGCCATGACCACGCCCGCGACCAGCACCATGTCCAGGCTGAGCGCGAGGGCGACGTTCTCCTGGCCGGTGAGCACGTTGCCGGAGAGGGCGTCGGAGATCTGGAGGGTGACCAGCGGGACGGCGCTGCCGACCATCGCGGCGGCGGTGGCGTAGGCGGCGAAGGCGCTGCCGAACAGGAGCACGAACCCGCCGAGCAGCGAGGGCGCGAGGACGGGCAGCGCGACGTGCCGCCAGTACTGGACGCCGGTGGCACCGTTGTTGAGCGCGGCCTCCCGCCACTGGGCGCGCAATCCGTCCAGGGCCGGGGTGATGGTGAGCACCATCAGCGGGATGAGGAAGTAGAGGTAGACGAGGACCAGGCCCCAGAAGCCGTAGAGGCTCCAGCCGTGCTTGGCGAGGCCCAGGTGGGTGGTGAGCACACCCGCGTTGCCGAGGGTGGCGACGAACGCGAAGGCGAGCGGGACACCGCCGAAGTTGGCGAGCACCCCGGAGGCGGTCAGCACGGCCTGGCGCAGCGCGCCGGAGCGGGAGCTGACCACGGCCTGCGCGAGCGGCAGCCCGAGCAGGGCGGCGAGCACGGCGGAGACGGCGGACAGCTTGACGCTGCCGAGCAGGGCGGTGAGGTACGGCCCCTGGAGCGAGGTGGTCAGGTTGGACAGCGAGTGCGCGGTGGCTCCGGTCGCGGCGTCCTTGACGGTGAACGCGCCGTTGACGACGGCGACGGCGGGGACGCCGAAGGCGACGGCCGTGAACACCAGGAGCGGGACGACGGCGAGCCAGCCCGGGGCACGGCGCCGCCGCTTCACCGAAGCGACGGGCGCCGTGTCCGCGCGCGTGAGCGTGGCGGTCATCCGGAGACGGCCTTGCTCCAGCCGGACGTCAGGGCCGTCTTGGCCTTGGTCTGCTGGGCGTCGCTCGGAAACGTCGGCGTGCCGGTGACCTGCGGGAGCGCGGCGGCGGCGGTCTTGTCCACGGTGCCGGCCTTCTCCATCGCGGGCAGCAGCACCGGGCGTGCGAAGCCCTTCAGCCACAGGTTCTGGCCCTCGGTGCTGTAGAGGTACTCCTCCCACAGCCGCGCGGCGGCCGGGTGCGGGGCGTTCTTGTTGATGCCCTGCGTGTAGTACTGGGCGTACTTGCCGTCGTCCGGGACGGCGACCTTCCAGTCCAGCCCCTTGGCCTTGAACTCCTTGGCGTACCCGGCGTTCAGGTAGTCCCAGTCGATGCTGATGGGCGTCTCGCCCTTCTCGATCGTCGCCGGGGTGGACTCGACGGGCGTGAAGTTGCCGTTCTTCTTCAGCTTGCCGAAGAAGTCGATGCCGGGCTGGATGTCGTCGAAGGAACCGCCGTTGGCGAGGGCCGCCGCGTAGACACCGGCGAACGCGGCGCCCGCCTTGGTCGGGTTGCCGTTGAGGGCGACCTGGCCCTTGTACTCCGGCTTCAGGAGGTCCTTGAAGGTGGTGGGGCACTCCTTGACGCGCTTGGCGTCGCAGCCGATGGAGATGTAGCCGCCGTAGTCGTTGTACCAGCGGGCCTGCGCGTCCTTCTGGGCGGCGGGTATGTCGCCGTAGGAGGCCACCTTGTAGGGGGCGAGGATGCCCTGCTGGGCGGCGGTCAGACCGAAGGAGCCGCCGACGTCGATGACGTCGGGGGCGCGGTCCTGGCCCTGCCGGGAGGTGATGGCGTTCAGCTCGTCCTGGCTGGCCGCGTCTGGGCTCTCGTTCTGGATCTTGATGCCGTATTTCTTCTGGAAGCCGTCGATCAGGGCGCCGTAGTTGGCCCAGTCGCGGGGCAGCGCGATGGTGTGCAGCGTGCCTTCCTTCTTGGCCGCCGCCACCAGGGCGTCCATGCCGCCGAAGTCGGCCGCCGAGGTGGCGGTGGCGGCGCTCTTGCCGTCCTTGGTGGTGCTCGACGCGTTGTCGGGGGCGGCGCCGCAGGCGCTCAGGGCGAGCGCGGCGACAACGGCGAGCGCGCCGCCGAGGGCGGCCTTGCGCGGCAGGGACACGGTCACGGTCTCTCCAGTGATACGCACGGTAGGAGGGTTGCGAGTGATGCACAGGACGCGCCGGAACAGAATCAAGCGCGGGGAACTTGTCTGAACAAGTTGCCCACAGTACGCCCGGCGCGGGTGTCCTGTACATGAACACGGACCGAACTCCGGGCCCTGATTCCCTGCACAATTCCGGCCCGGAAAGAAGCGCGTAAGGGTTCGTTTAGGCTGGTCACGCTGTGCACAGCGGCTTACGCAGAGGGGAAGCATGACGGCACGACACGAGGAGATCGCCGAGGAGCTGCGGCGGGCGATCGACCGCGAGGAGTACACCGTCGGCAGCCTGCTGCCGACGGAGTCCGGTCTCGCCGCACAGTACGGCGTGTCCCGTGGGACGGTGCGCCAGGCGGTCGCCGCCCTCACCGCCGAGGGGCTGATCGGGTCCCGGCAGGGCGCCCGCCGGGTGGTCCTCGCCAGTCGGCGCAGCCAGACCTTCGAGGAACTGCGCAGTTTCGCGCAGTGGGCGCGCGCGATGGGCCGCGAGGCGACCGGCCGGGTGCTGGCCCAGCGCTACCGCCCGGCCACCCGCGAGGACGCCGTACGCCTCCAACTGCCCGCCGAAGCACAGGTGTTGCACGTCCTGCGGGTACGCGGTCTGGACGGCGAACCGGTGCTGCTGGAGCGCACGGTGTACGCGGACTGGATCGCCCCGGCGGTCGAGGCCATCGAGCCGGACTGCCCCTCGGTCACCCAGCGGCTGTACGACGACACCGGACTGGTCTTCGCCTACGGCGAGCATGTCATCGACGCGGTGGCGGCGGGCGCGGAGGACGCCCAGATCCTCGGCGTCCGGCGGTCCGGGCCGCTGCTCCGGGTGCGCCGGGTGACCACCACCCGCGAGGGGCGCCCGGTGGAGTGGTCGGACGACCGCTACCGCTCGGACGCGGTGAGCTTCAGTGTGTACAACTCGACCGGGAACAACGCGTTGGCGCGCAAGACGGCGGAGTAGGCGGAGCGGCGCGGGGGCTGGGGCCGAGCGGTGGGAAAGCCGGGCCGCGGGGTCGGGAGCCGGGGACGCACCGGGCGCGGGGGCGGGGGGTAGGGGGTCGCGCCGGGGGCCGGGCGCGCCGGGGGCGGGTCCGCCGCTCGCGTTCCTCCGGCTCAGCCGGGTGTGCCCGACGAGAAGCGGCGCAGCAGCGGGGAGAGCACCAGGACCGACTTGGTGCGCTCCACGAACGGCTCGCCCGCGATGCGTTCCAGGACGCGTTCGAAGTGCCGCATGTCGGAGGCGAAGACCTGCGCGATGGCGTCGGCGTCCCCGGTGACGGTGGAGGCGGCCACGACCTCCTGGTACCGCTCAAGACCGCGCTGGATGGTCTCCGGCGAGGTGTTGCGGCGGCAGTGGATCTCGATGTACCCCTCGGTCTCCCAGCCGAGCGCGGCCGGGTCCACCCGTACGGTGAAGCCGGTGATGGCGCCGGTCGCGCGCAGCCGGTCCACGCGCCGCTTCACGGCGGGCGCGGACAGTCCGACCAGTTGTCCGATGTCCGCGTAGGAACGGCGGGCGTCCTCGGCGAGGGCGTGCACGATGCGTTCGTCGAGATCGTTCAGCACAGCGGGTGGTTCATTTCTCGGGTGCGGGTGCGGGTGCGGGTGCCTGCGGGTGCGGGGCCGGTCCACGGGTGGGTGCGGGTGCGGTCCCGCACGAAGTAGACCACGGGGGCGCGCGCCGGACGGCGCCGAGGGGGTGCCGTCCGGCGGGTCGGACGGCCGTCAGCTCCAGCTGGCGTGCAGCGGCTTGCCCTCGGCGTAACCGGCGGCGCTCTGCACACCGACGATCGCCTTCTCCGCGAACTCCTCCAGCGAGCCCGCGCCCGCGTAGGTGCAGGAGGAGCGGACGCCCGCGATGACCGAGTCGATCAGGTCCTCCACACCCGGCCGGGCCGGGTCGAGGAACATCCGGGAGGTGGAGATGCCCTCCTCGAACAGCGCCTTGCGGGCGCGGTCGTAGGCGGACTCCTCGGAGGTGCGGTTGCGCACGGCGCGCGCGGAGGCCATGCCGAACGACTCCTTGTAGAGCCGCCCGCCCGCGTCCTGCTGGAGGTCGCCGGGCGACTCGTAGGTGCCCGCGAACCAGGAGCCGACCATCACGTTGGAGGCACCGGCGGCGAGCGCCATCGCCACGTCGCGCGGGTGCCGGACCCCGCCGTCGGCCCACACGTGCTTGCCGTACTTCTTCGCCTCGGCGGCGCACTCCAGCACCGCGGAGAACTGCGGGCGGCCGACGCCGGTCATCATCCGGGTGGTGCACATGGCGCCGGGGCCGACGCCGACCTTGACGATGTCGGCGCCCGCCTCGATCAGGTCCCGGACACCCTCGGCGGAGACGATGTTCCCGGCCGCGATCGGCACCCGCGGATCGAGGGCGCGGACCACCCCGACCGCGTTGATCATCGACTCCTGGTGGCCGTGCGCGGTGTCGATGACGAGGGTGTCCACACCCGCGTCGAGCAGCTGCTTGGCCTTGCCCGCGACATCGCCGTTGATGCCGACGGCGGCGGCGATCCGCAGCCGTCCGGCGCCGTCCACGGCGGGCGTGTAGAGCGTGGCGCGCAGGGCGCCCTTGCGGGTGAGGATGCCGACGAGGCGGCCTTCGGCGTCCACCGCCGGGGCGTAGCGGCGGTTGGCCGTGTCGAGCCGGTTGAACGCCTCGCGGGGGTCGATGTCCGCGTCGAGCAGCAGCAGGTCGCGGGACATGACCAGTTCGAGCTGGGTGAAGCGGTCCACGCCGGTGAGGTCCCGGTCGGTGACCACGCCGACCGGTCGGTTCTCCGCGTCCACGACCACCCCGGCGTTGTGCGCGCGCTTGGGCAGCAGGGAGAGGGCGTCGGCGACGGTCTGGTGCGGGGCCAGCACGATCGGGGTGTCCAGCACGAGGTGGCGGCTCTTGACCCAGGAGACGACGTCGGTGACCACGTCGATCGGGATGTCCTGCGGGACGACCACCAGTCCGCCGCGCCGGGCGACCGTCTCGGCCATGCGGCGACCGGCGATGGCCGTCATGTTGGCCACGACCAGCGGGATGGTGGTACCGGTCCCGTCCGGCGAGGAGAGGTCCACGCCCTGCCGCGAGCCCACCGCGGAGCGGCTCGGCACCATGAAGACGTCGTCGTACGTGAGGTCGTACGCGGGCCGGTTGTCATTGAGGAAACGCACGTGCCGCACATCCCAGTCGATCAGAGGTGACCCCCCGACGGGTGCGCCAGGGGGAAAAGAGCACGTACTTCATTCTCCCATGTCCGGTGGCCGGACCTGCCCCGACGGAACGTCCAGGTCCGCCGCGCGGCGCTAGGAGGTTTCTCCGAGCGGGGAGGCGTCGCCCAGGGCGAGGACGACGGCGAGGGCCGGGCCGCCGTCCGCGCGGAGACCGGCCGTGGCATCGGCCGAGGAGGCGAACACGTCCTGCGCGATCCCCCACTCCCCCGGCGCCGACTCGGCGTACGGCCGCCAGCCGCGCACCACGATCAGCAGGCCCCGCCCGGCCGCCGCCTCCGGCCACTGACCGGGGTCGGAGAGGGTGTCGGCGAGGGCGTCCCAGTTGCGGCCGAACCAGTCGGGCAGCGCGAGCGCCCGCGCGACCCGGTCCATCAGCCCGGCCTTCGCGGTGACGCCGTCGAGGTCGAGGGCGACCGTGAACCGGTCTGCCAGGTGTCCGCTCATCTCAGCACCGCCCGGAAGGACTTGTAGTGGTCGTCGGTGTAGTAGAACTCCCGGTCCCGCCCGGTGACGATCCGCCGCGCGCCCCGGTCCCGGGAGCCGGGGGTCGGCACCGTGTACTCGTGGTAGTAGCCGCGCGGCTCGCGGGGCAGCAGCCGCTCGAAGTTCCCGAAGACGACACCGTCGCGGGCGTACGGGTACGGGCCGCCCCGGTCGATCAGGACCAGGGTGCGCAAGGCCTCGGCGGGCAGCCGGGTCTCCGGGACCGTGGCCATGCCCTCCGCCCAGGACGGGGTGGCGGCGGTGGCCGGTGGTGCGGTGGCGGTCGTCGGGGAGCCCGTGGTGGTCCCGTCGGCGGCGCCGTCCCCGCCGGTGCCCGTGGTGCACCCCGTGAGCAGGGCGAGCAGACACAGCAGCAGGGCTGCCAGAAGGCGCGGGCGGGCCGGGGCGGAGGGCGTCGGCGGCACGGCGCCGACGCTGTTACGCCCCTCCCGACCCGGTCCGGGCACGATCCGCCGCGCGCCCACCGGTCAGGAACCGTCCGGGTCCGCGCGGTTCAGCGCGAGCCGGGGCGTGGGCCCGGCCGTCATCAGACAGTCGGCGGCCGAGGTGTCGGTGACCAGGCTGGTGACCAGCCCGGAGCGCAGCACCGCGTCGATGGCCGCCGCCTTGCGCTGACCGCCCGCGATGGCCACGACCTCGGGGACGCGCCGGAGCTGGTCGGTCTTGACGGTGATGCACCGCTCCCCCAGGTCGCGACCGACACGGCGGCCCTCGGTGTCGAAGAGGTGCGCGGACATCTCGGCGGCCACCCCGAGGGACGCGTAGTGCGCGCGCTCCTCGTCGCTGAGCATGTCATGCACGGTGGAGATGCCCGGCTCCCACGAGCCGATGGAGACACAGGCGACCGTGACCTTGTCGAAGTACTCGAAGGCGCGGGCGATGCCGGTCTGGTGGCGCAGCGCGGTCGCGGTGGCCACGTCCGGGAGCAGCATCGGGGCGTAGATGGGGTGGGCGTCGCCGCCCGAGACCTGGGCCGCCCGGCGCACCGCCTCCACCGAGCCGCGCTCGGCGGTCCCGGCGTCGTAGACACCGGTGAGCTGCACGACCGTGCACGGCGGGAGCTTGTCGAGCGCCGCCGCCATGTGGATCGTGGAGCGGCCCCAGGCGAGGCCGAGCACATCGCCCTCGTTGACGAGTTCACCGAGCAGGTCGGCCGCGACCTCCCCGAGGTTCTCCGGGTCCGGGGTCTCCTCCGCGTCGGCCGGGGACTCGACCACGACGGCGTGCCGCAGGCCGTAGCGGGCGCGCAGCGCGTCGGAGCGCTCGGCGTCCAGCTCGGCCGGCACCCGGATCTCGATGCGCACGAGATCCCGTTCCAGCGCGGTCTCCAGGACCCGTGCCACCTTGAAGCGGCTGACGCCGAACTCCTCCGCGATCTGGATCTTGGACTTGCCCTCCAGGTAGAAGCGGCGGGCCATAGCCGCCGCCTGCACCAGCTCAGCGGGTCCCATCCGCATGGCTGACCGGCCCGCCGACATACCCGACACGGCGTTCTCCTCACTGCTGTTCACACTCTGGATTCGCCGTTCATCCTCGCAGATCCGGCGCTGCCGACCGCCCCGGAGGGCGGCCTCTTCTCAACCGTTCACGCAGCCGTGGCTCAGTGGTCGCATGCCCAGGTCGCCTCCGCGGTCGCGGACTCGGCTCGGGCGCGCAGCGCGCGGACCGCCTCGGCGGGGTCGTCGGCGCCGTAGACGGCGGACCCTGCGACGAACACGTCCGCGCCCGCGTCCGCGCACCGCTCGATGGTGGCCGCCGAGACCCCGCCGTCCACCTGGAGCCAGATCGGCAGGCCGTGCTTGCCGATCAGCTCACGGGTGCGGCGGATCTTGGGCAGCATGATGTCGAGGAACGACTGCCCGCCGAAGCCCGGCTCGACGGTCATGATCAGCACCATGTCCAGCTCGGGGAGCAGGTCCTCGTACGGCTCGACGGGCGTCGCGGGCTTGAGCGCCATCGAGGCGCGGGCCCCCTTGGCGCGGATCTCGCGGGCCAGGCGCACCGGAGCCGCCGCCGCCTCCACGTGGAAGGTGACGGAGGAGGCACCCGCCTCCACGTACTGCGGGGCCCAGCGGTCCGGGTCCTCGATCATCAGGTGGCAGTCCAGCGGGGTGCCCGTGGCACGGGCCAGGGACTCCACGACCGGCACGCCGAGCGTGAGGTTGGGCACGAAGTGGTTGTCCATGACGTCCACGTGGAGCCAGTCGGCCCCTTCGACCGCCTTCGCCTCGTCGGCTAGCCGGGCGAAGTCGGCGGACAGGATGCTGGGGTTGATCTGCGCGGCCATGCCCCAAGCCTGCCATGCCGAGGGCACTGATGTTCGCCGCCGTCCACAGCCACGACCGTTCGTCGTACGAGTCCGGGCATCCCCGAGGTGCCGGTACGACGATATGCCCCCGCCTGTGGACAACCCGGAGCACGGAACGCGCCGGACGGGGAGCCTGAACCCATGCGACTCCTCGACCCGGCCCACGCCGTCCCCCCGAACCCCGCCCGCACCCCGGCCTGTGCTCGGACCCCGAACCGCGTCCGGACCCCGGCGCACGCTCGGACTCCGACCCACGTCCGGACCCCGACGCACGCTCGGACTCCGACCCACGTCCGCACCCCGACCTGCGCTCGGACCCAGGCCCGCGCTCGCACCCCGGCCCGTGTGCCCGGAGCCCCCCGTGTGCCCGGAGCGGCCCGTCCGCCCGGTTCAGCCCGTGCGGCGCACCAGCGCCAGGTACATCGCGTCCGTGCCGTGCAGATGCGGCCAGAGCTGGACGTCCGGTCCCTCGCCCAGCTCGGGTACGCCGTCCAACAGGGGCCGCGCGTCGATCAGTTCGGTCTGCGGATACTGCTTGAGAACGTCCGCGACGACCGCGCGGGTCTCCGCGAGATGCGGCGAGCAGGTCGCGTAGCCGACGACTCCGCCGACCCGGACCGCCTCCAGCGCGGTGCCCAGCAGGGCCCGCTGGAGGGGCGCGAAGTTCTCCAGGTCCTCGGGCCGCCGCCGCCACCGCGCCTCGGGGCGACGGCGCAGCGCGCCGAGCCCGGTGCACGGCACGTCCACCAGGACCCGGTCGAAGCTGCCGGGCCGCCACGGCGGACGGGTCCCGTCGGCGGCGATCACCTGATAGGGACCGGGGTTGCCGTGCAGGGCCCGCTCCACCAGTCCGGCACGGTGCGGCTGCTTCTCGGAGGCGAGCAGCGCCGCCCCGCGCCCGGCGGCCAGCGCGGCGAGCAGCGCCGCCTTGCCGCCGGGTCCGGCGCAGGCGTCCAGCCAGCGGGTGTCGGGTCCGTCCAGGGGGGCGTGGGCCAGCGCCAGCGCGACGAGCTGGCTGCCCTCGTCCTGGACACCGGCCCGCCCCTCGCGCACCGCGTCCACCGCGCCGGGTTCGCCGCCCTCGGCGAGCCGGACGGCATAGGGGGACCAGCGGCCCGGCTCCGCGCTGTCCTCGCGGAGCAGTTCCGCGGTGGTGGCGCGGCCGGGGCGGGCGACGAGGGTGACCTCGGGCCGCTCGTTGTCGGCGCGCAGCAGTTCCTCGATACCGGCCCGCCCGCCGCCGAGGGAGTCCCAGAGCGCGGAGACGACCCAGCGCGGGTGCGAGTGGACGACGGCGAGGTGGTCCTCGGGGTCGTCGTCGTAGGACGGCGCGACCTTGGCCAGCCAGCCGTCGAGGTCGTCCTGGGCGATCTTGCGCAGCACGGCGTTGACGAACTTGGCGCGTCCGTCGCCGAGCACCACACGGGCCAGCTCCACGGAGGCCGAGACCGCCGCGTGGGTGGGGATGCGGGTGCCGAGCAGCTGGTGCGCGCCGAGGCTCAGCACGTCGAGCACGGGCGGGTCCACCTCGCGCAGCGGACGGTCCACGCAGGCGGCGATCACCGCGTCGTAGGTGCCCTGGTGGCGCAGCGTGCCGTAGACGAGCTCGGTGGCGAGCGCGGCGTCCCGTGTGTCGAAGTCGCCCTTCGCGCGGGCCTTGCGCAGCAGCGGCGGCAGCACGAGGTTGGCGTAGGCGTCCCGTTCGTCCACCGCGCGGAGCGCCTCGAAGGCGAGGAAGCGGACGGGGTCCTTCTGGGGACGTCGGTAGGGCTTGGCCGGCTTGCGGGGCCGCCCGGACTGCTCGCTCACGAAAAGGTGCTCCGGATGTAAGGAAGGGGGTGCCGTCCCAGCCTACGCCGCGACGGCTCCACGCCCCTCCGGAGCACCGGGCGCCCCAGCCTCCCCGCTCCCGGCCGACCGGGGGTCAGCCGCCGAGGAGTTCGCCCTCGGTGATGCGGGTGCCGCGGGCCCAGTCGGCGGCGCGCATCGGCTTCTTGCCCTGGGCCTGCACCCACAGCAGCTCGACCGCGTGCGAACCGGTGCCCACGTGCACGCTGTTCTTGCCGACCGAGGGGTGTCCCGGCGCGAGGTCGGTGCGCTCGGGCACCTGGGCGACCTGGATCAGCTTCAGCCGCTCACCGCGGAACGTGGTCCAGGCGCCGGGCGCCGGGGTGCAGCCGCGCACCACCCGGTCCACGCGGAGCGCGGGCGCCGCCCAGTCCACGCGGGCGTCCTCGACCGTGATCTTCGGGGCGAGACTGATCCCGTCCTCGGGCTGGGTGACGGCCTTGAGGGTGCCGTCCTCGATGCCGTCCATCGTGGCGGCGAGCAGTCCGGCGCCCGCGAAGGCGAGCCGGGTGAGCAGGTCGCCGCTGGTGTCGGTGGGGCGGACGGCCTCGGTGAGGGTGCCGTAGACCGGCCCGGAGTCGAGGCCCTCCTCGATGAGGAAGGTGGAGGCGCCGGTGATCTCGTCACCGGCCAGCACCGCGTGCTGCACGGGCGCGGCACCGCGCCAGGCGGGCAGCAGCGAGAAATGCAGGTTGACCCAGCCCTGCCGGGGGATGTCCAGCGCCACGCGGGGCAGCAGCGCGCCGTAGGCGACCACGGGGCAGCAGTCCGGGGCGATCTCGGCGAGCCGCCGCAGGAAGTCCTCGTCACGCGGCTTGACCGGCTTCAGCACCTCGATCCCGGCCTCCACCGCCCGGTCGGCCACGGGCGACGCGATCAGCCTGCGGCCCCGCCCGGCCGGTGCGTCGGGCCGCGTGACGACGGCGGCCACCTCGTGCCGCCCGGAGGCGAGCAGGGCGTCGAGGGCGGGAACGGCGACCTCGGGGGTTCCGGCGAAGACGAGCTTCATGGGCGGGATCGGGCCTCTCGGGCGGGGGCGGCGGGCAGCGCACCAGTCTATGACCCGCGCGACGGTGTGGTGCCGGGGCGTCGGGACGGCGTACGCATATGCCCGTGCGCCCCCAGCCCGTGACCAGTGGAGCGTACGGGCGTTGGTCAAGACAGAGTTGACCACATCGGACCGCTTTCGCGGCCCAGTTCCTTTCAACGCCGGTTCGAGAGGCTTGTTCATGGCCGACCACGCAACCCACGACGCCCAGGCCCGTGCCAGCCTGCACTTGCTGGTGCGGGACATCGAGCGGGTCCGCCGGCAGGTGGACGCACTGCGCACCCTGACCGCCCAGTTGGGCAACGTGTACCGTCCGCGCCGCTCCGGCCCCGCCACGGGCTTCGTCGTCTACGGGCGCGCCCCCGCCCCCACCGTCCGGCTCGCCCAGGAACTCCGCGACAGCGTCGAGACCTTGGTGACGGCGGCCGTGGACTTCGACCGTTCCCTCGGCTTCTCCTGGGACGCGGTGGGCTCCGCCCTCGGCGTCACCAAGCAGGCGGTGCACCGCCGTTACGGCGCCCGTCGCGCCGCCGCGCAGACCGTCACCGAGACCGAGCAGCCCGTGGAGACGCCCGTTCCCCGCCCCCTGGGCATCGGCGGCCCCCTCCCCACGGTCCCCGCCGCCCGCTCCATGCCCACCCAGCCCACCTCCGGCAGCCCCGTCCTCCGCGAGGACGCCCGCGCCACCCCCTTCCCGGCCCCCCGGAACGGCTGACCCCCCACCCCTGGCTGTGCCACCACAGCCAGGGGCACGGCGAACTCCCCAGAGGCACGGGGAACCGTCCAGGGGCGCCCCGGAGGCACGGGGAACCGCGCGACGAGCCGCGGCGCACCCGCGCTCAGGAACGCGCCCCGCCCCGACGGGCCCTCACCCGATGTCCGGAGGATCGACCCGTACCCGGACGGGCTCCTCGTTCCCCCGGGCCATCCGCGCGGCCTGGGCCGCCTTCAGCGCCCCGGCCAGCGCGGCCCCGCTCCCCGGCCGCACCCGCACCAGCGCCCGCACCGGTTCCTCCCCGCCCACCGGCCCGCCCGTCCGCCGAGCCGGCCCCTGGGGCGCGGGCACCGGCACCGGCCCCAGCACCTCGGCGTCGGGGGGCAGTTCGACCGTCTCCAGGAACCCGGCGACGGCCCCGGGCGAACCGGAGACGGCGGCCATCCGGGACACCGGCGGAAACCCCAGCTCGGCCCGCTCGGACAGCTCCCGCACCGCGTGCCCGACAGGGTCCCACCGCACCAGCGCCTGCACGGGCCGCAACGTGGGCTCGGCGACGACGACCACGATCCCCCCCTCCGGCTGCGGACGCACCAGCGCCGCCGCCGCGATCCAGCGCCGCAACGCGTCCTCGCCCGCGCGCAGATCGGGCCGCCCGAGCAGCGCCCAGCCGTCCAGCAGCAGAGCGGCGGCGTACCCGCCCTCCGCGACCGGCTCGGCGCCCGGTGTGCTCACCACCAGCGCGGGCGCGTCCGGCACGGTGTCCAGCACCTGTTCGCGCCCCGAGGTCCGCACCGGGACGGCGGGAAAGGCACGCCCCAGCTCCTCGGCGGTCCGCCGGGCACCCACCACCTGGGCCCGCAGCCGGAACCCCCCGCACTCCGGGCAGTGCCAGGCCGCCTCGCTCCGCCCGCACCAGGCGCAGTGCAGCGGCCCAGCGTCGGCCGCCTCCAGCGGGCCCGAGCAGTGCGTGCAGCGGGCGGGCTCCCGGCACTGGGCGCAGGCCAGCCGGGGGACGTAGCCGCGCCGGGGCACCTGGACGAGCACCGGGCCGTGTTCCAGTCCCTCGCGGACCGCCTGCCAGGCGGGGGTGGGCAGCCGGGCGGCGCGCGCCGCCCCGTCGCGCGCGAGGTCGCCGTCCCCGACGGTCCGCACGCGCGGCGCGGTCCGCCGTACCTGCTCGCGGTCGGCGGTCAGCGGGCGCGCCCAGCCGCTCTCGACGAGCTGCGCTGCCTCCACCGTGCAGCTCCGACTGCCCAGCAGGAAGGCGCACTTGTCGAGGGCGGCCCGTTGCAGCAGGACGTCGCGGGCGTGCGGCTGCGGGGCGTGCGGCTCGCTGTGGCTGTCGTCGCCGTCGTCCCAGACGACCAGCAGCCCCAGCTCCCGGACCGGCGCGAACATCGCGGCGCGGGTGCCGACCACGGCCCGTACCGAGCCGCGCCGGACCGCGAGCCACTGCGCGTACCGCTCGGCGGGCCCGGAGGCGGCGGTGAGCAGGGCGTGCCGCCCCGGGCCGAGCAGCGCGGTGAGGTCGGCGTCCACGCGGGCGGCGGCGCGTCCGTCGGGGACGACGACGAGCGCGCCGCGTCCGGAGGCGAGGGTGGCGGCGACGGCGCGGGCGATCTCGGCACTCCACTCCGGGCCGGGCAGGGTGTTCCACACGGCGCGGGGGGACGAGCCGGAGGCGAGGGCGGCGAGGAAGGCGGGGCCCTGCGCGTAGCGCCGCCAGGAGCCGGGCTCCGGTGCGGGGGGCGGGGGCAGCGGGTCGGGCGAGGGACGTTTCTCGGCGGCGGCGCTGCGCGGGGGCACGGCCAGTTGCAGTACGTCCGCCAGGCTGCCCGCGTACCGGTCGGCGACGGCGCGGGCCAGGCCGAGGAGTTCGGCGCCGAGCACCGGCTCGGGCGAGACGACCTGGGCGAGGGCGGCCAGTGGGCCCGTGTAGTCGGACGCGGCCCGGCGCTCGATCAGGAATCCGTCGATCAGCGCGCCGCCCTCGCGGCGCCCCTCGCGCACCCGGTGCCGTCCGGCGCCGAACCGCACCCGGACCCGTACGCCGGGCTGCGCGTCGGCGTCGAGTTCCTCGGGGACGGCGTAGTCGAAGTACCGGTCGAGGTGGAGCACGCCCTTGTCCACCAGCACGCGGGCGACCGGCAGGTGTTCCGCGACGGCGGCGCCCCGCCAGGTGCGCGGCTTGGCGCGCGGCACCTTCGCCTCGCGCACGCTCTCCCGGATGAGCGCGAGCTGCTCCGGCGGCGCCCCCGCGGCACCGCCCTCCGGTGCCCGCGCGGCGCCGCCCTCCCGGGCCTCCTCGGCACCGCCCTCCCGGGCCTCCTCGGCACCGCCCTCCCGCGCCCCCTCGGCACCGCTCTCGCCGTCCCCCGGCCCGTTCTCGCTGCTCACCCTCGCATTGTTCCAAATGCCACCGACAACGCCGCCCCACCGCCGCCGGACGCACCCGCTTCCCGCGCCCGGGAACGCCGGTGCCCGGCCTCCCCCGAAGGGAAGAGCCGGGCACCGGTGGAGCGGAACGCGGGAAGGGTTCTACAGCCCCGCGGCCGTGCGCAGCGCGTCCACGCGGTCCGTGCGCTCCCACGTGAAGTCGGGCAGCTCACGGCCGAAGTGGCCGTACGCGGCGGTCTGCGCGTAGATCGGGCGGAGCAGGTCGAGGTCGCGGATGATCGCGGCCGGACGCAGGTCGAAGACGTCGTCGATGGCCTTCTCGATCCGCTCCGGCTCCACCTTGTGGGTGCCGAAGGTCTCGACGAAGAGACCGACCGGCTCGGCCTTGCCGATGGCGTAGGCGACCTGGACCTCGCAGCGCGCGGCCAGCCCCGCCGCCACGACGTTCTTGGCCACCCAGCGCATGGCGTACGCGGCGGAGCGGTCCACCTTGGACGGGTCCTTGCCGGAGAAAGCGCCGCCGCCGTGCCGGGCGAAGCCGCCGTAGGTGTCGATGATGATCTTGCGGCCGGTGAGTCCGGCGTCGCCCATCGGGCCGCCGATCTCGAAGCGGCCGGTCGGGTTGACCAGCAGGCGGTAGCCCTCGGTCTCCAGCTTGATGCCGTCCTCC
Organism: Streptomyces corallincola; assembly: GCF_019104725.1. Classification (GTDB taxonomy): domain Bacteria; phylum Actinomycetota; class Actinomycetes; order Streptomycetales; family Streptomycetaceae; genus Streptomyces; species Streptomyces corallincola. The sequence goes on along the minus strand of NZ_JAHRXF010000009.1, from coordinate 77,347 downwards.
AGCAGCGCCTTCAGCTCCGGCTCCACCACGAACTCGCGGATGTCGGGGGCGAGCAGCGACTCCAGGTCGATGTCGGAGGCGTGCTGCGAGGAGACGACCACGGTGTCGAGACGGACGGCCTTGTCGCCGTCGTACTCGATGGTTACCTGGGTCTTGCCGTCGGGGCGCAGGTAGGGGATGGTCCCGTTCTTGCGCACCTCGGAGAGGCGCTTGGAGAGCCGGTGCGCCAGGAAGATCGGCAGCGGCATCAGGGTGGGCGTCTCGTCGGAGGCGTACCCGAACATCAGGCCCTGGTCTCCGGCGCCCTGCTTGTCCAGCTCGTCGGAGGCGTCGTCCCCGGCGGAACCCTCGACCCGCGACTCGTACGCCGTGTCCACACCCTGCGCGATGTCCGGGGACTGCGCGCCGATGGACACCGAGACGCCGCAGGAGGCACCGTCGAAGCCCTTCTTGGAGGAGTCGTAGCCGATCTCCAGGATCTTCTCGCGCACCAGTTGGGCGATGGGCGCGTAGGCCTTGGTGGTGACCTCTCCGGCCACGTGGACCAGGCCGGTGGTGATCAGCGTCTCGACGGCGACGCGGGACGTGGGGTCCTCGCGGAGCAGTGCGTCGAGGATGGTGTCGCTGATCTGGTCAGCGATCTTGTCGGGGTGACCTTCGGTCACGGACTCCGAGGTGAACAGGCGACGGGACACAACGCTCCCTGGGGTTGCAGCGGCTGCTGGCTGATCATGGGCGGACCACGCGGGGAGCTGCGCCCCGTGTCGTCCGTGGACAGTTTATCGGTCGGCCTCCGCCACCGGGCCACCCGTCTCGCCACTCGGGAGCCCTGTGACCTGCGGCACGGGCATTTCGCACCACGGCTCCGGGCCCGGCCGGGCCCGGCACGCGGGCTTCTCCGGCCGGTCCGGCCGGTGCGCCGCGCGGGCCGCGATCCCACCGTACGGCGGAGCCCCGTTCAGCCCAGCCGCGCCGCGACGAGGTCCCACACCACGTCGGCCAGGGCCTCCTTCGGGCCGTGCGGTACGGGGGTCTCGGTGCCGTCGGCGCCGAGCACGACGGCCTCGTTCTCGTCGGCGCCGAAGGTCCTGCGCTCGCCCACCTCGTTGACGACGAGCAGGTCACAGCCCTTGCGGGCCAGCTTGGCGCGGCCGTTGGCGAGCACGTCGTCGGTCTCGGCGGCGAAGCCGACGACGACCTGCGCGGGGCGCGGGCGGTCGGCGGAGAGCTCGGCGAGCACGTCGGGGTTGCGGACCAGGGCGACGGGCGCGGGCTCCTCGCCGTCCCTCTTCTTGATCTTCCCGGCCGCGTGGACGGCGGGCCGGAAGTCGGCGACGGCGGCGGCCATGACCACGGCGTCCGCGTCGGCCGCCGCCTTGAGCACCGCCTCGCGCAGCTGTACGGCGGTGCCGACGGGGACCACGTCCACCCCGGCCGGGTCGGGCAGCGCGGTGTTGGCGGCGACCAGGGTGACCCGGGCGCCGCGCGCGGCGGCGGTGCGGGCCAGCGCGTAACCCTGCTTGCCGGAGGACCGGTTGCCGAGGAAGCGCACCGGGTCCAGCGGCTCGCGGGTGCCGCCCGCCGAGACGACGACGTGCCGTCCCCTCAGGTCGGGCTCGGTGACCCCGCGGGCCAGGACGCGGCGGCAGACCTCGAAGATCTCCGCCGGGTCGGGCAGCCGTCCCTTGCCGGTGTCCGCGCCGGTGAGGCGGCCGGTGGCGGGCTCGATGACGACGGCGCCCCGGCGGCGCAGGGTGGCGACGTTCTCCCGGGTGGCCGGGTGCTCCCACATCTCGGTGTGCATGGCGGGCGCGAACACGACCGGGCAGCGCGCGGTGAGCAGCGTGTTGGTGAGCAGGTCGTCGGCGAGGCCGTGCGCGGCCCGCGCGAGGGTGTCGGCGGTGGCCGGGGCGACCACGACGAGGTCGGCCTGCTGGCCGATCCGGACGTGCGGCACCTGGTGCACGTCGTCCCAGACCTCGGTGGCGACCGGGTGTCCGGACAGCGCGGACCAGGTCGCGGCGCCGACGAAGTGCAGCGCGGAGGCGGTGGGCACCACGCGCACGTCGTGGCCGGACTCCGTGAGCCTGCGCAGCAGCTCGCACGCCTTGTAGGCGGCGATCCCGCCGCTGACCCCCAGCACGACCCTGGACTTGTCCACCGTCTCTCCGTCTCTCCCCGGTTCGGCAACGCAGGGGTCTCCCCCGCGCACGGCTCCGTCGCGTACGGGTCCATCACACACCACAGGCCCGGCAGGGACACTGCCGGGCCTGTGGTGGAAAGCGATGGCGACCGCCGGTCACGGACGCGGTTACTGAGCCGGGCCCTCGATGGCCTCGGAGGTCAGCAGACCCGCGTTGATCTCGCGCAGGGAGATCGAGAGCGGCTTCTCGTGGACGTGGGTGTCCACGAGCGGACCGACGTACTCCAGGAGGCCCTCGCCGAGCTGGGAGTAGTACGCGTTGATCTGGCGGGCACGCTTGGCCGCGTAGATCACCAGGCTGTACTTGGAGTCGGTGGCCTCAAGCAACTCGTCGATCGGCGGGTTGATGATGCCCTCGGGCGCGGTGATGGAAGAGGACACGCTCTACCTTCCGATGGGTGGGAAAGAATCCGCCGTGCCGATCCGGCCACGGACAGCGGCCACGATCACACGACATCCATCAAGGCTAGCAGCTCGCGGGCCACACCCTCGACGGAGGTGTTCACCAGCGTACGGTCGAACTCCGGCTCGGCGGCCAGTTCGGTGCGCGCGGCGTCGAGGCGGCGCTCGATGACCTCGGGGGGTTCGGTGCCCCGGCCGGTCAGCCGCCGGACCAGTTCGTCCCAGGAGGGCGGGGCGAGGAAGACGAGCTGCGCCTCGGACATGGACGAGCGGACCTGCCGGGCGCCCTGGAGATCGATCTCCAGCAGCACCGGGGCGCCGTTCTCCAGCCGCTCGATGACGGCGGCGCGGGGGGTGCCGTAGCGGTTTCCGGCGAACTCGGCCCACTCCAGCAGCTCGCCGTTGGCGATGAGCTTGTCCATCTCCTCGTCGGTGACGAAGAAGTAGTGGACGCCGTGCTGTTCACCGGGGCGGGGCTTGCGGGTCGTCGCCGACACCGAGAGCCAGACGTCCGGGTGTTCCTTGCGCATATGAGCGACGACCGTGCTCTTGCCGACCCCCGAGGGGCCGGAGAGCACGGTCAGCCGCGGACGTGCGTTGGGGGGTACGGGGGTCGTCCCCCCAGGTGTTGCTGCCATGCGGCGATTATTCCAGCAATACCGGAGTGCCCCGCACTCCAGGTCCTCGCGGACCGGGCCTCAGGAGCCGGTGCTGCCGAACTCCCGCTCCAGCGAGGCGACCTGGTTGGTGCCGAGACCCCGCACACGGCGGCTCTCGGAGATCCCGAGCCGCTCCATGATCTGCTTGGCGCGGACCTTGCCGACGCCCGGCAGGGACTCCAGGAGCGCGGAGACCTTCATCTTGCCGATGACTTCGTTGTCCTTGCCCTGCTTGATGACCTCGTGCAGGGAGGCGCCGGAGTGCTTGAGTCGATTCTTGACCTCGGCCCGCTCCCGGCGAGCCGCGGCGGCCTTTTCGAGCGCGGCTGCGCGCTGTTCAGGGGTAAGGGGCGGTAGAGCCACGCCTACGTCACCTCGGATGTCGAACTGTCGGATACGGACCGGTGGGGAAACCTGGGAGGCGTCCCCACTGCTCGGAGACTAGCGGTCAAGTCCGCCGGAGTCAGCGAGAACAGCGGAAAAGTACAGGTCAGCCGCTGTGAGGCCGGACTATTCGGGCATACTGCCCGCGATGTGGGGATGTATTCACACCCCGCGCGGCCCACCGCCGCCCATGTGAACGCCACCGGCGGTTCTCAGCCGCCCGCGACGGCCGCCGCGATCTCCTCCGCGAACCGCCCCGCGGCGGCCCGCAGCGCTCCGACGTCGGGTCCCGCCCGCAGCACGCCCCGGCTCACGTTCGGCACGACCGCGGGCAACGCGGCCCCGAACACCCGGCCCAGACCGGCCGGGGTGGCACCCTGCGCGCCGACCCCGGGCGCGAGGAGCGGACCGTTGATCAGCAGGTCGTACGAGGAGAGGTCGCCCACCGTGGCGCCGACGACCGCGCCGAACGAGCCGAGCGGGACCGCGCCCGCGTTCTCCGCCTTCAGCCGGGCCAGCACCGAGGCGCCGACCCCGCGTCCGTCGGCGCCGACCGCGTGCTGCACCTCGGGGCCCTCCGGGTTGGAGGTGAGCGCCAGCACGAACAGGCCGGTGCCGGTCTCCCGGGCCAGCGCGAACGCCGGGGCGAGCGAGCCGTAGCCGAGGTACGGCGAGACGGTCAGGGCGTCGGAGAACAGCGGGGCGCCGGGGCGGAGGAACGCCTCCGCGTAGCCGGTCATGGTGGAGCCGATGTCGCCGCGCTTGGCGTCCATCACCACCAGGGCACCGGCGGCGCGGGCCTCGCGGACCACGTCCTCCAGGACGGCGAGGCCGCGTGAGCCGAACCGCTCGAAGAAGGCGATCTGCGGCTTCAGCACGGCGACCCGGTCGGCCACCGCCTCGACGACCGTGCGGCCGAACCGCTCCAGACCGGCCACGTCGTCGCCGAGGCCCCACGCGGTGAGCAGCGCGGCGTGCGGGTCGATGCCGACGCAGAGCGGGCCGCGCTCGTCCGTCGCACGGCGCAGCCGGGCGCCGAACGGCTCCGGGGTGCCGGGGGCGTGCGTGCTCATGCGGTCCTCCTGACATCGGCGCCGACGGCGTCGGCGAGGGTGGGGTACGGGCTGTCGCGCAGCCGGGCGGCCAGGCCCCTGTGGATCGCGCGGGCCCAGAAGGGGCCCCGGTAGACGAAGGCGCTGTACCCCTGGACCAGGGTGGCCCCGGCCAGGATGCGCTGCCAGGCGTCCTCGGCGGTCTCGATGCCGCCGACACCGACCAAGGTGACCCGGTCGCCCACCCGTGCGTGGAGGCGGCGCAGCACCTCCAGGGAGCGGGCCTTGAGCGGGGCGCCGGACAGGCCGCCGGTCTCGGCGGTCAGGGCGGCCGGGGAGCGCAGGCCGAGGCCGTCGCGGGCGATGGTGGTGTTGGTGGCGATGATGCCGTCCAGGCCGAGTTCCACGGCGAGGTCCGCGACGGCGTCCACGTCCTCGTCCGCGAGGTCGGGGGCGATCTTCACCAGGAGCGGGACGCGCCGGGCGCCGGTGGCCCGGTCGGCTGCCTCGCGGACGGCGCCGAGCAGCGGGCGCAGCGCCTCGGTGGCCTGGAGGTTCCGCAGGCCGGGGGTGTTCGGGGAGGAGACGTTGACCACGAGGTAGTCGGCGTGCGGGGCGAGCCGCCCGGCGGACTTCACGTAGTCCGCCACCGCGTCCGCCTCGGGGACGGCCTTGGTCTTGCCGATGTTGACGCCGACGATCGTGCGGAACACCGGCTCGCGGGCGGCGAGGCGGGCGGCGACGGCGGCCGAGCCGTCGTTGTTGAAGCCCATCCGGTTGATCAGGGCGCGGTCCGGGACCAGCCGGAACAGCCGCTTCTTCGGGTTGCCGGGCTGGGGTTCGCCGGTGACGGTGCCGATCTCGACGTGGTCGAAGCCGAGCATCGACATCCCGTCGATGGCGACGGCGTTCTTGTCGAACCCGGCGGCGAGCCCGAACGGGCCGTGCATGCGCAGACCCAGCGCCTCGGTGCGCAGCTCCTCGTGGCGGGGGGCGAGGGCGGCGGCCAGGAAGGTGCGCAGCACGGGGACGCGGGCAGCGAGCCTGATCCAGCGGAACGCCAGGTGATGGGCGCGCTCGGGGTCCATCCGCGTGAAGACGAGCGTGAAGAAGGTCTGGTACATGGTGTCCTCGTGAAGAAGGGGGACACCGTTTCCGGTGTCCCCCTCGGGCTGGCTGCTAGTCGCGGGCCGCGGTCAGGAACTCGGCGTGTTCCTGGAGCGAGCGGACTCCGACGCCGCCGTGGTTGAGGGCGTCGATGCCCTGGACGGCCGCCGCGAGCGCCTGGACGGTGGTCAGGCAGGGCACGGCGCGGGCGACGGCCGCGGTGCGGATGTCGTAGCCGTCGAGCCGGCCGCCGGTGCCGTACGGCGTGTTGACGATGAGGTCCACCTCGCCGTCGTGGATGAGCTGGACGACCGTCTTCTCGCCGTTGGGGCCGGTGCCCTCGGACTGCTTGCGCACGACGGTGGCGTTGATGCCGTTGCGGCGCAGGACCTCGGCGGTGCCGGAGGTGGCGAGCAGTTCGAAGCCGTGCGCGACCAGTTCGCGGGCCGGGAAGATCATCGAGCGCTTGTCCCGGTTGGCGACCGAGATGAACGCGCGGCCCTTGGTGGGCAGCGGGCCGTACGCCCCGGCCTGCGACTTGGCGTACGCCGTGCCGAAGACGGAGTCGATGCCCATGACCTCGCCGGTGGAGCGCATCTCCGGGCCGAGCACGGTGTCCACGCCCCGGCCGTGGATGTCCCGGAAGCGGGACCACGGCATGACGGCCTCCTTGACGGAGATCGGCGCGTCCAGCGGGAGTTCCCCGCCGTCGCCGGTCTTCGGCAGCAGGCCCTCGGCGCGCAGCTCGGCGACGGTCGCGCCCAGCGAGATGCGGGCGGCGGCCTTGGCGAGCGGCACGGCGGTGGCCTTGGAGGTGAAGGGCACCGTGCGGGAGGCGCGCGGGTTGGCTTCGAGGACGTAGAGGATGTCACCGGCCAGCGCGAACTGGATGTTGATCAGACCGCGTACGCCGACGCCCTTGGCGATGGCCTCGGTGGAGGCGCGCAGCCGCTTGATGTCGAAGCCGCCGAGGGTGATCGGGGGCAGGGCGCACGCGGAGTCGCCGGAGTGGATACCGGCCTCCTCGATGTGCTCCATGACCCCGCCGAGGTACAGCTCCTCACCGTCGTAGAGGGCGTCCACGTCGATCTCGATGGCGTCGTCGAGGAAGCGGTCCACGAGGACCGGCCGGGAGGGGCTGATCTCGGTGGACTCCGCGATGTACGCCTCCAGGCGGGACTCGTCGTAGACGATCTCCATGCCGCGTCCGCCGAGGACGTAGGAGGGCCGGACCAGGACCGGGTAGCCGATCTCGTCCGCGATGGCCTTGGCCCCGGCGAAGGTGGTGGCGGTGCCGTGCTTGGGCGCGGGCAGCCCCGCCTCCTCCAGGACGCGGCCGAAGGCGCCCCGGTCCTCGGCGGCGTGGATGGCCTCGGGCGGGGTGCCGACGATGGGCACGCCGTTGTCCTTGAGGGCCTGCGCGAGGCCGAGCGGGGTCTGCCCGCCGAGCTGGACGACGACGCCCGCGACGGGTCCGGCCTGCTGCTCGGCGTGCACGATCTCCAGGACGTCCTCCAGGGTGAGCGGCTCGAAGTAGAGCCGGTCGGAGGTGTCGTAGTCGGTGGAGACGGTCTCCGGGTTGCAGTTGACCATCACGGTCTCGTACCCGGCGTCGGACAGCGCGAAGGAGGCGTGCACGCAGGAGTAGTCGAACTCGATGCCCTGGCCGATGCGGTTGGGCCCGGAGCCGAGGATGATCACCGCAGGCTTCTCGCGCGGGGCGACCTCGTTCTCCTCGTCGTAGGACGAGTAGAAGTACGGGGTCCGCGCGGCGAACTCGGCGGCGCAGGTGTCCACGGTCTTGTAGACCGGGCGGATGCCAAGGGCGTGCCGCACCTCGCGCACCACGTCCTCGCGCAGGCCGCGGATCTCGCCGATCTGCTGGTCGGAGAAGCCGTGCCGCTTGGCCTCCGCGAGCAGGTCCGTGGTCAGCTCGGGCGCGTCGGCCAGCTCGTCGGCGGTCTCCTTGATCAGGAAGAGCTGGTCCACGAACCAGGGGTCGATCTTCGTGTACGCGAAGATCTCCTCCGGGGTGGCGCCCGCGCGGATCGCCCGCATGACGGTGTTGATCCGGCCGTCGGTGGGGCGGACGGACTCCTCCAGCAGCGCGGCCTTGTCGCCGGGGTCACCGGTGAAGGCGAACTGGCTGCCCTTGCGCTCCAGCGAGCGCATGGCCTTCTGGAACGCCTCGGTGAAGTTGCGGCCGATGGCCATCGCCTCACCGACCGACTTCATGGTGGTGGTCAGCGTGGAGTCGGCGCTCGGGAACTTCTCGAAGGCGAACCGGGGCGCCTTGACGACGACGTAGTCGAGGGTGGGCTCGAAGGAGGCCGGGGTCTCGCGGGTGATGTCGTTGGGGATCTCGTCCAGCGTGTAGCCGACGGCGAGCTTGGCCGCGATCTTGGCGATGGGGAAGCCGGTGGCCTTGGAGGCGAGCGCGGAGGAGCGGGAGACGCGCGGGTTCATCTCGATGACGATGACCCGGCCGTCCTCGGGGTTGACCGCGAACTGGATGTTGCAGCCGCCGGTGTCCACGCCGACCTCGCGGATGATCGCGATGCCGACGTCGCGCAGCAGCTGGTACTCGCGGTCGGTGAGGGTCATGGACGGGGCGACGGTGATGGAGTCGCCGGTGTGCACGCCCATCGGGTCGAAGTTCTCGATGGAGCAGACGACCACGACGTTGTCGCTCTTGTCGCGCATCAGCTCCAGCTCGTACTCCTTCCAGCCGAGGATGGACTCCTCCAGGAGGACCTCGGTGGTGGGCGAGAGGGTGAGGCCCTGTCCGGCGATGCGGCGCAGTTCCTCCTCGTCGTGCGCGAAGCCGGAACCGGCGCCGCCCATCGTGAAGGACGGGCGGACGACGACCGGGTAGCCGCCGAGGACGTCCACACCGCCGAGGACGTCGTCCATCGTGTGGCAGATGACGGAGCGGGCGGACTCGCCGTGCCCGATCTTCTGCCGGACGGCCTCGACGACGCCCTTGAACAGGTCGCGGTCCTCGCCCTTGTGGATGGCCTCGGGGCGGGCGCCGATCAGTTCGACGCCGTACTTGGCGAGCACCCCGCTGTCGTGCAGGGAGATCGCGGTGTTCAGCGCGGTCTGGCCGCCCAGGGTGGGCAGCAGGGCGTCGGGGCGCTCCTTGGCGATGATCTTCTCGACGAACTCCGGGGTGATCGGCTCGACGTAGGTGGCGTCCGCGATCTCGGGGTCGGTCATGATCGTCGCCGGGTTGGAGTTGACGAGGATCACGCGCAGGCCCTCGGCCCGCAGGACGCGGCACGCCTGGGTGCCGGAGTAGTCGAACTCGGCGGCCTGGCCGATGACGATCGGGCCGGAGCCGATGACCAGGACGGACTGGATATCGGTGCGCTTAGGCACGCTGGCCCTCCAACAGGGTGACGAAGCGGTCGAACAGGTAGGCGGCGTCGTGCGGGCCGGCCGCCGCTTCGGGGTGGTACTGGACGGAGAAGGCGGGGCGGTCGAGCAGCCGCAGTCCCTCCACGACGTCGTCGTTGAGGCAGACATGGCTGACCTCGGCACGCCCGTAGGGGGTGTCGGAGACCTGGTCGAGCGGCGCGTCCACGGCGAACCCGTGGTTGTGCGCGGTGACCTCGACCTTGCCGGTGGTGCGGTCCTGCACGGGCTGGTTGATGCCCCGGTGGCCGTACTTCAGCTTGTAGGTGCCGAAGCCGAGGGCGCGGCCGAGGATCTGGTTGCCGAAGCAGATGCCGAACAGCGGGGTACCGCGCTCCAGCACGGCCCGCATCAGCGCGACGGGGCCGTCCGCGGTGGCGGGGTCGCCGGGGCCGTTGGAGAAGAACACCCCGTCGGGGGCGACCGCGTACACCTCGTCGGGAGTGGCGGTGGCGGGCAGCACGTGCACCTCGATGCCGCGCTCGGCCATCCGCTGCGGGGTCATGCCCTTGATGCCGAGGTCGATGGCGGCGACGGTGAACCGCTTGGTGCCGACGGCGGGGACGACGTACGCCTCCTTGGTGGCGACCTCCTCGTAGAGGCTGGCGCCCTTCATGTGCGGCTGCGCCTGGACCCGGCCGAGGAGTTCGGTGTCGGGGTCGAGGTGCTCGCCGGAGAAGACCCCGGCCCGCATGGAGCCGCGTTCGCGCAGATGGCGGGTGAGGGCGCGGGTGTCGATGCCGGAGATGCCGACCACGCCCTGGGCGACCAGCTCGTCGTCCAGGGAGCGCCGGGAGCGCCAGTTGGAGGGCACGCGGGCGGGGTCGCGCACCACGTAGCCGGAGACCCAGATCCGGCTGGACTCGTCGTCCTCGTCGTTCCAGCCGGTGTTGCCGATCTGCGGGGCGGTGGCCACCACGATCTGCCGGTCGTACGAGGGGTCGGTCAGGGTCTCCTGGTAGCCGGTCATGCCGGTGGAGAACACGGCCTCGCCGAAGGTCTCCCCCACGGCCCCGAAGGCTCGGCCGCGGAAGACGCGGCCGTCCTCCAGGACGAGAACGGCGGGAGTCCTGGCGGCTCCCCTGGTGGAGGTGGTCATCGTGCGCCTTCCGTGTCGTCGGTCAGGTGGTGCGCGGCTCCGGCGGGGTGGCCGTCGGTGCCGGTCATGCGGTTGAGGGCGGTGACCCACTCGGGGTGCTCGGCCGCGCGGTCGGAGCGGAACCCGGAGTCGATCAGGGTGTCGCCGTGCTCCCAGGTCACCACCAGCAGGCCGCCCTCGGTGAGGACCTTGCCCGCGATGCCCTTGTCGAGCCGGGCGCCGCGCAGGGCGGCGGCGGGGACGAAGAAGTCGCGCGCGCCGGGGCGCTCCACCTCCAGGCCCGCGTCGGTGAGGGTCAGCCCGGCCCTGCTGCGGGTGCCGAGGCCGTGGGCGACGATCCGGTCCAGCCACTGCCCGGCGGTGGTGGAGCCGTGGTACCGGCCGCTCATGGTCAGTGTCGCCTCACCGGGCGTCTCCGGCGCGGTGGGCAGGTCGGGCAGGCCGCCCTGGAGGGTGCCGCGCCAGCGCCAGCCCTCGCGCATCAGCCAGTAGACGAGCACGACGAAGAGGGCGAGGCCGACGAGCCAGCCGATGCGGCCCGACCAGTCGGTGACCTCGGCGGACCTCTTCGCCTCGGCCAGCAGGATTGCGGATGTCACGTGAGCTTCCCGTCTACGAGCGTGGCCTTGCCCCGCAGCCAGGTGTGGGTGACCCGGCCCGGCAGCTCACGGCCCGCGTAGGGGGTGTTCCGGCTGCGCGAGGCGAAGCCCGCGGGGTCCACCTGTCCACGGTATGCGGTGTCCACCAGCGTCAGGTTGGCGGGCTCGCCCACCGAGACGGGGCGGCCGTGCCCGGTGGCCGCGCCGATCCGGGCGGGCGCGACGGACATGCGGTCGGCGACCCCGGCCCAGTCCAGCAGCCCGGTGTCGATCATGGTGGCCTGCACCACGGACAGGGCGGTCTCCAGGCCGACCATGCCCATCGCGGCGGCCGGCCACTCGCAGTCCTTGTCCTCGTGCGGGTGCGGGGCGTGGTCGGTGGCGACGATGTCGATGGTGCCGTCGGCCAGCGCCTCGCGCAGCGCCCGCACGTCCCGCTCGGTGCGCAGCGGGGGGTTCACCTTGTAGACGGGGTCGTAGCTGCGGACCAGTTCGTCGGTGAGCAGCAGGTGGTGCGGGGTGACCTCGGCGGTGACGTCGATGCCGCGCGACTTGGCCCAGCGGACGATCTCCACCGAACCGGCGGTGGAGAGGTGGCAGATGTGCACGCGGGAGCCGACGTGCTCGGCGAGCAGCACGTCACGGGCGACGATGGACTCCTCGGCGACGGCGGGCCAGCCGCCGAGGCCCAGCTCGGCGGAGACGACCCCCTCGTTCATCTGGGCGCCCTCGGTGAGCCGGGGCTCCTGGGCGTGCTGGGCGACGACCCCGCCGAACGCCTTCACGTACTCCAGGGCGCGCCGCATGATCACCGCGTCGTCCACGCACTTGCCGTCGTCGGAGAAGACGGTGACCCCGGCGGCGGATTCGTGCATGGCACCGAGTTCCGCGAGCTTCTTCCCCTCCAGGCCGACGGTGACGGCGCCGATGGGCCGCACGTCGCAGTAGCCGTGCTCGCGGCCGAGCCGCCAGACCTGCTCGACCACGCCCGCGGTGTCCGCGACGGGGAAGGTGTTGGCCATCGCGAAGACGGCGGTGTAGCCGCCGGAGGCGGCGGCGCGGGTGCCGGTGAGCACGGTCTCGGAGTCCTCGCGGCCCGGTTCGCGCAGGTGGGTGTGGAGGTCCACCAGGCCCGGCAGCAGCACCTTGCCCGCGGCCTCGACGATCTCGGCGCCGTCGGCGTCCAGCGCGGTGCCGACCGCGGCGATCACGCCGTCCTCGACGAGGACGTCCCGCGGGTCGCCGCCGAGCACCTTGGCGCCGCGGATCAGGGTCTTGCTCATGGGGTTCACTTCTCCTCGGCCGCGTGGGCGGTGGACGCGGTTCGTTCGGCGGACGGCTGCCGGGACAGGGCGGGTTCGTTCCCGCCGAGCAGCAGGTACAGGACGGCCATGCGGACGGACACCCCGGCGGTGACCTGCTCGATGGCGGTGCAGCGCGGGGAGTCCGCGACCTCGGCGGTGATCTCCATGCCCCGCACCATCGGGCCGGGGTGCATCACGACGGCGTGCTCGGGCATCCGCGCCATGCGCTCGCCGTCGAGGCCGTAGCGGCGGGAGTACTCGCGCTCGGTCGGGAAGAACGCGGCGTTCATCCGCTCGCGCTGCACCCGCAGCATCATCACCGCGTCGGACTTGGCGAGCGTGCTGTCGAGGTCGTAGGACACCTCGCACGGCCAGCTCTCCACGCCGACGGGGACCAGGGTGGGCGGGGCGACGAGGACGACCTCGGCGCCCAGGGTGTGCAGCAGATCGACGTTGGAGCGGGCGACCCGGCTGTGCAGGATGTCCCCGACCACGGTGACCCGGCGCCCGGCGAGGTCGCGCCCGAGGGCCGCCTCCCGGCCGAGCAGCCGGCGGCGCAGGGTGAAGGCGTCCAGCAGCGCCTGGGTGGGGTGCTGGTGGGTGCCGTCGCCCGCGTTGATCACGGCCGAGTCGATCCAGCCGGAGTTGGCCAGCCGGTAGGGGGCGCCGGAGGCGCCGTGCCGGATGACGACGGCGTCCACGCCCATCGCCTCCAGGGTCTGCGCGGTGTCCTTCAGGGACTCGCCCTTGGAGACGCTGGACCCCTTGGCGGTGAAGTTGATGACGTCGGCGGAGAGCCGCTTCTCGGCGGCCTCGAAGGAGATCCGGGTCCGGGTGGAGTCCTCGAAGAAGAGGTTGACGACCGTCCGGCCGCGCAGGGTCGGCAGCTTCTTGATGGGCCGGTCGGCCACGCGGGCCATCTCCTCGGCGGTGTCGAGGATCAGGACGGCGTCGTCGCGGGTCAGGTCGGCGGCCGAGATGAGATGGCGCTGCATCTGTCAGGCTCCGTAAGGCAGTTCGATCGGGAGGTTTCGGGGCAGACCGGGCGTGCGTGGGCATGCCGGAGCAGCCGGGCACGCGGGAGTGCGCTACTGGTCGGCGGGCTTGGCGCCGAGCAGCACGGTGTCCCGGCCGTCTTCCTCGGCGAGCAGGACCTTGACCGTCTCCCGCAGCGACGTGGGGAGGTTCTTGCCGACGTAGTCGGCGCGGATCGGCAGTTCGCGGTGGCCCCGGTCCACCAGGACCGCGAGCTGCACCGCGCGGGGGCGCCCGATGTCGTTCAGGGCGTCCAGGGCCGCGCGGATGGTGCGCCCGGAGAAGAGGACGTCGTCCACCAGGACGACGAGGCGCCCGTCGATGCCGTCGCCGGGGATCTCGGTGCGGGCCAGCGCGCGCGGCGGCTGGAGGCGCAGGTCGTCGCGGTACATGGTGATGTCGAGGGAGCCCACCGGGATCTTCCGGTCGGTGATCTGCTCCAGCTTGGCGGCGAGCCGCTGGGCGAGGAAGACGCCACGGGTCGGGATGCCGAGGAGCACCACGTCGTCGGCGCCCCTGGCGCGTTCGACCACCTCGTGGGCGATGCGGGTCAACACCCGTGCGATGTCGGGGCCTTCGAGTACGGGCCGCGCGTCGGTCGCGGGCGGATTCGCGTGCGAGTCCATGAAAGAGGACCTCCTTCTCCGCCTCACGGGACGGACCTTAAAGGACGTCTGATTTGCGCCATCCACGGTAGCAGGTCGCTGCGGGTCCCCGTTCACCCGGTCGGCCCAACCGGGCCCGGCCGTCGCGGAAGCGTCGGTGTGGACCATTCGGCTTGACGCATGAGAGTCACGCTGCGTAACCTCACAGTGAGTTACCAGCCGCGCGGCGGGAACCGGCCGACCGCGTTGACACAGTGTCCGGGGAGCTATATGTCCAGCGAATACGCCAAACAGCTCGGGGCCAAACTCCGGGCCATCCGCACCCAGCAGGGCCTTTCCCTCCACGGTGTCGAGGAGAAGTCCCAGGGCCGCTGGAAGGCCGTGGTGGTCGGTTCGTACGAGCGCGGCGACCGTGCCGTGACCGTGCAGCGCCTCGCCGAGCTGGCCGATTTCTATGGCGTCCCCGTGCAGGAGCTGCTGCCGGGCACCACGCCGGGCGGGGCCGCCGAGCCGCCGCCCAAGCTGGTCCTGGACCTGGAGCGGCTGGCCACCGTGCCGGCCGAGAAGGCGGGCCCGCTCCAGCGCTACGCGGCGACCATCCAGTCCCAGCGCGGCGACTACAACGGCAAGGTGCTCTCGATCCGCCAGGACGACCTGCGCACCCTCGCCGTCATCTACGACCAGTCCCCCTCGGTGCTGACCGAGCAGCTCATCAGCTGGGGCGTGCTGGACGCGGACGCCCGCCGGGCGGTCGCCGCCCACGACGAGGGCTGATCCCGCTCCGGCGGGCGCAGAAACGTGCCGCCGGGGTGGCCGGAACCCATCGGTTCCGGCCACCCCGGCGGTTTTTCCGGCTGAGCCGCGGTGCGGTCAGGCGCGGCGGAGCGAGGGCTTCAGCTCCTTGAAGCGCCCGAGCAGACCGTTGACGAAGGCGGGCGACTCGTCCGTGGAGAACTCCTTGGCGAGCTGCACCATCTCGTCCAGCACGACGGCGTCCGGGGTCTCGTCCACCCAGATCAGCTCGTAGGCGCCGAGCCGCAGCAGGTTGCGGTCCACGACCGGCATCCGGTCGAGGGTCCAGCCCACCGCGTACTGCGCGATCAGGTCGTCGATGCGCCGGGCGTGCTCCGCGTACCCCTCGACGAGCTGCATCGTGTACTCGCTGACCGGCGGCTGCCGGGTGTCGGACCGGGAGAGCCGGACCCAGTCGGCGAGCACCGTCAGGACGTCGGCACTCCGCTGGTCCCCCTCGAAGAGGATCTGGAAGGCGCGCTTGCGGGCCGTGTTGCGGGCAGCCACGGTTAGCCGTTCACCCGGCCGAGGTAGTCGCTGGTACGGGTGTCCACCTTGATCTTCTCGCCCGTGGTGATGAACAGCGGGACCTGGATCTGGTGGCCGGTCTCCAGCGTGGCGGGCTTGGTGCCACCGGTGGAGCGGTCGCCCTGGACGCCCGGCTCGGTCTCCTGGATGACCAGCTCGACGGCGGTCGGCAGCTCCACGAAGAGCACCTCTCCGTCGTGCTGGGCGACGGTGGCGGTGAAGCCCTCGATCAGGAAGTTGGCGGCGTCGCCGACGGCCTTGCGATCGACCATGAGCTGGTCGTACGTCTCCATGTCCATGAAGACGAAGTAGTCGCCGTCCATGTACGAGAACTGCATGTCGCGCTTGTCAACGGTGGCCGTCTCGACCTTGACGCCGGCGTTGAAGGTCTTGTCCACGACCTTGCCGGAGAGCACGTTCTTGAGCTTGGTGCGCACGAAGGCCGGGCCCTTGCCGGGCTTGACGTGCTGGAACTCGACGACGGACCAGAGCTGGCCGCCTTCGAGCTTGAGCACCAATCCGTTCTTCAGGTCGTTCGTGGAAGCCACGGTTGCGGAATCTCCTGGACTTGACGACGACCAGGCGCACGCGCACACCGTGAGGCTAGAGCGCGAGCAACTCCTTGGTCGTGATGGTGAGTAGCTCGGGTCCGCCGTCCGCCTCGGGGCGCACGACGAGCGTGTCATCGATCCGGACACCGCCCCGGCCCGGAAGGTGGACCCCGGGTTCGACGGTGACCGGCACGCAAGCGTCCAGTTTACCCATTGCCGAAGGGGCCAGCCGAGGGTCCTCGTCGATTTCGAGTCCGACCCCGTGTCCGGTCGCCTCCGGGAGGGCCGCCGCGTACCCCGCGGAGTCCAGGACCTGGCGCGCGGCCCGGTCCACGTCCCGGTATCCGGTGCCCGGTGTGAGCGCCTCGCGGCCCGCCCGCTGGGCGGCGAAGACCAGGTCGTACAGCTCGATCTGCCAGTCGGCGGGCGAGGTGCCGATGACGAACGTACGGCCGATCTCGCAGCGGTAGCCCCGGTAGGCGGCGCCCAGGCAGACGGAGAGGAAGTCGCCCTCCTCCACCCGCCGGTCGGTGGGCCGGTGCCCGAGGCGCCCGGAGTGCGGGCCAGTGGCGACCGAGGTGGCGAAGGCGGGCCCCTCGGCGCCGTGATCCACCAGCCGGCGTTCCAGCTCCAGCGCGAGATGCCGTTCGGTGCGGCCGACGAGGATGGACTCCAGCAGCTCGCCGAGGGCCTGGTCGGCGATCTCGGCGGCGATCCGCAGACAGGAGATCTCCTCCTCGTCCTTGACGATCCGGAGCTGCTCCACGGCCCCGCCCACGTCGGCCAGGCGCAGCGCGGGGGCGGCGCCCGCGAGGGCGCGGTGCCGGGCGACGGTCAGATGGTGCTCCTCGACGGCCAGCGAGTCGGCGCCCCGCCCGGCGGCGAGCCCGGCCGCGGCGACGGCGGTGTCCCCGCCCGGCGCGGGCAGCACGGCGATGCCCAGGGCCTCGTCGGGGCGGCCGTCGGCGGGCCGGTCCTCCAGCGGATGGGCGCACACCAGGGTGTCCCCGGTGCCGCCGAGCAGCAGCACGGCACCGCGCGGGGCGGCGCCCGCGAGGTAGCGGACGTTGGCGGGGCGGGAGACGAGCACGGCCGCGGTGCCGGCCGCGGCACAGCGCTCCCTGAGCACGGATCGGCGGGTCGCGTACACCTCAGACATGACACGAGCGTAGGAGCTGTGTCCGGCTTGTGCCGGTTGGCGGGGTCCGAGTGGGGTCACCGGTCCACGGCCGGGGCGGCACGGCGGCGAAGCCCCCGTTCACCAGCTGGGCGGGCTCGCTATCGCGCGGGACAGCACGTCGTCCAGCAGCTTGGCGGTTCCGGCGACGTCGAGCTGGGAGTTGTCGATGATCGGCAGGCCCGAGCCGTACCACCCCGCCATCCGGCCGTGGATACGGGCGACCTCCTCGTCCGCGAGGCGCCGGTTGCCCGAGCGTTCGGCGTTGCGCTCCAGGACCACGTCCAGGCCGGGCAGCAGCACCACGGGCAGCAGTCCGGGGCCGACGTGCCGCTTCCAGCCGCCGAGGCCGACGACCGGACGGTCCGGGAAGACCGCGTCGTCCAGGATGCAGGAGATGCCGTTGGCCAGGTAGTTCCGCGCGGCGAAGCCGCAGGTGCGGCGGGCCAGGCGGTACTGCGCCTCGGAGTTGTCGTTCCACCCGGACTGCGGGTTGGCGTACCCCGAGCGCACCCACTCGCGGACGTCGTCCAGGCTGATGTGCGCGGTGGGCACCCGGCGGTGGTCCGCCCAGAACCTGGCCACGCTGGTCTTCCCGGCGCCCGCCGGACCGATCAGCAGCACGGCGAGCGTGGAGAGCGCGGCCGGGTCCGGGGCGTCCGGACCGGCGGGGGGCGGCACGGGCACGTCCACCGGGCCGCCGGGCGGCAGGGGGAGATGGCCGGTGACCTCCGGCGGCGGGGGCACGTGGTGCGCGGGCGCCTGCCGCGGGGGTGCCGGTGGGCCGGGCGGGTGGGGGGTGCCGGGCGCGTCACCGGGGTGTCCGGGTGGCGGCGGGGGCACGGGTGCGGGACCCTGGTGGGCCCCCTGCGGGTGCCCGGCCACCCAGCCGCCCTGCGGTCCACGCCCCGGCTGCTGGGGCGGCGGCAGCGGAGACCCCACTGCGTGCTGCATCCGTCGCCACTTTCGTCTCGTACGCACATCGGGCACTGGCATGCGGGTGCGGAGCCCGCTTTCCAGCGAACGGTACCGCCCCCGGCCCTCGTTTGGGGAAACGGCCGGGGGTGCCCCGAAGTGCCCGTCCCGGCAGGGCAGTCGGGACGGGGCGGACAAACCGGGACGGACGGGACGGGGGTCGCGGAAGCGCGCCGCTCCCCCGCTCCCGTCCCGTCGCGCGGGTGCTACTCCCCCACCTCGCCGTAGGCGGCGAGCAGGACGGCCGGGTCCGGGCCCTCCAGGACAGTCGGCCGGGCCAGCCCGTCCAGGACGATGAAGCGGAGCAGGTCGCCGCGCGACTTCTTGTCCACCTTCATGTTCTCCAGCAGCTTGGGCCACTGGTCGTGGCGGTAGTGCAGCGGGAGCCCGACGGACTCCAGGACGGTGCGGTGCCGGTCGGCGGTCGCGTCGTCCAACCGGCCCGCGAGGCGGCCCAGTTCGGCGGCGAAGTGCATGCCGACGGCGACGGCCGCGCCGTGCCGCCACTTGTACCGCTCGTTCTTCTCGATGGCGTGCCCGAGGGTGTGCCCGTAGTTCAGGATCTCCCGCAGGCCGGACTCCTTGAGGTCCGAGGAGACCACGTCCGCCTTCACCCGGATCGAACGCTCGATCAGCTCGGCCGTGTGCGGGCCCGCCGGGGTACGGGCGGCCTCCGGGTCCGACTCCACGAGGTCGAGGATGACCGGGTCCGCGATGAACCCGGCCTTGATGACCTCCGCCAGCCCCGACACGTAGTCGTTCGTGGGCAGCGAGTCCAGCGCGGCCAGGTCGCAGAGCACCCCGGCCGGGGGGTGGAAGGCGCCGACGAGGTTCTTGCCCTCGGCGGTGTTGATGCCGGTCTTGCCGCCGACGGCCGCGTCCACCATGCCGAGCACGGTGGTGGGCACCGCGATCCAGCGCACCCCGCGCAGCCAGGTCGCGGCCACGAACCCGGCCAGGTCGGTGGTGGCGCCGCCGCCGACGCCCACGATCACGTCGGTGCGGGTGAAGCCGGACTGGCCGAGCGCCTTCCAGCAGTAGGCGGCGACCTCGGCGGTCTTGGCCTCCTCGGCGTTCGGCACCTGGATGGCGACCGCGTCGAAGCCCTGCCCGGCGAGGTCGGCGCGCAGCGCGTCGCCCGTCTCGGCCAGCGCCTCGGGGTGGATCACCGCGACCCGCTTGGCCTTCGGGCCGATCAGCCCGCCGAGTTCGCCCAGCAACTGGCGGCCGACCAGCACCTCGTAGGGGTCGGTGCCGGCCGTACCGGCCACCGCGATCCTCGTCACCTGCTCCGTCACGGTTTCCTCCGGCCGGGTCCCGGTCGCGTCCGCCGGGCTCTCGTTCTTGGTCTCCAGGGCGTCCAGCGCCGCGCGGGTCACCTCGTCGGGGGTGCGCCCGTCGGTGGGCACGACGACGGCGGCGACCTCTTCGTACAAGTGGCGGCGGGCCTCCATCAGTTCGCGCCACTGCTTGCGCGGGTTGACCGCGAGCAGCGGGCGGGCCACACCGAGCCCGGTGCGCCGGACCGCCTCCTCCACCTCCATCGAGAGGTAGACCACCCGGTGCCCGGCGAGCAGGGCGCGGGTCTCCGCGTCCAGCACCGAGCCGCCGCCCAGGGCGAGGACGCCCGCGTGCTCGGCCAGCGCGCGGCGCACCGCGGCCTTCTCCAGCGCGCGGAAGGCGGGTTCGCCGTCGTCCACGAAGATCTCGGCGATCGTCCGCCCCTCGGCGGTGACGATGTCGTCGTCGGTGTCGCGGTAGCCGACCCCGAGATCCTCGGCGAGCAGACGGCCGACGGTGGACTTGCCCACGCCCATCGGTCCGACCAGTACGACTGAGGGCACGCCGGTCACCTGATCCGCAGCGAGTCGAGGTACGAGCCGACGTTGCGCCGGGTCTCGGTGACGGAGTCGCCGCCGAACTTCTCGGCGACCGCATCCGCGAGGACCAGCGCGACCATCGCCTCCGCGACGATCCCGGCGGCCGGGACCGCGCACACGTCGGAGCGCTGGTGGTGGGCCTGGGTGGCCTCACCGGTGGCGACGTCCACGGTCCTGAGCGCGCGGGGCACGGTGGCGATGGGCTTCATCGCGGCCCGGACGCGCAGCAGTTCACCGGTGGTCAGACCGCCCTCGGTGCCGCCGGAGCGGCCGGTGGCGCGCCGGATGCCGTCGTCGGTGGTGACGATCTCGTCGTGCGCCTGCGAGCCGGGCACCCGCGCCAGGTCGAAGCCGTCCCCGACCTCGACGCCCTTGATCGCCTGGATGCCCATGAGCGCGGCGGCGAGCCGCGCGTCCAGCCGCCGGTCCCAGTGCACGTGCGAGCCGAGCCCGACGGGCACGCCGTACGCCAGCACCTCGACCACACCGCCGAGGGTGTCGCCGTCCTTGTGGGCCTGGTCGATCTCCGCGACCATCGCCTCCGAGGCGTCCGCGTCCAGGCAGCGCACCGGGTCGGCGTCCAGCCGCTCCACGTCGGCGGGGGTCGGGTACACGCCGTACGGCGCCCTGGCGGCGGCCAGTTCCACGACGTGGCTGACGATCTCGATCCCGGCCGTCTCCTTCAGGTAGGACCGGGCGACCGCGCCGAGCGCCACCCGCGCCGCGGTCTCGCGGGCGGAGGCGCGCTCCAGGATCGGGCGGGCCTCGTCGAAGCCGTACTTCTGCATGCCCGCGAGGTCGGCGTGGCCGGGGCGGGGGCGGGTCAGCGGGGCGTTGCGGGCGAGCCCGGCGAGCACCTCGGGATCGACCGGGTCGGCCGCCATGACCTGCTCCCACTTGGGCCACTCGGTGTTGCCCACCATGACCGCGACCGGGGAACCGAGGGTCAGACCGTGCCGGACACCGCCCAGGAAGGTGACCTCGTCGCGCTCGAACTTCATCCGGGCACCGCGGCCGTAGCCGAGCCGCCGCCGCGCCAGGTGGTCCGCGACCATCTCCGTAGTGATCGGCACACCGGCGGGAAGCCCTTCCAGCGTCGCCACCAGTGCGGGACCGTGGGACTCCCCAGCGGTCAGCCAACGCAGCCTGCTCAACGGTGCTCCTCAGTTCTCGCGCCCGGTGCTGCCCGCCGTGCGCGGGAGCCGTGCGCGGCGACGGTCCGACCGGGTGCGCGGCCCCGGCGGGCCAGCTCCGATCCTCCCACGTCCGGTACCGGCCTCCGGCCGGAGGTCCGGCAGGCGGGACGGCCGGGGCACCGGTCAGCGGGCGGCGAGCGCCCGCTCCCCCGCCTGCCGCATGGCCGCGAGGGGGGCCGGGGAGCGGCCCGTCATCCGCTCGACCTGGAGGACGGCCTGGTGGACCAGCAGGTCGAGGCCGCCGAGCACGGCGCCGCCGTACAGCGACCAGCGGGCCGCGAGGTCGGTGGGCCAGGGGTGGTACAGCACGTCGAAGAGGGTGGCCGGGCGTTCGGGCACGGCGGCGGCGAGTTCGTCGGTGGCACCGGCGGGCGTGGTGGCGATGACCAGGGGCGCGTGCAGCGCATCGGCGGCGTCGGCCCAGTCGGCGGTGCGGACGGGCACGTCCAGCCGCTCGCCCCACTCCCGCATCTCCGCGGCGCGGGCCGCGGAGCGCACGTACACCGTGACCTCCCCGGCGCAGATCCGGGCGAGCGCGGCGAGCGCCGAGGAGGCGGTGGCCCCGGCGCCGAGGATCGCGGCGGACTCCACCTCCGTGACGCCGTGTTCGCGCAGCGCGGCGACGATGCCGGGGATGTCGGTGTTGTCGCCGCTGCGGCGTCCGTCCTCCGTGAACAGCACGGTGTTGACGGCGTCCACCGAGGCCGCCGTGTCGCTGACCTCGTCCAGCAGCGGGATCACCGCCCGCTTCAGCGGCATGGTCAGCGACAGCCCCGCCCACGTCGGCCCCAGCGTCCGCAGAAAGCCGGGCAGCGCCGCCTCGTCCACCTCGAACCGGTCGTACGACCAGCCGGTGAGGCCGAGCGCCTCGTAGGCCGCGCGGTGCAGGGCCGGGGACAGCGAGTGGGCGATGGGCGAGCCGAGCACGGCGGCCCGGCGCCCCTCAGTTGCCCGAGGATTCATCGAACTTGTCCTTGAGGCGCAGGAACTCGTCGTAGGTCTTGGCGAATTCGGTGTTGCTGGTGCCGTCGGTGGCCACGAAGTACAGCCAGCCGTCGTCCGTCGGGTTGAGCGTCGCCTTCAGCGCGTCCTCACCGGGGTTGCCGATCGGCCCCGGCGGCAGGCCCTTGTTGGTGTACGTGTTGTACGGGCTCTTGTCGCCGTTGATCTCCTTCTCGGAGATGTGGATGTTGCTCTTGCCCTTGAGGTAGTTGTACGTCGAGTCGAACTGGAGGTGCTGGTTCGTCTCGGTGTTGGTGGGCTTGAGGCGGTTGTAGACGACCTCGGCCATCTTGCGGAAGTCGTCGTGGGTCTTGCCCTCGGCCTGCACGAGGCTGGCGACGACGACGAGCTGGAAGGCGTTCTTCAGCCCGAAGTCGGCTGCCTTCCTGTCCAGTCCGTAGGCCTTGTACCGGGCCTTGGCCTGCGACACCATCTGCTGGAGGACCGCCTCGGGCTTCATGCCCTTGGCCGCCGGATAGGTGCCGGGGAAGAGGAATCCTTCCAGCGGGTCCTGGATGTTCCCGCCGCGCTCGGCCCAGGAGGGCATGCCGAGGGACTTGTAGTCGTCCTTGGCGAGCTTGCGGGTGGTGCCGGGGCCGAGTTCGAGCTGCTTGTCGATGGCCGCGTAGACACCGGCGTTGCGTTCGCCGGGGGTGACCAGGACGTACTTCTTGCTCTTGGGGTCGAGCATCAGCTCGACCGCGCTCGCGGCGGACATCTCCTTGTGCAGGAGGTAGGCACCGGCCTCGATGCCGTTGCCGCCCTTCGTGGTGCCCTGGGCGTGCACGAAGGCGTCGGCGCTCTTGACGACACCGGCCTCCTTGAGACGGCGGCCGATCTCCCAGCCGCCCGCGCCCTTGGGGATCTCCACGGCCACGGTCTGGGCGGTGCCGGTTCCCGCGAAGTCCGGGGCGGCGCCGAAACGGTTCTGGTAGTACTGGTAGCCGAAATATCCGACACCGCCGAGGCCGCCGCCGAAGACCAGGACGACGACCAGGCAGGCGCAGCCGGTGCGGCGTTTCCTGCCCTTGACCGGCTTCCGGCCGCGCCGCTCGCCGCGTCCGGCGTTGCTCGCCGCGTTCTCCGGGTCCTCGGCGCCGCCGGGGTTCTCCGGGTCGTCGCCGTCGCCCGCGAAGAAGGCGTGTTCGCCCCGGTCCTCGCCGGGGTCCCAGCCTGTCTCCGGGTCGGGGCCGGGTTCCGCGGCGGGGCGTCTGCGACCGGGGGGCTCGGGGGGCGGGTAGGCGTTCTCGGTGCCGTAGAGGTCGGGCTGACCGGCGCCGTACGCGGCGGGCTGCTGGCCGTAGGGGTCACCGGGGTCGGCCGCGTAGGGGACGTGGCCGTGCGTTCCGGTGGCGTCCCAGCCGCCCTGCTGGGGGTACTGCTGCTGCGCCTGGGCCGCGTACACCTGGTCGTGGCCGGGATGCGGCGGCACGCCCTGGGTGTCGTACCGCTGCTGGTCGTACTGCTGCTGGTCGTACTGCGGGGGGTACGGCTGCTGGGGATGGCCCTCGTAGCCGGGCTGGGCGCCCTGGCCCCAGTCGCCGTACTGCTGCTGCGGCTGCTGCGGGTACTGCTGCTGGCCGCCGTAGGCGGGCGGGGAGGCCGGTGCCTGCTGCTGCCCCTCCCATCCGCCGTCCCCGTACAACGGGTCCTGCGGATGCCACGGTTCGGAGCCAGGGCCCCGGCCATACTCAGTCATCGATCCCCTAGAGCCGCGAGGCCCACGGACGCGCGGCCGGTGGACCGGGTTCCGTTCCGCCTCTTGCTGTGCGGAGGCTGTTCGAACACCGCCGCATCGCGCGGAACGTTACCGTACCGCGATCAGATGACCACTTCGACGCCCTCACCGGGAGGGGCGCCTGACACCCGTTCGGATTCGAGGGCCTGCTGGAGGATGATCACGGCGGCGGCCTGGTCGATGACGGCGCGCCCCTTCTTCGACCGCACCCCGGAGGCGCGCAGTCCCTGACTGGCCGTCACCGTCGTCATCCGCTCGTCCACCAGGCGGACGGGTACGGGGGCGATGCCCCGCGCCAGCTCCTGCGCGAAGCCGCGGACCTTGACCGCGGCCGGGCCCTCGCTCCCCTTGAGGGAGCGAGGGAGGCCGACGACGACCTCGACCGGTTCGTACTCCTCCACCAGCTGCCGCAGGCGGCGGTGGGCGGCGGGCACGTCCCGGCCGGGGACGGTCTCCACCGGGGTGGCGAGGATGCCGTCGGGGTCGCAGGAGGCGACCCCGATCCGGGCGTCCCCGACGTCGATCGCCAGTCGGCGTCCTCGGCGCATCTTCCGGCCGTTCCCTTACTTGGCGGTGTCGGCGACGAGGCGCTCGACGGCGCCCGCGGCCTCGGCGACGGCGGTCGGGTCCTGGCCACCGCCCTGGGCGACGTCCGGCTTGCCGCCACCGCCACCACCGAGGGTCTTGGCGGCGGTGCGGACCAGCTCTCCGGCCTTGAGACCGCGCTCGCGGGCGGCCTCGTTGGTGGCGATGACGGTCAGCGGCTTGCCGTTGTTCACCGTGAACAGGGCGACCACGGCGGCCCGGCCGCCCTGGATCCGGCCGCGCACGTCGAGCACCAGACGGCGCAGGTCGTCCGGGGTGGTGCCGTCCGGGACCTGCCCGGTGACCACGGCGACGCCGTGCACGTCACGGGCTGAGTCGGCCAGCCCGGCGGCGGCCTGGAGGACCTTCTCCGCGCGGAACTTCTCGATCTCCTTCTCGGCGTCCTTCAGCTTGCCGAGCATGGCGGAGACCTTCTCCGGCAGCTCCTCCGGGCGCCCCTTGACCAGCTCCTGGAGCTGGGCGACGACCGTGTGCTCCCGGGCGAGGAAGTTGTAGGCGTCCACGCCGACCAAGGCCTCGATACGGCGCACCCCGGAGCCGATGGACGACTCGCCCAGCAGCTTCACCAGGCCGAGCTGGGCGGTGTTGTGCACATGGGTGCCGCCGCACAGCTCCTTGGAGAAGTCCCCGATGGTGACGACCCGGACCCGCTCGCCGTACTTCTCGCCGAACTCCGCGATGGCGCCCTGCTTCTTGGCCTCGTCGATGCCCATGACCTCGGCATGCACGTCCAGGTCGCGGGCGAGCACCTCGTTGATCTTCTGCTCCACGTCGGTCATCACGGCCGTGGGCACGGCCGAGGGGGAACCGAAGTCGAAGCGGAAGCGGCCCGGCTGGTTCTCCGAACCGGCCTGGGCGGCCGTCGGGCCGAGGGCGTCGCGCAGCGCCTGGTGGGTCAGGTGGGTGGCCGAGTGGGCACGGGCGATGGCCTTGCGGCGGCGCACGTCGATGGTGGCCTGGGCGCGGGCGCCCACGGTGACCTCACCGACCTGCACGACGCCCTTGTGGACGTAGACGCCGGGGACCGGCTTCTGGCAGTCGCGGATCTCGATGACGGCGCCGGAGTCGGACCTGATCCGGCCGGTGTCACCGATCTGGCCGCCGCCCTCGGCGTAGAACGGGGTGCGGTCCAGGACGATCTCGACCTCGTCGCCCTCGGTGGCGGCCGGGGAGGAGACGCCGTCCACCAGGATGCCGACGACGGTGGACTCGCCCTCGGTGTCGCCGTAGCCGATGAACTCGGTGGCACCGGCGGCGTCCGCGATCTCGCGGTAGGCGCCCATGTCGGCGTGACCGGTCTTCTTGGCCAGGGCGTCGGCCTTGGCGCGCTCCCGCTGCTCCTTCATGAGCCGCCGGAAGCCGTCCTCGTCCACGGCGAGGCCCTGCTCGGCGGCCATCTCCAGGGTGAGGTCGATCGGGAAGCCCCAGGTGTCGTGGAGCAGGAACGCCTTGTCCCCGGCGAGGACGGTGCCGCCGGACTGCTTGGTCTCGGTGACGGCGGTGTCCAGGATGTTGGTACCGGCCTTCAGCGTCTTCAGGAAGGCGGCCTCCTCCGCGAGGGCGACCTTCTCGATCCGCTCGCGGTCGGTGACCAGCTCCGGGTATTGCTGGCCCATCATGCCGATGACGACGTCGATGAGGTCCTTGACGACCGTGCCGGTGGCGCCGAGCAGGCGCATGTTGCGGATGGCGCGGCGCATGATGCGGCGCAGGACGTAGCCGCGGCCCTCGTTGCCGGGGGTGACGCCGTCCCCGATGAGCATCACGGAGGTGCGCATGTGGTCGGTGACGACGCGCAGCGAGACGTCCGAGGCGGGGGCGGCGCCGTAGGCGATACCGGTCAGCTCGGTGGCCTTGTCGATGACGGCCATTGAGGTGTCGATCTCGTACATGTTCTGCACGCCCTGCAGGATCATGGCGAGGCGTTCCAGGCCGAGGCCCGTGTCGATGTTCTTGCTGGGGAGTTCGCCGCGGATCTCGAAGTTGTCCTTGCCGATGCCCTCACCCCGCTCGAACTGCATGAAGACGAGGTTCCAGATCTCGACGTACCGCTCGTCGTTGACGGCGGGACCGCCCTCGACGCCGAACTCGGGGCCGCGGTCGTAGTTGATCTCGGAGCAGGGGCCGCAGGGTCCGGGGACCCCCATCGACCAGTAGTTGTCCTTCATGCCGAGGCGCTGGATGCGCTCCTTGGGCACACCGACGACCTCGTGCCAGATGCGCTCGGCCTCGTCGTCGTCCTTGTACACGGTGATCCACAGGCGCTCGGGGTCGAGGCCGTAACCGCCCTTGTCCTGGGGCGTGGTGAGCAGCTCCCAGGCGTAGGCGATGGCGCCTTCCTTGAAGTAGTCGCCGAAGGAGAAGTTGCCGCACATCTGGAAGAACGTGCCGTGCCGGGTGGTCTTGCCGACCTCTTCGATGTCCGGGGTGCGGACGCACTTCTGCACGCTGGTGGCGCGCTGGAACGGCGGCTTGACCTCGCCCAGGAAGTAGGGCTTGAAGGGCACCATCCCGGCCGGGACGAGGAGCAGGGTCGGGTCGTCCGCGATCAGCGACGCCGACGGGACGACGGTGTGCCCGCGCTCCTCGTAGAAGCTCAGCCAGCGGCGGCGGATCTCGGCCGACTCCATCAGTGGTCCTCATTCCGGTTGTTCGGGTGCGTCGGGGTGTCGGGGTACGTCGGGGCACCGAGGTACCCCGGGGTGCTGCGGGGGCTCTCCACGGCGGGGTGCCGCCGGGGCGCGGGGAGTTCGGCGCCGGGGGCCGCCTCGATACCGAGGGCCTCGCCGAGTTCCGCCTCGCGGACGGCCATGTTGTCGCGCACGTCCAGCGCGAAACCGATCGCACGGTCCTTGAGACGGTGGCCGGTCTCCAGCGCCTTGTGGGCGGCGCTCACCGCGAGGTGCTCGGGGGTGAGCTGCTTCAGCTTGCGGTTGACCTTGGTGGTGGCCCACACACCGGCGGCGACACCCGTGGTGAACCAGAACGAACGACGGAACATCGCTGGTCTCAGTCCTTACTTCCGCTTGCGGCGCCGGTCGGCGGGGACCGTGCGGCCGACGACGACCGCGCGGTCGTCTCGGCGGGTCTCCCGGGCGGGGCCCTCGTCCTTGCGTCCGCCGAGTGCCCGGCGGACGCCGTAGCCGAAGGCCGCGACCTTGACCAGGGGGCCGCCGAAGGTGGAGGCGACGGTGGTGGAGAGCGCGGAGGCGTTGGAGGTAACCTCCTGCACGTCGGACGCGATGGCGTCCACCCGCTCGATCTGGGTCTGCGCGGAGCGCACCGCCCTTGAGGCGTCCGCGAGCAGCGGCACCGCCTGGTCGGTCACGTCCGCCACCAGCTTGGTGGTCGCCCTGAGCGTCTGGGCCAGCCTCGCCAGTGCGACAGCGAGGAAGGAGACCAGGATCGCCCAGAAGACGGCCACCAGAATCCCGGCCACCTCACCACCGGACACCGCGCACCCGCTCCCTGAAACGTGCCTTGAGCTTCGGAAAAGTCGTACACCGAGCCTATCGCGCCCCGGACGGGGGTCCGTACCGGATTACCGTGAAAGGAACCCGCGGGCGGGACGTGCCCGCCGGTGAAACGCGAACCCGCCGCTCCCCCGCCCCGGAGGGCGGCGGAACGGCGGGCTTGAGTGCGCGGCCGTGCTGGGATCAGCGGGCGTAGTACTCGACGACGAGCTGCTCGTCGCAGATCACCGGGATCTCCTTGCGGTTCGGCTCGCGGTCCAGGCGGAACGCCAGAGCCTTGAGGTTCACCTGGAGGTAGCGCGGGGTCTCGCCGTCGGCGGCGAAGCCACCCTCACGGGCGACCTGGAACAGCGTCTTGTCCTTGGAGCGGTCGCGGACCTGCACGACGTCGTCCGGACGGACACGGAAGGAGGGCTTGTCCACCTTCTGGCCGTTGACCTGGATGTGGCCGTGGACGACCATCTGGCGGGCCTGGTAGATCGTGCGGGCGATGCCCGAACGCAGGACCAGGGCGTCGAGACGACGCTCCAGCTCGATGATCAGGGCCTCACCGGTCTTGCCCTGGACCTTGGAGGCACGCTCGTAGGCGCGGACGAGCTGACGCTCGGACACGTCGTACTGCGCGCGCAGACGCTGCTTCTCCAGCAGACGGACCTTGTAGTCCGAGTTCTGCTTGCGACCGCGGCCGTGCTCGCCCGGCGGGTAGGGGCGGGCCTCGAAGTACTTGACGGCCTTCGGGGTCAGCGCGATGCCGAGGGCACGCGACTTCTTGACCTTGGGGCGGGACTGGTTCGCCATGAACCAAACACCTCGTTTTGTCTGTACGAATACGGCTTCACCAGGGTTAGGGGAGGTCGCAGTCCGCAGCCGGGGAAACCCTGTCCTTCGGTCCGCGCGGGACGAAGGGCCGGGCAGCCGCTCCCTGGTCTGGGCACAACGTGCAGCACGCGAGTGGCCCACCGACCGATTCCGGGACTGCCGGAGGGTGGTGGGCTGCCCGCGACACCGTTCGACGGTGCGCGACGCTCCTGGAGATCCGGCGGACCGGAAATCCGGCTGGATGTCCCGCTCTGGTGAGCCGGTTCCCCTGACGGGGCCCCGGACACGGGACTCAGCACTTCGAGGCAGTCTACAGGGCGCTCAGGGGCGGTCACGCCCGAGGTGCTTCCGGGTCCACTCGACGGCGTCCGCGTACCGCGCCTCGGCTCCGTGGCGGGTGGGGTTGTAGTACGTGCGGTCCCTGAGGGCGTCCGGGGCGTACTGCTGCTCCGCGATGCCCTCGGGCAGGTCGTGCGGGTAGACGTAGCCCTGGGCGTGGCCGAGCTTGGCGGCGCCCTGGTAGTGGCCGTCCCGCAGATGGGGCGGGACGGGTCCGGCGTGGCCCTTGCGTACGTCCTCCAGGGCGGCGCCGATCGCGGTGGTGGCGGCGTTGGACTTGGGTGCGAGGGCCAGGGCGATGGTGAGGTGGCCGAGGGTGAGCGCGGCCTCGGGGAAGCCGATCATGGCGACGGCCTGCGCCGCGGCGACGGCCAGCGGGAGCGCGTTCGGGTCGGCGAGGCCGATGTCCTCGCTGGCGGAGATCATCAGGCGGCGGGCGATGAAGCGGGGGTCCTCGCCCGCGTCGATCATCCGGGCCAGGTAGTGCAGGGCGGCGTCCACGTCCGAGCCGCGGACGGACTTGATGAGGGCGCTGGCCACGTCGTAGTGCTGGTCGCCGTCCCTGTCGTAGGCGACGGCCGCCCGGTCCACGGTCTGTTCCAGGATCTCCAGGCCGATGCTGCCGGTGCCCTGGTCGAGGGCGGCTCCGGCGGCGGCCTCCAGCGCGGTGAGCGCGCGCCGGGCGTCGCCCCCGGCGATCCGCAGCAGGTGCTCCTCGGTGTCCTCGGGGAGGGTGAGCGCGCCGCCGAGGCCCCGTTCGTCGGTGAGGGCCCGGCGCAGCAGGCCGCGCACGTCCTCGTCGGTGAGGGGTTCGAGGGTGAGCAGCAGCGAGCGGGAGAGCAGCGGGGAGATCACCGAGAAGTACGGGTTCTCGGTGGTCGCGGCGACCAGGGTCACCCAGCGGTTCTCGACGGCCGGGAGCAGGGAGTCCTGCTGGGCCTTGCTGAAGCGGTGGATCTCGTCCAGGAAGAGGACGGTGTCCTTGCCGAAGCCGCCGATGGCGCGCCGGGCGCCGTCGATGACCGCGCGGACCTCCTTGACCCCGGCGGTGATCGCGGAGAGTTCCACGAACCGCTTGTCGGTCGCCCGGGAGACGACGTGGGCGAGGGTGGTCTTGCCGGTGCCGGGCGGCCCCCAGAGGATCACCGAGGAGGGCCCGGCGGGGCCGCCGCTCCCCTCGCCGACCAGGCGGCGCAGCGGTGAGCCGGGCTTGAGCAGATGCCGCTGGCCCACCACCTCGTCCAGTGAGCGGGGGCGCATCCGCACCGCCAGGGGGCTGGCCGAGGGGTCCTTCTCCTGGCGTTCTTCGGCTGCGGCGGTGAAGAGGTCGGGTTCCACGCTGAAACCCTAAGTCACACCACCGACAGCCGGGACGGGCAGGTCAGCTGGTCCAGAAGTCCCACCAGCGGGTCAGGATCAGCATCCCGATGATGCCGACGTGCAGCACGGGCACGACCCAGGTGAACTCGCCGAAGAACGACTTCAGCGGGCGGGGGGCGGGCAGGAAGCCGTTGCGGACGTTGAACGAGGTGACGTACCAGAACATGACGATGGTGGCGACCCAGGCCAGCGAGCACCACAGGCACAGCGCGTTGATCCGGTACAGGGACTGGAACTGCAGCCAGGTGCAGAATCCGACGCCGAAGAGGGTGCCGAAGTTGAAGGTGAGCCAGTACCAGCGGGGGAAGCGGGCGCGGGCCAGCAGACTCATGCCGACGCAGATCACGATGCCGTAGCAGACCAGGCCGAGCAGGGGGTTGGGGAAGCCGAAGGCGGCGGCCTGCTTGCTCTCCATGACGCTGCCGCAGGAGACGACCGGGTTGAGGCTGCACCCGGGGGTGAAGTTCGTGCCCGCGATCTTGGCTTCCAGCAGCTTGAACTTGTCGATCGTGATGACCCAGGCGGCGAGCAGTCCGGCCGCGCCGGTGATCAGCAGCAACAGGGCGAAGGCGCGACTGCCGCCGACCGCGCGGGGCGTGTCGGCGGCGGGGTCGGGCGCCGTGGAGACGTCGTGGACAGTCGTCTTGCTCATCACGCCGATTCCGTCACTTCAGAGGTGGACCATCTTCGGGCACCGGTCATTGTGCCGCACCCGTCCGGCCGCGCACCGTTCGGTGTGCGTAACGAACTACGCACGGTGGCCGTGGATGGTTCGGTTCCGGCCGCGGGCGACGGGCCTGCTTGAAGCGTACGACGGGCGAAAGCCATTGGTACTGGTGAGGCGGCTGCGCGGCGGGAGCGAGGAGGCTTCGCGGCCACCGGGAGGTGAAACCCTCCGGAGGGGGGACGCGAAGGGCGCCGGGTTGACGGACCGGCCCCCGGAACACCGAAGGGGCACCGGAAGCGGGAGGGGGCACCGAACGCCGAAGGGGCGCTGGACGCGGGAGGGGGCGCCGGGTCCACCGGCGCCCCTTCCCGTACGACCGCTCGTCGCCGCGCGCTCCCTCAGCCGAGCCGGGACTCCAGCTCCGCCACCACCTCGTCGAGTCCGAGGGCCGTCTGCTCGCCGGACTCCATGTCCTTGAGCTGGACCACGTTCTCCGCGAGGTCCCGCTCGCCGAGCAGCAGGGCGTAGCGGGCGCCGGAGCGGTTGGCCGACTTCATGGCGGCCTTCATGCCCTTGGAGCCGAAGCAGAAGTCGGTGGAGACGCCGACCTTGCGCAATTCGGTGACCTTGGCGAACAGCACCCGCCGGGCCTCCTCGCCGAGCGGGACGGCGTAGACGCTGGTGGTGGCGGGGAGCGCGAGTTCGACGCCCTCGGCCTCCAGCGCGAGGACCGTGCGGTCCACGCCGAGCGCCCAGCCGACGGAGGGCAGCTCGGGGCCGCCGATCATCTCGGACAGGCCGTCGTAGCGTCCGCCGCCGCCGACGGCGGACTGCGCGCCGAGGCCGTCGTGGACGAACTCGAAGGTGGTGCGGGTGTAGTAGTCCAGGCCGCGCACCAGCTTGGTGTCGTCCTCGAACGCGACACCGGCCGCGCCGATCAGCTCCCGGACCTCCTCGTGGTACGCCTTGCAGGCGTCGCAGAGGTAGTCGCGGAGCAGGGGGGCGCCGGTGAGCTGCTTCTGCACCGCCTCGCGCTTGTCGTCGAGCACCCGGAGCGGGTTGATCTCGGCGCGGCGCAGTGTCTCCTCGTCCAGGTCCAGCCCGCGCAGGAAGTCCTGGAGGGCGGCCCGGTAGACGGGGCGGCACTCGCGGTCGCCCAGGGAGTTCAGCAGGATGCGGAAGTTCCTGAGGCCCAGCGAGCGGTACGCCTGGTCGGCCAGGATGATCAGCTCGGCGTCGAGCGCGGGGTCCTCGGCACCGATCGCCTCGGCGCCGACCTGGGAGAAGTGCCGGTAACGGCCCTTCTGCGGGCGCTCGTAGCGGTAGTAGGAGCCGGAGTACCAGAGCTTGACGGGGAGGTTGCCCGCCTTGTGCAGGTTGGCCTCCAGCGCCGCGCGCAGCACGGACGCGGTGCCTTCGGGGCGCAGGGCGAGGCGGTCGCCGCCCTTGGTCTCGAAGGCGTACATCTCCTTGGTGACGATGTCGGTGGACTCGCCGACGCCGCGCGCGAAGAGTTCGACGTTCTCGAATCCGGGCGTCTCGATGTAGCCGTACCCGGCGCCGCGCAGCGGGGCGGCGATGGCCTCCCGCACCGCGAGGTACGTGGCGGAGTCCGGCGGGAGAAGGTCGTAGGTGCCCTTGGGGGCCTGGAACGTACTCACGGAAAAAGGCTCTCTCGTCACATTCCTCGTCGGGGACCCGGTGAGGTTCCCTGGCCGTCGGCCACCTGCCGCAGATAGGGGTTGGTGGCGCGTTCCCGGCCGATGGTCGTCTGGGGGCCGTGGCCGGAGAGCACCACGGTGGAGTCGTCGAGGGGCAGGCACACACGGGCGAGCGAGTCGAGGATGTCCTCGGCCGAGCCGCCCGGGAAGTCCGTGCGTCCGATGGAGCCGGCGAACAGCAGGTCGCCGGAGAAGAACACCGACGGCACGTCGGAGGTCTCCGGCAGCCGGAAGGTCACCGACCCCTTGGTATGGCCCGGCGCGTGCGCGACGGAGAACTCCAGTCCGGCCAGGTCCAGCACGGACCCGTCGGTCAGCGTGCGGACGTCGTCCGGCTCCCCGACGGTCAGCTCGCCCATGAGCGGCATGCCCAGGGAGCGGCCGAGGGCCTTCTCCGGGTCGCTCATCATGTAGCGGTCCTCGGGGTGGATCCAGGCCGGGACGCCGTGCGCGCCGCAGACGGGGACGACCGAGGCGGTGTGGTCGATGTGCCCGTGGGTGAGGACCACGGCGACGGGCCTGAGCCGATGCTTCTTCAGCGCTTCCTCGACTCCGGGGGCCGCCTGGTGGCCCGGATCGATGATCACGCACTCCTCACCGGCGGCGGGGGCGACGAGATAACAGTTCGTCCCCCAGGCCCCGGCGGGGAACCCGGCAATGAGCACGATCGTCCTTCGTTGTGTCGGTATCGGGAGGGCGCACGGGAGCGCTGCCCGTGACCGAGAGCCTACCGGCGCTGCCGTTTCCTCAGCGAACCCATATACGGTACGGGGCTACGCGCGTCTGTCGGCTCACAGGACGCACGCGTACCGGTGGTACCCGACACGCATGAGGAGAGAACCCGGTGGTCAGCCAGGAGCAGCGGCGGCGTCAGCTCGCACGGGAGAAGTTCTTGCGGCAGCAGCAGCGCCGCACCAGTGCCCGCCGCAAGGCGCGCGTGCGCAACTCGGTGATCGCGTCGGTCCTCGGCGTGGTCGTGATCGGCAGTGTGGCGCTGTACACGACGGGCGTGCTGAAGGACGGCTCGGACGACAAGAAGGCGGACGCGAGCGCGCAGACGACGCCGACGCCGAGCGCCCCGCCGACGAGCAAGGCGCCGGACCCGTGCGAGAAGCCGGCGGCCGGGTCGATCAAGAAGGAGACCTGGAAGAAGGAGCCGCCGATGTCGATCGACAAGTCGGCGAAGTACACGATGAAGCTGGCCACGACCTGCGGTGACATCGACATCGCGCTGAAGGCGTCGGCGGCCCCGCACACCGTGAACTCCTTCGACTTCCTCGCGGGCAAGGGCTACTTCGACCACACCAAGTGCCACCGCCTGACCACGAACGGCATCTATGTGCTCCAGTGCGGCGACCCGACCGGTGTCGGCAGCGGCGGCCCGGGCTACACGATTCCGGACGAGAACCTGAAGGACCCGAGCCTGAAGGGGAACTCGTACCCGGCGGGCACGGTGGCGATGGCCAACACCGGCCAGGCGCACACCGGTGGCAGCCAGTTCTTCCTGGTCTACAAGGCGAGCCCGCTGCCGCCGCAGTACACGCCGTTCGGCACGATCGACAAGAAGGGCCTGGCGGTGCTCGACAAGATCGCCAAGGCCGGTGACAGCACGGGCTCGGGCGACGGCGCCCCGAACGCGACGGTCGTCATCAACAAGGCGACGGTCACGAAGTCCTGACCGGCGGGGCGGCGGTGACGCCGCCCCGCACGTCACACGGGCCGCCCGGACCGGCGCCGGGACCGTCAACTGCGCGAATTCGCATCCGCTGGATGCGGACAGGCCCCCCGCCGGTCGCCTATGTTGGCGGTGACGAAACTGTGGACGATGCCCAGGGCGCCGAGGCCCCTGTCGGCATCATGTGGAGGAGGCGCTGTGAGCAGCGACCCGTGGGGCCGCGTCGATGAGACGGGGACCGTGTACGTGCGTACGGCCGACGGCGAGCAGGTCGTCGGCTCCTGGGCGGCCGGCTCCCCCGAGGAGGCGCTGGCCTACTTCGAGCGCAAGTACGAGGGCCTGGTCGTGGAGATCGGCCTCCTGGAGAAGCGGGTGCGGACGACCGACCTGTCGGCCAAGGACGCGAAGACCGCGATCGACCACCTGCGCGAGCAGGTGGACGCGCATCACGCGGTGGGCGACCTGGCGGCGCTGCGGACCCGGCTGGACACGCTCGTCGGGACCGTGGAGACGCGCCGCGAGGAGCGCAGGCAGCAGCGGGCCAAGCAGTCCGACGAGGCCAGGCAGGCCAAGGAGGACCTGGTCAAGGAGGCCGAGCAGCTCGCCCAGTCCGACCAGTGGCGGTCGGCCGGTGAGCGGCTGCGCGCGCTGGTGGACACCTGGAAGGGGCTCCCCCGGCTGGACCGGAAGTCCGACGACGAGCTGTGGCACCGCTTCTCGCACGCCCGCTCGGCGTTCTCCAAGCGCCGCAAGGGGCACTTCGCGCATCTCGACTCGCAGCGCGAGGACGCCCGGCGGACCAAGGAGCGGCTGGTCTCGGAGGCCGAGGCGCTGTCCGGTTCGACGGACTGGGGGCCCACGGCCGCCCGGTACCGCGAGCTGATGGCGGACTGGAAGGCGGCGGGCCGTGCCCAGCGCGAGCACGAGGACGATCTGTGGAACCGCTTCCGCGGTGCCCAGGACGTGTTCTTCGCCGCCCGGGGTTCGGTGTTCGCGGAGCGGGACGCCGAGCAGGCCGAGAACCTGAAGCTGAAGGAGGAGCTGGCCGGTGAGGCCGAAAAGATCCTCCCGGTGACGGATCTCAAGGGCGCGCGGGCCGCGTTCCGTTCGCTCAACGAGCGCTGGGAGGCCATCGGCCACGTCCCGCGGGACGCGCGGCCGAAGGTCGAGGGCCGGATGCACACGGTGGAGCGGGCGATCCAGGAGGCCGAGGAGGCCGAGTGGCGCCGGACCAACCCGGAGGCGCGGGCCCGCGCCGAGGGGCTGACCGGTCAGCTGCGGTCCGCCGTGGACAAGCTGCGCGGCCAGATCGAGCAGGCCCGCGCGCAGGGCAACAACGCCCGCGCGGACAAGCTGGAGCGTGAGCTGGAGGGCCGTCAGGCCCTGCTGGACCAGGCCCTGAAGGGTCTCCAGGAGTTCGGCGGCTGAGCCGTCCCCGCTCTCCCCGCGCCCCGTCGTCCCCCGTGGACGGCGGGGCGCGGTCGTGCCCGCGGTCCGCTACGGCACGGTGTGCGTGCCCCGCTCCAAGGTGTCGAGGGCGTGCCGGAGCACCTCGCACGCCTGGCTGTGGTTCCCGGCGGACTGGAGGAGTTCCGCGAGCCTGCGGCACACGGTGAGCGCGTCGGGCCCGAACCGTTTGTGGGTGAGCTGGAAGGCGCTCTCCAGGACCTCGATGGCCTGCCGGTCCTGCCCCGACTCGGTGAGCAGTTCGGCCAGTTCGAGGTGGACGACGACGGTGTCCCCGTCCGTGTCCGCCGTACGGCTCTGCAGGATCATCCGCAGCACGGGCAGCGCGTCGCGGCTGCGGCCGACCGATCTCAACAGGCGGCTCAGCCGCAGCCCGGAGGAGATCATCGCCGCCTCCACCTCGGCGTCGATCACGGGTCCGGCGAGGGCACCGCGCGGGGCGCGGGCGCGGTTGCGGACCAGGGAGAGGCGGCCCACGTCGTTCTCCTGGCTGCGCTGCGGCCGGGGCCGGTTCCGGGAGCCGAGCCGGGAGTCCAGTACCCGGTAGAGGGTCTCCAGGTCCAGGGTCTCGGGGGCCTCGGGGACGCCGTGCCGGAGGACGTTCAGCAGCTCGCCGGTGAACGCGGTGTGCCGCTCGCCCTCCGGGGCCAGGGCCAGGTGGTCCTTGGGAGAGGCGGTGAGGACGTACGCGCCCTGGATTCCGGCCTGGGCGGCGAGTCCGTCGGGTCCGGCGAGGGTCAGGGCGGCACGGCCGCTGAAGCAGCAGTCCAGGACGACGATCTTGCGGCGGGCCGCGGAGGCGTGGATCGCGGTGCGCAGGTGCCGGTACTCGACGGCGGTGTATCCGGCGGCCTCCCGCGACCCGGTGAGGGCGAGGTACAGGTCGGCGGACTCGGAGTCCCGCAGCCCGTGCCCGCAGTAGTAGACGACCAGGGTGTCGGTGGCGTGCTCGCCCGCCGTGTAGACGGGGTCGAGGAGGGCCGCCGGGTTGTCGGGGTCGGTGACGGTGAAGGTGTGGGCGCGCGGCAGCCCCCACACGGTGGCGTCCTGGAGGACCGTGGCCAGGTCGGCGAGGTTGGCCTCGACGGCGGGGAGCTGGGCCAGGTGGACATAGCCGGAGGTGCCGATGAGGACGGCGGCCGAGGCCGAGGGGTCAGGGAGTTCCGCCGTCACCGGGGCGCTCCTCGTCCGCGAGCAGTTCGGCCAGGGTGCGCAGGGCCTCCGGGTCGGCGCCGGTCACCTCGATCTCCACCGGTCCCCGGCGCAGCGTC
Source organism: Streptomyces corallincola (assembly GCF_019104725.1). Classification (GTDB taxonomy): domain Bacteria; phylum Actinomycetota; class Actinomycetes; order Streptomycetales; family Streptomycetaceae; genus Streptomyces; species Streptomyces corallincola. The sequence continues at coordinate 40,224 of NZ_JAHRXF010000009.1, read as the reverse complement.
ACCTTCGGGGCGGCCCGCCGGTGGGCGCGCCACTGGTCCACGGCGAGGGCGAGCTGACCGGCCGACAGCCCGCCGCTGACCACGAGGGAGATGATGTCGAGGTACGTGCCCAGACTGCCGGGGCGGGCGGGCGCGGACCCGGCGAGTCTGCCCCGCACCCGCGGGCCGGTCTCCTCGTCGGCCGTCAGCCACCGCAGCAGGGAGCGGAGTTCGGCCTCCGGGTCGGCGGCACCGGGCACCCGGATCTCGATGGACGTCACGGCAGCTCGCTCTCGTGCGCGGTGAGGGCGGCGGCCACAGCCTCGGTGACCTCCGCGAACTTGGCCACGGCCGCGCCCTGGGCACCGAGCCGGGCGAGGCAGACACCCTGCCAGTAGTGGCAGGTCAGGGTGGTGGGATGGGTGGGCCCGAACGACGTGCGGCAGACGTCGGCCACCATGCCGAGGAGTTCCACCGCCTCGTCCAGCGAGCCGCGCAGCAGCAGGCTCACGGCCTCCCGCTGCCGGGCGTCGGCGACCTCCGGCGAGATGCCGCGCCGGATGTGGCTCAGGGTGCCGCTGCTCAGGGCGAGTTCGGTCTCGGGCAGCGGCGGGGGGTCGAGCACGCGCAGGAGGAGGGTGGCCGGGTCCGGCGCGAAGACCTCGGTCACCCGCCTCTCCCCCGGCTCCGCGTCGCCCTCGGCCGGCGGCGCCGGGTCCCGCACGATCCGTACGACTCCCGTCTCCCCCACGGCCGCGACGGCGGGCGGTGCGGTGTCGGGGCCGAAGTCGCGCACCGCGCGGTCGCGGAGCTCGCCGGTGACGGCCTCCGCGACGAGTCGGGCGGCGTTCGCGGGCATGTCGAGCAGGTCCCGCACCTCGGAGCTGGAGGGCCGGTCCCGCGGGTCCTTGGCCAGCAGCCGGTCCACCAGCACCACGAGGTCGGCCGGGACACCGGGCACGTCCCGCAGGGTGGGCGCCGGGTCGTGGACGATCCGGTAGATGATCGACATGGTCGAGTCGCCGTCGAAGGCGCGCCTGCCGGTGAGCATCTCGTACATGCAGGCGCCGACCGCGTACAGGTCGGAGTGCGGACCCACCCGGTTTCCGGCCAGGGACTCGGGTGCGAGATAGAGCGGGGTGCCGATCACCACGCCGGGGGCGGTCAGGCTGGTCTGGGTGGTGTCCAGCAGGTGCGCGATCCCGAAGTCCTGGAGGACGACCCGGCCCTCGCGGGTGAGGTGGACGTTGCTCGGCTTCACGTCCCGGTGCAGCATGCCCACGTTGTGCACGGCGCCCAGTCCCGCGCACATGCCGAACGCGACCGCGCGCACCAGGCCGGGCGGCAGGGCTCCGCGTACGGACATGAGCCGGGCGAGGTCCACGCCCTCCAGCAGTTCCATCACCAGATACGGGACGTCCTCGTGGAGGGCCACGTCGTGCACGACGACCGCGTTGGGGTGGCTGATCCGGGCCAGCGCGCGGGCCTCCCGCAGGAACCGGTCGGCGAACTCCGACCCGGCCGGGCCCCTGGCCAGCACCTTCACCGCCACCCGGCGGTCGAGCACCCGGTCCCGTGCCTCGTAGACCTGCCCCATGCCACCGGAGCCGAGCCGGCCCTGCACCTCGTAACGGTCGCCGATCAACCGTGGATCGGCCATGTGACCCCCCGTGCGCCGATCCCCCGATCATCCCGCCCGGACCGGTGGAGCGGCAACCGGTTCGGGCGAAGAGCGGGCGGAACGGGCGGGGCTACCGCTGCCGGGCCGAGGTGACGCGGTACACGTCGTACACGCCCTCCACGCCCCGGACCGCCTTCAGGACGTGCCCGAGGTGCTTGGGGTCGCCCATCTCGAAGGTGAAGCGGGAGGTGGCGACCCGGTCGCGGGAGGTCTGCACGGCCGCCGAGAGGATGTTGACGTGCTGGTCGGACAGGACGCGGGTGACGTCGGAGAGCAGCCGGGAGCGGTCCAGCGCCTCGACCTGGATGGCGACCAGGAAGACGGAGGACTGGGTGGGCGCCCACTCGACGTCGAGGATGCGCTCGGGCTCGCGGGACAGCGACTCCACGTTGACGCAGTCGCTGCGGTGCACCGAGACCCCGCTGCCCCGGGTGACGAATCCGATGATCGGATCGCCGGGCACGGGGGTGCAGCAGCGGGCCAGTTTGACCCACACGTCGTCCACGCCCTTGACCACCACACCGGGGTCCGAGTTGGAGCGGCGCTTGCGGCTGCGGGTGCGGGCGGGCGGGACCGACTCGTCGATCTCCTCGGAGGCCGCCTCCTCGCCGCCGAGCGCCTGGACGAGCTTCTGCACGATGTTCTGCGCGGAGACGTGGCCCTCGCCGATCGCCGCGTACAGCGCGGAGATGTCGGAGTAGCGCATCTCGTGCGCGAGCGTGACCAGCGAGTCGCCGGTGAGGATGCGCTGGATCGGCAGGTTCTGCTTGCGCATGGCGCGGACGATGGCGTCCTTGCCCTGCTCGATCGCCTCGTCCCGGCGCTCCTTGGAGAACCAGGCGCGGATCTTGTTGCGGGCGCGGGGCGACTTGACGAAGCCGAGCCAGTCGCGGGACGGCCCGGCACCGGGCGCCTTGGAGGTGAAGACCTCCACCAGGTCGCCGTTGTCCAGGGTCGATTCCAGCGGTACGAGACGGCCGTTGACCCGTGCTCCTATGGTCCGGTGGCCGACCTCGGTGTGCACGGCGTACGCGAAGTCCACCGGGGTCGCCCCGGCCGGGAGCGCGATGACGTCGCCCTTGGGCGTGAAGACGAAGACCTCGTTGCGGGAGAGGTCGAAGCGCAGCGACTCCAGGAACTCGCCGGGGTCCTCGGTCTCCTTCTGCCAGTCCAGCAGCTGCCGCAGCCACGCCATGTCGTTGATGGCGTCCTTGTCCTTGCCGGACGCCTTGGGCACGTCGGTGCGGACCTTGGAGGCACCGGCGACGGCCTCCTGCTTGTACTTCCAGTGCGCGGCGATGCCGTACTCGGCGCGGCGGTGCATGTCGAAGGTGCGGATCTGCAGCTCGACGGGCTTGCCGTTGGGACCGATCACCGTGGTGTGCAGCGACTGGTACATGTTGAACTTGGGCATCGCGATGTAGTCCTTGAACCGGCCGGGGACCGGGTTCCATCGCGCGTGCACGGTACCGAGGGCGGCGTAGCAGTCGCGGACCGTCTCCACGAGGACGCGGATGCCGACCAGATCGTAGATCTCCGCGAAGTCGCGGCCCCGGACGATCATCTTCTGGTAGACGCTGTAGTAGTGCTTGGGGCGGCCGGTGACGGTGGCCTTGATGCGGGCCGCGCGCAGGTCCGACTGCACCTCGTCGGTCACTACGGCCAGATAGTCGTCCCGCTTGGGGGCGCGCTCCGCGACCAGGCGGACGATCTCGTCGTACATCTTGGGGTAGAGGATGGCGAAGGCCAGGTCCTCCAGTTCCCACTTGATGGTGTTCATGCCCAGGCGGTGGGCGAGCGGCGCGTAGATCTCCAGGGTCTCGCGCGCCTTCTTCTCCTGCTTCTCACGCTTGAGGTAGCGCATGGTGCGCATGTTGTGCAGGCGGTCCGCGAGCTTGATCACCAGGACGCGGGGGTCCTTGGCCATCGCCACGACCATCTTGCGCACGGTCTCGGCCTGCGCGGCCTCGCCGAACTTGACCTTGTCCAGCTTGGTGACGCCGTCCACGAGCAGGGCGACCACATCGCCGAAGTCGCGGCGCAGGTCCTCCAGGCCGTACTCGGTGTCCTCGACGGTGTCGTGCAGCAGCCCGGCCATCAGCGTGGCCGGGTCCATGCCCAGCTCCGCGAGGATGGTGGTGACGGCGAGCGGGTGCGTGATGTACGGGTCACCGCTCTTGCGCTTCTGCCCCCGGTGCCAGCGCTCCGCGACCTGGTACGCGCGCTCGATCTGGCGGAGCGTGCCGCTCTCGACCTTGGGGTCGTTGCCGCGCACGATCCGCAGCAGCGGCTCCAGCACCGGGTTGTACGGGTTGGCGCGCTGCACGCCGAGCCGGGCGAGACGGGCGCGGACGCGGTTGGAGGACCCGGCGCGCGCCCCCTGGCCCGCGGCGGCGCGCACCGGGGCGGCCGGTTTGGGCCGGGCCTCCTCGGCCGCCTTCTCCACGGGCGCGGACTGGGCGTGCTCGACCGCCCCGCGGGTGTCGTTCTTGGCCATCGACACGTTCGGCGCGGGCTTGTCCGCGGGCGCCGAGGCGGGCTCGGGCTTGGCGGCGGTCAGTGGCTGGGCCTCGTCTGGCAAGAGGACTCCTCGTGCACGATCCGGGTCCCCCGATCAGGCTCCGGAGACCCTATGGTAGCGATCCTGCACCCGGACCTCGCCTTCGGCCGGGTGTGAGGGCCGTCTACCCCCGGAACACCGGATTCCGCTCCCTGATTCCGGTATACGGCGACGGCCGCCCCCTCGGTACCGAGGGGGCGGCCGTCGCCGTGTGCGTGATGCCGGTGCGGTCAGACCCGCAGCAGCGCCTCCAGGGGCGCGGTGCCGAGCGCGGGCTCCAGCCGGGCCCGGCCGCCGAGGAAGCCCAGCTCCATCAGCACGGCCAGCGCGGACACCCGGGCGCCCGCCCGCTCGATGAGCTGGATCGCGGCCTCGGCGGTGCCGCCGGTGGCGAGGACGTCGTCCACGATGAGGACACGGTCGCCGGAGGACAGGTCCTCGGCGTGCACCTCGATCTCCGCCGACCCGTACTCCAGGTCGTAGGACTGGCTGAGCGTGGCGCCGGGGAGCTTGCCCGCCTTGCGGACCGGGATGAAGCCGAGGCCCGCGCGGAGCGCGACCGGGGCGCCCAGGATGAACCCGCGCGCCTCCAGGCCGACGACCTTGGTCGCGCCGGTGGCGGTGGCGACCTGGGCCAGGGCGTCGGTCAGCGCGGCGAACGCCGCCGGGTCGGCCAGCAGCGGGGTGATGTCCTTGAACATCACGCCCGGCTCCGGGTAGTCCGCGACGTCGCGGATACGGCTGAGCAGCAGTTCCTGGATGCCGGTCATCGGCGCTTCCCCGAGGGTCGGCCGCGGCCCCGGTTGCGGGACGCGGGCTGGTCGCGGGGTCCGACCACGGCGGCGGGTACGTCGTCGTGGTCGTCGGACTCCGGACGCGTGCGGGGCGTGTCCTCACCGGCGGCGGCCTGGGCGCGCTTGGCCCGGACCCGCTTGGCGAGGGCCTTCATCTGCGGCTCGGCCTCCTTGAGGTCGGCGACGAGCGGCGTGGCGATGAAGATCGAGGAGTACGCACCGGCGGCGAGGCCGACGAACAGCGACAGCGAGATGTCGTTGAGCGTGCCCGCGCCGAGCAGACCGCCGCCGATGAACAGCAGACCGGCGACCGGGAGCAGCGCGACCACCGTGGTGTTGATCGAGCGGACCAGGGTGCCGTTGATCGACTGGTTGGCGATGTCGCTGTAGGTGAAGCGGGTCTGCTTGGTGATGTCCTTGGTCTGCTCCTTGAGGCTGTCGAAGACGACGACCGTGTCGTAGAGCGAGTAACCGAGGATGGTCAGCAGACCGATCACCGTACCGGGCGTGACCTCGAAGCCGACGAGGGCGTAGATGCCGGTGGTGATGGTGATGTCGTGGATCAGCGCGACCAGGGCCGCGACGGCCATGCGCCACTCGAAGGCGATGGCCAGGTAGATCACCACGAGGACCATGAAGATCGCCAGGCCCTCCCAGGCCTTGTTGGCGATCTCGTCACCCCAGCTGGGGCCGACGAGGTCGGCGGCGATGGACTCGGGGTCGAGCTTCATGTCCTTGGCCAGCTCGACCTTGGTCGCGTCCGACTTGGTGGTGTCCATACCGGCGATCTGGATGCGCAGACCGCCGGAGCCGAGCTTCTGCACGACCGCTTCGTGGCCCGCCGCGTCCTGCGCGAACTTCTCCGCCTGGCTCACCGAGACGCTGGTCTTCGGGGTGGTGAAGACCGCGCCGCCCTGGAAGTCGATGCCCATGTTCAGGCCGCGCACCGCCAGGCCGACGATGGCCGTGATGGTGATCAGGATGGAGACGCCGTACCAGAGCTTGCGCCTGCCGACGAAGTCGTAGCTGATCTCGCCGCGGTGGAGCCGGGCGCCGAGGTTGCCGAGTTTCGACATCGCTCACGCTTCCTTCGGGTCAACGGGGCCGGCGGGACCGGCGGGACGGCGGGTACGGCGCAGCGGCGGCTTGGCGCCCAGGCCCTTCGGGTCGAGCCCCGACCACTTGTGACCGTCCGCGAAGAACCTGCGCCGGGCGAGGACCGTCATGAGCGGCTTGGTGAAGAGGAAGACGACGACCACGTCGAGCACCGTGGTGAGACCCAGGGTGAACGCGAAGCCCTGCACCTTGCCGACGGTCACGATGAACAGCACGGCGGCGGCCAGGAACGACACGAAGTCGGAGACCAGGATGGTGCGCCGGGCGCGCGGCCAGGCCCGCTCGACGGCCGGACGCAGGGTGCGGCCCTCGCGGATCTCGTCCCGGATGCGCTCGAAGAACACGATGAACGAGTCGGCCGTGATGCCGATGGCGACGATGGCGCCGCAGACGGCCGGCAGGTTCAGCGCGAAGTGGATGGCGGGGCCGAGCAGCGCCATGATCACGTAGGTGAGGATCGCGGAGACCAGCAGCGAGGGGATCGCCACGATCGACAGGCCCCGGTAGAAGACCAGCAGGTAGATGACGACCAGCGCGAGGCCGATCGCGCCCGCGATCAGACCGGCGTGCAGCTGCTCACCGCCGAGCGCGGCGGTGACCGTGGTCATGCTCTGCACCTTGAAGGAGAGCGGGAGCGCGCCGTACGACAGCACGTTGGCGAGGCTCTGCGCCTCCTGCTGGCTGAAGCTGCCGGAGATCTGCGCCTGGCCGCCGGTGATGGCCTGGCTGACGAACGGGCTGGAGACGACCTCGCCGTCCAGGACGATGCCGAACTCGTTCTGCGGCTGCTGGTTCTGCGCCAGCTTGCCGGTGACGTCGGCGAACTTCTTGGCACCGGCGGAGGTGAAGTTCATCTGCACCTGCCAGCCGCCGGCACCCTGGGTGTCGATGGCGGCCTGGGCGTTCTTCACGTCGGTGCCGTCCACGGCGGCCGGGCCGAGCAGGTACTTGTACCAGACGCCGGAGATCTTGCCGCAGGCCACGCTGGGGTCGCCGGGCTTGGAGCCGGTGTCGGCCTTGGCGCGCTGGGCGTCGTCGGAGCAGTCCAGGGCGGTGTACTGCGCCTGGAGCTTCTGGTCGGCGGCGGACCCGGTCGCGGGAGGCGTGGGCGTGCCCGACGCGGGGGCCTTCGGGGTGCCGGAGGCGGGGGCGGTCGGGGTGCCGGACGGTGTGGCGTCGGCCTTCAGCGCGTCGGTGACGGCGCGGCCCTGCGAGGTGGCGGAGTCCGTGGGCGTCGGGGAACCGGAGGGCGAGGTGGCCTTCTGACCGGCGGTGGCGCTGCCCGACGGGGTCGGGGTGGAGCCGGACGTGCCGCTCGACGAGGGCGAGGTGCTCGGCGTCGGCTGCGCGGCCTTCCCCGTGGGCTCGCTGGCCAGCACCGGGCGGAAGTACAGCTTGGCGGTGGTGCCGACCTGCTGGCGCGCCTCTTCGGAGTTGGTGCCCTTGGGGATGTTGACGACGATGTTGCTGGTGCCCTGGGTCTGGACCTCGGCCTCGGACACACCCAGACCGTTGACACGGCGGTTCATGATCTCGACCGCGGTGTCCATGTTGGTCTTGTTGATCGCGTTGGGCTGACCCGGCTCGTTCTGCGCCTGGAGGGTGATGCTCGTACCACCGGCCAGGTCGATGCCGAGCCGCGGGGTGGTGTGCCCGGAGGCGAACATTCCCCCGGTGAGCGCCACGATGGCGATCAGGATGAGGGCCAGCGAGCGCCCTGGCTTGCTCTGGGCGCTCGCGCTCCGGCCCCTCTTAGGTGCTGCCACCTTCTCGTACTCCCTCTCGGGCCGCGCCGCGCGTGTGGCGCCGGCGGCCATGACATGGTGTCGGGTTCCCGTGCGGAAACGGACGAGCCCGGAGCGCGGGCGGCGCGGCCGGGCCGCGCCGCGCGCTCCGGGACGTGACTACTTCGTCCCGGCGTCGCCGTCGGTCTTCTTCGGCGCGGCGGCCGTGCCGTCCGTCGTGTCCTCGGCGGTGGCGGGCGTCACGGTGTCCTGGACGTCCGTCACGGGCTCGGCGGGCTCGGCGTCCTTCTTGCCGAGGTCCACGGCCGGTTCGGCGGCGTCGGCGGCGGGAGCGGCGGGCTTCCCGTCCTCGGTGAGGGAGGAGGCGTCGTCGGGGACGACGTCGGCGTCGGACTTCAGGTCGTGCTCGATGCCGTGCACGATGCGGTTGTACTCGTCGTCGGTGAGGACGGCGGCGATCGCGTTCTTGGCGAAGAGGAGCTCGACACCCGGCCCGGCATCGACGAGGACGGTGTCCTCGCTGACTTCCTTGACCGTGGCGTACATGCCGCCGATCGTGCGCACGCCGGAGCCCGGCTGCATGTCGTTCCGCATAGAGGCGGCCTGCTGCTGCTTCCGCTTGGCCGAGCGCGTCATCAGGAACATGGCCGCGATGAGCACGATGAAGGGAAGAAGGGTCAAGATGTTCACGGGACGGGGTTTCCTTCGCGCGACCGCGCGCTGAGCGGCCTTGGGATGGGGGCTTGGTCGGCACCGCCCGCGGGGGCGGCATCGGCGGAGTCTAAGCGAGTCCGCGCGCATGGAACAACGCTCAGCATGACACCTGGGTTCCTGACCCCGCCAATGTCCGCCCCCACGGGCACCCCCGCGAGGGCGTCACGCCCCGAACAGGTCCTGTTGTCCGTTTCCGGACCGACCGGCGCCGGGCGCGGGGGGCGGGGTGAGGCCGAGGTGGTCCCACGCGGCGGGGGTGGCGACCCGGCCGCGCGGGGTGCGGGCGAGCAGTCCCTCGCGGACCAGGAACGGTTCGGCGACCTCCTCGACCGTCTCCCGCTCCTCCCCCACCGCGACGGCCAGGGTGGACAGGCCCACCGGTCCGCCGCCGAAGAGTTTCAGCAGGGCCGTGAGGACGGCGCGGTCGAGCCGGTCGAGGCCGCGGGCGTCCACCTCGTACACGGCGAGCGCGGCGGCGGCGACGTCACGGGTGATCAGGCCGTCGGCCCTGATCTGCGCGTAGTCCCGGACCCGGCGCAGCAGCCGGTTGGCGATACGGGGCGTACCTCGCGAGCGGCCCGCGATCTCGGCGGCGCCGTCGCCCTCGATCTCCACGTCGAGGAGCTGGGCGGAGCGGTGGACCACGCGCTCCAGCTCGGCGGGCTCGTAGAACTCCATGTGCGCGGTGAAGCCGAACCGGTCGCGCAGCGGGGGCGGCAGCAGACCGGCGCGGGTGGTGGCGCCGACCAGGGTGAACGGCGGGAGTTCCAGCGGGATGGCGGTGGCACCGGGGCCCTTGCCGACGATCACATCGACGCGGAAGTCCTCCATCGCCATGTACAGCATCTCCTCGGCGGGCCGGGACATGCGGTGGATCTCGTCGAGGAACAGCACCTCGCCCTCCTGGAGGGAGGAGAGGATCGCGGCGAGGTCACCGGCGTGCTGGATGGCGGGCCCCGAGGTGATGCGGATGGGGGCGCCCATCTCGGCCGCGATGATCATGGAGAGGGTGGTCTTGCCGAGGCCGGGGGCGCCGGAGAGCAGGACGTGGTCGGCGGTGGCGCCCCGCGCGCGGGCGGCGCGGAGTACCAGGTCGAGCTGGGCGCGGACCTTCTCCTGCCCGATGAACTCGCCGAGGTCCTTGGGGCGCAGGGCGGCTTCGACGGCCTGGTCCTCGCGGTCGGCGCCGGAGCCGACCAGCCGGTCCGCCTCGGGGGCGGCGAGCCCCTCCTCGGCGGTGTCGGTCGTGTCGTCCCAGTTCACTGCGGGTCTCTCCTAGCGGGGGCGCGGTCGGCGGAGCGCGGTCAGCGGGCGCGGTTCAGGGTCTGCAGGGCGGCCTTGAGGAGCTGTCCGACCTGCGGGGTGGCGTCGGCCGCCTCGGCCTGCGGGGTGACGGCGGTGACGGCCTCGTCGGCCTCGCGGGGGGCGTAGCCGAGGCCGATCAGGGCCGCGTGCAGCTGGTCCCGCCAGCCCTGGGCGGCGGGGGCGAGAGCGGTGGGGGCGCCGGTGGGCGCGCCGAGCCGGTCCTTCAGCTCCAGCAGCAGTTTCTGCGCGCCCTTCTTGCCGATGCCCGGGACGGCGGTGAGCGCCTTCTCGTCGGCGCCCGCGACGGCGCGGCGCAGTGCGTCGGGGCGGTGCACGGCGAGCATGGCCTGGGCGAGCCGGGGGCCGACCCCGCTGGCGGTCTGGAGCAGTTCGAAGGTCTGGCGTTCGTCGTCGTCGGCGAAGCCGTAGAGCGTGAGGGAGTCCTCGCGGACGACCAGGGAGGTGGCGAGCCGGGCCTGCTGCCCCGCGCGCAGCTTCGACAGGGTGTCCGGGGTGCACTGCACGGCGATGCCGATGCCGCCCACCTCGACCACGGCGGAGTCGGGGGCGAGGGCGGCGACGGGGCCGCTGACGAACGCGATCATGCCGTACGGCCTTTCGTTGCGGGAGCGGTGTGCCGGGCGACGGCCTGCTGGAGCCGGTTCTGCGCGGGGGCACGCCAGATGTGGCAGATGGCGAGGGCGAGGGCGTCGGCCGCGTCGGCGGGCTTGGGCGGGGCACCGAGCCGGAGCAGGCGGGTCACCATCGCGCCGACCTGCGCCTTGTCGGCCCGGCCGCTGCCGGTGACGGCGGCCTTGACCTCGCTGGGCGTGTGCAGCGCGACCGGGATGCCGCGCCGGGCCGCGCACAGCATGGCGACGGCGCTGGCCTGGGCGGTGCCCATCACGGTGCGGACGTTGTGCTGGCTGAACACCCGTTCCACGGCGACGAACTCGGGCCGGTGCTGGTCCAGCCAGCTCTCGATGCCCTGCTCCACGGCGAGCAGCCGGTGACTGAGTTCGGCGTCCGGCGGGGTGCGCACCACACCGACGCCGATCATGGTCAGCGGCCGTCCCGCGACCCCCTCGACCACGCCGACGCCGCATCGCGTCAGGCCGGGGTCCACCCCCAGTACCCGCACCGGCCGCCCTCCCTGTTCGCCTCGGTGCGCCGCCCGCACCGCCCGCTCGTCTGTTCGCGCAGGCTATCGGGTGCCACCGACAACGTGTCCCACCGACGCCCGGCAACGCCGCGGGCCGACGGGAGGCGTCCCGTCGGCCCGGTGGAGGCGGTGCGGTGGAGGCGGTGCGGCAGAGGGTGGCGCGGCCTGTCGTGCGGACGCGTGGTTACGCGTCCACCTTCTCCATGACCTCGTCGCTGACGTCGAAGTTGGCGAAGACGTTCTGCACGTCGTCGCTGTCCTCCAGGGCGTCGATCAGCTTGAAGATCTTCCGGGCGCCGTCCTCGTCCAGCTCGATCTGCATCGTGGGGACGAAGTTGGAGTCGGCGGAGTCGTAGTCGATGCCCGCCTCCTGGAGCGCGGTGCGGACCGCGACGAGGTCGGTGGCCTCGCTCAGCACCTCGTAGGACTCACCGAGGTCGTTGACCTCCTCGGCACCGGCGTCCAGGACCGCGCCGAGCACGTCGTCCTCGGCTAGCTCGCCCTTGGGGACGATGATGACGCCCTTGCGGTGGAAGAGGTACGACACCGAGCCGGGGTCGGCCATCGAGCCGCCGTTGCGGGTCATGGCGACGCGGACCTCGGAGGCGGCGCGGTTGCGGTTGTCGGTGAGGCACTCGATGAGCACGGCGACCCCGTTGGGGCCGTAGCCCTCGTACATGATCGTCTCGTAGTCGGCGCCGCCGGCCTCAAGGCCGCCGCCGCGCTTGACGGCCGAGTCGATGTTCTTGTTGGGCACCGACTGCTTCTTGGCCTTCTGCACGGCGTCGTACAGCGTCGGGTTGCCCTCGATGTCCACGCCGCCCATGCGCGCCGCGACCTCGATGTTCTTGATCAGCTTCGCGAAAAGCTTGCCGCGCTTGGCATCGATGACGGCCTTCTTGTGCTTCGTCGTAGCCCATTTAGAGTGGCCGGACATCTGCCTGTCTCCTTCGCGTAACCGGTCCTGAACTGGTGGCACCGGGCCGGAACGGCCGGTGCACCCGTGCAGATCCTACTAGGACCGGGCCCCCGCGTTCGCGCGGACCATGTCGGTGAACAGGGAGTGCACGCGGTGGTCCCCGGTGAGTTCGGGGTGGAAGGAGGTGGCGAGGGCGTTGCCCTGGCGGACGGCGACGATGTGGCCGTCGTGCTCGGCCAGCACCTCGGCCCGCGCGCCGACGGACTCCACCCAGGGGGCGCGGATGAAGACGCCCTCCACCGGGTCGCCGGGGACGCCCCGGACGGCCACGGCCGCCTCGAAGGACTCGTTCTGCCGCCCGAAGGCGTTGCGGCGGACGATCATGTCGATGCCGCCGACCGTCTCCTGCCCGGAGCGCGGGTCGAGGATCTTGTCGGCGAGCAGGATCATCCCGGCGCAGGTGCCGTAGACGGGCAGGCCGTCCCGGACACGGGCGCGCAGCGGGTCCATCAGGCCGAACAGGACGGCCAGTTTGGAGATGGTGGTGGACTCGCCGCCGGGCAGCACCAGGCCGTCCACCTCGGCGAGTTCCTCGGGGCGCCGCACCGGCCTGGCCACGGCGTCCGCCGCGGCCAGGGCGATGAGGTGCTCCCGTACGTCGCCCTGGAGCGCCAGGACACCGATGACGGGGGTGTTCATGCTGATCGGTGTCCTACCAGCCGCGGTTGGCGTAGCGCTCGGTCTCGGGCAGGGTGTCGCAGTTGATGCCGACCATCGCCTCGCCGAGGTTCCGGGACGCCTCCGCGATGATCTTCGGGTCGTCGTAGAAGGTGGTCGCCTTCACGATGGCGGCGGCGCGCTTGGCCGGGTCGCCGGACTTGAAGATGCCGGAGCCGACGAAGACGCCCTCGGCACCGAGCTGGCGCATCAGGGCGGCGTCGGCGGGGGTGGCGACACCTCCGGCGGAGAAGAGGACCACCGGGAGCTTGCCCAGCTCGGCGACCTCCTTGACCAGCTCGTAGGGGGCGCGCAGTTCCTTGGCGGCGGCGTACAGCTCGTTGTTGTCGCAGCCGCGAAGCTTGGCGATCTCGCCCTTGATCTGGCGCAGGTGACGTACGGCCTCCACGACGTTGCCGGTACCGGCCTCGCCCTTGGAGCGGATCATCGCGGCGCCCTCCGCGATCCGGCGCAGCGCCTCACCGAGGTTGGTGGCACCGCAGACGAAGGGGGTGGTGAACGCCCACTTGTCGGAGTGGTTGACCTCGTCGGCCGGGGTGAGGACCTCGGACTCGTCGATGTAGTCCACGCCGAGCGACTGAAGTACCTGGGCCTCGACGAAGTGGCCGATGCGGGACTTGGCCATGACGGGGATCGAGACGGCCCCGATGATGCCGTCGATCATGTCGGGGTCGGACATCCGGGCCACCCCGCCGTCCTTGCGGATGTCGGCCGGGACCCGCTCCAGCGCCATGACGGCGACGGCGCCCGCGTCCTCGGCGATCTTCGCCTGCTCCGGGGTGACGACGTCCATGATGACGCCGCCCTTGAGCTGCTCGGCCATGCCGCGCTTCACACGGGCGGTGCCGGTCTCGGGAGCCTGGTTGTCGGTGGTGGACACGGGTGACCTCGCTGACGGGGAGAGGGGTTTCTGCACCGGAGAGGAAACGCGAGTGGACCAGGCCACGGCAAGGGCCAATGGTGAGCGGGTGGATCCTTTTCACTTTTCGGGCACCGGACGCGCAGGTCACGGCCTTTCGGCGGCGACCGACGGCCCGCCTCCGACCGGCACCGTGCGCCCCCGGCCGCCCGCTCAGGCCGCCGCTCAGGCCGCCCGTTCCACCAGCGCCGCGGGCGGCTCGTCGTCCATCTCGAAGGCCAGCGGGAACGGGGCGTGTCCGGCCAGCCGGAACCAGCGCACCTTGCGGTGCTCGCGCAGCCTGCGGGCGGCGCCGACCGCGTCGTTGAGGAAGCGGCGGGCCATCGGCACCCTGCGCACCGCCTCGGCCAGTTCACGGGCGGCCTCCTCGCCGCCGGGCGCCACCCGGACGCCCTCCACCTGCCGGGTGTCCTCGAACACCGCGCGCAGGGCCTGGCTCAGCTCGCTCTCGGCCACCTCCCGGTGCTCCTCCTCGGACTGCCGGGCGGCGTGCGCGGCCTCGTACAGCACGATGGAGGCGGCCGGGTCGAGCACCCCGGAGGTGGCCAGTTCCTGGGCGACCGAGGCCCGTCGCAGCAACTGCGCGTCGAGGGCGGCGCGGGCCGCGTCCATCCGCGTGTGCAGCCGGTCCAGGCGCCCGGCCGTCCAGCTCAGGTAGACACCGACGGCGAGGAGGGCGAGCACGATCCAGATCAGGGTGGAGGTCACGCCGGAAGGCTATCGGTGCGGGGGCGCGCGGCCCGCACGCCCGCACGCCGGGGCCCGCGGGGGCTCAGTCCCGGGCCAGCCCCAGCCGTGCCCGCAGCCCCGTCCGCTCGTCGGTGGCGACGGCCGTCGTCCCGGCGGTGACCGTCTCGTACACCGACAGGATGTCCGCGCCGACCGTGGACCAGTCGAAGCGCCGTACGTGCAGCGCGCCCCGCTCGCGCAGTCCGGCCCGCCGCTCCGGGTCCCCGAGGAGCCGTACGGCGGCCTCGGCGAGCGCGTCGGCGTCCTCGTTGGCGAACAGCTCACCGGCCGCCCCCTGGTCCAGCACCTGGGCGAAGGCGTCCAGGTCGGAGGCGAGGACGGGGGCGCCCGCCGACATGGCCTCGACCAGGATGATGCCGAAGCTCTCGCCACCGGTGTTGGGCGCCACGTACAGGTCCACGCTGCGCAGGAGGCGGGCCTTGTCCTCGTCGGTGACCATGCCGAGGAACTCCACGCGGGAGCGCAGTCCGGCGGGCAGCCCGGCGACGGCCGCCTCCTCGTCGCCGCGCCCCGCGACCAGCAGCCGGGCGCCGGGCCGGGCGGCGAGGATCGTCGGCAGCGCCCGCATCAGCACCGGCAGCCCCTTGCGGGGTTCGTCGATGCGGCCGATGAAGCCGATGGTCCCGCCCTGCCACGCGGGGTTCGGCTCGGCGTCCGCGAAGAAGTCCACGTCCACCCCGTTGGGGATCACCACCGCGTCCCCGCCCAGGTGCTCGACCAGGGTGCGCCGGGCGTACTCGCTGACCGCGATCCGGGCGCTGATCTTCTCCAGCGCGGCCTGGAGGATGGCGTACGCGGCGATCATGGCGCGGGAGCGCGGGTTGGAGGTGTGGAAGGTGGCCACGATGGGACCCTGCGCCGCCCAGCAGGTGAGCAGGCCGAGGGAGGGCGAGGTCGGCTCGTGGATGTGGACCACGTCGAAGGCGCCGTCGTGCAGCCAGCGCCGTACCCGCGCGGCCGACAGGAAGCCGAAGTTCAGCCGGGCCACCGACCCGTTGTACGGCACCGGCACCGCGCGCCCGGCCGAGACCACGTAGGGCGGCAGCGGGGTGTCGTCGTCGGCCGGGGCGAGCACGGAGACCTCGTGGCCGAGCCGGATGAAGTAGGCGGCGAGGTCGCGGATGTGGAACTGGACGCCTCCGGGGACGTCCCAGGAGTACGGGCAGACGATCCCGATTCTCACGCGGGTCCCTTCGCGGGGTCGAGGTCGGCGAGCCACAGCCGCTGGAGCATGTGCCAGTCCTGCGGGTGCTCCGCGATGCCCCCGGCGAAGGCGTCGGCCAGCGCCTGCGTCATCACCGAGGTCCGCGCCCGGCGGTCGCCCTCGGCGGGCACCTCCACCGGCGGGTGCACGCGGCCCTTCATCACCGGGGAGTCGTCGTACCAGAGGGTGACGGGGAGCAGCAGGGCGCCGGTCTGCTGGGCGAGCAGCGCGGGACCGGCGGGCATCCGGGCACGTTCGCCGAAGAAGTCCACCTCGACACCGGAGGCGGACAGGTCCCGGTCCGCGACCAGGCAGACCAGGCCGCCGTCGCGGAGCCTGCGGGCGAGGGTGCCGAACGCGGAGCCGCCGCTGTGCGGGAGCACCTCCATGCCGAGGCTCTCCCGGTAGGCGACGAACCGGTCGTACAGCGTCTCGGGCCTCAGGCGTTCCGCGACCGTGGTGAACGGGGTGTCCAGCGCGGTGGTGACCCAGGCACCGGCGAGGTCCCAGTTGGCCAGGTGGGGCAGGGCGAGGATCACGCCCCGGCCGGAGGCGAGGCCGTCGGTGAGGTGGTGGACGTCCTTGGGGTCGAACGCGGTGCGCACCCGCTCGGGGCGGTAGGCGGGCAGCCGGAAGGACTCCATCCAGTACCGCAGGTAGGAGCGCATGCCCGCACGGGACAGCTCGGCCAGCCGCTCGGGGGTGGCTCCGGGCACCACGCGGGCGTAGTTGGCCTCCAGCCGGAGGACGCCCTTGCCGCGCCGCTTCCAGGCGAGGTCGGCGATGGTGCGGCCGAGCCGCGCGGCGGCGGGCTCGGGGAGGTTCCTGACGGTGCTCCAGCCGAGTCCGTACAGCGTGTCGGTGAGCCGGTCGGCGGCGCTCACCGGACGGCCCCGCCGCCGGACGCGGCGGCCTCCGCCTCGGCGGACTCGCGGCGCACGGTGACGACCCGCTGGACCAGGGTGACCAGGCTGCCCGCGGCGACGATCCACAGGGCGACGGGCAGCAGCCACTGGATGCCGGGCACGCCGAACGCGTGCAGGCCCGCGAGTCCGGCGGCGACCAGGGAGATGACCAGCCGCTCGGCGCGTTCGACCAGGCCGTTGACGGCGACCGGCAGCCCGATCGACTCGCCGCGCGCCTTGGTGTACGACACCACCTGTCCGCTGGCCAGGCAGAAGATCGACACCGCGCACAGCACGTTGTCGTCGCCGTTGCCCGCGTACCAGAGCGCGAGCCCGCCGAAGATCGCGCCGTCGGCGACCCGGTCCAGGGTGGAGTCGAGGAAGGCGCCCCAGCGGCTGGACCGGCCGAGCTGGCGGGCCATGTTGCCGTCCACCAGGTCGGAGAAGACGAACAGCGTGATCACGACCGTGCCCCAGAAGAACTCGCCCCTGGGGTAGAAGACCAGCGCGCCCGCGACCACCCCGGCGGTGCCGATGAGGGTGACCGTGTCGGGGCTGACGCCCCGCCGGATCAGAAACGCGGCGAACGGCGTGAGGACACGCGTGAAGAATGCACGCGCGTACTTGTTCAGCATGGCCTTCCCGACGGTCGGTGTCGCCGCGGCCCCTGGTGGCCGTCGGCTGGCCCATCGTAGTCACGCGGGTGCGCGCGCGGCGGGCGGGCACCGGCCGTCGTGCGCCGACCGGTGCCCGGCGCCCCCGTGCGGCCCGCTGTCCGTCGTATGGACGGGTCACGCGGGGAGTGGAAAGCTCGAAGGACCGCGGGCGCAGCGAGGAGCCGCCGCAGTACGCGGCCACGCGCGTCCCGCGCCCTCGGTGACCTCACCGTGCACGGGAGGCAGGATCATGGGCGAGAAGACGCACGCACATCCCGGAGCCGCCGGCAGGGCTTTGACGGCCGACCACCCCGCGTCCGTACGGAACGTGGTGCTGGTCGGTCACTGCGGATCGGGCAAGACGACACTGGTGGAGGCCCTCGCGCAGACGGCGGGGGCGGTGAACCGGCCGGGCCGCGTCGAGGACGGCGGCACGGTCTCGGACTACGACGACATGGAGCACCGCCGACAGCGGTCGGTACAGCTCTCGCTGGTCCCGGTGGAGTGGGACGGCATCAAGATCAATCTGCTGGACACCCCCGGATACGCCGATTTCGTCGGGGAGTTGAGGGCCGGTCTGCGGGCGGCGGACGCGGCCCTCTTCGTCGTCTCGGCCGCCGACGGCGTGGACGGCGCGACCCGGATGGTGTGGGAGGAGTGCCAGGCCGTCTCCATGCCGAGGGCGATCGTCGTCACGCACCTGGAGTCGGCGCGGGCCGGTTTCGAGGAGACGGTCCGCGGCTGCGCGGAGGCGTTCGGCGCCGAGGACCCGGACGCGGTGCTCCCGCTGTACCTGCCGCTGCGCGGCCCGGCGGGCGCCGACGGGCACGCCCCGGTGACGGGCCTGGTCGGCCTGCTCACCCAGAAGCTGTTCGACTACGCCTCCGGCACCCGCACCGCGTCCGAGCCGGACGCCGGACGGCTGCCCGGCCTCGCCGCGGCCCGCGACCGGCTGATTGAGGGCATCATCGCGGAGAGCGAGGACGAGACCCTGATGGACCGCTACCTCGGCGGCGGGTCCATCGACGTGGAGACGCTGATCGAGGACCTGGAACGGGCCGTGGCCCGCGGCACGTTCTTCCCGGTGCTGGCCGCCGCCCCGGCCGCCGAGGACGCCCGGCAGGGCCTCGGCACGGTGGAACTGCTGGAGCTGATCACCCGCGGTTTCCCCACGCCGTACGAGCATCCGCTGCCCGGCGTGACGGGGCTGGACGGGCGGCGGCGCGAGGTGAAGGGCTGCGACACCGGGGGCCCGCTGGTCGCGGAGGTCGTCAAGACCTCCTCCGACCCCTATGTGGGCCGTCTCTCCCTGGTCCGGGTGTTCTCCGGGACGCTGCTGCCCGACGCCACCGTGCACGTCTCCGGGCACGGCATGACCGACCGGGGTCACGAGGACCACGACGTGGACGAGCGGCTCGGCGCGCTGTCCATGTCCTTCGGCAAGCAGCAGCGCCCGGTGACGCACGCGGTCGCCGGTGATCTGGTGTGCGTGGCGAAGCTGGGCCGCGCCGAGACCGGGGACACCCTGTCCGCGAAGGACGACCCGCTGCTGATGGAGCCCTGGCGGATGCCGGACCCGCTGCTGCCGCTGGCGATCCGGGCGCACAGCAAGGCCGACGAGGACAGGCTCTCCCAGGGGCTGTCCCGGCTGGTCGCGGAAGATCCGACGATGCGCCTGGAGCAGAACCCGGACACCCGGCAGATCGTCCTGTGGTGCCTGGGCGAGGCGCACGCGGACGTCGCCCTGGACCGGCTGCGTACCCGGTACGGGGTGCAGGTGGACGTGGTGCCGCACCGGGTGTCGCTGCGGGAGACGTTCGCGGGGCGGGCCGCCGGGCGCGGACGGCATGTGAAGCAGTCCGGCGGGCACGGGCAGTACGCCATCTGCGAGATCGAGGTGGAGCCGCTGCCGGTGGGCTCGGGCATCGAGTTCGTGGACAAGGTGGTCGGCGGTGCGGTACCGCGCCAGTTCATCCCCTCGGTGGAGAAGGGCGTACGCGCGCAGGCGGCGCGGGGCGTGGCCGCCGGGCACGCCCTGGTGGACGTGCGGATCACCCTGCTGGACGGCAAGGCGCACTCGGTGGACTCCTCCGACGCCGCGTTCCAGACGGCGGGCGCGCTGGCGCTGCGCGAGGCGGCGGCCGGGGCCCGCATTCATCTGCTGGAGCCGGTCGCGGAGGTCGGTGTCCTCGTCCCCGACGACTACGTCGGCCCGGTGATGAGCGACCTGTCCACCCGGCGCGGCCGGGTGCTCGGCACCGAACAGGTCGGCTCCGGCCGCACCCTGGTCCGCGCCGAGGTCCCGGAGTTCGAGATCGGCCGGTACGCCATCGACCTGCGCGCGCTGTCCCACGGCACCGCCCGCTTCAGCCGGGCGTACGCGCGCCACGAGCCGATGCCGCCGCAGATCGCGGAGCGGATCAGGGAGCAGATGAAGGAACCGGCCTGACCGGTCGTCCCTCCGGGGCGGGCGGCTTCGGCCGTCCGCCCCCGCGCCGCCGCCCGTGCGGATACGCTGATCTCTTGATCACGCCGGGCCCGGCGCGTTCGGTCGCGGCGCGGAGTTCAGCAGGTTGGCCTGTTCAACAGGTGTGCGGGGCAGGGAAGTCGGGAAGGCCCGAGGCAGCGGGACCGGCGGGTGATGGGGGCGGGAATGTCGGTGGGAACGGAGTGGGACGGGCCGCAGGTGCCCGTCTCCGGCGACGGCGGCCAGGCGGCGACCTTCGCCCTGGCTTCGGCCGCCTACCGGGACAGCGTGGTCGAGGAGATCAAGAAGGCCGACAACGACCTGCACCAGTCCACCGTGAAGGCCGGCCGGATAGCCATGCTCCGCCCCAATCTGGGCGAGGCGTTCTCCCGTGCCGTGGTGGACCGCATGCTCTCCCCCGGCCGCAAGCCGCTCATCCAGTCGTTCGGCGCCGAGCCGCAGGTGGTCGTGGAGCACGCCCTGGCGGCCAACAACATCCGCCGCGAGCGCGACAACCGCCTCTCCACCGTGATGGTGGTGTGCGGGCTGCTGTTCCTGCCCGGCCTGATCGGCTGGCTCCTCGTCTTCCAGCTCCGCATGTTCGTCTCCCGCCGCGAGGACAAGCGCGCGGGCGCCCTGGCCACCGCCCTGCTCCTCGGCTTCGCCGTGCTCGCCGTGCTGTTCCTGCTGAAGATGCCGTTCACCGGCTTCTGGGGCTGGTACGCCCGCGCGTCGGTCGTCGCCCCGGTGCTGGGCTGGTTCTGGGCCAAGCGGATCTGCGAGGGCACCGCGAAGGACCTGCGGACCCGCTGGGACGGGCTGCTCTCCGGGACCGCCGTCGGCGCGAAGGTCCCGGAGGCCGTGCCGCGCGCCCCCGGCGAGACGGCCGCCGAGCAGCTCCGCCAGTCCCTGGCCCGGCTCAGTGCCGAACAGCAGTCCAACGCGGTGTTCTACGCCGGTCCCAAGGGCATCCTCGGCATGGGCACCCGTTGGGGCGCCTGGCAGCTCGCGGAGGACCTGGTCCCCGTCGAGGCGGGCCGGGAGATCCACCCGTTCCGCAGCTGGGACGTGATCCGCGCCATCCACGACCAGCTCAGCCTGCTGGAGCGCGGCCCGCTGAACACGGGCGGCTTCCCGCGCCCCTCGATCAAGCACTGGATCGTCACCCCGATCGGCGAGGGCGCCAAGGCGGTGTCCCGGCCCGAGGGCACCGATGTGGAAGCCTTCCAGGTCAAGCCGCACGCGGTGCAGGAGATCTGCAACAAGCAGCAGTTCGGCAGCGGCGACCGGCACTACCTGGGCGTCCAGTGGGTGCTGTGGGACGGCCAGTTGATCCTCACCATGCTGATCACGGTGACCGTGCTGCACGAGACGCTCCGCATCGAGGTCACCGGCCACGCCCTGGGCCCGGTCAACTCCCTGTTCCACGCCAAGCCGGAGGCGCCCACCAGGGAGGTCACCAAGTCCCTCAAGCCGTGGGAGACCCGCAAGATCAGCCTTCCGCTGGTCCCCACGGACGAGGTGGTCCGGCTCGCCGCCCGCGCCCCGCTCACGCTCTATCCGCCGCTGCTCAACTGGCTCGGCGGCTCGGTCGCGCTGCCCGAGCCGTTCGGTCTGCGGCACGCCTGGGCGGACCAGCCGTGGCGGCACCGCTTCATGGCCGACGACGCGCTGCGCGCGGCCACCCCGGTGCTGCGGGTGGTGCACGCGGCGGCGATGCGGGTGCTGAAGGAGAACGGCGTGAACACCGAGAAGTTCGGCTCCCGCTCCTCCGTCCTCAGCGGCCTGGTCCAGGACCCGTCCCCGCGCAAGGCCGACCTCTACGACGCGTAGGCGCCCGTACGCGGGTACGGGCGCCGGGGCGGTGGCGGGCACGTACCGTCAGGCGGCGGGCCAGGCCTCCGCGAGCATCGCGCGGGTGTCCGCGAGGAGTTGGGGCAGCACCTTGGTCTGGCCCACGACCGGCATGAAGTTCGCGTCGCCGCCCCAGCGCGGGACGATGTGCTGGTGCAGATGGGCGGCGATGCCCGCTCCGGCCACCGCGCCCTGGTTCATGCCGATGTTGAAGCCGTGCGCGCCGGACGCGGTGCGCAGCGCGGTCATCGCCTGCTTGGTCAGTTCGGCCAGTTCGGCGGTCTCCGGCCCGGTCAGCTCGGTGTAGTCGGCCACGTGCCGGTAGGGCACGGTCATCAGGTGGCCGCCGTTGTACGGGTAGAGGTTGAGCACCGCGTACACCTGCTCCCCGCGCCGTACGACGAGGCCGTCCTCGTCGGACTTCGCCGGGATCGAGCAGAAGGGGCATCCGTCGTCGGACCCCGGCCCGGTCGGCTTGTTCTCGCCCTGGATGTAGGCCATCCGGTGGGGCGTCCACAGGCGCTGGAACGCGTCCGGCGTCCCCACTCCGATCTGCTGTTCCGGCTCACTCGTCATGCGGGGAAGCATATGGCTTCGCCCGTTCGCGGCGTGTCGCCGGGGCGGCGCCGGACCGGTCAGCGGCCAAGCTGGGCCGGTGACGGAGAACAGCACCCTGACCCGCTGGGAGCGCGCGGCGGAGATCCCGCTCTCCCTGGCGTCGCTGGCCTTCCTCGCCGCGTACGCCGCCCTGGTGCTGGCACCCCGGCCGGGCACCCCCTGGGACGACCTGTGGATTGCGGTGCTCGCCGCGTGCTGGGCGCTGTTCGGGGTGGACTACGCGGCCCGCTGGCGGCTGAGCGGCCGGGGCCTCGGCTTCGTCCGCGCCCACCTGCTCGACACCCTGGTCCTGCTGCTCCCGCTGCTCCGTCCGCTGCGCATCGTGCGGGTCTACGACTCCGTGCACCACCGGCGCGGTCTGCCCCGGCTGCCGCTGTACGCGCGGGTGGTGTCGTACGCGGGGCTCTCCACGGTGCTGCTCGGCTTCACCGGGGCGCTCGCGGTCTTCCAGCAGGAACGCGACGCACCGGGCGCCAATATGAAGAACTTCGGGGACGCCCTGTGGTGGGCGGTCTCCACCCTCTCCACGGTCGGCTACGGCGACGTCGTCCCGGTGACGGCGGGCGGCCGGGCCATCGCGGCGGTGATGATGGGCGGCGGGCTGGCCCTGCTGGGCGCGGTGACGGGCTCCTTCTCCTCCTGGCTGCTCCAGGAGTTCTCGCGGCGCGAGCCCCCCGGAAACACCGAGGCCCTTGGGACCCCCGGGAACACCGGGAACACCGCAGGCCCCCGTGACACTCCACGGGGGCCTGCGGCGGGAGGCTGACTCAGACCTGGGTGCGGTCCTCGACGACCGTGCGGATCTTGGCGAGGGCGTCGTCGAACGGGATGCCGTTCTCCTGGGACCCGTCGCGGTAGCGGAAGGAGACGGTGCCGCCGTTCATGTCCTCGTCACCGACGATGATCATGAAGGGGACCTTCTGCTTCTGCGCGGTCCGGATCTTCTTCTGCATGCGGTCCGAGGAGGAGTCCACCTCGACGCGCAGCCCCTGCTTGCGGGCGGCGGCGGCGAACTTCTCCAGGTACTCCACGTGCCCGTCCCCGATCGGGATGCCAAGCGCCTGCACCGGCGCGAGCCACGCCGGGAAGGCGCCCGCGTAGTGCTCCAGCAGGACCGCGAAGAACCGCTCGATGGAACCGAACAGCGCGCGGTGGATCATCACCGGCCGCTGCTTGGTGCCGTCGGGGCCGGTGTACTCCAGGTCGAAGCGCTCGGGCAGGTTGAAGTCGAGCTGGATGGTGGACATCTGCCAGGTGCGGCCGATGGCGTCGGTGGCCTGCACGGAGATCTTCGGCCCGTAGAAGGCGGCGCCGCCGGGGTCGGGGACGAGAGGCAGCCCCTGCTTCTCCGCGACCTGGCGCAGCGTCTCGGTGGCCTCTTCCCACGCCTCGTCGCTGCCGACGAACTTGGTCTCGTCCTTGGTGGACAGTTCCAGGTAGAAGTCGGTCAGGCCGTAGTCGCGCAGCAGGCCGAGGACGAAGGTGAGGGTCTTGTCCAGTTCCTCGGACATCTGCTCACGGGTGCAGTAGATGTGCGCGTCGTCCTGGGTGAAGCCCCGGGCGCGGGTCAGGCCGTGCACGACGCCCGACTTCTCGTACCGGTACACGGTCCCGAACTCGAAGAGGCGCAGCGGGAGTTCGCGGTAGGACCGGCCGCGCGCGTCGAAGATCAGGTTGTGCATGGGGCAGTTCATGGGCTTGAGGTAGTAGTCCACGCCCTCGTCGAGCTGCATGGGCGGGTACATGCCGTCGGCGTACCAGTCCAGGTGGCCCGAGGTCTCGAACAGCTTCCCCTTGGTGGCGTGCGGGGTGTAGACGAACTCGTAGCCCTCCTCCTCGTGCCGGCGGCGCGAGTAGTCCTCCATGACCCGGCGGACGATGCCGCCCTTGGGGTGGAAGACGGCGAGGCCGGAGCCGATCTGCTCCGGGATGGAGAACAGGTCCAGCTCGCTGCCGAGCTTGCGGTGGTCGCGCTTCTCGGCCTCGGCGAGGAAGTCGAGGTACGCCTTCAGCTCGTCCTTGGACGGCCAGGCGGTGCCGTAGATGCGCTGGAGCATCGGGTTCTTCTCGCTGCCGCGCCAGTACGCGGCGGCGTTGCGCATCAGCTTGAACGCGGGGATGAGCCGGGTGGAGGGCAGGTGCGGACCCCGGCAGAGGTCCTTCCAGCACAGCTCGCCGGTCTTGGCGTCCAGGTTGTCGTAGATCGTCAGCTCACCGGCGCCGACCTCGACGTCCGCGCCGTCGTCGTGCGACGCGGAGCCCTTGAGCCCGATCAGCTCCAGCTTGTACGGCTCGTCGGCCAGCTCCTCGCGGGCGGCCTCGTCGGAGACCACACGGCGGGCGAACCTCTGCCCCCGCTTCTGGATCTCCTGCATCTTCTTCTCGACGGCCTTGAGGTCCTCGGGCGTGAACGGCTTCTCCACGTCGAAGTCGTAGTAGAAGCCGTCCTTGACGGGCGGGCCGATGCCCAGCTTCGCCTCGGGGAACAGCTCCTGCACCGCCTGCGCCATGACGTGCGCGGTGGAGTGGCGCAGGATGTCCAGGCCGTCCTTCGAGGTGATCTCGACGCCCTCGACCTCGTCGCCGTCGGACAGCGCGTACGCGAGGTCCTTCAGCTCGCCGCCCACCCGCGCGGCGACGATCGAGCGCTCGCCCGCGAAGAGGTCGGCGGCCGTAGTGCCCGTCGCCACCACGCGTTCTTCCCGCTCGGAATCGCGTTGGATGATCACACGGACGTCTGACACCGGTCTCTCCTGACTGAAGGGGCTGCGGGCGCCGTACCAGGAGCGCGCGCACAAGGGATCGTACCGACCCCGCGCCCCGGACCGCCAAACAGTTCCCGCAGGCCCCGGCGCCGGGGGGAGTTCGGAGACGGACCCTACGCCTCGCCGTCCGGGTGGCCGCCGCCGTCCGCGTCCCGCTCGGCGCCCTCCCCGCCGTCGCCGCCCTCGGTGAGCGACTTCATCAGCCGGTCCCGTTCGGCGTCGTCCACGGGTACGGCCACGACACCGCCCGCGCCGGTCAGCCGACGGAAGCCGCCCCGGCGTTCGAGGCGGCCGTCCACCCGCACCGGCAGCCCGGCGAGGTGGGCGTGCCCGGCGGCCCGGTAGTCGTCCTCGCCGAGGGTGACCCGGACGTGCGGGACCTCGGCCCCGGCCAGCACCCGCAGCCGTACGGTGCCCGCGCCGGAGGTGCCGGAGCGGCGCAGCCGGACCACGGCGCCGGTGATCCGGACCGGCACCGAGGGTTCCTCGCGCAGGTAGCGGGCACCGGCGGCGTGCAGCGCGGGCAGGTCGCCGGGCGAGAACTCGACGGGTTCGGCGGGGGCCGCGCACCCCTCGGGCACCCCGGCGCCGGGCGCCCAGGCGATGCCGACGCGGGCGCCCTCGGTGCCGCGCACCAGTACGGTCAGCGCCTCGGTCAGCTCCCGGCACACCCCTGCCTCGACCGCGCCGTCGAACGCGTCCATGCCGCCGGTGGCGCGCTGGTAGTCCACGGCCTCGCGGGTGGCGCAGAGCGCCTGGTGGAGCCGGACGGCGAGCGGGCGTCCGGCGGCGACCGGCACGAACGCGGTGAGGGTGCGGCCCTCGGCGGCCGGGCCGACCAGGACGCCGTCGAGCAGAGCCGCGGCGGGCCCCCGGTGCCGGGCGCCGTGGTACCCGGCCCGCGCGCGGGTGGCGAGGGCGGCGGCGAGCAGCGTCTGCCGGGCGGCGGAGCGCAGCCGGTCGTCCAGCGGCCAGGGCGCGGCCCCGGCGGGTCCGTCGGGCACGTCCCGCGACCAGCGGATCTCGTCGCTGGGCACGGCGAGCGCGATCAGCACCTCGCGGGCGGACGGGGTGTCGCTGCGGGCGAGCGCGTCGAGCGCCTCGCCGAGCAGGTCGTCGCTGTCGGGGAAGGCGCGGCTCGCCGGGAGCAGCAGACTGGTGGCGCCGCCGGGGCCCGGCGGGGTCCAGCGGCTGTACCGCCCGGCCGCTCCCCCGCGCCGGGTCCAGCCGTGCCGCTGGAGCAGGGCGGCGAGGACGGCGGGTTCGACGCGGCCGGGGTCGGGCGGGCGGTGCGGGCCGGGCTCGCCTGGGCGCGGGCGGAGCCGGTGGTCCTGTTCGTCGCGCGTCGGGCCGCTCATGGTCTGCCTCCGGTCCCGACCCGCGTCATGATCTCGCACAGCGCCCGGTCGTCGAAGACGCGCGCGGTGGGGACGCGCACGGTGGTGCGGTGGCGCCCGGTGACGGGGTGGCCCGCGAGGTTGACCCAGTAGCAGCAGTGCCGCAGGTCGAGCCGGTCGTGCCCGGCGCGCAGCCAGTCGTCCTGGGAGCGCGGCACGATCATGACGACCAGGATCTTGTGCACGGACACCGGGGTGCGGGCCAGCTTGCGCAGGTGGTCGTTGTCGAGCGTGAAGGAGAAGGACCGGCCGGGCGGGTGGGGCGGGATCTGGTACGTGCACTTCAGCTGCACCTTGATGGTGACCTCGTCGTCCACGGTGTGGCCGGGCGCGCCGTGGCTGACGTGCCAGTCGATGCCGTTGTCCGGGAACGGCTGGGACAGCGAGCACCCGGCCGCGGCGGCGACCGCGTGCAGATAACCGACCTGCAAGGTCTCCATGCACGCGGTGGTGGCGAGCGTGCCGCGGAGGGTGCCCGAGCGCTCGGGCAGCAGCCCGCCCCGCTCGGGCTGCGCTATGGCCATGACGAACTGCCTTCCGCACCAAGAGTTTTCCCGGAGCGAGCCGCTGAACTGCAAAGACCCGCACCCCTGTTGTCTCCTCCCGGCGTACGCCGCAAACAGCGCGGGTATCACCAAACAGGCAGAAGACGGAACGCCATCTGCCGTGGTTGAGCGAGGAGTTGGGTTGGGATGACGCACTGGTACGAGGGGGCGCTGGCCGCCTTCGACACGGAGACGACGGGCGTGGACGTCGAGACCGACCGGATCGTGTCGGCCGCCGTCGTCGTCCAGGACGCGCCGGGCACCCGGCCCCGGATCACACGATGGCTGGTGAATCCGGGGGTGCCGGTGCCCGAGGCGGCGCGGGCGGTGCACGGTCTGACGGACGAGCACCTGCAGCACAACGGCCGCTGGCCGGCGCCGGTGATGCACGAGATAGCGAACCGGCTCGCCGAACAGGCGGCACTGGGCCGTCCGCTGGTGGTGATGAACGCGCCGTTCGATCTGACCCTGCTGGACCGGGAGTTGCGCCGCCACCGGGCGTCGGCGCTGGACCGCTGGTTCGAGGCCCGCCCGCTGAAGGTGCTGGACCCGCGCGTCCTGGACAAGCACCTGGACCGCTACCGCAAGGGCCGCCGCACCCTGACCGACCTGTGCGCGCACTACGACGTGCCGCTGGAGGACGCGCACGACGCGGCGGCCGACGCACTGGCCGCGCTGGATCTCGTACGGGCGCTGGGCCGCCGGTTCGCCGCCCGGCTGGAGCGGCTGTCGCCCGCCGAGCTGCACACCCTCCAGGCGAACTGGCACGCGGCCCAGGCGCGGGGGTTGCAGGCGTGGTTCGCGCGGAGCGGTTCGCCGGAGCGGGTCAGCACGGACTGGCCGCTGCGCCCGGAGCTGCCCGCGGCGGCGTGAGACGCGGCGACACGGAGGGCACGAGGGCACGAGAACAGAGAGAAGGCCGGTCCGCCTCGGGCGGACCGGCCTTCTGCCGGTGGGCGATACTGGGTTCGAACCAGTGACCTCTTCGGTGTGAACGAAGCGCTCTCCCACTGAGCTAATCGCCCGGCAACGCACTGAACCATACAGGCCTCCGGCCCGCGATCACAAACCGCCGCCCACCCCTGCCGTCGCCGCCCCCGTACGGGCTGCGCCCCGGCCGGTGATCACGCCGCGCCGACGGACCCACGGTGATCGTCCGTACGGCCCACTCCTTATTACCCGGACGGTTCACGTTCACGAACGGAACGCGTCCCACCGAATTCCGGCCCGCTTCATCGGCCGGGGGAATTCCGTAATTGTCGTACTGCTCAAGAAATGTGACGGGGCATTGGAAATCGCGTACCGGATTCCGGCCGTTCACCACAGCAAGGAAGGGCGCGGGAATCCGCGCGGACACCGCCCGCCGAGGTGACGGAACGTCACCAACGGGGCGGACAGGGTGCACATACGACGGCGGCCCACCTGCTGTTCGCAGGTGGGCCGCCGTGCCAGGTGGGCGATACTGGGTTCGAACCAGTGACCTCTTCGGTGTGAACGAAGCGCTCTCCCACTGAGCTAATCGCCCTGGGCACAGACAGAACATTACCCCATGTCAGCGGCTGCCCGTGACCACGGTTCGCGCAGGTGGGCGGCGGTCCGGCTCCCGGTGGATCACCGGTGGTCGATCCGCCAGGGCGGGACCGCGCCGAACTTCCAGAGGTAGACGGCGGCGAGCGCCCCGGCGATCAGCAGGCCGAGCACGGTGAGCGCGATGTTGCGCCGCCGGACCTCCGGGTCCAGGGCGCGCTGGGCGGCCTCGGTCACCTTGCGCTTCGTCCAGCGCAGCGCGATCTGCGCCCAGACGAACTCGGTCGCCCAGATCGCCATGCCACCGAAGATCACCAGCCAGCCGGGGCCGGGCAGCGGCAGCATGATCACTCCGGCCACCACGACCGCGAGGCCGACCAGGAAGACCCCCACCTGCCAGCTCAGGTGCAGCGCGCGACGGGCCCGCACGAACTCCGGCGCCCGCGACCCGAGCCCCCGCTCGTCACTCCGCGTATTCATACGGACAAACCCTACCCGAGTGATTCAGGTCACCGTAATGGTCGTGGATCATGTATGAGTTCTCGGCCGGAAGAGTTACGTAAACACACCCAAAACTCTCAGAGGGGTTTACAACGGCACCGTAGGTGGCATGTCGATTTCGCCGACGTGCGAATCCCCGAGCGCACACTGAGCGAAAGGCCCTGGCGCTTATGAACACCACGGTCAGCTGCGAGCTGCACCTGCGCCTCGTTGTGTCGAGCGAGTCCTCCCTGCCTGTCCCCGCAGGCCTGCGGTACGACACGGCCGACCCCTACGCCGTGCACGCCACCTTCCACACCGGAGCCGAGGAGACCGTCGAGTGGGTGTTCGCCCGCGACCTCCTCGCCGAGGGGCTGCACCGGCCCACCGGCACCGGCGACGTCCGCGTCTGGCCATCCCGGAGTCATGGTCAGGGCGTCGTGTGCATCGCCCTCAGCTCCCCCGAGGGTGAGGCTCTGCTGGAGGCCCCCGCGCGGGCCCTGGAGTCCTTCCTCAAGCGAACCGACGCCGCCGTGCCGCCCGGCACGGAACACCGGCACTTCGACCTGGATCAGGAGCTGTCGCACATCCTGGCGGAGAGCTAGGCCGAGACCCTCGTAGCCGCCCGGCGCCGTCCACTCGGGGAGACGGCTCGGGCCGGGACAACCGCATACGGCACCAGCCCCGTCGTCACCGTGGGACCTCCACGGCGGCGGCGCGGTCCCCTGTCCGGGGCCGCCGGGATCTCCCTTCGGGGAACCCCGGCGGCCCCGGACGCGTTCTCCGGACCACGGGGAGCGACCCGACGCCTCCGCGCGACGGGCCGCCGGGTCGCTACCATCGGCCCGCATCGGCGGGCGCCCGCCCGACCCCCCAGGCCAGGGAGCGAAACGTGCTGATCACCCACGACACCCGGTGCGCGCTGGACACCGTGGTGGATCTGGTGAACACCGCGCCGGAGGACGACACCGGGACGGACGGGCTGCGGGACGTCCCCGCCCTCGCGGAGTTCGTCCGCACGCACGCGGTCAGTGACGTGGGGGTGCTCTCGGCGGCCGACCTCACCGGGGTGCGGTCCGTGCGCGCCCGCTTCGCCGCGGTCTTCGCCGCCGGGGACGGCCGGGAGGCGGCCGGGATCATCAACGAACTGGTCGCCGCCGCCGGGACCACACCCCGCCTCACGGACCACGACGGCTACGACTGGCACGTGCACTACTTCGCGCCCGGCGCCTCCGTGGCCGACCATCTCGCCGCCGACTGCGGAATGGCGCTCGCCTTCTTCGTGGTCGCCGGAGAACGGGAACGGCTGCGGCGCTGCGAGGCGCCGGACTGCCGACGGGCCTTCGTGGACCTCTCCCGCAACCGCTCCCGGCGCTACTGCGACAGCCGGACCTGCGGCAACCGCCTGCATGTGGCGGCCTACCGGGCACGGCGGAAGGAAGCGGCGGGCTGAGACCGGGGCACCGGACTCCAGGCACCCTGCCGGACTTCACGCACCCCGCCGGGGTCCACGCCGTCCCGGCGGTTGGCGCCGGGAACGGACGTGTACGGCTCAGAGCAGCAGCAGATCGTGCAGCGCGGCCATGAGCAGCAGGGACCCGATCACCGCAAGGAAGATCATCAGCGGTGGCTGGGAAAGGGCGAAGAGGCATCCACGCGGCTCGTCCTTCGGCGGCGCGGCCTCGCTCTGTGTGGTGGTGTCCAGCATCTCGCGGTGATGATGGCGCAGGGCGGGGCCCGTTGGCGATCAACACACCCGCCGCGAACGGTAGGCACCGGTTTGGGTAGAGGGCCGTTCGGGTTGCTTCCGGTTGTGACCGGTTTCAGGTCAGATGCCGTGCTTCTTCAGGATGGCCTCGATGTCGCTGAAGTCCTCGGAGGAGTTGGCGCGGGGACCCGCGGCGGGGCGGGCGGGAGCGGCTGCCGTCCTCCCGCCGAGCTGCTGGGGCCGTGTGGTGGGCGATATCGCGCCGGTGCTCTCCGCCGCCGCTCCGCGTTCGGCCCTGGTGCCGCCGCGACGGCGTTCCACGGTGCGGGTCGTCAGGAACAGCAGCCAGGCGACTCCGAGGAGGATGAAGCCCGCCCAGGCGGTGGGGCTGAACGCGGTGTGCGCCAGCCAGCCGACCGCGCCGGTCATCACCAGCGCGACCGGGATCAGCGCGTACGCCGCGATGCGGGTCGCCGCCAGCCAGCGCTTGCGGTAGGCCGTGATCGCCGCGATACCCAGGCCCGCGGCGGACACGGCGGAACAGACGGTCTCGGCAATCATCCGGTCCTCCTGGCGGCTCGCGGGGTACGTCCCCTTCCTCCCCTCCATCCTGCACCGCCCCCCGTCCGCGACGCCATGCCCCGGCCCGGAGATCAGGGACATCTCGGGGTCCGCCCCGGGGGACCGGTGCCCGGCGCCCCGGCCGGGCGGGGTACGAGCGCCGCTCGCCGTGAGGTGCCGCCGACCGAGCCGGACCGGTGCGTGGGCCGGAGGAGGGGGCGGGGGCTGGGAGACTGAGGGGATGAGTGAGATTCCCGCTGGTGATGACCGTGTCGTACTGGACGTGTGGTGCGAGTTGCAGTGCCCGGACTGCAGGACCGCGCTGGACGACGTCCGGGCCCTGCGCGCCCGCTACGGCGACCGGCTGGAGCCGCGTCTGCGCCACTTCCCGCTGGAGAAGCACAAGCACGCCTTCGCCGCCGCCCAGGCCGCGGAGGAGGCCGTGGAGCAGGGCAGCGGCTGGGCGTACGTGGAGGCCGTGCTGGCGCGGGCCGCGGAGCTGGACCGCGGCGGAGAGGATCTCCTCGTCGAGATCGCCCGCGAACTCGGCCTGGACGCCGAGGAGTTCGACACCGCTCTGATCGACGGACGGCACATCCTGATCGTGGACGCCGACCAGGCCGAGGGCAAGGCGATCGGCGTGACCGGCACCCCGACCTACGTCATCGGCGGCGAACGCCTGGACGGCGGCAAGGGCCAGGAGGGTCTGCGCGAGCGGATCGAGGAGATCACCGACCGCCTGCTGGCCGACCGGGCGTGAGCACCGGCGCCGCCACCGGCCCCGCCGAGCCGCGCCGCGCCGCGCCTACAGCAGCGGCTTGGCCAGGGTGTGGCTGGTGGTCGCGTAGCCGAGTGAGGTGTACAGCCGCTCGGCGGGGGTGTTCCCGGCGAAGACGTTGAGGCCGAGGACGGCGCGTCCGGCCGCGAGCGCCCGGCGTTCCGCGAGCAGCATCAGGGCGCGGCCGTGGCCCCGCCCCCGGTGGGCGCCGTCCGCCTCCACGTCGTAGACGAAGGCACGGTCCTCGCGCAGCGCGAGCCACAGCGTGCCGACGCGGACGCCCTCGTGCTCCAGGACGCTGAAGACCATGCCCGCGCTGTCCCGGCCGTCCGGCAGCACCGTCTCGTGGTCGCGCCGGGACTTGGCCCGTGCGACCTCCTCGGGGAGACCCCGCTCGGTCCACCCGCGTACGTACTCCTCGGCCTCGTACGCCAACCAGGCCGTGAACTCGGCCTCGGACATGGGGTGTTCACGGTAGGCCGGGGGCAGCTCGGGCGGGGGCGGGGTGAGCTGCTTGGCCATGTTGCGGTTGCGGGGGCGGTAGCCGAGGGCGTCGAAGAGACGCAGCGCGGCGGTGGCGTCGGGCGGGACGGTGGCCTCGATCTGGCGGCAGCCCCAGCCGCGCGCCACCTCCTCGGCGGTCAGCGCGGCCACGGTGCCCCGGCCGCGCCCCCGGTCGGGTTCGTCGATGGCCAACTCGGTGACCTGGGCCACCGTGGGACCCAGGGAGGGCGAGGTGGCGAGGTGGATCGTGCCGACGGGACGGCTGTTGACGCACACCTGGTAATGGCGTGAGCGCGTCCCGTCGGACTGTCGCTGGAGCGGCTCGGCGGGCCGCAGGGTCGTCGTCATCACGGGAGTTCTACCCGCTGGACGGCCCCGAGTCAGCCGGTTTCTCCGCCGGTCACGGGTCGAGGTCGTCGGCGGCCCGCTCGTCGAAGACGCGCATCGCCTTCGCGGTCACCGGGCCGGGTGCGGGGGCCAGTTCACGGCCGTCCACCCGGTGCACGGCCTGTACGTCGCGCAGGGTGGAGGTGAGGAAGACCTCCTCGGCGCGCTCCAGCACGTCCAGCGGCAGGTCGGTCTCGTGGGCCCCGGTCCATTCGACGGCGAGGGCGCGGGTGATGCCGGGCAGGCAGCCGGAGGAGACGGGCGGGGTGTGGATCTCGCCGTCGAGCACGACGAACACGTTGGACCCGGTCCCCTCGCAGAGCTGCCCCACGGTGTTGGCGAACAGCGCCTCGGAGGCGCCGTGTCCGTGCGCGCGGGCGAGCGCGACGACGTTCTCGGCGTACGAGGTGGTCTTCAGGCCGGTGAGGGCGCCGCGTTCGTTGCGGGTCCAGGGGACGGTGACGACGGCGGTGGTGTCGGGGCGGCGGGTGGTGGCGCCGAGGGCGACGACCAGGGTGGGCCCGTGGTCGCCCCGGTCGGAGCCGAGCGGGCCGTGACCGCCGGTGTAGGTGATCCGCAGCCGTCCGAGGGGCGCCGGGTTGGCGTCGAGGACGGCGGCGCAGGCCCGGCGGACCTCGTCGTGGTCCGGGTCGGGCAGGCCGAGGCCGCGCGCGGAACGGGCCAGCCGGTCCAGGTGGCGGGTGAGGGCGAAGGTGCGGCCCTCCACGGTCTTGACCGTCTCGAAGACGCCGTCGCCCACGGTCAGCCCGTGGTCGAGGACGGAGACGCGGGCGGCTCCGGCGTCGTGCAGCCCGCCGTCCAGCCAGATCCTCATGTGAACACCCCTTCGTCGGTCACCGTGCAGTCCGGCCCGTCGGTGACGGTGCGGCCGGACCCGTGCTCGTCGTACGTGCCCGACGCTATCGCCAGCAGCCGGGACGCCTTCAGTTCGGTCTCGCGCCACTCCCCCTCGGGGTCCGATCCCCAGGTGATCCCGGCGCCGGTGCCGAAGCGGAGGGTGGCGGCGCGGCCGGGTCCGGTGTCGCCGTCGGGGTCGCGCTCGATCCAGAACGTGCGGATGCCGACGGCCAGTTCACCGGTGCCCCGGTCGGCGTCCACCCAGCCGATGCCCCCGCAGTACGGGCCGCGCGGCGCGGTCTCCAGCGCCCGGATGATCTCCAGGGCGCTCTCCTTGGGCGCGCCGGTGACGGAGCCGGGCGGGAACGCGGCACCGAGGAGTCCCGGCCAGCCGGTGCCCGCGCGCAGCTCGCCCCGGACGGCGGAGACGAGGTGGACCAGGCCGGGGTGCTTCTCCACCGCGCACAGGTCGGGCACCGTGACGCTGCCGGTGGCGCAGACCCGGCCGAGGTCGTTGCGGACGAGGTCCACGATCATGACGTTCTCGGCGTAGTCCTTCTCCAGCAGGTCGGCCTCGGTGCGGCCGGTGCCCTTGATCGGGCCGGACAGCACGGTACGGCCGTCGCGGCGCAGGAACAGCTCCGGCGAGGCGCAGGCCACCTCCACCCCGTGCGCGGGCAGCCGCAGCGTGCTCGCGTACGGCGCCGGGTTGCCGCGTGCCAGCAGCGCGGCGAGGGCGTCCACGTCGGCGCTCGCGGGGACGGGGGCGGCGAGGACGCGGCAGAGGTTGGCCTGGTAGACCTCTCCGGCCGCGATGTGTTCGCGGACGCGGGTGACGGCGGCGGTGTAGGCGGCGCGGTCCAGGGAGGACGTCCAGTCCTCGGGCGCGGGGCCGTGCCAGGCGCCCGGCACCGGCGCGGGCACCGGTTCGTGCCGTACGTCCGCGAAGCGGGCGCAGGTGAGGCGGCCCTCGAAGTCCGCGCGGACCGCCCAGAAACCGGTGGAGTCGAGGGCGGCCGGGTCGTCGGTGACGTCGAGCAGGCCGGTGGCGACACGGTCGCCGAAGCGGGCCAGCGGGACGGGTCCTGAGCGGTCCGGCAGGACGGAAGTGGGCAGGCCGGGGGCGGTCCGGGGCGGATGGTGGAGCACGTGACCGAGTCTAGGGCGGGTGTCCGGCGGGTGGCTCGGGCATGTCACCCCGGGGGGCACCGGCCGCGCGGTCCGCCGGATGCACCGCAGCACGCTGCGCAAACGCGTTTTTGTGCTGGCCCCGGAATCCGCTAGAGTTCAACACGTCGCCGGGACGCGCAAGCGGACCGCACCGACAGGCGGACGTAGCTCAGTTGGTAGAGCGCAACCTTGCCAAGGTTGAGGTCGCGAGTTCGAACCTCGTCGTCCGCTCGCAGGAACGAAGGGGGCCCCTGGTCCCCGACACTCCTGGTGGAGTGGCCGAGAGGCGAGGCAACGGCCTGCAAAGCCGTCTACACGGGTTCAAATCCCGTCTCCACCTCCAAGGACGATTAGCTCAGCGGGAGAGCGCTTCCCTGACACGGAAGAGGTCACTGGTTCAATCCCAGTATCGTCCACTGGATCTTCTCGCAAGATCCCCCGCGCGATTAGCTCAGCGGGAGAGCGCTTCCCTGACACGGAAGAGGTCACTGGTTCAATCCCAGTATCGCGCACGCAGCCCCCATGATCCGTTCCGTCCCGTGACGGCGCTGATCCTGGATTCCCGCGCGATTAGCTCAGCGGGAGAGCGCTTCCCTGACACGGAAGAGGTCACTGGTTCAATCCCAGTATCGCGCACCCCGTGAGAGAGCCCCCGGCCGGTTGGCCGGGGGCTTCTTCGTGTGCGGTGGGGCGGGCGGTCAGCTGGAGAACAGCATGTGGCCGAAGCTCTTGTGGCGGTGGTGGCCGTGGTGGCCGCCGTAGTGACCGCCACCGTGGCCGCCGCCGTGCGGGGCGCCCCAGGCGGGGGCGGACGGCGCCGGGTACGCCTGCGGGGCCGGGGGCGGCGGAGGGCCGGGCTGGGACCACTGGGCCTCCACGCGGGTCAGCGCCTCCAGCTCGCCGTAGTCGAGGAAGATGCCCCGGCAGCCGCCGCACTGCTCGATCTGGACGCCGTTGCGGTTGTAGGTGTGCATCGGCGCATGGCACTTCGGACACTGCATGGTCGGCTCAACTCCTCGCCGGTCGGTCGTGCTTGGTGCTTCGCAGAGACAGACTCCGTGCGGGCGCGGACGGTTGCGCCCCGGACCGCTGAATCACCGTGCCACGAGGGCCGGTCCGGCTCCGGTACGGCGGTCAGTCCGGCCGCGGTGCCGGTACGGCGGCCATCCGGGCGCAGGCGTCCACCAGGGACTGTTCGACTTCGTCGAGCGGGCGGCCCCCGGTGATCGCCTTGGCCAGGGCCCGGGCGGCGCCCTGCGCGGTGAGGGCGCGGGCGACCGTGTCCAGGGCCGGCCAGGGGTCGCCCTCCGGGGGCACGGCGGGCCCGCCTCCGGCACGGTACGCGGTGAGGAAACGGTCCCAGTCCTCGTACGGGAGCAGTCCGCAGGCGTACCAGGCGGCGGGGCGGGCGAGGTCCCAGGCGGGGGTGCCGAGCCCGAGGTCGTCCACGTCGATCAGGCGCCAGGAGCCGACGGGGAGGCGTACCAGCTGGCCGAGGTGGAGGTCGCCGTGGCACAGGGCGGCCGGTCCGGGGGCGCGGGGCGCCTCCGCGCGGGCCCAGGGCGGGAGGGTGCGCCAAGCGGCCCGGACGGCGTGCACGGCCAGGGCGTGACCGGTGGGGGCGCGACCGTCGGGGGGTAGGAGCCGGGTCAGCCGGGACATCGCCTCGGCCGCCTTGGCGGGGCCGCGCATCGGGGGAAGATCAGGGTTCACGGGGGTGCGGTGGAGACGGGCGAGGAGCGCCGCCGCCTCTTCCCAGGGGGCTGCCTCGGGGGTATCCGGGTCCACGGGGGTGCCGTGGGGCCAGAGGGTGACGAGGCGGTCGTGGCGGGGTGTGGGCGCGGGGGCGTACGGGGCCAGGAAGAGGTGCGGGTTCGCCGCGGCCGTCTCCAGGCGGTGGGTGAGGGTCACGGGGTCGGTGCCGGGGGCGTGGGCCTTGGCCACCACGGGGCCGTGGCGGACGAGGGTGGCGTCCGGGCGGGCCGCGAGGGTGGCGGTCTCGCAGACGCAGGGGGTGCCGTCGCTCCGGCCCGTGTGGGCGACGGCCGCGGCGGCGGTGTCCAGGGCGGCGAGGAGAGGGGCTCGGGGGTGGGGGGCTTGTCCGGGGAGTGTCCGGTCCGCTTCGTCCCGGCGGGCCGGGCCGGGTCGTCCGCCGTGGCGTCGGTCGGGGGCCGGTGGCGGTGGGGGTGCGGGGGCTGGAGTGGCGGACACGGGGTCTGGGGAGGCGGACACGGCGCTGATTCTCGCCGGGGCACGCCGCTGGGCGCCAGGGTCCCCGAACAACACCCCGTGGTGCGGGACGACGGCCTTCCGCGCGGGTGGGCGATGGCAATGCCGGCGCGGCTCCCCAGCCGCGCCGGCATTCCCTGCCGTCCGTCGTACCCCCGTCCCCACGGGGTTTCATGGGTGCGTTCGTCCCTGCCCGAACCGCTCTTCCGGGCCCAGGGGTGCCGCTCAGCGCCCCAGGAGCGCGCCCACGGACGACGCCTGTGTGGCCACCGTCTCCCAGCCGTCGAAGACGAGCAGGAGCAGGGCCGCCAGGGGAAGGGCCATCAGGGTCGCCACCAGCGGATGGCGACGGCCGGTACGACGGTGGTGTGTCGTGTGGGCCACGGGTCCCTCTCCTGACCAGTCGGGTCGTGCTGACGGCGGCGGGTGCACGGACTCGGGGGACGAGTGCCGCACCCGCCGCTCGACCTCGAATCTACGCACGCGGCCCCCGTCGCACGTCATGCCCTCGTATCGCTTCGCGGTTCTCCCGGAGGATGAGTGGCCCGCGCGGGACTACTCCCCTGGGTGGAGACACGCGGCGGCATCTCGGGGTCTTCCCCGAGTCGTGCGGTGGGCGCGCGGGCACAGGTGGGGACAGAATGAGTGATATCGATCACTCGGGGTGGGGTGCGGGGGTGTGACGGGTGGGGTGCGGGGGTGGCCCCGGGGTGGGGGAGGGCGTGTGCGGGAGGTGGAGGGAGCGTGCCCGGGGGAACTGTGCGGGGTTTCGGTGACGTCCTGTCAATGTCATTGCCCAGTAGGTTCGTTGACGCATTCGGGCGCTCAAGTGGCACGGGGGAACGGGGTCCTGAGGGGGCTTCACCCTGGTCGTGCGCGGGGCGCAATCCGTACCGGAGAGAGGGCGCGGCCTATGCGCGCCTGCGGCTGTGTAAACGTAAGCTGGGCCACGTCACAGGACCGGGCAGCGGGGATGAACATGGCGATGATGCGCCTGAGGCGCGAGGACCCGCGCGTCGTCGGCTCGTTCAGGCTTCACCGACGGCTCGGCGCGGGCGGGATGGGTGTGGTCTACCTCGGCTCCGACAAGAAGGGCCAGCGGGTCGCGCTGAAGGTGATCCGGCCCGATCTGGCGGAGGACCAGGAGTTCCGGTCGCGGTTCGCCCGCGAGGTGTCGGCGGCCCGTCGTATCCGGGGCGGGTGTACGGCCCGGCTGGTGGCGGCGGACCTGGACGCGGACCGGCCGTGGTTCGCCACGCAGTACGTGCCCGGCCCCTCGCTGCACGACAAGGTCGCCGAGGAGGGCCCGCTGTACGCGGCCGAGGCGGCCGCGGTGGGCGCCGCGCTCTCCGAGGGACTGCTCGCGGTGCACGAGGCCGGGGTGGTGCATCGGGACCTCAAGCCGTCGAACATCCTGCTCTCCCCCAAGGGCCCCCGGATCATCGACTTCGGCATCGCCTGGTCCACCGGTGCCTCCACGCTCACCCACGTCGGGACGGCCGTCGGCTCCCCCGGCTTCCTGGCGCCCGAGCAGGTGCGGGGCGCGGCCGTGACCCCGGCGACGGACGTGTTCTCGCTGGGCGCGACCCTGGCGTACGCCTCCGCGGGTGACTCCCCGTTCGGGCAGGGCAGTTCCGAGGTCATGCTGTACCGCGTGGTGCACGAGGAACCGCAGCTGCACGGGGTGCACGACGCACTGGCCCCGCTGATCCGGGCGTGCCTCGCCAAGGACCCCGAGGACCGGCCGAGCACGCTCCAACTGTCCATGCGGCTCAAGGAGATCGCGGCCCGTGAGGCGCACGGGCTCGGCTCCGGTGACGTACGGCCGCCCTCGCCGCGCAGTGCGGAGGCCGACCGGCCGACCGGAGGGCTCGCGGACACCTACCCGGAGCCGCAGCGCGTCCAGCGCCGTCCGGCCG
The DNA here is from genome assembly GCF_019104725.1 of Streptomyces corallincola. Lineage (GTDB taxonomy): Bacteria > Actinomycetota > Actinomycetes > Streptomycetales > Streptomycetaceae > Streptomyces > Streptomyces corallincola. The sequence goes on along the minus strand of NZ_JAHRXF010000009.1, from coordinate 1,310 downwards.
CCGGGACACCGCTGCCGCGCGGCGGCGTGCCCTCGCGGGGCGGCGCACCGGTGCGCGGGGGCAACGGTCCGCGCGGCGCGCAGACCGGCTCACGCCCCGGCACGGCCCGGCCCACCCCCGCCCCCCGCTCCGGCGGCCCGCGCACCGGCGGCCCCCGGTCCGCCGGAGCACGGCCCGCGCAGCGTGGCGGCGCCGGGCGCCAGGGCCCGCGCACGGGCGGTACGAGCACCGGGCGCCGCCCCGCCAACCCCCGGCTGCTGCGCCAGCGGCTGTTCGTCTTCGTGGTCGTGACGCTGCTGGTCGCCCTCGGGATCGCGGTCGCCCAGGGCTGCCAGGGCCCCGCTCGGGGACTCGGGGAGCAGCGGGGAGCGGTGCCGTACGCGGAGCGGAGCGGGACGGGTGCCGGGGTGGGCGCGGGTGCGGATTCGTGGGCGCGCGGCGGCGGTTGAGCTGTCCGCCGCCGGGCGCCGACGCTGCCGGGAGTAGTAGGCGTCCGCGTCCGAGGGGGCCGGGAGGGGTTACGCCTCGGGGCGGCCCGTGGTCACCGCGTAGAACGCCACCGCCGCCGCCGCGCCCACGTTGAGGGAGTCCACGCCGTGGGCCATCGGGATGCGGACCCACTCGTCGGCGGCGGCCAGGGCCTGCTTCGTCAGGCCGTCGCCCTCGGCGCCCAGCATCAGCGCGGCGCGCTCCATGCGGTGCGGGGCGACCTCGTCCAGGCTGCGGGCGCGGTCGGCCGGGGTGAGGGCGAGGAGGGGGAAGCCCGCTTCGCGTACCGCGTCCAAACCGTTCGGCCAGGTGTCCAGGCGGGCGTAGGGGACGGAGAAGACGGCGCCCATCGAGACCTTGACGCTGCGCCGGTACAGCGGGTCCGCGCAGTCGGGTGAGAGCAGTACGGCGTCCATGCCGAGGGCGGCGGCGGAACGGAAGATCGCGCCGATGTTGGTGTGGTCGTTGACCGCCTCCATGACGGCAACCCGGCGTGCGGAGGCGAGGAGTTCGGGCGCCGTGGGAAGCGGTTTGCGCTGCATGGAGGCGAGGGCGCCGCGGTGCACGTGGTAGCCGGTGACCTGTTCGGCGAGGTCGGGGGCGACGGCGTACACCGGGGCGGGGGACGCCTCGATGACGTCCCGCATGGTGTCGATCCACTTGGCGGACAGCAGCATGGACCGCATCGCGTACCCGGCGTCCGTCGCGCGCCGGATGACCTTCTCTCCCTCCGCGATGAAGAGACCCTCGGCGGGTTCGCGGCGGCGGCGCAGTTCGACGTCGGTCAGGCCCGTGTAGTCGTGCAGGCGCGGGTCGTCGGG
>NZ_JAHRXF010000089.1 GCF_019104725.1 Streptomyces corallincola | reverse complement strand
TGGCGGGGAGCGCCCACTGCGGTGCGGCCTTCTGATGCGCGCCGACCGACCACAGGCCCAGCAGTGCGAGGAACGGCGCGAGGGTGAGGGCGGGGCCCCACACCACGCGGACGATGGTGACCATGAGGTTGATGAACTTCACCACGGCCATCAGCGGGGTGATGACCTCGGAGGGGTCCTTGGTGGCAACAGCCATAGCGACCCCGAGCAGGACCAGGCCGCCGATGCCCATGCCGGTGCTGATGGCGGCGCCCTTGGCCGCGTCCAGGGGGGAGTGGAGCAGGTCCATACGCCGGCGGTGGCGGGCGTCGCGGAAGCGTTGCCCGCGTTCCTCCCACGCCGCCGCCGCTTCCAGGTCGCCCGCGGCTTCGGCGGTACGTAGGTAGCGCTCGTAGCGGGCGGCGGTCCGGCCGTCCCACGCGCGGCGAGCGACGATCCGGGTGCCGCCCGCGACGTAGAGGGAGTGCCGCACCACCGTACGACCGACCGTCTTGGTGGTGTCGTGGGTGGCGGCGGTGCGGATCGCGCGGCCGGAGCGGACCCACAGCGGGACCGGCCGGGCGGGCTCCGGTGCGGGCACCACGGTCAGCGTCGTGACCGGCGCCACCTCGTCAGAGGCGGGCACGGCTTCGGGGATGGGGTCGGGGGTCTTGTGCAGGGAGATGACGGTGCCGCTCACGGCGGACTCCTAACTGCCCTTCACAGGGCGGGGGTTGGGGGGGTGCTGGTGGCCGGGGCCGACCCCGGTGGTGGGGTCGGCCGGCGCGGTCACCACCAGCGGGAGGTGGACTTCCGGGCTGCGTTCTCGGCGGCGGCCTGCGCGACGATCTGCACCCGCGCGGCCTTGAGCGCGGCGATCTCCGCGACGAGGCGGGTCTCGGCGGACTGCCACGCGGTGTCCAGGCGGGTCTCGGCGCGGGAGGGGCTGTTGCCCCGCACGATCCGGTACGACCCGGACGCGAGCGCACCCATCACGGCGCTGCGTTCACGGCGGTTGAGCGGCCACGTCTCACGGGTGCGGACCGCGTCCAACTTCCGCTCAAGCAGGCGGAGTTCGCGGTCGATGCGGCGGGTGTCGGGCTTGGCCATCAGGCGGCACTCCTCAACGACTCGGGGCCGGAGTTGGGTTCGGGGAACGCGCACGGCACACACGCACCGAGCGACGTGGGGATGACGTAGCCCGCATCCCGGAGACACTGCGGGCAGGTGCGGCGGGCGGTGTTGGCCTTGGCCAGCGCCGCCCACCGGCCGGGGGTCATCGGCCGCACCGGCACCGCCAGGTCCACCCGGTACAGGTAGGCGACCAGCGGGCCGCGCCGCCGCCGGGGGCGTTCGAGCTGGGCGGCCACGTCCTGACCACCGGGCCGAAGCCCGGCGGCACGCAACTGCCTGCGGGTCGCCAGGCCGTCCGGGGCGAGCCGCCACCGGAACACCGGGAGCGCGCCCATCACGCGGCGCGTTCGGTGAGCAGGGCGTCACGCAGCTTGCGGGCGTTGGCCGGGGACGTGTGCACGGCGCGGCGGATGCCCTCGGCCGTCACCAGCCGGTCCGGCCAGTCGGCCGTCGCCGTACGTGCTTCGGTCAGGAGCTGTTCCGGGGTGCGCCGCACACGCGGGGCCTTCGCGGTCTGCGGAACCCGGTACGTCGTACGCACGGGACGTGCCGACTCGGCCGCCACCGGACGCGCCACCGGCCGGACCGTCGCGGTACGACCGGTCGGGGCCGCGAGCGCGGGGGTCGGCTTCAGCGGGAGGATCGACTTACCCGCGTTCGCCGGGACCGGGTCGGGGACCGGGAGGCGGGTCAGGGTGATCGTGGGCGGGGTCGATTCCCGCAGGTCAGCCCTAGACCGTTCCATCCAGATCGAGGTGGATTCCTCCGCAATCGTTCCCACGGTGGTCGCCGGTTCGATCGAGGGGAAGGCAGACGGTTCGGTCGGGGTGGCAGGGGGGAGGGCGGGGGTGTCGGTCGGGGCGGTGAACATGCCCGCCAGCGCGGCATCGGCGCCGGCGGTGACCCGCTCGCGCTGCACGTCCAACAGCCGCGAACCAAGGGTGTGGTCGTCGGTGCCGACCCGGCGGGCCAGCCGCCAGGACTTGCGCTCCGACCACTTCTTCACCCGGTCGCTGGGGTGGTTCGCGGCCACGGCCCGGTGGTAGGCCAACTGCCGCACCACCGACGCGGCGCGGGCTTCGGCCTCCGCGTCACGGCCATCGGTGTGGACCACGATCCGGCGGGCGAGGAACGCCATGCCCTCGGCGGAGACGCACATGCCCATCGGGGTCACCGCGTAGATCACGGTGCGCCCCGCGTCGGGGCCCGCCATCGCGGCCATGACGGACGCGGCGGCCGGCAGCGCCCACAGCCCGAGCCGCACGGCGCGGGGCGAGGACTGCCCGAGCATCGTCAGCCCAAGCAGGACCAGCCCGAGAACGGCCGTCGCGCCCTCACCGGCCGCGACCGCACCGAGGGCGGTACCGGCGCCGTAGGCGGCACGGATGTTGGAGAACGTCCCGTACCCGCCGACCCCGCCGACGCCCGCCATGATGACGAACGCGGCTCCCAGCACGATCCGCTGAGGCTTGGTCAGCGCACGGTGCGCGCTCATGCCGCACCCCCGGCCAGGCCGTCACCGGCCGCACCGTTGAGCAGCGCGACACGGGCGGCCAGCGCCCGCCTGCGGGCCCGCCGGATACGACGCTCGTCCACCTCGGACGGGGTGCGGTCCAGGGTGACGATGTGCGCGTCCAGGAGGTCAACGTCCGCGAGGATGACGGGCATCTCCCGCTCCACCGCGTCCAGCTCGGCGTCGGTGGGCTCAAGCCAGTCCGCGAACGCCGTAACGGCGTCCTGAACAGTAACGATGTGGTCCATTGGGTCTGGTTCCTTCCAGCGAGGAACGGCCCGACGCGGCTCCCAGGTGGCACCCTGGGAGCCGCTTTGCCGGTGAGGG
>NZ_JAHRXF010000088.1 GCF_019104725.1 Streptomyces corallincola | reverse complement strand
TCCCTCACCGGCAAAGCGGCTCCCAGGTTGCCCCCTGGGAGCCGCGTCGGGCCGCACCCACCTGCTACGGAGACCACGACCCATGACCCACATCGTTACTGTTCAGGACGCCGTTACGGCGTTCGCGGACTGGCTTGAGCCCACCGACGCCGAGCTGGACGCGGTGGAGCGGGAGATGCCCGTCCTGCTGGCGGACGTTGACCTTCTCGACGCGCACATCGTCACCCTGGATCGCACCCCGACCGAGTTGGACGAGCGTCGTATCCGGCGGGCCCGCAGGCGGGCGCTGGCCGCCCGTGTCGCGCTGCTCAACGGTGCGGCCGGTGACGGCCTGGCCGGGGGTGCGGCATGAACGGCCCGCAGGGGGACGTGGTGGCCGCGCATGCCGAGGTGAAGGCTGAGATCGCGCGGACGGACAACAAGACCGGGCTGTTGCTGGCGTTCGTCGGCGCGGTCCTGGCGGGCGGGTGGAGTGTCGGGCACGGTCTGACACTGACCTGGCCGGCCCGGATCATCGGCGGCACGGGCATGGCCGTGCTGCTGGTAGCGGCGGGGCTGCTGCTGTGGGCGGTGCGCCCCAACCTGTCCGGGCGGCACGGCTTCCCGCTGTGGGCGACGCTCACCGCCGAGGAAATCACCACCGTGGTGGCCGGCGACCTGGCCGCCGACGTGGCGGGGCTGTCCCGGCTCGCGGTGAAGAAGTTCACCGCCCTGCGCCGTGCCGTTGACCTCACCCTGGCCGGTGGCGCCCTGCTCATCGCTGCCGTGCTGCTCGCGTTCGGAGATGTGGCATGAGCGTGACGATTCCACCCGTGCTGCGGGCGCAGATGGCCTTGCGGGACAACGGTGCGTGGTGGGTGTACGTGTGCGCCGACGAGTGGCCCACCCACACCTTCACCCGGACCGGTCGAGTGCCGACCGTGACCGAGCGGGCCGCAGCGCTCGCCGCACTGGGCTTCGAGCCGGTACCGGGCGCGCAGTGGTCGTGGTCGGAGGACGCACGGGAGTACGGGGACCCGTCCTCCCCGGTCGTCCTCATCACCGCCACCACGGTCCGCCCCCTGGGGGGTGCGGCATGAGCTGGAAGACGGTTCTTCCCGCCGTGGCCATGACGGCGGTGTCGATGGTGCTCACCCTGGCGGTGGTGGTGATGTGGCTGGGCACGGCGATGCCGTGGCCGGTCGCGCTGGTCGTCGGTCTCGGGATTGACGGCGGCTGGCTGGCCACCCTCGCCTACGAACGCCGCCTCGCCGCACAGGGCGACCACAACCGCGCCGTCACCACGGTCGGCTGGTCCTTCGGCGTCCTCGCCGCCGGCGTCCTCATCGCCCACGCCCTCACCGTCGAGTCGTCGGCGGGCGCGTGGCTCGCGGTGGCCTGGCTGCCGCTGGCGGCGAAGGCGCTGTGGCTGGTCCACAGCCTGTGGGAGCGCACCGCCCTCACCCCCTCCGCCCTCGGAGCGATCCGGGGTATCCGGCAAGAAGCCCGCGACGAAGCCGCCGTGGCACGCGCCCGGCTCCGGGCCGAAGCCGCCACCGAGGAAACCCGGCTGACGGCCGTGACGCAGGCCGGCGCCCGCGTCGCACGCGTCCAGGCACGGACCGCGCAAGCCCTCTCCAGGGCGTGGTCGGAACTGGAGGACGCGCGGGACGGGGAGGACGCCGGCAGGGCGCTGACCAGCGTGACGACCCCCGTCACACCCCACGGCACACCCGCCGTGACGGCTCGGTGGGAGCTCCCGGTGTGGGGGCCGGTCGAACCCGTCCCCGCCCTGGAAGCGGCACCCGTTCTCACGGATGACGCGCTGGATGTGGTGGTGGAGCACATCCGCCACAGCCAGGTCCCGGCGCTGTCCTACCGGGAGATGTCCGCCCGGTTCCGGGCCGCCGGGCACTCCGCCTCGGAGGTCCGCCTGCGGGCCGCGTGGAAGCGGGTCGTGGCCTGATGACCACGCTCCCCGTGTTCCGGTGGCGCCTCGCCCCGGACGGCCTGGCGACCCGCAGGCAGTTGCGTGCCGCCGGGCTTCGGCCCGGAGGTCAGGACGTGGCCGCCCAACTCGAACGCCCCCGGCGGCGGCGCGGCCCGCTGGTCGCCTACCTGTACCGGGTGGACCTGGCGGTGCCGGTGCGGCCGATGACCCCCGGCCGGTGGGCGGCGCTGGCCAAGGCCAACCGCGCTCGCCGCACCTGCCCGCAGTGTCTCCGGGATGCGGGCTACGTCATCCCCACGTCGCTTGGTGCGTGTGTGCCGTGCGCGTTCCCCGAGCCCAGCTCCGGCCCTGAGTCGTTGAGGAGTGCCGCCTGATGGCCAAGCCCGACACCCGTCGCATCGACCGCGAACTCCGCCTGCTTGAGCGGAAGTTGGACGCGGTCCGCAACCGTGAGACGTGGCCGCTCAACCGCCGCGAACGCAGCGCCGTCATGGGCGCGCTCGCGTCCGGGTCGTACCGGATCGTGCGGGGCAACAGCCCCTCGCGCGCCGAGACCCGCTTGGAGACCGCGTGGCAGTCCGCCGAAACCCGCCTGGTCGCGGAGATCGCCGCGCTCAAGGCCGCGCGGGTGCAGATCGTCGCGCAGGCCGCCGCCGAGAACGCGGCCCGGAAGTCCACCTCCCGCTGGTGGTGACCGCGCCGGCCGACCCCACCACCGGGGTCGGCCCCGGCCACCAGCACCCATCAACTCCCGCCCTGCCAGGGGTAGTTAGGAGTCCGCTGTGAGCGGCACCGTCATCTCCCTGCACAAGACCCCCGACCCCGACCGCGAAGCCGTGCCCGCCTCGGACGAGGTGTCGCCGGTCACGACGCTGACCGTGGTGCCCGACCCGGAGCCCGCCCGGCCGGTCCCGTTGTGGGTCCGCTCCGGCCGCGCGATCCGCACCGCCGCCACACACGAGAACACCCGCACGGTCGGCCGCACGGTGGTGCGGCACTCCCTCTACGTCGCGGGCGGCACCCGGATCGTCGCTCGCCGTGCGTGGGACGGCCGGACCGCCGCCCGCTACGAGCGCTACCTTCGTACCGCCGAAGCCGCGGGCGACCTGGACGCGGCGGCGGCGTGGGAGGAACGCGGGCAGCGTTTCCGCGACGCCCGGCACCGCCGCCGTATGGACCTGCTCCACTCCCCGCTGGACGCGGCCAAGGGCGCCGCCATCAGCACCGGGATGGGCATCGGCGGCCTGGTCCTCATCGGCATCGCTATGGCCGTGGCCACCAAGGACCCCTCCGAGGTCGTCACGCCGCTGATGGCCGTGGTGAAGTTCATCAACCTGATGGTGACCATCGTGCGTGTGGTGTGGGGCCCGGCCCTCACCCTCGCGCCGTTCCTGGCGCTGTTCGCCCTGTGGTCGGTCGGCGCGCATCAGAAGGCCGCGCCGCAGTGGGCGCTCCCCGCCC
>NZ_JAHRXF010000087.1 GCF_019104725.1 Streptomyces corallincola | reverse complement strand
ATGCGCGGCGGCGGACCGGTCAGTCGGGGCGCTCAGGGGCTGCCGGGGCCGTGTCAGGAGTTGCCACGGGTTGTCGGGGGCTGGTCGGGGCCGCGTCAGGGGTCGGCAGGGGCTGTCAGGGGCGATCGGAGCGGGCGCGCTGTTCCCTCATGTACTCCTTCCAGTCCGCGGGCGGGTACGTAGCCTGCGGAGCGGCGAGGGCTACATCGATGGCGATCGAGACGTCCCGGCTGAAGAAGTCGAGGTCCCGGATCAACTCCATTGCCCTCACGGTGTCCTGGCCGAGCGGACGGGCCATGCGGTCCGCGCCGGACGGAAAGCACAGCGGCTCGGCCTGCGCCATGCGCAGTTCGTGGTCGGCCTTGCGGTGCATGCCGAGTGAGGAGTAACCGACCGCCAAGACAAGCCGTTTGAGCGCGTCGGTCAGGCCCCGGGACATGTCCGACACCCCTTGCAGAGTCTGCGAGGGGTCGCCCGCGACCATCCCTCCTTCCGGTCTCGGCCCGTACTCCGCCGACAGGCGCTCGCCCTCGGTGGTCAGCAGGCCGTACGCCTCTTCCAGCGTGTTGGCGACCCGCGTCAGCTTGATCAGATCCAGGGACATTCCACTCCCTTCATGTCAACTGGTCCGACTCTACGAGCGATTGGGGCTTCGGTAGGTGAACTGCGGTTAATCGGCCTGATGTGGTGAGGCGCGGAGGGGGCGGGCTCTCGGCCCCGGTGCCCGGTGTTCGACGCACGGGTCTCGCCGCGCGGTGTTTCGGCGCACCGTCTCTTGCCGCCCGGCGCTTCGCCGCACGGCATCTTGCCGCCCGGTGGCCTGTCACCTGTGAGCGCCCATAAAGTCCGGCGAGGGGAGGTAAATTGATCCGCATGAGCCCCCGTATCGCGGTGATCGGCGGTGGTCCCGCCGGGCTTGTTCTCGCTCGGGTCCTGCACCGTCACGGTCACCCGGTGACCGTCCTGGAGCGCGACCCCGCCCGCGACGCCCGGCCGCCGGGCGGCACGCTGGACCTGCACGAGGGACTGGGCCAACGGGCCCTGGAGAAAGCCGGGTTGCTGGCGGAGTTCCAGGCGCTGTCCCGCCCCGAGGGCCAGGCCATGCGCATCCTGGCGCCGGACGGGACCGTACTGCGCGACTGGCAGCCGCGTCCGGACGAGCGGGCCAACCCCGAGATCGACCGGGGGCAGCTGCGCGATCTGCTGCTCGGGCCGCTGGACATCCAGTGGGGACGGGGCATTACGAAGGTGGTGCCGGGGAGCCGGAACGGCGTACTGGTCCGCCTCGCGGACGGCCACCAGGAGACGTTCGACCTCGTGATCGGCGCGGACGGCGCCTGGTCGCGGGTCCGCCCGGCGGTCTCGTCCGCGACACCGCGGTACACCGGCGTCACCTCGGTCGAGACCTCCCTGGAGGACGTGGACGTCCGGCACCCCGAACTCGCCCGGCTGGTCGGTGACGGTTCCCTCGCGGTCTACGGCGTCAACCGCGCGGTCGTGGCCCAGCGTTGCAGCGGCGGTCAGGTGAAGGTGTACGCCCAGTTCCGGGCGCCGTTGGGGGAACTCGCGCACCGGGACGAGGAGCGGGGCGTGGGATCGGGCCCAGCCCCGGACCGGCGTACGACCCCGCCCCAGGACGTGGCCCGTGACACGGGCCAGCGCCCCGCCGACGCGGAAGCCGTACGGTCCGACCTGCTGGCCCTGTACGACGGCTGGGCCGCTCCCGTCCTCGACCTCCTCCGCCACGGCACGGCCTTCATCCGCCGTCCCCTCTACGCCCTCCCCGCCCACCACACCTGGCCCCACGTCCCCGGCGTGACACTGATCGGCGACGCCGCGCACCTGATGCCGCCCTTGGGCGTGGGCGCGAACCTCGCCATGCTCGAAGGCGCCGAACTCGCCGAATCCATCGCCGGCGCCTCCAGCCCCGCCGATCTGGACAAGGCCGTCCGCACCTTCGAGGCCCACATGTGGCCACGCGCGGGCAGATGGTCGGAAATGACCCTGTCCGGTCTGAACCGCCTCGTCAGCCCCGACCCCACCGAAGCCCTCGCCGTCTTCGACGCGGTCCAGCCTTCCTGAGCGGCAGCACCAAGCGGGCACCCTCGGATCACAACGCCCTTTCCTCCTCGTCCAGTTGAGCCACTCCCTCCTCCCAGCGCCTACGCCGCTGTTCCTCCGTCTGCTCCCACCACGGCGTCCCCCGCTCCCCCAGCGCGACCTTCGCGCGGTGCACGCGGGCGCGAGCGGCGCGTTCGGCCTGGGGGTCGGCGGCGGTCGTGGCGGACCGTACGGCGCGGCGGGCCGCCATCAGGTGGTGGCGCAGCCGGGCGGCGGTCTCCTCGGGGAGCGCGGGGTCGGTGGCGCGCCACTTCCTCCCGTTGACGAGGATGAAGTGGCCGTCAGGGGTCGTGTCGGGCGGCGGACGCTTACGCGAGCGCGAGCGGGGTTGCGGCTGCGGCTGCGAGTGGGACTGCGGCTCGCGTTCGGAGAACTCGGCGGATGCGGCGGGTTCAGTAGGTTCGGCAGGTTCAGTGGATTCGGCGGGCCGGGCTGATTCGTCGGATGCGTCCACCTCACCGATTGTGGCCGCCCGGCACCTCCTCCGCCGCCGGGAGGACTCGCAGGGTCGTGCCGCGCGCCGGGGAGGTGGTCATGGAGTGGGTGGGGCCGGGCCAGATGTGCAGGTACTTGTCGCGGTATGCCTGATCAACGGCGATGTCCAACGCTTCGCCACCGGTCTGCTCCAGGCATACGGGGTAGCGGTGCCGCCCGTCCACGAACACGGCGCCGCCCTCCTTGAGCACACGGCGGTACCACGTGGACCGCTCGCCGTAGCCGCTGCGGATGTAGGGCTGGCCGTCCACCATGACGGCCCAGATCGGGGTGGTCTGCTCGCTGCCGTCGGGGCGCCGGGTGGCGATGAAGACGGTCTCGGTCCGCTCCAGGTACCCCGTCGTCTCGCGGAAGTCGGACTGCTCGGTGTGGCCGGTCATGGCAGCGCTCCTCTTGTCGTCGCGTGGTGCACGGGTGTCCGTGCACCGTCGCCGACAACGTTACAACCAACCGGATGGTTTAACAACGGTGAGCCTTCGAGCCGGGAGGGGGGCGCTGCTCCACCGCGTCGGCATCGGCATCAGGTTTCGGCTTCGGCTTCGGCAGCACGGCCGCCGTTCCGTCGGCACGGCGTACCGGCAGCACGAGGGCGACCACTCCGTGACGCGCTGTCCCGTCGAGGCGTAGATCCCAGCGGTGGAGGAGGTCGTCCGCGAGGGTTGGAAGCGCCTCGGTCCAGGCGGTTCCGGCAGCGCCGGAGTGGGCCCGGTGGGACGCGGCGAGGGTGGCGGGGACCTGGATGCGGGGTGGGGGCACAGGTTTAGGGTGTCAGTGGGTGGGCGGGTGACGGTGCGGTGGTGGGGCCGGGGAGTGGGGGCGGGTGTCAACTCGGCCTGAGGAGAGGTGACTTCC
>NZ_JAHRXF010000086.1 GCF_019104725.1 Streptomyces corallincola | reverse complement strand
AAACCGCGAGAACGCCGCAGCCCTTGCCGATGCCGTCGATGCCGTCGATGCCGCCGATGCCGCCAGGGCGTCCGGCTCCGGCCTGGCGGACGCGGCGGTCGGCGCTGCCGAGGCGCACCCCTGGGAGACCGAACCCGGCCCGGTGGAAACGCTCCCCTGGGAGACCGAACCCGGCCCGGTGGAGGCCGCTGCCTCCGTGCCGTCCCCCGAGATCCCGGACGAGCCGGCCGGCGCGACCGCGCACCCGGAACCCGCCGCGCCGGTGCAGTGGACCGACGTGCAGCGGCTCTGGCGTGCCGAGTCGAAGATCACCGGCGCCGTGCGGTCGCCGGCGCTGCGGCTCGTGGACAAGGCCGTGGCCGCACTGCACGACCAGGCCATGAACCGCTCCGCCTCGGCGGAGGCCCTCGGCGACCGGCTGGCGGACGTGCTCGACGCGATCCGTGCCTGGCGCGACTCGAAGAGCGGGACGAGCGCGCGCGACACCGCGGTCACCGCGCTCTTCGACCGGGTCCGGGATCTCCAGGCCCGTCACGCCGACACCTACAAACAGGCACGGCCACCGAAGGACTCGGCGGCGGCTCACATGCCGGTCGCCGGGGGGACGTTCGACGGCACCGACGTGCAGCGGCTCTGGCGTGCCGAGTCGGAGATCACCGGCGCCGTGCGGTCGCCGGCGCTGCGGCTCGTGGACAAGGCCGTGGCCGCACTGCACGACCAGGCCATGAACCGCTCCGCCTCGGCGCTGGCCCTCGGCGACCGGCTGGCGGAGGTGCTCGACGCGATCCGTGCCTGGCGCGGCTCGAAGAGCGGGCCGAGCGCGCGCGACACCGCGGTCACCGCGCTCTTCGACCGGGTCCAGGATCTCCAGACCCGTAACGCCGGCGCCTACAAGATGGCATGGTCACCGAAGGACTCGGCGGCGGCGGCTCGGACGCCGGTCGCCGGGGGGACGTTCGACGACTCCGTGCTGCGCGCCCACATCCGGGACACGGCCGACCGCGACGCGGCCGACATCACCCTCACCGTCCACGTCGCCAAGGGCGCCCCGGCGCTCTCGCGCGACCTCCTGGAGGGCAGGCTGGGCCACGCCTGGGTGGAGGTGCGGCTCCCCGGCCGCCGGGCCCAGGCCATCGGTCTCTACCCCGCCGCCGCCGCGCCCGGCGGACTGATCCCGCAGTTGGCCGGCGTGCGGGCCGAGGTCCTCCAGGGCAACAGCTACGTCTCCGACGCGTCCCTGGAAATCAAGATCAGCGCCGCCGACCTGGCCAGGGGTCTGCGGTACGTGAAGGAGCAGGAACAGGCGCAGTACCGGCTGATCTCCGCCAACTCGGTCACCTTCGCGCGGAACTTCTTCCGTGCCGTCGCCAACCGCTCGATCAGAGGCTGGTCCACCACCACCGGGAGTTTCGCGGCCGACCTGACCGCGACGCAGGGCACCACGACGACCACCGCCCCCGGCACCACGGACACCCTGTCCGGCGACCCGCTGGGCGCACGGTCCGCGGACACCCGGCCCCAGACCACCGACACCCCCAACGCCACCACCGGCACCGTCGAGGTCACGGCCCTCGTGGAGGTCTCCCGCCACGTCGAGGTCTCCCCCGCCGACATCCACGCGCCGAGCCGCACCCAAGCGGCCCCGCAGGAGCGAGCCGTCAACGGCACCGACGAGGTCACGGCCCCCGTGGAGGTCTCCCGCCACGTCGAGGTCTCCCCCGCCGACACCCACGCGCCGGGCCACACCCAAGCGGCCCCGCAGGAGCGAGCCGTCAACGGCACCGACGAGGTCACGGCCCCCGTGGAGGTCCCCCGCCACGTCGAGGTCTCCCCCGCCGACACCCACGCGCCGGGCCACACCCAAGCGGCCCCGCAGGAGCGAGCCGTCCGCGACACCGACCCCGACACCCTCGACCCCGCTCTCCTCGGCGAACTCCTCTTCGTCGCCTCCCTCCTGGACGAGCACGGTGCGCCGTACGCCGGTCTGTTCGAGAACACCGGGTCCACCGACACGGCGGCGTCCTCCCGGCGCCCGACGCTGACACCCATCGACACCGGCCTCCTCCCGAGCGCTGCGCCCCACATCCGCATCGTGGACACGGCGTCCGCCGACACCGCCGCTCCGGTCAGGGACGGCCTGCTCGACAACCTGGGGGCACTCACCCAACGGCGTCCCAGCGGCCCGCGCCCCCTCAGCAACCCGGTGCCCCTGACGTTCGCCTCCGGCAGCCCGGTGACGTGGACCGCGCCGCTGTCCGCGACGAGCGGCCGGGAGATGCCCTCGTACTGGGACAGCCATCTGCCGTCCGCCCCGCCGCGCGTCTCGCCCGCCGGCCGCGTCACCTTCGCCGATCTCCCCCGCACCGAGCTGAACTCCGTCGCGGCGTCGCTCCGTTCCCTGGCCACGCCGGTCTCGGCGTTGCACTCGGCACTGGTCGCGTCCGGACTCCTCGGCCCCGAGGACGTGGACTCCTACACCGCGCAGCAGGCCTACGGAATCCCGCAGAAGAACTTCCGCAAGTTCCGGAGGGCGTCGGACGACGAGAACGTCGTGATCGACGTGCGGCCGAGCAACCCGATGGCGCCCCGGTGGCTCGACGCGGGAGCGATGCCCAAACCGGAGGAGATCAAGGCAAAGACCATCAGCGCGGCGGACGTCCCGCTCGGCGCCGACCCGGCGAAGATCGGGCTGGTGGGCTACTTCGAGCCCATCAAGCCGGACTTCTCCAAGGTGCCGGCGCAGGACTGGGAGAAGGTCGCCTCCCGGTACAACCAGCGGTTCACCGAGTTCCACGAACTCGCCCCCCAGATGGCCCTGCTGGCCGAGCGGAACATGTTCACCGTCATCGAAGGCGTGGTCCACGCCATCGCCGACGACGGCGACACGGTCCCGGTCACCGCCGACCACGACCTGTTCGACGTGTCCACCCCGGGCGGCAGCCGGATCACAGCCGCCCGGCACGACGCACTCGTCGCGGAGATGCGGCGACAGGACATGGCCGTCATGCACGGCGCCCACATGCACTGGCAGCCGGTCACGCCGTTCAGCAAGTCGATCTTCGACAAGATCGTCAGCTCCCACCAGGGCACCGGCGGCGAACCACTCCTGCGCTTCAGCCCCGGCTCCCCCTTCGCCACACTCGTCCACGGTCCCGCCTCGCAGGCCGTCGTACGGGCCGAGTCGCCCGTCGCGCCGCATGACATGGGCGTCCCGCGCCATGACATGGGGACCCTGCACAACATGGGGACCCTGCACAACACGGTCAACCTCCAACTCGCCAAAATGGACTGGCCCCACCACATCGACCCGGCGGCCATCACCGGCCACTACGCAAAACTCCCCTCGCACATCACCCGGCTCAACGAAACCGCCGTGGCCGACCGCATCGCCCACCGGATCGCCAGCCCCGACACCGGCCCCGGCCTCCCGGGCGGCGCCGTCGGCATCGAGGTGGAAGTGCCCCGCTGGCTGGTGGAGTTGCCCGAGGGCCTCGACATCGATGAGCTGCACGACGGGTCTGTCATCGAGCACCGCAGTTTCGACATCGCGCTCGAGAACGCGTATCCCAACGCCAAGGGGCCCATCTA
>NZ_JAHRXF010000085.1 GCF_019104725.1 Streptomyces corallincola | reverse complement strand
ATTCCTCTCCTCGGTTCCGCTCTCGTGGTGTCAACCGGATTACCGGTAAACATTCACGGAGAGTTTGATCCTGGCTCAGGACGAACGCTGGCGGCGTGCTTAACACATGCAAGTCGAACGATGAAGCCCTTCGGGGTGGATTAGTGGCGAACGGGTGAGTAACACGTGGGCAATCTGCCCTGCACTCTGGGACAAGCCCTGGAAACGGGGTCTAATACCGGATATGAGCCACCGAGGCATCTTGGTGGCTGTAAAGCTCCGGCGGTGCAGGATGAGCCCGCGGCCTATCAGCTTGTTGGTGAGGTAATGGCTCACCAAGGCGACGACGGGTAGCCGGCCTGAGAGGGCGACCGGCCACACTGGGACTGAGACACGGCCCAGACTCCTACGGGAGGCAGCAGTGGGGAATATTGCACAATGGGCGAAAGCCTGATGCAGCGACGCCGCGTGAGGGATGACGGCCTTCGGGTTGTAAACCTCTTTCAGCAGGGAAGAAGCGAAAGTGACGGTACCTGCAGAAGAAGCGCCGGCTAACTACGTGCCAGCAGCCGCGGTAATACGTAGGGCGCAAGCGTTGTCCGGAATTATTGGGCGTAAAGAGCTCGTAGGCGGCTTGTCACGTCGATTGTGAAAGCTCGGGGCTTAACTCCGAGTCTGCAGTCGATACGGGCTAGCTAGAGTGTGGTAGGGGAGATCGGAATTCCTGGTGTAGCGGTGAAATGCGCAGATATCAGGAGGAACACCGGTGGCGAAGGCGGATCTCTGGGCCATTACTGACGCTGAGGAGCGAAAGCGTGGGGAGCGAACAGGATTAGATACCCTGGTAGTCCACGCCGTAAACGGTGGGAACTAGGTGTTGGCGACATTCCACGTCGTCGGTGCCGCAGCTAACGCATTAAGTTCCCCGCCTGGGGAGTACGGCCGCAAGGCTAAAACTCAAAGGAATTGACGGGGGCCCGCACAAGCAGCGGAGCATGTGGCTTAATTCGACGCAACGCGAAGAACCTTACCAAGGCTTGACATATACCGGAAAGCATCAGAGATGGTGCCCCCCTTGTGGTCGGTATACAGGTGGTGCATGGCTGTCGTCAGCTCGTGTCGTGAGATGTTGGGTTAAGTCCCGCAACGAGCGCAACCCTTGTTCTGTGTTGCCAGCATGCCCTTCGGGGTGATGGGGACTCACAGGAGACTGCCGGGGTCAACTCGGAGGAAGGTGGGGACGACGTCAAGTCATCATGCCCCTTATGTCTTGGGCTGCACACGTGCTACAATGGCAGGTACAATGAGCTGCGAAACCGTGAGGTGGAGCGAATCTCAAAAAGCCTGTCTCAGTTCGGATTGGGGTCTGCAACTCGACCCCATGAAGTCGGAGTTGCTAGTAATCGCAGATCAGCATTGCTGCGGTGAATACGTTCCCGGGCCTTGTACACACCGCCCGTCACGTCACGAAAGTCGGTAACACCCGAAGCCGGTGGCCCAACCCCTTGTGGGAGGGAGCTGTCGAAGGTGGGACTGGCGATTGGGACGAAGTCGTAACAAGGTAGCCGTACCGGAAGGTGCGGCTGGATCACCTCCTTTCTAAGGAGCACTTCTAGGCCGCCTAGCGGTCCAGAGGCCAGTTCATCGGCGAACGTCCGATGCTGGTTGCTCATGGGTGGAACGTTGACTATTCGGTCCGGATGTCGGGTCGGAGGCTGCCAGTACTGCTCTTCGGAGTGTGGAACGCATGATCTTCGGACGGGTCTGGGTCGGGCACGCTGTTGGGTGTCTGAGGGAATGATCTTCCTTCAGTTGCCGGCCCCAGTGAACTCACCAGTGTGTCTGGTGGGGTGGTGGGTGGCTGGTCGTTGTTTGAGAACTGCACAGTGGACGCGAGCATCTGTGGCCAAGTTTTTAAGGGCGCACGGTGGATGCCTTGGCACCAGGAACCGATGAAGGACGTGGGAGGCCGCGATAGTCCCCGGGGAGTCGTCAACCAGGCTTTGATCCGGGGGTTTCCGAATGGGGAAACCCGGCAGTCGTCATGGGCTGTCACCCGCTGCTGAACTCATAGGCAGTGTGGAGGGAACGAGGGGAAGTGAAACATCTCAGTACCCTCAGGAAGAGAAAACAACCGTGATTCCGGGAGTAGTGGCGAGCGAAACCGGATGAGGCCAAACCTACGACGTGTGAGACCCGGCAGGGGTTGCGTCGTGGGGGTTGTGGGATCTCTTTTTCACGGTCTGCCGGCCGTGAGACGAGTCAGAAACCGCTGATGTAGACGAAGGACATGCGAAAGGTCCGGCGTAGAGGGTAAGACCCCCGTAGTCGAAATGTTAGCGGCTCGTTTAAGAGACACCCAAGTAGCACGGGGCCCGAGAAATCCCGTGTGAATCTGGCGGGACCACCCGCTAAGCCTAAATATTCCCTGGTGACCGATAGCGGATAGTACCGTGAGGGAATGGTGAAAAGTACCGCGGGAGCGGAGTGAAATAGTACCTGAAACCGTGTGCCTACAAGCCGTGGGAGCGTCGGATACAAGCTTGCTTGTGTCTCGTGACTGCGTGCCTTTTGAAGAATGAGCCTGCGAGTTTGCGGTGTGTTGCGAGGTTAACCCGTGTGGGGAAGCCGTAGCGAAAGCGAGTCCGAATAGGGCGTTTTAGTAGCGCGCTCAAGACCCGAAGCGGAGTGATCTAGCCATGGGCAGGTTGAAGCGGAGGTAAGACTTCGTGGAGGACCGAACCCACCAGGGTTGAAAACCTGGGGGATGACCTGTGGTTAGGGGTGAAAGGCCAATCAAACTCCGTGATAGCTGGTTCTCCCCGAAATGCATTTAGGTGCAGCGTCGTGTGTTTCTTGCCGGAGGTAGAGCACTGGATAGGCGATGGGCCCTACCGGGTTACTGACCTTAGCCAAACTCCGAATGCCGGTAAGTGAGAGCGCGGCAGTGAGACTGTGGGGGATAAGCTCCATGGTCGAGAGGGAAACAGCCCAGAGCATCGACTAAGGCCCCTAAGCGTACGCTAAGTGGGAAAGGATGTGGAGTCGCAGAGACAACCAGGAGGTTGGCTTAGAAGCAGCCACCCTTGAAAGAGTGCGTAATAGCTCACTGGTCTAGTGATTCCGCGCCGACAATGTAGCGGGGCTCAAGCGTACCGCCGAAGTCGTGTCATTGCAGCAATACTCCCAACGGAGGCTGTGATGGGTAGGGGAGCGTCGTCTGCCGGGTGAAGCAGCACCGGAAGGTAGTTGTGGACGGTTGACGAGTGAGAATGCAGGCATGAGTAGCGATACAAACGTGAGAAACGTTTGCGCCGATTGACTAAGGGTTCCTGGGTCAAGCTGATCTGCCCAGGGTAAGTCGGGACCTAAGGCGAGGCCGACAGGCGTAGTCGATGGATAACCGGTTGATATTCCGGTACCCGCTGTGAAGCGTCAAACATCGAGCATCGTGATGCTAAGGCCGTGAAGCCGCCCTGATCTCTTCGGAGTTGAGGGGAGTGGTGGAGCCGCTGAACCAAGCGGTTAGTAGGTGAGTGATGGGGTGACGCAGGAAGGTAGTCCATCCCAGGCGGTGGTTGTCCTGGGGTAAGGGTGTAGGACGTCGGGTAGGCAAATCCGCCTGACATGTGTCTGAGACCTGATGCCGAGCCGATTGTGGTGAAGTGGATGATCCTATGCTGTCGAGAAAAGCCTCTAGCGAGTTTCATGGCGGCCCGTACCCTAAACCGACTCAGGTGGTCAGGTAGAGAATACCGAGGCGTTCGGGTGAACTATGGTTAAGGAACTCGGCAAAATGCCCCCGTAACTTCGGGAGAAGGGGGGCCACACCTGGTGATGATCTTTACGGTCTGAGCTGGGGGTGGCCGCAGAGACCAGCGAGAAGCGACTGTTTACTAAAAACACAGGTCCGTGCGAAGCCGTAAGGCGATGTATACGGACTGACGCCTGCCCGGTGCTGGAACGTTAAGGGGACCGGTTAGCTCCATTTCGGTGGGGCGAAGCTGAGAACTTAAGCGCCAGTAAACGGCGGTGGTAACTATAACCATCCTAAGGTAGCGAAATTCCTTGTCGGGTAAGTTCCGACCTGCACGAATGGCGTAACGACTTCTCGACTGTCTCAACCATAGGCCCGGTGAAATTGCACTACGAGTAAAGATGCTCGTTTCGCGCAGCAGGACGGAAAGACCCCGGGACCTTTACTACAGTTTGATATTGGTGTTCGGTTCGGCTTGTGTAGGATAGCTGGGAGACTGTGAACTCTGGACGCCAGTTCAGGGGGAGTCGTCGTTGAAATACCAGTCTGGTCGTGCTGGATGTCTAACCTGGGTCCGTGATCCGGATCAGGGACAGTGTCTGATGGGTAGTTTAACTGGGGCGGTTGCCTCCTAAAGAGTAACGGAGGCGCCCAAAGGTTCCCTCAGCCTGGTTGGCAATCAGGTGTTGAGTGTAAGTGCACAAGGGAGCTTGACTGTGAGACCGACGGGTCGAGCAGGGACGAAAGTCGGGACTAGTGATCCGGCGGTGGCTTGTGGAAGCGCCGTCGCTCAACGGATAAAAGGTACCCCGGGGATAACAGGCTGATCTTCCCCAAGAGTCCATATCGACGGGATGGTTTGGCACCTCGATGTCGGCTCGTCGCATCCTGGGGCTGGAGTCGGTCCCAAGGGTTGGGCTGTTCGCCCATTAAAGCGGTACGCGAGCTGGGTTTAGAACGTCGTGAGACAGTTCGGTCCCTATCCGCTGTGCGCGTAGGAATATTGAGAAGGGCTGTCCCTAGTACGAGAGGACCGGGACGGACGAACCTCTGGTGTGCCAGTTGTTCTGCCAAGGGCATGGCTGGTTGGCTACGTTCGGGAGGGATAACCGCTGAAAGCATCTAAGCGGGAAGCCTGCTTCGAGATGAGTGTTCCCACCTCCTTGAGAGGGTAAGGCTCCCAGTAGACGACTGGGTTGATAGGCCGGATATGGAAGCCTGGTGACAGGTGGAGTTGACCGGTACTAATAGGCCGAGGGCTTGTCCTCAGTTGCTCGCGTCCACTGTGT
>NZ_JAHRXF010000084.1 GCF_019104725.1 Streptomyces corallincola | reverse complement strand
GGGGGGGGGCCGGGGGGGGGGGGGGGCGGGGGGGGGGGGGGGGGGGGGCCCCCGCCGTACTGCGGCGCGTACGGGTCGCCGTAGCCGCCCGAAGCGTTCTCGGCGGGCAGCGGGGAAGCGCCGTGGCCGCCGTGCGCGCCCTGGGTGCCGTAGTCGCCGTACTGCTGCGGGTACTGCGGCTGCTGGTGCTGCGGCTGCGCGCCGCCCGCTCCGTACCCCTGGTCGCCGTACGAGCCGTGGGCGCCGTGCCCGGCCTGCGCGCCGTACGCCTGGGTCGGCGCGTCCTCCGGGGGCAGCGGGCCGGGACCGCCCTGCTGCTCCGGGCCGCCCCAGCCGGGGGCGGCGGCCGGGGGCCAGCCCTGGTCCTGCCGCTGCGGCTCCTGACGGCCGGGACCCCACGGGTCGCCCCATGCCTGGCCGCCGGCCGGTGCCGTGGAGGCCGGGCGGCCGGTCATGCCCGGCAGTACGGGCTCGCCTCCGTCGGAGGGCAGCACGATGCCTTCGTGCGCTTGCCGCGCCGAGGGCTCCTCGCCCTGTCCACTCTGCGTCACCGGGACTCCTACTAATGGGGGACCTTCGGAATCGTCGGCTCACGCTACCGGGTCGCCCGCGCGGGGTGCCACGCCGCAGGGGGCCCGAACCCCTTCCCTGTGACAGCGGTAACAAAACCGCCCCGCCGCACGCTGTTGATGGGAACAGCCGTCTCCCGAGCGGCTGTTCACCATACGTTCACGCGCGGACGGGGAGGATTTCCCGAAGGACCGTCAGGCGGCGGTCAAGCAGCGGGTTGCAGGTCGAGGCGGGCGCCGAACTCCCGGACCACCGCCTCGTCCCGGAACGGCTCAAGACGCCGCTGGAGATCGTCCAGATACTCCGCGCCCCGGCTGGAGCGCAGCGTCCGCAGCAGTTCGACCGCCTTCGTCCCGGTGTGGCAGGCGAGTTCGATCTCCCGCTGCTGCACCTGGGCCGTGGCGAGCAGCACATGACCGATGGCGCGGCGGCGGGCCCTGGACTCCGGGTGCCCGGCGAGCGACTGCTCCGCGTACCGCGCGGCGGCCTCCGGCTGCCCGAGGTCCCGGTGACAGTGCGCCAGTTCGTCCGCGAGGTACGCCTCGTCGAAGTGGGCGATCCACACCGGGTCGTCCCCCGAGGCGCCGTCGGCCCGCTCCATCGCCGCGACCGCCCGCCCGGACGCCTCCTGCGCGGCACCGGCGTCACCGAGCAGCGCGTGTCCGCGCGCCTCGGCCGCGTGGAACATCGCCTCCGCGCGCGGCGTCACCCGCCCGCGCGCGCCCTCCTGCGCGGCCCGCGCCAGCTGGGCGATCTCGCGCGGGTTGCCCAGCTCGGCCGCGAGGTGGCTCATCGACGCGGCCAGCACATAGCCGCCGTACCCCCGGTCACCGGCCGCCTGGGCGAGCCGCAGCGACTGGATGTAGTACCGCTGGGCGAGACCGGGCTGCCCGGTGTCCACCGCCATGTACCCCGCCAGCTCGGTCAACCGGGCCACGGCGGCGAAGAGTTCACGCCCCACCGCCTCCCGGTACGACCCCGCCAGCAGCCCGGAGACGACGCTGTTGAGGTAGTGCACGACGACCGGGCGGACATGCCCGCTGCCGTACTGGTGGTCCAGGTCGGTGAGCGCCTGGGTCATGGAGCGCACCGCCGCCACGTCGGGCAGCCCCACGCGCGGGCCCGCCTGCCGGGCGACCTGGGCGTCCGGGGTGGAGATCAGCCAGTCCCGGCTGGGCTCGACCAGCGCGGAGGCGGCGACCGAGGACCCGGAGAGGAAGTCCCGGCGGCCCACGTCGCTGCGCCACAGCTCGCAGACCTGCTCGATGGCCCCCAGCACCGTCGGCGAGAACTGGAGACCGACGCCGGAGGCCAGGTTCTTGCCGTTGGCCATGCCGATCTCGTCGATCGTGACCGTACGCCCGAGCTTGCGGCCCAGCGCCTCCGCGATGATCGCGGGCGCCCGGCCGCGCGGCTGCTGCCCGCGCAGCCAGCGCGCCACCGAGGTCTTGTCGTAGCGCAGGTCGAGGCCGTGCTCGGCACCGCACATGTTGACCCGCCGGGCCAGCCCGGCGTTCGAGCACCCCGCTTCCTGGATGAGTGCCTGCAGCCTCTCGTTGGGCTGCCTTGCGACAAGCGGCCTCGCGGCCATGTACAACCCCCTGCGAACCCCTGGAGCGTGTGGAGCGGCCGGACGGTTCCGGTCGCACGATCACTGCCCAGCCGACATACCGTCAATGCGTGACATGTGCGGTTTGCCGGGGTAACGGCGGATGCCACCCCCCGCTCCTTGTTACCCGCTCCGGCCGCCGACTCCTCCCGCGCGCCCCCACGCGTGCACCCGTGCGCCCCGGCGGACGGCGGGATGCTCTCCCCCCGCGCGCGGGCGCGGCCGTAACTCCAGGTGGGTGCGGGAGTTGAGTTGAGCGTGGAAGAGACGATCGCCGGCGCCGAAGCCGCCCAGATCCCGCAGCAGCGCGGCGAATCGCTGCTGGAGACCGCCGTACGCTACGTCGAGGAGCGGCACTGGGAGGTGTTCCCCGGCAGCGCGCTCGACACCGTCGGCGGGACGCAGCGCTGCTCGTGCGGCGACGCCTCCTGTCCCGCGCCCGGCGCGCACCCGACCCGCCCGGACTGGGCCGCCCAGGCCACCGGCAGCGCCACCGAGGTCCGCCGGATGTGGCAGAAGCAGCCGGGCGCCTCGGTCCTGCTGCCGACCGGCCGCACCTTCGACGCGCTGTCCGTCCCGGAGAGCGCCGGGTTCCTGGCGCTGGCCCGCATGGAGCGGATGGAGCTGACCCTCGGCCCGGTGACCCTCACCCCGGACCGCCGGATGCAGTTCTTCGTCCTGCCCGGCGGCTGCGCGAAGATCCCGGACCTCGTACGGCGGCTCGGCTGGTCCCCGGAGTCGCTCGATCTGCTGGCGCTGGGCGAGGGACGGTACGTGGCCGCGCCGCCGACCCGGTTCGGGGCGCGCGGCGCGGTGCAGTGGGCGTGCCGCCCCACCCAGGCCAACCGGTGGCTGCCGGACACGGAGGAGCTGATCTCGCCGCTGGCCTACGCGTGCGGGCGGGACCGTTGACACGCTCCTCGCCCTGAAGGGCGAGGATTCTGGTCTTCCCTGACGGGTTGCCGTGCCGCTACGCGGCACGGTTTCCGGTGGGGAATCCGTGGCTTCCTGTTTCTTCGCGCTGTGCCGGGATCGCTCCTGGTCTTACCGGCGCTCCGCAGGCCGATGCCGCCAGTCCGGCGGCCGTCTTGACGTTGATCGCTGCGTTGGTGTCCCGGTCGTGGAGGGTGCCGCAGGCGCTACAGGTCCATTCCCGCACGCTCAGGGGTTTGGGCCCGTCGTGGTGGCCGCAGGTCGAACAGATCTGGCTGGTCGGTTCGAACCGGCTGACTTTGATCAGAGCGCGGCCGTACCGCTCGGCCTTGTAGGTCAGCATGTTGATGAACTGTGACCAGCCCGCGTCGTGCACGGATTTGGCCAGCCTGGTGCGCGCCAGTCCCGCCACCGACAGGTCCTCCACGGCGATCCCTTGGTTCTCGGAGATCAGCTTGGTGGAGAGCTGGTGGTGGAACTCACGGCGCGCGTCAGCGACTTCGGCGTGGGCCCGGGCGACCTTGAGGCGGGCCTTGGCCCGGTTCTTCGATCCCTTCTGCTTGCGGGACAGCTCCTTTTGGGCCTTCTTCAGCTTCCTCTCCGCGCGCCGCAGAAAGCGCGGGGAATCGATCTTCGTGCCGTCGGACAGGACGGCGAAGTGGGTCAGGCCGAGGTCGATGCCGATGGTGTTCTCGGTCTGCGGCAGACGTTCCGCGTCGGTGGCGGGATCGGTGTCGATGACGAAGGAGGCGAAGAACCGTCCCGCCGCGTCCTTGATCACGGTCACCGAGGATGGTGTGACGGGCAGGGCGCGGGACCATTTCACCTTCACCGCACCGATCTTCGGCAGGTCGAGGCGGCCCGCGTCGGTGATCTTCCAGCGAGCATTCGCGGTGAACCGGATCGACTGCCGGTGGTCCTTGCGGGACTTGAAGCGGGGCGCTCCCAGTCTCGGGCCCTTGCGGGTGCCGCCCAGGGAGGCAAAGAAGTTGCGGTACGCGGTCTCGGCGTCCCGCAGGGACTGCTGGAGCGCCACGGTGGAGACCTCGCCCAGCCAAGAGCGTTCCGGGGTGGTCTTGGCCTGGGTGATCAGCCGTGTGGACAGTTCCCCGATCTTCGGGAACGGCTCCCCGGCCGCTCGGGCGTCCTCGCGGGCGCGGACCGCGTCGTTGAACACGACGCGGGCGCACCCGAACGCCCTCGCCAACGCGGCCTGCTGGACGGCGTTCGGGTACAGGCGGAAGCTGTACCGGAGCTGCATGCCGACCACGATACATACTTGGGTTATGGGTGAGATGCAGAAGATCAGAACTGGTCGGCACTGTACGTTCGCGATGCATGTCCACTTGGTCTTCGTGACCAAGTTCCGGCACAGGGTGTTCACCGATACCCACCTGCGGCGCATGGAGGAGATCATGCGGTCGGTGTGTGGGGACTTCGAATGCGAGCTGGTGGAGTTCAACGGCGAGGACAACCACGTCCACTTGCTGGTGAACTTTCCGCCCAAGGTCGCCGTCACCAAACTGGTCAACTCCCTCAAGGGCGTCTCCTCTCGCCGCCTGCGTCAGGAATTTCCCGACCTGGTGCGCCACTACTGGCGGGCCAACAAGCTCTGGTCCGGCTCCTACTTCGCCGGAACCGTCGGCGGCGCACCGCTGTCCGTGGTCAGCCAGTACATCGAGCAGCAGAACCGGCCGGGGTGAGCCGCGCCCGGCTTCGCCGGGAAAGCCTCGCAACGCTCCGCGCCGCAGGCGGCATACCTCCGTCCGGCTCCGCCCGGCCCGTTGCGGTGACGCTCCGCGTCACACCGGCAGATTCGCTTCACCCCCGGCCTGAAGGCCGGAGCACTGCGAATAGATCCCGGTAGCACTCCGGTCCCGCCCCGCCCCGTAGGGTCTCCGTCATGAGCGACGTTGCGGTGCGGGTGCGAGGGCTCTGGAAGCGGTTCGGGCAGCAGGTGGCGGTCGGCGGGGTCGATCTCGACCTGCCGTCCGGCAAGTTCGTCGGGCTGGTCGGCCCGAACGGGGCCGGGAAGACGACCACGCTGTCGATGGTGACGGGCCTGCTGCGCCCCGACCAGGGAACGGTGGAGATCGCCGGGCACGACGTGTGGCGGGACCCGGTCGAGGTCAAGTCCCGGATCGGCGTGCTGCCCGAGGGGCTGCGCCTCTTCGAACGGCTCTCCGGCCGGGAGCTGCTGGCCTACTCCGGGCGGCTGCGCGGGCTGCCCGGCGCCGAAGTGGACAAGCGGGCCACGCAGTTGCTGGACGTGCTGGACCTCGCGGGCGCGCAGCACAAGCTGGTGGTGGACTACTCGACCGGCATGCGCAAGAAGATCGGCCTGGCCGCCGCCCTGCTGCACAATCCCCAAGTCCTCTTCCTGGACGAGCCGTTCGAGGGCGTGGACCCGGTCTCCGCGCAGACCATCCGGGGCGTCCTGGAGCGCTACACCGGTTCCGGCGCCACCGTCGTCTTCTCCTCCCACGTGATGGAACTGGTCGAGTCGCTGTGCGACTGGGTCGCCGTGATGGCGGCGGGCCGCATCCGCGCGACCGGCACCCTGGCCGAGGTCCGTGCCGAACACCCCACGCTCCAGGCCGCGTTCCTCGAACTGGTCGGCGCGCGCGGCCGGGACGCCGCGTCCGACCTGGACTGGCTGGGCGGCGGTGCGGCCCGATGAGCGAGTCAACTCCCGTCACGACGACGGTCGTCCGGCTGAAGCTGGCACTCCTGCGCAACGGGCTGCGCCAGTCGGCGGGCCGCCGGGCCGCGTTCGTCGCCTCCGCGCTCGCCGCGCTGCTGGTCGGGGTGGGCCAGTTGCTCGGCCTGCTGGCGCTGCGCGGCAACCCGGACGCCGCCTCGGTGGCGGTGCCCGCCGTGGCCGTCCTGGCGCTGGGCTGGGCGGTGATGCCGCTGTTCTTCCCCGGCGGCGACGAGACCCTGGACCCGACCCGTCTGGTGATGCTCCCGCTGCGGCCCCGCCCCCTGGTCCGCGCCCTGCTGGCCGCCTCCCTGGTCGGCACCGGCCCGGCGTTCACCCTGCTGGTGCTCGCCGGATGCGCGGTCGCGGTCGCGCACGGCCCGCTGGGCGGCCTGTTCGCCTTCGTGGGCGTCCCGTTGGCGCTGCTGACCTGCGTGGCGTTCGCCCGGCTCGTGGCCGTCGCCAACGTACGGCTGCTGAGCAGCCGCAAGGGCCGGGACCTCGCCGTGCTGAGCGGCCTGGTGATCGCGGTCGGCGCGCAGGTCGTCAACTTCGCCGCTCAGCACCTGGGTTCGGCGGGCCTGAAGCCGCTGCGCCCGGTCGCCGACGTCCTCGCCTGGGTGCCGCCCGCGTCTGCGCTGGGCGCGGTACGCGCGGCGAGTGAGGGCTCGTACGGCACGGCGGTGGCCCAACTGGCGCTCGCAATCGCCGGGTTGACCCTGTTGGTCTTCCTGTGGGCGCGGGGGCTGACCCGGCTGATGACCGCGCCGGACGGCTCCACCCTGCAGAGCGCGGACGCGGGCACCCGGGACCGTACGGCGTCGGGGCTGGGGCGGCTGCTGCCCGGCGGGCGCACGGGCACGGTCATGGCGCGGGCGCTGCGCTACATCTGGCGCGACCCGAAGACCAAGGCCGCCTGGGTGACCTCGCTGGCCATCGGGCTGATCGTGCCGGTGTTCAACGCGGTCCAGGGCACCGGCTCGGTGTACTTCGCGTGCTTCGCCGCCGGGATGCTCGGCATCCAGATGTACAACCAGTTCGGGCAGGACACTTCCGCCTTCTGGATGGTCGCCCTCACCGTCTCCACCCCCCGCGACGCCTACGCCGAACTGCGCGGCCGGGCCCTGGCCCTGCTGCTGATCACGGTGCCCTACGCCACGGCGGTCACCGTACTGACGACGGCCCTGCTCGGCGCCTGGAATCAACTCCCCGAGGTGCTGGGCCTCTCCCTCGCCCTGCTCGGCGCGATGCTCGCCACCGGCGCCTGGACCTCGGCCCGCTTCCCCTACTCGATCCCGCAGGAGGGCCACAAGAACGTCGCCCCCGGCCAGGTCGGCCTCGCCTGGATCTCCATCTTCGGCGGCATGGTCGCCTCCGCCCTCCTCTGCTCCCCCGTCATCGCCCTGGTCATCTGGCAGAACGTGGTGGCGGGCGGCGACACCTGGTCCTGGATCACCCTCCCCCTGGGCGCCGCCTACGGCACCACCCTGACCTGGGCAGGCCTCCACCTGGCAGCCCCCCGCACAGCCGCCCGCCTACCGGAGATCCTCACAGCGGTAAGCAAGGGCTAGCAAGTCGTCTTGGGGGGCGCGGGGGTGCCTGTCCAGCGGGGCCGAGCCACCGTCTTCAGGGGCGCGGGGAACTGCGCGACAAGCCCCCACCGGGCCGAGGACCACAACGCACCAGAACCACGCATCGACCACGGCCGGGGGCACCCGTCCAACGAGCCCGAACCACCGTCTTTAGGGGCGCGGGGAACTGCGCGACAAGCCCCCACCAGGCCGCACCCGCACACAGCCCCCGCACCCGCACCCGCACCCGCACCACGAATTCCGCACCCCGCACCAAGACACCCCGCCACCCCCCCCCCCCCCCCCCCCCCCCCCCCCCCCCCACCGCCCCCCCCCCCCCCC
>NZ_JAHRXF010000083.1 GCF_019104725.1 Streptomyces corallincola | reverse complement strand
GCCGCCGAGTCCGTACCACAGCCGAGGCCGACCCGGCCGGGCAGCTCATGGAAACGGTCGCCGCCACGCTCGCCCAGCACGAGGGCGACGTCGAGGCGGCCACGGCCGCACTGGTCAAGCGGGCGATCCCGGACGCGATGGCCCTGCTCGACAAGTGCCGCAGAGGCGGCCGGTACGACGTCATCGCGCACCCCTGGATTCCGGACGTGCTGCGCAAGCAGACCGCGCGCGGCAGCGACCAGGTCTGGGAGGCACGCCCCAAGTGGACCCGCCCCGAACTCCCCACGGGCGCCCACCAGGTGACCGCGCTGGACATCAACGGCGCCTATCTCAGCGCGCTGAAGACCCACCTGCCGATCGGCCAGCTGGAGCACTCCACCGGCTTCGACCACGATCGCCGCCGCGCCGGGGTCCACCTGATCACCCCGCCCGCCTGGGACCACGAGGCGTATCTGCCCAACCCCATCGGCAACCGGGACGAACCCGGCCCGCTCTGGGTCACCGAACCCACCCTGCGCCTGCTGCAACGGCTCGCCGGGCCGAAGTACGGCATGTGCGACCCCCCCGAGATCCACGAGTCGTTCACCTCGGGCGCCACCGAGAGCCTCCTCGACAAGTTCCGGATCGTCCTCAAGGACGCCCGCGACACCGCCATCGCCCAGGACGACGAGGTCACCCTCGAGTACATCAAGGCGATGTACTCCAAGTTCGTCTCGACGATGGGGGAGTCCAACTACAACCGCGAGCTGTACCGTCCCGACTGGATGCACCTCATCCGCTCCCAGGCGTTCGCCAACCTGTGGATGAAGGCGTTCAAGGCGTACGACGAGGGCCTGACCCTCGTCCGCGCGATGGGCACCGACGAACTGCACGTCATCGGGGACTGGCGCGGTGTCTTCCCCGAGGGACGCGGGGTCTCCGAGGTGAAGGTCAAGGACGTGTACACCGTCGGCGGCGAACCCGGGATCCCGTCGGACGCGGGCGCCGACGACACCGCGCACGACACCGCGTACGACACCGACGACGACGCCAACTGACAGGGAGAGCGGAACCGCACATGCCCGAGCGCACCAGGGAGTTCGGAAAGTTCGGCGCCAGCGGCATCAAGGGCCACGAGGCCGTCGCCCGGCAGCTCGACGCCCTCGCCGACTTCATCGCCACCCCGGTCACCGTCCGGCGTGGCCTGCTGGCCCGGCTGAACTACCTCACCCGCACCCCGCACGCCCGCGCCGCCGCCCGGGAAGCGGGCCTCACCGTCACCGACCGCACCCTGCGCGCCTGGCTCCAGGGCACCCGGCAGCCGAGCCGGCGGAACCTGGACCGCATCGAGACCGCGTACCGCACCGTCCGCCGCCAGAACGTGGCCCGCTATCTGCTGGCCCGCCTCAGCCGCTCCGGCCGGGGCACCCGCGTCGAGATCCACCCGCTCAACCAGTCCGGCGTGAGCCGCCCGCACCAGCGCGTCGTGGAGTTCCGCACCCTCACCGTCCGCCGCTGGGAAGCCATCATCACCGCCTGGGCAGCCGCCGACGACCAGGCCCTGGACACCGCCTGGGTGGACCAGATCGTGGACCTCGGCTCCCAGTGGGGCCAGTACGAGTACGTCACCAACATCGGCTTCGCCGCCTGACCGCCCCGGCCGCCCCTGCCCCCGCACACGCCCCTGCCCCTGCCCCTGCCCCCGCACACGCCCCCGCACACGACCGCGCCGCCCGGTGACATCACCGGGCGGCGCGGTCTCGTACGGGCCGGGGGCTCACCCCCGTACCCGCCGGGGCTCACCCCCGTACGTGCTCGTTGTCCAGCTTGGTCCGTCCGTCCGGCTGCTGGGGGATCATCGCCAGCGCCCGGACCGCCATACCCGCCCGGTGCTCCTCGGCCTCCGCGCACAGCGCACGCGAGGCGTCGTCGAAGCGGACCGCGGACGACGGTTCGGAGGGACCCAGCAGGTGCTCCTTCAGCTCGGCACGCGCCTGGACGTAGGTGTCCCGCTCCGGTTCCCGCACCGACGCCAGCAGCGCCGGGACACCGGAGGCGTCCGGGGCGAGCACGGCACCCGCGCGCACGGTCGGGAACGCCTCGCGGAAGTCGTGCTCGGACAGCCCGCTGGTGTTGGCGACCGCGTACGGCTTCTCGCTCGCCAGGTAATCGGAAATGACACTGGAAACGTCGCTGATCAGCAGGTCAGCCGCGTTGAAACAGGCGTACACACCCGGCCGGGGCCCGACCACGATCCGGTGCTCCCACTCCGGGAACGACGCCCAGTACGCGTCCTCCCACGCCGTTGCCGCCGCCGCGGCCTCCGCGCGCCGACCCGGCTCGGGCAGCCCCTGGAGCAGCATCCGCTCCACGTCGTCGGCGGCGGTACGGAACGCGGACGTGGTCAGCCGGTCCAACTCGGCCGTCCGGCGCTCCAGTTCCGCGACGGCGGACGGCGCGGTCCGCTCACCCCGGTGCGCGGCGGCCCGCCGGGCGCTTGCGGCGGTGATCATCTCCTGGATGCGCAGGTTCGCGGCACCCGCGCGGGCGTCCACCGAACCGGTCAGCGGGTGCGGCTTGTAGAGGAGCCGTACGGCGGGGTCGGCCAGCAGCGCGCGCACGATGTTCTCACCGGCCTCGATCACCGAGGTGTTGCCCGGATTGCCGTCCCAGCCCTCCCAGGTCGGGGCGTACAGCACGGTGGTGTACGCCCCGGTGGGGGCACCGGCGTACGGCTCGATGACGTCGAGCTGCGGGCGGCCTATCTCCACCACGTCCCGGTCGTCCACCCCGACGTCCGCCAGCTCGTACCGCTCCCGCGCGGCCGGACCGGCCACCCACACCTCGTCGTACGCCTTCGCGTACGGGTTGCAGCTCGACAGCTTGTCGCTCTCGCCGTGGTTGACGAAGGCGTGCTTGATCGTCGGGATGCGCAGCACCTGAGAGGTCTTGCCCGAGTTGGACGGGTGGATGAGCATCTTCAGCGTCGAGTGCTCCAGCCGCATCAGGTCCGCGACCTTGGGCAGGCACACGATCGGGATGTCCGTCGCGGCGATCCGCTTCACCATGAACCGCTCGCGCAGCACGATCAGCGGACGCCCCTCCAGCCGGGCGAGCGGCTCCAGCCACATGTCCGCCTGGTAGACGGAGCTGGTGCCGCCGGAGAAGTACATCCCCACGGTCGGCTGGTACGCAGCCAGCCACGCCTCGAACCACTCCAGCGCCTGCTCGTCCGAGACGGGGCGGCGCGACGGCAGCAGCCGCCACAGCAGCGTGCCGACGGCCACCAGCGAGAGCGCGACCGACACGGCGATGCCCGCCGCCGCGAAACGCGCCGAGCCCGTCGCGCCGGAGGTCACGAGACCGGCCGCCGAGGGCAGCGCGAAGACGAGCAGCCGTCGGCCGGAACGGCGCATGAGCAGCGCCGGGGGAGCGGCGCTCAGCCGCAGCGCGGAGGCGTCGATGTTCCGGGTCACCAGCGGCAGCGTGCGCGTACGGCGCACCATCACGGCGACCGCCTGGGTGGCGACGTGCAGGGCGTGGAACAGCAGCAGACCGAAGACGAGGATCAGGTACTTCGCCTCGTGGTCCTTCTCGTCCAGGTGCAGCAGACCGGACAGCAGCAGGAAGTCACGGACGACCTGACGCACCGTCACCGTCGCGTGCAGCTTGCCGAGCGCGTTGACCATGCCGCCCTGCCACCGGTGCATCGCCAGGTCGGCCGCCATGCCCACGGCGGTGGCGGCACCGAGCACCAGGACGCTGGGCATAAGCGCACCGGCCGCCTGCGCGGCGAACGACAGTACGATCACCACAGGCAGTAGCAGACGCGAAGCCGCGGTGTGCAACCGGGCGAGCGACGAAGGTATGGACAATTCGCTGGCTCCAGGCGATCCGACATCCTTGGCCACAGACCCGCTCATCCGGCCAGAGGCTACGGGATGAAGTCGGTGTGAACAGATGTTCTCTATTGAACGACGGTCGGACTCTACCGTGCCGTAGCCCGGATAGCTCCTCCCGGAGGCCGGAATATCACCTGTGCGTCACTTGTGCTTCACATCCGCTCCCGCCCAGGTCAGCGGGGTGAACACGCCGTACGTACCGCCCGCCGCCCAGCCGGGAGTGGGCAGTAACACAGCCGATTTACAGGTGCCTTGGAGAAACCGGGGTCGGACGGCACCGCGCTTTCGACGGATTCCCAGGCGTGCCCTGCTCACACTCGCCCCGGCGCAACTCCTATTCCCGACAGTGTAGTTGGACAGCGCCGACACGCGTGCACAGGGCGGAGCCCGGCCCCCGGAACCTCAACAATCTCCACCGTCCCCGTCCCCGTCCCCGTCCCCGTCCCCGTCCGCCTTCCCGGCCCCGGCAGCGGACCCACCCCCGCCATCGGCGCCGGAACCGGCCCCCCCATCGGCCACCCCCGGCCCCTCCGCCTCCCCCATCAACGCAAGCGCCCGCTTGAACGCCCCGTACTCCGCCGCCCCCATGAGCCGCTCCCGCCGCTCCTCCAGCTCCGCCATCGCAGCGTCGGCGGCGGTGACGAGCTCCAGCCCCCGCTCCGTGGGCACGATCAGCCGCGCCCGCCGGTCCGACGGATCGGTGATCCGGGACAGATACCCGAGCCCCTCCAGCTCGTCCACGATCGCGCCCAGCGTCTGCTTGTTGCGCCCGGTGATCCGGGCGAGGTCACTGAGCCGGAGCCCGTCGTCGTCCAGATAGGCCAGGACACCGCCGTGCCGGGGCCGGAGCCCGGTGAAGCCCTGCGCGGCCAAGGCTCGGAACAGCTCGCCCTGAACCAGTCGCAGAAGGTTCACGGCGAGCATCCCGAGATCGGGATTGGCCAGTTTGCGCGCACTGCGCCCCATGAGCGTCCGTCCGTTCCTGCCGCGTCCTGCCTGGGACAGGCGAGCATAGCCGCGCACCGCCCCTGGTCACGAGCCCGTTCCGGCCGGAAGACGTAGGTCCGCCGACCGAGCCGCCCACCGGTCGGCGGCGGAGATCACATCCGGCCAGTTTTAGTTTAACTTTTGACGTTCCAATTTTTGGACCATATGGTTGAGGCGTTCGACGGAAAGGCCCGCGAACCGGCGAACAACTCACCGGAAACGGACCATAAAACCCATAAAGCCCAGCCGATACACGGAGCATGCCATGAGCGAGAAGAAGATCATCGCCGTCGTAGGAGCCACCGGCACCCAGGGCGGCGGCCTGGTCCGCGCCATCCTCGACGACCCCGCGTCCCCCTTCGCGGTACGGGCCATCACCCGCAACGCCGACTCCGACCGCGCCCGGGAACTCGCCGCCCGCGGCGCCGAGGTCGTCGAGGCCGACCTCGCGGACCCGGCCACCCTGAAGAACGCGTTCGCCGGTGTCCACGGTGCCTTCGTCGTCACCAACTTCTTCGAGTCGATGTCCGCCGAGGTCGAGAAGAGCCAGGCCCACGCCGCCGCCCAGGCCCTCAAGGACGCCGGCGCCGAACACGTCATCTGGTCCACCCTGGACGACACCCGCCCCACCCTCGCCCCGCTCGGCATCCCCGGAATCCAGGGCTCCTACACGGTCCCGCACTTCGACGGCAAGTACGACGGCGAGAACGCCTTCCGCGAACTGGGCGTCCCCACCACGTTCCTGCGCACGACCTTCTACTGGGAGTCCCTCACCTACGGCTTCAGCCTCCGGCGCGGTGAGGACGGCACCCTCGCCATCATTCTCCCGCTCGGCGAGCGCCGCCTGTCCGGCATCGCGGGCGAGGACATCGGCCGCACCGCCTACGGAATCTTCCAGCGCGGCACCGCCCTCGTCGGCGACACCGTCAGCATCGCCGGCGACCACCTGACCGGACGGCAGATCGCGGACACCTTCGCCAAGGTCCTCGGCGAGACGGTGGACTACCGCCCCCTGACCTTCGACCAGTTCTACGACCTCGGCCTCGCCGCCCCCGAGGAGTTCACCAACATGTTCCGCTACTACTACGAAGCCGAAGCCGACTTCACCGGCGCCCGCGACCTGGACAGGGTCCGTGCCCTCAACCCCGCCCTGGAGACCTTCGAAGAGTGGCTGACCGCCCACAAGGACGCGTTCAAGGGCATCTGACAGAGCCCCACGCGGCCCCGGCCGCCCCACGGACTGGACGGACGGCGAACCGGCTCAGGTCGCCGTCCGCCCGTCGAGGACGACGGACGCCCCACCCGAAGCAGGCGGCCCCCCGGGACCGGCCGAGTCCGCACCGACCGGCACCCCGAGCCGACCGGCCACCGACGTCAGAGCCGCACCCAGCGGCAACGCGACCCGAGCCAGCGCGTGCCGATCCCCCCGAGTCACATCCCTGTTCACGATCACCACGGGCTTCCCCAGCTCAGCGGCGAGCCTCACGAACCGAAGCCCCGACATCACCGTGAGCGAGGACCCCAGCACCAGCACCGCCGACGCCCCACGCACCAGCCCACGGCACTGCTCGACCCGCTCAGGCGGAACGTTCTCCCCGAAGAACACCACATCGGGCTTGAGCACACCCCCGCACACCGCGCACGGCACGACCCGGAAATCCCCGACCTGCTCATCGGTGAGATCGGCATCCCCGTCCGGATTGATCCCGGCCGCCACCGGCGCGAACCCCACGTTCGCCTCCGCAAGCCGCCGGGCCAGCTCATGACGCGAACTGAACGCACGGCACGCAAGACACCGCACCCGCTCCAGACTGCCGTGCAGCTCCACGACCCCACTGCTCCCGGCCGCCTGGTGCAGCCCGTCCACGTTCTGCGTGATCACCCCGGCCAGCAGCCCGGCCCGCCCGAACGCGGCCACCGCCAGATGCCCCGCATTGGGCACCGCGCGCCCGAACGTCCGCCACCCCAGATGACTCCGCGCCCAGTACCGCCGCCGCGCCTGCACACTCCCGGTGAAGTCCTGGTACGTCATCGGCGTGTGCCTACGGAGACTCCCGCCCTCACCCCGGTAATCCGGAATCCCCGACTCGGTCGAGATCCCGGCCCCGCTCAGCACCAGCACCCCACCGGCACCCAGCACCCCGGCAACCGGCGCGAGATCCGTACTCCCCGCCAACGACTCCCCGGACGGAGTCCAACTCAGAGTGGGCCGCATACGCATGCCCCCAGGGTACGAAACACGCCACCGGACCCGCGCCTAGAGTCCAGCACCATGCAGCGAGCCCTGATAGCAGGCGTGACCGGAGCAGGAAAATCCACCCTGGCCCGCACCCTCAGCACCCGCCTCCACCTCCCGTACCACGAGATGGACGCCCTCTACTACGACGGCCCCGACTGGACCAGGAACAAGAACTTCACCGCACAGGTGGAAGCCATCACCACCCACCCCCACTGGATCATCGACTCCCTCGGCTACCCGGAAGTCCGCGACCTCCTCTGGACCCGAGCCGACACCGTCATCTGGCTCGACTACCCCATGCGCACCGTCATGCCCAGAATCCTCCGCCGCTCCCTCCACCGCACCCTCACCCGCGAACCCCTCTACGGCGGCAACCGCGAAACCTGGCACGCCTGGCTCACCAAGGACCACCCCGCCTGGTGGTCCTGGACCCAACACACCACCCGCCACAAGGAGATCAAGTCCCGCACGGAGAACCCTCGCTTCGCACACCTGACGGTCCATCACTTCACGCACCCCGAACACACCGCGACATGGCTGAAGCAGCTGCCCCCACACCCCACCCCCGAATAACGGCGAACCCGCCCGCCGAGCGCCACAACCCCACCAAGATGGACAGGGTGACCACCCCCACCCCGGACCTCTGGCACCACTACGGCCGCACCCGCAACGCCACCGACCTCGCCGTCCCCGACCACTTCTCCTGGACCTGGGACCAAACCGGCGGCCCCGGAACGGAGATCCTGGGCGACATCACCGACCGTCACATCGCCGACCTCGGCGCCGGTGCCGCCCGCCACGCCGCCCACCTGGCCGTCCACCACAGCCCCACCCGTATCACCGCGGTAGACGCCTCACCCGCCCAGCACAGCATGGCCACCACCCTCTACGGCCACCTCACCCCCCGCCTCCACCTGACCCACTGCGACGTATCCCAGCACCTACGCAGCACCACCAGCACCTACGACGTGCTCTACAGCATCTTCGGCGCGATCGACTTCACCGACCCCCGCGTCCTGCTCCCCGCCACCGCAACCGCCCTGCGTCCCGGCGGCCGACTCGTCTTCTCCACCCTCGCCCACCACATCGACGGCACACCCGCCCACCCCGACCTCCACCACACGGAAATCCACGCGAAAACACCAACCGGCACCCCCACCCACATGCGCCGCTGGGTCCTGCGGAAACAGGTCTGGCAGAACCTCCTATCCGAATCAGGCTTCACCCGAATCACCACCGAGCAACTCCCCTCCAACGCAACCCCCCGCACAGCAGCCACCCTCCTGGTGACGGCCTACACCCCAGAGGACGGGGCGTAGAGCACGGTGGGAGTCGGCTGTCGGTGAACGA
>NZ_JAHRXF010000082.1 GCF_019104725.1 Streptomyces corallincola | reverse complement strand
TCCTTGGCCAGCTCGGCCTCCAGCTGGGCGAACTGCTTCTCACTCAGTCTCGGCAGCGATGCCGGCCCCTGTGACCGCAGAGCCCGCGGACCGCCCTCGTCCCACGTCCGCCGCCAGCGCTGCACCGACCGGACGCTGACCCGCAGGTCTTTGGCGATCACCGAGCTCGCCTCGCCCCGGGCGAACCTCTCGGCGGCCTTGAGCCGTAACTCCTCGCGGAACTGCTGGCGTTCGGCGGTCAGCCCGCCCCCTTGTGGATACCGCATGCCCCGGTGATACCGCACGAGCAGCAAGCCGTCAGCCCCTACGACACCACGAGTTCAACCTCAGTAACTGAGCCATATCCCCTCGCGCATGATGACCCTCCCGCGCAGTTCTGGCTCACCGCGCCAGGCACGCGCGGAGTTCGGAGTGACGCGTACGTACACGAAGTCGCCCTCTTCGGTTCGCGTGTCCCAGCCGAACTTCTCGACGTACGCGTCCGCCGCGGCGCCGGGCACCTCGTGGTCCGGGAAGCACTCCGCTTCCCCCCGGATGAGCACCACGTCGAAGGTGTCCGGTAGCGACAGGTGGACACGCGGTTCCACGCGGATGTTCCGTACGGTCGGTGATGTGGCGCTGGTGCACATCCACACCGCCTGCCCGTCCCACAGGAACCAGAGCGGCACCTGGTGTGGGCCGTGGTCGGGGTGAGAGGTGGACAGCCAGACGTCGCGCTCGGCAACGAGCCTTTCCAGAAAGTCACTTACGCGTTCCGCCGTGCTGCGGCGAGGGGTTCCTGTGCTCTTCACAAGCGCCGACCCTAACCTCGCGGACAGACCACACGGACAGTCCACGTGGACGCGGAGCGTGCCCGGCCGCCGTCCTCTGCCGGGACAAGGCCCATGCCTCCCCCGTACCCCCTGCGGCAGAGGCCGTTCATCCGTGGCAGTACAAGGTCTTCTGCTCGGTGAAGAAGTGCCACGCCTCCGCCCCGCCGAGTCGGCCGAAGCCGGAGAGGCCGACGCCGCCGAAGGGGACATGTGGTTCGTCACCGACGGACGGGCCGTTGATGTGGACAGCACCCACATGGATGCGGCGGGCGACGGCGACCCCCCGGTCCGCGTCGGCGGAGAGGACGGAGGCGATGAGGCCGTAGTCGCTGTCGTTGGCCCGTTGGATCATGTCGGCCTCGTCCTGGCAGGGTTCGACCGCGACCAGCGGCGAGAACGCCTCCTCGCGGGCGAGGCGGGCGGTCCGGCCGACGTTGCCGAGCACTGTGGGGCGGGCGAGCAGCCCGTCCGTGTGGCCTCCGCCCGCGAGGACAGTGGCGCCGTGTTCGCGGGCGTCGGCGACCAGTTCACGGAAGTGGGTCGCGGCGCGCCGGTTGATCAGGGGTCCGATGTCGGTGCCCGGGGTGCGGGGGTCGCCCACGGTGAGCGCCTGCGCCTTGGCGGTGACGCGGGCGAGCAGATGATCGTAGTGGCGCCGTGGGACGAGTACGCGGTCGGTGCTCATGCAGACCTGGCCGGAGTTGGCGAAGGCCGCGACGGTGAGCAGGTCGGCGGCGCGGTCGAGGTCGGCGTCGTCGAGGACGAGCGTGACGTTCTTCCCGCCGAGTTCCATGACCGCCGGTGTCAGATGCGCGCCCGCGACCTGGGCGATGGCCCTGCCGACCGGGGTGGAGCCGATGAAGACGACGCGGCGCACCTCGGTGCGGGCGATCAGGGTGGCGACCAGTTCACGGCTGGTGCCGGGGGAACAGGTCAGGACGTTGATGACGCCGTCGGGCAGTCCGGCTCGGGTGAGGGCGGCGGCCAGCAGGTGACCGGCGGAGTGGGGGGCGAGTTCGCTGGGGCGCAGGATGACGGTGTTCCCGGCGGCGAGTGCGATGGCGACGGCGCGGGCGGCCAGGACGACGGGGGCGTTCCAGGGAATCATCGCCAGGACCACTCCGGCGGGCCCACGCAGGCTCATGTTGGTGGTGCGGGGGTCGTGCGAGGGCAGCAGGGTGCCCGTGGGGGTGCTGGTGAGGGCGGCTGCCTCCCGAAGGTTGGCGGCTGCCTCGTGGATGTTCATCTCCCCCCAGCCCCGGACGGCACCGGTCTCCAGGGTGAGGGCGTCGTAGTGCTCGGGGGCGTGCTCTTCGAGCAGGTCGGCGGCGCGCAGGAGGATGCGGCGGCGTTCGACGTAGCTGGTGGTGGACCAGTCGTGGAAGGCGGCGTGGGCGGCGGTCACGGCGGCGTCGGCGTCGGCCGGGTCGGCGGAGGCGACATCGGCGAGGCGCTCGCCGGTGGTGGGTGAGGTGACGGGGAAGACCTGTCCGTCGCGCGCCGGGACGTACTTTCCGCCGATCAGGAGGAGTTGGTCGGACATGGGCGGTGGCTCCTTGGACCTGATGTGGGGTGTTGGTCGGAGGGCTGACTCGGGAGGGCTCAGCGGGTGCGGAGGGCTCAGCAGGCGCGGAGGGCGCGGAGCACTCGGCGGACGCAGATGCCCCAGAGGTCTCGGAGAACCCAGAGGTCTCGGCGGACTCGGCGGACTCGGAGAACCCTGAGAACCTCAGAACCCGGAGAACCCAGCAGCCTCAGAAGACGAGTACAGGCTTGACCGCGGTGCCCTCGGCCGCGTCGGCGGCGGCCTGGTTGATGTCCGCGAACGGGTAGGTGCGCACCAGCCGGTCGAGGGGGAAGTCGCCGCGGGCGTGGGCGGCGATCAGCGACGGGATGAAGGTCTGCGGCTCACTGTCACCGAGGGTCACCCCGCGCAGGGTGCGGCCGAGCAGGAGGCGGTTGACGTCGAAGGCGGCCTTCGATCCCGCTGCGGGAGCGCCGATCAGAGCGAGCTGACCCGCGACGCCGAGGGTGTCGATGAGTTCTTCCGTGACGCGGACATTACCGGTGGTCTCGATGACGGCGTCCACGCCTCGGCCCTGGGTGAGGTCCATCAGGGTCTCGGTGAGCGGGGCGCGTGAGGTGTCGATCGTGTGGGTGGCGCCCAGGGCGCGGGCGAGGTCGAGGCGTGCGGGGACGCGGTCGATGGCGATGACGTCACCGGCGGCGGTCAGGCGGGTGGCCATGACGGCGGACAGGCCGACCGCTCCGGCCCCGGCGATGGCGATGGTGGTGCCGGGGGCGGGCCGGACCACGTTGAGGACGGCACCGGCGCCGGTCTGGACTCCGCAGCCGAGCGGGGCGAGGACGGGCAGGTCGGCGTCGGGGATGTGGTCGGGCAGGACCACGATGCCGCGCTGGTCGGCGAGCGCGTGGGTGGCGAACGAGGACTGGCCGAAGAAGTGGCCGTTCAGCTCGGTGTCGTCGTGGCGGATGGTGGCGGTGCCGTCCAGGCGTCGGCCGCCGAAGAGGTTGAGCCCCATCTGGTGGTCGCAGTGCGCGGGGTGGCCCGCGCGGCAGCCGCGGCACTGGCCGCAGGAGGTGAAGGTCAGCAGGACACGGTCGCCGGGGCGGATGCCGGTCACGGCCGGGCCCGTCTCCTCGACGACGCCGACCCCCTCGTGCCCGAGGACGCCGGGCAGGGGGTAGGGCAGGGCGCCACTGGCCGCGTTGAGGTCGGTGTGGCAGAGACCCGTGGCGATCATGCGGACGCGTACTTCAGTGGGGCGCGGGGCGTCGAGTTCGACCTTTTCGAGGCTGAAGGGTGCTCCCGGAGTCCACACGACTGCAGCGGTGGTCACGGCTGGCCTCCCAGATTTCCTGGCGGATATGGACGTAAATGTCTCCGCGGATGCGGGCGCGGTTAACCCCTGCGCAACACCCTAGACCCATCCGATCCTGATAAACAGGTCTTGACTCCTGATAAATGAAACCTATGCTCTGGTGCATAGGGGCAGTCCCGACTCATCGGAGAGCATCGTGGCAACACCTTTGAGAGCATCCAGGTCCTCCGGGACCTCCACCGCAGGACGCACGGTCTCCCCGGTCCTGGCGATCCTCATCTGCACCGTCGTGACCGTGATGGAGGGGTACAGCCTCATCGTCTACGGCTCGGTCATCCCTCTGCTGCTGTCCGACAAGTCGCTCGCCCTCACCCCGAGCGCGGCGGGCCTGGTCGGCAGCGTCATCTACGCGGGCATGCTGATAGGCGCCCTGGTCAGCGGGGTGATCGGGGACCGGATCGGCCGCCAGCCCGTGCTGCTGGTCGGCATGGGCCTGTTCATCCTCGGCTTCGTGGCCACCGGCTTCGCCGGTTCGGTGGCCACCCTGGGCCTGGCCCGGCTGCTGTCGGGGCTGGGGGTCGGCGGCGCCATCAGCACCGCGCTGGCACTCGCCCGCAACCACGCCCCGCGAGGCCGCGCCGGGCTGGTCATCAACATCACGATGGCCGGTATTCCGCTCGGCGGCGCCCTTACGGCGGCGATCAGTCTGTACGTCCTGCCGCACTGGGGCTGGCGGCCGATGTTCTTCATCGGCGCCGCGCTCACCCTGGTGATCTTCGCCGTGGTGCTGCTGGTGCGCCTGGAGGACCGCAGCGCCTTCGCCTCGTCCGCGGCACACGCCCGGACCGACCGTCGGACCGCCGACCGGACCGGCCAGCGGACCGACGCCCCGGCCGACAAGGCATCGCAACCCCAGTCGGGACCCCAGCCCCACCCGCACCCGCGTCCGCTCAGCGAGCTGTTCCACGGCCGGGGCCGACTCCTGGCGCTGCTCATCGCCGCCGTGGCGATCCCCAACATGTTCACCTGGTTCGGGCTGAACGTGTGGCTCACCGCGGCGATGACCTCACTGCACTACCCGCTCACCTCGGCCCTGCTGTTCTCCCTGGTCCTGACCGCGGGAGCCGTGGTCGGCTCCATGATCGCCGCCCCGCTCGCCGACCGCTTCGGGCTCAACCGCGTCACGCTGATCACGTCCGTGCTGACCCTGGCCGGACTGATCGGGATCGTCGCCGGGGCGCACTACCTGCCGCTGCTGCTGGTCTTCGTCGCCCTGATGGGCGCCGGGGGACACACCACCGAGAACCTGCTCAACGCGTCGGCGTCCGACCTGTTCCCCGCCTCCATCCGCGGCACGGTCCTGGGGTGGACCAACGGCATGTCCTACGTCGGCGCCATCGGGCCCATCGCCGGTGGCCTGGTCATCGGCAGCCACTTCGGCGCGTACGGCGTGTTCGTCCTGTTCGGTGTCTCCGCCTG
Source organism: Streptomyces corallincola (assembly GCF_019104725.1). Lineage (GTDB taxonomy): Bacteria > Actinomycetota > Actinomycetes > Streptomycetales > Streptomycetaceae > Streptomyces > Streptomyces corallincola. The sequence continues at coordinate 3,677 of NZ_JAHRXF010000082.1, read as the reverse complement.
CGTCGTCGTGGTCGCGGTGGCCGCGTTCACCGCCGTCGTACGCCGCCGCCCCACCCCCGCCGCCGTCGCGCAGGCCGGACCCGGCACGCACACCGGGCCCGGCACGCCCTCCCCCACCCCCGCTCACTGAGAGGTCCAGCCATGAGCCGCACGTACGACATCGACATCAACGACGGCTGGGCCAGGTTCACCCACGGCGCCTTCGCCTGCACCGTCGTCTCCGACGGGGTCCTGGAGCTGGGCCCGGCGCACGCCAATTTCCCCACCGCCGACCCCGCCGAGATCGACGACCTGCTGCACCGGAACTACCTGCCCACCGACAACGTACGCCTGAACCAGAACCTCCTGGTCGTGAACACCGGAAGCCAACTGATCCTGTTCGACACGGGGGTGGGGACCATGCCCGACCTCGGCGTCAGCACGTTCGGCACCCACACGGGCCGGGCGGTACGCAACCTGCGGGCGGCCGGTATCGACCCGGCCGACATCGACATCGTGGCGATCACCCACGCCCACCCGGACCACTGCTGGGGACTGGTGGACGCGGGTGGCAAGCAGCTGTACCCGAACGCCACCGTCATGGTCAGCGAAGCGGACTTCACCCACTGGACCGACCTCGGCAAGATCGCGGACGCGCCCAACGAGCACATGGCCGACCACTACCGGGGCGCCCACGCCAACCTCATGCCGTACGCGGAGGCCGGGCGGCTGGTGACGTTCTCCGACGGCTTCGAGGTCGTCCCCGGCATCACCGCGATCGCCACCCCCGGCCACAGCCCCGGCCACACGGTCTACGAGATCACCAGCGAGGGCTCGACCATGATCTGCTGGGGCGACCTGTGCCACCACCAGGTGCTGCTGCTCCAACGGCCCGACTGGCGCTTCCAGTTCGACTACGACGGCCCCGCCGCCACCGCCCAGCGCCGCCGGATCTACGACCTGGTGGACACCCGGCGCCACACGGTCTTCGCGTACCACTTCCCCTTCCCCGGCCTCGGCCACCTGCGCCCCGACGGCGACGGCTACACCTGGGTCCCCTCGCCGGTGGAACCCGCTCGCGCCTCCGCCCCCGAGACGACCGGCTCCGGCTCCGGCTCCGGCTCCGGCTCCGGCTCCGGCTGCTGAGACTCCCCGGTGCGGGGAGGCCGCCGCTCACCACACACGCCCCTCACGGCACACCCCGCACCACACATCCCACCCGCCCACAGCACGTCAGGAGCGGTTATGAACGCCACCACGATCGACGTCCACGCCCACTACGTCCCCGACTTCTACCGCGACGCGCTGCTGGCGGCGGGACACTCCCGTCCGGACGGCATCAAGGCCATCCCGGAGTGGAGCGAGAAGCTGGCCCTGGAGAGCATGGACCGGCTCGGCGTGAAGACGTCCCTGCTGTCCATCTCCTCGCCCGGTGTGCACTTCGGCGATCCGCGCGCCGCCGCCGAACTGGCCCGGCTCGTCAACGAGGAGGGCGCCCGGCTCACCACCGCTCATCCCGGCCGGTTCGGGTTCTTCGCCTCCCTCCCGCTGCCCGACGTGGACGCGGCCGTGGCCGAACTCCTTTACGCCCTGGACGAGTTGCACGCCGACGGGATCGTGCTGGAGACCAACCACCACGGCGTCTACCTCGGTGACGAGCGGCTGGAGCCGATCTACGCCGAGGCCGCCCGCCGGAACACGGTGGTCTTCGTCCACCCCACCACGCCCGCCGAGGCCGGGCACCTCGCCCTCGGATATCCGCGCCCCATGCTGGAGTTCATGTTCGAGACCACACGTTCGATCACGGACCTCGTCCTGTCCGGGGTCCTGGAGCGGTATCCCGAACTGAAGGTGATCGTCCCGCACGCCGGTGCGGCGCTGCCGGTGCTGGCCGGGCGCATCGAGCTGCTCCTGCCGCTGCTCAGCACGCCGGGCGGCCCGACGCCACCGAGCGTCCGCAAGGCGCTCCGGCAACTGCACTTCGACCTGGCCGGTGCTCCCGTGCCCGAGCTTCTGGGCGCGCTGCTGGAGGTCACCGACCCCGAACACCTGCACTACGGCAGCGACTTCCCGTTCACGCCGCTGGAGGCCGCGGCCCAGCTCGCCGACACCCTGGCGACGACCGACCGCCTCACCGCTCCGGTCCGGGCGGGCATGTTGTGCGGCAACGCCCAGGCACTGGTGCCCCGGCTCGCCATCACGTCCTGACCGACCACGGGCGGGCCCACTCATCACGGTCCCGCCTGTGAGGACACGTATTCCACAATTCAGGACCACGGATTGGTCCTGGTTCGCAACTGGTTAGCAATGACGAGGAGCAAGAACATGAGCAGCGACGAGAAGACTGTCGTCGTCACCGGATCGGGCCAGGGCATCGGCCGCGCGACCGCCGTGGAACTGGCCCGGCGCGGCTACCAGGTGGTGATCGCGGACCTGAACGCCGACCACGCCGCCTCGGTCGCCGACGAGATCACGTCCACCGGCGGGTCGGCGCTCGCGCTCGCGGTGGACATCAGCGACGCCGACTCGTGCCGTGCCGCGAGCGGCGAACTGGCGGGCAAAGTGGAGAAGATTGACGGCCTGGTCAACAACGCGGCGCTGTTCTCCACCCTCACCATGAAGCCGTTCTGGGAGATCCCCGAGGACGAGTGGAACCGGGTGCTCCAGGTCAACCTCACCGGCACCTGGCGGATCACCAAGGAACTGCTCCCCCTGCTGCGCGGCTCCGCCGCCGCCTCGATCGTGAACGTCGCCGCCAGCGCCGTATGGATCGGCCGCCCCAACTACGCCCACTACGTCGCCTCCAAGGCCGGTGTGATCGGACTGACGTACGCGATCTCCCGCGAACTGGCCGGGGACGGCATCCGGGTCAACGCCGTCACCCCCGGCTCGGTCCAGACCGAGATCCCCCGGCACACGATCACCCCCGCCCAGGTACAGGCACAGGTGGACGCCCAGAGCGTGCGCAGGCCCGCCGAGCCGTCCGATCTGGTCGGCGCCGTGGCCTTCCTCCTCGGTCCGGACAGCGGCTTCATCAGCGGCCAGACCCTCAACGTGGACGGCGGCCTGACCGTCCGCTGACCGGGTCGGCGGGCAGCAGACCGTTCGTCCACGGCTTCAACTGCCCTGATCCGTAAGGCTGTTCCCACAGAGTGGGCTCTGTCATGCCCGTACTCCGCACGACGCCCGCATATATGCTCTCCGAATGGTCATCTGACTGGACGACAGTTTCGGTGCGGGCGGTTCGCGGAGCCAACTCCCCTTTCCTGTATGCCACATCGTCTGGTTCTCCGCGATCAACCCGCCTAACATGGTCGAAAACGCCGCTTTGTCCGGCGGTGTTCTTCTCTGGATGGCGAAGGGTGAGAGTTGTGAGCACCTCCCGCGACGAGCAGGGACGGCAACCGCAGCGAGAGCGGGCACAGTTGGAGCCGCAGGTGGGCGGGACTCCAGCCGGCGAGCCCTCTTCCCACCCGTACCGGCATCCCGCCGCGGGGTGGGGCGCGGCGGTGAGTGTGGGGCAATTCCTGGCGCGGGAAGGCGCGTTGCTGGATGGGCCGCGCGCGATCCTGAAGATGAATCACGAGAACGGCGGCTTCGACTGTCCCGGCTGCGCCTGGCCCGATGACAGGAAGGGGCTGCATCTCGACATCTGCGAGAACGGCATCAAGCACGTCACGTGGGAGATGACCCGGAAA
>NZ_JAHRXF010000081.1 GCF_019104725.1 Streptomyces corallincola | reverse complement strand
CGGTACCGTGAGGAACATGAGTCACGGCCCCCGGTCCGGCCTCGCCGCGGTCAGTTCCGCGCTGCTGGCCATGAGCAGGCAACTGGAGGTGCGCGACGTCCTGAAGACGATCGTCGCCTCCGCCCGCGAACTGCTCGACGCGCGCTACGCCGCCCTCGGCGTCCCCGACGACCACGGCGGCTTCGCCCAGTTCGTCGTGGACGGCGTGAGCGAGGAACAGTGGAGGGCCATCGGCCCCCTGCCCCGCCAGCACGGCATCCTCGCCGCGATGCTCCACGAGTCCGGCCCCCAGCGCCTCGCCGACGTCCGTGAGGACCCCCGCTTCGAGGGCTGGCCCGACGCCCACCCCGACCTCGCGGACTTCCTCGGGCTGCCCATCCGCGCGGGCGACGAGGTCGTCGGCGCCCTCTTCCTCGCCAACAAGCGCGGCCCCGCCGACTGCGCCGACCCCGCCCCGGCCGCCCAGCGCCCCCACCCGGCCTGCGGCTTCACCGCCGAGGACGAGGAACTGCTCGGCATCCTCGCCCAGCACGCCGCCATCGCCCTCACCAACGCCCGCCTCCACGAACGCAGCCGCGAGCTGACCATCGCCGAGGAACGCTCCCGCCTCGCCCACGAACTGCACGACGCCGTCAGCCAGAAACTCTTCTCCCTGCGCCTCACCGCCCAGGCCGCCACCTCGCTCATCGACCGCGACCCGGCCCGCGCCAGGAACGAACTGCACCGCGTCACCGCCCTCGCCGCCGAGGCCGCCGACGAACTCCGCGCCGCCGTCGTCGAACTCCGCCCCGCCGCCCTCGACGAGGACGGCCTCGTCGCCACCCTCCGCGACCAGGCACACGTGCTCGACCGCGCCCACACCGCGAAGGTCGCCTTCACCGCCGACGGCATCCGCGCCCTGCCCGCCGCCCAGGAAGAAGCCCTGCTCCGGGTCGCCCAGGAAGCCCTGCACAACGCCCTGCGCCACTCCTGCGCCGGACACGTGGACGTCACCCTGTGCCGACGCGGCGGCGGCGCCGTACTCCGGATCACCGACGACGGCACCGGCTTCGACCCCGCGTCCGTCCGCCGCGCCGGACGCCACCTCGGCCTGGTCTCCATGCGGGACCGCGCGAGCGGCGCCGGCGGCACCCTCACCGTGCGCTCGGCGCCCGGCGAGGGCACCACGATCGAAATGGAGGTCCCCGGTGGCTGAGCCGATCCGAGTGCTGCTCGTGGACGACCACCAGGTCGTACGACGCGGCCTGCGCACCTTCCTCGAAGTACAGGACGACATCGAGGTCGTCGGGGAGGCCGCCGACGGTGCCGAGGGCGTCGCCCGCGCCGAGGAACTGCGCCCCGACGTCGTCCTCATGGACATCAAGATGCCGGGCATGGACGGCGTGGACGCCCTGCGCCGCCTCCGTGAGCTGGACAACTCCGCCCGCGTGCTGATCGTCACCAGCTTCACCGAGCAGCGCACGGTCGTCCCCGCCCTGCGCGCGGGCGCCGCCGGTTACGTCTACAAGGACGTCGATCCCGACGCGCTCGCCGGAGCCATCCGCTCCGTGCACGCCGGGCACATCCTGCTCCAGCCCGAGGTGGCCGGTGCCCTGCTCTCCCAGGACGTGGCGGGCACCGGCCAGGGCAGGGGCGGCTCGCTCACCGAACGGGAACGCGAGGTGCTCGGCCTGATCGCCGACGGCCGCTCCAACCGGGAGATCGCCCGCGCCCTCGTCCTCTCCGAGAAGACCGTCAAGACGCACGTCTCCAACATCCTGATGAAACTCGACCTCGCCGACCGCACCCAGGCCGCCCTGTGGGCCGTACGCCACGGCGTCACCGGCTGACCCACGTCGGACAGTACGAAAAGTTCCGCACCGGCCTGAGATTCATACCGTCGTGGGAATGTCACCCGGATGGCGCATCCTCTCCGGCGCCAGGCCGTTCTCCAGTGCGTGCCGCGGCGACACCGCCGGGGCGGACACACCCAGGAGGGGTTGGACAGTGAAGAACCTGAAGAAGGCAGCGGCCGTGACGATGGTGGCCGGCGGTCTCGTGGCGGCCGGTGCGGGCATGGCCTCCGCCACCAACGGCGGCGGCGCCTGGGCGGGCGGTGAGGCCAAGCACTCTCCGGGTGTCGTCTCCGGCAACGTGATCCAGGCCCCGGTGCACGTGCCGGTCAACGCCGTCGGCAACAGCGTCAGCGTCATCGGCCTGCTGAACCCGGCCTTCGGCAACCTGGGCCTCAACCACTGAGGCAGCGGCACTGAGGCAGCACCACTGAGGCGCCCCGCACGGCGCGGACAGGCCCCCGGAGTCTCCGGGGGCCTGTCGGCCTGTCACGGTGTCGGCTTGTCATCCAAGTGATCTGTTCGGGCGCTCGCACCGCCCACCCCGCAACCGTCCCCGTACCCCCGCGTTGATCAGCGCACGACCCGGCCGACGGGCCGGACCCGCACACGCAGGAGGTACCCGTCCCATGAACATCGCCAAGAAGACCGCCCTCGCCCTCACCGTCGCCGGTATCGCCGCGGGCGCCTCCGCCGGTGCCGCCGTGGCCGACTCCGACGCCGCGGGTGCCGCCGCCCACTCCCCGGGCGTCGTCTCCGGCCTCACCGCCCAGGTCCCGGTCAACGTCCCCGTCAACGCCACCGGCCTCTCCGTGGACGTCGTCGGCCTGCTCAACCCGGCCTTCGGCAACACCGCCGCCAACAACTGAGCGGCCCCGCAACGTCATGGGCGGGCCGGGGGAGAAGCCCCGACCCGCCCACGAGGCGTAAGACGAGCGGGCCATGAAGCCGTACGGAGCCCGAGAAGCCCGTACCCCCGCCCACGAGCCCCGTGACGGCGAAGCGGCCCCCACCGCCGCCCCCGCCGACGCTCCCCCTCACCGGACGCCCGTTACCGCACGCCCCGCTCCCGCTCCTCCACCGCCGCGTTGTAGGCCGCCACCTGCGCCCGCCGCGCCGTCCGCTCCACCGGGCGCAGCGCCTCCGCCCGGGCCCGCATCTCCGCCGACGTCACCGCCGCGCCGTGCCCGTTGCCGTGGGCCAGGGAGACCAGCAGCCCCACCCGCCGGGCCAGCTCAAGCACCCGTACCGCACGCGGCGGATAGCCCGGCGCCAGTACCTCGTGGCCCTGCTCGGCCCGCGCCCGGTACGCGTCGATCGCCGCCTCCGCCACCGGACCCGAACCGGCCACGTCCAGCCGGGACAGCACCTCGGTCGCCTCGCGCAGCGCCTCCGCCAGCTCCCGTTCCGCCTCGCCCAGCGAGGGCACGTCGGCGGGCGGCGCCTCCCGCACCGGCAGTACGTCCCACACCACCTCCACATGCACGTCGCCCGCCGGCCCGGCCTCCCGCACCCGTGGCACCAGACCCAGCGCGGCACCCACGCACACCACGGCCTCCCCGGCCTCCAGCGCCCGCGCGTTGAACCCCGGCGGCCCGCTCAGCCCCAGCGGATGCCCCGGCGCCGGGAGCGCCACCCGCAGCCCCGTCGCCCCCAGCCCGCGCAGCCGCCCCAGCGCCAGCGACAGCCCCACCGGCACCGGTTCGCCCGGCAGCCCCTCCACCCGGTGCACCGCGTCCTCGCCGACGATGGCGACGACCGCGTCGTCCGGTGGGACAAGTCCGGCAAGGAGGGCGTTTCCCCAGGCGGCGAGCCGCCCTGAGCGAGGTTCCGTGAGCATGCCCCCACCCTAAGGACCCGGCCTGTGGAATGGGACGCCGCACGCGTGGCGTAGATTTCATAGGGGCTGCGCCCAGCGGCGCGGCGGACCGAACCACAGGCGTACGAGACAGCCGCGAGACCGGCACACTGCAAGGGGAGACAACGCGCTCATGAGCGATGTTCTGGAGCTTCAGGACGTATCCGTGGTCCGCGAGGGCCGGGCCCTGGTGGACCAGATCTCCTGGTCGGTGAAGGAGGGCGAGCGCTGGGTCATCCTCGGCCCCAACGGCGCCGGAAAGACCACCCTCCTCAACGTCGCCTCCAGCTACCTCTTCCCCACCACGGGCACCGCCACCATCCTCGGCGACACCCTCGGCAAGGTCGATGTCTTCGAACTCCGCCCCCGCATCGGCGTCGCCGGAGTGGCGATGGCCGAGAAGCTCCCCAAGCGGCAGACCGTCCTGCAGACCGTCCTCACCGCCGCCTACGGCATGACCGCCGGGTGGCAGGAGGAGTACGAGGCGGTGGACGAGCAGCGCGCCCGCGCCTTCCTCGACCGCCTCGGCATGAGCGACTACCTCGACCGCCGCTTCGGCACCCTCTCCGAGGGCGAGCGCAAGCGCACCCTGATCGCCCGCGCCCTGATGACCGACCCCGAACTGCTGCTGCTGGACGAGCCCGCAGCCGGTCTCGACCTCGGTGGCCGCGAGGACCTCGTACGAAGGCTCGGCCGACTCGCCCGCGACCCCATCGCCCCCTCGATGATCATGGTCACGCACCACGTCGAGGAGATCGCCCCCGGCTTCACCCACGTCCTGATGATCCGTCAGGGCAAGGTCCTCGCCGCCGGTCCCATCGAGCTGGAGCTGTCCTCCCGGAACCTCTCCCGCTGCTTCGGCCTCCCGCTCGTCGTCGAGCAGGTCGGTGACCGCTGGACCGCGCACGGCCTGCCCCTGTCCTGACCCGCACCGCCCGGCCCCGGCGGCGAAATCCCGTACGGCGCCGGGGTGTTGACGTGGCTGCCCGGGCACCCCGCCCGTCCGCCGACCCGTTCGCGCCCTGTCCGCCGACCCGCCGCCGCCCTAACATGACCATGTGAACGACATCGACGCATGGGTGTGGTGGCTCGTCGGCGCCGCCGCGCTGGGAATCCCGCTTGTGGTCACCGCGATGCCGGAGTTCGGGATGTTCGCGGTGGGGGCCGTCGCCGCCGCGGTCGCCGCGGGCCTCGGCTTCGGCGCCGTCATCCAGGTGCTCACCTTCGTCGTCGTCTCCGTGGCGCTCATCGCCGTCGTCCGCCCGCTGGCCAACCGGCACCTGCGCGGACGCCCCGAACTCGCCACCGGGATCGACGCGTTGAAGGGCAGACAGGCCGTCGTCACCGAACGCGTGGACGGCTCCGGCGGGCGCGTCAAACTCGCCGGAGAAGTCTGGTCCGCGCGCGCCCTCGACAACGGCCGAACCTACGAAGTGGGCCAGGAAGTGGACGTAGTGGACATCGAAGGAGCCACCGCCATCGTCATCTGAGCCGTCGCGCCCCCGAGTCGGGCCACCGTCTGACAGACTCGACCAGCAAGATCTTCCACACGACGTGATCTGCCGAAGCACGAGGCGGAGAGGGGTACGGGGACCACGATGGAACCGGTCATCATCGTCCTGATCATTCTGGTGGTGTTGGTCTTCATCGCCCTGATCAAGACCATCCAGGTCATCCCACAGGCCAGCGCCGCCATCGTCGAGCGCTTCGGCCGCTACACACGCACCCTCAACGCGGGCCTGAACATCGTGGTCCCGTTCATCGACACCATCCGCAACCGCATCGACCTGCGCGAACAGGTCGTGCCGTTCCCGCCCCAGCCGGTGATCACCCAGGACAACCTGGTCGTCAACATCGACACGGTCATCTATTACCAGGTGACCGACGCCCGCGCCGCCACCTACGAGGTCGCCAGCTACATCCAGGCGATCGAGCAGCTCACCGTCACCACGCTGCGCAACATCATCGGCGGCATGGACCTGGAGCGGACCCTCACCTCCCGCGAGGAGATCAACGCGGCCCTGCGCGGCGTCCTCGACGAGGCCACCGGCAAGTGGGGCATCCGCGTCAACCGCGTCGAGCTGAAAGCGATCGAACCGCCCACCTCCATCCAGGACTCGATGGAGAAGCAGATGCGCGCCGACCGTGACAAGCGCGCCGCGATCCTCACCGCCGAGGGCACCCGCCAGGCCGCGATCCTCACCGCCGAGGGCGAGAAGCAGTCCCAGATCCTGCGCGCCGAGGGTGAGGCCAAGGCCGCGGCCCTGCGCGCCGAGGGCGAGGCCCAGGCCGTCCGTACGGTCTTCGAGGCCATCCACGCGGGCGACCCCGACCAGAAGCTCCTCAGCTACCAGTACCTCCAGATGCTGCCGAAGATCGCCGAGGGCGACGCCAACAAGCTCTGGATCGTGCCCAGCGAGATCGGCGACGCCCTCAAGGGCCTCTCCGGCGCGATGGGCAACTTCGGCAACTTCGGCGGCGGTGGCGGAGGCGGCGGCCGGGGCGGCTCGGTCCCGCCCCAGGGCCCCGGCGAGCGCCGCGAGAAGCCGTCCATCGACTGACGGCCCCGGGCCCGCCGGCCCCGCCCCACGCCTACGACGGAACCCCGCGCCCCTCCCCGGGGACGCGGGGTTCCGTCACACACCCGGCGGCACTCAGGCCGCGTCGGTGATCAGCCACTCCGGGGAGTCCGACAGCTCCTGCCCCAGCGACAGCAGCATCGCGTCCGCGGGGGTCGGCTCGAAGGGCCGGTGCAGCAGCGTCATCCCCGCCTCCTCCGGCGTCCGCGCCGCCTTGCGGTGATTGTCCTCGGCACACGCGGCGACCGTGTTCAGCCAGGTGTCCTGCCCGCCCTGCGCCCGCGGCAGCACATGGTCCACCGTGGTCGCCCGCCTGCCGCAGTACGCGCACCTGTGGCGGTCCCGCACCAGCACACCCCGCCGCGACCACGCGGCTTGTCTTCGGAACGGCACTCTCACATAGCGGCAGAGCCGGATCACCCGAGGCGCGGGGATGTCCACATCGGCGCCGCGCATGCGCAGCTCGGCGTGGGCCTGTTCGACCACGGCCTTGTCCTGGAGCACCAGGACCACGGCCCGGTTCAGCGTCACCGTTGACAGCGGCTCGAAGCTCGCGTTCAGCACCAGCGTGTCCCGCATCCAGCCCACCTCCCGTGTGCACCGGCCCACCCCCCGGCGGGCTCGGATCAACTCTGGACGGGCTCGCCGAGATGGACAACGCAATAAAAATGCCCGCCCCTGATCACTTCCAAGACCAGGGGCGGGCAAACGTTCCGTGAACGACCGGCTCCGAAAAAATCCGGACGAACCCGGTCCTCAGCTCTCGGCGGGGTTCTCGAACTCACCGATCAGCTGGGCACGCGCGAGCGTGTGGAACCGCAGATTGAATCCCACGAAGGCCGGGGAGGCGTCCGCGTCCGGACCGAGCTTCTCCTCGTCCACCGCGTACACCGTGAAGACATAGCGGTGCGGGCCGTCACCGGGCGGCGGGGCCGCACCGCCGAAGTCCCGCGTCCCGTAGTCGTTGCGCACATGAGTCGCACCCTCGGGCAGCCCCTCGAACTTGCCGCCGCCCGCACCCGTCGGCAGCTCCGTCACGGACACCGGGATGTCGAACAGCACCCAGTGCCAGAAACCGCTGCCGGTCGGCGCGTCCGGGTCGTAGCAGGTCACCGCGAAGCTCTTGGTCTCCGCCGGGAACCCCTCCCACCGCAACTGCGGCGAGGTGTTCCCCTCGGCGTACACCTGGGCGGGACCCAGCGTCCCGCCCTCCGTGACGTCGTCACTGGTCACCGTGAACGACGGCACGGGCGGGTGGAAGTCATGGGGCAGCGGACGCCGCTTCAGCTCGGTCACCGGGATACCTCCTGATCAATCTGGATCATCCGTGGAACTCCGAGCCTAGGCGGTGTTCCGCGCGGGGCCAGTCAGAACCAGTTCCGGCGGCTGCCGACCTCGGACAGCCACTGGTTCAGATACGCCGCCCAGTCGGTCCCGTGGAAGTCGTCCAGGCCCACCTGGAAGGAACGGAACGTGTCCGAACCCTCGCTGAACAGGCCGCCCTTCTTGTCCATCTCCAGGACGACGTCCATCCCGTACCCGTCGGCCACGAAGCTCAGCTCGACCTGGTTCAGCCCGTGGTACTGCGACGGCGGGTAGAACTCGATCTCCTGATAGAAGGGGAGCTGCTGCCGGGTGCCCCGGATGTGACCGCGCTCCATGTCCGCGTTCTTGAAGCGGAACCCGAGCCGGATGAACGCGTCCAGGATGGCCTGCTGCACGGGCAGCGGATGCACATTGATCGGATCAAGGTCCGAGGAGTCCACCGCACGCGCGATCGCCAGCTCCGTGGTCACCCCGATGTGCATGCCCCGCAGGGCCTGCCCGTCGATCATGGTGACCGGCGTCTCCCAGGGGATCTCCAGCCCGAACGGCACCGCGTGCACCGCCCCCGCCTGCAACTCGAAGGCCCCGCCGAGCCGCACCTTGGTGAACTCGATGTTCTGCTTGTACTCCTCGTCACCGCTCTCGACCTCGACCTTGGCCTGAAGCCCCACCGACAGGCCCTCGACGTCCTGGTTCACCGAACCGCCCTGGATGCGCACCTCACCCTGGACCACACCGCCCGGCACCACGTTGACCTCGGTCAGCACCGTCTCCACCGAGGCCCCGCCGGCCCCGAGGCTCGCGAGCAGCTTCTTGAACGCCATGACTCTCCCTTTACGTTGGACCCTCGACCCCTACCAACGCGATCCCGCCCCCGCCGGTTCCGCCGCTCAGGGCGAGCGCCCGCGCACGCCCGCGCGCGATCGCGCTCGGCTACCCTCGGAGGGCATGATCACGTCCCCGGACCGTACGCCACTGCCGCGCGCCTTCTTCGACCGTCCGGTCCTGGACGTGGCCCCCGACCTCCTCGGCCGCCTCCTGCTCCGGACGACCCCGGACGGTCCGATCGTCCTGCGCATCACAGAGGTAGAGGCGTACGACGGCCCGAACGACCCCGGATCGCACGCCTACCGGGGCCCCACCGCCCGCAACGCGGTGATGTTCGGTCCCCCCGGCCATGTGTACGTCTACTTCACCTACGGCATGTGGCACTGCATGAACCTGGTCTGCGGCCCCGAAGGACGCGCGTGCGCGGTGCTGCTCAGGGCCGGTGAGATCGTCGAGGGCGTGGAACTGGCCCGCAAACGGCGGCCCACGGCCCGTAAGGACACCGAACTCGCCAAGGGCCCGGCCCGGTTGGCGACCGCGCTGGAGGTGGACCGCTCCCTGGACGGCACCGACGCCTGCGCCCCCGGCGAGACACCCCTACGTGTCCTGACCGGCACCCCTGTCTCCTCCGGCCTGGTACGCAGCGGCCCGCGCACGGGGGTCTCGGGCGCGGGCGGCAACGCGGAGGAGCATCCCTGGCGTTACTGGGCCGACGACGACCCGACCGTGAGCCCGTACCGCGCGCACGTCCCCAGACGCCGTTCGAGTTGACGCAGGTTTGAAACCTGCGTAATGTATCCCGAGCCGCTGAACCGGGTACGGCGATCGCCTGCAGCCGGAGCGGCCACCCACTACACAACTACAACCCCTCGCCGGGGTCGATTTCTGGCGCGCCCGCGTGCCCGAATTCGAACGCGAGAGACTCGATTATGAGTCGCCGGGGGGAATCGGTTAACGTAGTGAATGTCGAAAGGCCGGACGGCGAAAGCCGAAAAGCCCTGGACAACCCGCCGACCGGGAATCGGACGCCGAAAGGGTCTGATAGAGTCGGAACCGCCGGAAAGGGAAACGCGAAAGCGGAAACCTGGAAAGCACCGAGGAAATCGGATCGGAAAACGATCTGATAGAGTCGGAAACGCAAGATCGAAGGGAAGCCCGGAGGAAAGCCCGAGAGGGTGAGTACAACGGAAGCGACCGTTCCTTGAGAACTCAACAGCGTGCCAAAAGTCAACGCCAGATATGTTGATACCCCGTCTCCGGCCATCA
>NZ_JAHRXF010000080.1 GCF_019104725.1 Streptomyces corallincola | reverse complement strand
CCCCCCCCCCCCCCCCCCCCCCCCCCCCCCCCCCGGCCCCGCGCCCCCCCCCCCCCCCCCCCCCACCCCCCCCCCCCCCCCACCCCCCCCCACCCCCCCCCCCCCGCCCCCCCGCCGCAACACCCCGTTCACCACCACCCACACCCCCGCAACAAACATGAACACCACACCAACCTGCCCTTTCCGGCCAACTTCGTGACACGGTCCTGACAAAGGTGTCGCACTCCTGCCACTCTTCCCACGGCCGACCCACAGCTTCCGCACAAGTTGGCACGCCCGGTGCGACCGCGCGTGCCGTGGGGTCGGGCCACGCACGTGGTTCCGCGTAACGCCCTTGTTCTGCCCGGACGTTCACAACCCACCGTCCGGTCTCCCCGGCCGCGCGCCCCGCGGTCACGCAGAAGGAGTCAGTGTTGAGTAGCAGCTCTCGCAGACGCGCCCCCCACGCCACGCAGACCCGCACCCCGCACCCCCGCGCCGCCCACCGCCGTACCGCCGCCGTCGCCCTCGCCGGTGTCGCCGCGCTGATCGCGGTGGCCGTGCAGTCCGGTGCGGCCTCCGCCGCGCCCGCGCCGCGGGCCGGGAAGGCGAACGCCGCCCACCTGGCGGTGAAGCTCAGCCCCTCGCAGCGCACCGAGCTGATCCGGGACGCCGACGCCGAGAAGGCCGCCACCGCGCGGTCCATCGGGCTCGGGGCGAAGGAGAAGCTGGCCGTCAAGGACGTGGTGAAGGACGCCGACGGCACCCTGCACACCCGTTACGAGCGGACGTACGCCGGTCTCCCGGTGCTCGGCGGCGACCTGATCGTGGACACCGCCGCGTCCGGCGCCACCAAGTCCGTGATCAGGGCGACGAACGCGACGCTCGCCGTCACCGACCTCGCGCCCGACGTGGCGAAGTCCGCGGCCGAGCGGCAGGCGGTCCAGCGGGCCCGGACGCTCGGCTCCACCAAGTCCGCGGCGGACACGGCCCGCAAGGTGATCTGGGCGGCCTCCGGCAAGCCGGTCCTCGCCTGGGAGACGGTCGTCGGCGGCCTCCAGGACGACGGCACCCCGAACGAGCTGCACGTGATCACGGACGCCGCCACCGGCAAGAAGCTGTACGAGTACCAGGGGGTGCGGACCGGCATCGGCAACACCCAGTACAGCGGCCAGGTCACGCTGAACACGACCCAGTCGGGGTCCACGTTCACGCTGACCGACGGCACCCGCGGCGGCCACAAGACGTACAACCTCAACCGCGGCACCTCCGGCACCGGCACGCTGTTCTCGCAGACCAGCGACACCTGGGGCAACGGGACGGTGTCCAACGCGGCCACGGCCGGGGCGGACGCGCACTACGGCGCCGCGGTCACCTGGGACTTCTACAAGAACACCTTCAACCGCACCGGCATCAAGAACAACGGCGTGGCCGCCTACTCCCGCGTCCACTACGGCAACGCGTACGTCAACGCGTTCTGGCAGGACGCCTGCTTCTGCATGACGTACGGCGACGGCTCGGGCAACGCCGACCCGCTGACCGCGCTGGACGTGGCCGGGCACGAGATGAGCCACGGTGTCACGGCGGCCACGGCGGGCCTGGTCTACAGCGGCGAGTCCGGCGGTCTGAACGAGGCCACCTCCGACATCTTCGGCACCGGCGTGGAGTTCTACGCGAACAACACCTCCGACCCCGGTGACTACCTCATCGGCGAGAAGATCGACATCAACGGCGACGGCACGCCGCTGCGGTACATGGACAAGCCGAACAAGGACGGTCTGTCCCCGGACAACTACACGTCCACGATCGGGAATCTGAACGTCCACTACTCCTCGGGCGTCGCCAACCACTTCTTCTACCTGCTGAGCGAGGGCAGCGGCGCCAAGACGGTCAACGGCGTCAACTACAACTCGCCCACCGCGGACGGCCTCCCGGTCACCGGCATCGGCCGGGACAAGGCGCTGCAGATCTGGTACCGCGCGCTGAGCACCAAGTGGACGTCGAACACCAACTACGCGGCGGCCCGCACCGGCACCCTCGCGTCGGCGGGTGAGCTGTACGGCACGACGAGCGCCGAGTACAAGGCCGTACAGGACGCGTGGGCGGGCGTCGGGGTCGGCGCGCGCTCGGGCGGCGGCGGTGGCGGCACCGGCACGTCGTTCGAGAACACCACGCCGGTCTCCATACCGGACAACGGACCGGCCGTCACCTCCCCGATCACGGTCAGCGGCAGGAGCGGAAACGCGCCAAGCAACCTCCAGGTCACGGTGGACATCACCCACACCTGGCGCGGTGACCTGGTGATCGACCTGGTCGGCCCGAGCGGCACCTCGTACCGTCTGAAGAACGCCTCCTCCTCGGACTCGGCGGACAACGTGCAGGCCACGTACACGGTCAACGCGTCCGCCCAAACAGCCAACGGGACCTGGCAGTTGAGGGTCCAGGACCAGGCGGCGCAGGACACCGGGAAGATAAACAGCTGGAAGCTCACCTTCCCGTAGAGCGCCCCCGGAGCGAGCGGGGAGCGTCCGCGCGACGCCCCCCGCGAGCCCGCCGAACCACGCCGCCCGAGGGGTCCGATCCCCTCGGGCGGCACCCGTTCACCCGCACGCGCCCTTCACCGGATCGTCGAATTCCAGCCAACATCGTTTCAGGGTCCTGACATGTTCGCGTCGGCAGTGCCACTCTCTCTCCACCGCCGCAGCAGCACAGCAACTTCACAACTGACACCGACCGGTGCCCCACGCCGGACGGACTCCCCTCGAAGGAGCTTCTGTGAGCCCCATCTACGCGCGTCGCAACCGCACCACTCTGGCCGTCGCCACCGCTGTCGCGGCCGGAGCCCTGCTCGCCACCGGTCTGTCCACCAGTGCCAGCGCCCAGAACCCGGCCGGTGCGGTCGCCGCCAAGCCGCTCGCCGCCGCGCCGACGACGCTGTCCGCCCCGGCCCGCGCCGAGCTGCTCCAGCAGGCCACCGCCGACTCGGCCTCGACGGCGCGGGAGATAGGTCTCGGCACCAAGGAGAAGCTGGTCGTCAAGGACGTCGTCAGAGACACCGACGGCACCGTCCACACCCGCTACGAGCGCACCTACGGCGGCCTGCCGGTGCTCGGCGGCGACCTCGTCGTGCACACCGCGAAGTCGGGCAGGACCGAGGGCGTCACCAAGGCCACCAACGCCACCATCAAGGTCGCCTCGCTCACCCCGAGGATCGCCGCCGCCAAGGCCGAGAAGCAGGCCGTCGGCGCGGCGAAGAGCCTCGGCTCCGAGCAGAGCACCTCCGACGGCGCCCGCAAGGTCGTCTGGGCCGGCTCCGGCAAGCCCGTCCTCGCCTACGAGACGGTCGTCGGCGGTCTCCAGGACGACGGCACCCCCAACCAGCTGCACGTCATCACCGACGCGGCCACCGGCAAGAAGCTCTACGAGTACCAGGGCATCGAGACCGGCACCGGCAAGACCCTGTACTCCGGCACCGTCACCCTCGGCACCACCAAGTCGGGCTCGACGTACCAGCTCTACGACACGACGCGCGGCGGCCACAAGACGTACAACCTGGCCGGGCGCACCTCCGGCACCGGCACCCTGTTCACGGACGCGGACGACATCTGGGGCACCGGCACCGCCTCCAGCTCGACCACGGACCAGACGGCCGCCGCCGACGCCGCCTACGGCGCCCAGGTCACCTGGGACTTCTACAAGAACACGTTCAACCGCAACGGCATCAAGAACAACGGTGTCGGCGCCTACTCCCGCGTGCACTACGGCAACGCCTACCAGAACGCATTCTGGGACGACAGCTGCTTCTGCATGACCTACGGCGACGGCGCGGCCAACACGCACCCGCTGACCTCGCTGGACGTGGCCGGCCACGAGATGAGCCACGGTGTCACCTCCAACACCGCCGGCCTCACCTACTCCGGCGAGTCGGGCGGCCTGAACGAGGCCACCTCAGACATCTTCGGCACCGGCGTCGAGTTCTACGCCGCCAGCGCCTCGGACCCCGGTGACTACCTCATCGGCGAGAAGATCAACATCAACGGCAACGGCACCCCGCTGCGCTACATGGACAAGCCCAGCAAGGACGGCGCCTCGCCCGACAGCTGGTCCTCCTCGCTCGGCGGCCTCAACGTCCACTACTCCTCGGGCGTCGCCAACCACTTCTTCTACCTGCTGAGCGAGGGCAGCGGCGCCAAGACCATCAACGGCGTCAGCTACAACTCGCCCACCTCCAACGGCACCACCGTCACCGGCATCGGCCGCGCCAAGGCGCTGCAGATCTGGTACAAGGCGCTGACCACGTACTTCACCTCGTCCACCAACTACAAGAGCGCCCGCACCGGCACCCTGTCGGCCGCGTCCGCCCTGTACGGCGGCACCTCCAGCGCCGAGTACAAGGCCGTCGCCGCCGCCTGGGCGGCCGTGAACGTCAACTAGCGCGGCCCGGAGGCCGGTGAAGAAGGCCGGTCAATCGGGGCAATCCCGTTAGGGCGGTACCCGGAACGTTCTCCGTTCCGGGTACCGCCCTACTCTTGTGCCCCATGTCCCCGGCGCCCTTCACCCACGACGCGGTCGGTGCGACCCGCGACGACCTCTCCTTCTGCCCGCCCGGCTACCGCCCGCTGTACGTCCGTACCCGCATCGGTGAGGGCCGCCAGGTCTTCGCGCGGGCCTCCGAAGCACTCCTGACCTGGGAGATGCACCGCGCGATGGGCGTGGGCATCGAGACCGACGCCGAGCGCGCGGCCCCCGGCGTCGATGTCACCGTGCACCTGGCGGGCCTGCTCCGGGCACCCTGCCGGGTGGTCTGGACGGTGACGGAGTCCCGCAGGACCGGCTGGGCCTACGGCACCCTCGAAGGCCACCCCGAGACCGGCGAGGAGGCCTTCGTGGTGGACCGCACCGGCGACGGCACGGTCTGGCTCACCGTGGCCGCGTTCAGCAGGCCCGCCAAGTGGTACGCCCGCGCCGCGGGACCGGCCGCCCGCGGTTTCCAGCACGCCTACGCCCGCCGGGCCGGGGCCACGCTGAAGCGCCTGTGCGCGGGACTCTCCGAGGACTGACCCCCGTACGCCCCCCGCGTACTCCCTCCTACGCACGCCCCCTGTCCCGAGCCGGGGTGCGCCCCTCACGGCGGTCGCGCCCCGGCCTTTTCGCGCCCCGACCTTTTCGCACCCCGGCCTTTTCGCGCCCCGCACATGTACAGGCAGCCTGTAATACAGCTCACCTGTACAGCTCGGGCTGTGTTGTTTACGGTGGACGTCATGAGCGACACCTCCCCGCACCCGCCGTCCCCGTCGGCCGTGCACGCCTCCCAGCTCGTGCGGTCGGTCGTGGGGCGCCTGCGGCGCCGTATCCGCACCGCGTCCGAGTCGGACGACATCACCCTGGGGCAGACCGCCGTGCTGGGCCTGCTGTCGGACGGCGACGCGGGCGGCATGACCGTGAGCGACCTCGCGGCGGCCGAGGGCATGCGGCACCAGTCGATGACCTCCACGGTGGCCCCGCTGGTCACGGACGGGCTGGTGGAGCGGCGCCGGGACCCGGACGACGGGCGGCGGCTGCTGCTGGTGCTCACCGAGGCCGGGCGGCGCCGGGTCGAGGAGGGCCGCCAGGCCCGCCGGGAGTGGCTCGCCGCCCGGCTGGAGGAGAAGTGCACCGAGGAGGAGCGGCGGACCGTGATCGCGGCGATGACCGTACTGGAGCGGCTGATCCATGACTGACCAGAAGGAAGCGGCGCCCGCCCGGACGGCCCCGGAGCGGTCCGGGTTCGACCGGCGGCTGCTGCCCCCGATGCTGCTCGGCTCGGTGCTCAACCCGGTCAACTCCACGATCATCTCGGTGGCGTTGGTGCCCATCGGGGCCGCGCTCGGCGCACCCCCCGCGCAGACGGCGTGGCTGATATCCGCCCTGTATCTGGCCACCGCGCTCGGCCAGCCGGTGGTCGGGCGGCTGATCGACCTGTTCGGGCCGCGCCGGATGTTCCTCGCCGCGACCGCGCTGGTGGGCGTCGCCGGAGTCGTCGGCACCCTGGCGCCGAACCTGGGCGTGCTGATCGTCGCGCGGGTCGTACTCGGTTTCGGCACCTGCGCCGGATACCCGGCGTCGATGGCGCTGGTCCGCAGCGAGGCCCGCCGCACCGGGCGGGACAGCCCGGCCACCGTGCTCACCGCGCTGGCCGTCGCCAGTCAGACCATCATGGTGATCGGCCCGCTGCTGGGCGGCCTGCTGATCGCCTTCGGCGGCTGGCGTGCCACCTTCGCGCTGAACGTGCCCCTGGCCGCCGTCGCCTTCCTGATGGGCCTGCTCCGCCTCCCGAAGGAGACGGGCACCGACGGGCGGACGGACACGGACACCGGCACGGAGACGGGCGCCGACACGGCCCCCGGCACCGGCCGCCGCCGGATCACCGAACGCCTCGACCTCCCCGGCATGGCCCTCTTCGCCGTCGTCCTGGTCTCCCTCCTGCTGTTCCTGATGGACCTGCGCCCCGACCGCTGGTACCTCCCGCTGATCACCCTGGCCGCCGCCGCCGTCTTCGCCCGCCGCGAGCTGCGCGCGTCAACTCCCTTCATCGACCTGCGTGTTCTGGGCGGCAACGGCCCACTGCTCACCACCTACGGGCGCGCGGTGGTCGCCTATGTCGTCTCCTACGGGTTCCTCTACGGGTTCTCCCAGTGGACCGAGGACACCTACGGGCTGAGCCCCTTCCACGCCGGGCTGGTGCAGCTCCCGATGGCCCTGGTGGCGATCGGCATCTCGATGGCCACCGGCAGGCGCAGCAGTGTGCGCGGCAAGCTGCTGACCGGCGGGGTCGGGCAGATCGCGGCCTGCGCGCTGATGCTGACGCTCGGCGCGCACAGCCCGCTGTGGATGCTGCTCGCCGTGGCACTGGTCTTCGGCATCCCGCAGGGGTCGAACAGCCTGGGCCTGCAGAACGCCGTCTACTTCCAGTCCGACCCCGAGCGCACCGGCTCCTCGGCCGGTCTGCTGCGCACCTTCTCCTACGTCGGCTCGATGATCGCCACCGCCACCACGGCCGCCGCCTACGGGCAGCGCGCCGACACCCACGGCCTGCACACCCTGGCCTGGATCATGCTCGCGGCCGGTGTCGTCTACCTGCTGCTCACCGTCTTCGACCGCACCCTGCGCCGTACGACGGCGGTCTGACCACCCCGGCCCGGCCACCCCACCCCCGAAAGGCACCCCGTGTCCCGTTCCGCCTTCCTCCTGATGGACCTCCAGCTGCACAACCTCGCCCACACCCCGGCGGACTACCTCCCGCGTGCCGTGACCGCGCTGGAGACCGCCCGCGCCGCGGAGCTGCCCGTGTACCACGTGGTCGTACGGCTGCTGCCCGGCCATGTGGACGCGCACCCGCGCAACAAGATCTTCGGCGCGCTGCCGCACCACCTGTTCACCGCGGACGACCCGGACGCGGCGATCCACCCCGACGTGGCGCCCCGCGAGGGCGAGTTGGTCGTCGGCAAGAACCGGGTGAGCGCCTTCGCGGGCAACAACCTGCGCCAGTTGCTGGACGCGCGCGGCATCGAGCACCTCGTCCTCGCGGGCATCGCCACCAGCGGGGTCGTGCTGTCCACCGCGCTCCAGGCGGCCGACCTGGACTTCCGGGTCACCGTGCTCTCCGACGCCGCCTCGGACCCGGACCCCGAGGTGCACACCGCGCTGCTGACCAAGCTGCTCCCCCGCCGTTGCGAGGTGTCCACCACCGCCGAGTGGGCGAAGACGCTGGGCGTCTGACCGGGGGCCCCGCCGACTCCCCCCGCACAGCGACAGCGGCCGGACTCCGCGAGGGAGTCCGGCCGCCGTCGTACCGTGTCCGCGGCTCAGCGCAGCAGGACGCCCGCGCCCTGCACCGCGTCCTGGGAGGGCACCGTCACCAGGCCGGGTTCCGCCGGGGCGGAGAGCAGGCGGTGCGTCGGCAGGATGCGGACGGTGTACCCGTAGGGGCCGGTGCGGTCGAGGGCGAGGTGCCCCTCGTAGACCCGGCGGCCCTCCAGGTCGGGGGCGCCGGTCGGCTTGAGCGGGACGACCGCCGCGTCCGTGATGCGGTCCTCGCCGTCCACCCGGCCGGAGACGGCCTGCACCTCCACGTCGTCCGGACCGAGGTCACCGAGCGCGACCCGCACCCGCAGCCCGACCGTGCCGCCCAGTTCGGCGGTGACCGTGGTCGCCGTGGTCTCCACGTGGTCCACGCTGACACCGGGCCAGGCGGCCCGCACCCTGGCCTTCCAGTCGGCCAGTTCGGCGGCCGTGTCCGGGGTGAGCGCCCGGTGCGAGCGCGCGGCCGGGGCGTACAGCCGCTCCACGTACTCGCGGACCATCCGCCCGGCCAGCACCTTCGGGCCCAGGTGGGTCAGGGTGCGGCGGACCATGTCGATCCAGCGGTCCGGCAGTCCGCCCCGCCCCCGCTCGTAGAAGCGCGGGGTGATCCGGCGCTCCAGCAGGTCGTAGAGGGCCGCCGCCTCCACGTCGTCGCGGTGATCGGGGTCGGTGCCCGCGCCGTCGGCGGTCGGGATGGCCCAGCCGAAGTCCGGCTGGAACCACTCGTCCCACCAGCCGTCCAGCACCGACAGGTTGAGGCAGCCGTTCAGCGCGGCCTTCATCCCGGAGGTGCCGCACGCCTCCAGCGGACGCAGCGGGTTGTTCAGCCACACGTCGCAGCCGGGGTACAGCTTCTGCGCCATCGCCATGCCGTAGTCCGGCAGGAACACCACACGGTGGCGGACCTTCGCCTCGTCGGCGAACCGGACCAGTTCCTGGATGAGCCGCTTGCCGCCGTCGTCCGCCGGGTGCGCCTTGCCCGCGACGACGATCTGCACCGGCCGCTCCGGGTGCAGCAGCAGCTCGGTGAGCCGCTTTTTGTCCCGCAGCATCAGCGTCAGCCGCTTGTACGACGGGACGCGCCGCGCGAACCCGATGGTGAGCACGTCGGGGTCGAGGACGCCGTCGATCCAGCCCAGCTCGGCCTCGCCCGCACCGCGCTGCCGCCAGGAGGCCCGCAGCCGGTCGCGGACCTCCTCCACGAGCTGTTCGCGCAGGGTGCGGCGGAGTTCCCAGATCTCCTCGTCCGCGATGTCCGCGACCGCGTCCCAGCGTTCGGTGCCGCCGACCGCGAGGGCGTCCTCGGCGCGCTGGGCACCGATCTGCCGCGCCCCGAGCCGCAGTACCTCGGGCGCCACCCAGGTCGGCGCGTGCACCCCGTTGGTGACGGAGGTGATCGGCACCTCCTCGGCGTCGAAACCGGGCCAGAGTCCGGCGAACATCTCCCGGCTGACCCCGCCGTGCAGCAGCGAGACCCCGTTGGCGCGCTGGGCGAGCCGCAGGCCCATCACGGCCATGTTGAACAGGCGCGGGTCGCCGCCCGGATAGCTCTCGGCGCCCAGCGCGAGGACCCGCTGGATGTCGAGGCCGGGCAGTTCGGCGTCGGGCGCGAAGTGCCGGGCGACCAGGTCCCGGTCGAAGCGGTCGATCCCGGCGGGCACGGGGGTGTGCGTGGTGAACACGGTGCCGCCGCGCACCGACTCCAGTGCCGCGTCGAACTCCAGCCCGGCGGCGCCGAGTTCGGCGATGCGCTCCAGGCCGAGGAAGCCCGCGTGGCCCTCGTTGGTGTGGAACACCTCGGGTTCGGGGTGCCCGGTGAGCCGGCAGTAGGTCCGCACGGCCCGCACACCCCCTATGCCGAGCAGCATCTCCTGGAGCAGCCGGTGCTCGCTGCCGCCGCCGTAGAGCCGGTCGGTGACGCCGCGTTCACCGAGGTCGTTCTCCTCCACGTCGGAGTCGAGCAGCAGCAGCGGGACCCGGCCGACCTGCGCCTTCCAGATCCGGGCGTGCAGGGAACGGCCGCCGGGCAGGGCGAGCAGCACCCGCGCGGGGGTGCCGTCGTCCTCCTTGAGCACGCTCAGGGGAAGCTCGTAGGGGTCGAGCACCGGGTAGTGCTCCTGCTGCCAGCCGTCGCGGGACAGGGTCTGGCGGAAGTAGCCGTGCCGGTAGAGCAGGCCGACGCCGATCAGCGGGACGCCGAGGTCGCTGGCCGCCTTGAGGTGGTCCCCGGCGAGGATGCCGAGGCCGCCCGAGTACTGGGGCAGTGCGGCGGTGATGCCGAACTCGGGGGAGAAGTAGGCGACGGCGGCGGGCAGCCCGTCGCCCTGCTGCTGGTACCAGCGGTCGCCGGTGACGTAGTCGTTGAGATCGTCCGTCGCCGCGGTCAGGCGGCGCAGGAACCGCCGGTCCCCGGCGAGTTCGGTGAGCCGGGCGGGGCGGACCCCGCCGAGCAGCCGTACCGGGTCGGCGCCGGCCGCGCTCCAGCGGTCGGGATCGACGGACTGGAACAGGTCGCGCGTCTCCGCGTGCCAGGACCAGCGCAGATTGCGCGCCAGATCGCTCAGCGGACGGAGGGGGTCGGGGAGAACGGGACGGACGGTGAACCGACGGATCGCCTTCACTTTCCACCTCGACGCGTTGCGGGGTGAGACGTACCGCTCTGTACGTCTCGTCGTCAGGGTCCGACCGTAATGGTTACCGGGGCGTCGGCGGGGACCCGGCGGCCGGGGGTGTCGGGGCACGCCGGAGCACGGGGAGCACGGCGGCGGGGCGTTACGGCGTCCGGGGCGGGGGCACCTGGAGAAAGGGGGGTGGGTCCTGAACGCAGCACTACGCGCGAGTAGTTAACCGAAGTTCCGGATTGCCCACCCGAAAAGGGTGGGAAGGCTCCTCCGGTACATCCCGCAGCGGCACCCCAGCACGCCCCCGCAGGACCCACCTCCCATCGACCATCCGCCCACACCCACGGCGACGCGGACAGGAGCGGTCATGCCCGCCACGCACCACTCGTCACCTCCCCCTACGAACAGCAAGGCGTCCGGACGGAAGGGTTCCGGCAAGAAGTCCGGGAAGCCCGCCGGGCAGCCACGCGACCCGGCCGCGCAGGCGGCGAAGAGCGGCACCGCGAAGACCGGCGCCCCGGCGGACACCGGGCCGCTGCGGGACGCACCGGCACCGGCCGCCACACCCGACCCGCCCGTCACCACCGGTCGTATACCGGTCCTGGACGTGCGCCCCGTCGTGCGACAGGGGCGCAGGCCCGCCAAGGCGGTGACCGGCGAGCCGTTCGAGGTGTCGGCGACCGTGTTCCGGGAGGGGCACGACGCGGTCGGCGCCAACGTGGTGCTCCGCGACCCCGAGGGCCGTCCGGGTCCGTGGACCCCGATGCGCGAACTCGCGCCGGGCACCGACCGGTGGGGCGCGACGGTCGCCGCGTCCGGCACCGGCCGCTGGACGTACACGGTGGAGGCGTGGAGCGATCCGCTGGCGACCTGGCGGCACACGGCGTCGGTGAAGATCCCGGCGGGCATCGACACGGCCCTGGTGCTGGAGGACGGCGCCCGGCTGTACGAACGGGCCGCCGAGGGGGTGCCGGAGCACCGCCGCGAGCCCGTCCTGACGGCCGCCGCCGCCCTGCGCGACGCGGACCGCCCGGCCTCCTGGCGGCTCGCCGCCGCGCTCTCCCCGGAGGTGACGGAGGTTCTGGACGCCCATCCCCTGCGGGATCTGCTGTCGGCGTCGGAGCCGATGCCGCTGCTGGTCGAGCGGGAGCGGGCGCTGTTCGGTTCGTGGTACGAGTTCTTCCCGCGGTCGGAGGGCACGCAGGAGGTCCCGCACGGCACGTTCCGTACCGCGGCCCGGCGGCTGGACGCCATCGCGCGGATGGGTTTCGACGTGGTCTACCTCCCGCCGATCCACCCCATCGGCACCGCGCACCGCAAGGGCCGCAACAACACCCTCACCCCGGCACCGGACGACGTCGGCGTGCCGTGGGCGATCGGCTCCCCCGAGGGCGGGCACGACAGCGTCCATCCGCTGCTGGGGACGCTGGAGGACTTCGACCACTTCGTGGGCCGGGCCCGCGAGCTGGGCATGGAGGTCGCACTCGACTTCGCCCTCCAGTGCTCCCCGGACCATCCCTGGGTGGAGAAGTAT
>NZ_JAHRXF010000008.1 GCF_019104725.1 Streptomyces corallincola | reverse complement strand
TGGTCCTTGGGTGGAGATCCGCCCCTCGGCGTCGAGAGTCAGGTCCCCGCGCAGGCGGGGGTGGTCCCACCGCTGACGCCAAGGCGCAGACCGAGCGGATGCTCAACGCCTACCGAGCCGAGCAGGTCCCCGCGCAGGCGGGGGTGGTCCCGAGACCCCCGACAGCTACCTGTCCGGCGGCGTCAGGTCCCCGCGCAGGCGGGGGTGGTCCCGACCCCACCACGCTGGGCGATCTGTGGCGAATCAGGTCCCCGCGCAGGCGGGGGTGGTCCCGGCTGGTGCGTGGGGTGGCGGGCGGGCGCTGGCAGGTCCCCGCGCAGGCGGGGGTGGTCCCGCCGTGACCTGCTGCGACTGGTGTGGACAGCGCAGGTCCCCGCGCAGGCGGGGGTGGTCCCAGTGGCAGCGCCGCGCCGTCCAGGTGCTGGTGCCAGGTCCCCGCGCAGGCGGGGGTGGTCCCTGCCGCAGACTCCCGAGGGTGTCTGCGATGAGCAGGTCCCCGCGCAGGCGGGGGTGGTCCCCGGAGACGAGGAAGTCGGTGAAGCGGCGCAGTCAGGTCCCCGCGCAGGCGGGGGTGGTCCCATCGGACATGTCGAACTGGCTGTCCATCAGGACAGCTCCCCGCGCAGGCGGGGGTGGTCCCTCGCCCAGGAGCACACGGAGCACGCAACCGAGCAGCTCCCCGCGCAGGCGGGGGTGGTCCCGCCGCTTCCCACTCCGGGTGTTCGGCCAGCGCCAGCTCCCCGCGCAGGCGGGGGTGGTCCCCCGGTCGCGCAGAACCCCCCGGCGCTGAACACCAGCTCCCCGCGCAGGCGGGGGTGGTCCCGTCATACCTGCAGCTCTCCATTGATGTCATTCCAGCTCCCCGCGCAGGCGGGGGTGGTCCCACGGCGCAGCAGACGACCCTGTCGGGGTCGATCAGCTCCCCGCGCAGGCGGGGGTGGTCCCGGAGGGTCTCCTGCACGTAGGTGGGTGGGCAGCAGCTCCCCGCGCAGGCGGGGGTGGTCCTTTCCGAAGGAAGGAACTTGTTTGTGAGGGTGACAGGTCCCCGCGCACGCGGGGGTGGTCCTTCCATCGGCTCCCCGATCACCTGCCACCGCTCCAGGTCCCCGCACACGCGGGGGTGGTCCCGTGCCGGTCGGTGGTCTCGACGGGCTGGGGTGCAGGTCCCCGCGCAGGCGGGGGTGGTCCCCTGTGCAAGGGCACCGTGCACGCATGGTGGATCAGGTCCCCGCGCAGGCGGGGGTGGTCCCCGGTCTCCGACCGCATCCCCCTGCACCGCTGGACAGGTCCCCGCGCAGGCGGGGGGTCCATCGTCCTCCTTGGCGGGGTAGGCCCGCAATCACAGATCCCCGCGCAGGCGGGGGTGGTCCCGTCCGGTGCGTGACGTCCTTCAGGCCCTGCTTCAGGTCCCCGCGCAGGCGGGGGTGGTCCCGGCCGGGACGTGTACCCGCGCGAGCAGTACGACAGGTCCCCGCGCAGGCGGGGGTGGTCCCTTGACCGCCTTGAGCATGTCGTACGGCCAGCGCAGCTCCCCGCACACGCGGGGGTGGTCCTTTGTCCCATTTCACGCGCATGATGCCGTCGGCCATCTCCCCGCACCTGCGGGGGTGGTCCCTGGGGCTGACGTCACAGAGGACGGCCCGCACCCAGCTTCCCCGCACACGCGGGGATGGCCCTTCATCCCAGAACCTATCCGGTCTCAAAGTGACGCAGTTCCCCGCACACGCGAGAGTGGCCCCACCTATGGGCGGCGCCGGAGCGTGCCCCCACCCCCAAACCCCCCTCACCCCACCCCCCTCCCAAACACAGCCCCCAACAGCAGTTGCGCGGCGCCCTCCGCAACCACCCCCGTGGGCCGGGGGGGTAGACGGACTGGGATGGGATTCGAGGAGATGCCCTCGCGCCAGGCGCGGGCTTCCAGGACCTCCCGTACTCCCTGGACGTACGTGTCAGGGGCCTCAAGGATCATTCGGCCGCCCAGCAGAATGAGGTCGATGTCCAGCAGCCCGACGAGATTTCCGGCCGCAACCCCCAACACCCGTGCGGCTTCCGGTACATCACCTCGCCCAGCAGCCGCGAGGCACAGCGCCTCCACGCAGCCGCGGTTGCCGCAGGAGCACAACGGGCCGTCCAGTTGCAGGACTTGGTGGCCGAACTCACCGGCACCGGTGCGGGCTCCCCGGTGTACGGTGCCGCCGATGACGAGGCTGGCGCCGAGCCCCGTACCGAGGTGGAGGTACGCGAAGGAGCCGTGGGCCGGAGCGGACGGGTCGAGGGCGAGGCCGAGGGCCGCCGCGTTGGTGTCCTTGTCGATGGCGACCGGGATACCGAGGCGGTCGGCGAGGGCGTCACGCAGGGGGTAGCCGTCCCATGCGGGGAAGCCGGTCACCCGGTGGAGTACGCCGCAGGTATGGTCCAGCGGGCCGGGTAGGGCCACCCCTACGCCGAGCAGAGTACGAACACCGGCCAACGCCTCCGGAGCCGTAGAGCCCGCAGAGCCCGCAGAGCCCGTAGAGGGCTTGCCCCCCGGCACACGCACCGGCGCCCCCGCCGCCCCCCGCACCGGCCGACCCCCCGGCGCCTCCCCCAGCACCTCCCCGACCAGCCCCCGTACCGCCTCCGCGACACCCCCCACCACCGTGTCCGCGCCCGCGCCGAGATCCACGGGCGCGCACCGCTCCCCCCGCACGCTGCCGTCCAAGTCCACGACAACCGCGCGGAGTTCGTCGCGGTCGAGGTGGACGCCGACCGCGTGACCGGCCTCGGGGACGAGGCGCAGTACGGTACGGGGCTTGCCGCCGGTGGAGGCGCGGCGACCGGCCTCGGCGGCGAGACCGTCCTCGCGCAGCCGGGCGGTGATCTTGCTGACGGCCTGCGGGGTCAGCCCGGTGCGTTCGGCGAGTTCGAGGCGGCTGATGCCGTCCCGACCGGCGGTACGCAGCAGGTTGAGCACCAGCGCGGCGTTGTGGCTGCGCAGCGCGAGCAGATTGGCCCCCGCCCCCGAACCACCACCTCGTACGGCCACCGGCACATCCACACCGGCACCCGCACCCGCACGAGCACCGGCACCGGCACCGGCACCCACCACCGCGCCCGCGCCGGACGCGGCACCCGCACCCCCAGCACCCTCCGCCCCCGCACCGACCCCACTCCACGTCTCGCTCATCACACCCCCATTCTCCCCGCCACTTGCACTTTGGCAACAGCGTTGCCAAAGTGGACGGCATGACTGGTACCCCCCTCCGCGTCGGCCTGGTCGGCTACGGCCTCGCAGGCTCTGTCTTCCACGCCCCGCTGACCGCCGCGACCGGTGGCCTGGCCCTGGACACGGTGGTGACCGCCAACCCGGAGCGCCAGGAGCAGGCCCGCGCCGAGTTCCCGGACGTACGCCTCGCCGCGACCCCGGACGAACTCTTCGCCCGCGCCGCCGAGTTGGACCTGATCGTGCTGGCATCGCCGAACAAGACGCACGTACCGCTCGCCACCGCCGCCCTGGAGGCGGGCCTTCCGGTCGTCGTGGACAAGCCGCTCGCCGCGACCGCCGCCGAGGCGCGCGGCCTGGCCGCCCTCGCGGACGAGCGCGGCCTGCTGCTCTCCGTCTTCCAGAACCGCCGCTGGGACAACGACTTCCTCACCCTGCGCGAGCTCATCGCGCGCGGCGACCTCGGTGACGTGCAGCGCTTCGAGTCCCGTTTCGAGCGCTGGCGCCCCAGCCTGAAGGGAGGCTGGCGGGAGTCCGGCGACCCGGCGGAGATCGGGGGCCTGCTCTACGACCTCGGCAGCCACGTCGTGGACCAGGCACTGGTGCTGTTCGGCCCGGCCGCCGAGGTGTACGCGGAGTCGGACGTCCGCCGTCCGGGCGCGGAGGCGGACGACGACACGTTCATCGCCGTCACCCACACGAGTGGCGTCCGTTCCCACCTGTACGTCTCCGCCACCACCGCCCAACTCGGCCCGCGTTTCCGGGTACTGGGCTCGCGCGCAGGCTACGTGAAGTACGGCCTGGACCCGCAGGAAGCAGCCCTCCGGGAGGGTGCCCGCCCCACCCCCGGCGGCGCGCCCTGGGGGGAGGAACCCGAGGAACTGTGGGGCCGCCTGGGCTCCGGCGAGTCCCCGGTCACCGGCGGCGGCACCCCCGTACCCACCCTCCCCGGCGACTACCCCGCCTACTACGCGGCCGTCGCCGCCGCCCTCACCGGCACCGGACCCAACCCGGTGACCGCACTGGAGGCCGCCGCCGCCCTCGACGTCCTCGAAGCGGCCCGCCGCTCCGCCCGCGACAAAGTGACGGTGACCCTGTGACCACGACCCCGCACCTCCCCACTCCGCACACCCCCACCTTGGACGAGCTGGCCGAGCAGGAACTCCGCCTGGTCTTCCGGCAGTTCACGTACGACGACGCCTGGGAACTGGGCAGCCTGCTGGTCGGGATGGCCCGCGAGCGCGCCGCGCCGGTCGCCATCGACATCCACCGCTCCGGCCAGCAGCTCTTCCACGCGGCGCTGCCCGGTTCCGTACCGGACAACGATGCCTGGATCGCCCGCAAGCGCCGTGTGGTCGAGCGCTACGGCGTCGCCTCGTACCGCGTCGGCGCCCGCTTCCGCGCCAAGGGCACCACGTTCGAGGAGTCCTCGCGGCTCGACCCGGACACCTACGCGGCGCACGGCGGCTCCTTCCCCGTCACCGTGGAGGGCGTCGGCGTGGTGGGCTCGGTCACCGTGTCCGGGCTCCCCCAGATCGAGGACCACGCGCTGGTGGTGGCGGCACTGGAACGGTTCCTCGGGAAGTAGGGCTGTCCCCCGGACCGTCCGGCACACCTCCCCTCCGGCCAACCCCCCTTAGCCCGGCCGGACTCCCCCTCCGGCTCTCCTCCTCCCAATCCTCCTGATCCTCCCTCCCTCCCGACACGCTCCGTCTTCCCCGCACGGCTTCCCCACCCCGGAATCCCGCGCGGCTCCCTCCGGTTGGCACCCGCGTGCACGACGATCGCTCGGGCAACCGTGTGCACGAGGATCACGGCACGACACCCGACCGGAGGGAACGCACCCGATGACCGACCAGGCGGACGGCGCACGCGCCGTCAAGGACAGCATCGGCCGCTACGGCGTCTGGAGCACCGGGCTCCGCTCGGAGGACCCGGCCCGGCGGGGGGCCATCGCGGAGGCCGCCGCCGAACTGGAGGACCTCGGTTTCGGCGCCGCCTGGCTCGGCGGCAGCAGCGCCGCCCGGCACGCCGTACCCCTGCTGGAGGCGACGACCCGTCTCGTCGTCGGCACCAGCATCCAGAGCATCTGGCAGTACACCCCCGAGGAGAGCGCCGCCGGGTACGCGGAGGTCGCGGGCGCCCACCCCGGCCGCTTCCTGCTCGGTCTCGGCGCGAGCCACGCCAAGCTGGCGGAGCAGTACCACCGCCCGTACTCCTCCCTCGTCGGCTACGTGGACGACCTCGACGCGGCCGGAGTGCCCGCCGGGGACATGGTCCTCGCGGCCCTCCGCCCGAAGACGCTCGCCCTGTCCCGCGACCGGGCGGCCGGCGCCATCCCCTACCTCGTCACCCCGGAACACACCGTGCGGGCCCGCGAGCTGCTGGGTCGATCCCCCTTGCTGGCACCGGAGTTCGGGGTCGTCCTGGAGACCGACCCGGACCGTGCCCGCACACTGGCCCGCGGGCACCTGGAGATGTACCTGACCCTCCCCAACTACACCGGCAACTTCCTGCGGCTCGGCTTCACCGAGGACGACCTCGCGGACGGAGGCAGCGACCGGCTGATCGACGCCCTGTACGCGTGGGGCGACGACAGCCGCATCCGCACCCGGATCGACGCCTTCCTGGACGCGGGCGCGGATCATGTGGCACTCCAGGTGGTGGAACAGGCCGGGTCGGACGACCTGCCCCGAGCGGCTTGGCGGCGGCTGGCGGGGGTCCTGCTGGGCTGAGGGGGAGCGGGCGGGCGCTCGCCGGTCGGGCAGGCGGGCTGCGGGCGGGTACTCGTCGGCAGGGCGGGTGCTCGTCGGTCGGGTGA
The DNA here is from genome assembly GCF_019104725.1 of Streptomyces corallincola. Lineage (GTDB taxonomy): Bacteria > Actinomycetota > Actinomycetes > Streptomycetales > Streptomycetaceae > Streptomyces > Streptomyces corallincola. Next base: position 167,650 of record NZ_JAHRXF010000008.1, on the reverse strand, counting down.
ACGTCCGCCGATCGGGCGGTACTTGCCGGTCGAGCCGGGCGGTTGCTGTGGCGGTCGGCCGACCGGCCACCGCCGGGCACCGCGACGAACCTCCGCGCCGAACCGGCGACGGTGCCCGGCGTACGCCCGCTCTCCCCCGCGCCCACCCCCTCGTTCGGTCACCCCCGGAGAGCCGGGCTCCGCGACCGGTCGTCGTGGAAGGTACGACGGCCGCGGAGCGCACCCCTCACGCGTCCTTCATCTCCTGCCGCTGCCGACCCAGGCCCTCCACCTCCAGTTCGACCACGTCACCGGCGCGCAGATACGGCTTGGGCTCGGGGCGGCCGAGAGCGACACCCGCCGGGGTACCGGTGTTGATCACATCACCGGGGTACAGCGTCATGAAGCGGCTCAGGTACGCCACCACCTCCCCCACCGGGAAGATCTGGTCGGCGGTCGTACCGTCCTGCTTCAACTCCCCGTTCACCCAGGTCCGCAGCCCCAGGTTCTGCGGGTCGGGCACCTCGTCGGCCGTCACCAGCCAGGGTCCGAGCGGGCTGAACGTCTCGCAGTTCTTGCCCTTGTCCCAGGTCCCGGCACGCTCGATCTGGAACTCCCGCTCGGACACGTCGTTGGCGACCATGTATCCGGCGACGTGCGCGAGTCCCTCCTCCGCCGACTCCAGATAGCGGGCGGTACGGCCCACCACGACCGCGAGTTCGACCTCCCAGTCCGTCTTGGTCGCCCCACGCGGCACCAGCACGGTGTCGTCCGGTCCGACGACCGTGTCCGGCGCCTTGAGGAACACCACCGGCTCCGCGGGCGGCTCGGCACCGGTCTCCCCCGCGTGGTCACGGTAGTTGAGGCCGATGCAGACGATCTTGCCGATACCGGCGAGCGGCGGACCGATGCGCGGATCGGCCGCGTCCAGCACCGGCAGTCCACCGGACGCGGCGGCCTCCCGCACCCGGCCCAGTGCCTCCTCGTCGGCGAGCAACGCCCCGTCGATGTCGGCCACGACACCCGACAGGTCGCGCACCATACCGTCGGCGTCGAGCAGCGCCGGGCGCTCCGCCCCGGCCGGACCCACACGCAGCAGCTTCATGGTCACCATCTCCCTCGATCACGGCACGTCGGGCCGTTGGATGCGGCCATCGCGGGACTGTTCGATCCTCCGAGCCCCCGGTCCGGTCCGCAAGACCATGTTCATGGACCGGACCGGGGCCCGCGCGCCCTCGGCGGCCCGCCTCAGCGGGCCAGTACGACCCTCTCTACTGCCGTCCACGTGGTGCTGGTGACGACGTACAGCGCGGCGGCCAGCGGTACGACGGCCACGGTGGCGAGGGTCAGGAAGGAGAGGTACGGCGCGACGCGGCCCGCGGCGGCCAAGCCGGGTATCTGCTCACCGGAGCCGTTGCCGACGGCACTGCTCCCACCAGTGCCGTTCCCCCTGCCCCGGCCCTTCGCCTTGCCCGCGTCCTCTCCCGTACGCAGGTCCTTGTCGTTGCCGGAGCCCGACGAGGTCCGCGATACGGATGGGCGCGCTGGCGTGGTTGCGGCCGAGGTCGCGGCCGTACGGAAGGCCGCGTCCGCCGTACGCCTCGCGCGGATCACATTGACCGTGGCGACGGCGGCGACCAGGGCGAAGAGTGCGACGTACACCAGCCCCGCCGAGCCGAACGGGCCGCCGTGCGCGAGCGCGTCCAACCAGTGTCCGGCGAGCGGGGCGGAGAGCAGGGTGTGGCTGAGCAGGCCGCCCGCCGCACCGGCGGACGACCCGGTGAAGAGGTGGTACAGCAGGAAGAACACGGGCAGTTGGAGCAGACCGGGTAGGAGACCGGAGAACGGCGAGACCTTCTCTTCGGCATGCAGCTCCAGGACCGCCCGCCGCAGCCGCTCGGGGTCACGGGCGTGCTTGCGGCGCAGTTCCGCGAGTCGTGGCTGGAGCCGGGCGCGGGCTCGCGTACCGCGTGCGGCGGCCCGTGCGAGGGGGTGGGCGAGGAGTCGGACGAGTGCGGTGAACAGGACGATCGCGGCCGCGGTGGCCGAGGCCCCGCAGAGCGGCTGGAGCAGGTCGGCGAGTTGCTCGACCAGGCGGGCGAAGACGGACATGGCTGAACCCTCCACAGGGGTACGCGTCGGGGCGGGCCCACGGGCCCGGTGTCGGCATGGCCGCACAGCCGCGCGGCCGGGCGGTGACGCGGCTCAGGGCTGCGGCACGGCGGGCGGCGCGGTGATGCGGTACTGCTGGTGTCGGATGCGACGACCCGCGTGAAGGGCGCGAGGGGTACGCGGGAGCGTGACGCTCAACAGCGGCTGGAAAAGGGGCACTTACCGAGGTGTGGAGTGCCCGCGTGTCCTGTGATCACCGCTGTCCGGCGGGTGTCCGCCGAGCGCTACGCGTGGGTCGTCAGGAAGGTGAGTCCGGGTGCCCGGGGCCTGCAGCGCCCGGCTGCGTCGGGGTCGCGCTGCGGGAGGAACGCCGTGCGCCGGTCGCGGTCCCGTATCGCCGTGCGCACCCGGGTGGGCGGAACGGCGGGGACGGAGCGGGCGGCGGCGACCGAGCAGAGCACGAGGGCCCACCCGGCGGCGGCGGTCGCGGCGAGCGCGACGGTTATGGAGAGGGCCCCGGTGCCGAGAAGCATGCCGTGCAGCACGACCAGCCCGGCCACGAGTGTCAGGGCGTGCGGAAATGCTGCGGTGTGAGGAAATGCTGCGGTCTGCCGCCTCGCGGTGTCGTCGTCGTGCACGGTCCCCTCCTCTCGTCGCGGTCAGGCTACCCGCCGGTCACGGCTCCGAAATCACCGGATCGGGTGGTGATTTCGGACTGGCGTTCGGGCAAGCTCCGGGCAGTGGCGGCGCGTCCTGACAGCCGCACGGTGACGGCGAGGCAGACGGTTCGCCATGCCTCGATCGCGGGGGTACCGGCCCAGCGGCCGACGAGGACGAGGACCGTACCGGGGAGCACGGCGGCGGCGAGGAGGAGCAGGGACCAGTGGGGGGGCAGGGCGCCGGGGGGGCGGCGGTAGGCGTAGGCACCGCCATTCCGGGAGGGGCGCGGGGGTGTGGGCTGCCGTGGAGGCGCCGTCAGCCATCGCGTCAGTACCCCGCCCCGCCTGCGCACGCGCCCCACGACCGGAGCACAGGGCGGATGATCCGACCGATCCGGATCGAACCGACGACCACGGCACAAGCTGTGGACGGGGACGGCACCCCCGCGACGGGGCGCGCTGCAGGGCGGCCCGTGCGGTACGGGCAGCCGCGTCGGTGTGGGGCCGCCGGACACAGGGGCCGACCGGGCCTCACTTTTGTCGGCGCCCGGCAGTACGGTGTCCCCCATGCGCCCCGACACGCCTGCCGAGAACGTCGATCATCTGGCCGAGGCGGCCCGTCTGGAACGGACCGCCGATCTGTACCCCGAGGACGCCGAAGCCCTGCTGTTGCGCGCCGCGGCCCACCTGGAGCTGTCCGGCGACCGCCCGGCCGCGACGACGCTCTACGACCGCCTGCTGACCCAGCCCGCCACGCTGGAGAACCCGTCCCTGGTCCGCGCCCTGAAGGCGTCGAACCTGTGGGAGTACGGGCACGAGGCGGAGGCGCGGGCGATCATCGACGGCGTACGGCTGTCGGCCCCCCGCGACCCGGCGCCGTGGGTGATCGTGGCGGAGTCGCTGGAGTCGCACGACGAGCTGGAGGCGGCGGAGGAGACGTTCTCGGAGGGGGCGTCGCTGCTGCTGGCCGGGGTGGCGGAGCCGCCGCGCGCCACCTACCCGCTGCTCTACGGCCGCCACCGGGTGCGCCGCATGCTGGGCCGCCCGCACGACGAGCAGGACACCCTGGCGGACGCGCTGCACGAGGCCCGGCTCTCCCCGGCGGCCCCGGTCTCGCTGGACGAGCTGCACGACCCGAAGCGGGTGTGGTCCCTCGGCTCCGACAACCCCGCCGAGCTGGCGGCCGAGATCTCCCGCCTCCGCGCGGAACTCGGCGCCTACCGCGAGGCGCTGTCCCGCCCCTTCCCGGTCGCCGTCCTCCACTGGCCGGCCGCCGAACTCACCGAACTCCTCGCGGCCTACCCGGACCTGGCGACCGAATACCCGTCCCACCCCGAGCACCTCACGACCATAGAGTCCAGCCTCCGCGAACTCTCCGCCTCCGGCACCCCCAACCTCGGCATCGTCACCGGCACCGTCCCCTCCTACGAAGCCTTCGCCGCCTCCGAAGCCGCCTCCCCCCAGGACCCCACCCTCCTCCCCCAGTACGCCACCACCCTCGCGGCCCGAGGCCGAGCGGTGGCGTGGCCGCCGCAGCGGGGGGCGGAGTGCTGGTGCGGGACGGAGGAGGCGTACGCGGACTGTCATGGCGGGTGACGCCGCGAGACCAGGCCGATGACGTGTCTGAAGACCCGCTGTGGACAGCTCCCGAGGGTTCCTGGGCCTCGTCAGCGGCGCGTCGGCGCAACATGCAGGCCATCCGCAGCCGCGACACCAAGCCGGAGAAGCTGATCCGGCGGCTCGTCCATGCCAAGGGCCTGCGGTACCGCGTCGCCGCTCGTCCTCTGCCCGGCCTTCGCCGGACGGCGGATCTCGTCTTCCGCCCGGCGAAGGTGGCTGTTTTCATCGACGGCTGCTATTGGCATGGCTGCCCGGAGCATTACGTCCCGCCGAAAACGAACTCCGGCTACTGGTCGGAAAAGGTAGTCCGCAATGTGGAGCGGGACCGGGATACCGACCAGCACTTGAAAGAAGCTGGGTGGCTCGTGCTCCGCTTCTGGGAGCACGAGCCGTCAGACACTTGCGCGGAGACGATTGCCACTACGGTGCGACTCCGCCGGGCCCGCAGCAGGGTTGATGACTGACACCGGAAATGCGATCTGCTCCGGTTCGTACTTCTCCGGCACCGCACCATCGGCGTCGATCTCGTAGTCACGTAGAAAACTCTCACGAGATTCCGGCCGCAGAACGGCTGCGATGGCGCGGCCAATCGCTTCTGCCACAGGCGGCGGAAAAGCATTTCCAACCTGACGGTACCGGGCTGTTTTCCGGCCCTGGAACTGCCAGTCCGCTGGAAATCCCTGGATAATCGCTGCCTGCTCAACCGTCAGCATGGGGCCAGCGGGGCGGAAGAGGTCCCTTTCCGGAACACATGTTTCAGGGTCGTTGGCGATGCCCATTCCATCCACGCCCAGCACCTGCCAGGCACGCTTTGCCCTAGTGGGGCCAAGGTCCGCACCTCCATGCTTCCGAGACCCCCCTACCAGGGTAGGAGCGATGCCCTTGCCGAGAGCGTCCGCCTCAGTCGCCTTGCGCAGCCACTCATTGAACACCTGCTCGCCGGTCCGCTCGCCCGGTTTGGGCGGCTGGCCGAACTGGTTGGTTTTCCAGAATGGGCGGCAGCGGGCCTCCATACTGGCGAACAGCTCGGAAAGGACTGTTGCTTGCTTGCCCTTGAGTGCCGTTGGCCATACAAACCCATGCGGAGACTGCTTGGACTTATCCTTCCGAATAGCAACTAGAATAGCGCGAGGCCGCAGTTGGGGAACACCAAAATTACTGGCATCGACCCGCCGCCACACCTTGCGCATGGCGCGGTCCTGCTCCCGAGCAGACCAGTTTTCTTTGATCTCAGGGACTTCATACTCCCAGTCCCTCAGTTTTTTGAGAATTTCCCTGCGATAGTCAATGAATACTTCCGGGGGTTCCAGAATGCCCCGGACATTTTCGATCATGACCGCTTCAGGGAGAAGCTTCTCAATAATATCCAAAGCATCAGGGAAAAGGTCACGCTCGTCATCGCTGCCCAATTGCTTGCCCGCAAGAGAGAAGGGGGGGCAGGGCACGCCGCCTGCGAGCAGACCCAGATCGCCTCGTTTCGCGGGGAGGCAACTGGTCTCAGAACTCAGAAATTCCTTCACATCCCCAGGGCGAAGCTCATCAGCACGCTCCCGTCCCCACCCAGGCCATCCCGCCACATTCGCCCGCAGAGTGGCCACCGCGTGCTGGTCCCACTCCACGAGGTCAAGATGGTCAAAGCCCGCGTTGTGCAGTCCAACGGCTTGTCCGCCCGCGCCGGCACAGATCTCGACCGAGGTCAGTGGCCGGGCAAAGCGCGGACGCTCACGACCGCTGGCGCTCATAGCGTTCCTTCCAGGGTTGACTCGCAACAGATGCCCGCGCTCAGGAGTCTTGATCACTTGCTGACTCTTAAGCACACGACACCCACGAGTGTCCCATCACCCCGGCCCTGACCAGTGTCCGGGCCAGAACTGAGGCAGGAACCGCTCAAGAACTATGTGATGTCGCTCACCGGCCGACCCCCGGCCTGCCCATATGACGCAACAGTGCCTCAATATCACCAGGTGCCAGCCCCGCCGCCACCGAAGGTTCTTCCTCAAGGTCAGCAAGCTGCTGGACTGTGGGGTCGTCCAGGATCTTGCCCATGAACTCAAGTTTCTGGTCCATCCGCACCTCGACCACCTCGTCGATGGTCTTGCGCGCCGCGAGCACGGTAACCCTTGTCTCCGTGCCCGGCGCCAGCCCGAGCCGGTGGATACGGTCCAGGCTCTGGAGGTAGCGGCCGGCCATGAAGTCCCTGTCCACATAGACGGCGTCGTGACAGACATGGTGGAGGCTGATTCCCTCACCCAGGGTCGCCGGGTTCGAGATCAATACCATGCAGCTGGGATCCTCCCGGAACCGGCGGAGTTGTTCCTCCCGGTCGGGTGTCCCGCCGTACACCACGGCAGGCCCGTACTTCTCCAGCATCTGGGCCAGTGTGGTCAGGCTGCGCACGAAAGTCGTCCAGACCAGCGTCTTCCGGCCCTGTGCCGCGTTCTCAGCGACGATGGCCAGCGTTTCCTTGTACTTGGGCGACAGTTCGTAGTCCGGAAGGTTCTGCATCAGGAAGTACAGGGAGCTGCCGGAGGGAATCTCCAGCGGCGGCAACTGGTAGGCGAGAGGTTCGTACTTGGTGGCTCCCTCCAGCAACAGGGCCGGACTGGTGGCCGCCATCAGCAGCCGGAGCGCGGTCTTGCCCAGAGAGCTGAGGTCTTCGCGGGTGGTGCCAGCGGACATGCCGCCCACCAGCGAGCTGTAGATCTCCGCGTGCAGGTCGGGCATGTCCAGGTACCGCATGCGCAGGGTCATGGGCGGCAGACCGAGTTCCTGCTTGGTCGTACGGGTGAACAGCGGTCTGAGCACCTGGCTGGCGTAGGCCAGATCGCCGCCGGCCACGGCCCTGGTCACCGCGCGCTGCCCGTGCCCCGGCCAGACGAAGCCCAGGAGGTTCTCCAGGTCCTTGGATCCGTTCGGCGCCGGCGTGCCCGTGAGAATCAGACGACGTTCGGCCAGCGGCCCCAGCGCCATGCACGCGGCGCCGTACGTACCACGGGCTCCCAGCTTCATCCGGTGCGCCTCGTCCAGAATGATCATTGAGGGTGCGGCCCTGAGCCAGCTGGCGAGCAGGGGCAGCGATCGGTCCAGCCGCTCGTAGTTGACGATCAGTACCTCCGCCCACTGGTCCAGGGGGCCTTCCAGCACATGCGTGCGCAGGGGATAGGTGAAACTGCCCCCTGTCTCGTAACTCCATGACTCGTAAGCGGACTTGGGGCATACGACCAGCAGCCGGGTGGCGTTGCCCGCGGCGCGCTGGGCAGCGTAGACGGCGAGTGCGGTCCGGGTCTTGCCGGCGCCGGGCACACTGAAGTTCGCCCCATGCCCCAGAGACAGGAGCTTGGCGATGTCCCGGCGCTGGAACTCGTTGAGGTCGGCCTTCCAGTCGTCACCGAGCATCCCCGGCACATCATCCGGGGCGACTTCGCCTGGCACCTCGGTGCCGGACAGCCGCTCCCCGACCCGCCGGGCGTCCTGGACAACTCCCGTGACGAGCCTCTGGAGTTCGGGTGCCCACTGAACGCCCTGGTGGTCGGGCCATCCGCTGAGCACACTCAGGTCAGCGAGAAGATCGTCCAGCGCCACGGAGGCGGACAGCGTGCCAAGCTGGCCGCCGCTGCGGAACCGGGCAGCCAGCTCAACGAGATCCTGACGGTAGCGCTCGGTGGTCCGCAGGACCACACGCGTGCGCGAGTCGTCGAGACCAAGCAGCAGAGACGTTTCCGTCACTGAGCCCCCTCGGCGACAGCGGCGGCGAGCAGCCAGGTGACCCCGTCACCGGGATTCGGAATGCCACGGCCGGCCTGCTGAGCGAGCTTGCGCAGACTGTTCTGGAGCTTCACCACCGCGTCGTCGAAGGCTTCCTCGTCAAGGCTGTTGGAGGTCCGGGCCTGGACGAGTTCCACGACGCACTGATCGATATTGGCGCAGGCGTCTGCGAGCCGGGCCGGAGCGAGCTGCTTCCGCTTGCGGACACGCGCGTCCCGGCCGTGACTGTCGATCGCGCGGTCGAAGGCGCCCTTGGCGTTGTCGAGGAGCGCCTGGGCCTGGGCTTTCTCACTGTCGGGCAGTGCGGCGGCCATGTTACGGACGGTGGCGGCAGCGCGCAGGATGCGGTCGTTCAGCTCACGGGCAGCGGACACCGCGGACGTGGCCGCCGGCACTTCCAGCCCCAGTCCGGGGATGGAGACGGCCACGGCCGGGGCGGCGGACTCTCCCTGCGCCAGCTCTCCTGGGAGTTCCTTCCCCAGGTAACCCGCTTGCAGGAACACCTCGTCGATGTGCCGGACGTCCGTCTTGGAGAAGTCCATGAGGATGGCGGCCAGCCGCCATTCCTTGAGGATCTCGGCCTGGTCCCGGTCCAGGCTCTCCAGCCTCACGTACAGGCGCTGAAGCTCCTTGAGCCGCTCCTGGGCACCCTCCCAGTCAACAAGCCGCAGCGCGATGCCCCCGCCGCTCGCGCTGCGGTCGTTCAGATCCTTGATAACGCTGAGAATCCAGCGCTCCTGGTGATAAGTCGCCGTCCGGATGCGGAACTCTCTGGCGATCTGTTCCGGCGTGCGGCCGAGCGCTGCCTGCTCCTCCATCGCCAGGAGACGGTTGATGTAGGAGTAGTCACGGCGCTGGTCCTGGCGGAGCTGGAGGGCCAGCTCGACGGCATCGACGTCAGCCTGCGTGAACGACGACGGGAGCACACCCACCCGCATGGTCTGCTGGCCGAGTTTGCGCAGGGCGACGGCGCGCGTATTGCCGTTGACCAGGACACCGTGGTGGGTGACGAGACCGGGATCGTTCTGGCCGAACTGCTGCAGGTCGTCCTTCAGCTTGTCGAAATCAGGGTCGCGCAGGTCCGGGTTGGCGGGCCGGGCCATGAGCAGGGCGCTCAGATACTCCTGCCCCTTCTCGCCGAAGGGGTCCCTGTCCAGGTTCTCGTCCTGGTCCGGTTTGTGCGACCGCTGCGCGCGGATGCGGTGCGTGCCGGGGTTCAGATACAGACCGCCCAGCGGCAGGTCGATGACATCGACATGGATCTGCTGCCCGTTCCAGTCAACGGTGACCGTCTCCCGGGTGCCTCCCGACTCCTTCACCTCATCAAGCCTCTTCTTGATCAGGTCGCTGAACTGCTCCGCACGCGGCGGCGGCGGAAACTCCCTCACCATGACTCTTCCCTCCCTTTGTGCTGCCGGTCCTGTCCCGCTTGGCTGCCGGAACCCGGTCAGCGAGCCGTCTCATCCAGGGTCCGCGCCAGCTCGGCACGCGAATCCGCGGGCAGGGACCGGTAGATGCCCCACACCTTCTCCAGTGGGTGGAAGGTGCGCTGGTCCGCCTCGATCCACTTCGCCAGGAGGCTCTGTTCCAGAGGGGCAAGGGCCTCTACGAGTTCCTGCAACATGTCCAGGTCAACCTCGCGCTCCTTGCCTCCGCCAGAACCGCAGCGCTTGCATTCGGTGATGAGCTGGTACTCCGCCTCGCCAGAACGCATCACCTTACGGCGGGCTACATTCAGCTTGGCCAGGTCGATACCACCGCTGCCCTCGTATGCCTCGCCGGCCCCGACACCGCACGACCTGCACAGGAAGTTGTCATCCCTGAGCACCTTGGCCCGCTGGGTGTCGGTCAGACTCGCCTTGTGCTTGGGCGCCTTGGACCTGCCGGGGATCCACACGTCGGCACCGCGGGTCACGAAACGCTGTTCCTGCTGGAGCAGGGACGGGTCATCGCGGCTCGTATCGATACGCCAGCCGTGGTCACGCAGGTCACGCAGACGGCGGTCAATCTGGGCGACCTCCGGGAATGCCTCCCGCAGCTGCGACTTGGTGAAGACCTCTCCCTCGCCCACCTCCGTCAGCAGCCACAGCGCGCCCCGCACCATGCTGCCGAACTTCTCGTCCTGGTAGGACGGGATCTGCTCCATGCGGCAATACCTCCGAGTATTTCACTGACACATGCCAAGCGGGTACACCGTCAGCATGCGAAGCGGACACATCCCGCGCTCTATCCGAACGGAGATGCGTACGGGCTTCGCAGTCCCCCCACTACACAGCGGCTCACGGAAAAGCTCACACCACGAGTGCCTCACATGTCCAGCCCGATTCTCCATCTTCAGGACTTGCTCGGGTCAAGCAAGTTAAAGCGGCGACTTGCTTACGGAAAAGCAATTCTGCTTTTTGAAAGCAAGGAAACTGGTGAGCAATCGCAGGACTGGAGAACAGGTCAACTGATGCACAATGAAGTCGAGCACACACCAGCTATGACCTGCACCAATCGGGACTTACTGGCCCATAGGGGGACGAGAGACTTCATGGCATCGACCACGGCAGATGGCCGGGCGGCGTCGCGCAGGCGCTCCTGGCTGGATAAGCCCATCCCGGAATCGATTCCTCCGCGGAAACGGCAGCTGGCGTTGGCACTCCACTCCTTGTTCGTCCTGCTGCGACGGCATGAGGACGGCAATTCCAGGGCAATGACGCACGACATGCCCAGCCAGCAAGAGGCGGCGGACCGTTTTAACTCCGATTCATCCTCCTTGTCCCGCTATCTCTCCGACATTAGAGTTCCCAAAGCGCCCTTTTTGCGCGCTCTCCACGAAGCGGCGGAGGCGGATGCCGTCGCCGCTGGCAAAGAGGTCGGCATCACCCTGGCGGATCTGCTGGATCTGCACAGGCTCGCGGTCCGCGAACGCAGAGGCGAACTGCCAGAGCAGCGGGGCGAGCCCGGCGGAACATGCCTCTCCTGCCATGAGTGCGAGCGGCAGCTCTCGTCGGCGAGGAAGTACGCGCAGCTCATGAACGGCAAAGTACGGGTACTGAAGAGGAAGAACGCCGCTCTGCGGACCCGTCGGGCCGACGCTCGTCGGCGTCCGGAAACCGTTACTCCGCTGCCGGTCCCCCATCAGACGGGGGACCGGCAGCGGAACAACAAGCCTTTGGCCACGGCAAAGCAAGTGGCGGCCCAGGCGGCGGCCCTGAACAGGGCGGGCAGAGCCGACGAAGCGTTCAACACCGTACGGCGGACCGCCACGGAGCTTCTGACCCCGGTCGAGACCGCCCTGCTCATCCTCGAACTAAGAGCGGAGAAGCAGGACTTGCTCGCGGACAACCTCATCCACGTCTACGGACGCGACGAGAGCGCCGCGCGCGTCATCGTGGCTTCTGCCGCGCTGCACGACGCGGGCGCGGCTAACGAGGCCGGCACGCTTCTGCGGGCGTCCCTGCGGTAGCGGCCGGCCGCCTTTCCCCGCGCAGAGCAGGCAAACGCCACCGTCCAGAGCCAGAGAACAGAGACGGCGGTGCCACGTGGTTCCGGACCCTGTCAGGCCGGTGCGGCCAGTTCTGCTCGGCCGAACAGGAACGCGTAGCCGCTCGGAAGTTGGGTGAGCAGGGCTGCGGTCAAGGGGGTGGGGAGGTGGGTGGAGAGGGTGGTGAGGACTGAGGTGGTGTGCCAGCGGGCGGTGGCGGGGGTGGTGTCGGGGAGGCGGGCCGCGACGGACTCCACGAACTCGCGGGCTGTCAGCGGGGTGGTGGAGGGGATCTCCGCGGCGATCAGGAGGGCGGCCTCGTGGGGGAGGGACTGGGCCAGGGAGACGCGTTCCTCGCCGGTGACCTGGGTGCCGAGGGCGGAGAGGACGGTGCGGGTGATCTGTTCCGCCTCCGGGGCCGTCTCGTAGCGGCCCGCCTCGCGCACCGCTTCCGTCAGCTCGGGCCAGCCGAGTGCGGGCGCGGCGAGTCTGGGGTGCGGGGTCGTCACGGTCATCGGGAACTCCTTCTCCGGGGCTGCGGGGCCGCCGACCTTGGGGCCTTGAGCGGTGGCCTTGAGCGGTGGCCTTCTGCACACCGGAAGGGCCCGTACCCCGTAATCCGGCCCGCATGAGCCGGAGTTGGGCCAAAGTGCGACATGGAGCGGGGTCGCGCGCTTCGGGTTCCGGTGACTCGTTCGGCCGCCGTCACCGTCCCCGTCACCTCTCCCCCGCCACCGGCATCCCCTCACCGCCCTCCCCTCCAGGACACCCGGGGTCGCCGACCCGGCCGCGTCCCGGCGGGCTAGCCTCCACTCCGTACGAAGCCGCACGAAGCTCGTACACGCACAGCAGAGGAGACATTCATGGCCGAAGTACCCAGCTCACTCGTCGCCGCGGGCGGACTCGTCGGTGGGTACGGTGTCGCGCGGTGGAGCGGGAGGCGGGAGTGGGGCGGGGCGGTGCTGGCCGTGGCCGGGGCCGCCGCGCATCTTCAGTGGCGTCGGCGCGCGGGCGGCACCGCCGCCCAGGTGCTGACCGGCGCCTATGTCGTCGCCTTCGGCGCCTCGCACCCGCTCGCCAAGAAGGTCGGCGCCTGGCCGTCCGTCCTCGGCGTCGCCGGGGCCGTCGCCCTCGCCTCCTGGGCCGTCGCCGACCGCCGCGCCTGAGACCGTGCCCGCGCGCGACGGCTCCTACAGCTCCGCCTGCCCCGCGCCCTTCAGCGACTCCAGGTCGAAGACGTCCGCCATCTCCTGGAACCCGCGGTCACTGGGGTGGAGATGGTCGCCGGAGTCGTAGCGCGGGCTCAGGCGGTGGACGTCGGTCGGGTCGCGGAGGGCCTTGTCGAAGTCCACGTACGCGTCGAAGACGTGCCCGGTGCGGATCTCGGCGTTCACCCGTTCCCGTACGCCCTCGCGCGCCGGGGTCGAGCCGAGGTGCCCGCCGAACGGCATCAGGGTCGCGCCGACGACCCGCAGCCCGTGGGCGTGGGCGTCGCGGACCAGGGTGCGCAGGCCGCCGACGATGCGGTCGGGGTCCGCGAGGCGCGGGTTGCGCAGGATGTCGTTGACGCCGAGGTCGATGACGACGACCTTGACGTCGGTCCGGGAGAGCACGTCCCGGCCGAAGCGGCCGATGCCGCTCTGGTTCTCGGCGGGGCGGCCGAGGCCGTCCGCGAGGACCTGGTTGCCGCTGATGCCCTCGTTGACCACCGCGTAGTGGGGCAGCGCCGCCCCGCCCGCGAGCGCCGCGCGCAGCCGCCCGGACAGCACGTCCGGCCAGCGCCGGTTGGCGCCGATCGTCGAGGTGACGCCGTCGGTGATGGAGTCGCCGAAGATCACGGCCGTACCGGTCGCCTCGTTGCTCAGCACGTCGAGGGCGGTCACGTAGCGCCAGTACGGCGTCTGCTGGGTGTACGGCGTGCCGGTCGCGTCCTCGGTGCGGTCGCCGTCGGCGACGTACGACATCTGGCGGGCGCGCGGGTGGTAGGTGACCGGGCCGGACGGGGTCGGGGAGTACGTGGTGACCAGCATGTCCGTGGCACGCGGGACCGTGAGGCGGACCGCGTCGCTGACGACCTGGCCGCCCGCGGGTATCACCGTGCCGGACGCGCCGCCGAAGGTGAGGCGCCGCATGCTGCCCGTCACCGCCGTGGGCGAGTTCGGGGAGGCCGCGACCGCCAGCGAGGCGTGCGAGATCGTCAGCGGCGACTGGCCGTAGAGGTTGGACAGCGTGATCCGGGCACCCGTGCCGCCGACACCGGTGTGGACGACGTTGCGGACCGAGCGGCCGGCCAGGCCCTCGGCCTCGGTGCCGGGCTCACCGCCGACCGGGGCGGTGGCCCAGCCGCCGACCCAGGTCCCGGCGGAGGCCGGGGCGACGGAGGAGTCGCGGTGCGGCCGTTCGGCGGCGGCGGGCGTGCCGCGGTGGGGTGAGCCGTCGTCGGCGCGGGCCGACACGTATATGGCGGCGGACAGCGCCACGACGAGTGCGACCAGGGCACTCAGGACGGCATAACCATGACGCTTGGTCATGCTGGCGTTCTTCTCCTCGGAAGACGGGAGCGCGGGCTCCGATCCGGTGTCCCCCATGATGTGGCACGAGGGGAGGAAGCTGACAGGTCCCTGCCGGAACTTCCGGACAGTCAGACGCCGGGAACTTCTCTTCCGTTCCGTAAGTCGGTCGGGAAGGGACAATTGTGTGCGGGATCACCGAACGGGTGGAGCAGATGGAACGCAGCAGGACGGCGGGCACGAGTGCGGGTACGGGCACGGGTACGGGTACGGGGAATGCGGCGCGGACCGGCCCGTCGTACCGGACCATGAACGCCTTCACCCCGGCCGACGAGGAACGGCGGCGCGGGGTACGGCGGATGAAGCTGACGGCGACCGGGCTGCTGCTGCTCGTCGCCGTGGTCTACGTGCTCGCCACGGTCGCCTCGCACCAGGGCGCGGGCACCTGGGCACGGTACGTGGCCGCCGCCGCCGAGGCGGGCATGGTGGGCGCGCTCGCGGACTGGTTCGCGGTGACCGCGCTGTTCCGGCACCCGCTGGGGCTGCCCATCCCGCACACGGCGATCATTCCGACCAAGAAGGACCAGCTCGGGGTCTCGCTGGGCGAGTTCGTCGGGGAGAACTTCCTCTCCGGCGACGTCGTACGGCAGCGGCTGCGCGCCGTCGGCATCGGCGGGCGGCTCGGCACCTGGCTGGCCGAACCGGAGCACGCGGACCGGGTCACGCGGGAGCTGGCGACCGCGCTGCGCGGGGCGCTGACCGTGCTGCGCGACTCCGATGTGCAGGCCGTCGTGGGCGAGGCGATCACCCGGCGGGCCGACGCGCAGGAGATCGCGCCCGGTCTCGGCAAGCTGCTGGAGCGGGTGGTGGCCGACGGCGGGCACCGGCGGGTGGTGGACCTCGTGGTGAGCCGCGCGCACGACTGGCTGGTGCTGCACCGGGGCGATGTGATGGTCGCCGTGGAGGGCGGCGCGCCCGGCTGGACGCCGCGTTTCGTGGACAAGCGGGTCGGCGAGCGCGTCTACAAGGAGCTGCTCCGCTTCGTCACCGAGATGCGCGACATGCCCGCCCATCCCGCGCGCGGTGCCCTCGACCGCTTCCTCACCGACTTCGCCGCCGACCTCCAGTCCGACTCGGAGACGCGGGCGCGGGTGGAACGCCTCAAGCGCGAGGTCCTCGGGCGGGGCGAGGTCCAGGACCTCATCGCCTCCACCTGGACGGCCGTACGCTCCATGATCGTCACCGCCGCCGACGACGAACGCAGCGAACTCCGCCTCCGCGTCCGCGCCGCCCTCCTCTCCCTCGGGCAGCGCCTCGCCGGTGAGTCCCCCATGCAGGGCAAGGTGGACGGCTGGGTCGAGAGCGCCGCCGTCTACGTCGTCACCACCTACCGCGACGAGATCACCTCCCTCATCACCGACACCGTCGCCGGCTGGGACGCCGAACACACCACCCGCAAGATCGAGGCCCACATCGGCCGCGACCTCCAATTCATCCGCATCAACGGAACCGTGGTGGGGTCACTGGCGGGGCTGGCGATCTTCGCCATCTCCCGGGGGTTCGGGGGCTGAGGGGCAGTAAAGGGGGCGGGGACAGTGGGGGTGTTCGGCACGGCTTAAGTGAGCAGAGGCGCGTAAACCTCCGGGTGGGGGCGCCTTGGGGGTTGGGGCGGTGGTGAAACCGCCCCCGGATGCCACGAAAAACTCCCACGCCTCGCACACCCCTCCAACCCCCCGGATCATGAACCCACCGCCTACTCGACGCAGACGCGGGCACCCGCCCCCCGTTCCTCGACGTGGAGGGGAGTCCATGAGCACACCGCACACCGGCCGACCGAACGACCCGGTCCGGACCAGGACGATCACGACCGACATCCCGGCAAGACTGGACCGCCTCCCGTGGTCCCGCTGGCACTGGACCGTGGTGATCGGCCTCGGCACCGTATGGATTCTGGACGGCCTTGAGGTCACGGTCGTCGGCAACATCGCGGGCCGCCTCTCCGAACCGGGCAGCGGCCTGGACATCTCCTCGGGCCAGGTCACGGGCCTGGCCGCCGCGCTGTACGTCGCGGGCGCCTGCGTGGGAGCGCTGTTCTGGGGGCGCCTGACCGACCGCTTCGGCCGCAAGCACCTCTTCATGATCACCCTGGTGGTCTATCTCGCGGCGACCGCGCTGACGGCTGTGTCCTTCGCGCCCTGGTGGTTCCTGCTGTTCCGGTTCCTGACGGGCTTCGGCATCGGCGGCGAGTACGCGGCGATCAACTCCGCGATCGACGAGCTGATCCCGGCGGACTACCGGGGCCGGGTGGACCTGATCATCAACGGCAGCTTCTGGCTGGGCGCGGTGGGCGGTTCGCTGCTGTCGATCGTCGCGCTGAACACGGATCTGATCGCGGCGGACCTCGGCTGGCGGCTGACGTTCGCGCTGGGTGCCGTACTCGCCCTGGTGATCCTCCTGGTGCGACGGCATGTGCCCGAGAGTCCGAGGTGGCTGCTGATCCACGGGCGGGACGCGGAGGCGGAGGAGATCGTCGGCGGGATCGAGCGGCGGATCGCTGCGGAGCGGAGCGAGCCGCTGGCGGAGCCGCGGGGCGAGCTGGAGATCGAGCAGCGGAAGAGCATCACGTTCCGGGAGATCGCGGCGACGGTGTTCGGGCAGTACCGCAAGCGGGCGGTGCTCGGATTCTCCCTGTTCATCGGGCAGGCGTTCCTCTACAACGCCATCACCTTCGGCTTCGGCGCGATCCTGACGACGTTCTACAAGGTGCCGTCCGACCACACCGGCTACTACTTCGCGGTGATCGCGGTCGGCAACTTCTTCGGCCCGCTGCTGCTGGGCAAGCTGTTCGACACGGTCGGGCGGCGGGTGATGATCTCCTCGACGTACCTGCTGTCCGGGCTGCTGCTGTTCGGTACGGCGTGGCTGTTCGACCGGGGTGCGCTGAGCGCGACCACGCTGACGGCGTGCTGGTGCGTGGTGCTGTTCTTCGCCTCGGCGGGCGCGTCCAGCGCGTACCTCACGGTGTCGGAGATCTTCCCGATGGAGACGCGGGCGATGTCCATCGCCTTCTTCTACGCCATCGGTACGGCCGCCGGTGGCATCAGCGGCCCGCTGATCTTCGCGGACCTCACCGGCAGCGGGCGGGTCGGGGACACCGCGCTGGCGTTCTCGATCGGCGCGGGTCTGATGTGCGCGGCGGGTCTGGTGGCCGCGTTCCTCGCGGTGAACGCGGAGCGGCGGTCCCTGGAGGACATCGCGCGTCCGCTGACGGCGGTGGCCGGGAAGGCCCGCCAGGCGGCGAAGGCGACCCGCCCCGACCCCGACACGGGCCCCGGCGGTCCGCCCCTGCCCCCGGCGGCGGGCCTGCCGTAGGCCACGGTTCTCCCCGGGGCAGCCGGGCTGCCTCGGGGAGAACCATGAGATCCGCCTCCGGCATGGATCAGGGGCGGACCAGGGACATCCCCGAGATGCGGGGGACCCGCACCGGGAATACTGACTCCATGACCCGCCTGATTCTCGCCACACGCAACGCCGGAAAGATCACCGAGCTGAGGGCCATCCTGGCCAACGCCGGTCTCCCCCACGAGCTGGTGGGCGCCGACGCCTTCCCCGAGGTGCCGGACGTCAAGGAGACCGGGGTGACCTTCGCGGAGAACGCGCTGCTGAAGGCGCACGCGCTGGCCCGGGCGACCGGCCTGCCCGCGGTGGCCGACGACTCCGGTCTCTGCGTGGACGTGCTGAACGGCTCCCCCGGCATCTTCTCCGCCCGCTGGGCGGGCCGGCACGGCGACGACCGGGCCAACCTCGATCTGCTGCTCGCCCAGCTCTCCGACATCGCCCCCGAACACCGGGCCGCCCACTTCGCCTGCGCGGCGGCCCTGGCCCTGCCCGACGGCACCGAACGCGTGGTCGAGGGCCGCCTCACCGGCACCCTCCGCACCGAACCCACCGGCACCCACGGCTTCGGCTACGACCCGATCCTCCAGCCCGACGGCGACACCCGCACCTGCGCCGAACTCACCCCGCCCGAGAAGAACGCGATAAGCCACCGGGGCAAGGCGTTCCGCGCACTGATACCGGTGGTGCGGGAGTTGCTGGGCTGACCGGCGCGGAGCGAGGAGACCGGCGCACGGAAAGACCCCGCACCTTTGGTCTTCGGTGCGAGGTCTCTCCCTCTGTGGGCCCGGTGGGACTCGAACCCACGACATACCGGACCTAAACCGGCATCCTCTAGCCAGCTGGGATACGGGCCCTCAGCGGGCACCCACTCTACTGGTCACCGTCCGACCGGCGACGCCCTCCTCGGCACCGCGTACCGGTGACGGCGGCCCGGCGCCCGGGCCCGGCCCGACCGGCGGGGTGCCTGCGGTCCGGTCCGCGACGGCACAGCACGTGCCGGGTGGTCGCGTACGGGGCGCCCGCCCGCACCCCGTACGGTCGGGGGCGGGCAGGGGCAGACAGACGGGCAGGCAGACGGGTCAGATGCCCAGATCCTTGATGATCTTGGCGACGTGGCCCGTGGCGCGGACGTTGTAGAGGGCTCGTTCCACCTTGCCGTGTTCGTCCACGACGACGGTGGAGCGGATGACGCCCTGGTAGGTGCGGCCGTAGTTCTTCTTCTCGCCGTAGGCGGCGTAGGCGTCGAGGGTGTGGTGGTCGGGGTCGGCGAGGAGGGTGATCCTCAGGGACTCGGTGTCGCGGAACTTGGCGAGCTTCTCGGGCTGGTCGGGGGAGATGCCGATGACGTCGTAGCCCGCGCCTGCCAGGAGTTCCAGGTTGTCGGTGAAGTCGCACGCCTGCTTGGTGCAGCCGGGGGTGAGGGCGGCGGGGTAGAAGTAGACGATGACCTTGCGGCCCTTGTGGTCCGACAGGGACACCTGCTTGCCGTCGGCGTCGGGGAGGGTGAAGGCGGGGGCCACGTCGCCGGGCTGGAGTCGCTCGCTCATCGGTCCAGCGTAACGGGGGGCGTTGAGGTGCGGCGCGGCCGGGAACTGACAGACTGTCCAGGACAGACATCAGCAGACTTCGGAGGCCGTACGGTGGCGGACACGTCGGACACCAGGACAGCGGCGCAGATCGAGGCGGACATCAAGCGCCGCCGCGACGTGCTGGCCGAGACGCTCGACGAGATCGGGGTGCGGGTGCACCCCAGGACGATCGTCGGAGACGCCAAGGCCAAGGTCGTCGCCAACGTCGATCACACGGTCGGCCGGGCATACGTGCAGGTCAACCGGGTGGTGAGTGACGTCAGGGCGCAGTTCGTGGACGACCAGGGCTCGCCCCGCCTGGAGCGGGTGGTTCCGGCCGCGCTCGTCGTGGTCGGGGTCGTGGGCCTGCTCGCCCTGGGTGCGCGCAGGCGCCGGGGCTGACCGGGTCGTACGGGCGGGCGCGGGGCAGGTAGGTTCGAGGCGTGAGCGCCAAGAGGAACGAGCACAACGACCCGCAGCACGACAAGCTGCCCATCCGGATGCTGCACGACCGGGTTCTGGTCAAGCAGGACTCCGGGGAGGGCGAGCGCCGCTCGGGCGGCGGCATCCTGATCCCCGCCACGGCGGCGGTCGGGCGGCGGCTGGCCTGGGCGGAGGTCGTGGCCGTGGGCCAGAACGTCCGCACCGTCGAGACCGGCGACCGGGTCCTGTACGACCCGGAGGACCGGGCCGAGGTCGAGGTGCGGGGTGTGGCGTACGTCCTGATGCGTGAGCGCGACCTGCACGCGGTGGCCGCCGACCGGTTCGAGGGCGCCGAGGACTCCACCGGGCTCTATCTCTGACCCGGATCACCACAGCGGGACCCGAACGGCCGCGAAGGGGCCGGTGACCATCGTCACCGGCCCCTTCGCCGTTCCCGTTCCCGCCCCGCTCCCGCCCCGGCCGTCCCCTTGCTACCGTCGGCCGGATACCCGACGAGACGCGCCGTACCGGGCCCCGCAAAGACGACGCACCCCAGAGAAGTCCCGAGGGACTCCCAGGGAAATCCCGGGGAGCCCCGGTCCCGGAGGTGTGAAGTACAGCGAGGGTTTCACCCGTCCCGTCCCCAGCGTGCTGACCGGCGCCGGGATCGTCGCCAGCATGCTGCTGCTGTCGTACGCGGCCCGCTCCCTGCCCATCGGTACGGCGTACGGGGTGTGGGTCGGCATCGGCGCGGCCGGGGCCGCCGTTCTGGGCATGGTCGTGCTGGGCGAGCCGGTCACGGCGGCCCGGATCTTCTTCGTGTGCCTGCTGCTGGTCGCCGTGGTGGGACTGAAGGCGACCGGGGGCCATTAGGGCCTGGCTCCACAATCCCGCCTCGCGGCGCCCGCGCCCGTGCACGGCGAAGGCCCGCCGGAAGGAAGCCCTGGAAACAGGGACCCCGACCCCGGCGGGCCTTCATCCGTACCTGGTCATCCGTACCTGGTCATCCGTACGCGGTCGTGCGGACGCGGTCGTCCGGCCCGGTCATCCGCGCACCGTGCCGGACCCCGGCGCTATGGGAACGTCCCGCCGATCGGGCTCGTCCCCGCCGTGCCGCCGCCCGCGGGGCCTCCCCCGGCGGCGCCGCCGGGAGTGCCGCCGCCGGTGGCCGCGCCGCCCGGGGTGCCGGTGGCACCGCCGTCGGCCGTGCCGCCGCCCGGGGTGCCGCCCGTCGTGCCGGTGGTGGTGCCGCCGTCCGTGGTGGCGCCCCCGTCGGGGGGCGTACCGCCGTTGGTGGCGCCGCCGTCGCCGGGGGTACCGGCCGTGCCGTCGGTCGGGGTGCCGCTGGGGGCGCCGTCGGTCTGGCCGCCGGTGGTGGTCGTACCGCCGTCGCCGGGAGTGGCGGGCGGGGCGGACGGGTCGCCGGTGGGCTGCTGGGGCTTGTCGGCGTCCGGCATGAGCTGGAGGTCGAAGTCGGCGACCGGCTTCCCCTTCAGCGCGGCGCGGGTGTACTGCGCCCAGATGGCGGTGGGCGGGCCGCCACCGTTCATCCGGGGCACGCCGAGCGCGTTGTAGAGCGACTTGTGCTGCGCGGTGACCGGGTCCTGGCCCATGACGGAGACCACGGTGGCGAGGTCCGGGGTGTAGCCCGCGAACCAGGCGGCCGTGTCCTCCTCCGCCGTACCGGTCTTACCGGCCGCCGGACGGCCGGCCGCCTGCGCGGCGATGGCCGTACCGCTCTGCACGACGCTGCGCAGCACCGAGGTGGTGGTGTCGGCGGCCTCACGGCTCACGGCCTGCCGGGTGTCGCGGCCGGGCAGCCTGATGACGTCGGTGCCGTCCTTCGTGATCTTGTCGATCATGGTGTACGTGCCGTGCTCACCGTGGTTGGCGAGGGTGGCGTACGCCTCCGCCATGTCCAGCACGCTGGCGTTGGCGGTGCCGAGCGCGATGGACGGGTACGGCTGGAGGTCCTTGGTGTCCTCGGGGATGCCGAGGTCCACCGCGGTCTTCCTGACCTTCGCGGGGCCGACGTCCACGGCCATCTGGGCGTACACCGAGTTCACCGACAGGTCGGTCGCCTTGCTGACGGTGATCTGGCCGTACGACTTCTCGTCCTCGTTCTCCGGGGCGTACGGCCCGCCGCTCCAGCCCTTCACGGGGCGGCTGCTGGTGCCGTCGTAGTACGTGGTCGGGGTGATCGGGCGGCCGTCCTGCGTGGTGGAGGAGTTCTGCACGGCGGAGGTGAAGACGAACGGCTTGAAGGTGGAGCCGACCTGGAAGTCACCGCGGGTCGCGCCGTTGGTGTACTGCTTCACGTAGTCGATGCCGCCGTAGATGGCGACGACCTTGCCGGTCCGGGGATCGACGGAGGCGCCGCCCGCGCGGACGTAGGTGTCGGCCTTGCGGTTCTTCTTGTCCAGCTTGGAGATCAGCTGGTCGTTGACGGCCTTCTCGAAGGCGTTCTGCTTGTTCCGGTCGAACGTCGTCGTGATGCGGTAGCCGCCGCGCTGGAGCTCCTCGCGGGTGAGGATCTTGTGCTCGGTCAGGTAGTCCTTGACCGCCTCGACCAGATAGCCGCGCTGCCCGGAGAGCCCGGTGGAGACCGTCTGCTCCTTCGGCATCGGGAACTTCATGCCCTGCCGCTCGGACTCGGCGAGCCAGCCCTTCTTGACCATGCCGTCCAGCACGTAGTTCCAGCGGGCGAGGGCGGCGGGCTTGTTCTCCGGGTGCGCGACGACGTCGTACTCGCTGGGCGCGTTGACCAGTGCGGCGAGGTAGGCGGCGCGGGCCGGGTCGAGGTCGGTGGCGTCCACGCCGTAGTACGCCTGGGCGGCGGCCTGGATGCCGTACGCGTTGCGGCCGAAGTAGCTGGTGTTGAGGTAGCCCGCCAGGATGTCGTTCTTCGACTTGGTGCGGTCGAGCTTGACCGAGATGAAGAACTCCTTGGCCTTGCGGGTGACCGTCTGCTCCTGGGCCAGGTAGTAGTTCTTGACGTACTGCTGGGTGATGGTCGAGCCGGACTGCTTGCCCTTGCCGGTGGCCGTGTTCCATCCGGCGCGGAGCATCGCCTTGGGATCGATGGCGGACTCGGTGTAGAAGTCCCGGTCCTCGGCGGCCAGTACGGCGTGCTGGGCGGCCTTGGACATCTGCGCCAGGGAGACGATCTCGCGGTTGATCTCGCCGTCGCGGGCGAGCTGGGAACCGTCGGCGTAGAGGTAGACGTTGCCCTGCTTGATGGCGAGGGCGTTGGCGGACGGGATCTGCACCATCGAGTAGCCGACGAAGAACAGGCCGATCACGGCGAGTACGCCGAGTACGGCGGTGCCCAGCAGCATGCGCCAGGTGGGCAACAGACGGCGCCAGCCGGTGCGCTTGCGCTTCTTGGGCTTCTTGCCGTCTCCGCCGCCGCTGCCGTCCCCGTTCCCGCCGCCTCCGCCACCGGGGCCGGTGGGACCCGAGGGACCCGCCGGGCCGGAGGGGTTACCGCTCGCGGGCGGTACGGGGGTGGGGGTGCGCGGAATCGGGGCGGTCACGCCCGCCGCACCGGACGCGGAGGTGGTCGCGCCGGTGGGACCCGGGCGCCCCGGCTGGGGCCGACCCTGCTGGGGCCGCTCCCCTCCGGACTCGCCCGGCTTCGGCTGCCCCGGGTTCGCCTGCCACTGCTTCGCCTGCCCCTGCTTCGGCTGCTCCGGCTCGCGCGGCGCGTTGGCCCGGCGGAGCACCTGCGTGCTCTCGGCTGCCTCGGCGGCCCCGGCTGCCCGCGTCGCCTGCGTGGCGGCGTCCTTGGGCGCGCGGGGCGCGTTGACCCGGCGCAGGACCTGGGTGCTGTCGGCGCCCTCGGCGAGAGCGCTCGGCCCGGCGGCCGGGGCGGGGACGGCGGGCTTGGCGGGGTCGGCCGCCTTGACCGCCGGGGTGGGGCTGGCGGCGGGCGCCGCGTTCCCCGAGGTCTGCCCGGCGGGCTTCCCGGCGGACTCCCCCGCAGGCTTCCCCGCGGGCTGCTTCCGCGCCCCCTGCGCACCCGCGGGCCGCTCCCCCGCCCCGGACGCCTGGGCCGGTACGCCCGCACCGCCCGTGCCGCCCGCACCGGAGCTCGGCGTGGCCGTGGTCTCCGTACCGCCCAACTGGGCGGCCAGCGCGGCGCGTCGGGCCGCGCGCGGGTTGCCCTCGGCGTCCTTCGCGGCCGGTTCCCCGGCGGAATCGGCTTCCTGGGCAACGGACTTGGCGCCGGACGCGGTGTCCGCCCCGGCTCCGCCCCGGGCCTCGTCCTTCCGCCCGGGCTGCCCCTGGCTCCCCAACTGGGCGGCCATCGCGGCCCGCCGGGCGGCACGGGCCGCACCGGGGTCGGCCTCGGAACCGGAGGAACCGGAGGTGGCGGAGGACGTGCCGGACGTGCCCGGTGCCTCCGACCCGGGGCCGGGCCCGCGAGGCGCTGCCTGCGGCGGCACCTTCGCGTCAACGGGGCGCCCCTCGACACCCCCCTTACGAGTGTTCTCGGCGTCGGCGGCGGGCGGGGTCGTCGCCCCGCGCCCCTCCGCGCTGCCCCCCGGTTCACCGGGCCGCCCTTCAGCCGGCAGGGGTCGATCCGGTGCCCCGCCCTCGTGGTGCTGCGGCTGCGGCTCGTCGCTCATGTCGTGCACGGACTCCTGTTTCGCGTCGTACGTTTTCCGTACGCCTCATACGCCTCGTACGCCTGTTGCGCCCCTGATGAAGACTCTCGCGCCGGGCTTTCCGTTCCCGGATTCCGGCCCGCTTCCAGGGAAAACACGTGGCCGTTCGCCGTACCTCCGCACTAGTCTCCTGCGCTTCGGTGTCGAGCGGTCCGGGGAGGCTGACTGGTGTGGGCGCGGGACGGTTGTACGGAGCCGTCGCGGTGGGGGGATTCAGACGGTACGCGACGTACCGCGCCGCCACCGCGGCAGGGGTGTTCACCAATACGGTCTTCGGACTGATCCTTGTCTACACGTACCGCGCGCTGTGGGACGAACGACCGCACCTGGGAGGGTACGACCAGGCGCAGGCCCTCACCTACGTGTGGATCGGGCAGGCGCTGCTGGCGACCCTGTCGATCGGGGGCGGCGGTGTCGAGGTGGAGCTGACGGAGCGCATCCGGACCGGCGACGTGGCCGTGGACCTGTACCGCCCCGCCGATCTCCAGCTCTGGTGGCTCGCGGCCGATCTGGGGCGGGCGATGTTCCAGCTGCTGGGGCGCGGAGTGGTGCCGTTCGTGGTGGGCGCGCTCTGCTTCCCGCTGTATCTGCCGCGCGACGCGGGGACCTGGCTGGCCTTCCTGGGCGCGGTGCTGCTGGCGATGCTGGTGGGGTTCGGGCTCCGGTATCTGGTCGCGCTGACCGCGTTCTGGCTGCTGGACGGCACCGGGGTCGCGCAGATCACCTGGCTGGTCGGCTTCTTCTGCTCGGGCATGCTGCTGCCGCTGAACGTCTTTCCGGGCACGCTCGGCGAGGTCGTGCGGCTGCTGCCGTGGTCGTCGCTGCTCCAGCTCCCGGCGGACGTGCTGCTCGGGCACGCCGATCCGCTGGGCACGTACGCCTTCCAGGCGGCCTGGGCGGTGGTGCTGCTGGGCGCGGGCCGGTTGATCCAGGCGGCGGCGACACGACGGGTGGTGGTCCAGGGTGGCTGAGGCGGAGCGCGTGGCGGCGGGCGGCCACGGGGAACGGAGCGCGCCGGGTGAGCACGCCGGAGGCGGTGAGCGGGCGGGGTCCGGCGAGTGGGCCGGAGGCGGTGAGCGGGCGGGGTCCGGCGAGTGGGCCGGGACCGGGCGGATCGCGGCCGGGCTGCGGACGTACGGCCTGATCGCGGCGATGTGGACGCGGTCCACGATGGCGTACCGGGCGTCCTTCGCGCTGAGCACGCTGACGAGTTTCGCGGCGACGTTCTTCGACTTCGTGGCGATCATGCTCATGTTCTCGCGGGTGAGGGCGCTGGGCGGGTACGCGCTGCCCGAAGTGGCGTTCCTGTACGGGCTGTCGGCGGTGTCGTTCGGGCTGGCGGACCTGGCGATCGGCTCGATGGAGCGGCTGGGGCGCAGGGTGCGGGACGGCACGCTGGACACGCTGCTGGTGCGGCCCGCGCCGGTGCTGGCGCAGGTGGCCGCCGACCGGTTCTCGCCGCGCCGGATCGGCCGGGTGCTCCAGGGGGCGCTGGTGCTGGGCTGGGCGCTGGCCCGGCTGGACGTGGTGTGGACGGCGCCGAAGCTGCTGCTGATGCCGGTGACGGTGCTGAGCGGGTTCGGGATCTTCTGCTCGGTGTTCGTGGCCGGGGCGGCGTTCCAGTTCGTGACGCAGGACGCCTCCGAGGTGCAGAACGCGTTCACCTACGGGGGTACGACGCTGCTCCAGTACCCGCCGACGGTGTTCGGGAAGGAACTGGTGCGCGGGGTGACGTTCCTGCTGCCGCTGGCCTTCGTCAACTGGCTGCCCGCCTGCTACGTGCTGGGGCGGCCGTATCCGCTGGACCTGCCGGGGTGGACCGCGTTCGCCTCCCCGCTGGTCGCGGTGGCCTGCTGCGCGCTGTCGGGACTGGCGTGGCGGGCGGGACTTCATTCGTACCGGAGCACAGGGAGCTGAGGACAGTGACGGGCGAGCCGGAGGCAGTGGCCGGACCGGGGGCGTTGGCCGCGCCGGGTGCGCCGGAGGCGGACTTCATCGTGCTGGACCGGGTGGAGAAGGTCTTCGAGGTGCGCCGGAAGACCGGGTTCCTGAAGCGGGAGCGGCGCGAGGTGCGGGCGGTGGACGCGCTGTCGTTCAGCGTGGCGCGGGGCGAGATGGTCGGGTACATCGGGCCGAACGGCGCCGGGAAATCGACCACGATCAAGATGCTGACCGGCATCCTCACCCCGAGCGGGGGCCGGTTGCGGGTGGCGGGCACCGACCCGGCGCGGGAGCGGCGGCGCCTCGCGCACCGGATCGGGGTGGTGTTCGGGCAGCGGACCACCCTGTGGTGGGACCTCCCGCTGATCGACTCCTACCGGCTCGCGCACCGCATGTACCGCGTCCCGGACGCCCGTTACCGCGAGAACCTGGAACGCTGCGTCGAACTCCTGGAGCTGGGAGACCTGCTGGACGTACCCGTACGACAGCTCTCGCTCGGCCAGCGGATGCGCGGGGACATCGCGGCGGCCCTGCTGCACGACCCGGAGGTGCTGTACCTGGACGAGCCGACGATCGGCCTGGACGTAATCTCCAAGGCGAAGGTGCGGGGCTTCCTGAAGGAGCTGAACGCCGAACGCGGCACCACCGTCCTGCTGACCACGCACGACCTCCAGGACATCGAGCAGCTCTGCTCGCGGGTGATGGTGATCGACCACGGCCGACTCGTCTACGACGGCGCGCTCACCGGGCTGCACGAGGCGGCGGAGGGCGAGCGGACCCTGGTGGTGGACCTGGAACGCGAACTGCCGCCGGTCGAGGTGCCCGGCGGCCGGGTGGTCCGCGTCGAGGGCCCACGCCAGTGGCTGGCCTTCCCGGCGGGCCGCTCGGCAGCCCCCCTGGTCGCCCACATCGCCGAGCGCTACCCCCTGGTGGACCTGTCCGTCCGGGAACCGGACATCGAGGAGGTCATCGCCAGGATGTACGCGGGGCGCGGGGTGTCGTAACGGACCTGGGGGCGCCGACGTGCCGCTCACACGTCCGGCCGCGTGCGGTCCGGCCCCCGGGTGTCGTACCAGGAGATGGCGAAGGTGACGGCGAGGACGCCGATGATGAACGTCAGCGACGCCCACACCGGCACCTTGTAGAAGTCGGTGAGCAGGAGTTTCACGCCGACGCCGGCCAGGATGACCCCGAGGCCGGTCTGGAGGTGCCGGAAACGCCGGGCCGCGCCGCTGATCAGGAAGTAGGCGGCGCGCATGCCGAGCAGGGAGAAGGCGTTCGCGGCGAACACGATGAACGTGTCCTGGGTGACCGCGAAGATCGCCGGGATGCTGTCCACGGCGAAGACGACGTCGGTCGTCTCGATGACGAGCAGGGCGGCCAGCAGCGGGGTGACGGTCCAGACCCCGTTCACCCTGACCAGCAGCCGCTGGCCGTGGAGCCGGTCGGTGACCGGGGCCACCCGGCGCAGGGCGCGCAGCACGAGGTTGCGGTCGGGATGCACCTGGGTCGCGCCGTGCCGGAGGATCTTGACCGCCGTCAGCAGCAGGAGCGCCCCGAAGACGTAGATGGTGGCGTGGAAGGCGTCCAGCAGCGCGGCACCGACGATGATGAAGACCGCCCGCATGGCGAGCGCTCCCACGATGCCCCACATCAGGACCCGGTGCTGGTATTTGTCCGGGATGCCGAAGTACCCGAAGATCAGGGCGAAGACGAAGATGTTGTCCACGGACAGGCTCTTCTCGATGAGATAGCCCGCCAGGTACTCCTCGGCCGGTCCCGGGCCCCGCCAGATCGCCAGCAGACCGCAGAAGGCGAGGCCCAGCAGCACCCAAACGGTGCTCCACAGGGCGGCCTCCTTGATCGAGATCACCGTCGCCTTCCGGTGGATCACGACGAGGTCCAGGACCAGCACCACCACGAGGAAGGCGATGAGGACGATCCAGGCAGTGAGCGGTGTCTCCATTCCGCGCCCCTACCCGATCACGCCGCGAGACGCACCCTTCGCCCCTTTTGTCCACTCACCTGATGACAACCCCGCGTTTCCGTCGGAGCAATCGGCCGAACGCGCGGGAGACGACGGCCGGTCCGGGAGGCCATCTCCAGGATGTACGCGGAGAGGGAGGTCTCGTACGCTTCTGCCATGACCGACGACGCAACGCCGGAACTCCGCGCCTCCGACGCCGACCGTGAACGGGTGGCCGAGGTGCTGCGGGACGCCCTCGCCGAGGGGCGCCTGGACATGGAGGAGTTCGAGGAGCGGCTGGAGGCGACGTACAAGGCGCGCACCTACGCGGAGCTGGCGCCGATCACCCGTGACCTCCCGGTGGGCGGCACGGTCGCCCCGGTGCCGGTGTCGTTCGCCAAGGCCCCTGCCGAGCAGGGGAGTTGGTCGAGCCGGATCGTCGGCGGCGAGGGCTCGTCGGGTGGCGGGATCGCCGTGCTGGGCGGGTTCCAGCGCAAGGGGCGCTGGACGGTGCCCCGCAGGTTCACGTCCTTCGCGTTCTGCGGCGGCGGTGAGATCGACCTGCGGGACGCGGACTTCGCGGCCCGCGAGGTGGAGATCAACTGCGTGGCGATCATGGGCGGTATGCAGGTGACGGTGCCGCCCGGCGTCGAGGTCGTGGTGCGCGGCATCGGCATCATGGGCGGCTTCGAACACCCCGGCGGCGACGACGTGCCCGAGCCGGGCGCGCCCCGCGTGGTCATCACCGGCTTCGCCTTCTGGGGCGGCGTCGGCGTGGAGCGCAAGGTGAGCCGGGCCGAGCGGCAGCGGCTCAGGGAGCAGCGCCGCCAGGAGCGGGTCGAGCGCCGCCAGTCACGGCACGAACTCCACCGGGGGCGGCGGGAGAACGACGACTTCTGACCGCTCCGCCCCACCGCCGCGCTCCGGTGACGGACGTGGTCACGGCTTGCACACCTTGGTCAGCTCGCCCGCCGCGTCCGTGAGGGGGCCGGTGTCCGGGGAGCGGTCACCGGCGTGCAGGGAGCGGCGTACGGTCGCGGCGGCGCCGCCGACGCGGTCCACGGCGGTACGGAGAGCGGTGTCGTCCGCGCCGGTGCCGCCGGTGCCGTCATCGGTGTCGATGGTGCGGAGTTCGCGGTCGATGGTGTCGAGCGAGTCGCCCGCGCGGCCCGTGTCGGCGGGCGTCTCCTCCACGGCCTGCTGAAGACCGGTGACGCCGTCCGCGATGGCGTCGGCGGTCCGCAGGCAGTCCGGGGCCGGGTGCCCGGAGCCGCAGCCCGTGAGCAGCGCGGCGGTGGCCACCACCGCGAGCAGCGCGGCGCGGCGGCTTCGGCGGACGGCCATGAAGCGGGTCCCCTCCTGGATACGACGGCGGTACGACGATATGACAGCACGGGCGCGCGGGTTGTGGCCGCGCGCCCGTACCCGTAGGGACGCCTCAGGGGTGGGGCGGGTTGCGCCCGCGCCCGCCCCGAAACCGGGAAACCGGAGAGCCGGGGCCGAGGGCGGGCCGGGGGCGGGGGCGGGCGGGAGTGTGCGGACGGGCTCTACCGCTCCCGCGTCGCCTCCAGCGCGGCCCGCTGGATGGTGGCGAGGTCGTCGCAGCCGCTGACGGCGAGGTCGAGCAGGGAGTTCAGCTCGTCGCGGGCGAACGGCTCGGCCTCGGCGGTGCCCTGGACCTCGACGAACCGGCCGTCACCGGTGCAGACGACGTTCATGTCGGTGTCGGCCCGCACGTCCTCCTCGTAGCAGAGGTCGAGCAGCGGGACGCCGCCGACGATGCCGACGGAGACGGCGGAGACGGTGCCGGTCAGCGGCTTGCGCCCGGCCTTGATCAGCTTCCGGCCCTGCGCCCAGGCGACGGCGTCCGCGAGGGCGACGTACGCGCCGGTGATGGCGGCGGTGCGGGTGCCGCCGTCGGCCTGGAGGACGTCGCAGTCGAGGACGATGGTGTTCTCGCCGAGCGCCTTGTAGTCGATGACGGCGCGCAGCGAGCGGCCGATCAGGCGGGAGATCTCGTGGGTGCGGCCACCGATCTTGCCGCGCACGGACTCGCGGTCGCCGCGGGTGTTGGTGGCGCGGGGGAGCATGGCGTACTCCGCGGTGACCCAGCCCTCTCCGCTGCCCTTGCGCCAGCGCGGGACGCCTTCGGTGACCGAGGCGGTGCAGAAGACCTTGGTGTCGCCGAAGGAGACGAGGACGGAGCCCTCGGCGTGCTTGCTCCAGCCGCGTTCGATGGTGACGGGGCGGAGCTGTTCGGGGGTGCGGCCGTCGATTCGAGACATGCCCGAACCCTATCGGCAGCACGGCGAGGGGCCTCCCCCGCAGGAGGAAGCCCCGGCCGGAGAAGCCCCGGACGCCGGGAAGGTGCGGCGCGGACTACATCATGTCCTCGATCTCCGCCGCGAGCGGGTCCGCGTCGGTGCCGATGACGACCTGGATCGCGGTGCCCATCTTCACGACGCCGTGCGCGCCCGCGGCCTTCAGGGCGGCGTCGTCCACCAGGGAGGGGTCGTGCACCTCGGTGCGCAGCCGGGTGATGCAGCCCTCGATCTCGTCGATGTTGTCGATGCCGCCGAGCCCGGCGACGATCTTCTCAGCCTTGCTGGCCATGCTCTTTCTCCCTGATCCGAACCGCTTTGTCGCAGTAACCCACAGTTGGCCCATCAATGCGAGCGGTCGCGCCGCGGAGCGCCGGAAGATGGCGGTCACGACAGCGGAACCGTCCGCCGACTGGTCTACACCACCGCGCGGACGGCCACCAAACCGCCGCGGGACCGAGCGGCCACGGGACCGACCGCCACCGCACCGGGGGCCTGCGGGCCAGGGAGACGCCGATGAGCAGCGAGTACGCGGCGGGTCCGGGGCGCGCCCGCTGGGGCCGGTTGTTCCAGGGGCTCCAGAAGATGGGCCGGAGTCTCCAGTTGCCCATCGCGGTGCTCCCGGCGGCGGGTCTGCTCACCGGGCTCGGACAGCCGGGCGTGGTCGGGGCGGACGGCCTCGGCTGGACGGCGGTGTCGAAGGTGATGCTGGGCGCGGGCAGCGCGCTGCTCGACGGCTCGCTGGGGCTGCCGCTGCTGTTCTGCGTGGGCGTGGCCATCGGCATGGCGAAGAAATCGGACGGCTCGACGGCGCTCGCGGCGGTCGCCGGTTTCCTCGTCTACTACGGAGTGCTGCGCCAGTTCCCCGAGGACTGCCCCGGCGGTTCGACGGCGGTGGCGAACGTCGGCTGCCAGGTCCGGGACGGTTCGGTGACCGCGTTCACCTTCCAGAACCCCGGTGTGTTCGGCGGGATCGTGATGGGACTGCTGGCCGCGTTCCTGTGGGCGAGGTTCCACCGGACCCGGCTGGTGGACTGGCTGGGCTTCTTCAACGGGCGGCGGCTGGTGCCGATCATGATGGCGTTCGCCGGAATCCTCTTCGCCATCGTGTGCCTGTGGGTGTGGCCGCCGGTCGGCGCGGGACTGGAGACGTTCAGCCGGTGGCTGCGGGACGCGGGGCCGTGGGGTGCGGGGATCTTCGGCGTGGCGAACCGGGCGCTGCTGGTGATCGGGCTGCACCAGTTCCTCAACGTGCCCATCTGGTTCCAGTTCGGCAGTTACACCAAGCCGGACGGGACGGTGGTGCACGGTGACATCAACATGTTCCTCGCGGGCGACCCCGACGCGGGGCAGTTCACCTCGGGCTTCTACCCGATCATGATGTTCGCCCTCCCGGCGGCGGCCCTCGCCATCACGCACTGCGCGCGCCCCGAGCGGCGCAAGGAGGTCGGCGGGCTGATGCTGTCGGTCGCGCTGACCTCGTTCGTGACCGGCATCACCGAACCGCTCGAATACAGCTTCCTGTTCATCGCCCCCGTCCTCTACGCGGTGCACGCGGTGCTGACCGGCGTCTCGATGGCGGTCACCTGGGCGCTCGGCGTCCATGACGGCTTCGCCTTCTCCGCCGGTCTCATCGACTACGTCATCAACTGGAACCTCGCCACCCGCCCCTGGCTGATCATCCCCATCGGCCTGTGCTTCGCCGCCGTCTACTACACGGTCTTCCGCTTCGCCATCACGAGGTTCGACCTCAGGACACCGGGCCGCGAGCCGGCGGAGGATGTCGAGGACACGACCAAGGTCTGACGACGCACCGTCGGCTCCGGCGGTCAGGCGACAGCCCCGGAACCCCATGTGACCTGCACGGCGCGTGACTTCACGGTGGCGGAACAGCGGGTTCCTCATCCGCCTTCATCGTGCTACAACAGGTCTACACCACCTGGTGGTGTAGACCACCCCGATGGAGGATTCATGAGCACCGCCACCGCCACCGCCACCGGCACGGCGGCTCCCGCGAGGAAGCGGGGCTCCGGCCTGTTCCAGGGTCTGCAGAAGATCGGCCGCAGCCTCCAGCTCCCGATCGCCGTGCTCCCGGCGGCGGGCATCATGGTGCGGCTGGGCCAGGACGACATCTTCGGCAAGGACGGGCTCGGCTGGGACCGGGTCGCCACCGTCTTCGGCGCGGCCGGTGGTGCCCTCACCAGCAGCCTGCCCCTGCTGTTCTGCATCGGTGTGGCCATCGGCTTCGCCAAGAAGGCGGACGGCTCCACCGCGCTCGCCGCACTGGTCGGCTTCCTGGTCTACAGCAAGGTGATCCAGGCGTTCCCGCTCGTCCCGGAGCACATCGAGAAGGGCCAGATCGTCGCGGCGTCGTACAACGACCCCGGTGTGCTGGGCGGCATCATCATGGGCCTGCTGTCCGCCGTGGTCTGGCAGCGGTACCACCGCAAGCGGCTGGTGGACTGGCTCGGCTTCTTCAACGGCCGTCGCCTGGTGCCGATCCTGATGGCCTTCGTCGGTCTGCTCGTCGGCGTGGTGTTCTCCCTGGTCTGGGAGCCGATCGGCCGGGGCATCACGCACTTCGGCGAGTGGATCACCGGTCTCGGTGCCGCCGGTGCGGCCCTGTTCGGCCTGGTCAACCGCGGTCTGATCCCCATCGGCATGCACCAGTTCGTCAACACCGTCGCCTGGTTCCAGATCGGCAGCTTCAAGGCGCCCGACGGCACAGTCTTCAACGGCGACTACAACCGCTTCCTGCACGGCGACCCCGGCGCCGGAATGTTCATGTCCGGCTTCTTCCCGATCATGATGTTCGGCCTGCCCGCCGCCGCGCTGGCGATGGCGCACGCGGCCCGCCCCGAGCGCCGCAAGGCCGTGCTGGGCATGATGGTCTCGCTCGCCCTGACCTCGTTCTTCACCGGTGTCACCGAGCCCATCGAGTTCTCGTTCATGTTCGTCGCGCCGGTGCTGTACGCGGTGCACGCGGTCCTCACCGCCGCCTCGATGGCGATCACCTGGGCGCTGGGCGTGCACGACGGCTTCAACTTCTCGGCGGGCGCGATCGACTACGGGCTGAACTGGAGCCTCGCCACCAGGCCCTGGCTGATCATCCCGATCGGCCTGGTGTTCGCGGTCGTCTACTACGTCCTCTTCCGCTTCGCCATCGTGCGGTTCGACCTCAGGACACCGGGCCGCGAACCGGAGGAGGAAGTGGACGACCTCACCGGGGCGTGAGCCCCCCGCACCTCTCGGACGAGGCCCCGGAACCGATCGGTTCCGGGGCCTCGTCCGCGTACCGGGAGGTCAGATCTCGTACGTCCGGCGGGGCACCGCCAGTTCCACCGGCCCCGCGAAGGCCGCGCGGGCGTCCGCGAGGTTGATCCCGGGGTCGGTCCAGGGCGGGATGTGGGTGAGGACCAGACGGCGGGCGCCCGCGCGGGAGGCGGTCTCACCGGCCTCGCGGCCGTTGAGATGGAGGTCGGGGATGTCCTCCTTGCCGTCCGTGAACGCGGCCTCGCAGAGGAACAGGTCGGCGCCGCGGGCGAGTCGCTCCAGCGCCGGGGAGATC
Organism: Streptomyces corallincola; assembly: GCF_019104725.1. Classification (GTDB taxonomy): domain Bacteria; phylum Actinomycetota; class Actinomycetes; order Streptomycetales; family Streptomycetaceae; genus Streptomyces; species Streptomyces corallincola. The sequence continues at coordinate 133,680 of NZ_JAHRXF010000008.1, read as the reverse complement.
CCCGTGTCGCCGGAGTACACCAGGGATCGCCCCGCGTGCTCGACCCGGATCGCGTACGCCTCGACGGGGTGCCGCACCCGCTCGGTGTGCACGGTGAACGGGCCGACCTCGAAGCTGGACGGCTTGACCGTGCGGAAGTCGAAGACCTCGCTCATCGCGGACGCGGAGGGCGTGTCCGCGTAGGCGGTGGTCAGCCGGTGCTCGGTGCCCTCGGGGCCGTACACCGGGAGGGGCTCGCAGCGCCCGCCCTCGTGGCGGTAGTACCGCGCGACGAAGTAGGCGCACATGTCGATGCAGTGGTCGGCGTGCAGATGGCTGAGGAAGATCGCGTCGAGGTCGTAGAGACCGCAGTGGCGCTGCAACTCGCCCAGGGCGCCATTGCCCATGTCGAGCAGCAACCGGAAGCCGTCGGCCTCGACGAGGTAGCTCGAACAGGCCGAGTCCGCGGACGGAAACGACCCCGAGCAGCCGACGACGGTGAGCTTCATGAAGCAGAAACCTCCGTAGGCGGGAACCGGGTGTGCGGGAGGGAGGGGTGACTCGGAGACGGCACGGGAGAACGGATGACGGACGCACGGTGGGTGACCGTACGGTCCGTCGAGCGTACGGCGCCGGGGGACGGGCCGCTCCTCTGCTCCCGGCGGTTGTGGGCGAACTCACCTGCGCCGTCACCGGTTCGGCTGGACCGGAGGGCGTGCGGGCGTGGGGGAAGGGCGCGCGCCGCCGGACGCGCGCCGGTACCGTCGTCCTCATGGACACGTCCTGGTGGCTCGCGCTCGGCGCGGTGGTGCTGCTCGCGCTGCTCGCCTCGCTGATCGACGGCTGGGGCCGGGGGCATCGCAGCCGCCGCCGTCGCCGCGCCTCCCGCCCGCCGTCCCGCCCGCGCGGCCGGGACGACCGGCGTACGACGGCCACCCGTCCGTCACCGGGTGACATCTGGTGGGCCGAGGTCCCCTACGAGGACCGCCCCGAGTCCAAGGACCGGCCGTGCCTGGTGCTGGCGGTACGGGGCGACCGGGCGACCGTCGCCAAGATCACCAGCAGGAACCAGGACGCCCGCCCCGGCGCCATCCCCCTCCCGCCCGGCGCGGTGGACGACGCCCGGGGCCGCCCGAGCTTCCTGCGCACCGACGAACTCCGCGAGGTCCCGGTCGCCGACTTCCGCCGCAGGGCGGGCACCCTCGACCCGGACCTCTGGAAGCGGCTCAGGCACCTCGCGGACTGACCGACCGGCACCGCGGCACCCCGCGCTCCCCAACCGCCCCTCCCTCGGCGGGTGTTCGCTACTTCACCCGCACCGTCGCGGTCCAGGACTGGAGACCCTTGCAGGACATCTCGCCCGGCTTCTGGGCGCAGAGGGGGCGGGAGGAGGTGAGCGTGCTGGTGCCGGGGGCCTGGGCGGAGTAGGCGGCGGTCGCGTCGCCGGGCCGGAGGACCAGGCCCGCGTTGATCGCGGTGAGGGAGCCGCCGGTGACGGTGGGCCCGGCCCAGGGGCGGTCCTTGGTGCCGTCCAGGGTGAGCCGGACCTCGCCGCCCCGGGTGACGCACACCGTGTGCCCGTTGTCGGCGGCGGTCAGCTCCACGTGCGACGCGCAGGTGCCCGTGGAGTGAGAGGGGGGCGCCTTCGGTGCGCCCTTGTCCGCCGATCCGGTCCCCGCGCCGCATCCGGTGAGGAGGAGCGCTGCCGCCGCGAGGGCGGTGAACGTCGTCGTACGGCGTGCCAACAGCATGGGGGTGCCTCTTCTCTGCCGTGCCCGGCGGGTCGCCGGTGCCCTGGGTACCGGTGAGACGTACGAGCACGCGAAACGGCTCCCGCATCCGGAGCGGAAAGTTCCGGATATGGGAGCCGTCGGGGAGGGCGGGCCGGTCAGGCGGTCGTCAGGGCGGTGTCGTCCACGACGAAGCTCGTCTGCTGCGAGGAGTCCTCGACGCCCGTGAACTTCACGGTGACCGTCTGGCCCGCGAAGGACGACAGGTCGAAGGACTTCTGGCTGTAGCCCGAGGCCGCGTTCACGTTGGAGTACGTGGCCAGGGTCGTCGAACCGGCGGTGACCGTCAGCTTGTCGTAGGCGGTCGAACCGGTCTCGGCGGTGTCGATGTGCAGGTAGAAGGTGAACGTGGCCCTGCACCCGGCCGGGACGGTCACCGACTGGGTGACCGTGTCGGTGTGCGCCTGGGCGTAGCCGTTGAGCCACGCCTTGTACGAACCGCCGTGCGCGGCCTCACCGGTGTCGTTGGTGATGACGCCGGACGACGCGGTCCAGCCGGTGTTGCCGGACTCGAAGCCGGGGTTGGCGAACAGCTGGGCGGCCGTGCAGGTGCCGGTGCCACCGCCGCCGCCCGTGGAGCCGCCGGAGGTGAACGCGGTCACGCCGTTCGGGGTGCCCCAGCCGGTCGGCCCGTCGTACCCGGCACGCGCGGTGCAGAAGTACGAGGTGGTGCAGGAGCCGTTGCTGCCGGTGGTGACGTCGTTCAGGTTCGCCGTGTGGGCGTACGGGTACTTCGCCGGGTAGTCACCGGCGGCCGGGGTGCCCGCCAGGGCGTAGACCCCGGCGATGATCGGCGCGGAGGCGCTGGTGCCGCCGTAGACCGCCCAGCCGGAGCCGCCGTAGGTGGTGTAGACGGCCACGCCGGTGGCCGGGTCGGCGACCGCGGAGACGTCGGACTCCATGCGCTTGGCGCAGCCGGTGTCCGTCTGCCAGGTCGGCTTGGGGTCGTACGCGGAGCAACCGGAGCCGGTGCCCTCGGTGGAGCTGGTGTGCCACACCGACTCCGACCAGCCGCGGGAGTTGGACGCGGTGGTGAGCGCGGTGCCGCCGACGGCGGTCACGTACTGCGAGGTGGCCGGGTACTCGGCGCCGTAGGCGGAGTCGCCCGCCGAGACGGTGATGGCGACACCGGGGTGCTTGAAGTACTGGGTGTCCTCGGTGGTCTGGCCCGACGCCTCGTCACCGCCCCAGCTGTTGGAGACGAACTTGGCGCCGAGCGCGACGGCCTCGTTCTCGGCGATGCCGAGGTCGGTGTCGTTCGCGGACTTGGCCTCGACCAGGACGATGTTGCAGTTCGGGCAGACCGCGCTGACCATGTCCAGGTCGAGCGCCTCCTCGCCCGCCCAGCCGGTGTCGTTGGTCGGCAGCGAGGTGGTGGAGCCGGTCTGGCTGACCTGCTTGAAGCAGCCGTTGGCCTTGGTGCACGCCGACAGGCCGAACTGGGACCGGTACGTGGCCAGGTCCGCCTCGGCGTTGGGGTCGTTGTAGGCGTCCACGACGGCGACCGTCAGGCCGGAACCGCCCGTGGAGGGCAGGTTGTAGGCGCTGTGCAGGTTGGCCGGGGAGAGCCCGGAGGGCGCGGCGGCGGCGAGCGACGAGGCGAGGCGCTGCTTGATGTCGGTACGGCGCTGCGCGAAGCAGGAGGCGTGACCGGGCGCGGCGGTGGCGCAGAGGTGGGTCGTGGGGACCTTCTGCCCGGCCTTGCCGGTGGTGTGGAAGATCTGCCGGTCGGGCGCGGTGAGCGCCTTCGCGTTCTGGGTGGCACGGGTGGTCACCGGGTGCGCGGCGGCGGGCTGGGCGGCACCGGCGACGGGTGCGGCGGCCAGACCGGCGACGGTGAGGGCCAGGGAGGGGAGGGCGACGGCGAAGAGTCTTCGCAGACTCCGTCCGCGCCCTTCCGGGCGGGTTTCACGCATGGGTACTGCCTCCGTCGGGGAGTGGGGTGACTCGCTGGAGGGGCAGGCACGTGACGCGCGTAGCGGCGGTGGTACTGCGCAGTCATGGGCATGACACTCAGAGCACCGGCGGGCCGCATGGACACGACACGTCAGGTGCGGGAGGAACGTAGCTTCCGGCGCCCGGCGACCGGCAGTACCGCAGGAGTTTCTTTGCCCGTACATGGAAAGCGGTTGGCCCCCTCATAGGAGGGGGCTGGCACGCGCTTGGAACGTGTTCCGGCGGCGACGGGCGTCAGCGGGACGCGCGCGCGGGAACGGTACGGGGACGGGGTGCGACCGGGATCAGGCCCAGAGCTGGCCGTGCAGGGTCTCGATGGCCTCTTCGGTGGTGGCGGCCGTGTAGACGCCGGTGGAGAGGTACTTCCAGCCGCCGTCCGCGACCACGAAGACGATGTCCGCGCTCTCCCCCGCCCGCACCGCCTTGCGGCCGACGCCGATCGCCGCGTGCAGCGCCGCGCCGGTGGAGACGCCCGCGAAGATGCCCTCCTGCTGGAGGAGTTCGCGGGTACGGGCCACCGCGTCGGCGGAGCCGACCGAGAAGCGGGTGGTGAGCACCGAGGCGTCGTACAGCTCGGGCACGAAGCCCTCGTCGAGGTTGCGCAGGCCGTACACGAGGTCGTCGTAGCGGGGTTCGGCGGCGACGATGCGTACGTCCGGTTTGTGCTCGCGCAGATAGCGGCCGACGCCCATCAGGGTGCCGGTGGTGCCGAGCCCGGCGACGAAGTGGGTGACCGAGGGCAGGTCGGCGAGGATCTCCGGGCCGGTGCCCGCGTAGTGGGCGCCCGCGTTGTCCGGGTTGCCGTACTGGTAGAGCATCACCCAGTCCGGGTGCTCGGCGGCCAGCTCCTTGGCGACGCGCACGGCGGTGTTGGAGCCGCCGGCGGCGGGCGAGGAGATGATCTCGGCGCCCCACATGGCCAGCAGGTCCCGGCGCTCCCGCGAGGTGTTCTCCGGCATCACGCACACCATGCGGTAGCCCTTGAGCCGCGCGGCCATCGCCAGCGAGATGCCGGTGTTGCCGCTGGTCGGCTCCAGGATGGTGCGGCCGGGGGTGAGGCGGCCGTCCTTCTCCGCCTGCTCGACCATGTGCAGCGCGGGGCGGTCCTTCACCGAGCCGGTCGGGTTGCGGTCCTCCAGCTTGGCCCAGATCCGGACCTCGGCGGACGGCGAGAGCCGCGGCAGGCGCACCAGAGGGGTGTTGCCCACCGCGGCCAGCGGGGAGTCGTAGCGCATCCCGTCGCTCAGACCATGCCGCCGGCCACGGCCGGCAGGATCGTCACGGTGTCGCCGTCGGCCAGCTTGGTGTCGATGCCGTCCACGAAGCGCACGTCCTCGTCGTTCAGGTACACGTTCACGAAGCGGCGCAGCTTGCCCTCGTCCACGATGCGCGCCTGGATGCCCGTGTGCCGGGTCTCCAGGTCGGCGAACAGGTCGGCGAGGGTGCCCCCGGCGCCCTGGACGGCCTTCTCGCCGTCGGTGTACTGGCGCAGGATGGTGGGGATGCGGACCTCGATGGCCATGATGGCGGGCTCCTGTCGGAAGGGTTCGTCGTCGTTCGGAACCATGCGGTCATCGTATAGATTCCCGGCCCGGTCCCCCGAGTGCGGTCCCACATACCGGACGTATCGCGCCCACTGGGTGGGACCCCGAGGGGACCGGCAGCCCCCGGCGCTCCGTACGTCTCGGCCTCAGTACGCCTCCACCACCCGGACCTCCTCCTCGGTGACCTCGCCGTCGAGGATGCGGAAGGAGCGGAACTGGAAGTCACCGAGCCCGTCGGTGTCGGCGGTGGAGACCAGGACGTAGTGCGCGCCGGGCTCGTTGGCGTAGCCGATGTCGGTGCGGGAGGGGTACGCCTCGGTCGCGGTGTGGGAGTGGTAGACGATCACCGGCTCCTCGTCGCGGTCGTCCAGCTCCCGGTACAGCTTCAGCAGGTCCAGGGAGTCGAACTCGTAGAAGGTGGGCGAGCGGGCCGCGTTCAGCATGGGCACGAACCGCTCGGGCCGGTCGGTGCCCGCCGGGCCCGCGACCACGCCGCACGCCTCGTCGGGGTGGTCCGCGCGCGCGTGGGCGACGATCCGGTCGTACAGCTCCTGGGTCAGCGTCAGCATGCGGGCCAGGATATGCGCGCGGGGCGTCCCGTACCGAGGCGTGGTACGGGACGGCCCGCATGCCGGACGCCCTGAGCGGTGGCCGCCGGGCGGCCCCGGCGGCCGGACGTCCTGCGGAGAGGGTCCGTACGGCGGTCAGCCGACCTTGTCGAGCAGTCCCGGCCGCTCGTCCGAGGCCTCGGAGCCGGGCACGCGGGTGCGCAGCACCAGCCAGCCGACGATCAGCGCGAGCGCCCAGACGCCCATCACGTACAGACAGACCCGCGAGTCGGGGTCGTAGGCGATGAGGCCGGTGACGAAGAGGAGGAAGGCGATGGCGATGTACGAGCAGACCGCGCCGCCGGGGGCCGGGAAGCGGGAGGCGGGCAGCCGACCGGCGACGACCGCGCGGCGGTAGCGGACGTGGCTGATCAGGATCATCAGCCAGGTCCAGATGCCGGCGGCGGTGGCGACCGAGGTCACGTACCCGAACGCCTTCTCCGGGACGACGTAGTTGAGGACCACGCCGATGCCCATGAAGAGCGTGGAGACGGTGATGCCGAGCGCGGGGGTCTTCGTCGAGGACAGCCGGGCGAAGAGGCGCGGGGCCTCCTTGTTGTCCGCGAGGACGCGCAGCATGCGGCCGGTGGAGTACATCCCGGAGTTGCAGGAGGACAGCGCGGCGGTGAGCACCACGAAGTTGACGATGCCCGCGCCCGCCGGGATACCGATGACCGCGAACGCCTTCACGAACGGGCTGACCCCGGGGGCGAACTCGGTCCACTTCACCACGCACAGGATGACGGTCAGGGCACCGACGTAGAACAGCGCGATCCGCCAGGGCAGGGTGTTGATCGCCTTCGGGAGCGTCTTCTCCGGGTTCTCCGACTCGCCCGCGGTGACACCGACCAGCTCGACGGCGAGGTAGGCGAACATCACGCCCTGGAGCGTCATCAGCGAGGAGCCGATGCCGTGCGGGAAGAAGCCGTGGAACTCCCAGAGGTTGGACACCGACGCGGTGTCACCGGCCGCGCTGAACCCGAAGGTCAGCACGCCGAGACCGATCACGATCATGCCGATCAGCGCGGTGACCTTGACCATCGAGAACCAGAACTCGATCTCGCCGAACAGCTTCACCGAGATCAGGTTGGCGGTGAACAGCACGACCAGGAAGACCAGGGCGGTCACCCACTGCGGGACGCCGGGGAACCAGTAGTGCACGTAGATGGCGGCGGCCGTCAGCTCGGCCATGCCGGTGACCACCCACATCAGCCAGTACGTCCAGCCGGTGAAGTAGCCGAAGAACGGGCCCAGGAACTCGCGGGAGTACTCCGCGAAGGAGCCGGAGACCGGGCGGTAGAGCAGCAGTTCGCCGAGCGCCCGCATGATGAAGAAGATGATCACGCCCGCCAGCGCGTACATCATGATCAGACTGGGACCGGCCTTGGCGATGTTCGCCCCGGCGCCCAGGAAGAGGCCGACGCCGATCGCGCCGCCGATGGCGATCATCTGGACCTGACGGCTGCCGAGACCGCGCTCGTAGCCCTCCTCGGGGGCCGCCGCGTCCTCGCCGGACCCGGCCGCGACCTTCTCAGAGGTCATGTGTGGTGCGCCTTTCTCCATACCGGCCCCGGCCGTCTCGTCGGCCTCGGACCGGTTCTCGATCCCCCCGGACTGATGGAGTCGAACGGGTTCGCGGACCCGTTCCCGCCTGGCCGGCGGTCGCCGGCTCGGTGGCGCACCCGGACCGGGCATGGGTGGTGCCGGACCGGGCGGTCGTGAAGATCTATCACGACCGACCGGCCGGTACGAGGAGTCCGCTGTGGGTCATCACACAGGAAAAGGCGCACAAAAGGCGCCCTAAAACGGCAAAGGGCGCCGTCGGGGTGACGGGATCGTTATCCGGAGTTGAGCGTCCCCTGAGCGAACGCGCACCGCGTTCGCCCAGGTCACGGCATCAGGTCACGGCATCAGGGTCGTGACCAGGGTCTCCTGGAGTCCGCCGAGCCAGAGGTACGCCATCACCATCGGCTTGCGCGGATCGGTGTCCGGGAGCCGGAAGAGGAGGTCGCTGTCGTCCTCGTCGGAGATCTCCAGCCGGGAGCCGATGGCCAGGCGCAGGTCGTTGAGGGTGCCGAGCCAGCGGTGCGACTCCGCCGGGGCCAGCTTCAGCACCGCGCCCTCGCCGGACGGGGCGAGCGCGTCGAGGTCGCGGACCACCGCGAGGGCGTTCTCCCGCTTGCCGGTGCGCAGGTCGTTCTCCGTGAAGCGGCGGAACTCGGCGGCGTGCGCCCGCAGTTCGTCCGCCTCCTCGGCGGTGGCGGGGGTCCGCTCGGGGTCGCCGTACGCGTCCGGGAAGAGACGCAGCAGCACCGGGTCGGAGGGCGGCTCGCTCGGGCCCTCCGCGAACAGCTCGGCCAGCGGGTCGTCGGAGGCGTCGGCGGCCGGGCCGGGGCCGATCAGCTCCAGGAGCTGCACGGCCAGCGAGCGGATGATGGAGATCTCGACGTCGTCGAGGGCGACGGCCGCGCCGCCGCCGGGGATCGGTTCGAAGTGTCCGGGCATGGGGTCGGTCGCTACTTCCGGTCCTGCTGGAGGGTGGCCCACAGTCCGTAGCCGTGCATCGCCTGCACGTCGCGTTCCATCTCCTCGCGGGACCCGCTGGAGACGACCGCCCGGCCCTTGTGGTGGACGTCGAGCATGAGCTTGGTGGCCTTTTCCTTCGGGTAACCGAAGTAGGCCTGGAAGACGTACGTCACGTAGCTCATCAGGTTCACCGGATCGTTGTGAACGATCGTGACCCAGGGGAGATCGGGCTCGGGTACGGCGAAGACCTCCTCCGCCGGTTCGGTGCGTTCGATCTCTACGGGAGCGGGTGACGTCACAGTGCCCATGCTGCCACGCACCCTCGAAATCGTCACACTGACGAAATGGGGGTACGATGCCTGCCATGAACACAGCGGACCTTGGGCTGCCGGTGGACGTCCCCTCGACGGCACTCTTCACGGACCAGTACGAGCTGACGATGCTGCGCGCCGCCCTCGCCGGGGGCACCGCCGAGCGGCGCAGCGTGTTCGAGGTCTTCACCCGGCGGCTGCCGTCGGGCCGCCGCTACGGCGTGGTCGCGGGGACCGGCCGGGTGCTGGACGCGGTGGAGAACTTCCGCTTCGACGCCCCCGTCCTCGCCTTCCTGCGCGAGCGGGGGATCGTGGACGAGGAGACCCTCGGCTGGCTCGCGGACTACCGGTTCACCGGTGACATCTGGGGCTACCCCGAGGGCGAGGTGTACTTCCCCGGCTCGCCCGTCATGCGGGTGGAGGGCAGCTTCGCGGAGTGCGTGCTGCTGGAGACGGTGATCCTCTCCATCCTCAACCACGACTCCGCCATCGCCGCCGCCGCGTCCCGGATGGCCTCGGCGGCGGGCGGACGGCCGCTGATCGAGATGGGCGCCCGGCGCACCCACGAGCTGGCGGCCGTCGCCGCCGCGCGCGCCGCCTACGTCGGCGGCTTCGCCACCACCTCCGACCTCGCGGCCGGGTTCCGCTACGGCATCCCCACCGTCGGCACCTCCGCGCACGCCTTCACCCTGCTGCACGACAAGGAGCGCGACGCCTTCCGGGCCCAGGTGGACTCCCTCGGCCGGGACACGACGCTGCTGGTGGACACGTACGACGTCGCCGCCGCCGTCCGTACCGCCGTGGAGGTCGCCGGGCCCGAGCTGGGCGCGGTGCGCATCGACTCCGGCGACCTGCTGCTGGTCGCCCACCGGGTACGGCAGCAGCTGGACGAGCTGGGCGCGACCGGCACCCGGATCGTGGTCACCTCCGACCTGGACGAGTACGCCATCGCCTCACTGGCCGCCTCGCCGGTGGACGCGTACGGCGTGGGCACCCAGCTGGTCACCGGGTCGGGGCATCCGACCTGCTCGATGGTGTACAAGCTGGTCGCCCGCGCCGACACCGCCGATCCGGCGGCGCCGCTGGTGCCGGTGGCGAAGAAGTCCAGCGGGGGCAAGTCCTCGCGGGGCGGACGCAAGTGGGCCGCGCGCCGGTTGGACGCCGCCGGGGTGGCCGAGGCGGAGATCGTCGGCACCGGGCCCGTCCCGGCCGCGCTGGCCGACCGGCAGCTCCTGGTCCCGCTGGTCCGGGGCGGCCGGGTCGTCGCCCGCGAGCCGCTGGACGTGGCCCGCGACCGGCACATCGCCGCACGCGCCGGACTGCCCCTGTCCGCGACCCAGCTCTCCCGGGGCGAACCGGTTCTGCCGACGGAGTACGTCCACGCCCCGGAGACGGTGTGACCACCGCGCCCCTCCCCCGCCCCCTCCCGCACCGGGCCGGAAGCTTCTAGGCTCGGCGGGTCACCCCTGCGTCGAAGGACACACCATGCGCCGCGCCCTGATCGTCGTCGATGTGCAGAACGACTTCTGCGAAGGAGGCAGCCTCGCGGTGTCCGGCGGTGCGGACGTGGCCGCCGCGATCACCGAGCTGATCGGACAGGCGGCGGGCGCCGGGTACCAGCACGTGGTCGCCACCCGCGACCACCACATCGCGCCGGGCGGCCACTTCGCCGACGACCCCGACTTCGTCCACTCCTGGCCCGCCCACTGCGTCGCGGGCACCGAGGGCGTCGGCTTCCACCCCAACTTCGCCCCGGCCGTCGCCTCCGGTGCCGTCGAGGCCGTCTTCGGCAAGGGCGCCTACTCCGCCGCCTACTCCGGCTTCGAGGGCACCGACGAGACGGGTACGGCGCTGGCCGCCTGGCTGCGCGACCGGGACGTGGACGAGGTCGATGTGGTCGGCATCGCCACCGACCACTGCGTCCGCGCCACCGCCCTGGACGCGGCGGGCGAGGGCTTCCGCACCCGCGTCCTGCTGGACCTCACCGCCGGGGTGTCCCGCGACACCACGGACCGCGCCCTGGAGGAGTTCCGCGCGGCGGGCATCACCCTGACGGGCACACCGGTGGTCACGGCCTGAACCGGCCCGCCGGGCGGACCCTCACGACCAGGCCGGGCTCTGGCGGAGGAGGGCCCGGATGGGGTGCCACAGCTCGTTGGGGGTGGGGTCGGGCGTGGTGCGCCATATCAGGCCGTCGGGATGGTGCAGCACGGCGGTGATCTCGTCCGGGGTGGGCGGGGCCGTGTTGCCGCGGAGGTAGATCGCGCGGAGGCCGAGGTTGCGCAGCCGGGTCAGGGCGCGGGCGCGGTTGTGGGCGTGGACGAGGACCCGGACACCATCGGCACCGGCGAGCGGGCTGGGCAGGTTGAGTGCCACCACCACGGTGCCGTTCGGCAGTCTGCTGAAGCCTCCTGCGGCCATGCGGTCACGTCCCCGTTCCGTAAGGTGTCAATAAGCGAGCCACAGGACGCACCTAAACACGAACGGCGGCGACCCGCTAGGGGGTCGCCGCCGATACGTTTCTGACCTGCGGAAACGTCCGCTACTTCATCGCGGGGCCAACTTCGAGCTCGACCGTGGAGCCGTCCTTGGCCTCCTTGGTGACCTTGATCTTGGTGTTGGTGTCAGTGACCTTCACACCACCGGTCGGGTTCGCCGGGTCCCAGTAGGTGTTGGCGTGGTCGTTGAAGACCGGCACACCGGGCAGGGACTTGATCTTGGTGGCGACGTCCGCCTTGTGCAGCGTGAGGGCGTCCGTGCGGGCCAGGCCGAAGGTCGAGTCGTACGCCTGCATGCGGTTGCGCATCAGGGTGCCGTCGGACCACTTCAGCGCGGTCGGGTGGGCGTCGATCGGAAGGATCAGACCGGTACCGGGGTGACCGCTGGCGGAGTTGGTGTTGTTGTCCGCCTGGGAGGTGTCCCACTTCCAGATCAACAGGCCGTTCTGGTACGCGTAGTGCTCGACCCAGTCGGGGCGCTTGGCCGAACCGAAGTTGTACGGGCCGGTCTGGAGCGTGGTGTCGTACGAGACGTACTGCCGGTTCTCGGCGATGTAGTACTGCTTGTAGTCCTTGGTGATGGACGAGCCGATGCGGGAGAAGCCGTTCGCGGTCCAGGCCGGGTCGGCGGACTCGACGTTGTCGGAGAACACCGCGGCGCCGTCGGCGGTCACCGTGATCTCGTCGGCGGCGAAGCCCTTGAGCGCCAGGCCGCCGTCCGTCTGGTAGCGGAAGCGGAGCTGGAACTTCTTGCCGGCGTAGGCGTCGAGCGGGAAGACGAGCTTCTTGTAGGAGTCCACCGAGCCGGTCAGGCCGGGCTTGCCCGAGCCGTCACGCGGGATGGCCTTGCCGTCCACCGTGCCGTCCAGCGCGGTCCAGTTGGCGCCGCCGTCCGTGGAGACCTCGGTGTACAGGAAGTCGTAGTCCTGCTCGATGTCGTACCAGCCGTCCAGGGTCAGCGAGGCCGCGGACTTGCCGGTCAGGTCCACCGACCGGGTGAGGGTGTTCTTCAGGTCGTCGCCGCTGCCGCTCCACCACTGGGTGGCGCCCTGCGCCGGGGTGACGACCTGGGTGGTGACGGCCTTCTGCGGCAGCGAGACCACCAGCGCCTGACGGTACTTGGTGTTGTACTCCGCGAGACCCAGCTTGTGCCAGGAGGAGACGCCCGCCTTGGCGGTGTCGTAGGTCAGCCAGCCGAGCTGGAGCTTGTCCCAGGCGTTCATGTCGCCCGGCAGGTCACCGATGGACTCCTTGCCGGTGCCCAGCCAGGAGCCGGAGGACATCAGGGTCCAGAAACCGGTGGAGTTGTCACCGCCCGCGGTGTCGTACTCGTCCGGCAGACCGAGGTCGTGACCGTACTCGTGGGCGAAGACGCCGAGGCCGCCGTTCTCCGGCTGGATGGTGTAGTCGCCCACCCAGATACCGGAGTTGCCGACCTGCGCGCCGCCGAGCTTGTTGCCCGCCGGGCCGGTCGCACCGGCGTCGCTGCCGAAGGCGTACCAGCGGTGCGCCCAGATCGCGTCGGTGCCCTGCGCGCCGCCACCGGCGGACTCGTCCTCACCGGCGTGCACGATCTGGAAGTGGTCGATGTAGCCGTCCGGCTCGTTGAAGTCGCCGTCGCCGTCGTAGTCGTAGCGGTCCCACTGGTCGTACTGGGCCAGGTCGGCCTTGATGGCGGCGTCGGACTTGCCGGCCGCCTTCTGCTGCGCGGTCCAGGCGTTCAGACCGTCGCGGACGACGTTCCACACGCTGGTGCAGTTGCTGGAACCGCAGGCGTTGTTGCCGTAACGGGCCTCGTTGTAGGGGACCTTGACCCAGTCCGAGACCTCGCCGTCCACCGAGTAGCGGCCCGAGGACTGCTTCTCGTAGTACTTCTTCAGCGACTCGGTCTTCTTGCCGGTGCCGAAGTAGAGGTTCTGGAAGTGCTTCTGGTTGTAGTCCTTCTGCCAGGCCGTGGAGTTGTCGTCCCAGCGGTCCGGCTCGGCGATCTTGTTGTGCCGGGGACCGGCGGTGCCGCCGTACTTCGGGTCGGTCTGGTCACCGAACTCGACCAGGATGGTGAAGATCTTGTCGGTCTTCTCCCGGCTCAGCTCGACGAACTTGCCGTCGCCCTTCTTGCCGTTCTTGCCCTTCGCGCCCTTCAGCTGCACGACCTTCGAGCCGTTGCGCTCCTGCGCCTTGGCCTTGCCGTCGATGAGCTGGTTCAGGGCTTCCTGGCGCTGCGCCTTCTGCGTCTTGCTCAGCGGACCGTCCAGGTCGTGCGCCTTCTGGGCGACCGGCGCCGGGTCGTGCCGGGTCACGGCCGCGTCCCCCCCGGTCATGGTGCTCGCCTCGGCGACGGCGAAGGTCGCGAAGGTGGCGGATGCCGCCGCGAGCGCGACGCCGATGGCCGTGGCTCTGAACGTCCAGGTTCTGCTGGTCACTTGAGGTCCTCCCCAGCGCCGCGCGCACGGACTGAGGAGTCCTGGGTGACGGAGAGCATCCGTGCGCGCACGATCAACGCGTGTAATCAAGTGACGTAATTTGACTAGAGGTTTAGAAGAAAAAACAGATCTTGACTTGAACAGGACAACTGCACTATGGACTTGGGGTGTCCGCTTTACGAACACGTGGACATCGTCGAGCGGAAGGCAGGGCTCCGGCCTCCGGCGACCGCCGCCGGGCGCGTACGACCGTCCGTCCTCCGGAACGCGTGAACCGGTGCGCCCCCTGTGCACCGGCACCGTGGGTAAGGTCGTGCTTACCGGGTGCGTGGCTCGGGCATGCAGGGCGGAGAGAGACGAACGGCACCATCTCCATCTCCCGAGGACACGATTGCCATGCCTCGTCCGACCCCCGCACAGCTCGCCTACGGTTCGTGCACCGTGATCTTCTCGACGCTCGCCATGCTGCTGCTCTCGCAGACGGGTTCGGGCATCGGGATCGCCGTGATCGCCCTGGCCGCCCTCGCCCTGGGCGTCCTGGTGGCGATGACGGTGCCCCTGCCCGTGCCACGCGCCGCCGCGCGGGACGCCGAGGCCGAACCGGGTCCGCAGGAGGCGGAGGCGGCCCGGCATGTCCCGGCACAGAGCCGCCGCGGGTCCGGCAGGCGGGTGCCGAGCAAGTTGTGACGAGGCCGCGCGGGACGGCTCCGTACCGTCCCGCGCGGCTCGCGTTCCCTCAACCGGCCTCGCTGATCAACGACTTGGGCTCGGCGCTCCTCAACGCGTGCTGACCTCGACCGTCTTGGCGGCCTTGTCGTGCAGACCCTGCTTGTAGGGCTTGTCGAAGAAGCTCCAGCCGCCGCAGATCGCGGTCCAGACGCAGGCGCAGCAGAAGGCGAACGGCAGCCACAGCACCAGGGCGCGCAGCAGGGAGTTCTGCATCGAGGGGTTGGCGCCGTCGCCGAGGTTGGCGACGCGCATCTTCAGCCACTTCTTGCCGAGGGTCTGGCCGGTGCGCGCGATCATGAACGTGTCGTACGCGACGTAGAGCACGGCCGCCACGACCGACTGCCACAGCGAACGGCCGGTGTCCACGCGCTCCGCGCTGACGTCGTACTCGTGCACACCGAACGCCCAGGTGACCAGCCAGACGACGATGCCGACCAGGATCAGGTCGATGACGCGGGCGAGGACGCGGCGTCCGCTGTCGGCGAGCGGGGGCATCCCGGCGAGGGGGTCACCGGGGCGACCCGGTCCGCCCCCGTGGGGACCGCCGCCCGGTCCCCCGTAGGGGCTGCCCCCGTAAGGGCTTCCCCCTCCGGGTGCGCCCCCGTAAGGGCTGCCGCCGTAGGGGCTGCCGCCGCCGGGAGGCGGCTGTCCGCCGTCGTGCGGGGGCGGCTGACGGTCGGACCAGGAGGGTGCCCGGTCACCGCCGGGCGGCGGGGGCGGGGGCGGCTGCGGGGCGTCGTACGGCGAGCCCGTCCCCTGGTCCGGCCGGTCCGCCGGGGGCCGTTTCCGGAACGGGTCGTCCTCGGGGGGCTGCTCCCCCGAGCCGGGGGGCGGTTGGCTGCTCATGGCCCGAGTGGACCGCGAACCCCCGGCCCCCGCATCCGGCGGCAGGCCGTACGGGGGAAGCCGTACGGGGATGCCCTGCGGGATGTCCCGCAGGGGGCCGGGGCTCAGCCGGACCGGGGGTCTCCACCGGGCCGGGGCTCAGTCGGCGACGAAGGTGTGCGCGGCCTTGTCGTGCCAGCACTGCCGCCAGGGCCGGTCGAAGGCGCCCCAGAGCACGCCGACGATCCCGATGCCGAGGAGTCCGGGCACGCTGTAGACCAGCCAGCGGCGCAGGGCGGCGCCGAACATCGGGGGCTCGTGCGCCTCGATGTCCCGGACCTCCAGGCCGCACAGCTTCTTGCCCAGGGTGCGGCCCCACTTCACGGTGGGCAGCACCTCGTAGAGCACCCCCGAGACCAGCAGCGTGCCGAGGACCAGGGCGAGCGCGGTGCCGGTGGTGCCGTCCAGCAGCCAGACCGTCACCTCACGGCCGGACAGCCGCGCCTCGTCGATCTTCTGCCGTACGTGGTCCAGCGCGCCGGTGCCGAGCGGGACGGCGACCGCCGCGGTGACCGCGCCGACCACCACGCTGTCGATCAGCCGGGCCGCGAACCGCTTGCCGAGTCCGGCGGGGCGGACCGCCGCCCGGCGCCGGGCGGCGGCCTGGAACACGTCCTCGACCGGCGGTTTCCACGGCGCCACCGGCTGCTCGTCGGCGCCCCCGGCGAGTTGGTGCACCTGCTGGGCCCAGGAGGCCTGGCCGCCGCCCGGCCCGGCGGTCAGGGGCGTCCCGGCACCGGCGGGCTGCTGGGCCTGCGCGGGGAAGGGCGGGGCCGTGGCGGCGGACGCGACCGGCGGGAAGGCGTACCCGGACTGCTGGGCCCGGGGCGCCTGGGCACCCTGTGGCGGTGCCTGTGCCGGTGCCTGCGCGGGCTGTCCGGCGGCGGCGCGTGCCGCGGCGGCCTTCCCCGCGCCGAAGCCGGGGCTGCCGCCCGCGCTTCCCGCACCCCGGCCGTCCGCTCCCGGCGCGACCACCGGACCCTGCGCGGGGAAACCGTCCGGCGCGGGCCCGAACCCCGGCGCGCCCCGGTCCGCCCCGGCCGCCGGGCCCGGCACCGGCCGCCGGAAGACGAACGTCCCCGGATCGGGCGGCCCGGCGGTGTCGCCACCGGCGTCACCGCCGGAGGGGCCCGAGTCGCCGCCCGGTACGCGCGGGTCCGCGCCCCACGGCGCCCCCCGCACCGGCCCGCCCGGCGCCGAGGCCCCGAGCCGCCCCGGACCCGGCGCCCCCGGCTGCGGGTCCTCGTCGAAGAAGTGCGGCCCCGTCTCCTCGACGGGCGCCGGGGACACCGGTGCCGGACGGGTCCCACCGGGCGGTACGAGCGGGGCGCCGTCCGCCGGGGCCGGCCGACTGGTGCCCGGCACCCAGGAGGCGCCGTTCCAGTACCGGACGTAGCCGGGGATGGACGGGTCCGGGTAGTAGCCCTCGCGGGGCCTGTCGTCACCGGGGTCCGGAGTGGGGGCGCTCATGGCCGTCGTCCCGTATCTGCTCGGGGGTGTATTTCGGGGACCCCCACATCTATCAGACGCGGGCGGGCCGTACGGGCAGTCCCGCCGGACCCACCCCTTTCCGGGCAACGGCGTGCGGGACTTGGGGCACCGAGCCGGAAAACTTCCCCCAACCCGCGTAATGGCCGCGCCCGAACCCCCTCTCTCCGGGTGCGGGCCCACTCCGAGCGGCCCCGGCAGACGAGGAGAAGCAGGTCATGCAGCACACGGTGGTGGAACGGGAACTGGAGCTGCGGCTCATTCTGTCGCCCGAGCGGAGCATCGGCGTCCCGGCCCGGCTCGCGTACCGCTCCGACGACCCGTACGCGGTGCACGTCACGTTCCACATCAACTCCGAGCACCCCGTGCACTGGACGTTCGCCCGCGAGCTGCTGGTGGAGGGGGTGTTCCGGCCCTGCGGGCACGGGGACGTACGCGTCTGGCCGACCAAGGTGGACGGCCGCAGCGTGGTCCTCATGGCCCTCAGCTCCCCCGACGGCGACGCCCTCCTGGAGGCGCCCTCCCCCCAGGTCTCCGCCTGGCTGGAGCGGACCCTCCGGGTGGTGGCGCCGGGCACGGAAGCGGGCCGTCTGGGTCTGGACGACGCCCTGGACGAACTCCTGGCCCGGTGAGGCTCCCCCGCGGGGCGGACCACGCCGGAGGCCCGCCCCACAGGCAACGTCCTCAGAACAGCTTCCCCGGATTCAGGATGCCCAGCGGGTCGAAGACGCCCTTCACGGCCCGCTGCATCTCCAGTCCCACCGGGCCGAGTTCGCGGGCGAGCCACTCCTTCTTGAGGATGCCGACGCCGTGTTCCCCGGTGATGGTGCCGCCGAGTTCGAGGCCGAGGGCCATGATCGCGTCGAAGGACTCACGGGCGCGGCGGGTCTCGTCGGGGTCGGCGGGGTCGAAGCAGACGGTGGGGTGGGTGTTGCCGTCACCGGCGTGGGCGCAGACGCCGATGGTGAGGTCGTACTCGGCGGCGATGCGTTCGACGCCCGCGAGGAGGGCGTCGAGCCGGGAGCGGGGCACGCACACGTCGTCCACCATCGTGGTGCCGCGCGCGGCCTCCAGCGCGGTGAGGGACAACCGGCGTGCCTGGAGCAGGAGTTCGGACTCGGCGGCGTTCTCGGCGGGGACGACCTGGGTGGCGCCCGCGGCCTCGCAGAGCGCGGCGACGGCGGCGAGGTCGGCGGCCGGGTCGGGGGTGTCGAAGGCGGCCAGCAGCAGCGCGGCGGTGTCCTCGGGCAGCCCCATGCGGGCGTAGGCGTTGACCGCCTGGACGGTGGTGCGGTCCATCAGCTCCAGCAGTGAGGGCACATGGCCGCCCTCGGTGATCCGGCAGACCGCGTCGCAGGCGGCGGCGACGGAGGCGAACTCGGCGGCCAGCACGAGCTGTTCCGGCGGCTTGGGGCGCAGCGCGAGCACCGCCCGGACCACGATCCCGAGGGTGCCCTCGGAGCCGACGAAGAGCCGGGTCAGGTCGTATCCGGCGACGCCCTTGGCGGTGCGGCGGCCGGTGGACATCAGGCGGCCGTCGGCGAGGACGACGTCAAGGCCGAGGACGTACTCGGCGGTGACGCCGTACTTCACGCAGCACAGGCCGCCGGAGGCGGTGCCGATGTTGCCGCCGATGGTGCAGGTCTCCCAGCTGGACGGGTCCGGCGGGTAGGCGAGGCCGTGTTCCCCGACCGCGCGGGACAGCACGGCGTTGACGACGCCGGGTTCCACGACGGCGACCCGGTCCACGGGGTTGATCTCCAGGATGCGGTCCATCTTCACCAGGGACAGCACGACGCAGCCGTCGGTGGCGTTGGCGCCGCCGGACAGGCCGGTGCGGGCGCCCTGCGGGACGACCGGGACGCGCAGTGCGGTGGCGGTGCGCATGACGTGCTGGACCTGCTCGACGGTGCGCGGCAGCACGACGACGGCGGGGGCCCCGGCCGGGGAGAAGCTGGCCATGTCGTGGGCGTAGGACGCGGTGACGTCCGGGTCGGTGAGCACGGCTTCCGGCGGCAGGACGGCGAGGAGCCGGTCGGTGAGGGTGCCGGTGTGTTCGTCGCGGGGGGCTTCGATACGGCTCATGATCATAGCCTCGCACTCGGGGCCATCGGTGTGAACCCCGTCCGTGCCTTCCCTCGGCCGGACGGGCTCCCCCGCCCGGCTGACGCACAGTGATCGGTATGGAAATCCGACAGTACGGCCATATGGGTCCGCCGTCACCGACGCCGTCCCCGACGCCCTCCCCGGTGCCCGGGCCGCCCCGCCGCCGCGGGCGCCGCCGCCTGCTGATCGCGGCCGGGGCGGTGTGTGTGGCGGCGGGCACGGTCCTCGTCCTGCTGCCCGCCGCGCCGGAGCGGACCCCGGCCCGTCCCTCGGCGGGCGCGCAGGCGCAGGCACGGGCGCGCGCGGAGGCGCGGGCCCAGGCGCGGGCGCTGACCGCCGTCACCTCCGGGGTACCGGCCGCACCGCCCGCGCTGGCCACGCTGATCGCCCGGCAGGAGAGCGCGGTACGGGCCCGCCCCGGGGACGTGGCCGCGTGGGCGGTGCTGGGGTCGGCGTATCTGGAGCGGGGTCGGCACACGGTGGACGCGGCGGACTTCCCGCGCGCGGAGCGGGCGCTGCGCACCGCGCTGGAGGCGGCGGGTCCGGCCGGGGACGCGGTGGCGCTGGACGCGATGACCGCGCTGGCGGTGGCCCGGCGGGACTTCCCCACCGCGAGGTCCTTCGGTGAGCAGGCGGTGAAGCGGGACCCCGGGCGCTGGCAGGCGTACCCGGCGCTGATCGACGCGTACACCGGGCTCGGGGACTACAAGGCGGCCCGGGGCGCGCTGGACAGGCTGATGGCGCTCAAGGTGAACGCGGCGGCGCGTCCGGCGGTGATGGCGCGGGCCGCCGCCGTGTACCGGGACCGGGGCTGGCGGGAGGACGCGGTCGCGCAGCTCACCGACGCGGCCGCCGCCGCCCGCACCCCCGCCGAGCAGGCCGCGTACCTCACCCGGACCGGGCAGCTGGCGTGGGAGCGGGGCGAACGGGAGGACGCGCTGCGGCACTTCGAGGCGGCGCTGCGGCTGGACCCGGACGAGCCGGCGGCGCTCACCGGCCGGGCGCGGGTGCTGGCCGCGCTGGACCGCCCCGACGAGGCGGTGGCCGCGTACCAGACCGCGCTGGCCCGGCAGCCCGACCCGTACGCCACGCTCGAACTGGGCGAGCTGTACGAGGCGTTGGGCCAGAGCGACGCCGCGCGCACCCAGTACGAACTGCTGCTGGAGCGGACCCGGCGGACGGTGGCCGGTGGGGTGGACGAGGAGCTGCTGATCGGCCGGTACGAGGCCGATCACGGCGACCCGGAGGAGGCGGTGGAGCGGCTGCGCGCGGAGTGGCAGCGCCAGCCCGGCATCGAGGTGGCCGACGCGCTGGGCTGGGCGCTGCACCGGGCCGGTGACGACGAGGAGGCGCTGACCTTCGCGGAGACGGCCACCGACTCGACCAAGGGTGGCGGGGTGCGCAGCGCGCTGTACGCGTTCCACCGGGGCATGATCGAGCGGGAGTTGGACGACTACGCGCCCGCGCGACGCGATCTGGAGGACGCGCTGCGCGTCAACCCGTACTTCTCGCCGCTGCGGGCGCCCGAGGCGCGGGAGGCGCTGCGGGGGCTGGACGCGCTGCCCGAGAAGCCCCCGCCCGCCGATTTCCTCTGAACCCGAACGTCCTTGACCTGCCAGGGTGTTACAGGTTGCCGCGCCGTTCCTGCTCGCGCTCGATGGCTTCGAAGAGAGCCTTGAAGTTGCCCTTGCCGAAGCCCATCGAGCCGTGCCGCTCGATGAGTTCGAAGAAGACGGTCGGCTTGTCCTGGACCGGCTTGGTGAAGATCTGCAGCAGGTAGCCGTCCTCGTCGCGGTCGGCGAGGATCTTCAGCTCGCGCAGGGTGTCCACCGGGACGCGGGTGTCCCCGACCCACTCGCCGAGGGTGTCGTAGTAGGAGTCCGGGGTGTCGAGGAACTGGACACCGGCGGCGCGCATGGTGCGGACGGTGCGCACGATGTCGTTGGTGTTGAGCGCGATGTGCTGGACGCCCGCGCCGCCGTAGAACTCCAGATACTCGTCGATCTGGGACTTCTTCTTGGCCACGGCGGGCTCGTTGATCGGGAACTTGACCTTGAGGGTGCCGTCCGCGACGACCTTGGACATCAGCGCGCTGTACTCGGTGGCGATGTCGTCGCCCACGAACTCCTTCATGTTCGTGAAGCCCATGACCTTGTTGTAGAACGCGACCCACTCGTTCATCCGGCCGAGTTCGACGTTGCCGACGCAGTGGTCCACGGCCTGGAAGGTGCGCTGGGCCGGGGGCTCGACGATCGGGTCGGCGGCGGTGTAACCGGGCAGGTAGGGGCCGTCGTAGCCGCCGCGCTCGACCAGGGTGTGCCGGGTCTCGCCGTAGGTGGCGATGGCGGCGAGCACCACGGTGCCGTGCTCGTCCTTGATCTCGTACGGTTCCTCCACGGAACGCGCACCGTGTGCGATGGCATACGCGTACGCGGCGCGGGCATCCGGCACCTCGATGGCAAGATCGACGACTCCGTCCCCGTGCTCGGCGACGTGCCGCTCAAGGAAGCGGGCGTGGTCGGATTCGGCACGAATGACGGAGGTGAGGACGAAGCGGGCGGACCCGCTCTCCAGCACGTAGCTCGCGGTCTCCCGGCTGCCGTTCTCCGGCCCGGAGTAGGCGACCAGCTTCATGCCGAAGCCCGTGGAGTAGTAGTGCGCGGCCTGCTTGGCGTTGCCCACGGCGAAGACGACCGCGTCCATTCCCTTGACCGGGAAGGGATCGGCCTGCCGTGCGGTGTCGGGAACGTGCTGGGTGCCGTCTGTGGTCTGCGTCATAGCCGAAGCGTGACCCTGCCTCGCAAGGTGCGCAATAGTTTGCGCTTTTGTTGGGCAGTATGACCAGCAGAACCACTGTTTCGGCGGACTTTCTGTACAGGATGACCAGAGGGAGGGGTGCGGTGGCGATCGATCGTCTGGACGGCCGGATCATCGTGCTGCTGGACCGGGAGCCGCGGATCGGCGTGCTGGAGATGTCCCGCAGGCTCGGTGTGGCGCGCGGCACGGTGCAGGCGCGCCTGGAGCGGCTTCAGTCGAATGGAGTGATCCGCGGATTCGGTCCCCAGGTGGACCCGGCCGCGCTCGGCTACCCGGTCACCGCGTTCGCCACGCTCCAGATCCGGCAGGGCCAAGGCCCCGACGTGCGGGCGTACTTGGCGACCGTGCCGGAGGTGCTGGAACTGCTGACCACCACGGGCACCGGGGACATGCTGTGCCGCCTGGTGGCCCGCTCCAACGCCGATCTCCAGCGGGTGATCGACCGGGTCGTCGGCTTTGATGGCATCGTCCGGGCCTCCACGGCGATCGTCATGGAGAACCCCGTTCCGCTGCGGATCATCCCGCTCGTGGAGCAGGCGGCCGGGGACGACGAGGAGACGACCGCAGGGGAGCCGGTATGAACGTCTGGAGCGCGGGGGAACCGGCATGAACTTCTGGGAGTATCTCGGCACCCGCCATCAGCAGCTGCTCGTGGACGCCTACCAGCACGCCAGCGCGGTCTTCCAGTGCATGGTGGTCGCCACCCTGATCGGGGTGGTGGTCGGGGTCGTCACCTATCGCACCGCGTGGGCCGCGAACCTTGCCACGCTGACCACCTCCACCATCCTGACCATGCCGTCGCTGGCGCTGATCGGTCTGCTCATCCCGGTGGTCGGGCTCGGTGTCGCGCCGACCGTGATCGCGCTGACCCTGTACGGGCTGCTGCCCATCACCCGCAACGCCATCGTGGGCCTGCGCGGGGTGGACCCGGCGCTGGTGGACGCGGCGCGCGGCATCGGGATGTCCCGCACGATGCGGCTGCTGCGGATCGAACTGCCGCTGGCCTGGCCGCCGATCCTGACCGGCATCCGGGTCGCCACCCAGATGCTGATGGGCATCGCCGCCATCGCCGCCTACGCCTCCGGGCCCGGACTCGGCAACGAGATCTTCCGGGGCCTGGCGTCGCTCGGCAGCAAGAACGCGTTGAACCAGGTCCTGGCGGGCACCCTCGGGATCATCGTCCTGGCGCTGCTGTTCGACGCCGCGTACGTCCTGATCGGACGGCTGACCATTCCGAGGGGTATCCGTGACTGATACGAGGGGTATCCGTGACTGAGCAGGCCGTCGCCGGGGCGACGATCGAGCTGGAGAATCTGACCAAGCACTACCCGGGCACCGAACAGCCCGCCGTGGACAGCGTCAGCATGGAGATCAAGGCCGGGGAGACGGTCGTCTTCGTCGGCCCCTCCGGGTGCGGCAAGTCCACCACCCTGAAGATGATCAACCGGCTGATCGAGCCGACCGGCGGCCGCATCCGCATCAACGGCGAGGACGTCACCGGCATCGACCCGGTGAAGCTGCGCCGCAAGGTCGGGTACGCCATCCAGTCGTCCGGTCTCTTCCCGCACCTGACCGTGGCGCAGAACATCGCGCTGGTGCCGAAGATGCTCGGCTGGTCCAAGGCACGGGTGCGGGACCGGGTCGGGGAGATGCTGGACCTCGTCGGGCTCGATCCGGGCGAGTTCCACGACCGCTATCCGCGCCAGCTCTCCGGCGGACAGCAGCAGCGCGTCGGCGTGGCGCGGGCGCTGGCCGCCGATCCCCCCGTCCTGCTGATGGACGAGCCGTTCGGCGCGGTGGACCCGATCACCCGCGACCACCTCCAGGACGAGCTGATCCGGCTCCAGCACGAACTGCACAAGACGATCGTCTTCGTCACCCACGACTTCGACGAGGCGATCAAGCTGGGCGACCGGATCGCGGTGCTGCGCGAGCGCTCGCACATCGCCCAGTTCGACACCCCGGAGGCCATCCTCACCAACCCGGCCGACGACTTCGTCTCCGGGTTCGTCGGCGCGGGCGCGGCCCTGAAGCGGCTGAACCTGACCCGGGTGCGGGACGTGGAGATGCGGGACTACCCGGCGGTGACCGTGGACACCCCGCTCCAGGAGATCTTCGGCCATCTGCGGGGCAGCGGCACCAACGAGGTCCTGCTGCTCGACCGGCGCCGGCGCCCCTACAAGTGGCTGCGGCGCGGGGACCTGATGCGGGCGCGCGGCTCGCTGGCGCGCGCGGGCACGCTGGTGCACGACACGGTGACACGGGACGCGACCCTGCGGGACGCGCTGGAGGCCGTGCTCACCGACAACGCGGGCCGGGTCGCGGTGACCGGGCGGCGCGGTGAGTATCTGGGCGTGGTGGACATGGAGACGCTGATGAACTCGGTCCACGAACTGCTGGAGGAGGACCGGCTGGAGGCGATGGAACACCAGCACGAGCTGGCGGAGACCCGCACCCAGCAGACCCACTTCGCGCAGGAGGGCGACGGCGGGGAGCAGAAGGCATGAGCGGCAAGGACGACGACGGCCGCGACGGCGGGTACGGGCCCCACGGGCCCGGCACCGACGGGCTCGGGGCGGGCAAGCCGGATGTCGGCGGCCTCGACCTCGACGGACCGGAGGGGCTGGACGGACCGGACGGGCTGGGCCCGCCCGACGACGGGACCGCGCGCCCCGCGCCCCCGCCTCCCGCCCGGCGCTCACCGCTGAGCCGGATCGGCTGGCAGCGGCTGACCCTGCTGCCCGCGCTGCTGATCCTGCTGCTGCTCGCCACCTGGCTGTGGTTCCAGCAGGCCCACCTGGACACGATCTCCACCAACGCGATCTCCGGCGGCCAGGTCACCAAGGCGCTCTGGCAGCACATCCAGCTCACCGTGATCTCCACGTTCTTCGTGCTGATCATCGCCATCCCGCTGGGCGTCCTGCTCACCCGGCGCGCGTTCCGGAAGGCGACCCCGATCGCCATGACCATCGCCAACATGGGCCAGGCCACCCCGGCCATCGGCCTGCTGGCCCTGCTGGTGATCTGGCTGGGCACGGGCACGAAGGCCGCGCTGATCGGCATCATCGTCTACGCGGTGCTGCCGGTCCTCGCCAACACCATCGCCGGTCTCAAGGCCAACGACCCGACGCTGGTGGAGGCGGCACGCGGCATCGGGATGTCCCCGCTCGGGGTGCTCGGGCGGGTCGAACTCCCGCTCGCCGTACCGCTGATCCTCGCCGGTGTACGGACGGCGCTGGTCCTGAACGTCGGCACCGCGACCCTCGCCACCTTCGGCGGGGGCGGCGGGCTCGGCGTGCTGATCACCACCGGCATCACCAACCAGCGGATGCCGGTACTGATCCTGGGCGCCGTTCTCACCATCTCGCTGGCGCTGCTGGTGGACTGGCTGGCCTCGCTCGCGGAAGTGCTGCTGCGCCCGCGCGGTCTGGAGGTGGAGGCGTGAAGGGCCGTACCGTCGCGCTCGGTGCCGCGCTGCTCGTGCTGGTGTCCGGCTGCGGCCTGACCAGCGGGTCCCCGATGGTGGACGACGTCCAACCCGGCTCCATCGGGCGGGGACAGCCACTCAAGGGCGCCGATCTCACCGTGGTGTCCAAGGAGTTCACCGAGCAGCTGGTGCTCGGCGCCATTATGGGCATCGCCTTCGAGGCGGCCGGGGCGAACGTCCTGGACCGCACCGGCATCCAGGGTTCCATCGGCGCGCGGGAAGCCGTCACCAGCGGCCAGGGCGACGCCATGTTCGAGTACACCGGCACCGCCTGGATCACGTACCAGGGCAACAGCAAGCCGATCACCGACCCGCGTGCCCAGTGGGAGGCGGTGCGCAGGGCCGACCTGAAGAACGGGGTGACCTGGCTGCCGCCGTCCCGCCTGGACAACACCTACGCGCTCGCCATGAACGAGGCCAACTTCAAGAAGTACCGGACGAAGACGCTCTCCCAGGTGGCCGAGCTGTCGAAGAAGGACCCCGACGCCGTCACCCTGTGCGTGGAGGGCGAGTTCGCCAACCGCGCCGACGGACTCCACGGCCTGGAGAAGGCGTACGGGATGGACATCCCGGCGCGCAACGTCACGCAGATGGACACCGGGATCATCTACACCCAGGCGGCGAAGGGCAGTTGCACCTACGGCGAGGTGTTCACCACGGACGGGCGCATCCGCTCGCTGCACCTGGTCGTCATGGACGACGACAAGCACTTCTTCCCCAACTACAACGTGGCGCCGGTCATCAACACCAAGGCGTTGAAGAAGTGGCCCGCCATCGCCGAGGTCATCGAGCCGGTCACGGCGAAGCTGGACAACTCGGTGGCGCAGACGCTGAACGCGAAGGTGGACGTGGACGGGGAGGACCCGCACCAGGTGGCGCTGGACTGGATGAAGAAGGAGGGGTTCGTGAAGTAGGGCCGCCCGAGCGGGAGTCGGCCACCCGCTCGCCCGGCCGGTCCCCGCCCGGCCGGGTTCAGCAGCTCGGGACGGTCCCCGTGCCCTTCTCCAGCGCGACCAGCGAGTTGACCGCGCCCTTGAGGTCGGTGACCGCCACCAGCCGCAGCCCCTTGGGGAGTTCGGCCCTGGCGTCGGCGCACTCGGCCTTCGGGACCAGGAAGACGGTGGCGCCGTCGCGGCGGGCGGCCTGCGTCTTCAGGGCCACCCCGCCGACGGCGCCGACCGTGCCGGACGCGTCGATCGTGCCCGTACCCGCGATGATCCGGCCCCCGGTGAGGCCGCCGCCGCTGCCGTCGCCGTCGAGCTTGTCGATGATCCCGAGCGTGAACAGCAGACCCGCGCTCGGGCCGCCCACGTCCGCGAGCCGGAGCCGTACCTTCACCTTCTCCGGGCTGAGGTGGAGATAGCCGAGCGCGGCCTGCGTCGCCGCGTCCTGGGACTGCTCCATCTGCTCGGTGTTGTGCCGCTCGATCTCCTTGACGCTGCCGCCCGTCGGATAGACCGCGTCACGGGGCATCACGGCCCGGTCGGTGCGGAACCAGTCGGTGATCAGCTCCCCGAGGTGGGCGGAGGTGTCCGGGCCGGTCGCCTCGATCGTCGTCATCCGCAGTTCCCCGTCGGTCTTCCGCACCGGCGCGCCCGACACCGTGATGACCTCGGTGTTCTTGTTCTCGCCCAGCACGTTGGCGGTCAGGCCGGGCTGCGCCACCGCGAACGGCAGCGGTGCCAGCGCGGCGGTGGCGATCAGGGCCGCGGCGGGCAGGGCACAGACGGCGACGGCCTGGGGACGCGTGAGACGTGAGAGCACGGAATCAATCTACGTGACGGCCCCGGGGCACCTGTGCGGCGCACGTCAGGGGGGTGCGGGGGTCCCGTGCGGGTGGTCCCTCGCGGGAAGCGGGATAACGGGGGCCCGTACGGAAGCGGGACCACGGGGGTCCGCTACGGGATCGCGGGAGCGGGGCACCGCTCAGCGCAGCGCCTCCGCCACCTCGCGGGCCGCGTCCACCACCCGCAGCCCGACCCGCTCGGGTACGGCGTCCGCGAGCATGACCACGCCCACGCTCCCCTCCAGCCCGGTGACCCCGACCAGCGGCGCGGCGGCACCGCAGGCACCGGCCTCCAGTTCGCCCTGGGTGAGGGTGCAGGCGGGCTCGGCGGCACGGGTCTGCCGGGCGGCGAGGATGGCGCGCCCGGCGGCACCCCGGTCCAGCGGGTGCCGGAACCCGGCGCGGTAGGCGACGTGGTAGTCGGTCCAGGTCGGCTCGACCACCGCGACGGCCAGCGCCTCGGTGCCGTCCACCAGGGTCAGGTGCGCGGTCGCGCCGATGTCCTCCGCGAGCGAGCGCAGCGCGGGCAGCGCGGCCTCCCGTACCAGGGGGTGCACCTGGCGGCCCAGGCGCAGCACCCCGAGCCCGACGCGGGCCCGGCCGCCGAGGTCGCGGCGGATCAGCGCGTGCTGCTCAAGGGTGGCCAGCAGCCGGTACACCACCGTGCGGTTCACGCCCAGCCGTACGGACAGCTCGGTCACGGTCAGCCCGTGGTCGGTGTCGGCGAGCAGCTTGAGGACGCGCAGTCCACGGTCGAGCGTCTGCGAGGTCTCGGCGGTCACGACGCCCACTCCTTCGGCGGTGAGACCGGTGCCTCCGCGCGGCGGATGCGGCCCCGAGTCCGTCGGCACCGCGCTGCGGAGGTCACCGATCGGCAGGACGGCCCGGCCGCTGTGGGCGCGTGTCGCTTCACGGCTGCGCCCCGCAGTTGTACTGCCACGGGGCGTGTGCGTAGCGGGACAGTAGCGAAGGGGGTTCGCTGAGCGGAAGTCTCCGTCCAGAATCCGGTCAGCACCCGGCCCCAACTGGAAGGATTCGTCCCGGTACGGGAGTTGGGGTGCCGGGTCCGCCGGGGTCGCGGCGCGGGTCAGCGCATGCGGGTGGCCCACTCCTGGACCTTCTCGATGCGCTGGCCGAGCTGTCCGGCGGTGGCCTCGGCGCTGGGCGGACCGCCGCACACCCGGCGCAGTTCGGTGTGGATGACGCCGTGCGGCTTGCCGCTCTGGTGGACGTAGGCACCGACGAGGGTGTTGAGCCGCTTGCGCAGCTCCATCATCTCCTTGTGGCTGACCACCGGCCGCCGCTCGGCGGGGAGTTCGAGGAGATCGGCCTCGGTGTCGGGCTTCTTGCGGCTGTGCGCGATCTGCCGTGCCTGCCGCTTCTGGAGCAGGAGTTGGACCTGGTCGGGCTCCAGCAGCCCCGGAATGCCGAGGTAGTCCTGCTCCTCCTCGCTGCCGGGGTGGGCCTGCATGCCGAACTCGGCGCCGTCGTAGAGGACGCGGTCGAAGACGGCCTCGGACTCCAGCGCCTCGAACGAGAACTGCTCCTGCTCGCCGGTGTCCTCGTCCTGCTCCTTGTTCGCCTCCTCCATCTCCTGCTCGGACTCGGCGTACGGGTCCTCCTCGCCGTTCTTCTTCGGCTTGTCGAGGGCGTGGTCCCGCTCCACCTCCATCTCGTTCGCGAAGGTCAGCAGGTCCGGCACGGTCGGCAGGAACACGGAGGCGGTCTCGCCGCGCCGCCGGGAGCGGACGAAGCGGCCGACGGCCTGCGCGAAGAAGAGGGGGGTGGAGATGGTGGTGGCGTACACCCCGACCGCGAGCCGGGGCACGTCCACGCCCTCGGACACCATGCGGACGGCGACCATCCAGCGGTCCTCGCTCGCGCTGAAGTCGTCGATGCGCTTCGAGGCGCCCGCGTCGTCGGAGAGGACGAGGGTGGCCTTCGTACCGGTGATCTCGCGGATCAGCTTGGCGTAGGCGCGCGCGGACTCCTGGTCGGAGGCGATGACCAGGGCACCCGCGTCCGGGATGCCCTTCCTGACCTCGGTCAGCCGCTGGTCGGCGGCGCGCAGCACGCTCGGCATCCAGTCGCCGCGCGGGTCGAGCGCCGTACGCCACGCCTGGCTGACGGCGTCCTTCGTCATCGGCTCGCCGAGCCGCGCCGCGATCTCGTCGCCCGCCTTGGTGCGCCAGCGCATCTGCCCGCTGTACGACAGGAAGATCACCGGGCGCACGACGCCGTCGGAGAGCGCGGAGCCGTATCCGTACGTGTAGTCGGCGGCGGAACGGCGGATGCCCGCGTTGTCCTCCTCGTACGCGACGAAGGGGATCGGGTTGGTGTCCGAGCGGAACGGGGTGCCGGTGAGCGCGAGGCGGCGGGTGGCCGGCTCGAACGCCTCCAGACACGCCTCGCCCCAGGACTTGGAGTCACCGGCGTGGTGGATCTCGTCCAGGATGACGAGCGTCTTGCGCTGCTCGACGCGGTTGCGGTGCAGCATGGGGCGGACGCCGACGCCCGCGTACGTCACGGCGACGCCGTCGTAGTCCCGGCCGAGCGGACCCGCGCTGTACTCCGGGTCCAGCTTGATCCCTATCCGCGCCGCCGCCTCGGCCCACTGCTTCTTCAGGTGCTCGGTCGGCGCGACCACGGTCACCTGCTGGACGACGTGGTGGTGCAGCATCCAGGACGCCAGCGTCAGCGCGAACGTCGTCTTTCCGGCACCCGGGGTGGCCACGGCGAGGAAGTCGCGCGGCTGCTCCTGGATGTACTTCTCCATCGCCCCCTCCTGCCAGGCCCGCAGCTTGCTCGCGGTACCCCAGGGCGCGCGGCCCGGAAAGGCGGGTGACAGGTGGTGCGACGAGGCGGGAACGGCGGAAGTAGTCACGGTCTCCGAGGCGGGGGTAGGCCGACATGGACGACATCCCGCCGGAGCGGGAACCGGGCCACCCTACCGGCGCGAGCGGCTCCGCCGGGGGCGGACGGGGGTGGGTCGGGGAGGGTGCGATTCACGTCACAGGGGTTCGCCGAGTTGCTGGTGCTGCCCAGGGCCGCCCGTAAAGGTCACCGTTCGCCGAGCCGTCTGCTCACCCACGTACCGAACAGGGCGACGACAGCCATCGGGAGGAAGACGGCGGCGAAGGCGACGGGGTGGAGGTGGGCGGCGGAGCCGGTGGTGTGGGCCGCGGTGACGGCCGCCGCGCCGCCCCCGCCGAGCGCGGCGAAGGCGGCACCGGCGGCGGCGAGCAGGACGACGTTGGAGAGGGCGTCGGAGATCTGGAGGGCGGCGGAGTTGGCACCGGCCTCGCGGGGCGGGGAGAGCTGGAGGAGCAGCACGCTGGTGGAGGAGATCACCAGCCCCATCCCGAAGCACCCGAACCCCCAGGCGACGGCGACGGTCCACACCGGCACCCCGGCCAGCAGCACACTCGGCGCGGCGGCGATCGCGGCGGCCACCAGCGCCATCCCGAACGTCATCAGCCGCTCCCGGTACGGCTCGACGCGCGGCCGGGACTGCACCCACGACCCGAGCGCCCAGGTCAGCCCGCCCGCCGCCAGTGAGAACCCGGCCAGCGTCGGCGACAGCCCGCGCTGCGTGACGAGCATCAGCGGCACGAACGACTCCGCCGAGATGAACGCCCCCGCCGACACCCCGCGCAGCAGCACGACCGACGGCAGCCCGCGTACGGCCCGGTAGGTCCCGCGCGGCAGCAGCGCGAGCACGGCCGGTACGAGGAGGGCGGCGCCGACGACACCGGGGAGCAGCGAGAGCCAGCGCAGGTCCTGGGCGGCGTACTGGAGGAGTCCGGCGCCGAGGGAGATGGCGAGGGCGTGGCGGATGCGGCGGGGCTCGGGGGGACGGGTCGTACCGGTGTCCCGGGTGTTCCCGGTGTCCCCGGTGTTCCCGGTGGGCGTGGGGTCGGGGGCGGTGCGGCGGCGGATCTGCGGGAGGGCCAGGGCGAGGGGCAGGACGACGAGGACGGGGATGCCGAGGAAGACCCAGCGCCAGCCGAGGTGTTCGGTGACGGCGCCGGAGGCGAGGGGGCCGACGATGGAGGGGACGACCCAACCGGCGGCGAAGGCGGCCATGATGGCGGGGCGGAGCCGTCCGGGGTAGGCGCGGCCGACGACGACATAGAGGGCGACGATGACTAGTCCCCCGCCGAGCCCCTGCACGGCCCGCCCCAGGATGAACACCCACATGCCCCGCGCGGTCCCGGCGACGACGAGTCC
Organism: Streptomyces corallincola; assembly: GCF_019104725.1. Taxonomy (GTDB): domain Bacteria; phylum Actinomycetota; class Actinomycetes; order Streptomycetales; family Streptomycetaceae; genus Streptomyces; species Streptomyces corallincola. Next base: position 102,517 of record NZ_JAHRXF010000008.1, on the reverse strand, counting down.
GGCCGCGAACGCGGCGATTCCGCAGGTCAGCGGCGCGAGCGGGCCCCGCCGGTCGGACCACTGCCCCGACAGCACCATCCCGAACAGGCTGGTGGTGAAGTACCCGGAGAAGGCGAACGCGTACAGCCCGACCCCGTGCAGTTCCCGCGCGGCGACGGGCATCGCCGTTCCCACGGCGGTCGCCTCGAACGCGATCAGCAGCACGACGGACACGATCCCGACACTGAGCGCCCGGTACTCGGCTCCCAGCACTCCACCGCTCTGCCGGTCGTCGGTGAGTGGGGGGTCCTGGGACCGAACGGCACGCATGAGAGCCAGCGTAAGGCCCTTCACCCCGGTTGACCCCTGTCAAAAGCCGCCCTCTGTGTACGCCACCAGTCCTAGGACCACTCTTCGTGAACGCCGCGTGGCAACCCCATTGCACCCCGCCCGCACTCCTTGAACCCCCCACCCCCGGGCTCCTACGGTCGTACTCGTCACCAACCCGGCCGTGTGCCCGAGTGGCCCAGGGACTCGCCTGCAAAGCGAGGTACGCGGGTTCAATTCCCGCCACGGCCTCTGTTCTTCGACAGAGGGAAAGGGAGCGGCACCTCTGAAAGCGGGTACCGCTCCCTTTCGTTTTCCCGCGCGATCCGCCGGACGCCCGAGCGAAGTCCCCTATTGCCGCTCCACCCCGTGCCGACAGTTGCGGACAGCGCGCGCCGCCTCGAAACGGGCGTTCGCGTCACCACGCTCCTTCGCCGCACCGAGTTGCCTCATCAACTCGGCACAGCGCTCGCAGCCCTCGTGCGGCTTCGCCTCGTACAACCAGCCGTCCAGCGGCAGATCGACAGCAGGACCGGGATACCGCCGCCCGCTCATCGCCCTCCGTGGCGCGGGCAACGACACGACTCCGTCCCACTGCCCATTTGCACCGACAAGGGCAATTCATCCCCGCGCGGCACCGAGACGGTACGCACCGGCCGCGCGGGAACACGGCCTGGTCCGACCTTGTAGATCCTGATCGTCATCTTGGGCCCCGCCGGTTCCCCGGACGGGGCGGTACTGTCGTTCATGTCCACGCTCCTCAACGGCGTTGACCGTGCCCCGGAACCGTGCCAGCGGCCGCCGGGGCTTCGCACTTCTCGTGACAGGGCGATGTGCGCGCGCTTACGTGGCGTGTTCGCCCGACAAAAAAGAAGACTGGACCGGTGGACCGGTCCAGTCAAGCGGATCGTGGATTCTCTACCGCATGGGGTATGTCGTCGTCTCCTCGAAGACGTGGGAGGGCGTGACCCCTTGCTCGCACACCAGCGGCCGATGCTGCTCGTCATAGGCCACGTGGAGCACGACCGCCACGGCTGTAAGGGCGTCCACCTCCAGGAGAAGGGCCTCGTCGGGCTGGATCAGGCGGACCGTCGTGGTGTCCACACCCTCGGCCGGGGAGCGCCCCGTGGTCCGGCGTACGTAGTGGGTCGTGCCCTCGGCGATCGGGCCTTCCTGGGACAGCTTGGGGGACAGGTTCGCGACGGCGGCCGGGAACCACGCGGTGACCAGAGTGCCCGGCCGGGCGTCGTCGAGCAGTACCAGGCGCGATCTGCGCAGCGCGGTCTCCCCCGGCGTCAACTCCAGCGCCTCGGCGATGCGCTCGGGCGGCACGACCCGGTCCGGGGCCCCCAGCCTCCGGTACGGCGCACCGCCCGCGATCCGGCTGGAACCCTTACCACGGCCGCCCGCAGGCCGCGCGAGAGGCGTCTCCGCAACGGTGAATCCCGAGCCCTGTCGAGCCTCTACAAGACCGTCGAACCGCAGCATGTCGTATGCCTTGACCACGGTCGCCCGCGACACCTGCCACTGCTCCGCCAGATCACGGCTTGAGGGCAGCAACTCACCGGGACCGAACTCGCCTGCGGCGACCCGGGTGCGGAGATCCTCCGCGATCTGCTCGTACTTCAGCAGGGCCATGACGCACTTCCGATCAGTGGACTGGTCCACCGGTCTACCATCAGAATGCCCGCATGACGAAGCCCGAGTTGGCACCGGAGATCGCCAGGTTCTACGGCGAGACCGTCGATGAGAGCACCCGGCTGAGCGGTACGGCGGACGGGGTGCTGGAGATGGTGCGGACTCAGGAGTTGTTGCGGAGGTGGCTGCCGCCGGTGCCGGCGCGGGTGCTGGATGTCGGGGGTGGGCCGGGGGCGCATGCGCGGTGGCTGGTGGGGGACGGGTACGGGGTGCATCTGGTCGATCCGGTGCCCCGGCATCTGGAGCAGGCGGAACAGGTGGGCGCCACCGTGGAGTTGGGGGATGCTCGGCTGCTCACGGCGGCGGACGGCAGCTTCGACGTGGTGCTGTTGCTCGGGCCGCTGTACCACCTGGTCGAACGGGCGGACCGGGACCGCGCGTTGGCCGAGGCGGCACGGGTACTGAAGCCGGGCGGGCTGCTGGCGGCAGCCGGGATCAACCGGTACGCGTCCCTCTTCGAGCATGCGGCCTTCGCGCATCTGCACCGCCCGGCGATGCGCGAGAGTGTCGGCGCGATCCTCGCCACCCAGGTCCACGACGGGAAGAAGGCGTTCACCTCGGCCTACTTCCACAGCGGAGCGGAGCTCGGTGCGGAGGTCCGGGCGGCGGGGTTCGAGGAGACCCGGGTGTTCGGGGTGGAGGGTCCCGCCTGGTCGATGCTCGCGGCCGCCGAGCGCGGCACCGGCGGCGACTTCCGGGACACCGACCTCTTCCGCTCCGCCCTCACCGCCGCCCGCCTCGCCGAACCCCACCCCGAACTCCTGGCCGCCGGCTCGCACTTGCTGGCCCTCGCCCGCCGCCCCGCCTGACGCACGGCATCCCGGACCGCGCTACGGCGACCTGCTCCGTCGCCCCACCGTGCCCTCCTGTCGCACGCCAGGTGTACGGTCCCCCCGTCGTGATCAAGAAGTACTGACGGTTCCTGGGGGGAACATGCGGCAGCGGACGAAGACCGGGGTCGGGCTGGGTGCGGTGGTGGTCGCCGTGCTGGCCATTGGCGGGTGTGGCGGGGCCCAGGGGCAGGGCGGGGCGGAACGTGCGGGCGCGAGCGCGGGCACGCGGAGCAGCGGTGCGACGGCCGGGGCCACACCAGCCCCCGTCTCCTCCGCACCGGCGACCCCGACGACCCCGGCGGACCGACTGGCCGCGCTCGACGGCGGGACCCGGCCCGCGGCCCAGTATCAGGACGTGCTCGGCGCACTGGCCCCGCGCTGCTCCGAGGACCCCGCCCACCTCGCCGGGATCATCGGCAGCACCCTGTCGGACCTCAAGAAGCACGGCGCCGGTGAGGAAGACGCCTTCGGTGTCCTCCAGCACCTGGAACAGAGCGTCCCCGCGGGCGGCAAGCCGGTCGCGTGCGAGAAGGCCGCGGCGAAATACGCCGCCTCACGCGAGGCGAACTAGCCGACCCCGCCCCGCCAGCCCCACCCCGTCCCGCCAGCCCCACCTGCCCCGCCGGTCGGCGAGACGCCTCACAGCACGCCGCTCGCCTCGTTCTCCAGCAACGAAGTCCAGTAGTGCCAGTCCGCCGAAGCCGAAGAAGAAGCCGACACCCCCGGCCCCGGCTCCGACCCCGTCCCGTCCACCGCCCCCAGCGTCTCCCGCATCACCGCCGCCAGGTGGTCGTGGGCGGTGGCCGTCAGTTCCCCGTCCAGGTGGGTGTTGATGGTGTGCTCGTGGTGGAGGAGCCAGAGGGTGAAGGTGAGGGTGGAGAGGTCGGTGTTGAGGGGGTGGAGGGCGCCGTCGTCGTCCGCGTAGGTGAGGACCGCGCCGGTGCGGCCGTCGAGGAGCAGGCTGTGGGCCTCGGCCAGCGCGCCCACCCGGATCAGGTGGTCCGCGTGGGCCGGGAGGCCGGAGAGGCTCTCCTCCTCCGCGTACTCCGTGAGCGTCGGCAGCGGGATGTCCGTGTCCGCGTGGAAGACGGACGCCTGCTCCGGGAGGCCCGCGTCGCGGAGGAACCGGCGGGTCGGCTCATGGGTCAGGGTCGGCGGGAAGTCCACCTCGTCGAAGCGGGCCATCCGGCCCGGTCCGAACTCCTGCTCCAGCACCCGCGTCGGCACCTCCAGCGTCAGGCCGTTCGCCGTGCCGGGGCCCGCCAGCAGGGAGAGCGGGCGGATCAGCGCCGTCGCCTTCCAGTACGGCGGGAGCACACCGTCCGTGCCCTCCTCGAACAACGCCAGCAGGCGGCGGGACGCCTCCGTCGCCGTCGCCACGCCGTACTGCCCGGCCAGCGAGGCGAACCGCCCGCGCAGGCCCGCCAGTTCCTCGGTCGCCGCCGCGAAGCGGAGCAGGGTCGTCAGGGACGGGGCGAAGGGGCGCGGGGCCGAACCCCGGTGCAGATACGCCGTGCTGATCTCGCCCGTCGCGCCGTCGAGCAGGATCGACTCGCGCCCGGCCGCACCGCGCCGGGTCCCCGCCGGGGACAGCAGTTCGCCCATCACCAGACGGTCGCGCAGCTCCTCCGCCAGCCGCAGCGGGCCCTCCGTCGCCTCCGCGCAGGTCCGCAGACCGTGGGCGCGCAGCGGGGAGAACGTCAGCGGGCCGGTGTCGGCGGGGGCACCCGCCGTGGCGAGCAGGCCGCGCGTGGGCGCGTGCGTGACGTACCGGTCCAGTTCCGCCTCGGTCAGCGCCACCGCCGCCGTACCCGCGTCCGCCCCCGTCGTCCTCATCGCTCCCCCGCCTCCGCACGCCGTCCTGTCACTGGGGAGGACAGTACGCCCCACCACTGACAACGGCTCAGAAATAGCGCAGAGCACGGGATTTCAGCAGGTCACAGCGGGAGCACGGCGGCTCCCCACGCCCTCAGCCGCGCGTGAAGTACACCCCGCCGAGCACCACGGCCAGGGCCGCCACCACGAACAGCAGCACCCAGAAGAACAGCTTCCCGACGCTCGGCGGCGGCTCGTACCGCCGCTCCTCCGTCACCGTACGGTCGGTCGCAGCCGCAGCCGCAGCCCCGGCCCCGGCCACATCCCTGTCCCCATCCACGTCCACGTCCACATCCACGTCCGCGCTCATTCCGCGCCGCTCCTCTCCCGCGCTCACCGCTCCACCACCACGGCCGCCTGCGGCCGGATCGGCAGCCGGTTCACCGGCCGCCCCGTGGCCGCCCGCACCGCCGAGGCGATCGCGGCCGGGGACGTCACCACCGGCACCGCGCTCACCGACTTCGCGCCGAACGGCGCCACCACGTCCCGTTCCTCGACCAGCCGGACGATCCGGATGTCGGGCGCGTCCAGCGCGGTCGGCAGGGCGTAGCCGGTGAGGTCGGGATGGCGGACGAGCCCGCGCGGGGTGCGCAGGTTCTCGGTGAGGGCGATGCCCACCCCCTGCGTGACGCCCGCCTCGATGCGTGCCGTGAGCTGCGCCGGGTTCAGCACCCGGCCTACGTCCTGTGCCACCGCCAGCTCGACCACGCGGACCGAGCCCAGCTCGATGTCCACGTCCACCACCGCGCGGATCGCGCAGAAGGCGAGGCCGACGAAGGCGTCGCCCTGGCCGTCGGCGTTCAGGGGCTCGGTGGGGTGGGGGCGGCACTGGGCGGTGGCCCAGAGGGACTTCCCCTCCAGGGCCTCCGCGACGGTGGTGGAGAGCACCCCGTCGTACGAGGTGATCTTGCCGTCGGCGATCTGGAGCAGTTCGGTGGACATGCCGAAGGTGTGCGCGAGCGGCTGGAGGAGCTGGGTGCGGACCATCTTGGCCGCGCGTTCCACCGCGCCGCCGGAGACCCAGGTGTGCCGTCCACGGCAGCCCGCTCCGGCGGGCGGCTGGTCGGTGTCCACGGGGGCGACGCGGACCTCGTCGATGCCCAGGGTCTCCTGGACGATCTGCCGGGCCAGCGTGGTGAAGCCCTGGCCGCTCTCGACGGCCGCGCACAGCACGGTCGCCACGCCGTCCTCGACCTTGACGGTCGCGGTGGACACCTCGTCGGCGCCCTCCGCCCCCAGCATGTGCACCATGCCGAGGCCGTAGCCGACGCCCCGGCGGACCGCGCCGGGCTCGCCCGCGCCCTCGGGACCGCCGGGCAGCAGCCACTCGTCCTCGGGGGCGTCCTTGGGCAGCGCGGGCAGCGGTTCGTCGCGTACCGCCTGGAGGAGTTCGGCGACCGGCGCCGGGCAGGTCACCGTCTGGCCGATGGGGAGGACGTCCCCGGTGGCCAGGACGTTGCGCAGGCGCAGGTCGGCCGGGTCCTGGCCGAGTCTGCGGGCCAGCTTGTCCATCTGCGCCTCGTACGCGGCGCACACCTGCATGGCGCCCTCGCCGCGCACGTGCCCGGAGGGCGGGTTGTTGGTGCGCACCGCCCAGCCCTCGATGAACGCGTTGGGCACGACGTACGGGCCGCAGGCGAAGGAGACGGCGGCGGCGAGCGCGTCGGCGGAGGTGTCGGCGTAGGGACCGGCGTCGAGCAGGATCTGCGCCTCGACCTTGACCAGCCGCCCGTCGGCGTCGGCGTGGTGGCGGTAGCGGAGCAGGGTGGGGTGGCGGTGGGCGTGCCCGAGGAAGGACTCCTCGCGGGTGGCGGTGAGCTTGACCGGGCAGCCGGTGGCCAGCGCGAGCAGGCCGAGCGGGAGTTGGAAGCCCTGGTCCTCGCGGTCGGCGGTGGCGCCGGGCACCCCGGTGACGACGATCTTCACCTGTTCCGGGGAGAGCCCGTAGCAGGCGGCGGCGGTGTTGCGGTCGGCGTGCGGGTCGGTGGAGGCGAGGTACAGCTCGACCCCGCCGTCCGGGCGCGGTACGGCGAGTCCGGCCTCGGCGCCGATGGGCGCCGGGTCCTGGCGGCCGATCCGGTACAGCCCCTCGACCACGACCTCACCGGCCGCGTCCGGGTCGCCGTGACTGAGCGGGATGTGCCGGATCAGGTTGCCGTCGGGGTGCAGGGGCTCGGCCTCGAACGCCTGCTCCGGGTCGGTGACCGGGTCCAGCACCTCGTACTCCACGATGACGGCGGCGGCGGCCATCCGGGCGGTGTCGGGGTGGTCGGCGGCGACGGCGGCGATGGGCTCGCCGTGGTGGCGCACCACCTCGGCGGCGAACACCGGCCGGTCGGGGGTGCCCCGGCCGTGGCGCGGGGTGCCGGGCACGTCCTCGTGGGTGACGACGGCGCGTACGCCGGGCATCTCGCGGGCGTGCCGGGTGTCGATGGAGACGATGCGCGCGTGCGCGTGCGGGGAGCGCAGTACGGCCGCCCAGAGCAGGCCCTCGGCCCACAGGTCGGCCGCGTAGGGAAAGGTGCCCTCGGTCTTGGCCGCCGCGTCGGCGTGCGGCAGGGAGACGCCGAGGCCGTGCGGGAGCGGTTCGGGGCCGGGGACGGCCTCCGGGTCGCCGGGGGCGGTGAGGGGCGCGGTGGCGGCATCCTGGCTCACGCCTGGCCTCCGTCCTGGCCGTGGTGCGGTTCGTGCGGGCCGTCGTGGGGTGCGGGGGCGGCGAAGGTGCCGGGGCTGTCGAAGACGCCGGGGGCGTCGAACGCGGAGTGGTGCACGCCGCCGGAGCCGGGGCCCGCCTGGTGCGGGATGCGCGGCTCGCCGTCGTCGTCGGCGCCGCGTGCCTCGCGTTCGGCGACGACCTCGCGGACGGCGTCCAGTACGCCCCGGTAGCCGGAGCAGCGGCAGAGGTTGCCGCACAGGGCCTGCCGGGTCTCCAGTTCGGTGGGGGCGGGGTTGCCCTCCAGCAGGTCGTGCACGGTCATCGCCATGCCGGGCACGCAGAACCCGCACTGCACGGCGCCGCAGCGGGCGAAGGCGCGCTGCACGTCGGAGGGCTGCCCGTCGGCGGCGAGGCCCTCGACGGTACGGACCTCGCTGCCCGCCGAGGTGACCGCCGGGACCAGGCAGGAGGCGACGAGCCGGCCGTCCACCTGGACGTTGCAGGCGCCGCACTCACCCTGCGAGCAGCCGTCCTTGGCCCCGGCGAGGCCGAGGCGCTCGCGGAGCACGTAGAGCAGGGACTCGCCGATCCAGGCGTCCGCGACGGGGCGGTCGGTGCCGTTGACGCGGAGCACGTAGGAGGCGAGGGGGTGGTCGTCGTGCGGCGGGAGGGGTTCGGGGGCGGGCTCCTCCGCGACGGGGGCCGCCGGGGGCGCCTCTGCATCTCCGGCGGACCCGGCGGACCCGGCGGACCCGGGGGCCTCCGCCTCCGTCCCGGCGGCCTCGGGCACGTCCTCGGGCGCGTCCTCCGGTGCCTCTCCGGCGGCCTCGGGGCCCTCGGCAGCGGTCTCGGGTCCGGCGGGCTCCTCGGGGCCGTCCAGGGGCGTCCCGGCGGCCTCCGGGGGGCCCTCGGGGTCGTACGGCTCGTCGGGCGCGTCTTCGTACCGCTCGTCGCGCGGACCGGGTCCGGCGGGGCCGCCCTGTTCGTCGTACGGCGCCCGCTCCCCGTGCCCGGCGGGCCTCGGATAGGTCACCGGCTCGACCAGCTCGGGGTGTTCGGCGGGCGGGGCCTCCGGGGCGTACCCGTGGGCGGCGCCTTCGGGGTGGCGCGGGGGGAGCTGGCCCCAGGGCTGTCCGGCGCCCTCGGTCGCCCAGGGCGCCGGTGCGCCGCCGGGGAGCGTGGCGGGCGGGGCGGTGCCCCACTGCTCGGCCAGCGCGGCGGGGCTGAACTCCCCCGACTCGTCCGGGAGATCACCGCCCGCGACCGGGATCGACCACTGGCCGGTGACCTCGTGGCCGGGGGCGGGCGCGGCGGTCTCGTCGTACGCCCACGGCTGGGTGGCGTCCGGCCGGTAGGTGAACCGGTCGTCGGCGGGGTGCCGCGGGGGGGCCGCGTCCGGGTCGGCCCACTGGTGGCCGTCGGCCGGGGCCCAGCCGCCGTCCTGGTCCTCGGCGGGCGGGGCGGCGGCGATGCGCGGGGGCACGTAGCCGTGGCCGGGCGCGGCCAGCGGGCTGTCGCCGGCCAGCAGGGCGTCGATGCCCCCCTCGGGGAGTTTGACGAACGCGGTGGCGCCGTCGTCGTAGTCGCCCTGGGGCAGCGGGTCCCACCGGCTGCCGCCGGGGGGCGTGCCCTCTCCGTGCCGGTCGTCGGTCACGACAGCGCCCTCCCGAGTGCTCGTCGGGCCAGTGCGGCGACGGTGCGCCGCAGATGCAGTACGGCGGGCGGCAGCGGGACCACCGAGCCGTCGGGTTCGGGTGCCGGGTCGGGGATGCAGGCCGCGGCGACGTACTCCCCGAAGGCGGTCAGCGCCTCGGGGACCAGGGCGCGGTCGTTGTCCCAGTCGATGAGCGAGGCGACCCACTGTTCGGCGTCCAGCGGGCGCAGCGGCATGGGCGCTATGGCGCCGACCGCGCAGCGCACTCCACGCCGGGCCGGGTCGAGGACCAGCGCGACCGAGGCGAGGGCGCGGCCGGGGCCGGTGCGCCCGGTGGCCTTCAGGAAGACCTGGGGGGCGTGCAGCAGCGGGACCCGGACGAAGCCGATGAGTTCGCCGCCGCGCAGCATGTCCACCCCGGCGAGCAGGTGGGACACCGGGATCTCGCGGCGGGCGCCGTCGGGCCCGGCGATGACCAGGGTGGCCTCCAGCGCGGCCAGCACCGGCAGCGCGTCGCCGGTGGGCGCGGCGGAGGCGATGTTGCCGCCCAGGGTGCCCGCGTTGCGGATGTGCGGGGGGCCTGCGGCGCGGGCGGCGGCGGCGAGCGCGGGGATCAGCGCGGCGAAGTCGGGGCGGCCCATGCGGGCGTGGGTGAGTCCGGCGCCGAGCAGGGCGTGTCCGTCGAGGTACTGCCAGCCGCGGATCTCGCTGATGCGGCCGAGGCCGACGAGCGCGGCGGGCCTGAGCTGGCCGGAGTTGACGGCCGCCATGAGGTCGGTGCCACCGGCCACGGGGACGGCCGCGGGCAGCGCGGTGAGGGCCGCCACCGCCTCGTCCAGGGTCGTGGGCAGCGTGACGGCCTGCGCCGCCCCGGGTGCGTGCGTGGTCAAACCGGCTGCCCCTTCCCGCTGCCCCACCTGTTCCGACCTGTGTGGCCGTACGGTACGTGGTCACAGGTCGGACGTGGCAACTCTGGCACATCTTCGCAGGGGCCGAACGCGGGGGTCCGCTAGGAGGTGTTCGTCCCTGTCGTCGCGGGGTTGACGGGTTTTCGTGGCACTTCTGCGGAGCGTACGGATCAAACCTCTTTGGGGAGCACTGGGAGGTTTGTCCGGTGTGCGCGGGCGCACGCCCACCGGACCGCACTCCCCCGCGCACCCCCACGGCGCCCCCGTGTCCACGGCGCCTCCCTGCCCCCGGCGCCCCCGGCCATCCGCCCCGCCCACCGCGCCTACCGGTTCGGCGGCGGCCCGTCCTTCGGCCGTCCCAGCACCCCGGGCCGCCGCTGCCAGGGGTGCGGTCCGGCGGGCGGCCGGTACGCCACCCCGAGGGCGTCGAGCCGCCGGTAGTGCTCGCTCATCCGGCGCTCGAAGTCCGCGAAGTCCCGTGCCGCCGGGGCGGGAAGCTCGCTCCAGGCGACCTCCGCGAGCGCGGCGAGGCGCGGGAAGGTCTGGTAGTCCACCCGCCCCGCGTCCTCCATCACCTCGGTCCACACGTTGCCCTGAGTGCCCAGCACATGGCGGGCCTCGGCCTCGGTGAGCGCCTCGGGGACCGGCTCGAAGCGGTACACGTCCTCCAGGGTGCGCACATGACTGATCGGCACCGGCTCGTCCTCGCCGGGCGCCTGACGGTGGTCCAGGTACACGTACTGCTCCGGGCACATCACCACGTCGTGCCCGGCGCGGGCCGCCGCGATCCCGCCGCCGTAGCCGCGCCAGGAGGCGACGGCGGCCCCCGGCGCGAGACCGCCCTCCAGGATCTCGTCCCAGCCGATCAGGCGCCGCCCGCGCGCGGCGAACCAGCGGTCGAAGTGCTTGATGAACCAGGACTGGAGCGCGTCCTCGTCGGCCAGCCCGAGATCGGCGATGCGGGTCTTGGCGGTGACCGACTCCGTCCACTGCTCCTTGCGGCATTCGTCGCCGCCGATGTGCACGAACGGCGAGAACTCGGCGGCGTCGGCGGGGAACAGCTCCAGGACTTCCTCGAACACGCCCTCGTAGAAACGGAGTACGTCCTCGGTCGGGGCGAGCACGTTGGCGGAGATTCCCCAGTTGTCCCAGACGGAGAGCGCGGCGGTGTCCACCACGTCGGTGTTGCCGAGTTCCGGATAGGCGGCGATGGCGGCCTGGGAGTGGCCGGGCACGTCGATTTCCGGGACCACGGTGATGTGCCGCTCGGCGGCGTAGGCGACGATCTCGCGGATGTCGTCCCGGGTGTAGAAGCCGCCGTGCGGCCGGTCGTCCCAGAGCGGGGAGGCGCGGTGCCCGAATTTCGTCCGGGAGCGCCAGGAGGCGACTTCGGTGAGGCGCGGATACCGCTCGATCTCGACGCGCCAGCCCTGGTCGTCGGTCAGGTGGAAGTGGAACACGTTCAGTTTGTGGGCGGCCATCAGATCGAGATAGCGCAGCACCCCGTCCTTGGGCATGAAGTGCCGTGCCACGTCCAGCATCAGCCCGCGCCAGCGGAACCGGGGCGCGTCCTCGACGGCCGCCGCCGGGTACACCCAGGCGTCCCGGCGGGCGAGCGGCGCCCGCCGGAAGGCGTCGGCGCCGAGCAGCTGCCGGAAGGTCTGGGCGCCCCAGAACACCCCGGCGGGGCTCGCCCCCTCGATCACCGTCCCGCCGTCGCCGTGGCGCAGCCGGTACGCCTCGGGGCCGCCCGCCTCCGTCTCCAGTGCCGGTACGACCCGCAGCGTGATCCGGTCGCCCTCGCGGGCGGGGTCCAGCGGGAACCCGGTGGCCGCGCCGAGGGCGCCGCGCAGCCAGCGGGCGGTACGGGCGGTGCCGGGGCCCTCGTCGATGCCGGTCCCGGCGTGCAGGGTGAGGGTCCCGGCGGGCGCCAGTCGGCGGGGGGCTGGGACCAGTCCGGCCGGAACGCCGGTGCCGTCGTGGGGAGTCGCGTCGATCACATCAGTCCTTGACCGCTCCGCCGAGTCCGGAGACCAGGCGTCGCTGTACGAGTACGAAGAAGATCAGCACCGGGACGGTCATCACCGTGGACGCGGCCATGACACCGCCCCAGTCGGGCTCGTCGGGCTTGTAGAAGACCAGCAGCGCCATCGGCAGCGTGGACTGCGAGATGTCGCTGATGAGGAACGACTTGGCGAAGAGGAAGTCGTTCCAGGCGGAGATGAAGGAGAACACGCTGGTGGCCACCAGGCCGGGAAGGACCAGTGGGAAAAGGATCTGCCAGAGGAATCGCCCGCGGCTCGCGCCGTCCAGGTAGGCGGCCTCCTCCAGCGCCTCCGGAACCGCTTTCACGAATCCCCGGAGCATCCAGATGGCGAACGGCAGCGAGAACGCGATGTGCGGCAGGATCAGCGAGCTGAGCGTGTTGAGCAGCCCGAGGTCGCGCATCTGGAAGAACAGCGGGATGGTGAGCGCTTCCACGGGCACCATCTGCGCGGCCAGGAACATGATCAGCAGTGTCGTGCGGAACCGGAAGCGGAATCGCGCGACGGCGGTCGCCGCGAGAAAGGCGATCAGCGCCGAGACGGCCACCACACTGCCCGCCACGATCAGGCTGTTGAGAAAGTAGCGCCCGAATTCCTGCTGCCCGAACACCCGCCGGAACGAGTCAAGGGTCGGGGTCAGCGTCCACGGGCGGGGCCGGTCGGACTGGATCTCCCCGGCCGGTTTGAAGGCGCTCAGGACCATCCAGTACAGCGGGAAGGCGACCACCACGGCGGTCAGCAGGGCCGTCGCCTCGGCCGCGAGCCGCCAGGGGCGCCGGACGCGCACCGCGCGAAGGTTCACAGTTCCTCCCCCTGTCGGCGCAGCAGCCGCAGGTACAGCAGGGTCACGGCGAGCAGGAGCAGCAGCATGATCACGCCGATCGCGGAGCCGAGCCCGTACTCGGAGGACGCGAACGCCTGCTGGTAGGCGTACACGTTGAGCACCATGTTCTGGCCCGCGATGCCGCCGCCGTTCGTCATGACGTAGATCTGCGTGAAGACCTTGAAGTCCCAGATCACCGACTGGATGGTGACGACGGTGAGGATCGGGCGGAGCATCGGCGCGAGCACCGAGCGCCAGGTCCGCCACTGCGAGGCGCCGTCGAGCGCGGCGGCCTCCAGCACCTCGGCGGGCACGGCGCGTATCCCGGCGTAGACGGTGACCATCACGAACGGGAAGGAGGACCAGACCACTTCGAGCAGGACGAGGAGGAAGGCGCTGTAGCGCCCGTACGTCCAGGAGTGGTCCCCGAGGCCGAGCAGCCGGTTGACCGGGCCGAAGTCCGGGTCGAACAGGAACAGCCAGACGGTGGAGCCGGTGACGGCCGGGGTCGCCCAGGCGCCCAGCGCGGCCAGCATCAGCGCGAGCCGGGGCACCGCCCGCACCCGGGTGAGCAGCACCGCGAGCGCGCAGCCCACGGCGAGCGTGCCGAGCACACAGGCCGCCGCGAAGAGCACGGTGGCGAGCAGCACCTGCCAGAACTGCCCGTCGGAGAAGACGTCCGCGTAGTTGCCGAAGCCCCGGAACACGGTCGGTTCGCCGCCGCTGACCTGGGCCTGGGTGTAGCGGAAGAAGGAGATCAGGCCGAGCTGGTAGACGGGGTAGACGAGCAGCGCGCCGAGCACGGCGAGGGCGGGCGCGAGGTAGAGCCAGGGCGTCCAGCCGGGCGCCCGGCCCACTCCCCCGCGCCCGGCCCGCCCGGTGCGCGGGGCGGGCGCGGGGGCGTGGGCCGGGACGCCGGGGACGGCCGCGGCCCCCGGCTCGGCGGCCTCGGTCACCGGGGTCACCCGGCGGAGCCGAACGCGTCGTTCATCCTGGTCGCGGCGGACTGGGAGGCGGCGTCCACGCTCTTCTTGCCGCTGACGATCTCCTGGAACATGGTCGGCAGCACCAGCGAGGAGTCGATCTGCGACCAGGCGGGGGATGCGGGCACGAACTTGGCACCGGCCGCGAGGGTGGCGACGAACGGCTTCACGAACGGCTGCCGGGTCGCCGCCTGGTCGCGCACGTCGGTGAAGGTGGGCAGGAAGCCCATCGCGTCGAAGAGTTCGGCCTGCGTCTTCTTGCCCGCGAGCCGCTCCATCAGGTCCACGGCGAGCGTGCGGTGCCGGGTGCTCTTGAGCACGCCGATGTTGTTGCCGCCCGCGAAGGCCGGGGCGATGGTGCCCTTCTCCACACCGGGCAGCGGGACGACGGCGTACTTGCCCCCGACCGAGCCCGCCTCCACGGCCGCGTGGCTGAAGTCGCCGCCGATGGCCATGCCCGCCTTGCCCCCGGCGAACGCGGTCACCGTGTCGTTGCCGCCCATACCGGCGCACTTGGCGGCCGGGCAGTTGGCGGCGCCGAACAGGCTCGTGTACTCCTTGATGCCCTTGCGCGCGGCGGCGCTGTCGATGGCCGAGGCGTACGAGCCGTCCTTGCCGGTGGCCAGGTCGCCGCCGTTGGCCCAGATGAACGGCATGGCGCCGTAGGTGTAGGCGCCGCCGACCGCGAGGCCGTACATGCCGGGTCTGGCGGCGTGGATCGCGCGGGCGGTGGTGGCGAGTTCGGCCAGGGTGGCCGGGGGCTTCAGGCCCAGCTCCTTGAACACGTCGGTGCGGTAGTAGAGCGCGCGGACCCCGACGTAGTAGGGCGCGCCGTAGACCTTGCCGTCCACGGTGACGGACTGGCGGGCCGTCGGGTCGGTGCTCTTGGCCTCGTTCCAGGCCGCGAACTCCTTGGTGATGTCGAGGAGTCCGCCGTCGTGGACGTATCCGGCGGTGTCGGTGTTGCCGAACTCCATGATGTCGGGCGCGGAGGCCGGGTCGTTGAAGGCGGCCTTGACGCGCTGGGCGCGGGTCTCGACCGGGATGTACTCGACGGACACCTTGGTGCCCGCGTGCGCCTTGCGGAAGTCCGCGACGACCGCGTCCACGACCTTCTGCTTGGGCGCGTTGCCGACCTCCTGGAACAGCCAGACGCGTACGGTGCCGGACTTCTCGTCCTTGCCCGAGGCGGAGTTGGACGAGGACTGGGGGGCGCACGCGGTCGCTACGGCGAGGGTGAGCAGCGCGGCGAGTGGGACGTACGGCTTCATGGAGCGTTCCTCCGGAGAGTGAGCACGTTGCAACATGTGCAATGACTGTTTCGCTCTGCACAACTCCACGGAGGCTATGAAGAACATGAACACGACGACAAGAGGTCTCCACCACTCTGTGACCGGAAAACGGGACCGGAGGGCGGGAACCGGAAGCGGACGCGCAAGCGGAAGGCCCCCGGAACGCGCGGGCACGCGCTTCGGGGGCCTTCCGGACAACAGGGGCCGGACGTCGGGGGCCGGGGGCCTTCCGCCGGGGGCGGGGCCGGGGCCGGGGGCCTACTTCTTCTTGTCGCCGTCCCCGTCGCCGCCCTTGCTCATCGACTCGTAGATCTCCTTGCACATGGGGCACACCGGGTACTTCTTCGGGTCCCGGCCGGGCACCCACACCTTGCCGCAGAGCGCGACGACGGGGGTCCCGTCGAGGGCGCTCGCCATGATCTTGTCCTTCTGGACGTAATGGGCGAAGCGCTCGTGATCGCCGTCGCCGTGGGACACCTGCGGCGTCGGCTCTACGAGGGTTCCCGTACCAGACCCGCGCTCGGGCTCCTGAGTGCTCATGGGAGCCAAGGGTACTGAAGCGCGCGGCCGTCAGTTGAGCGACGGGTCCTCCGGATAGGTCGCCAGCATCGCCAGCTCACCGCGCTGCCGCCGCAGCACCGCCCGCCACAGCCGCTCGGGCGCCGGGGAGGACACGTCACCGGGCTCGGACTCCACCACGTACCAGGCACCCTGGGACAGCTCGTCCTCCAGCTGGCCCGGCCCCCAGCCCGCGTACCCGGCGAAGATCCTGAGCGAGCCGAGCGCGGCGGCCAGCAGCTCGGGCGGGGTCTCCAGGTCCACCAGGCCGATCGCCCCGTGCACCCGCCGCCAGCCCAGCGGCCCGGCGCCGCCGGGGATCACCGCCACCCCGAGCGCCGAGTCCAGCGACACCGGACCGCCCTGGAAGACCACACCGGGCTCACCGGCCAGCTCGGCCCAGCCCTGGAGGATGTCGCCGACGCCGACCGGGGTGGGCCGGTTGAGGACGACACCGAGGGAGCCCTCCTCGTCGTGGTCGAGGAGCAGCACCACCGCGCGGTCGAAGTTCGGGTCCGCCAGGGCGGGTGTGGCCACGAGCAGCCGCCCCGTGAGCGAGGACACCTCGGTCATGCCTGCCATGATCCCGCATCCCGCCCCGCACCGGGAGGCGATCCGCCCCGGCCGGGCGAGGGTGCCGGGGGGCGGCAGGGAGCACGTACGGCGCACACGCCGCGCCGGTGACCCGACGCGTCCGGTTCATAACGTTTCGTGTTGTGACAGACCTATGACGCGACCCGGCGGCCCGCGGGCTAACAAGACGGGGGTGATCGGCGTTTACCCTGTCTTCCCGGCCCCTGCGCAATGTGACCGGCCGATCCCTGCCCGACTCTTCGGAACGCGAGATCCATGACCGTCAACGACGATGTCCTGCTTGTCCACGGCGGAACCCCGCTGGAGGGCGAAATCCGTGTCCGCGGCGCGAAGAACCTCGTGCCGAAGGCGATGGTCGCGGCCCTGCTGGGCAGCGCGCCGAGCCGGCTGCGCAACGTACCGGACATCCGCGACGTGCGCGTCGTACGCGGCCTGCTCCAACTGCACGGGGTGACGGTCCGGCCCGGCGAGGAGCCCGGCGAGCTGGTGATGGACCCGACCCGCGTGGAGAGCGCCAACGTCGCCGACATCGACGCGCACGCCGGTTCCAGCCGCATCCCGATCCTGTTCTGCGGGCCGCTGCTGCACCGCCTCGGCCACGCGTTCATCCCCGGCCTCGGCGGCTGCGACATCGGCGGCCGTCCCATCGACTTCCACTTCGACGTGCTGCGGCAGTTCGGCGCGGTCATCGAGAAGCGCGCGGACGGTCAGTACCTGGAGGCCCCGCAGCGGCTGCGCGGCACCAAGATCCGGCTGCCCTACCCCTCGGTCGGCGCCACCGAGCAGGTGCTGCTCACCGCCGTGCTGGCGGAGGGCGTCACGGAGCTGTCCAACGCGGCGGTCGAGCCGGAGATCGAGGACCTCATCTGCGTACTGCAGAAGATGGGCGCGATCATCGCGATGGACACCGACCGCACCATCCGCATCACCGGTGTGGACCAGCTCGGCGGCTACACCCACGCGGCCCTCCCGGACCGCCTGGAGGCCGCGTCCTGGGCGTCGGCGGCGCTGGCCACCAACGGCAACATCTACATCCGCGGCGCCCAGCAGCGCTCGATGATGACGTTCCTCAACACCTACCGCAAGGTGGGCGGTGCCTTCGAGATCGACGACGAGGGCATCCGCTTCTGGCACCCCGGCGGCCAGCTCAAGTCCATCGCGCTGGAGACGGACGTCCACCCCGGCTTCCAGACCGACTGGCAGCAGCCGCTGGTCGTCGCGCTGACCCAGGCCACCGGGCTGTCCATCATCCACGAGACGGTGTACGAGTCCCGGCTCGGCTTCACCTCGGCGCTGAACCAGATGGGCGCCCACATCCAGCTCTACCGCGAGTGCCTGGGCGGCTCCGACTGCCGCTTCGGCCAGCGCAACTTCCTCCACTCGGCGGTCGTCTCCGGCCCCACCAAGCTCCAGGGCGCCGACCTCGTCATCCCCGACCTGCGCGGCGGCTTCTCCTACCTCATCGCCGCCCTCGCCGCCGAGGGCACGTCCCGCGTCCACGGCATCGACCTCATCAACCGCGGCTACGAGAACTTCATGGAGAAGCTCGTGGAACTCGGCGCCAAGGTCGAACTCCCCGGCAAGGCCCTCGGCTGACCCCGGGCACGCGAACACGCGAAATGGGCGGTCCCCCCTGTCGATCAGGGGGGACCGCCCATTTTCTGGAACGTCTCACGCCGAGGCGCCCGGTCAGGGGCGCGGAAACCCGCGCGGGTGAACCGGCGCTGTCAGCGGAACGTCACTTGCCCTTGGCGGCTTCCTTGAGCTTCGAGCCCGCGGAGACCTTCACGCTGAAGCCGGCCGGGATGTTGATCGGCTCACCGGTCTGCGGGTTGCGCGCGGTACGAGCGGCACGGTGGGTGCGCTCGAAGGTCAGGAAGCCGGGGATGGTGACCTTCTCGTCGCCCTTGGAGACGATGTCGCCGACGACGTCGGCGAACGCGGCCAGAACGGCGTCGGCGTCCTTGCGGGTCACCTCGGCGCGGTCGGCCAGCGCGGCCACCAGCTCACTGCGGTTCATGTTCTTACTCCCGTGTTCTTCTTGCCGTGTAGGCGTGAGGTGAGATCGATGCCGATGCGCTCGCGCCCGAAGACGCATCCTGCCCCTACCTGCGGCGCGAAAGCCAATCCGGCACCCGTAGGAGTCGTGAGACCACCCTGGGGAGTCACACGAGGAGCGCCTGCTCGGCCGTCACCCTAGAGGGCGTCCGCCGGTCGGGGGTTCCGCGACGCGCCGGTGCGCCGGCCGCCGCTCACCGCCCCCGACCCTACGGCACGGCGTCCTGGACGGCGCGACGGGCGGGGCAGGGGGGTCAGGAAGCGGCGCCCGCCGCCCGCGCGGCCTCGCTGACGGCACCGGCGACGGCACCGGCGACCTTGTCGTTGAAGACGCTGGGGATGATGTAGTTCGGGTTCAGCTCGTCCTCGCCGACCACGTCGGCCAGCGCCGTCGCGGCGGCCAGCATCATCTGGGTGTTGACGGTGCGGGACTGGGCGTCCAGCAGGCCGCGGAAGACACCCGGAAAGACCAGCACGTTGTTGATCTGATTGGGGAAGTCGGAGCGGCCGGTGGCCACCACGGCGGCGGTCTGACGGGCGACCGCGGGCTCCACCTCGGGGTCCGGGTTCGCCAGCGCGAACACGATGGCGCCGTCGGCCATCGCGGCCACGTCGTCGCCGTCGAGGACGTTGGGCGCCGAGACGCCGATGAACACGTCCGCGCCGCGCACGGCCTCCTTGAGGGTGCCGGTGAGGCCCTCGGGGTTGGTGTTGTCCGCGATCCAGCGCAGCGGCGAGTCGGCGGACGCGGCCACCAGGTCCTCGCGGTCCGCGTGCACCACGCCGTGGATGTCGGCGACGACCGCGTTCTTCACCCCGGCCGCCAGCAGCAGCTTCAGGATGGCCGTGCCCGCCGCGCCCGCGCCGGACATGACGACCCGGATGCTCTCCATCGACTTGCCGGTGACGCGCAGCGCGTTGGTCAGCGCGGCCAGCACCACGATCGCGGTGCCGTGCTGGTCGTCGTGGAAGACGGGGATGTCCAGCGCCTCGCGCAGCCGGGCCTCGATCTCGAAGCAGCGGGGCGCGGAGATGTCCTCCAGGTTGATGCCCGCGAAGCCGGGGGCGATGGCCTTGACGATCTCCACGATGGCGTCGGTGTCCTGGGTGTCCAGGCAGAGCGGCCAGGCGTCGATGCCCGCGAACCGCTTGAACAGGGCGGCCTTGCCCTCCATGACCGGCAGCGCGGCCTTGGGGCCGATGTTGCCGAGGCCGAGCACCGCCGAGCCGTCGGTGACGACCGCGACGGAGTTGCGCTTGATGGTCAGCCGCCGGGCGTCCTCGGGGTTCTCCGCGATGGCCATGCAGACCCGCGCCACACCGGGCGTGTAGACCATCGAGAGGTCGTCACGGTTGCGGATGGGGTGCTTGGACTGCATCTCGATCTTGCCGCCGAGGTGCATCAGGAACGTACGGTCGGAGACCTTGCCGAGGGTGACGCCCTCGATGCCGCGCAGCTGCTGGACGATCTGGTCGGCGTGCGCGGTGGAGCTGGCCGCGATGGTGACGTCGATACGGAGCTTCTCGTGGCCCGAGGCGGTGACATCGAGGCCGGTCACCGAGCCGCCGGACGCCTCCACGGCGGTGGTGAGCTGCGAGACCGCGGTTCCGCTCGCGGGCACCTCCAGCCGGATGGTCATCGAGTAGGAGACGCTGGGCGCCGTTGCCATGCCGACTTCCTCTGCTTTCACCGTGTCGCGTGTTGTGCCGTCCGATCGTCGCACCTACCGCCGAGTACGTGGTAGCCGCCCCGGATTGAGGTTGTTTTGTTCACAGCCGCACGGCCCGGAGATACGGCGGCGGAAGCGGCGCGGCACGCGAAAAAGGAGGCCCACGTCACCCTGGGGTGACGTGGGCCTCCCACGTTCATGACACCGGCCCGCCATGCTCGCCTCGCGGCAAGTGGTCGCTCGTGGCGACTAAGGTTGGGCCCGGGGGCTTGGATCGAACCGGTGCCACGTCCAGGCTAACAAACGGTCGGCGAAAGCCATTCCCCTTGTGCGGGGTTCACCGGAATTCGCCGCCGCCGCGCCACCCGTTCAGTCCCGGAGCAGATCCGGGACGCCCGCCGCGTCCGGCTCGTCCCGCTCCCCCGACACCACGGTGAGCTGCTGGGTGGCCCGGGTGAGCGCCACGTACAGCACCCTGAGGCCCGCCGGGGACTCGTCCGCGATCTCCGCCGGGGAGACGACCACCGTCGCGTCGTACTCCAGGCCCTTGGCCTCCAGGCTGCCGAGCGCGACCACCCGGTCCCCGAGCCCGGCGAGCCAGCGCCGGGCCTCGGAGCGCCGGTTCATCGCCACGACCACGCCGACCGTGCCGTCCACCAGCCCGAGCAGCCGCTCGGCCTCGGCGCGCACGGCGCGTTCCACGGAGCCGTGCGCCCGCGTCGTGACGAAGCGCGGTTCGACACCGGTGGAGCGTACGGCGGTGGGGGCCTCGGCGCCGGGCATGGCGAGGGCGAGGAGGCGGGCGGCCAGCTCGGCGATCTCGGCGGGGTTGCGGTAGTTGACGGTGAGCTGGAAGCGGCGCCGGGGCCGGGAGCCGAGTGCCTCGTCGCGGGCCTCGCCCGCCTCGTCCGGGTCGGACCAGGAGGACTGCGCGGGGTCGCCGACCACGGTCCAGGTGGCGTGCCGCCCCCGGCGGCCGACCATGCGCCACTGCATCGGGGTGAGGTCCTGCGCCTCGTCCACGATGACGTGCGCGTACTCGACGCGTTCCTGGGCGAGCCGTTCGGCCCGCTCCCGCTGGGTCTCCTCGCGCACCGGCATCAGTTCCTCCAGGCCGGTGAGGTGGTCCAGCGGGTCCAGCTCGCGCTTCTTGCGGGGGCGGGCGGGGGCGCCGAGCATCGCGTGCAGCTCGTCCAGCAGGGCGATGTCGTGCACGGTGTGCCCGTCGCGCTGGAGCGAGCGGGCGACGCGGCGGACCTCGCCGGGGTTGAGGATGCGGCGGGCCCAGCGGCCGAGGCGCCGCTCGTCGGCCATCGCGGCGAGCACCCCGCGCGGGGTCAGCTCGGGCCACCAGGCGGCGAGGAACCCGATGAAGGAGTCCTCACTCGTGACGTCCTCGTCGAAGGAGAGCCGCAGTTCGGCGGCGAGTTCGGGGTCGCTGTGCCGGGTGGCCGCGCCGGACTTGGCCCACAGGGCGTCCAGCAGCAGCTTGCGGGCGCGCGGGCGCAGCAGGTTGACCGGCGCGGTGCCGCCGAGGGCAGTCCGGCGTACGTGCTCCAGCTCGGCGGCCTCCAGTTCGAGCCGCCGCCCGAAGGCGACCACCCGCAGCCGGGTCGGCGTGCCCTGCGCGGCCGGGGTGACCTGCTCGTCGGAGTCGTAGGAGTCGTCGGGGTCGCCGGAGTCGGCGGGGACGGGCGCGCCGCCCCCCGCACCGAGTTCCAGGGCGCCCCGTGCGGCCCGGCGCAGCACGCGCAGCATCCGGGAGGAGCCCTTGGCACGGGCCACGGCCGGGGTGTCGTAGAGGGTGGCCTCGGCGCCGTCCACCAGGGAGCCGATGGCGCGGACGGCGACCTGTCCCTCCTCGCCCAGGGAGGGCAGCACGCCCTCGGTGTACGCCACCAGCAGCGGTGTCGGGGAGACGATCAGGATGCCGCCCGCGTAGCGTCTGCGGTCCTGGTAGAGCAGGTAGGCGGCGCGGTGCAGGGCGACGGCGGTCTTGCCAGTGCCGGGGCCGCCCTCGACCAGGGTGACGGAGGCGGCGGGGGCGCGGATGACCAGGTCCTGTTCGGCCTGGATGGAGGAGACGATGTCCCGCATGGTGTGGCCGCGCGCCCGGCCGAGCGCGGCCATCAGCGCGCCGTCCCCGATGACGGAGAGTTCCCGGCCGTCGAGGGACGCGGTCAGCTCGGGGCGCATCAGGTCGTCCTCGACCCCGAGCACCCGGCGTCCCTTGGAGCGGATCACCCGGCGCCGGACGACCCGGCCGGGGTCGCGGGGCGTGGAGCGGTAGAACGGCGCGGCGGCGGGCGCCCGCCAGTCGATGACCAGCGGTGAGTAGTCCTCGTCGAGCACGCCGATCCGCCCGATGTGCAGGGTCTCGGCGATGTCGGCCGTACGGTCCTCGCGGACCGCGCCCTCGGCGGGCTCGACGGCGGTGTAGGCGCCGTCGGGGCCCTTCTTGCCGTCCTTGCCGAGGAGGAGGTCGATCCGGCCGAAGAGGAAGTCCTCGAACTCGTTGTTGAGCCGGTTCAGGTGGATACCGGCCCGGAAGACCTGGGCGTCCCGCTCGGCCAGCGCCCCCGGCGTGCCGACCTGGCCGCGCTGGGAGGCGTCCCGCAACAGGAACTCGGCCTCGTGGATCTTCTCCTCCAGGCGGAGGTACACCCGGTCCAGGTGTTCCTGTTCGACGCGGATCTCTCGCTCGCGCACCGAGTCGGATGCGTGCGGGTGCGAGAGATCCGCGGACTGCTGAACCTGTGCGGCCACCGGGCCCCCTTCTGACGTGCTTGGGCAGCCGTCAACCGTACGCGAAGGGGGGCCCGTCAGGCTACGCGTCCACGTCCACCAGCTTCTTGCCGTCGAACGTGACGATCTCGAACTTGTCGATCTGGTCTGGGGAGAGCGCGGTGCCGCCGCCGATGTAGAGCGGCTTCCTCGCCGTCTCGGAGGCGGCGCCCGCGATGCCGTACCCCTGTGCCGGGACGCTCCAGGAGCCGATGGTCTGGCGCTCCCCGCTACGGGAGATCACGACCATCGAGCACTTGAGGGGTCCCTTGACGCCCTTCAGTTCGAGGACGGCGGAGGTGCCCCAGCCCTTGCCGTCCATACCGACGGTGGCGGTGACCCCGGTGGCCGGGTCGGTGCCGGTGACCTTGCGGGTCATCCGGTCGAACGTGGTCTGCGCGGAGGCCGCCAGCGGCTTCGCCGGGGCCGCGGTCTCCCCGCCGCCGGCCGCGGACACCGCGATCGGGCCGCCGATGATCAGGGCCGCCGCCGCGGCGACCAGGTAGAAGCCCCTACGGCGCTTGCGGGCGCGCTGCTCGGAGACCTCGTCCACCAGTTTCTCCACCAGCCGGGGACTCGGCCGCGCGGACAGCGACTCGCCGATCACCGGGGTGCTGCCGCTGCCGGGCAGGTCCGCGAGGGCGGCCAGCATGGGTTCCATGCCGGAGAGTTCGTCGAGCTGATTGGCGCACCAGTCGCAGCCCGCGAGGTGGACCTCGAACGCGGTGGCCTCGGCGTCGTCCAGGATGCCGAGGGCGTACGCGCCGACGGTCTCGTGCTCGTTGGGCGCCGCGGTTCCCTGAGAGGGGCTCATGGGCCCTGACATACCCGGACCTCCCGCGCCGAACCCCTGCATACCCCCGTAGCCGCGCATCACGCCGTCACCCCCCGCTCCTCCAGAGCCAGCTTCATGGACCGCAGGGCGTAGAACACCCGTGAGCGGACGGTTCCGCTCGGTATGCCGAGCGTCTCGGCCGCCTCGTTGACCGTACGCCCCTTGAAGTACGTCTCGACCAGCACCTCCCGGTGGGCCGGGGTCAGGTCGTCGAGCGCGTCCGACAGCGTCATCAGCCACAGCGCCTTGTCGATCTCGTCCTCCGCGGGGATGACCTCCAGCGGCGACGGATCGACCTCCTGCGGCCGGGCCTGCCGGCTGCGGTGGCCGTCGATGACGATGCGGCGCGCGACCGTCACCAGCCAGGGGCGTACCGAACCGGTCGCCCGATTGAGCTGACCGGCGTTCTTCCAGGCACGGATGAGCGTTTCCTGCACCACGTCCTCGGCGCGCTGCCGGTCGCCCGCGACCAGCCTGAGGACGTACGCGAGCAAGGGTCCGGCGTGCTCCCGGTACAGGGCACGCATCAACTCCTCGTCGGGCTCGGGGGTCTGTGAGGACATGCGATGTCGGGCCCTCGCTCCACGTTCATTGGCCACGGCCGCATCCTTGCGCACGCCCACCTCCGGTGTCCGGGGGTTCCCCCAGTCGGTCGCTCGCCCACCCGTACGCAAGGGGGTGCGGGAGTGTTCAACGCGGACGGGGGAATTTCCCGGGTCCGGCGTGACGAGCGGGACATGCGCGCACATTCCCCCCGCGAGGTGTTCACATTTCCGGCACGACCGGAAGGAGCGGCGCGCTGCCCGGCCCGCACCGGGACCAAACTCCGTGTTGCGGAGATCACTTGAGGCAGGTTGCGGGCATCTCCGGCACAACGCGCTTTACGGGCGCGGGAGTTGCGGCAGCCGGTCAGCGGGTTCCGTGGGGCTCCGCCAATTCCGTGGGCTCCACGGGCTCCGCCGCGAGGCGGTACCCGCGCTTCACCACCGTGCGGATCAGCTCCGGTTCGCCCAGCGCGGTGCGCAGCCGGGCCATCGCGGACTCCACCGCGTGCTCGTCGCGCCCGCCGCCGGGCAGCGCGCGGAGCAGGTCGGCGCGGGACACCACCCGGCCGGGGTGCAGCGCCAGGGCCCGCAGCAGCGCCATGCCCGCCGGGGGTACGGCACGCGGCGCACCGTCGAGCAGCACGGCGTGCCCGCGCAGCTCCACCCGGCGCCCGGCGACCTCGAACGACCGCGCACGGGCGGGGAGTTCACGGCACAGCGTCTGCACCAGGGGTCCGAGCCTGAACCGCTCGGGCTGGACCACCTCGACGCCGTGCGCCCGGAGCGGGGCCGCGGTGACCGGCCCGACGCAGGCGGCGAGCACACCGGTGCTCAACGCCTCGACCACCGCGCCGAGTTGACCACGCCTCCCGGCCCGGTCGAGCAGGGACAGCGCCGCGGGCGCGCTGGTGAAGGCGACGGCGTCCACACCCCGTACGAGCAGGGAGTCCAGCAGCCGGTCCAGCGGGCCGGGGTCGGCCGGGGGCAGCCAGCGGTACACCGCGAGCGGCACCACGTCCGCGCCCCTGGCCCGCAGCGCGTCCACGAATTCGGTGAGCGGTTCGCCGTGTTGCTGGACGGCGATCCGGCGCCCCGCCAACTCCTGGTCGAGCAGCCGCTGAAGCACCTCGGCCAGGGACTCGCCCTCCGGTGACCACGTCTCGGTGAGCCCGGCGCCCCGCACGGCGCCCTTCACCTTGGGACCTCGGGTCAGGATCTCGGCGGCGCGCAGCCGGTCCAGCAGTTCCGCGCCGAGCCCCCAGGACTCGGCCGCCTCCAGCCAGCCCCGGAAGCCGATGGCCGTGGTGGCGACCACGATGTCCGGTGCCTTCGCCACGATCTCCTCGGTGGCGGCGCGGAGTTGGCCGTCGTCGGCCACGGGGACGGTCCGCAGCGCGGGCGCGTGCACGACGGCGGCCCCGCGCCGCCCGAGCAGCCCGGCGAGTTCGTCGGCCCGGCGGGCGGCGGTGATGCCGACGGTGAAACCGGCGAGGGGTTCGGCGGCGGCCGCGGACTCCCGGGCGACGACGGGGCCGCCGGGCGCGGGGTGGTGCTGTGCGTCGTGCATCGTTCTCCTGCTCGGTACCGCCCGTACGGGTCACCTCCGAGCCTGGCACGGCAGCGGACGCCGGTCATCTCCGGGGCGGGGCCGGGGGCGGCGGGGACCGGCCGGGGTCTGTGGGCACCCTCACTTCGACCGGCGTCCGCCCCCGCCCTTCGGCGCCCCCGCGGGCCACGGACGCGGGCGGCGCCGGGCGGCCAGGTCCTCGATCCAGCCGAAGGACAGCACGGCCGCGGCGATCAGCGGCCACACCAGGACGAACGCCCAGAAGGTGTAGGTGGCGTCGTAGAGGGAGGCGGCCCTCGCGTCGTCGAGGAGGGGCAGCCGGTAGGCGAGGTCCAGGATCGGGAACGTGGCCATGATCAGCATGTTGTGCCACAGGTAGATCGTCACCGCGCGGTTGTTGGTGAGGGTGACGAAGCCGTCCCAGCGGGCGAGGCGGCCGGGCAGCCGCTGCCAGGAGGGGCTGTACTGGAGCAGGATCACCACGAACCCGAGCGACCAGCACGCCTGGGCGAACGGGATGTCGTTGAGGTCCCAGCCCTCGGCGCCGTGGTGTCCCGAGGCCCACCACAGGCCGAGGGCCATCAGGGCGGCGGCGGCCGACACCGCGAGGTAGCGCGGCACACGGGCCAGCACCCCGTCGTGGTGGGCGAAGCCGAGCACCCAACAGCCGCCGTAGACAGCGAAGTCGGTGACCGCGTTGCCGGTCTCGCCGGGGATCGTGACGACTCCCGTGCCCACGACGGCCGTCAGCGCGAGCGGCGCCAGCACGGTCGGCCAGGGGAAGCGGCGGACCGCCCACAGCAGCGGCGGGGAGGCGACCACGAACCACAGGTAGGCCCGCAGGTACCAGAGGGGCCCGGCCGCCTGACCGGCCCAACTGCTCTCCAGCAGCCCCGACTCGGAGCCGATGTGCCACGGGTAGGGCGGGGCGCCGATCGGCACGAGGTAGTCGATCAGGTCGAGCACGCCCCAGGTCCCGCCGCCGTCCGGGTCCCGGGCGGGGTTCCAGCCCTGGAGGAACAGCAGCGTGAGCACCACCGCGCCGAACGCCCAGAGCGGGGGCAGCAGCCGTCGCAGCCGCCCCCGGATCACACCCGCGGCGGGCCGGTTCAGCGAGCGTGCCATCAGTGACCCGGCGAGGGCGAACATGACGCCCATCGACGGGAACAGCACCGACAGCCAGGCCCAGCCGAACAGGTGGTACACCACCACCCGGACCAGGGCCACCGAGCGGAGCAGATCGAGGTACCGGTCCCGGCCGGGCTGGGGACGGGCCGGGCCGGGAGAGCCGCCGGACGCCCGCTCCCCCGGCCGCCCGGCCGGAGCGGGTGCCTGCTCATCGGTCCGCTGCCGCGGAATCCCGTACCGGGGCGTGGCGCCCGAGTCCGGTGTCCCCGTCGGATGCGCCTGGGTCATGCGACCGGCCTCCGTTCCCTGCCGCCGCCCGCGCGCTGGGCCGGGACCGCGCCGCCGGGCGCCTCCACGACCCCGGTGCGCCGGAGTTTCTGCCAGCGCAGCCGACCACCGGTGAGGGCGGTGATCCAGGACTGGAGCAGGACGACGTACATCAGCTGACGGTAGAGGATCTGCTGGAGCGGCAGGGAGACGAGGTGCGTCATGCGTTCCCGGTCCAGCCGGAACGCGTAGGCCGCGCAGACCGCCTGCACGGCGAGGACGCCCAGCCAGGCCACGACGGTCTTCGCGGTCGGGCCGAACACCACGCCGTAGAGCAGGAACACGTCGATCAGCGGGGCCAGCAGCGGGGCGAGGACCATGAACAGGGAGACCAGCGGCAGCCCCACCCGCCCGAACCGCCCCGAGGGGCCGCGTTCCACCAGGGCGCGCCGGTGCTTCCAGATGGCCTGCATGGTGCCGTAGGACCAGCGGTAGCGCTGTGACCAGAGCTGTTGCACGGACTCCGGCGCCTCGGTCCAGGCGCGGGCCTTCTCGGCGTACACGACCCGCCAGCCGTCGCGGTGCAGGGCCATCGTGACGTCGGTGTCCTCGGCGAGGGTGTCGTCGCTCATGCCGCCCACCCGTTCCAGCGCGGTGCGCCGGAACCCGCCGACCGCGCCGGGGATGGTCGGCATGCAGCCCAGGACGTCGTACATCCGGCGGTCGAGGTTGAAGCCCATCACGTACTCGATGTGCTGCCAGGCGCCGATCAGCGAATCCCGGTTGCCCACCTTGGCGTTGCCCGCGACGGCGCCCACGCGCGGGTCCCCGAACGGCTGGACCAGCTCGCGCACGGTGGACGGTTCGAAGACGGTGTCGCCGTCCATCATGACGATCAGGTCGTGCCGGGCGTTGGCCACGCCCCGGTTGAGCGCGGCCGGTTTGCCCGCGTTGACCTGCCGGACCACGCGGACGCCGGGCAGCGCGAGGTCCTCGACGACGCGGGCGGTGCCGTCCGAGGAGCCGTCGTCGATGACGATCACCTCGATGGGATGGTCGCTCGCGGCCAGCGAACGGACGGTGTTCTCGATGCACTTGGCCTCGTTGTACGCGGGCACCAGCACCGACACCGGTTCGGTCACCGGCGGCCCCCAGCGGAAGCCGCGCCGTCGGACCCGGCGGGCGTGCGCCCCGGACAGCAGGAACATCAGCGCGAACCGGGCGATGACCAGCACCCCGACGACGGCGAGGCACACCCCGACCACCCCGGTGACCCCGTCCGAGGCGGAGACCAGGAAGATCCACGCTTTTCCCTTCCACAGCTCGGGCCCGGTCACCCTGGTGGAGGCGCTGGGGGCGTGCAGGGCCTCGGTGAGGTTGGCGAAGGTGTAGCCGCGCTGCTGGAGCGACGGCACGAACCGGTCGAGCGCGGCCACCGTCTGGTGCCGGTCGCCGCCGGAGTCGTGCATCAGCACCAGCGCGCCCTTGCCGTCCTCGGGGGTGGCCCGGCGGACGATCTCCGCGACGCCCGGCTTCTTCCAGTCCTCGCTGTCGGTGTCGTTGACGACCGTGATGTAGCCGCGCGAGCCGATGTACCGCGTCACCGGCCAGGACCGGTCGTCCATCGCGTCGGCGAACGAGGAGTACGGCGGCCGGAACAGCGAGGTGCGGATACCGGCCGCGCCGGTGATGGCGAGCTGGTTGGTGGACAGCTCCCAGTCGGTGCGCCGCTTCGACTGGTACGACAGGTCGGGGTGGTTGAAGGTGTGCAGCCCGACCTCGTGTCCCTCGGCCACCATCCGCCGGACCAGCTCCGGATAGCGGGAGGTCATGGTGCCGGTGACGAAGAAGACGGCGTGCGCGTGGTGCTTCTTCAGCACGTCCAGCACCTTCGGGGTCCACTCCGGGTCGGGTCCGTCGTCGAAGGTGAGGACGAGACGGTGGTCGGGGACGCGCAGGCTGGTGGTGCGCCCGCCGCGCGTGTCGATCACCGGGCCGCCGTCGAGGATCTTCTGCGGGACGTGGTCGGTGGCCGCCTCGGGGCGGACGCGGTGGTCCGCGAGGATCTCGCTGTGCACGTAGCCGCGCAGCATCAGCATCGCGGCGAGCGCGCAGAGCACGAGCAGCGGGAGCATCAGGCGCAGCGGCAGGCGGCGGCGCCGGGCGGCGGCACGGGCTCGGCTCGGTGCGGAACGCCGCCGCCGGGTACGGGATGCCATCAGAGGTCGTACTCCGGGGACGGGGTGGACTCCGGGCCCGGACGCGCGGCGCCGGTCGCGGTGCGGTGCACGGCGGGACGGGCGTGCGGGGCGCGGACGGTACGGACGGGCGCGGTACGGGCCCAAGCCGTGCCGGTGCGTGGCTGACCGGCGGTGCGGTGGTGGGCGGCGGGCTGCGGGGCACCGTCGCCGGGGCCCGGTGCGGTGCCGCCGGAGCCGGTGCCGCCGGTGGTGTCCCCGCCGCCGGTCCCGGTGCCGCCCGTGGCGGGCGGGGTCTCGGCGGGCGGCGTGGTGCCGGTCTCACCGGTGGTGCCGGTGCCGGGGGTGCCGCCGGGAGCGCCGGGCGGCGGGGTGGTGCCGCCCGCCGGGGTGGTGGGCCCGGTGCCGGTGGTGGGACGGCCGGTCCCGCCGGGGGCGCCGGTGGGCTTGCCGCCGGGCTTCTCCGGCCCGGTCCCGGAGGCGCTCGGGCGGCCGGTGCCGGAACTCCCGCCCGCGTCCGGTGCCCTGCCGTCGGCGCCGGCCGGGGGCGCCGTGCCGGTACCGGCCGCCGGGGAGGCGCCCGGCGCGGCGGCCCCGCCACCGGCCGTACCGCGTCCGGCCGGTCCGGTACCGGCGGGGGCGGGCGAGGTGTCGGCGCGCCCGGCGGGCCTGTCGCGGTGCTGGCCGGGCACGGGCAGCCAGGGCGCGTCCGAGCTGCCGGACAGCAGGGTGACGACCATGATCACGGCGTACACCGCGCAGACCAGGCCGACGCCCAGGCCGATCCGCCGGTAGCGGCGGCTGCGGCGCCCGGACTCGTCCACGAAGACCGGCCCGTCCTCCCCGCGCGGGGCACCGGCCCTGCTCCCGGCGCCGTCGAGCTGGACGGTCACCTCGTGCGGATCGTTGCCGGTGCCGGTGCCGCCGCCGGGTGGCGGGGCGGGGTCCGGGCCGGGGTCGGTGCCGGTCGCGGCGGCCGGGTCCCAGGGGTCGCGCAGGGCGCCGGTGAGCGGCACGAAGGGGTCGGCGGGGCCACTCGTACGCGGTGCGGCGGCCGGTCCGTCCGTACTCGCCGGACTCGGACTCGTACGCGGTCCGGCGGGACTCGGTACGGCGGGCAGCACGGCCGTCCGTTCCATGTCCGCGCGGGCGGACCGGCCGGTCGGCAGCAGGCCGCTGTCCACCAGGGACATCGCCGCGAGCGAGCCGCCCGAGGGCAGTGCTCTGGTGTCCGGGAAGCTCTGGGCCTCACCGAAGGTCTGGGTCTCGCTCGCCACCACCGGTGTGCCCCACGTCGCGGACGCGATGTCGGGCCAGTCGGTAGGAGCGTCTTCTCGCCACTTCTCCACGCGCGTACATCCCCCAGGGACGGTTCACGGGCGCGCGCCTACGGCACTGAGCACCAGCCGTCGGGCAGGCCCCCACCTGTCCCGAGCGCCCCCCTTGACACACCGTGCTCAGGTCTCGACCGTAGCGCGCGGTAAGAGGCCGAGTACGCCATGTGTCACTTATGGACGTTCCGTTACGGATGTTTTCATCGCATGAACAT
The DNA here is from genome assembly GCF_019104725.1 of Streptomyces corallincola. GTDB lineage: Bacteria > Actinomycetota > Actinomycetes > Streptomycetales > Streptomycetaceae > Streptomyces > Streptomyces corallincola. Next base: position 71,691 of record NZ_JAHRXF010000008.1, on the reverse strand, counting down.
CACTGGCCGGAATCCACCCGTCCGTGGGCAGCCGCAGCCATCCCCCGGCCCGCGCGCTCTCGGCGGCGGCCGTCCGCAGCGCGGCCAGACCGGGGTGGACGAGCCCCTTGCGCCACACCAGCGACACCGGGGACAGCGGGACGGGGTCGGTGAGCGGGCGGGCGACCGTGCCGGGCAGCGCCGCGAAGTCCACGACCGCCAGCACGGGTTGGTTTCCCTTGGCCATCAGCCGCGCGAACTCCTCGTCCCCGACCGCGAGCGGCTGCGGCGGGGCGAGTCCGATGCCGTACGCGTCGAAGAGGCGGCGCGCGAGATCCGTCCACTCGGTCGTCCGCGTGTTCCCGGCCCCGGCGTACACCGTCTCCCCGGCCAGCGCGGCGAGCGGCACCTCGGGCAGCGCGGCCAGTGGATGGCCCTCGGGCAGCAGCACCGTCATCGGCTCGTACCGTACGGGCTGTTGATCGAGTCCGGCCCGCAGAACGGGGTCCAGACCGGCGAACCTCCCGAACGACGCGTCCAGTCGTCCGGCCAGCAACTCCACCGCCGCACCGGCGAGTCCGCTCTCGTACCGGGCCATCAGCTCGCACTCCGGGGCGAGTTCACGCGCCCGGTGCAGCACGCGGCGGCCGGTGCCGAGGCCGGGCGAGTTGAGGTCCACCAGCAGCGGGCGGGCCTGTCCGGCGGCGGCGAGCAGGTCCTCCTGAGCGGCCAGCACCCGCCGCGCGTACGGCAGCAGCCGCTCCCCGTCCGCCGTCAGCTCCACCCGGCGGGTGCTCCGCAGGAACAGCTCCACCCCCAACTCCCGCTCCAGCCGCCGCACATCACGGCTGAGCGCCTGCTGCGCGAGGTACAGCCGGGCCGCGGCCCGCGTGAAGTGCAGCTCCTCCGCGACAGCGACGAAGGCACGCAGCAGCCGCGGTTCCACGGCGAAGGGGGTGGACATGACCGCGAATCTACAACGCGGGTGCGTGAATGGGCCCCGGACAGGTGTTGGACCAAGTGATCGTCACCGGGCGAGCGTTGAGCCATGCCGAAGACGACGACCGGCGGACACCCGCCGGGGACGAACCCGACCCCGTACCCCCACCCCGACCGGGACGGCGCCCCCGCGCACCCCCACCCCGACCCGCACCGGGACCGGAACCCCGCGCACGAGCAGGGCGGCCGGGCTCGACTCCCGCGAACGGAAGCCGGGTCGGCCACCGCCGTCCCGTACCGCCGCCTCTTCTCCCTCCCCGGCACCCGTGCCTTCACCGCCGGGAATCTCCTCGCCCGGCTGCCCATCGGCATGTTCGCCGTGAGCGCGGTCGTGATGATCGCCGGGACCCGGGGGTCGTACGCGCTGGCCGGGGCCGTCACCGCGACCGGGCTGGCGGCGACCGGGGTGGGCGGGCCGTGGCTGGCGCGGCTGGTGGACCGGTACGGGCAGGCGCGGGTGGCGATACCGGCGACGCTGACCGCCGTGCTGGGCAGTGCGGCGCTGATGCTGTGCGTGCGCGCCGGTGCCCCGGACTGGACGCTGTTCGCGTCCTACGCCGCCACCGCCGCGACCCCGAACATCGGCGGCCTCTCCCGTGCCCGCTGGGCGCATCTGCTGGCCGGTGATCCGGCGGCGCTGCACACCGCGAACTCCTTCGAGCAGGCGGCGGACGAACTGTGCTTCCTGCTCGGCCCGGTGCTCGCCGCGTTCCTCGCCGGGACGTTCTTCCCGGAGGCGGGCACGCTGGTGGCGGCCGTCCTGCTGCTCGCCGGGATGCTGCTGTTCACCGCGCGGCGCGGGACGGAACCGCCGCCGACACCCGCGACCCGGGGCCGCTCCCCGCTGCGCAGTCCGGGCATACCGGCGCTGCTGGTGTGCTTCACGGCGACCGGCGCGGTGTTCGGCTCGATGGAGGTGACGACCCTCGCGTACGCCGACGCCCTCGGCCACCGCGCGGCGGCCGGTGCCGTGCTCGCCCTCCAGGCCGCGGGTTCGTGCGCGGCCGGGCTGCTGTTCGGCGCCCGCCGCCCGGCCGGCGTCCGGCTGCCGCACTGCCTGCTGGCGATGGCCGCCCTGATGGCGCTGCCGTGGCTCGCGGCCACCGCGACCCGTTCGCTGACCGTGCTGGGCGCGGCCCTGCTGCTGGCGGGAACGGCGACCGCCCCGACGATGGTCACGGCGATGACGCTGGTCCAGCGCACCACCCCGGCCGACCGGCTGAACGAGGGCATGAGCCTCACGGTGACCGCCCTGCTGACCGGGATCGCGGCGGGCTCGGCGGTGGCCGGACGGCTGGTGGAGGCGCGCTCCCCCGCGACCGCGTTCCTGCTGCCGACGGCAGCGGCCTGCGCGGCGCTGCTGATCGCCCTGGCCACCCGCCCGGACCGCCACCCGTGCCGCGACGGGAGCCCGGACATGACGAAGGCCCCGTCACGGTTGAGGTGACGGGGCCTTCGCCCACATGGGTTGGGAGGCTGCGTGGGCCTCCCGATCGTGGAGATGGCGGGAATCGAACCCGCGTCCACCGGTGCGGAATCAGGGCTTCTCCGTGCGCAGTTCGCTGTGATTTTCTCAGCCCCGGCGATCACGCGAACAAGTCGCCGACGGGCTCAGTCACTGTTAGGTTTCCCTCTTCACCCCGTGACCGGGATCAAGGTTTAGTTCCCTAGCTGATGCCAGGATCCGGGTCGGGAACAGCCCCGGGCTGACACTTCGCAAATCGCTACTTAGGCAGCGAGGGCGAAGGAATCGCGCTTGGTATTGGCGATTATTTTTTTCGGCCTGTGGTTTACGAGATCATGGCCGCTTCCTCGACACGCTTCCCCTGCTTCGACAGCCGCTGTCGAAACCGATCATCCCCATGTTGTTTTTTCAATCCGCTCCGGCGGACCGGGGCGGGGCGCGCACCCTCGGTGGGGTGCTGTGCCATCGTACGTGACCGACGCGGTTCGGTGCCAGCGCATTTCCCGCGGGCCGGGCACCCGCCCGGCCGCCGCTCCGGTCAGCCGCGCTGCTGGCGGCGGACCGCCGACACCGCGCGCTCGGTCTCGCGCCGGTCCTGCTTCTCCCGCAGGGTCTGCCGCTTGTCGTACTCCTTCTTGCCCTTGGCGAGCGCGATCTCGATCTTGGCGCGACCGTCCTTGAAGTACAGGGCGAGCGGCACGATGGTGTGCCCGGTCTCCTGGGACTTGGCCTCCAGCTTCTCGATCTCCACCCGGTGCAGCAGCAGCTTGCGGCGGCGCCGGGCGGTGTGGTTGGTCCAGGTGCCCTGGCTGTACTCGGGCACGTGCACGTTGTGCAGCCACGCCTCGTGCCCGTCGAGCTGCACGAAGCCGTCCACCAGCGAGGCACGTCCCTGGCGCAGCGACTTCACCTCGGTGCCGGTGAGGACCAGTCCGGCCTCGTAGGTGTCGAGGATGAGGTAGTCGTGCCGCGCCTTCTTGTTCTGCGCGATCAGCTTGCGCCCTTTTTCCTTAGCCATAGTGCCGACCATTTTCGCACCACGACCGGGGTGTCTGGGAAGCGCATTTGCCGGGCGGTGGCTCCGGTCAGCGGTCCTCGGCGCGGGTGCCGAGCCCGGTGAGGACGGTCAGCGCGTGGTCCAGGGCTGCGGAGCCCGCCTCCAGGTCGGGGGTGATGCCCCGCCCGTCCACGGCCCGCCCGGCCGGGGTGCGGTAGTGGCCCACGGTCAGCTCGGCCACCGAGCCGTCGGGCAGCGTGGTCGGCATCTGCACCGAGCCCTTGCCGAAGGTGCGGGAGCCGATGACGACCGCCCGGCCCCGGTCCTGGAGCGCGCCGGTGAGCATCTCGGCGGCGCTCATCGTGCCGCCGTCCACCAGGACGACGAGGGCGCGGTCGGTGTCGCCGCCGGGCGCCGCGTGCAGGACGCGCTGGGCGCCGTCCACGTCGTAGGTGGCGACGAGGCCGCCGTCGAGGAAGGCGGAGGCGGCGGCGGTGGCCTCGGTGACCAGGCCGCCGGAGTTGCCGCGCAGGTCGAGCACGATTCCGGCGCCGGAGGGCGCCCGGCGGACCGCGCGGCGGACGTCGGCACCGGTGCCCTTGGTGAACGCGGAAACCCGGACGACGGTGGCCCCGCCGGGCAGTCGGCGCTCGGTGACGGGGTCGGTGGTCAGCCGGGCGCGGCGCAGGGTCTCGGTCCAGTCGTGGGTGCCGCGCCGCAGGCCGAGGGTGACGGCGGTACCGGCGGGCGCGTCCTGGGCGTCGCCCCTGAGTAACGCGACGACGTCGGTGACCGGGCGGCCGTCCACGGCGGTGCCGTCCACGGTGCGCAGCCGGTCGCCGGTGCGGACACCGGCGCGGGCGGCGGGCGAGCCGGGCCGTACGGCACTGACCTCGACCTGGCCGCGCTCGGTGCGCCGGGCGGAGAGGCCGACGCCGGTGTAGCGGCCGTCGAGCGACTCCCTGAACTCCTGGTACTCGCCTTCGGAGTAGACGGCGGCCCAGCGGTCTCCGCTGCGGCTGACGGCGCGTTCGGCAGCCTCGACGGGCGAGGTCCCGGCGGCCATCGCCGCGGCGGCGGCCCGCCGGACGTCCACCTGCCCGAGGGCCGAACGGCCGCTTCCGGCGGCCGGTTTGGGGCTCTCGTCGGCGGAGAACGCGGTCTCCGGGAAGGAGGCGGTCGCCGCACCGGCGACCAGCACACCGACGAACGCCAAGGTCAGGGCGGCCCCGCGGCGTTGGCGGCGGGGCTGGGGACAGAAGGGGTCACGGCCTGACATGGCGGCGAGTCTAGGACAAGCCGAAGGGCCGCACGCCCGGATGCGCGTACGGCCCTTTTGGCATGTGTCACACCTTCAGGTACTTGCGCAGCGCGAAGAAGGCCGCAAGGGCGGGCATCAGCACACTGGTCGCCAGGATCAGCGGCAGCTTGGTCAACACCGCGTCCCAGCCCACGAAGTTGATCAGCGTGAGCTTGCTGGAGAGCGCCATGCCGTGGTCGATGGTGAAGTACCGCCCGACGACCAGGAAGACGCACGCGAGCCCGCCGCCGATGAGCCCGGCGACGGCCGCCTCCATGATGAACGGCGCCTGGATGTAGAACCCGGAGGCGCCGACGAGCCGCATGATGCCGGTCTCGCGGCGGCGGCTGAACGCCGACACCCGCACGGTGTTGACGATCAGCAGCAGTGCGACGAGCAGCATCAGCGCCATCACGCCGAGCGCGGCCCGGTTCATCAGGTTGAGCAGCTGGAACAGGTTGTCCAGGATGCCCTTCTGGTCCTGCACGGACTGCACACCGTCGCGCCCGTTGAACGCGGTGGCGATCACCTGGTACTTGCGCGGATCCTTCAGCTTGATGCGGTACGACTCCTGCATCTGGTCCGGGGTGAGGGACCCGGCCAGCGGGGAGTTGCCGAACTGCTCCTTGTAGTGCTTGTACGCCTGGTCCTGCGACTCGTAGGTGACCCTCTGCACCAGCGTGGTCATCTTGTCGAGGTCGGCGCGGATCTGCTTCTTCTGGTCCTCGGTGACCGCGCCCTTGGCGCAGTTGACGTCCGTCTGCGCGTCGCTCTTGTTGCACAGGAAGATCGAGACGTTGACCTTGTCGTACCAGTAGCCCTTCATGGTGCTCACCTGGTCGCTCATCAGCAGGGAGCCGCCGAACAGGGCCAGGGACAGGGCCACGGAGACGATCACGGCGAAGGTCATCGTCAGGTTGCGGCGGAGACCGACTCCGATCTCGGACAGGACGAACTGGGCGCGCATGGCGTCTGGTCAAGCCTTTCGCTGGTGAACTTCAGTGCTGGTAGCCGTAGACGCCGCGGGCCTGGTCACGGACGAGGCGGCCCTTCTCCAGCTCGATGACGCGCTTGCGCATCTGGTCCACGATGTTCTGGTCGTGCGTCGCCATGATGACGGTGGTGCCGGTGCGGTTGATGCGGTCGAGCAGCTTCATGATGCCGACGGAGGTCTGCGGGTCGAGGTTGCCGGTGGGCTCGTCGGCGATCAGCAGCTTGGGCCGGTTGACGAAGGCCCGCGCGATGGCCACGCGCTGCTGCTCGCCGCCGGACAGCTCACCCGGCATCCGGTCCTCCTTGCCGCCGAGGCCGACGAGGTCGAGGACCTGCGGGACCGACTTGCGGATCTCGCCCTTGGACTTGCCGATGACCTCCTGGGCGAAGGCGACGTTCTCGGCGACCGTCTTGTTGGGCAGCAGCCGGAAGTCCTGGAAGACCGTGCCGAGCTGGCGGCGCATCTGCGGCACCTTCCAGTTGGACAGCCGCGCGAGGTCCTTGCCGAGCACGTGCACCTGGCCGTGACTGCACCGTTCCTCGCGCAGCACCAGCCGCAGGAAGGTGGACTTGCCGGAACCGGAGGAGCCGACGAGGAAGACGAACTCGCCCTTCTCCAGTTCCAGGGAGACGTCCCGGAGCGCGGGACGGGTCTGCTTGGGATAGACCTTGGAGACGTTGTCGAATCGGATCACGGTGCACCAACGGGTCGCCGGGGGTAGATGAGCGTGACCATACGCGAACCGGGAGCGGCGGCGCAGGGCCCGGTCGCGGTTGGGTACGGCTTGTACGTTTTTGTACGGGAGGCGGGTTCGGTACGCCGTCGGTTTCCCGCTTCTCCGGGCGCCCGCGCCCTTTCCGGGGGAAGCTGGCAGAGTGGAGTGGGAACGTATCCGTTCCCGTGTGCGTTGTCGTAGGTGTTGACACTGCCGGTGCGAGGAGGGCGAGCGCATGACGTACGACCGGTTGGTGTGCGCGAACTGCGCGTCCCCCGTGAGCGAGGGCCGGTGCCCGGTGTGCCGCGCCAACCGCCAGCGGCTCCAGCAGGAGGGCTTCCTGAACGGGGTGAGTCTGAGCCCGGTGATGCTGATCGCGCTGCTCGTGGCGCTGATCGCGGCCGTGGTACTGCTGGCCCACCCCGGCATCTGAGCGGAGCCAGGAGCCGGAGCACCGGCCCGGAACGCGAGAAGGGCGGTCCGGAGCGTCGAGGCTCCGGACCGCCCTTCGTCCTGTCCCGCGGCGTCAGGCGGCCCGGCCGCCCTTGCCCGCCAGGCGCGGCAGCACGCGGAAGCCGATACCGCCCGCGATCATCGTCGCGGCGCCGATCAGCAGGAACGTGGTCTCCCCCGCACCCGTCTCGGCGAGCTGCTTGTCACCGCCCTGCGGGACGGTGTCCGAACCGGTGTCGGTGAGCGCGGAGGACCCGGCCTCCTGCGCGGCCTGCCCGTCGGGCGAGGTGTTGTTCCCGCCGGTGGCGGAGCCGGTGTCACCACCAGTGGAGGCCGTACCGCCGTCGCCGCCGGAACCACCGGTGGAGGAGGTGCCGCCGGTGCTGGAGGTACCACCCGTGGTGGAAGTACCGCCGGTGCTGGAGGTACCACCCGTGCTGGAGCTGCCACCCGTGGAGGTGGAGCCGCCCGTGGAGGTGGAGCCGCCGTCGGTGGAGGTGCCGCCCGTGGTGGAGGAACCGCCGTCGGTGGTGGAGCCGCCCGTGGTGGAGGTGCCGCCGTCGGTGGAGGTGCCGCCGTCGGTGGAGGTGCCGCCCGTGGTGGAGGAACCGCCATCGGTGGAGGTGCCCGTGTCGCCGCCGACGACCCCGCCGATGACGGTCCCGCCACTGATGGTGGTGCTGCCGCCGTCGGTGGTGGACCCGGTGGAACCGTCCGTGGTCGAACCGGTGGAACCAACCGTGGTGGAACCGTCCGTGCCCCCGTCGGTGCCCGCTGTCGTACCGCCGTCCGGCGGGCACTCGGGCAGGGTGCCGATGCCGCAGGTCGGGTCCGGGGTGGGCGTGGGATCGGCGGAGGCGACGCCGGTCACCATCAGCGAGGCACCGGCCGCGACCACGGCGCCGGCCGCTATGCGTGCGACGCGGATGCGCGTCTTCTTCGTCATGTGGTTGCTACCCCCAGTAGCTCTGAGTCGATGAGGGCCGCGCGTGGGGACATGCCGTGATCGACGGAGGCAGCGGTGACGAATGAGGTTCGCGCCCATTCCCCCGGTTCACATGCGCCCCGTAAACACGCATGCCGCGCTTCACCTTTCCGATTTTCCAAAGGAACGTCAAGGCCATTGCGCGCGCAATGTCCAGTGCGGTGCTGTTTGCGGCGACTTGGTGGCCGAAAGTGTGACGCGAAACCCAGAAAACGGGAACTGCCGCCCCTCGGGCGGCAGTTCCCGTATCGACAAAGGTACTTCTTTACTTCTCCTGCTGCTTGCGCCAGCGAATTCCGGCTTCCAGGAACCCGTCGATCTCCCCGTTGAACACGGCCTCGGGGTTGCCGACCTCGAACTCGGTGCGCAGGTCCTTGACCATCTGGTAGGGGTGCAGGACGTACGAACGCATCTGGTTGCCCCAGGAGTTGCCGCCGTCGCCCTTGAGGGCGTCCATGCGGGCCTGCTCCTCCTGGCGGCGCCGCTCCAGCAGCTTGGCCTGGAGGACGTTCATCGCGGTCGCCTTGTTCTGGATCTGCGAGCGCTCGTTCTGGCAGGAGACGACGATGCCGGTCGGGATGTGGGTCAGGCGCACCGCGGAGTCCGTGGTGTTGACGCCCTGGCCGCCGGGACCGGAGGAACGGTAGACGTCCACCCGGAGTTCCGACTCGTCGATCTCGATGTGGTCGGTCTGCTCCACCACGGGCAGCACCTCGACACCGGCGAAGGAGGTCTGGCGGCGCCCCTGGTTGTCGTAGGGCGAGATGCGCACCAGGCGGTGGGTGCCCTGCTCGACGGAGAGCGTGCCGTAGGCGTACGGCGACTGCACGGCGAAGGTGGTGGACTTGATGCCCGCCTCCTCCGCGTACGACGTCTCGTAGATCTCCGTCTTGTAGCCGCGCTGCTCGGCCCAGCGGAGGTACATCCGCTGGAGCTTCTCGGCGAAGTCGGCCGCGTCCACACCTCCGGCCTCGGCGCGGATGTTGACCAGCGCCTCACGGGAGTCGTACTCACCGCTGAGGAGGGTGCGGACCTCCATCTCGTCCAGCGCCTTCTTCACGCCGGTCAGCTCGGACTCGGCCTCGGCGCGGGTGTCCGGGTCGTCCTCCTCCTCGGCCATCTCGAAGAGGACCGCGAGGTCGTCGATGCGGCCACGCAGCGCCTCCGCCTTCCGCACCTCGGCCTGGAGGTGGGAAAGCCTGCTGGTGATCTTCTGCGCCTCGTCCGGGTTGTCCCACAAGGACGGCGCCGCCGCCTGGTCCTCCAGGACGGCGATGTCGGCCCTCATCTTGTCGAGGTCCAGGACGGACTCGATCGACTTCATGGTCGAGGAGAGGGACTTCAGCTCTTCGGATACATCGACGACTGCCACGCCTCCAGCGTAACGGCTGCCGCAAGCGGCCCCGCCCGCTCCCGGCTCTCCGGGGGGCGGGCGGGGGCGGTATCAGGGCGCCGACGTGCTGTGCGTGCCGTCGGAGGGCTCGTCGCCGCCCGAGGTGGCGGCCCAGGCACCGGCGCCGACGGCGGCGGCCAGCGCGACCCCGGCCAGGCCCAGGGTGATCCGGCGGCGCCGGGCGGCGGCCCGGTGTCGTGCGGAGCCGGGCCGGGGCGCTCCGGGCGTCCGGGGGGCGCGGGCCGTGCCGAGCGCTCCCCCGGCCAGTTCGTCGGGGCCCGGGACGCGCATCGAGGTGTGGGTGTCCCGGTTGGAGTCGGGCTTGGCGCCGGGGACGAGGGAGACCGCGCCCCGGCGCCGCACCGGCTCACCGGTACCGGCCGCGGGCGTGCTCTCCTCGGCCTGCTCGGCGGCGGCCTCGGCGCCCGGCTCGTCCACGTCCAGCGGGGGCATCCCGGCGAGCAGCGGCAACTGCTCGCGCAGCCGGGCGGCCAGCTCCGAGGCGCGCAGCCGGGACGCCGGTGCCTTGGCGAGGCACTGCACCAGCAGCTGCCACAGCTCCTCGGGGATGCCGGGCAGCGGGACGACGGTCTCGGTGACGTGTCGGCGCAGTACGGCACCGGGGTGGCCGCCGCCGAACGGGGTGAACCCGGCCAGCAGTTCGTAGAGCACGGTGGCCAGCGCGTAGATGTCCACGGCGGCGCGCGGCGGCAGGCCCTCGACGATCTCGGGGGCGAGGTAGTCGGGGGTGCCGATGATCTTCGTGGCCCTGGTGCGGCGGGGCGAGTCGATCAGCTTGGCGACACCGAAGTCGGTGAGCAGCGCGGGGTGGGAGCCGCCGGGGCCGAGCGGTCCCCGCATGTCGAGCAGGACGTTCTCGGGCTTGACGTCCCGGTGCACGACCCCGGCCGCGTGCGCGGCGGCGAGGCCGTCCGCGATGTCCGCGACGATGGCGACGGCCGCCTCGGGGGCGAGCCTGCGCTCGCGCTCCAGTCGGGTGCGCAGGTCGGTGCCGCGCACCAGGTCCATGACGAGCGCCAGGTCGTTGCCGTCCACCACGAGGTCGCGGACGGTGACGATGTGCGGGTGCTCCAGGCCGAGCAGCGCGGTGCGCTCCTGGACGAAGCGGCCGACGAGTTCCTGGTCGGAGGCGAGGTCCTCGCGCAGCAGCTTGACCGCGACGGGACCGTCCGGCCCCTCGCCCAGCCATACCGTGCCGGCGCTGCCCCGCCCCAGGATCTGGTGGGCGGTGTACCGGCTGCCGATCTTCCGTGCCAAGGCTGCTCCTACGGACGCGTGTTGTCGCCAAACTACGCGCCTGGAGCGCCAACCTTCACCGCGGGGACGGAAATCACCCGTCAGATATCGATAAATCCGCAAAGCCGGTGACGGGTTGGCGTCTTTGCCGGAATGGGGCCGGTTGCGGCCGGGTGGACCGCTTTCCCGGCCCTCCCGAACGTCTCCCGGCCCTCCCGAACGTCTCCCGGCCCTCCCGAATGTCTCCCGGCCCGCCCGAACGCCGTACGGCGGCCCCGGCGCCCCGGTCAGTTGCCGCTGCCGCCGCCCAGGTTGCTCACCCAGTCGCTGACCTCGCCGGTCCACTTGGTCAGCGCCGACCAGTAGCCCTCGCCCTGGCCGACCCAGGTGTGCAGCGGGGTGAGGTCCCAGATCAGCCAGCCCGCGACGAAGAGGATGACCAGCGTGAACAGGCAGCCCTTGAGGCAGCCCAGGCCGGGGATCTTCATCGGGTTGGCGCCGCGCTGCCTCGGCGGCCGGGGCTCACGGGCGGGCCGCCGGGGCTCCGGGGCGTACCCCTGGGGCTGGGGCGGGGCGTACTGCTGCCGCTGCGGCGCGTACTGCTGCGGCTGCTGGGGCGGGTAGCCGTAGTCGGCGGCGGGCTGCTGCCGTCCGCGCTGCTGGGGCTGCTGGGGGCGGCCCTGCGGGGCCTGGCGCTGCGGCTGCTGCGGGCGGGCCGCCTGCCGCTGCGGACGGCGGCGCAGCGGGTCCTCGTCCGGGGCGAGGTACTGCACCTGCGTCTGCTCGTTGCGGTCGCGGGCGGCGCGGAGCTGGGTCTGCCAGGGGTGCGGCTGGTCGGGGGGCTGCTGGTTCTGGTTCTGGTTCTGGTTCTGGTTCTGCTGATTCTGGTTCTGCTGGTACGGCTGGTTCTGCGGGACCGGCGGGAGGACGGCCGTGGGGTCGGCGGCGCCGGTGCTGGGCAGCACGGTGGTGGGGTCACCGGCGCCCGCCGGGCCGCCGGTGGGCAGGAAGCCGGTCACCGCGTTCGGGTCGTACGTGGGCTGCCCGGTGTCCGGGGCGTAGGGCTGTCCGGCGTGCGGCCGGAGGGCGCGGGTGGGGTCGGCGGCGCCGGGCACGTCCGGGACGGGCGCCGGGGCCGGGTCGGGGGCGAGCAGCGCGGCGACGCCGTCCGCCGCGGCGATCCGCGCGGAGTTCGCGTGCACGCCGACACCCTCGGCGACCACGCGCAGGGCGCGCGCCAGGCTCTCCGCGCCGGGGCGCTGCGCGGGGTCCTTGCGCAGGCAGCGCTCGATGACCGTCCACAGCGGGTCGGGGCAGGTGGAGGGGCGGCGGGGTTCGGCGCTGAGGTGCTGGTGCAGCACTTCGAGCGCGGAGGCGCCGGAGAACGGGGGGCGGCCGGTGATCAGTTCGTACATCAGGATGCCCGCGCCGTAGATGTCCACGGCGGACGTCTGCGGGCGGCCCTCGGCGGACTCGGGCGCGACGTAGGCGGGGGTGCCGACGAACTCCTGGGTACGGGTCAGGCCCGGCGAGTCCGCGAGGCGGGCGATGCCGAAGTCGGTCAGCATCGGGTGCATCCGGCCGTCGTCCTGCGCGAGCAGCACGTTCGCGGGCTTGAGGTCGCGGTGGACGACGCCGTCGCGGTGGCTGACGGCGAGCGCGTCGGCGACCTGCGCGGTGAGCAGCGCGGCGGCCACCGGGGTGAGGGGGCCGTTCTCGCGCAGGTAGCGGTGCAGGTCGGGGCCGTCCACCAGGTCCATGACCAGGGCCAGCAGATCGCCCTCGACGACGAGGTCGCGCACCCGGACGATGTTGGGGTGGGTGAGCCGGAGCAGGACGGAGCGTTCCCGCAGGAAGCGCATCACGATGTCCGGGTCGCTCGCCAGCTCCTCCTTGAGGACCTTGATGGCGACCGTCTCGCCGGGCTGGCCGGGCACAGCTGCCTCGGCGCCCGCGGTCTCCCGCTGACGGGCCCGCCAGACGGTGCCCGTGGCGCCGCGCCCGATGGGCTCCTCAAGCAGGTACTTGCTGCCGACTGGCCGCACGTCACGCGCTCCCTGCTGCTTGGCTGCTTGCTTTCCCGGAACCGGTCCGCCGCCGGTTCGGCACTCGGCCCACTGTAGTGCCGCCCCCCTGAACACCACGCGGACCGTCACGACCATGTTCGAAGGAAAGACGCTCACCCCGGTCGTCCGGTTGCCAGGGGGCGGACGTGATCGGTCTCAAGTGATCACCGAAGCGTGACGGGTCGGCCACTTGTCGGGCACTTTTGGGGGCAGAGCTGACCAATCAAGATCACTTGGCCGCCGGGGGCGGGCGCGGCGCCGGTGACAGGTGCGAGGATGCGTGCAGTTACTGGCCGAGACGCCCGTGCTGGGTCGCGCCGACGCGACCGGGGACGCCCCCGCACGGGGAGTGCGTGCCGGGCGGGCTTCGCGGGCACGGCCCAGGGGCCGGGGCCGACCGCGCACGCGCAGAAGGGACCGCTGACGGCGATGCAGATCCGGCTGACCGTCGTAGATCCGCCGGGGCCGTCCCCGCAGCGGGGCCGTGCCGTGAGCCGTGACGTCCTGGTCACGGCGCCGACCGGAACCGACCTCGCGGCGGTGGCGTCGGCGCTGGCCGCCGCGGTCACCGGCGACGGCGGCGGTACCGGCCGGGACACCGGCGGTGCCCCGGTGGTGCTGTACGCCGGTCCGGAACGCCTCGACCCGCGCCGCTGCCTGCTGGGCGAACCGCCGCTGGTGGACGGTGCCGTACTGGCGCTGGGCGCCCCGGCGGCGGCCGAACCGCACCCCGAGCTGGACGACGCCCCGACCCAGCTGCACGTGGTCGCCGGGCCGGACGCGGGCGGGGTCCATCTGCTGCACGGCGGCCGGATCACCGTGGGCCGCTCGGCCGACGCCGACGTCCCCCTCGACGACCCGGACGTCTCCCGCCTGCACTGCGCGGTCACCGTCGCCCCGGACGGCACCGCCTCGCTGGCCGACCTGGGCTCCACCAACGGCACCGTCCTGGACGGGGTGCGCGTCGGCGGGCACCCGGTGGCGTTCGCGCCGGGCGCGCTGCTCCGCATCGGTGAGTCGGCGCTCCGTGTCACCCCGTCCGGCGGACCGGGGGCCCGGGTGCGGACGGTGCCGGACGGCGAGGGGTGCCTGCGTCCGGCGCCGGGGGAGGACGCCGACGCCGGGGGCGTGGCGGAGGGCGCGCGGGTGCCGGGGGCGCGTACGGCGGCGGACCGGGGGGCGCACGGCCCGGCCGGTCCCACGGGGCACGCGTACGGCACCGGGCACGGGTACGCGACGGGTTCCGGGGGCGGGCCGGGTTCCGGAGACCACGCGGAGCGCCGCCCGTACACCGACCCGCGTACGGGACGCCCCTTCACGGTGACCGCCGGAGGCGCGGGCATCCCGATCCCGGCCGGGTTGCCGGGCGGGGACACGCACGCGGGCCGGTACGGCGTCGGCGGCGCCCCCGGCCCGGACCGCGACCCCGGCTCCGCTCCCGACGAGGGCACCGGTGCCGCGCGCTCCGAGGCACGCAGACGGGGTCTCGGCGCCTGGGCGCGGCGGCTGGCGGGCGGTGCCCGGGGCGGCGGCCCGGAGCAGCCCGGCGCGGACACCGGGCCGGTGTCCGGCGCGGTCCCGGAGACGTTCCCGGCCGAGGTGTCCAAGTCCCCCGAGACCTGGCCGGACATGGCCGCGCTGCTGCTGACGGCGCTCGGTCCGGGACCCCGGCTGTGGGAGCGCGGCGCGGGGCACCCGGAGGCGCTGACCGTACGGCTCGGCACGGCGGACCGGGGGGCGCCGGACGGCTCGGGCGTGCTGCCCGCCGTCCCGGTGACGGCGGCGCTCCGCGAGGCGGGCGCGCTGGGCCTGGCCGGTCCGCGCCCCCGGCTGTCGGGGGCCGCGCGCGCGGTACTGGCCCAGCTCACCGCGCTGCACTCCCCCGATCTGCTGGAGATCGTGCTGATCAGCGCCGACCGGGCACGCCCCGAGGCGGAGCGCGTCGCCGAGTGGGCGTGGCTGGGCTGGCTGCCGCACGTCCGTCCCGGACGCGGCCAGGACTGCCGTCTGCTGCTGGCGTTCGACCGCGAACAGGTGGCGGCCCGTACGGCGGAACTGCTGCGCCGGGTCGAGGAACACGCGGCGCACGGGGGGCGGGGTCCCGCCCGGGCGGGCACGGCGGCACCCGCCGACCGCGCCGCCGGGACCACGCACCCGCCGGGCGCCCGCTCCGGCACGGCCCCCCTCCGGGGAACCGGGGAGGAGCCGCCGTACGACCGGCCCGCCGGAGCCGCCGCACCGCAGGGCGCCGATGCCCGGCGGCCCTCGTGGGCGCGGGAGGCGGACGGTCCGGGCGGGTTCCCCGGCCCGTACACGGTGGTCGTGGTGGACGGCGATCCCGGCGGAGCCGCGCTGCACGAGTCGCTGGCGCGGCTCGCGGTGGCGGGGCCGCGCGCCGGGATCCACGTGGTGTGCCTGGCGGACATCCCGGCGGCGACGGCGTCCTCGCCGGTGACGCGGACGTACGAGGCGGCCTGCGCGGCGACGCCGACGTTCCGGCACTGCGGGGCGGTGGCGCTGCTCGGCGGGGACGTGGCGGGGACGCTGCGGCTGACGCGGGTGGCGCCGACGGGCCCGGTCGGGGAGGGCACCCCCGCCGTGGTGGACGCGGTGTCGGCGGCCTGGGCGGAGCGCTTCGCGCGGGCGCTGGCGCCGCTGCGGCCGGACGGTCCGGCGGGCGACCGGCACGCGCGGGCGGCCGTGCCGCTGCCGAGGTCGGCGCGGCTGCTGGACGAGCTGGGCCTGGCGCGGGCCACCCCGGCGTCGCTGATGGCGCGCTGGGCGGACGCGGCGGACGACACCGGGTCGCTGGGCGGCCGGGCGCGTGCGGTGCTGGGCGCCGGGCCGCGCGGGCCGCTGACCGCCGATCTGGTCGCGGACGGCCCGCATCTGCTGGTCGAGGGCCCGGCGGGCAGCGGCCGTACGGAGCTGCTGCGGGCGGTGGTCGCCTCGCTGGCCGCCGCTGAACGCCCGGACCGGCTGAGCATGGTGCTGATCGACGGCCGGGACGGCGTGGGCACCGGCGCGGGCCGCTGCGAGGGCCTGCGGACCTGCACGGACATCCCGCACGTGACGACCCACCTGATCGCCAACGACCCCGTCCGCATGCGGGAGTTCGCGCAGTCGCTGAGCGCCGAGCTGAAGCGGCGCGCGGAGCTGCTGGGGCGCGGCGACTTCACCCAGTGGCACACCGGGCGCGAGGTGTCGGGCCGGATCGTCGCCCAGCGCACCCCGCTGAACCGCCCGGAGCGCACCGACCGCACGGACCGTACCGACCGCCCGGAGCGCACCGACCGGCCCGCGCCCTACGAGCAGCCGGGCAACGGCGACCTGGACACCCCGCCCAGCTCCACCATGCGGCTGCGCCCCGGCGCGGCGGCCCGGCAGGCGGAGGCCGGGCCGCCGCCCGGCGGGACGGCACCGCTGCCCCGTCTGGTGGTGGTCGTGGACGACCTGGACGCGCTGGTGTCCCCGGCGCTGGGTTCGCCGGGGCGGCCCGCCGCCGGTTCGGTGCTGCGGGCGCTGGAGGCGGTGGCGCGGGACGGCGCGCGGCTCGGCGTGCATCTGGTGGCCGCCTCCGCGCCCGGTGGCCGTACGGCGGAGACGGAGCCGGTGCGGCAGGCGGCGCTGCGGGTGACGCTGGACGCCCCGGCGGCCGGGCCGGACGAACCGGCGCCGGGGCGTGGGGTGTTGGTGTCCGGGGACGGTGTCCGCACCGGTTTCCAGGGCGGCCGGGTCACCGGCCGCATCCCGCGCACCGCGACCCTGCGGCCCACGGTGGTCCCGCTGGAGTGGCAGCGCACCGGGGACCCGCCGACCCGTCGCCCGGTCCGTGAACTGGGCAACGGGCCAACGGACTTGGCCCTGCTGGCGAGCGCGGTGGAACGCGCCGCGCGGGAGGTGTCGGCGGCCCGCGTCCCGTCCCTGCTGTAGGCCGCGTCGGCGGGGTCCCGGCTGCCCGGCGGGGCGCGCTGGCTCCAACTGCCGTGCCCCGCCCCCCACTTCCCCGATCACGACCCGGTCACGATCACCGCCCGTACCGCGCAGGCGCTCTTGCCGCCTCCGCTCGGCGCGGCGTAGACCGGTGAGATCGGGAGATGTGTTCCGGCGTTCAACGGAGAACGACGAACGGGGAAGTGATGCAGAGCAGCACGATCCGGGCAGGCAGAACGGCGAGCACCCTCGCCGCCCTTCTCGCGGGGGCGCTCGCGCTCACCGCGTGCTCCGGCGGGGAGACGAAGAAGGAGGGCGGCGACGGCGGTGCCACCAGCGGTGGTTCGAGCCTGAGCCTGCCGAAGCTGGACGGGACGACGCTGGAGGTCGCCGCCGTCTGGACCGGTACCGAGCAGAAGAACTTCAAGACGGTGCTGGCCGAGTTCGAGAGGCGCACGGGCGCGAAGGTGACGTTCGTGCCCGCGCAGGACCCGATCATCAACTTCCTCGGCTCGAAGATCGCGGGCGGGCAGCCGCCGGACGTGGCGATGCTGCCGCAGCCGGGCGCGATCAAGCAGGCCGTGCAGAAGAAGTGGGCCAAGCCGCTCGGCGCGGAGGCGCTGAAGGAGCTGCGGAAGAACTACTCGCGGGGCTGGCAGGACATCGGCTCGGTGGACGGCACGCCGTACGGCGTCTACTACAAGGCGGCCAACAAGTCGCTGATCTGGTACAACGCCCAGGCGTTCGAGAACGCGGGCGCCAAGGTGCCGAAGACCTGGCCGGAGCTGCTGACCACCGCGCAGGCGGTCTACGACTCGGGCGTCACCCCGTTCTCGGTGGGCGGCGCGGACGGCTGGACGCTCACCGACTGGTTCGAGAACGTCTACCTCTCGCAGGCCGGGCCCGAGAAGTACGACCAGCTCGCCCAGCACCGGATCAAGTGGACCGATCCGTCGGTGAAGCAGGCCCTCACCACGCTCGCCCAGGTCTGGGGCAAGAAGGACTACGTGGCGGGCGGCGCGGACGGCGCGCTCCAGACGGAGTTCCCGGCGTCGGTGACGCAGGTGTTCACCGGCGGCGACCAGCCGAAGGCCGCGATGGTGTACGAGGGCGACTTCGTGCAGGTCAACATCGGTGACACCAAGGCGAAGGTGGGCACGGACGCGAAGGCGTTCCCGTTCCCGGCGGCCGGTTCGACGGCGCCGGTGGTGTCCGGCGGCGACGCGGCGGTGATCCTGAAGGACTCCAGGGGCGCGCAGGCGCTGGCGACCTTCCTGGCCTCGCCCGACGCGGCCACCATCCAGGCCAAGCTGGGCGGTTACCTCTCGCCGAACAGGAACGTGCCCGAGTCGGCGTACCCGAACGAGGTGCAGCGGACCATCGCCAAGGCGCTGATCGCGTCCGGCGACGACTTCCGCTTCGACATGTCCGACCAGGCGCCGCAGGCGTTCGGCGGCACGCCGGGCAAGGGCGAGTGGAAGGACCTCCAGGACTTCCTGAAGAACCCGAAGGACGTCGCGGGCGCGCAGGCGAAGCTGGAGAAGGACGCGGCGGCGGCCTTCGGCAGCGGGAGCTGACCCGGTGACCGCGTCGGCCGCCGCGGCCGGGTCCCCACCGGGCCCCGCCGCCTCCGATGGTCCCGCCGCCGGGGGCCCGGTCTCCAAGTCCCCCGGCGGTGGCCGGAGTCCGCGGAGCGTGACCGGTACGCGCAGGGCGGTGGCGGCGCTGTTCCTGCTGCCCGCCCTGGTGCTGCTCGGGGCGCTCGTGGTCTACCCGATCGGGTACTCCGTGGTGCGCAGTTTCCTCAACACCGCCGGGGACGGTTTCGCGGGCGGCGCCAACTACACGGCGCTGTTCACGGACGACGGCATCCGCACCGCCCTGAAGAACAACGTCATCTGGGTGGTGTTCGCCCCGACCGTCTCCACCGCGCTCGGTCTGGTCTTCGCGGTGCTGACCGAACGGGTGCGCTGGGGAACGGCGTTCAAGCTGGTCGTCTTCATGCCGATGGCGATCTCGATGCTGGCCGCCGGGATCATCTTCCGGCTGGTGTACGACCAGGACCCGGACCGGGGGGTCGCCAACGCGGTGTGGGTGGGCGTGCACGACACGTTCGCGCAGTCGTCGGCGTACCCGAAGGCGCATCCGGGGCGGCAGTCGCCGCTGAGGGCGGAGGGCGGCGGGTTCGTCACCGTCTCCCCGGTGCGCGCCGGGCGGCCGGTGGCGCTGCCGCTGGTCGGGGTCGCCCCGGACGTGATGCCGGACTCCGCGCGGCCCGCCGCCGCCGCGAAGCCGGAGCCGGGCAGGGTCACCGGCACCACCTGGCAGGACTTCACCCGTGGCAGGGGCGTCGGGAGGCTCGGCGCCCCGGACGCCTCCGAGCGGGGGTACGCCGGGATGCGCGTCGAGGCGGTGAAGGACGGCAAGGTCGTCGCGTCCACCACGGCGGCGGCGAACGGCACCTTCACGCTGCCCGGGTCGGCCGACGGCGCCCGACTGCGGCTTCCGGCGAGCAACTTCAAGGAGCCGTACAACGGCGTGGACTGGCTCGGCCCGTCGCTGGTCACCCCGGCGATCATCGGGTCGTACGTGTGGATGTGGGCCGGGTTCGCCATGATGCTGATCGCGGCCGGGCTCGCGGGCGTGCCGCGTGAGCTGCTGGAGGCGGCGCGGGTGGACGGCGCGAGCGAGTGGCAGGTGTTCCGCAAGGTCACCGTGCCGCTGCTGGCGCCGGTGCTCGCGGTGGTCACCGTCACCCTGATGATCAATGTGCTGAAGGTGTTCGACCTCGTGTACATCATCGCGCCGGGCTCCTCCCAGGACGACGCGAACGTCCTGGCGCTGGAGCTGTACCGCAAGGGCTTCGCGGAGGGGCGGCCCGGCGTGGCCAGCGCCATCGCGGTGCTGCTGCTCCTGCTGGTGATCCCGGTGATGCTGTTCAACGTGCGTCGGCTCAGGCGGGAGGTGCGGCGATGACGGCGACCGCCACACGGGCCGGCGGGGCGGCCTCCGCCCCGGCCGGAACGAGGGCGCGGACCCCGCTGGGGACGCGGATCGCGGAACGGCTCGGCGGCGGCCTGGTCCGGGTGGTGCTGCTGCTGGTCGGGCTGTTCTGGCTGGTGCCGACCATCGGGCTGCTGATCTCCTCGCTGCGCGCGCCCGAGGACATGAGCGCGAGCGGCTGGTGGACGGTGCTGTCCGAGCCGTCGAAGCTGACCTTCGCCAGCTACCGCAGGCTGCTGGAGAACGGCGACATCACGCACTCGCTGCTGAACACCGTGCTGATCACGGTCCCGGCGACGGTGCTGGTGGTGGTGATCGGCTCGCTCGCGGGCTACGCGTTCGCGTGGATGGAGTTCCCCGGCCGGGACTGGTGGTTCCTCGGCGTGGTCGGTCTGCTGGTGGTGCCGGTGCAGGTGGCGCTCATCCCGATCGCCGAACTGTTCGGCTCCATCGGCCTGTTCGGGTCGATCCTCGGGGTGATCCTGTTCCATGTGGGGTTCGGGCTGCCGTTCGCGGTGTTCCTGCTGCGGAACTTCTTCGCGGAGATCCCCCGCGAACTGCTGGAGGCCGCCCGGCTGGACGGCGCGGGTGAACTCCGGCTGTTCGCACGGGTGGTGATGCCGCTGGGCGGTCCCGCCGTGGCAAGCCTCGGCATCTTCCAGTTCCTGTGGGTGTGGAACGACATGCTGGTCGCGCTGGTGTTCACCAAGTCCGGTTCGCAGCCGATCACGGTCGCGCTCCAGACCCAGGTCCGCCAGTTCGGCAACAACATCGACGTGCTGGCGCCGGGCGCCTTCATCTCGATGGTCGTCCCGCTCGTCGTCTTCTTCGCCTTCCAGCGGCAGTTCGTGTCCGGGGTGATGGCGGGCGCGGTCAAGTAGGCGTCTGCGCAAAGGCGTTGCAGGGGGCGGGCCCGCCGGGGTCCGCCCCCTCGGCCGTTCCCGGGGTCCCCCGGAAGACGTACGCGGGCGTAACCCATTCGCCTCGGCGGACGTTGCCGGGCAGAGCGCCCGAGCGACCGATGTAGCGACCGATGGATGTGCCGTGCCCAGGTTCAGTGTGATCGTCCCCGCGTACGGGGTGCAGGCGTATCTCTCCGAGTGCCTGGAGTCGGTGCTCGGGCAGTCGTTCACCGATGTCGAGGTGATCGCGGTGGACGACTGCTCACCGGACGCGTGCGGGGCGCTGATCGACGAGTACGCGGCACGCGACGCCCGGGTGAAGCCCGTGCACCTGGCCCGGAACCAGGGGCTCGGCCCGGCCCGGAACGCGGGGATGGCGGCGGCGACCGGCGAGTACCTGGTGTTCCTGGACGGCGACGACACCCTCACCCCCGGCGCGCTCGCCGCGATGGCCGACCGGCTGGCCGCGACCGGTGATCCCGAGGTGCTGATGGTGGACTACGCCCGCACCCACTGGCACGGCGCCACCGTCCGCAACCGGCTCGCCCCGCTGCTCACGCAGGACGGCCCCGCGCCGTTCCGGCTCACCGACCGCCCCGCCCTGCTGGGCGTGCTGATGGTCGCCTGGAACAAGGTGTGCCGCCGGGACTTCGTGGCCCGCCGGGGCTTCGCCTTCCCCCCCGGCTACTACGAGGACACCCCCTGGACGTTCCCCGTCCTGTTGGCGGCCGAGTCGATCGCCACCCTGGACCGGGTCTGCGTGCACTACCGCCAGGGCAGGCGGGGCAGCATCCTGCGCACCACCAGCCGCAAGCACTTCGACGTGTTCGAGCAGTACGAACGGGTCTTCGCGTACGTCGATCGGCACCCCGAACTCGACCGCTGGCGGCCGGAGTTGGCGGCCCGGATGCTGGACCACTACGTGACGGTGCTGTCCCGGCGCGACCGGCTGCCGCGCGGCAGCCGCGCCGAGTTCACGCGCCGGGCCCGCGCCCACCACCGCGCGTTCGGGGTGCCGGGCGCGGCGGTGCCCGCGCGCTCACGGCCGCGGCACACCCTGGTCCGGCTCGGCGCGCACCGCGCGTTCGGGGCGCTGCGGCTGGCCGGGGCGGTCCGCAGGCGGCTGCGGCGGCCCGGCCGCGCCCTGGTCCGGGCGCTGCGCGGGGGCCTGCTCGGGCTGTACGGCCGCGTCCAGCGCTGTCTGCCGGTGCGGGCCGACCGGGCGGTCTTCGCGGCCACCGGTCCCGGCGGGGACCTGGCCGCGCTGGAGGAGGCGTTCCGCGCGCACGCCCCGCGGCTGCGCACCACCTGGGTCACCGGCCCGGCGGGCACTCGCACGGCACCGCGCGGGGCGCGTCCGGCACGGCCCGGCGGCGCCGCCCACCGGACGGCACTGGCCCGCTCCAAGTATCTTGTTTCTGACGGGAGTTGGGGTCAGGGGCTGCGCAAGCGCCGGGGGCAGGTCCTGGTGCACGTCCCGGCGGGCACCCCGCTCGGACAGGTCGGCCTGGATCTCCTGGAGCGTCCCGCCGCCGCCCGGAACACCGACTTCACGGCGCTGATGCGCGAGGTGGACCGCTGGGACCACGTCGTCACCGGCAACCGGCACTCCACCCTGGCCCTCCAGCGGGCGCTGCCCGGCCGCTGGACCCCGCTGGAGTGCGGCGGACCGCGCAACGACGTGCTCCAGCGGGCCACTTCGGCGGACGTGGCCCGGCTGCGCACCGAACTCGGAGTCCCCGAGGGCAGCGTGGCCGTGCTGTACGCACCGGCCCGCCGCGACCACCGGCGCACCCAGCACCCGCCGCTGGACCTGGAGCGGCTGGCCCGGCGGCTCGGCCCGCGCTTCGTGTTCCTGTTCCGGCCGCCCGAGCCGTGCGACGGCGCCCTCACGGCGGACGGCCGCGTCCTGGACGTCTCCGCGCATCCGCGCCCGGAGGAACTGTGCCTGGCCGCCGACGCGTTGCTCACCGACTACGCCCCGCTGATGTTCGACTACGCCAACCTGGACCGGCCCGTCGTCCTGCACACCGGCGACCGGGACGCCTGGGAGGCGAGCCGGGGCTCCTACTTCGACGTACGGGCGTTCCCGCCGGGCGCGGTGGCGCGGAGCGAGGACGAGGTGGCGGACATCTTCGCCTCCGGGCACTGGAACGGCTCCCGCTCGGCGCAGGTGCGGGCCGCGTTCCGGGAGCGGTTCTGCCCGTGGGACGACGGCCGGGCCGCCGAGCGGGTGGTACGGCGGGTGGTGCTCGGGGAACCGGCGGGGCGCCCGGCCGCCGTACCGCTCGCGGGGCGGAACCCGGTGCCGTCGGCGGCGGCGCGGGCCCGTGGCCCGCTCGCCACCGTGCCGCAACCTTCCGGCCCGCTTCCCGTCACCGAGAGCCGCTGAACGGCGTTGTCCCTCACGGGAGTCTCCCTGCCCCTCGGCACGACGCGGCCCACCCCGTCCCGGCCGTCCGCCTGGCGCCCGACCGGACGACCGGGCCGCGTCCGCAAGACAACGGAAAGAGCAGAATGCCCCGCTTCAGCATCATCGTCCCGTCCCACGGGGTCGCCGGAAAGTTGTCCGAGGCGCTGGACTCGGTCCTCGGCCAGTCCTTCGGCGACCTGGAGCTGATCCCCGTCCGCGACGCGCCCGACGCCCCGGCCGCCGAGGTCAGCGACGGCTACGCGGCACGGGACGCGCGGGTGGTCCCGGTGGACTCGGACCCGTCCGCCGGGCTGAGCGGGGCGCGCAACGCGGGGCTGCGCGCGGCGACCGGCGGCCATGTGCTGTTCCTCGACGGCGACGATCTGCTGCTGCCGGGCGCGCTGGCCGCGCTGGACGCCCGGCTGACCGAGACCGCCGGGGCGGACGTGCTGTACACCGAGCACGAGCGGGCGCCCTGGTGGGAGGGCGAACCCGGCAACCCGGTGGCCCCGCTGCTGGCGAAGGCGCCGAAGGGGGCGTTCGCACCGGAGGCGTTCCCCCGGCTGACCGGCGCCCACCTCCCCGCGTGGAGCGCGGTCTACCGGCGCAGCTTCCTCACCGAGCACGAACTGACCTTTCCCGAGGGGTACTTCACAGATCTCGGCTGGGGCACACGGGTGACGGCCGCCGCCCGCCGGACCGCCGTGCTGCGCCGCCCGGTGGTCCGGCACCGGCTGCGCAGACAGGGCAGCAGGCTGAACCTGCCGGGCCCGCACCAGCACACCCTGCTGGACCGGGTCGAGGAGGCGCTCACCCACATCGCCGACGCGGAACTGGACGCCGGGGTGCGCGGCGCCCTGTTCGACGAGCTGTTCACGCACGTCCTGCGCACCGCGTCCCGGCCCGAGCGGCTGCCCGGCGGACACCGGGCGTTCTTCCGCCGTGCCGCCCGCCTCCACCGCCGCCACCGCCCGGCCGGGCACCCGGCGCCGGGCGGCAGCCTCGGTGTCCAGCACCGTCTGCTGGCGGCCGGTGCCTACACCGCGTTCCGCACCCTGCGCGGCGCCAACCGGAGTGCGGAGTCGCTGAGTTCGGCCCTGCCCCGCCCGCGCATGCTGCGCACCCGACTGCGGTACGCCCGCGAACTGCGCCGCCCGCTGGACCCCAACCTGGCGGTGTACTGCGCCTACTGGGGCCGGGGTTACGCCTGCAACCCGGCCGCCATCCACGCCAAGGCCCGTGAACTCGCCCCGCACATCCGCTCGGTGTTCCTGGTGGAGGCGGGGCAGGAGCACACGCTCCCCGAGGGCGTGGAGCACGCGGTGATCGGCTCCCGGCGCTACTGGGAGGTGCTGGCGCGGGCCACCTATCTGGTCAACAACGCCAACTTCGCGGAGGGCGTGGTGAAACGGCCGGGCAGTGTCCATGTGCAGACCCAGCACGGCACCCCGCTGAAGACGATGGGCACCGACCAGTCCACCTACCCGGTGGTCGCCGCGCGGTCGGGCAGCTTCACCAAGCTGCTGAGCCGGGTGGACCGCTGGGACTTCAACCTCTCCGCCAACCGGCACTCCACCCAGATGTGGGAACGCGCCTTCCCCGGCTCCTACGAGCAGTTGGAGTACGGCTATCCGCGCAACGACGTGTACTGCACCGCGACCGCCGAGGACGTGGCCCGGGTCCGCCGGGAGCTGGGCGTACCGGAGGGCGCGACGGCCGTGCTGTACGCGCCGACCCACCGCGACCACGCGACCGGCTTCGAACCCGGCCTGGATCTGGAGGAGTTCTGCGCGGCAGCCGGTGACGACGTGGTGGTGCTGCTGCGCGCCCACTACTTCTACGACCGGGGCGGCGCCCGGAGTTCGGACCGGATCATCGACGTGACCGCGCACCGCTCCTCGGAGGACGTGTGCCTGGCCGCCGACGCGCTGGTCACGGACTACTCCTCGATCATGTTCGACTACGCCAACCTGGACCGCCCGATCGTGGTGTTCGCCGACGACTGGGAGGTGTACCGGGAGACGCGCGGGGTGTATTTCGACCTGATGGCCGAGGCGCCGGGACCGGTCGCGCGGACCCCGGAGGAACTGGCCGCCGTGTTCCGGGACGGCTCGTACGCGAGCGCGGGCTCCGCCGCGCTGCGGGCCGCGTTCCGGGAGCGGTTCTGCGAGTTCGACGACGGGCGGGCCGCCGAGCGGGTGGTGCGCCGGGTGCTGCTGGGCGAGCCGCCCGAGGCGCTGCCGCCCGTGGTGCCGCTCGCCGAGCGCGTCCCCGCCCCCGCCGCCGCGACCCTCGTCAGGAGCTGACCCCGCCGTGCCCCGCTTCAGTGTGATCATGCCCTGCTACAAGGTGCAGGGCTTCCTGCGCGAGTGCCTGGACTCGGTGCTCGGCCAGTCGTTCACGGACTTCGAGCTGATCGCCGTCAACGACCGTTCCCCGGACGGCTGCGGCGCGATCCTGGACGAGTACGCGGCCCGCGACCCGCGCGTCACCGTGCTGCACCTGCCGGAGAACGTGGGCCTCGGCCGCGCCCGCAACGCGGGCCTGCCGCACGCCACCGGCGACTATCTGTTCTTCCTGGACAGCGACGACACCCTCACCCCCGGCGCGCTCGCCGCGATGGCGGACCGGCTGGCCGAGACCCGCGACCCGGACGTGCTGGTCTTCGACTACGCGCGCACCTACTGGTGGGGCGGCACCCGGCGCAACGCGCTCGCCCACGTCCTCGCCGACGCGGGCCAGGACACCTTCACGGCCGCCGGGCACCCGGAGATCCTGGACCTGCTGATGGTGGTCTGGAACAAGGTGTACCGGCGCGACTTCGTCACCGGCAACGGCTTCGTCTTCCCGCCGGGCTACTACGAGGACACGCCCTGGACGTTCCCGGTGATGCTGAGCGCCCGCCGGATCGCCGCCCTGGACCGGATCTGCCTCAACTACCGCCAGCGCAGGCAGGGCAACATCCTGTCCACCACCAGCCGCAAGCACTTCGACATCCACGACCAGTACGCGCGGGTCTTCGCGTTCGTCGCCGGGCGCCCCGAACTGGCCTCCTGGCTGCCGTACCTGCACCGCAAGATGGGCGAACACTGTCTCGACATCCTGGCCAAGCCGGACCGGCTGCCGTCCGCCGACAAAGCGGAGTTCTTCCGCCGTACCGCCGAGATGTTCGCCGAGCACCGCCCCGAGGGCGCCCGGGTGGACGGTGAAGTGGCCGTGCTGGAGGGCGGGTTCACCGCGTACCGGATGAAGGCGCGCGCGGGGAGGCTGAGCCGGGAGGCGGCCCGCCGGGCGGGACAGGTGCGCCGGGCGGCCGGCGGCCGGGCGCGCACCGGCTGGTCGGCGCTGCACGCGCTGCGCCCGCTCGACCCGGAACTGGTGGTGTACTCGGCGTCCTCGCACCGGGGCGTGCTGGGCGACCCGGCGGCGATCTGGCGCAAGGCCGCCGAGATCGCACCCCAATTGCGGGGGGTGTGGGTGGTGCGGGACGCGGAGACGGCGGCCGGGCTGCCCGCCGGGACGGAGTACGTGGTGCTCGGCTCGCGGCGCTGTCTGGAGGTGACCGCGCGGGCGAAGTTCTTCGTCAACGACGTCAACTGGCCCGGCTCGCTGGCCAAACGGCCCGGCAGCGTGCACATCCACACCCACCAGGGGACCCCGCTGGAGTACACCGGCGCCGATCTGCTGGGCAAGCCGGGCGCGCGGCTCGGGTTCGACGTGCCGCAGATGCTGCGCCGGGCCGACCGCTGGGACCACAGCCTGGTCGCCAACGCCCACTCCGAACTGGTCCACGAGCGCGCCCACCCCTGCCACTTCGCCTCCGCCCGCACCGGCAGCCCCCGCAACGACGTCCTGGTGGACGCGGCTCGCGGCACGGGCGACACACGGGGGGCGGCGTTCCGGCTGCGCCACGGCATCCCGGCGGACCGCACGGTCGTGCTGTACGCCCCGGCCCGCCGGGACTACCGGCGCGGCGGGTACGTGGAGCGGCTGGACCTGGCCCGGTTCGCGGCCGAACTCGGCCCGGACCGCACGCTGGTGGTCCGGCTGCACCCCTCGCTGGCCGCCGGGCACGCGCGCGGCATGGGCCTGGCGGACCTGGACCGGCGCGGGATCGTGGTGGACGCCACCGACGAACCGCACACGTCGGACGTGCTGCTCGCGGCGGACGCCCTGGTCACCGACTACGCGTCGGTGATGTGCGACTACGCCAACTTGGACCGCCCCGTCGTGCTGTACACCGACGACCTGCCCGCGTTCACCGCGAGCCGGGGCATGTACCTGGACCTCACCACCGGGACACCGGGCCATGTGGCGTCCACCGAGCGGGAGTTGGCCTGGCTCTTCGCCTCCGGCGCCTGGCGGGACGAGGAGTCGGCGCGGCTGCGGGCCGGATTCCGGAAGCGCTTCTGCACGTACGACGACGGCCGGGCCGCCGAGCGGGTCGTACGGACCCTGCTGCTCGGCGAACCGGCCGGGGCGGACGGTCCGGGCGGGGTGCGCATCCCGGCGCAGCACGCGGAGGGCGGACTGCCCGCGACGAGGTGACCCCGGCGCCTTCGGGGACGACGCCCTCCGGGGACTACTCGACGACGAGGTCCACCTCGATGTTGCCGCGCGTGGCGTTGGAGTACGGGCAGACCTGGTGGGCGGTCTCGACCAGCTTGCGGCCCGTCTCCGCGTCCACGGTGTCGGGGAGCTCCACACGCAGCGTGACCTTCAGGGCGAAGCCCTCACCCTGCTTGCCGATGCCGACCTCGGCGGTGACGGCGGCGTCGCTGACGTCCACCTTGGCCTGGCGGCCGACCAGTCCGAGCGCGCTGCCGAAGCAGGCCGCGTAACCGGCGGCGAACAGCTGCTCGGGGTTGGTTCCCTGACCGTCGCCGCCCATCTCCACCGGCATGGCCAGGGCGAGGTCGATCTTGCCGTCCGAGCTGACGGCGCGGCCCTCGCGGCCGTGGGTCGCGGTGGCGACGGCGGTGTAGAGCGCGTCCATGAAGACCATCCCTGTTCGTCTCGGCTGTCTGCGGCTGTCTGCGCGGCGGCCGGTGGCCACCCTGACGACAGCCAGTGAAGCACACAACTTAGTTGTGCACAATCAAATGACGGGCGGGGGTTTACCCTGGACGGCATGACCTCCTCGCCGACCCCGCCGCCGGGTGCCGCCCCCGAGCCGGGCTGGCTCCGCCTGGACCAGCAGATCTGCTTCTCCCTGCACGCGGCCTCCCGCGCCTTCAACGGCGTGTACCGCGTGATCCTCAAGGAACTCGGGCTGACCTATCCGCAGTACCTGGCCATGCTCGTCCTCTGGGAGCGGGACGACCTCCCGGTCAAGGCCCTCGGCGAGCGGCTCCGCCTGGACTCCGGCACCCTCTCCCCCCTGCTCAAGCGGCTGGAGGGCGCGGGTCTGCTGCGGCGCGAACGCAGCACCGTGGACGAGCGCTCGGTGCGGGTGCGGCTCACCCCGGAAGGCTCCGCCCTGCGGGAACGGGCGCTGGAGGTGCCGCGCCGGATCGTCGCCGCCACCGGTTTCGACCCGGCGGAGATCGGTGACCTCCGCGACCGCCTGGACCACCTCACGGCCGCCCTGGACGCGGCGGCGTCGGCGGAGTCGGTGTCGGAGTCGGTGTCGGAGTCGGCGTCGGCGTCGGCAGGGGGCGCGCGGCAACCGACTCCACCGCTCCGCTGAGCAGGTGCCGACGGACGTACAGCCGTACGACCACGCTGTTCCGGGTCACCTGCCAGGCGGGCGCGAAGTCCCGTGCGAGCAGGTCGAGTTTGGCCCGCTCGGTGGGGTTCCCCGGCACCCACTCCCCACCGAGCACCCGCCGGTCCCCGACCACCCACACCCGGTCGAGCCCGGCCACCCCCCGCACCACCTCGTCGGCCCCGGCCTCCCGCCCGTACAGGGTCCCGGAGTCCCCCGCCGACTCCACCAGGGCGACATCCCGCACCCCGCGAAACGCCTCGGGATAGGCCAGCGCCGCGTTCCGCCCCATCTCCGGCACGAACAGCACGGCATCCCCCGGCCCCCCTTCCCGCCGTACCACCCGCGCCACGGCCCCCAGGTCATCGGCCCGCCGTCCCGGCTCCCGGTCCCACTCCAGCAGGGGAAGCACCTGCGCGAACACCACGCCGACCGCCAGCACCCCCACCAGCACCCCGCCGGAGCGACGCCGGACGCGGGGAAGGGCGGGCACACGGCGACCACCGGCGCGCGGCCGCCGTACGACCCCGGCCAGCCGCTCCGCGCCCAGCGCGACCAGCACCGGGGCCCCCGACAGCGCGTACAGGACGTAGCGGTCCACGTACAGCGGCGACACCTGGGACGCCAGCATCAGCACACCCGGCGGTACCAGCATCAGAGGCACCGCGACTCCCGCCCCGGTGACGCGTCCACGCCCCACCGACCCCAGGGCCCCCACGGCGGCCAGTGCGAGGCACCCCCACACCACACCGTCCGCCCCACCCAGGAACTCCCCCAGCAACCCCCACGCGGTGTCCGGGTCCGGCGCCCGCAGCCAGGCGACCTGGGCCGCCTGCCCGTGGGAGACGACGACCATCGGCAGCAGCGCACCGGAGACGCACAGCGCGGCCCGCCCCCACCCCCGCCACACGGCGCCCCGCACCCGCCCGAGCAGCAGGGACACCGCGTGGGCGAGCAGCACCAGCACGGCGAACTCGTGCACCCAGCAGGTGACTCCGAGGACAACCCCGTACCCGCCCCAGCGTCCGCCCCGCGCCGCGGCGGAGACGAAGAGCAGCGTGGCCCAGGTGACCCCGGCCGCGACGAGCGCGTAGGACCGCCCCTCCTGCGCGTAATGCCCGCTCATCGGCGTGACGGCGTACAGCAGACCCGCCCACAGCCCGACCCGCGCCCGCGCGACCCGCGTGCCGAGCGCCCCGACGAGCCCCGCGGTGACGGCGGCGGCGCAGACGGACGGCAGCCGCAGCGCGACCTCGCCGGGCGGGCCCGGGTCGGCGGCGAGGACGGCGTGCATGAGGAGGTAGTAGAGGCCGTGCACGGCGTCCACCTCGTGCAGCAGCGCCCAGATCTGCGGCACCGTCCGCCGGGCCACCTGGAAGGTGACCGCCTCGTCGCGCCACATCCCGCCCCGGTCCAGCCGCCACAGCCCGAGCAGGAACGCGACCAGCGCGGGCACTCCCGCCGCGAGCCCGGCGCGTACCCGCGCACGCGCCCGCGCGGACAGCCCGCCCGGCCGGTCCGCACGGCCTTCCGCACCACTTATCGCCGCCCGCGTCGTTGCACCGGACGGGACCGGAGCCTCCACCGTGACGACAGCGCTGCCAGCCGCACGACGCGGCTGCGGACTCAGGAGAGGCTCGGCGTTCACCACTGCCCGATCTTTTGCGATGAGCCAACTTTTGACACAGATTGACGGCGTATCGGCATGAATACACCATCCGCGCGGATTAGGCTCCCACGTGATGAACCGTCTCCGTGTCACCTCCGGTCCGGTCCTCGCCCTCACCACCGTCTGGGCGGCCAGCCGTGCCCTGATGGGGTGGCTGCTCACGCACGACAGTTCGCCCCTGCTGGGCGGCGGTTCGGTGCCGCGCGAGGTCTGGCGGCTGTACGTCCACTGGTACGGCGTCCTCGCGCAGGGCACGTTCCCGACGCACGACAGCACCTGGCAGTACCCGCCCGGCGCGGGCGCGCTGCTCCTGCTGCCCGGTGCGGTGACCCGCCTGGTACCGGGATCGACGTACTTCCAGGCGTTCGTGGCGCTGACCCTGACGGCGGACGCGCTGATCCTGGCCGCGCTGGTGTACGCCGGGACCCGGCCGGGCCGCAGCCTCGCGGGCGCGGCCCTGTGGACCTGCGGTCTTCCGCTGCTGCTGCACCTCCCGCTCGCCCGCTACGACGTCCTGGTGACCGCGCTCGCCGTCGCCTCGCTGCTCACCGCGGGGCGTTCGCGGCGCGCGGGGGGCGCGTTCGCGGCGCTGGGCGCGCTGGTGAAGGTGTGGCCGGTACTGGTGCTGCTCGGCACCCCGCGCGGCCCGGCGACGCGCCGCGCGTGGGGGTGGGCCGCCGGGACCGCCGCCGCCGTGTTCACCCTGCTGGCCGTGGCCCTGCGGCACCCGCTGGACTTCCTGCGCGAACAGGGCGGCCGGGGCGTGCAGATCGAGTCGTTCGGCGGTACGGCGCTGAATCTCGCCCGGCGTCTGGGCTGGCCGGGCCGCGCCCGCTACCAGTACGGCTCGGTGGAGATGACCGGCCCGCACGTGCACGCCGTCGCCACCGCGTCGCTCGCGCTGACGGCGGTCGCGTTCGCGCTGCTGGTGCTGTGGCGGCTGCGAGCCCGGCACTGGAGCCCGGCCACGCCGTACGACGCCGCGCTGGCGGCCGTCCTGCTGTTCACGGTGACCAGCCGGGTGATCAGCCCGCAGTACCTGGTCTGGCTGATCGGCCTCGCGGCCGTGTGCCTGACCTCCCGGCACACCACCCAGCGCCCGGTGGCCCTGCTCATCTGCGCGGCCAGTGCGCTGAGTTCGGTGGTGTACCCGGTGTTCTACCAGGACGTCGTCACCGGCACCTGGACCGGCTGCCTGCTGATCCTCGCCCGCAACCTGCTGCTGGCCGCCGCCGCGCTGCTGTCCTTCGTCCGCCTGTGGCGGGCCGCCCGCCCGCCTCGCGCGGAGCTCCCGGCGACGAGGGTGCGGGCACGCTCGGGGACGGAACGGCGCGCGGAGCGGAAGGTGGGGAAGGTGGGGGCGTAGGGGGACGCGTAGGGGTCGGGTCGGGGTGGGGGGACCCGTAGGGGGTGGGTCGGGGTGGGGACCCGTAGGGGACGGGGTGGGGTGAGGGGACCGTAGGGGAGGGGGCGGGGTGAGGGAACCCGTAGAGGGCGGGGCGCGTGAGAGGCCCGTGAGCGGCCGGTGCAGCGCACGGCCCGTTTCCTTCGTACCCTTTTGTCCGTGAACGCGCCTCCACCGCAGAGCCTCCCGCAGAGCCCACCGCGGAAGCCGCCGCAGAGCCCCCCGCAGGTGACCGTCGTCGTGATCGGCCACAATGACGCGGCCCATGTCGGGGACGCCGTCGCCTCCGCGCTCGCGCAGGGGCCGGCGGTCGGTGAGGTGCTCGCCGTGGACGACTGTTCGACGGACGAAAGCGCCGCCCTGCTGTCCCGCCTCGCCGAGCGGGAGCCCCGGCTGCGGGTGCTGCGCCGGGCGGTGAACAGCGGCGGCTGCGGCACCCCGCGCAATACGGGGATCGACGCGGCGGCGCTGCCGTACGTCATGTTCCTGGACAGCGACGACCTGCTGCCGCCCGGCGCGGTGGACGCGCTGCTCACGGCGGCGACCGGGGCGGGCGCCGAGGTGGCGGCCGGTCTGTGCGTCCGCCGCGAGCTCCCGTCGGGACGCGAACAGCCGTGGCAGCAGCGTCTGTTCACCACCCCGGCGGTCGTCGCGGACCCCGCCGGGCGCCCGCGCCTGGTCCACGACACCCTGTGCGTGAACAAGCTGTACCGCACCGCGTTCCTGCGCGAGCACGGCATCCGTTTCCCCGAAGGCCGCTTCCTCTACGAGGACTTCGTCTTCACCGCCCGCGTACTGGCCGCAGCCCCACGCCTCGCGCTGATCCCGGACCGCGTCTACCTCTGGCACGTACGCCGGTCGGCCGAGCGCCTGTCCCTCTCCCTGGACCGGGACCGCATCGACAACTGGACGGCCCGTACCGAGGCGTGCGCCCAGGCATACGACATCCTGCTCGGCGCCGGGCGCGAGGAGCTGGCGCGGGCGGCGCGGGCGAAGTTCCTCGACCACGAACTCCGCATGTACGCCAAGGAGTTGCCGCTGCGCGACGAGGCGTACCGGCGTGCCTGGTGGGCGCACACCCGGTCCTGCCTCGCACGCTTCGACGCCGCCGACTGGGAGCGGGACCCGGCGGCACCGGGATGTCTGCTCGGCCGGGTGATCATGGCCTCCCCAGAGCCGCGCGACCTGCCCCGGCTCCGCGAGCTGGCGGCCCGCCCGGCGCGGCTGCTGCCCCCGTACGCCCGCACCCCCGACGCGAACCCCGTCTGGTCCCCGGATCTCCCCCGGATCACCCTGACCCCGCTCCTGACCAGACCTCCGGCGACCCTCCCCCTGACGATCGAGGCCGAGGTCCGCCCCCTGGGGCCCCTACGGGGCACCCTGCGCCTCCATCTGACCCTGTACGAGCTCTACGGCCGCGTGGCGGAGGCGGGCCCGCGCGATCTAGACGTGACCTGGCACCGCAGGGAGACCGGCGAACCGGCCCGGCGGACCCGAACCCGGCTCGCCCCGGCGACCACGGGCGACGCCCCCACCTGGACGGCGGACCTCCCGCTGCGCCCGGCGGCCCTCGGCACCGGCACCTGGGACCTGCGCCTGGCCCTGCGCTTCGCCGACGGCACCCACCGCGACCTCACCGCCCACGCCCACCCCGCCACCACCCGCCGCCACGCCCTCCCCAGCGCCCGCCACGGCCTGCTCCTGATCCACCCGTACGCGACCCACTCCGGCTCCCTGGCCCTCCGCGTGGCAACGGGACCCGGCGGCGCGATGTCCGTACTGCGCGGCCGGGCCGAGCGGTTCCGCCGCACACACTGAGGCACGACCAGCCGTAGGCTCCCGCCATGTCCACGACCTCCCGTACCGACCGCGCCATCGGCGCCGTACTCGGCTCCGCGGTGGGCGACGCGCTCGGGGCTCCCTTCGAGTTCGGCCCGGAGGGAGCGTTCTCGGCGCGGTTCCCGGTGCGTGGGCAGGGCGGTGAGATGTGCGGGGGCGGCGGCTGGGACCCCGGCGAGGCGACGGACGACACGCAACTGGCCGTCCTGACCGCCGAGTCGCTGCGGGAGCGCGGCGGCCTGGACCCGGCCGACGTGTTCGACCGGTTCCGGCGCTGGGCGGCGGCCGACCCCAAGGACATCGGCCTCCAGACGGAGGCGGTGCTGACCGGCGGCGCCCCCTGGGACACGGCGGCGGCCCTGCACTTCGCGTCGAACCAACGCGCGGCGGGGAACGGCGCGTTGATGCGGGCCGCCCCCTCGGCGGTGCACTTCGCCCGCCACGGCAGCACGGCCACGATGGACGCGGCCCGCCGTCTCTCCGCCCTCACCCACGGCGACCCGGCGGCCTGGGAGGGCACCGCCGTCCTGCACGAACTGGTCCGGGTCGCCCTCACCGGCGCCGACCCGCTGTCCGCCCTACCGGACATCCTCGCGGCACTCGTGCCGGAACACCGCCCCCGCTACGCCACTGTCCTCGCCCCCGACTGGCACCCCGACGAAGCGACGGAGTTCAACGGCGCCGTCTGGCCCTGCCTCGGCTCGGCGGTCTGGGCGCTGCGGACGACCTCCACCTACGAGAACGCGGTGCGCGCGGCGGTGGACCTCGGCGGTGACACGGACACCGTGGCAGCGGTCACCGGCACACTGGCGGGAGCGGTGTACGGCGCCGCGTCGATCCCGGCCCGCTGGACGGCCGCCCTTCACGTACCCCTGCCGGGCTTCGGCGACCGGGTGCTCCGGGCGCCCGAACTAGCATCTTTGGCTGAGCAGTTGGCCCAGTAAGCCACCGGTTCCCTCAGCCGACGCACACCACGCGGGCCCAGGACGACGGACCGGTCGGGACGTACTCCGGGTCATGGCCCGCCACGCCGTGCCGCGCCCCGCCGACTCCCCTGAACGCAACGCCCGTTGCCCCCCGCCCCCGTCAACTCACCGGCATCCAAACGGACTCACAGCGCCGCCAGCGCGCCCGCCGTGGCGCGGGCCAGGTTGGGCAGGTAGTCCTTCGGGAGCTGCGGGGCGCGGATGACGAGGGAACGCCAGTACAGGGGGCCGGAGATGAGGTCGAGGGCGAGGGCGGGGTCGGCGTCGGGGCGGATGTCGCCCCGGCGGACGGCGGCGGCGACGATGCCGCTGGCGACGCCGTCCTGACCGTCGCGGACGGCCTTCTGGAGGGCCTCGGCGATCTCGGGGTTGCGGGCCGCCTCCGCCTGGAGGTCGGGGATGATCTGCGAGGCGACCGGGTGGCGCAGGGCGCGCGAGGTGACCTCGTAGAGGAGCCGGAGGTCGCCCTCCAGGGAGCCGGTGTCGGGGGCCGGGAGGCCGAGGACGGCCATCGCGGAGACCACGTCGAGCACCAGGTGCAGCTTGGACCGCCAGCGCCGGTAGACGGCCGTCTTGCCGACGCCCGCGCGGCGCGCGATGCCCTCGATGGACATCCTGGCGTACCCGACGGTGGCCAGTTCCTCGAAGACGGCCGCGCGGATGGCCTCGGTCACGTCCTCGCGGAGCACGGCGGCCCCGGCGGGGGCCCGGCGGCGCGCGCGCTTCGGGGCCTCGTCGGCGTCGGTAGTCATACGGACCAGCATAGGGCGTGACGACGGAACGGTTGCGTTCCGGCGTGCGATGGATCTACTCTCCCGTTGCGACGATACGGTCCCGTCCCGACGTAAGAGAACGTGAAGCGAAGCGTAAGGAAACGCCGGGCGAACGGGCACGCGACGCCGTCGGCCCGGCGGCAGCCGGACACCACCCCGCACCCGACCCCTCCCCCGAGCGAAAGCAGCGGATGTGAGCCAGGTACTCCACACACCGCCCCCGATCCAGGCGCCCCCCGCCGACGAGGACCTCTCGGCCCTGGCCGCCCGGCACGGCCTGACCGTCAGCGGTGCCCGTCCCTCCCTCCCGGCGTACGTCCGCCAGCTCTGGGACCGGCGCCACTTCATCACCGCGTTCGCCACCGCCAAGCTCACCGCGCAGTACAGCCAGGCGAAGCTCGGCCAGGTCTGGCAGGTGATGACGCCACTGCTGAACGCGGCCGTCTACTACTTCATCTTCGGTGTCCTGCTCGGCACCAAGCAGCACGTCCCGGACTACATCCCGTTCCTGGTGACGGGCGTCTTCATCTGGACGTTCACGCAGAGCTCGATCATGGCGGGCACCCGCGCCATCGCCGGAAACCTGGGGCTGGTGCGCGCCCTGCACTTCCCGCGCGCCGCGCTGCCGATCTCCTTCGCGCTCCAGCAGCTCCAGCAGCTGATGTTCTCGATGGCCGCGCTCATCGTGATCCTGCTCTGCTTCGGCGTGCCCGTCTCCGCGTCCTGGCTGCTGGTGATCCCGGCGCTGCTGCTCCAGTCGGTGTTCAACACGGGCGTGTCCATGATCGTGGCCCGGATGGGCGCGAAGACCCCGGACATCGCCCAGCTGATGCCGTTCGTGCTGCGCACCTGGATGTACGTGTCCGGCGTGATGTGGAGCATCGACCGGATCACCAAGTCCGACGACCTGCCGCACATCGTGCTCGTACTGCTCCAGACCAACCCGGCCGCCGTCTACATCGACCTGATGCGGTACGCCCTGATCGACAGCTTCCACGCCAATCAGCTCCCGCCGCACGTGTGGCCGGTCGCGCTGGGCTGGGCCCTGGTCGCGGGCGTCGGCGGCTTCATCTACTTCTGGAAGGCTGAGGAGACCTACGGCCGTGGCTGAGCAGACCTCCGAGCACGCGATCGAGTTCATCACCGACGGACGTACGGCTGCCGAAGACCGCGCGTCCGGGGGCCACACCGCCGAGTGGACCCCGGGCAGTGCCGAGTCCCCCGAGGACGCGCGGGGCGAGCGCGTCCCCACCGTCGTCGCCGAGGACGTGGACATCGTCTACCGCGTCAACGGCACCGGCGCCGGGCGGGGCACCGCCACCGCCGCGCTCAACCGCATCATGCGCCGCAGGCAGGCCGAGAAGGCGGCGGGCGTCCGGCTGGTGCACGCGGTGAAGAAGGTGTCGTTCGTCGCCTACAAGGGCGAGGCGATCGGCCTCATCGGAACCAACGGCTCCGGCAAGTCCACCCTGCTCAAGGCGATCGCTGGCCTGCTCCCGGTGGAGCGCGGGCACATCTACACGCACGGCCAGCCCTCGCTGCTCGGCGTGAACGCGGCCCTGATGAACGACCTCACCGGCGAGCGCAACGTGTACCTGGGCGGCCTGGCGATGGGCATGTCCCGCGAGCAGGTACGGCAGCGGTACCAGGACATCGTGGACTTCTCCGGGATCAACGAGAAGGGCGACTTCATCACGCTGCCGATGCGGACGTACTCCTCCGGCATGGCCGCCCGCCTGCGGTTCTCCATCGCCGCCGCCAAGGACCACGACGTACTGCTGATCGACGAGGCCCTCGCCACCGGCGACCGCTCCTTCCAGAAGCGCTCCGAGGAACGCATCCGCGAGCTGCGGCAGAGCGCGGGCACCGTGTTCCTGGTCAGCCACAACAACAAGTCCATCCGGGACACCTGCGAGCGGGTGCTCTGGCTGGAGCGCGGCGAGCTGCGCATGGACGGGCCGACGGAGGACGTCATGCAGGCGTACGAGGCGTTCACGGGCGACAAGAAGAAGTAGCCCGCGAGGGGCTTGGAGGCTTGGAGTCCCGGCGGGTTCGGGGAGGGGGTGCCGATCGCGGCGCCCCCTCCGTGCGCATACCGCCGGGCCCGCTCCGTGCGTGTACCCGGCGGTCCCCTCCGCACGGGTACCGCCGAGCCCCTCACCACGTATGCCGTCGGCCCCTCACCGCGTGCGCCGCCGGCCCCCTCACCCGACCCGCGCCGTAATTATCCCTTTTATCTGCCTAATGACAGTATGTTAAGAAAGGTGCCCTCCGAGACGACATCCAGCCGAAGGAGACCCCGGCGATGCCCCAGCTCAGCGTGATCGTCCACGGACCGAACACCCAGGGGCGTCTGACCGAACTGCTGGACTCCCTGGCGGCGCATCCCCTCCCCGACACCGAGGTGATCGTCGCCGCCGTGGGCGACTGGGCCCGCGAGACCGCCGAGCGGCACGCCCCCGATACGGTCGTCCTCGCGCTGCCGGACGGCACCGGAGACCCCGAGGCGCGGACGGCGGGCGCCGCGCGGGCCACCGGCCGCTGGCTGCACTTCGTCCACGCCAAGGACGGCCTCCCGGCGGGCGCCCCCCGGCTGATCACCGAGCGCCTGGCCGAGCTGGACGACACCGTGGACGTCCTGCTCACCGACCACGTCACCACCACCTGGCGCACGGCGGCCGCCCCCTCCCGCGACGGCCGCCTGCTCGCCGCCGCCGGACGCGCCGCCCTCCCGCCCGACCCGGCCGC
The DNA here is from genome assembly GCF_019104725.1 of Streptomyces corallincola. Classification (GTDB taxonomy): domain Bacteria; phylum Actinomycetota; class Actinomycetes; order Streptomycetales; family Streptomycetaceae; genus Streptomyces; species Streptomyces corallincola. The sequence continues at coordinate 33,710 of NZ_JAHRXF010000008.1, read as the reverse complement.
CGCCCTGCTCCGGCTCACCCCGCTGCTCGGCACCCGCGTGCTGCGCGCCGCGTTCTGGCACGCCCACGAGGACCTGCGCACCACCTCCGACGAGCCGTACGCCGCCCGCGCCGCTCTGCTGCGCGCCGACCGGGTCGCCTGCCTCAACCAAGTCGCCTACGAACAACGGGTGTTGCGCCCGGAAAGCCTCCCGGAGCGCACCCCGGAGGACCGGCTCGCCCTGGTCGGCCACTACGAGACGCTGCTCCCCCTCACCAGGGACCGGGGCAAGGCCCGTACCGTCCTGTACGACCTGATGGTCCGCGACCTGATCCGGGTCTTCGCCCGCGAAGACCTGCCCGAGGCGGTCGCCCGCGAGTTCTTCCGGCGCGCCTCGCTGGCCGCGCTGCGCTGGCGCCCCGAGGGGCACCAACGCCCGGCGGGCCTGGAGGGCGTACGGCACGCGCTGCTGGAGGAGGGCGCGTACACCCGCTACCGCGCGCTCCAGACCGTGAACCGGGCGCGCCGGGCGACCCGGAAGACCGTACGGTCGCGGAAGCGGCAGATGGGCACCCGGCTCCGCGACCACCAGTACCGGCGGGCACTGGACCAGCCGGTCGATCCCCAGCTGGCGGTGTTCGCGGCCTACTGGGACCGGGGCGTGTCCTGCAACCCGGCGGCGATCGCCGCCAAGCTCGGCGAACTCGCCCCGCACGTACGGCAGGTGTGGGTGGTGGCGAAGGAGAACGCGGCCCTGCTGCCGCCCGGCACCGACCATGTCGTACCCGGCACCCGGCGGTACTGGGAGACGCTGGCCGGTGCACGGTACCTCGTGAACAACGTCAACTTCCCCGGCGCGGTGGTGAAACGGCCGGACGCGGTCCACCTCCAGACCCATCACGGCACCCCGCTCAAGCGGATGGGCCTGGACCAGATGGACCACCCGGCCGCCGCCAAGGGCCTGGACTTCGCCGCGCTGCTCGCCCGCATCGACCGCTGGGACTACAGCGTCAGCGCCAACAGCCACTCCACCCGCATGTGGGAGCGCGCCTACCCGGCCCGCTACACCTCGCTGGACCACGGCTATCCGCGCAACGACGTGTTCTACACGGCCCGTTCGGCCGACGTGCGCGCCGCCCGCGACCGGCTCGGCATCGCCCCCGGCCGCACCGCCGTCCTCTACGCGCCGACCCACCGCGACTACGAGGCCGGGTTCACCCCCCGGCTCGACCTCGCCGCGCTGGCCGACCGGCTCGGCGAGAACACGGTCCTGCTGGTCCGCGCCCACTACTTCTACGGCGGCGCCGCCTCCCCGCTGACCGGGCTGCGCCGCTCGGGGCGCATCATCGACGTCTCCTCCTACGATCCCGTGGAGGAACTCTGCCTGGCCGCCGACGCGTTGGTGACCGACTACTCCTCGATCATGTTCGACTACGCCAACCTGGACCGCCCGATCGTCGTCTTCGCGGACGACTGGGAGACGTACCGCACCACGCGCGGTGTCTACTTCGACCTGATGGCCGAGTCACCCGGCCATGTCGCCCGCACCCAGGAGGAGTTGACCGAGATTCTCACCTCGGGAGCCTGGCGCGACGAGAGCGGCGCGAAGGCGCGGGCCGCCTTCCGCCGCCGGTTCTGCGAGTACGACGACGGGCGCGCCGCCGAGCGGGTCGTACGGCGGGTGTTCCTCGGGGAGCCCGAGTCCGCGCTGCCGCCGGTCCTGCCGCTGGACGCCCGTACCCCCGCCCCGACGCCCGAGGAGGCCACCGCATGACGACCCCCGACGTGACGGTCACGGTCATCGTCTACAACGACGCGGCCCGGCTGCCCCGTGCGGTCGCCTCCCTGCGGGCGCAGACCCACGCGAACATCGAGATCATCATCAGCGACGACCACTCCACGGACGAAACACCCTCCGTTGCACGGGAGTTGGTCACTCAGGACGATCGCATCCGCTATCTGCGGCTGCCCGAGAACAGCGGCGGGTGCAGCGCGCCGCGCAACCGCGCCGTCGAGATCGCCCGCGCGCCCTATCTGATGTTCCTCGACAGCGACGACGAACTCCCGCCGCGCGCGGTCGAGTCGCTGCTCGCCGCACACCGCGAACGGGACGTGGACTTCACGATGGGCGCGGTGCGGCGGGTCCGCGTGGACAACGGGCGCCGCTCCACCTGGATGCCGCACCTCGTCGCCGAGCGGCGCACGGTCGAGGGCATCGCGGACGACCCCCGGCTGTTCTTCGAGCACCTCTCCACCAGCAAGATGTACGCCCGCGCCTTCCTCGACCGGCACCGGCTGCGCTTCCCCGAGGGCATCCACTACGAGGACCAGCTGTTCTCCGCCCAGGCGTACTGCCTGGCCCGCGCGTTCACCGTGATCCCCGAGCCGGTGTACGTCTGGTACATCGAGCCCTACGCCGACGCCTCCGCCGCCTCCATCTCCAACCAGCGGCACAAGATCTCCAACGTCGAGGACCGGGTACGCGTGCAGCGGCTCATCGACGCGTTCCTGCTGGACAACGGGCACGGGGCGCTGCGCGAGGACAAGGACTACAAGTTCCTCAAGCACGATTTCCGGATGTACGCCGGGGATCTGCCCTACCGGGACGACGCCTGGCTGGAGTCCTTCGGCGCCGTCATGAACCCGTACCTCGACACACTGGCCGAGGGCGCGTACGCCCGGCTACCACGGCCCGAACGGGTCGTGCTGGAGCTGCTGCGGCAGGGACGGACGGCCGAAGTACGGCTCGCGGCACGGGGGTTGGGGCATCAGGTGGGGCCCCGGGAGGTGACGGCGGAGGGAGCTTCGGGGGTGGTGTACTGGGGGGACTCGGTACCGGACACGGAGCGGGCCCGCCGTGAACTGGACCTGTCCGACATGGAGTTGGAGACGCGGCCGTTCTCCGGGGCGTACTTCCGGCACGAGATCACCTCGGTGGAGACCGGGCCGGGTGCCTCGCTGCGGCTGGCCGTCCGCACCTACGATCCCGGTCTGCGGCTGCCCGTCGGGCCGCAGCGCGCGTCCCTGCTGCTGACGCCGGGCCGCCGCCGTCTGACGGTGCCGTTCCGGCTGAGTCCGGTGCGGCCGGGGGTCTTCGAGGGGCGGGTGACCCTGGACCCCGGCGCCGCCGCCATCCCCCTGCACGGCTTCAGCGGCACCCGGCACCCCGTCCTCCGCCTCACCCAGCAGGGCCTCGCCCACACCGGCATCCTGCTGGCCCCCCTCTCCCTCCCCACTTCCACCGCCCGCCTCCCCTACCGCTCCGGCACCGCCCCCCACACCCTCACCCTGGAACCCGAACCCCGAAACCCCGGCCGCCTGCAACTCCGCTGGACTCCGGTGGGCATCACGTCCCGCGTGCTCCGGCCCGCCCTGAGGACCTTGGCCCGGCCTCGGGTGCGGGCTGTGGCCCGGCTGGTGTCGAGCGCGCTGAAGTAGGGGTGCGCGGTGGGTGCGCCGATGTAGGGGTGCGCGGTGGGTGCGGGCAGATGGGCCGCCGAGGGCGGCGCGGGAGGGGGCGGGGCGCGGGGACATAGCTGCGCGGGGGCGCAGCGGCGTGGGACGCGGCGGCGTGGGGGCGTGGCGGCGTGGGGGCGTGGGGGCGTGGCCGACATAGCTGCGCGGCGGCGCGGGGGCGCGGGGGCCGTCCCTCCGGTGCGGGCGGGCGGCACCCCGCCCGGCCGGCAGCGGCGCCGGTCAGCCGCCTACCTCGTACAGCGCCTGCCCCCCCGGTCCCACGGCGACCCGGTGGAGGAACGGCTCGGCAGGACCGCCCAGGACGAAGCGCACCCCGTACCGCTTCAGCAGGGACAGGCGTTCACCGGCGGACGTGGTGGCGGAGAAGTAGCGCCGCACCGCCGCGTCACGCGCCCCCGCGTCCGGGAGGAAGACGTCGGGGTAGCCGGGGGCAACCGTGTAGCCGCCGTAGGCGGGCAGCTGGCGGGCGGGGAAGGTGCGGGCCATGACGACGTCGCCGTACTTCACCCAGGGGGTGACCCACTGGTACCCGCGCCAGGGCTCGCGGTACTTGGCGGCGACGGCACCGGGGAGCGCGGACCGGCCGGTGACGTAGCCGAGGGTGCCCGCCTGGGTCCACGCGCCCACCAGCAGGGCGGCGCCCAGGGCCCACGCCCATCCCAGCCGCGCGCCGCGCCGCCCTCGGGACACGGCCTCCAGCGCGGCGGCGAGCTGGGCCGGGATCAGGACGGCGGGCAGGGCGCGCCCCCAGGAGTAGTGCCCGGTGAGACCGCCCGCGGCGAACACCAGCACGCCGAGGACGAAGAACAGCGCCAGCGCGTCCCACCGGTCCCGCCGCCACCGCGCCACCAGCGCGACGACCCCGAGCAGGACCAGCCCGAACCGCCCGGCGAGCCCGGTGTACAGCGAGCGGTGGATCGCCTCCAGGTCGGCACCGGCGGAGAACAGCGCGAAGAAGTCGTAGTACGGCCAGACCCCCAGCAGGACCACGCCGAGCACCACCCCGCACCCCAGCCGCAGCAGCACCGCCCTCCCCGGCCGCGCGGAGAGGACCGTCGCCAGCGCGCCGAGGGAGGCGACCACACCCGTGAACTGGTGGCACAGCAGGATCACCCCCCACAGCAGTCCCAGTCCGAGCCACACCCGCCAGCGCCGCTCCCCGCCCCGCAGGGCATGGGTGAGCCAGGCCCAGAGGTGGAAGGACAGACCGAGCGAGAGGACGCTCGGGTAGGCGACGGTGAGCGCGAGGGAGTTGAGCCCGAGGAACCCGCTCCACTCGAACAGCACCGGCCCCCACAGGAACAGCAGGCAGAGCAGCGCGAGCGCGGGCGCCGCCCGGTGCGCGCTGAGCGTGCGGACGTACCGCCACACCCCGCCGACCAGCAGCGCCAGCCCGACGACCGCCCCCACGCGCAGCACCTGGAAGACGGACAGGCTCGTCACCCGGGCGACACAGCCGAGCAGCAGCATCCAGGGCGAGTAGTACGGACTCGGTGTGTCCGCATCGACCAGCGGATTTCCGGGATGCAGCAGGCTGTGCCGCAGCCGTTGCAGCGTCGCCGCGTGCATACCGAGGTCGCCCGCCCAGGGCAGTCGGACCACGACCAGCAGCATCAGCAGCAGGACCAGCGCGACGGCGGCCTGCGGCAGCACCCGGCCGAACGTGGCGGCGCGGTCCGGTGTGGACCGCGTCCCGCCGGACGACCGGGGCCTCGGGGGGTTCACTGTCACGGCCCGACCCTATCCGAAACCCCCCAAAGTGCCGGGAAAGCGACAAAGGGGCGCCCCGGACCGATGACTCCGGTCCGGGGCGCCCCCCGTCGTACGACGCCTCGCGCGCCGTACCGTCATCACTCCGCCGCTACGAGTGAGACCTCAGCAGCGTCCGCATGGTGCGCATCGCCACCGACAGGTTGGCGAGGTCGAACGCGTCCGAACCCCGGATCTCCTCCAGCGTCGTCCGCGCCCGGCCCAGGATCGCCGCGTTGTCCGCCTCCCACGCCTCGTACCGCTGCCCCGGCGTCGCCGGGCTGTCCCCGGCCGCGAGCACGTCGGCGGTGAGGGCGGCATGGGCCGCGTACAGGTCCTCACGGATGGAGGCACGGGCCATCGACTGCCAGCGGTCCGCGCGGGGCAGCTCGATGATGCGGTCCATGAGCTGGCTGATGCCGAGCCGGTCGGCGAGGTCGTAGTAGACCTCGGCCACGTCCAGCGGCTCCTTGCCCATGCGGTCGGCGACCGAGACGATGTCCAGCGCCGGGAAGGCGGAGGAGAACCCGGCCACCTTGGCGGCCAGTTCGTCCGGCACCCCGGCCTCGGACAGCTCGTCGTACACGTGCTGGTACCACTCCAGGTCCGCGCCGCGCACCAGCTTCGGCAGCTCCTGCCAGACCCGCTCGACCCGCTCGCCGAAGAACTCGACGGTCTCCGCGAGCTGGAGCGGCTGCGGCCGGTTGTTCAGCAGCCAGCGCGTGCCGCGCTCCACCAGGCGCCGCGAGTGCAGCCGGATACGGGTCTGCACCCCCGCGTCCACCGTGTTGTCCAGCTCCTCCACCGCGTCCCACACCGGCGCCGAGCGGAAGATGGCACGGGCCGCGGTCTGGGCGCGGACGATCTCCTCCAGGGAGGCCCCGGTCTCCTCGCGGAGCCGGTGCAGATACGTCGTACCGCCCGTGTTCACCGTGTCGTTGACCAGCACGGTCGTGGTGATCTCACGGCGCAGCGGGTGGCTGTCCACGGCCTCCGCGAACCGCTCGCGCAGCGCGGTCGGGAAGTACGCGTGCAGCAGCCCGCGCAGATACGGGTCGTCGGGCAGCGAGGTGTGCAGCAGCTCGTCCGCGACCGTGATCTTCGTGTAGGCGAGCAGGACGGCCGTCTCCGGGCCGGTGAGACCCTGGCCCTGGTTGAGCCGCTCGCGGATCTGCCGGTCGGCGGGCAGGAACTCCAGCGCCCGGTCGAGGTGGCCCTCGCGCACCAGGTGGCGGATGAACCGCTGCTGGGCGTGGAGCATGTCGTTCGACTGGAACAGGGCGTTGGCGATGGCGGTGTTCTGCGCGTAGTTGTTGCGCAGCACCAGGGCGCCGACCTCGTCGGTCATCTCGGCGAGCACCTTGTTGCGCTGCTTCACCGTCATGTCGCCGTCGGTGACCAGGCCGTTGAGCAGGATCTTGATGTTCACCTCGTGGTCGGAGGTGTCCACACCGGCGCTGTTGTCGATCGCGTCGGTGTTGATCCGGCCGCCCGCCAGGGCGAACTCGATCCGGCCGAGCTGGGTCAGGCCCAGGTTGCCGCCCTCGCCGACGACCTTGACCCGCAGGTCGGCGCCGTCCACCCGGATCGCGTCGTTGGCCTTGTCGCCGACATCGGCGTTGGACTCCGCCGACGACTTCACGTACGTGCCGATGCCGCCGTTCCACAGCAGGTCCACCGGGGCGTGCAGGATCGCCTTCATCAGGTCGGCCGGGGTCATCTTGGAGATCTTCTCCTCGATGCCCAGGGCCTGCCGGATGTGCGCGTTGAGCTGGATCGCCTTGGCGCTGCGCGGGAACACCCCGCCGCCCGCCGACAGCAGCTTCGTGTCGTAGTCGGCCCAGCTGGAGCGGGGCAGCTCGAACAGCCGGCGCCGCTCGGCGTACGAGGTCGCCGCGTCCGGGACCGGGTCGATGAAGATGTGCCGGTGGTCGAAGGCGGCGACCACCCGGATGTGCTCGCTGAGCAGCATGCCGTTGCCGAACACGTCACCGGACATGTCACCGATGCCGACGACCGTGAAGTCCTCGGACTGGGTGTCCACGCCCAGCTCGCGGAAGTGCCGCTTCACGGACTCCCAGGCGCCGCGCGCGGTGATGCCCATGCCCTTGTGGTCGTAGCCCGCTGAACCGCCGGAGGCGAACGCGTCCCCGAGCCAGAAGTCGTACGACTCCGCGACCCCGTTGGCGATGTCGGAGAACGTCGCCGTGCCCTTGTCGGCCGCGACCACCAGATAGGTGTCGTCCCCGTCGTGCCGGACCACGTCACGCGGCGGCACGACCTCACCGGCCACCATGTTGTCGGTGATGTCGAGCAGCGCCGAGATGAACGTCTTGTAGCTGGCGATGCCCTCCGCGAGCCACGCGTCCCGGTCCACCCCCGGATCGGGCAGCTGCTTGGCGACGAAGCCGCCCTTGGCGCCCACCGGCACGATGACGGTGTTCTTCACCATCTGCGCCTTGACCAGGCCGAGGATCTCGGTCCGGAAGTCCTCCCGCCGGTCCGACCAGCGCAGACCGCCGCGCGCGACCTTGCCGAACCGCAGGTGCACACCCTCCACACGCGGGGAGTACACCCAGATCTCGTACGCCGGGCGCGGTGCGGGCAGGTCGGGGATGGCCTGCGGGTCGAACTTCATCGCCACGTAGGAGTGCGGCGTGCCGTCCTCGGTGAGCTGGAAGAAGCTGGTGCGCAGGGTGGCCTTGATGACGGTGAGGAAGGAACGCAGGATGCGGTCCTCGTCCAGGCTGGCGACCTGGTCCAGCGCCGCGTCCAGCTCCTCCAGCAGCGCGTCGGTCAGCTCCAGTCCGGCCTTCTGCCGGTCCGGGGACATCCGCGCCTCGAACAGCGAGACCAGCAGCCGGGTGGTGTGGACGTTGTTGCGGAGGGTGTCCTCCATGTAGTCCTGGCTGAAGGTGGAACCGGCCTGGCGCAGGTACTTCGCGTAGGCGCGCAGCACCATCGCCTGCCGCCAGCCCAGTCCGGCGCTCAGCACCAGGGCGTTGAACCCGTCGTTCTCCGCCGCGCCGGTCCAGGTCGCGGCGAACGCCTCCTGGAACCGCTCCCGGCCGTCCTCGCCGAGCAGGTCGCCATTACCGGCGCCCAGCGCCTTCGGCATGCGCAGGCCGAAGTCGTAGATCCAGGCGGTGGTCCGGTCCGAGCAGCGCAGTTCGTACGGCCGCTCGTCCACGACCTCGACGCCGAGCCGGTTGAGGACCGGCAGCACGGCCGACAGGGAGACCGCGTCGCCCCTGCGGTAGATCTTGAAGCGGCGCTCACCGGGCGCGGCGCCCACCGGCTCGTACAGGCTGAGCGAGAAGTCGTCGCCCTGCTCGCCGCTCAGGCGCTCCAGGTGGACGAGGTCCGCGACGGCGGCACGCGGGGTGTGGTCCGCCTTGTACCCCTCGGGGAAGGCGTTGCCGCCCTGGTAGCGGCGGAGCATCTCGGCGGCGCGCTCCTCGCCGCACTCAGCGTTCAGCGCCTCCGCGAAACCGTCCGCCCAGGAGCGGGCGGCCTCGACCAGCCGGGCCTCGATGCGGTCCTTGTCGGCGTCCGACAGCTGGGGCAGCTCGGTGCCCTGCGGGACCCGGACCACGAAGTGCAGCCGGGACAGGATCGACTCGGTGTTCCAGGCGGTGAAATCGACGCTGATACCGCCCAGTTCCTCCTTGAGGATGTCGATGATCCGCAGCCGGACGCCGGTGGTGTAGCGGTCGCGCGGCAGGTAGACGAGGGCCGAGTAGTAGCGGCCGTACTCGTCCTGGCGGAGGTAGAGCCGCAGTCGGCGGCGCTCCTGGAGGTAGAGCACGCTGGTGGCGATGGACTGCAGTTCGGCGGGCGGGGTCTGGAACAGTTCGTCGCGCGGGTAGGTCTCCAGGATCTGGAGCAGGTCGCGGCCGTCGTGGCTGTTGGGCGAGAACCCGGCGCGCTGGAGCACCTCCGCGACCCTGCGGCGGATGACCGGCACCCGGCGCACCGACTCGGTGTAGGCGGCGGACGAGAACAGACCGAGGAAGCGGCGCTCACCGACGACGTTGCCGTCCGCGTCGAACTTCTTGACGCCGATGTAGTCCAGGTACGACGGCCGGTGCACGGTGGCCCGGCTGTTGGCCTTGGTCAGCACCAGCAGCTTGTGCTCGCGGGCCTTGGCGCGGGCGTCGGCGGACAGCCGCTCGAAGGAGGGGCTGACCGGGTGCTGGTCGTCCTCGGAGTGCTTGGGGTCGGAACGCAGGACACCGAGGCCGGTACCGGGGACGGCGGCGAGGCTGTCGTCGTCCAGGAGCTGGTACTCGCGGTAGCCGAGGAAGGTGAAGTGGTCGGCGGCGAGCCAGCGCAGCAGCTCGCGGGCCTCCTCCGCCTCGGCGGTGTCGAGGTCGGCGGGGGCGGGCTCGGCGGTCAGGCCGTCCGCGACCCGGATCGCCGTCTCGCGCATCTTCTCCCAGTCCTCGACGGCCTCACGGACGTCGGACAGGACCCGGAGCAGGTCACCGGCGATCTGCTTGAGGTCGGCGCGGTCGGTCTCGCGGTCGGTCTCGACGTGAATCCAGGACTCGACGTGCGCGTCGTGCGGGAGGTCACCGGAGGAGGCCGGGACGGGCAGCACCTCGATCAGCTTGCCGGTGAGGTCGCGGCGCACCACCATCTGCGGGTGGATCACGACGTGGATGCCGCGCCCCTGCCGGGTCAGCTCGTTGGTGACCGAGTCCACCAGGAAGGGCATGTCGTCGGTGACGACCTCCACCACGGTGTGGCTGCAGGTCCAGCCGTTCTCCTCGACCGTCGGCGTGTGCACCCGGACGTTGGCGGTGCCCTGCGGCCGGGTCTCGGCGAGCCGGTAGTGCGATACGGCGGAACCGAAGGCATCGACCGGGTCGCGGCCGGAGAGGTCCTCGGGTGCGGTGTGCAGGTAGTAGCGCTGGAGGAACGCGAGCGTGGACGCGGGGTCGGCGGTGCCCGCCGAGCCGTCGCCCGTCGCCCCGGTCGGTAGGTGCCCCCCGACCGGGCTGTTCTCAGCTACGCGGGCCGCCCGTTCGAGCAGCTCGGCCTTGGCTTCGTCCAGCTTGGTCTGCATTGTCCTCTGGCTCCTGTCGCGCGCCGTTGCGTGACGTAGAAGGAAACACGGTGTCTCCCCTTCCGGCTCGACGCCGCGGTCCGGGGTTTCCGGTCCGTTCCGACGCTATGCCGAGAGGTGAGATGAACGCGGGGATTTCCGCCATGTCCGACAGGCCCGTCCGGTGTGACGTCGCTCTCGCGGCGTTCGTCTCCGGGGCTGTCGTCGGCGCCTCGGGGGCTTCCGCGCCCCCGTCCCGCCCGAGCGGATCAGCGACCGCCACCCGGCCACGGAGACTGTCCGTGCAATCCGGGCGCGGGGCAGGGACAGGATGGTCCCCGCGAACTATCGCGCTGATCACGCCCACAAGGCTATCTCCCTTCTCGGGTGGCCCGTCATGAGCCTTATGCGTACAAAACCCGGTGCCGAAGTTTGACGTTCTGCACAGGGACTCGGGGGGTGGGTGTGGCGTAGAGGGGTGGTGGCCGGTGAGTGGCGGCGGCCGTGGGACCGAGGTGCTCACGGAGCGGTGGCGGTCGTGGAGTGGTGGCGCTGACGGAGCGGTGGCGGTCAGGGAGTCGTGGTGGTTCCGGCGGTCGTCCTGCCGTGTCGGTGGGATCGCGGGTCGCGCCGGGCGGCGGGGAGTCGCACGCTGGGAGCGGACGCCCCCTCGTCCGGGCTCGTCTACGAGTGTGCCGGGCCGGGACCGCGCCCACCTCCCCCGCGCGGGGGAGGCACCTCCCCCGAAGGAGGGGACATGCCCCCGAAGATCCTCGTCGTCACCGGCGACGCGGCGGAGTCCCTCGAAGTCCTCTACCCGTACCAGCGGTTGCGGGAGGAGGGGTACGAGGTGGACATCGCGGCCCCGGCCCGCAAGACGCTCCGCTTCGTCGTCCACGACTTCGAACCCGGCTTCGACACCTACACCGAGAAGCCCGGCTACACCTGGCCCGCCGACCTGGCCTTCTCCGAGGTCGATCCCGGCGCCTACGCGGCCCTGGTGATCCCCGGCGGCCGGGCGCCCGAGTACCTGCGCAACGACCCCGAACTCCGCAAGATCCTCAAGGCGTTCTTCGACGCGGACAGACCCGTCGCCCAGATCTGCCACGGCCCGCTGCTCACGGCCGCGGTCGAGGGCCTGAGCGGGCGCCGGGTCACCGCCTATCCGGCGCTGGAGATGGACATGCAGACGGCGGGCGCCCACTTCGAGGACGCCGAGGCGGTGGTGGACGGCACGCTGGTCTCGTCCCGCGCCTGGCCCGACCACCCGGCGTGGATGCGGGAGTTCCTGAAGGTGCTGCGGGTGGCGGCCCCGGTGGACTGAGCCCCACCGGTACCGGGCGGAGGACGGCCCGTGGCCGGACCGGCCCCGCTCAGGCGGCCAGCCGCCGCGCCTCGTCCACGGCCTCGGCCAGCGTGTCCACGACCGGCACCCCCTCGACCCCCTCCAGGCTGGCCCGGCTGTGCGAGCCGCCGGTGTAGAGCACCGCGTGGGCACCGGCGTGCCGGGCGGCGACCGCGTCGTCCGCCGCGTCCCCGATCACCACGGTCCGAGCCGCTTCCACGCTCCCGGCCAGCGCCGCCAGGTGCCGCACCATGTGCGCGGCCTTGCTCCCGCCGGACGGCCCCGTACGCCCCTCGACCCGCAGGAAGTGCGCCTCGATACCGAGGTCCCGCACCAGGGGCACCAGCTCGTCGTGGCCGTACATGCTCAGCAGGGACTGGCTGTGCCCGGCCGAACGCCAGCCCGCCAGCAGGTCGGTGACGCCCTCGGTCAGCGCGCAGCGCACCCGGCGCTCGGTGTAGTGCCGGTGGAACACCCCGTCCATCAGCTCCCACTCGGCGTCGGTGGGCAGTCGGCCGAGCAGCCGCTCGTAGAACTTCGGCACCGGGACGCAGTACAGCGCCCGGTACCGCTCCAGCGTGATCGGCGCGAGCCCGATCTCCGCGAACGCCGCGTTGGTGGCGCCGATGATCGCGTCATTGTCGTGGAACAGGGTGCCGTTCCAGTCCCAGACTATGTGCGCGCCGACTTCAGTACCCATGCCGAAGACCGTACCCGCAGCCACCGACAACAGGGTCCGGCGGGGACTCAGACCCCGCCGAGCAGGGCCGGGATCTCCTGGGTGGCGAACCAGAGCAGTTCGTGGTCGTCCGTCTCGTCCACCAGGAACCGCGCGTCGTCGTCACCGTCGTCCGCCGCCTGGAGCGCCTCCGTGGCGGCCGTGACGTCCGCCTCCGCGTCGTCGGCGTCCACGTGCACCGCGGCGGCCTTCGCCAGCACCACCGGGCCGGAGACGGCCACTTCGGCGAGCGCGGACGGGTCGAGCGCACGGTCCGGGTCGGCCTTGACCGCGCCGTCGGCCACGTCCACGGCGACCACGACCCGGCGCGGGGCGGCGCCGGTGTCGGCGGCGAGCAGGCGCAGGGAGGCGAGCGCGGCGCGGCCGAGCGCGGCGTACTCCAGCTCCTCCAGGTCGTCGGAGACGTACCACTCACGCAGGCCGGGCGTCACCGCGTACGCCGTGAAGGAACCGGCCCCCAGCTCGCCCGTCCGGTGCGCCTCGGCGAGACGGGGGAGGGTCAGGGGGACGTAGACGCGCATGGCGGCCGCACTTTCCTGGTCAACGACGGGCCTTCAGGATACGTGCGCCCGTCCCCTTTCGAGTCCCCACCCGCACCCCTCCGGGCGTCAACCCGGCACCCGTTCGTTCACCCGGTACCCCCGCTCAACCGGGGGGTTTTCGGGGTCCCTCGTCATCCTGATAAGTGAATCTTCGGGGCCCCCGCGCCCCGGCCCCGCGTTCCTTGCGGCCGACTCCGGCACCCCGTACAAGATCTCCTAGCGAGTTACCGCCCGGTATGTCCGCCGAGGAATCTCACGAGCACAGGAACGGGGACCCCCATGAACAAGGTCATGAGCCGCACCGAGGACCGTCCGGCGCGGCCCCGGCACCGTCCGCCGACCCGCCGCGACTCCCGCCGCCCGGCGGGCGCCCCGCCCCGCAACCCGGTACGCGGCACGGCGGAGGTGAACGCGGCCCGCGTCGTCGCCGAGCCCCGGCCCACCGACCTCTTCGCGGAACGCCTGCTGGCCGTCCTCAGCGGGCGCCGCCCCGTGCACTGGATGCTCCGCTACACAGCGGGCTCCGCCTACGACGAGCTGTCCCGCCTCGCCGCCCGGCGCCCCCTGCCCGCCCCCGCCGTCCAGGACATCGGCTACTACGTCCCCCGCGACGGCGCCCTGGAGGTCTTCGCCCGCGTCACCACCGGCGCCCACCTCCGCGCCCTCGCCTTCCGCCTCGAACTCGGCCCCGCCAACCGCTGGCGCTGCACAGCCCTCTCCCTCCCCCTCCCGGGCAACGCGGCGGACCACGACGCCTGAGCACGCGTGGCTACGGGCAGGCCCACCCCGAGAACACCACGGGGCCGAAGCCCGGAAAACACCGGTGGGCCGAAGCTCGAAAGCCCCGGCCCACCGGCCAAACCGCTCAGCAGGAGCGCGGCGAGTTACTTCTTGCGCCGCCGCCCGGCACCCTTCGCCTGCTTGCGCCGCTCGGCACGGGTCAGCCCGTCCGACTCGGACCGCACCGGCTCCTCGTCCTCAAGATCCCGCTCCAGAATCCCGCCCTCACCGTCCACCGTGGGAGCGGAGAAGTGCAGATCCCGCCGCTGCGGAACATCCAGCCCCTTGGCCCGGATCTCCGGCCGGGAACCCGCCCCCGCCTGCGCGGGCACGGTGTCCTGGACCCCGTCCACGGTCGGCAGCTCGACGTCCTCGACCGGGACCTCCTCGACCTGCTGCTCGACCTGGACCTCCAGGTTGAACAGATAGCCGACGGACTCCTCCTTGATGCCCTCCATCATGGCGGTGAACATGTCGAAGCCCTCGCGCTGGTACTCGACCAGCGGGTCCTTCTGGGCCATCGCGCGCAGCCCGATGCCCTCCTGGAGGTAGTCCATCTCGTAGAGGTGCTCACGCCACTTGCGGTCCAGGACGGACAGCACGACGCGCCGCTCCAGCTCACGCATGATCTCGGAACCGAGCTGCGTCTCCCGCGCCTGGTACTGGTCCATGACGTCGTCCTTGATGGACTCGGAGATGAACTCGGCGGTCAGACCGGCCCGGTCGCCCGCGGCCTCCTCCAGCTCCTCCACGGTGACCTTCACCGGGTAGAGCTGCCGGAAGGCACCCCACAGCCGCTCCAGGTCCCAGTCCTCGGGGAAGCCCTCGGCGGTCTCGGCGGCGACGTAGGCGTCGATGGTGTCGCTCATGAAGTGCTGCACCTGCTCGTGCAGGTCCTCGCCCTCCAGGACGCGGCGGCGCTCGCCGTAGATGACCTCGCGCTGCCGGTTGAGCACCTCGTCGTACTTCAGGACGTTCTTGCGCGTCTCGAAGTTCTGCTGCTCGACCTGCGACTGGGCGGAGGCGATGGCGCGGGTGACCATCTTGTTCTCGATCGGCACGTCGTCCGGGACGTTCGCCATCGACATCACGCGCTCGACCATCTGCGCCTTGAACAGCCGCATGAGGTCGTCGCCGAGCGACAGGTAGAAACGGGACTCGCCGGGGTCGCCCTGACGGCCGGAACGACCGCGCAGCTGGTTGTCGATACGACGGGACTCGTGCCGCTCGGTACCGAGGACGTAGAGGCCGCCGATGCTCTCGACCTCCTCCTTCTCGGTCTTGACGGCACCCTCGGCGCGCTCCATCGCGGCGGGCAGGGCCGCGGCCCACTCCTCGATGTGCTCCTCGGGGTCGAGGCCGCGCTGGCGCAGCTCCGCCTCCGCGAGGTCCTCGGGGTTGCCGCCGAGCTTGATGTCCGTACCGCGGCCGGCCATGTTGGTGGCGACGGTGACGGCGCCCTTGCGACCGGCCTGCGCGACGATCGACGCCTCGCGCTCGTGGTGCTTGGCGTTCAGCACCTCGTGCTGGATGCCGCGCTTGCTGAGCTGCTGCGAGAGGTACTCCGACTTCTCGACGGAGGTCGTGCCGACCAGGATCGGCTGGCCCTTCTCGTGCTTCTCCGCGATGTCGTCCACGACCGCCTCGAACTTGGCGACCTCGGTGCGGTAGATCAGGTCCGACTGGTCCTTGCGCACCATCGGCTTGTTCGTGGGGATCGGCACCACGCCGAGCTTGTAGATCTGGTGGAACTCGGCGGCCTCGGTCATGGCCGTACCGGTCATGCCGGAGAGCTTGTTGTAGAGGCGGAAGAAGTTCTGCAGGGTGATCGTGGCGAGCGTCTGGTTCTCGTCCTTGATGTCCACCCCTTCCTTCGCCTCGATCGCCTGGTGCATGCCCTCGTTGTAGCGGCGACCGGCGAGGATACGGCCGGTGTGCTCATCGACGATCATGACCTCGCCGTCGATGACGACGTAGTCCTTGTCCTTCTTGAACAGTTCCTTCGCCTTGATGGCGTTGTTCAGATAACCCACGAGCGGGGTGTTCACCGACTCGTAGAGGTTGTCGATGCCCAGCCAGTCCTCGACCTTGCCGACGCCGTTCTCGTGGATGGCGACCGTGCGCTTCTTCTCATCGACGTCGTAGTCGCCGGTCTCCTCAAGGCCCTTCAGCGGGTTGCCGGCCTCGCCGCGCTTGAGACGCAGCACCAGCTTCGCGAAGTCGCCGTACCACTTGGTGGCCTGGTCGGCGGGGCCGGAGATGATCAGCGGCGTACGGGCCTCGTCCACGAGGATCGAGTCCACCTCGTCCACGATGGCGAAGTTGTGGCCGCGCTGCACCAGTTCGTCCTGCGACCACGCCATGTTGTCGCGCAGGTAGTCGAAGCCGAACTCGTTGTTCGTGCCGTAGGTGATGTCGCACGCGTACTGCTCGCGGCGCTGCGCGGGCGTCATGTTGGCCAGGATGCAGCCGACGGACAGCCCCAGGAACTTGTGGACGCGGCCCATCATCTCGGAGTCGCGCTCGGCCAGGTAGTCGTTGACCGTGATCAGGTGGACGCCCTCGCCGGACAGGGCGTTGAGGTACGCGGGCAGCGTGCCGACGAGGGTCTTGCCCTCACCGGTCTTCATCTCGGAGACATAGCCGAGGTGGAGGGCCGCGCCGCCCATCATCTGCACGTCGTAGTGGCGCTGGCCGAGGACGCGCTTGGCGGCCTCGCGGACGGTGGCGAACGCCTCGGGAAGCAGATCGTCCAGGCTCTCGCCGTCGGCGTATCGCTGCTTGTACTCGTCGGTGAGGGCGCGGAGCTCGGCGTCGGAGAGGTGGACGAAGTCCTCTTCGATGGAGTTGACCTGGCCCGCGATGCGGTGCAGCTTGCGCAGGATCTTGCCTTCGCCTGCACGCATGATCTTCGAGAGGACGGACACGGGGGCTGGTCTCCTTGCCGGTCGGGCCTGGGACGGTCGGTTTCCTTATACGGACTGAGCAACGGCCATCGTATGCGAGGACCCGGCCGCGCCGGGAGGGCCTGGCTGCCCGACGGTCGCTTCACAGGTTCCAACGGACGGGACGGGCCGTTGGTGCCGCTCCGGGCCGATGAATTGCGCGAATTGTGACCGCCCGCTCACCCTCCGGACAACCGCTGGCGCACACCCGCGCCCGGCACCCAGAATCGGCCGATGGAACCCGTCGCCCTCACCACCGAGCGCCTTCTGCTGCGCGCCGTCACCCCGGCCGACACCGACGCCGTGTACGACGCGGCGCGGGACCCCGTCGTCCAGCGCTGGATCGGCGACATCCCCTCGCCCTATCTGCGCGAGCACGCCGAGGCGTTCACGGGACGGATCGTCCCGGACGGCTGGGCCGACGACAGCGCGTACACCTTCGGTGTCTTCCTGTCCGGCGGGGAACTGGCGGGCGCGCTGGCGGTGAACCGGCGCGGATGGGGCGTCCGCGAGGTCGGATTCTGGGCCGCCAGGGAGCACCGGGGCAGGGGCTACGTCACCGAGGCGACCCTCGCCGCCGCCCGCTGGGCCTTCACCGAACTGGCCGTGGACCGCCTGGAATGGCGCGCGGAAGTCGGCAACACGGCCTCCCGCGCGGTCGCCGAGCGCGCCGGATTCACCATCGAGGGCGTCCAGCGCGCCGCCACGGTGAACCGGGGTGTGCGCCGGGACTGCTGGCTGGGCTCCCTGCTCCCCTCCGACCTCGGCCTGCCCTCCACCGAGCCGTACGTCCCGGCACCCGCGTAACCCCGCCCACCACCCCATAGCACACGAACCCGCAGGTCAGCGCCGATTGTCAGTGGCACCCTCTATCGTCCTCGGCATGACGACCCTCCTGCGTCCCGCAGCCGCCCTCTCCGCGGACGATGCCCGGCGCATCGCCCTGCGGGCGCAGGGTCTCCTCGGCGCCCCCGACCGGCGCTCCGGCGTCCGGGGCGTGCTGCGCCACCTCGGCGCGGTCCAGCTGGACACGATCTCGGTGCTGGCCCGCTCGCACGAACTGGTGCCGTACGCCCGGCTCGGCGCGGTCGGCCGGGGCTCCGTGGAGTCGGCGTACTGGAAGCCGGACGGACCGGACGGCAGACCGCGCGCCTTCGAGTACTGGTCGCACGCGGCCTGCCTGCTGCCCGTCGAGGAGTGGCCGCACTTCGCCTTCCGCCGCCGCGCCTACCGCGCCCGCCCGCACTGGAACCACCAGCTCCCGGACGGGGTGTACGACCAGGTGGTCAAGCAGCTCCGCACCGAGGGCCCCCTCACCGCCACCGAGTTGGGCGGCGCCAAGAAGACCAGTGACTGGTGGGACTGGTCCGGCACCAAGGTCGCCGTCGAACGCGCGCTGATGTACGGCGAAGTGGTGTGCGTCGAACGCCGGGGCTGGAAGCGGGTGTACGACCTGGCCGAGCGCGCGATCCCGGACGACCTGCTCCACGACGACCTGGACGACACCGAGTGCGTACGGCGCCTGGTGCGGCTGGCCGGTGAGGCGCTGGGCGTGGGCACCCGCGCGGACATCGCGGACTACCACCGGCTCAGGGGCGAGCAGGTGGACGCGGTGATCGCGGACTCCGGTCTGGTCCCGGTGGAGGTGGCCGGGTGGGGCAGACCCGCCTGGGCGGACCCGGCGGCCCTCACCGCCCCGCCGCGCGGCCGGCACCGTACGACACTGCTGTCCCCGTTCGACTCGCTGGTATGGGAACGCGCCCGCACGGAACGGATCTTCGGCTTCACCCACCGGCTGGAGGCGTACGTCCCGAAGCCCAAGCGGGTGCACGGCTACTTCGTGATGCCGGTGCTGTCCGGGGGCCGTCTCGTCGGCCGGGTCGATCCTGCCCGCGAGGGCCGCACCCTGGTGGCCCGGCAGGTCGGTGTCGAGAACGCGAAGGCGGTCCCGGCGGTGGCGCGGGCGCTGACGGAGGCGGCGACCTGGGTGGACTGCTCGGACGTGAGGGTGGAACGCGTGGACTCCCCCGAGCTGCGCGAACCGCTGATCCGCGAACTGGCCGCGCTGCTGGACTGATCCGCGAACTGGCGGCGCTGGTGGGCTGATCGGTGCTCGGACCGCTGGTCCCCGACTTCGGGGGCTCAGCGGATTTCGAGGATCTTCTCCCGCATCGCGTACACCACGGCCTCCATCCTGGAGTGCAGTTGCAGCTTCTCCAGGATGTTGCGGACGTGGTTCTTCACGGTGTTCTCGGAGATGAACAGTTCCTTGGCGATGTCCCGGTTGTTCATTCCGGTGGCGACGAGTTTGAGGACTTCCAGTTCGCGCTCGGTCAGCCGGGGCGCGGGGACCAGTCGGCGTTCGTCGGTGCGCTGGATCATCGACTTGAATTCGGTGAGCAGCTT
This sequence comes from Streptomyces corallincola, assembly GCF_019104725.1. Classification (GTDB taxonomy): domain Bacteria; phylum Actinomycetota; class Actinomycetes; order Streptomycetales; family Streptomycetaceae; genus Streptomyces; species Streptomyces corallincola. Next base: position 14,698 of record NZ_JAHRXF010000008.1, on the reverse strand, counting down.
CGACGCCATCGAGGGGCTGATCTGCGACTGTCCGTCGGCCACCGCGCGGATCGCGGTCGCCACCTCGTCGGTGGAGATCTCCTTCAGCAGATATCCGGTCGCGCCCGCCTTGATCGCGTCGTAGAGGTCGGCCTCCTCGTCGCTTATCGTCAGCATGATGATCTTCGCGCTGGGGGCGACCTCCTTGATGGAGGTGCACGCCTCGATCCCGCCGCGCCGGGGCATGCGCACGTCCATCAGCACGATGTCGGGCAGCAGGTCGGCGGCCTTGTCCACGGCCTCGGCGCCGTCGCCCGCCTCACCGACGACCTCGATGTCCTCCTCGGCAAGCAGCACGATCTCCAGACCGCGGCGGAAGAGGGCATGGTCGTCCACGACCAGGACCCGGATGGGTTCCGCGCGCGCGGAGTCCGCGTCGCGGTCGGCCGCGGTGCCGTCACCGGCCCCGGCGCCCCGCAGTGGTCCGAAGGTGTCCGCCATCGTTCCTCCCCCTGAAGGCTGTGGCCTGGTCCGTGCCATCGCCAACCCAAGGCAACGGCCCACCTGTTGGGCCGCTGCGGTCATGATTCCATGCTCGGGCGTCACTGCGGGGACGTGCGGGGCGCGAAGTGGTCGCACGCCGGTGCCCCTGGGGGCGCACACGCGCTTCCAGGGGCACCGGCTGCGCTCCGGCCGGGCGGATCAGCCGCCCAGCGTGCCCCCGGCCGCCGGGGGCTGCACCTCGGCGACCATCGGGTCGGTGCTGAGGTGGATGACGCCGTAGTCGTAGGCGTGCCGCCGGTAGACGACACTGGGTTCCTTGGTCTCGGAGTCCACGAACAGATAGAAGTCGTGGCCGACCAGTTCCATCTCGTAGAGGGCCTGGTCCAGGCTCATCGGGGACGCCACGTGGGTCTTCTCGCGGACGATCAGCGGGCCCTCGCCCTTGACCTCCAGCGAGCCGATCCGCTTCGTCGGCACCCCTTCCGTGTCCTCCTCGTGCACGACGCGGCCGTCACCGTCGAGCGTCGCCGCGTCCGGCACGTGGTCGGCGACCTCGGCCGCCGGGATGCGACGCGAACCGCGCCGGGAGAACCGCTTGTCGTGCTGCTTGCGCAGCCGCGCGTCCAGCTTCTCCGCCGCCAGGTCCAGCGCCGCGTAGGGATCGTTCGCCGCCGCCTCCGCCCGGATCACCGGGCCGCGCGTCCGGAGGGTGATCTCCACCCGGTCGCACCGGTCCGCCTGCCGGGGGTTCGGCTCCTTGGACACCTCGACGTCGAGGCTGATCACCTTGCCGTCGAGCTTCTGGATCTTCTCCAGCTTCAGCTTCTCGGCCACGTGCTTGCGGAACCGCTCGGGCACCTCGGTCTTGCGGCCCTTGACGACGATGTCCACGCAGAACTCCGTTCCCGGATAGCCCCGCTCCACTGGCGGAGCATCTCCCTTTTGCACCCGGCTCCGGTCATCCCCGGAACCTCGGACTCGGTGACGTCCACCTCCTCATCCCCCACGGACGGGCTCTCCACCCCGTCGCCGCGGGTGATTACGGATAAACCCGCGACACGGCATTCGGATTCGGGAGGTGTGGCCTGCGCCTTTCCTCTGAACCGAACATATCTCGCCCGGACGGATGTCGTCACCCTCTACTGCGGCGTACCTCCGTTCAGGTGAATAGACCCTTCTACTACCTGCAACGACGCAAGTTCTCGGTCAGTTCCTGTTTATTTCGAAGGAATCCCGTGGCGCGGCGATCACCGCCGCGCGGAGTGGCTCTCCGACGACATGCGCTGCCGTCTTTCCCGGTGCGTCATGCACCCACTCCTCACCCTCCGGCCCTCCGCCGATCCGTCGTTCTCCCCTTCCTTCCCGGCATCGCGCCGCATATTCGGCGGACACGGGTGCGAGGCGTGTTCCGAGCGCCGCGCGCAGCGCACGCGCCGCCTCCGCGAGGCTCGCGCCGGTGGTCATCAGGTCGTCCACGACCACCACCCGGCCCCCGTCGAGCAGCCGCACCGCGCCCGCCGGGACCTCCAGCGCGCCCGCCAGGTTGGCCAGCCGCTGTCGGCCGTCCAGCGCCGCCTGGTCGGCCACCGGGCGCCGCTGCCGCAGCACGGAGGCCACCCGTGCGGGCGTCCCGGTGCGCCGCAGTTCACGGGCCGCCGCGAGCGCTGTACGCCGTACCGGGTCGTGCCCGCGCGCCCGCACCGCCCGGCGCGCGGAAGGCATCGGCACGAGCAGCACCGCCCCGGCACCGGAACGACACCCGGAACCACCCGCACCACCCGCCCCGAGTCCGCCCCGCACCGCCCGCGCGAGCGCCCCGCCCAGCACCCCGGCGAGCGGCAGCGCACCGCGCTCCTTGTGGGCGAGGATCATCGACCGCACCGTTTCCCCGTACGGGGCGACGGCGTGCACCACCGGCAGTCCCGGCGGCTCCGGCACCGGACGCACCCGGCGCGGGGCGAGCACGCCGAGGGTCGTACGGCACCGGGAGCACAGAGCGGTACGGGGTGTTCCGCACCCCGCGCAGTCGGTCGGGAGCACCAGATCGGTGAGGTCCTGCCACCACCTCGGCATGCCCACCACTCTGCCAACGCCGAACCGAACCGGCCACCCCTGTGGACAACGCCCTGTGGACAAACGCACCCGGCGCCGGACACGCCTCACCCACACGTGTGAGGACAACCGACTCGGGGCGACCGCACCCCCAACCGACACAGGCCCCCGGGCAGGGCAGCACTCACCCCGGACGAACCCGCACCGCACCCCGGACAGAGCCGCACGTCACCGCATATGGGCCCGCACCGCACCCCGGACAAAGCGGCGCTCATCCCCGACAGATCCGCACTTCACCCCGGATGAACCCACACCTCACCCCGGATAGACCGGCGCCGTCCCGTCCTTGTCCACCTTCTGCCACTGCGCCCCGCTCGGCAGCCGCACCACCCCGTCGTCCTCGGAGTAGGCGACCAGCGGAGCCCGCTCGTCCTCGGACGCGGCGATGGCCTTCACCCCGGACAGCGCGGCCGGTGCGGGTCCGTCCAGCGTGGAGCCGTCCACCTGGATGTACCGCATCTGGTGCACACCCCCCTGTTCGAGCCCGACGGCGACCAGGCGGCTGTCCCCCGCCCAGGACATGGCGGTGACCTGCTCCAGGTCGGGCGCGGCGGGGCGCAGCTCGACCACGGTGGGCGCGGCGCCCGACTTGTCGTCGCGCTCGATACGGCCGATCCGCAGCGACTCCTTGTCGCCGTCGGTGACGACCAGTGCCACCCGTACCCCATCGGCGGCGACCCGCACGTCGCGGATGCGGCCGTGCAGGCCGGGTACGTTGACCCGTTCCGGTTTCCCGGCGCCCTGCGCGAGCACGTACAGCTTGGGGTCGCGCGGGTCGCGGTCGGCCACCCACAGGTCGCCGCGCGCGTCCCAGCTCGGCGTGGTGAGCCGGTTGTCCGGGGTGAGCCCCTGGCTGGTGACGACCGCCGGGCCGAGCGAGCCGCCCGCGGCGAGCGAGGCGACGTACAGGCCGCGCCCGTCGGCACTGACCCCGGCCGCGGTCTGCTCGTCGCGCGCGACGGCCACCGACCGCAGGTCCTTGGCGCCGTCACCGAGCGGTCCCGGCACGGGGGCGGCGCTGGTGGTCGCACCGGTGGTCGGCAGCCGTTCCAGCCGGTGCTTGCCGTCCAGGTAGTACAGGTAGTCGGGGCGCTGTCCCGAGGCGTGCCAGGCGACCGCGTCGGCCCGGCCCTCACCGAGGTCGCACAGCGCGTGTCCGCCCGGCCCGCGCAGCTCGACCGACTCCAGGGTCGGCATCAGGTTCCGCAGGGTGAACAGCAGCTGCGTCGCCATCTCCGTGCACTTGGCCGGTCCCGCCTGCGCGGCCTTGGCGTTGAGCGGCACCGTCAGCCGGTTCTGGTCGTCCGGGGCGAGCCCGGTGACGCCCTTCTGGAGCGCGGAGCCGGTGGGGAAGCTGGAGCGGACGACCGGCCCGAGCCAGCGGCTGGGGCCGTCGAGCAGCGACCGCACCACCTGGGTCATCGGATCGACCTTGCCGCGCACGAACACCGGATCGGCGACCGCGACCGGCTGCCCGGTCGCGCCGACCGTGGCGGTCGAGGCGAAGTAGTACTTGTTGACCGACGTGTAGTTGCGCTGGAAGTCCGTACGGCCCATGACCACGCCCTGCGGCAGCCCGTCGATCCGCCACTGCCCGCTCTTCGGGTCCTTGGTCATGTGCACGCTCGCCTCGTACGACCCGTGCGCGGGCGCGTACGCCTGCTCGGCGTCCACGGCGGCGACCCTGCTGCCGGAGAGCAGGTAGGTGACGCCGTTGTCGGACGCCTCGCGGTCCCGTGGCTGGGTGGCGGGCGCCACGCTCGGCCCGTTGGCCAGCACGGTCGCGGACTCGTCGGGCTGCCAGGAGGCCGCGGCCTTCTCCGTCAGATACTTGCGTGCCGTGTCGTACTGGGGATCGTCGCTGGTCAGCGCTTCGAGGAAGCCCTGCATGATCTCGCCGGGGCGGGCGCCCTCGGCGGGCGGCATCGCGAAGACCCGTACCCCCGTGTCCTGCCGGGGCGTGGACTCGACGTCCCGCAGGTCCCCGCTGTCCGGCATCGACGCGCACCCGGCCAGCAGTACGGCACCACAGGCGGCGTAGGCCACCGCGCGTCCGGATCTGCGCCGGACGCCCCCCTCGCGGTCAGCGCCCACGAAATGCCTCCCCTGGCTCACTCGCGTCCTTCGGCCCGGCCCCCTCCGGGCTGCCGCCGGTCTGTCCGGGCACCGGCCGGTCGTCGTGCCCGCGCGGGGCGGCCGTACCGCCCGCGCTCCGGCCGCCGTCGGCGGGTCCGGCCGGGCGCGGCACCACACGGGCGCCGTTGCCGTTGCCCGGCAGCGCGGCCGGACCGGCGGACGGGCCGACCGCCGTACGCGAGCCGACCCCGGCGTGCGCGGGCAGCTGCTGCCCCTGGCCCGCTCCCGGCCGCACCGGTACGGTCGCCCGCTTCTCGTCGGCCCCGCGCGCCACTCCCGCCTCGTCCAGGCCCCGGTTGCGCCGGGAGTCCTTGGGCTCCAGCGGTATCGGGGAGCCGCGCAGCGGTTCGTCGGCGGTGCGCGGCAGGGTCAGCCGGAACTGCGAACCACCGCCGGGCTCGCCCCACGCCTGGAGCCAGCCGCCGTGCAGCCGGGCGTCCTCCAGGGCGATGGACAGCCCGAGGCCGGTGCCTCCGGTGGTCCGCGCGCGGGCCGGGTCGGCCCGCCAGAACCTGCTGAACACGCGGGTCGCCTCGCCGGGTTTGAGCCCCACGCCGTAGTCGCGTACGGCGACGGCGACCGCGCCGCCCGCCGAGGCGAGCCGTACGACGACGTCCCGGCCCTCGCCGTGCTCGACGGCGTTGACGACCAGATTGCGCAGGACCCGCTCGACGCGCCGGGCGTCGGCCTCGCACACCACCGGCTGCTGGTCCCCGGCGACCCGGATGCGGGTGCCCTTGCGTTCGGCCAGCGGCTCGGCGCCGCCGACCACCCGGCGCACGACCTCGCGCAGGTCGATCGGCTCGGCCTCCAGCGCGGCGGCGCCCGCGTCGAACCGGCTGATCTCCAGCAGGTCCGCGAGGAGCGACTCGAACCGGTCGAGCTGGTCCGCGAGGAGTTCGGCGGAACGCGCGGTCACCGGGTCGAAGTCCCCCCGTGCCTCGTGGATGACGTCGGCGGCCATCCGTACGGTCGTCAGCGGGGTGCGCAGCTCGTGCGACACGTCGGAGACGAACCGCCGCTGCATCCGCGACAGGTCCTCCAGCTGCTGGATCTTGAGCTGGAGGTTCTGCGCCATCTTGTTGAAGGCTTCACCGAGGCGGGCGATGTCGTCCTCGCCGGTGACCTTCATCCGCTCCTGGAGCCGCCCCGCCGACAGCCGCTCCGCGATCCCGGCGGCCATCCGCACCGGCGTCACGACCTGCCGCACGACCAGCCAGGCGATGGCTCCGAGCAGCACGACGACGAACAGCCCGGCCGTCGCCAGGGTGCCCTTGACCAGGCTGAGGGACTTCTCCTCCTGGGTCAGCGGGAACAGGTAGTACAGCTCGTACGGGTGGCTGTTGAGGTCGTTGATCTGCTTGCCGATGACCAGCGCGGGCTGGGAGCTCCTGCCACCCGAGTAGACGATCCGGGTGTAGCTCTGCGCGGCCGTCGTGCTGTTGTTGATCCGCTCGCGCAGGGCGGCGGGCACGCTCGCGGTCGGGTCCACGTTGCCGGAGCCGCGGGGACTGCGTCCGCCGCCGCTCTCGTCGCCGACGGGCAGCGTGACCACGTCGAACGCGCCCGCGCCGCCGCTGGACAGGGATTCCACGAGGTCGCTCATCCACTGGATGACGTTCTGCGACTGGCGTCCGTCGGCGGTCGTGCCGTCGGCGTCGTCCGTGTCCGGCGCACCGCCCGCCGCGCTCGCCGCCTCGTCGGCCCGCTGCTTGGCGACCGCGAACCCGCCGGTGGCCTGGCTCTGCGACGCCTTCACCTTCGCGTCCAGCAGGCCGTTGCGCACCTGTCCGATGACGACGAACCCGAGCAGCAGCACCACGCCCAGCGACATCAGCAGCGTCGCGGCGACGACCCGGAGCTGGATGTTCCGCCGCCACAGCCGCATCACGGGCAGCAGGGGCCGCCGCACCCAGCGCAGGAACAGCCGGACGACCGGGCTGCCCTGGACCCCGCCCTGGAGCAGCCCGCCCTCCAGGAACCGCGGTCGGCGCGAGCCCGCCGGAGCGGCACCCGCGGACCGCCCCGGACGCTCACCGGGTCCGCCGGGAGCCGAAGCGGTCCGATCCCCGGACACGTCAGCTCGGTCCGGCCTTGTAGCCGACACCGCGCACGGTCACCACGATCTCCGGGCGCTCCGGGTCCTTCTCGACCTTGGAACGCAGCCGCTGCACATGCACGTTGACCAGGCGGGTGTCGGCGGCGTGCCGGTAACCCCACACCTGCTCCAGCAGCACCTCGCGGGTGAACACCTGCCAGGGCTTGCGGGCCAGCGCCACCAGCAGGTCGAACTCCAGCGGGGTCAGCGCGATGGACTGCCCGTCCCGCTTCACCGAGTGCCCGGCGACATCGATGACCAGATCACCGATGGTGAGCTGCTCCGGCGCCGGCTCCTCCGACCTCCGCAGCCGGGCCCGGATGCGGGCCACCAGCTCCTTCGGCTTGAACGGCTTGACGATGTAGTCGTCGGCGCCCGACTCCAGCCCCACCACCACGTCCACCGTGTCGCTCTTCGCCGTCAGCATCACCACCGGCACCCCGGACTCCGCCCGGATCTGCCGACACACCTCGATGCCGTCCCGTCCGGGCAGCATCAGGTCCAGCAGCACCAGATCCGGCTTTACCTCCCGGAACGCGGCCAACGCCTTGTCGCCATCCGCGACGAACGACGGCTCGAACCCCTCACCACGCAGCACGATGCCCAGCATCTCGGCCAGCGCGGCGTCGTCGTCAACGACGAGAACTCGTCCCTTCATAAACGACATCATCCCATTCACATAACGACGACAGAGGCGCAGGTGAGGCAGCTCACCGCACCGTGACGATAGTCGTACCGGCCAGTCACTGTCTGCCCCGGCCCCCTCCCGGACCCGCCGACCCGGGGCACCGGGCCCGGCGCGCACCCTGCGCCCCGGGCCCGACCGGTCGGCGTCAACCCCGCTGAACCGCCCCGTCCTTCCCGTCGAACAGCCCCGCCACCGCCTCCGCCGTCACCGGCGAGATCACCCCGCGCTCCGTCACCAGTGCCGTGACCAGCTCCGGCGGGGTCACGTCGAAGGCCGGGTTGTACGCCTGCGTGCCCAGCGGGGCGACCGCGACACCGGACGGTCCGGGGCCCGCGGCCTGCGGCGACGCCAGCTCGGTCACCTCGTAGCCGGGACGCTGCTCCACCTCGATGGCGGCACCGTCCGGAGTGGAGGTGTCCACCGTCGTCAGCGGGGCGACCACGATGAACGGCACGTGGTGGTAGCGGGCCAGCACCGCGAGCGGATAGCTGCCCACCTTGTTGGCCACCGAGCCGTCCGCCGCGATCCGGTCCGCGCCGATCAGCACCGCGTCCACCTCACCCGCCGCGAACAGCGACCCGGCCGCGTTGTCCGTGAGCAGCGTGTACGCCATCCCGTGCCGGGCCGCCTCGTACGCGGTCAGCCGGGCGCCCTGGAGCAGCGGACGCGTCTCGTCCACCCAGAGCCGCCGCAGCCGCCCCTGCCGGTGTGCGGCGAGCGCCACCGCGAACGCCGTGCCCTCCCCGCCGGACACCAGCGCGCCGGTGTTGCAGTGGGTCAGCACCCGCTGTCCGCCGCCCGGGAGCAGCTCGTCGAGGAGCGCGAGCCCGTGCGCGGCCATCGCCGCGCTGGCCTCCGCGTCCTCCCGGTGCAGCTCCCGCGCCGCGCCCAGGGCCGCCGTCGCGGCGGCGGTCGGATCGCCGGTCGCCGCAAGCGCCTCGCGGTACGCGGACTCCGCCCGCCCCACACCGAGCGCCAGGTTCGCCGCGGTGGGCCGGGCCGCCTCCAGGGCGCGCGCCGCGTCCTGGACGTCGAAGCCACGCGCTGCGGCGAGGGCGACGCCGTACGCGCCCGCGATGCCCAGCAGCGGCGCACCGCGCACCGCAAGCGAGCGGATCGCCTCCACCAGCGCCGGAGCGTCCGTGCAGACCAGCTCGACCTCCTCGGCGGGCAGTCGGGTCTGGTCGAGCAGGACCACCACGGGTCCCTCGGGCGGTTCCTCCCATCGGATCGCGGGTATCCCGCTCGGCCGCCTGTCCTCACCGGATCGCGCGCGCTGATCAGCCATGCCGTCAGTCTGCCCCGTATCCGCCGGAGAATTGAAGGATCACAGCTCATGCAGCGGCCGGTCACCTCGCATGCCGCTCGTGGCACGATGGCTGCCAGCCTGCCGCCGCGACCGCGGAACGGCACCGTGAAGGAGCTTCGATGACTGACACTCCGGGCTGGGCCTCGCCCGGAAACCCCCCGTCGCCCGAGGACCGGGAGTCCGGCACGTCCGGCCCCACCGACCGGCCGGGCCCCAGCGGGCCCGAGGGACAGCCCGGCATACCTCCGCAGGACGCGTCGGGGCCCAAGTGGGCCGGGGAACAGCCGCCCCCCGGCCAGTGGTCGGCACCCACCGGCGCCCCGCACCCCGGCCAGACCCCACCGCCCCCGCCCTCCGGCCCCGGCTGGGGCGGCCAGCCCGGCGGCTACGAGACACCCGGCACCCCCGGCGCCCGGGGCAACGGCCCGACGGGCTGGGGCAACGGCTGGAACAACGGCTGGGGCGGGCCCCCGCCCGCGGCCAAGCCCGGCGTCATCCCGCTGCGCCCGCTCGGCGTCGGCGAGATCCTCGACGGCGCCGTCTCCACCATGCGCACCTACTGGCGCACGGTCCTCGGGATCTCCCTGACGGTCGCCGTCATCTCCCAGCTCGCCGTCGTACTGCTCCAGGGCCTGGTGCTCAAGCACACCCTCGAGACCTTCGGCACCGCCGGTCTGGACAACCCCTCCATCACGCCGAGGGAGGCACTGAGCACCCTGGGCGGGCTCGCGGCGGGCGGCGGCCTCGTGACCGTGATCGGGCTCGTCGCCAACCTCGTCGCCACCGCCCTGCTCACCACGGTCACCAGCCGCGCCGTCATCGGCCGCGAGATCAGCGCCCGCGAAGCCTGGCGCCAAGCCCGCCCGCAGGTACCGAGGCTCTTCGGCCTGCTCCTGCTGCTCGGCCTCATCACCGTCGGCGTGCTCGCCGTGGGCCTGGCGCCCGGCTTCATCGCCCTGCTGGCGGGCTCCGAAGTCGCCGGCGCCGCGCTGCTGGTCGTCGGCCTGATCGGCGCCGCCGTGGTCGCCGTGTGGCTGCAGGTCCGCTTCTCCCTGGCATCGCCCGCGCTGATGCTGGAGCGGCAGCCCATCGTGAAGGCGATGAGCCGCTCCACGAAGCTCGTCCGCGGCTCCTGGTGGCGGATCTCCGCTATCCAACTGCTCGCCGCGGTCATCGCGGGCGTCGTCTCGTCGCTGGTGGTCTTCCCGTTCAGCCTCATCGCCATGACCGCGGGCGGCGGCATGCCGGGGATGCTCGGTGCCGGCCAGGGACAGAGCTTCGGCTGGACGTACCTGATCATCACCGGCGTCGGAGCGGTGATCGGCTCCACGATCACGCTCCCGCTCAACGCGGGTGTCCTCGTCCTCCTCTACATCGACCAGCGCATCCGCCGCGAGGCACTCGACCTCGACCTCGCCCGCGCCGCCGATGTCCCCGCTCCCGGCGCCACCGGCGCCCCCGGTCCCGTACCCGGGAGCTGACGGGGTGGGCCTGACGGGGGGAGTCATCACGGCGGCAGCGGGGGCGCCGTACACGACGGGAACAGCCGGAGCAGCCGTACGACGGCTGCTCGGCACCGCGCACACCACGGTCCTCGCGGCCCAAGGCCCGTCGTCCGGGCCGCCGGTCACGACCCCGCGCGACCCGGCACGCGAGGCCGCCCGCCGCGAACTGTCCAAGGGGATGTACCACCAGCACGACCCGAGCCTGTTCCAGCGCGTCTGGACCGCCTTCTGGGAGTGGATCGGCAGACTCCTCGACCGCGCCGCGTCCGCCACCCCCGGCGGCGCGGTCGGCCTGATCGTCGTCGCCCTGTGCGTACTCGCCGTACTGGCCGCCCTCTGGTGGCGGCTCGGCACCCCGCACCGCCGACCCGCCTCCGCACCCGCGCTGTTCGACGCCCGCCCCCGCAGCGCCGCCGAACACCGCTCGGCCGCCGAGGCGCACGCCGCCCAGGGCCACTGGAACCAGGCCGTCCAGGAACGCATGCGCGCCATCGTCCGCGCCCTGGAGGAACGCGCCCTGCTCGACGTACGGCCCGGCCGCACCGCCGACGAGGCCGCCGCCGAAGCGGGCCGCGCCCTCCCCGCGTTCACCGGACGGCTGCACACCGCCGCCCGCGCCTTCGACGACGTCACATACGGCGGACTCGGTGCCGACGAGCCGACATACCGCGACCTCACCGCACTCGACGCCGACCTGGAACGCAGCCGCCCGGTCCTCACCGACAGCACGGCCACGACCGCCGACAGCACCACGGCCGCCCAAAGCACCCACCGGGGAGCCGCCGGATGACGACCACGGCCCCACTTCCCACCGTCCCGGCCACCTCCACCGCGCCCACCACCCGCCAGATGTGGACCCGCTCCCGAGGCATAGCCCTCGCCGTCGTCCTGATCCTGGTCACGGCCGTCGCCACCGCCGCGCTCAACTCCCGCGCCCAGTACGGCGCACTCGACCCGCGCTCCCCCGACCCCCAGGGCAGCCGCGCGGTCGCGGAGCTCCTCGCCGACCAGGGCGTCTCCACCCGCGTGGTCACCACACTCACCGCGGCCCGTGCCGCCGCCGCACCCGACACCACCCTCCTCGTCGCCGCACCCGACCTGCTGACCCACGCCCAGCAGAACCGGCTGCACGCGTCCACCGCCGACACGGGCGGCCGAACCGTGCTGGTCGCCCCCACCGCTTGGTCCACCAGCCGCCTTGCCCCCGGAGTCACCGCGAGCGGCACACCCGACGACGCCTCGCCGCACGACCCCGACTGCGCGCTCCCCGCCGCCCGGCGGGCCGGTCGAGCCGACACCGGAGGCATCCGCTACACCACCGCCCGCCCCGGCGCCGACGCCTGCTACCCCAGCTCCGGCCGCGCCACCCTGCTCCGCCTGCCCGCCCCGACAGGCAAGGGCGACACCGTCCTGCTGGGCGGCCCCGACATCCTTCTCAACGAACATCTCGGCGAACAGGGCAACGCCTCGCTCGCTCTCCAACTCCTCGGCTCGCGCCCTCATCTGGTCTGGTACCTCCCCTCTCTGTCGGACGACTCCGCCACCGCGAACGGCGCACAGAAGGACTTCCTGGACCTGCTCCCCTCCGGCTGGCTCTGGGGCACCCTGCAACTGCTCATCGCCGCTGGTGTCGCCGCCTTCTGGCGCGCCCGCCGGTTCGGTCCCCTCGTGCCCGAACGGCTCCCCGTCGCCATCCGCGCCTCGGAGACCGTCGAAGGCCGCGCCCGCCTCTACCACAGGGGCGACGCCCGGGACCGCGCCGCCGACGCCCTCCGCACCGCCACCCGCACCCGCCTCGCCCCCCTGGTCGGCGTCCCCGCCACCAGGGCGCACACCGCCGAGGCCCTGCTCCCGGCCCTGGCCGCCCACCTGGACGACAGCGCCGGACATGCCCTGCACGGCCTGCTGTTCGGACCGCCGCCCGGCGACGACGCGGCCCTGATCGACCTCACCGACCGACTCGACGCCCTCGAAAGAGAGGTTCGCCGTCCATGATGGACCCGACCACCGACAACGCCGGGAAGACCGCGCACCCGGACGCCGCACGGGCCTCCCTGGAGGCCCTGCGCGCCGAGATCGCCAAGGCCGTGGTCGGCCAGGATCCCGCCGTGACCGGCCTCGTCGTCGCCCTCCTCTGCCGGGGCCACGTCCTCCTGGAAGGCGTCCCCGGCGTCGCCAAGACCCTCCTCGTCCGCGCCCTCGCCGCCGCCCTCGAACTCGACACCAAGCGCGTCCAGTTCACCCCCGACCTGATGCCGAGCGACGTCACCGGCTCCCTCGTCTACGACACCCGCAGCGCCGAGTTCTCCTTCCAGCCCGGCCCGGTCTTCACCAACCTCCTCCTCGCCGACGAGATCAACCGCACCCCGCCCAAGACCCAGTCCTCCCTGCTCGAAGCGATGGAGGAACGCCAGGTCACCGTGGACGGCACCCCGCGTCCGCTCCCCGACCCCTTCCTCGTCGCGGCCACCCAGAACCCGGTCGAGTACGAGGGCACCTATCCCCTACCGGAAGCCCAGCTCGACCGCTTCCTGCTCAAGCTCACCGTCCCGCTGCCCTCGCGCGAGGACGAGATCGACGTCCTCACCCGGCACGCCTCCGGCTTCGACCCCCGCGACCTCAAGGCCGCCGGAGTACACCCGGTGGCAGGCGCCGCCGACCTCGAAGCCGCCCGCACCGCCGTCGCCAGGACGACCGTCTCCCCGGAGATCACGGCGTACGTCGTGGACATCTGCCGCGCCACCCGCGAGTCGCCCTCGCTCACCCTCGGCGTCTCCCCGCGCGGTGCGACCGCCCTCCTCTCCACCGCACGCGCCTGGGCCTGGCTCACCGGCCGCGACTACGTCATCCCCGACGACGTGAAGGCCCTCGCCCTGCCGACCCTCCGCCACCGCGTCCAACTGCGCCCCGAGGCCGAGATGGAGGGCGTCACCGCCGACTCCGTCATCAACGCGATCCTGACGCACGTCCCGGTTCCGCGCTGATGGCCGTCACCGGACGCGCCGCCCTGGTCGCCGCCATCGGCTCGCTCCCCGTCGGCCTGCTCGATCCCGGCTGGACGGGCATCCTCGCCGTGAACGGCACCGTCGCCCTGGCCTGCGCCTGCGACTTCGCCCTCGCGGCCCCCGTACGACGGCTCGTGCTGTCGAGGTCCGGCGACACCACCACGCGTCTCGGCGAACCCGCCGATGTCACCCTGACCCTGACCAACCCGACCCGGCGACAACTGCGTGCCCGCGTCCGTGACGGCTGGCCGCCCAGCAGTTGGGCACCTGGCACCGAGACCGAAGGGTCCCGGCACAGCGTCACGGTCCCGCCCGGAGAGCGGCGCCGCCTGACGACCCGTCTGCGTCCCACCCGACGCGGCGACCGTCACGCCGACCGTGTCACCATCCGCTCATACGGCCCCCTCGGACTCTTCTCCCGCCAGGGCTCCCACAGAATCCCCTGGTCTGTACGGGTTCTGCCCGCTTTCGCCAGCCGAAAGCATCTACCGTCCAAACTCGCACGATTGCGTGAACTCGACGGCCGGACCAGCATGCTGACCCGCGGCGAGGGCACCGAGTTCGACAGCCTCCGCGAGTACGTCCCCGGCGACGACACCCGTTCCATCGACTGGCGGGCCACCGCCCGGCAGACGGCCGTCGCCGTCCGTACCTGGCGCCCGGAGCGCGACCGGCACATCCTGATCGTCCTCGACTCCGGCCGCACCTCAGCCGGTCGCGTCGGCGACGTCCCGCGCCTGGACGCCGCGATGGACGCGGCCCTCCTCCTCGCCGCACTGGCGGCCCGCGCGGGCGACCGCGTCGATCTCCTTGCCTACGACCGCAGGGTGCGCGCACTCGTCCAGAACCGCTCCGCCGCTGAGGTCCTGCCGTCCTTGGTCACCGCGATGGCCACGCTGGAGCCGGAGTTGGTGGAGACCGACGCCCGCGGCCTCACGGCAACCGTCCTGCGCGCGGCCCCTCGCCGCTCCCTCGTCGTCCTGCTCACCACACTGGACGCGGCCCCGGTGGAAGAAGGCCTGCTGCCGGTACTCCCCCAGCTCACCCAACGGCACACCGTCCTCGTCGCGGCCGTCTCCGACCCGTTCATCGACGGCATGGCGAAGGCCAGGGGGGATGTCGAGGCGGTATACGAGGCCGCGGCAGCAGCACAGGCCCAGAATGAACGCCGACGTACGGCGGAGCAGCTGCGTCGGCACGGAGTGACGGTTGTGGACGCGATGCCGGAAGACTTGGCGCCCGCGCTGGCGGATGCCTATCTGGCCCTGAAAGCGGCTGGCCGTCTCTGAATGAGAATTACCGCGCCGAGCCCGCCGGGGCGGTAATTCTTCATTTCCCCCGAAAAGGTCCGGAAATGCGGAA
>NZ_JAHRXF010000079.1 GCF_019104725.1 Streptomyces corallincola | reverse complement strand
GAATGGCCGGAACTCCGTTCCGGCCTGCGATCCGCTCCGCGAATCGAACCCCGAGGGCGCGTCACTCCGTGACACACCCTCAAGAAATTCACTCCGTGAATTCCCAGCACCTACACAAAGCCACGTTTGTCGGGCTGAACCTAGGAAATATCTCACTTCAACAAAAGACAGCACACAACACTTTCATGCCATCAATAAGAACGCTGACGACTGAAAAATGGAACTCCGATCCGATCTACTCCGTAGCTCAGATCTGAAATGCTGTCACCTCATAAAAACCTCAATAGATTTCCTTGCAATCGACCTACGACGTCAGCGAAATCGTTATAAATAAACTCTTCAACCATTCAGAGAAGGCCCTACTTTGATCTCCCGCAGAAACGTCGCCGCCGCCGCTACGCGGCGGGTTCGGCGCTTCGCGCCGAATGGCCGGAACTCCGTTCAGCGAATCGAACCCCGAGGGCGCGTCACTCCGTGACACACCCTCAAGAAATTCACTCCGTGAATTCCCAGCACCTACAAGGAAGGCACGTTGGGTGGGTTGAGCCCACTACTACTCCATTAATGCCCTCAACTGAGTCCATTCACTTTTGAGTTGCAGAACCCCAGTACGGCTCTACGCGCAAATCCCCAAGCACTCAGGAAGGATCCAGCACCTACATAGAGGTTGTCTCACTTAGTGAGCTTCGCGAGCAGGTCAGTGCGCGACACAACCTCTAAGACGACGAAAGCCGAGTCGGGCACGGACACCGATGGCAACAGCAACAGCATTCGACGCCCCCCTCGCGATGTCGGCGGCCTCCAACCGATCCACGGCCCCCAAGGCCCCATACGACTGGCTGGCCTCCTCCAGCGGCTACCACTGCTGGTACGTCTTCGACTGGGTCGCCGCTAAGATCCGCTACCGCCTCAGCATCGACGCCGCCGGACAGGCAACGTCTAACGACGGGCCGACTGCTCCATCACCATCACTGTCGCCCACTGACGCATGCGTCCGGCCCGTCATCCTGGTGGGGTGACGGGCCGGAGTGACCGACACCTGCCTGCGGCCAGCGGCGGATGCCGATGCGGTATCTCCCAAAGGTCAGTTCGGCTTCTTCCTCCGCATCCTGGCCCTGACGTAGGCGATCACCGAGATGACGGCGATGAGCATGACCGTGTCCTCGCCGAAGGCCTTCAGCGCGTTCGCGACGGAATGCCCGAAGGCGACGGCGGTCGCGAGGTGGGCAAGGGAGATGGCGAAGAACAGGAGGCCAAGGCGCAACAGGGAGAACCCCGGCTTCTTGTGGTCCGACTCAGCTGTCATTCCTGTTTCCACCGTCGTCTCGGGCCCGCTCGTTTGCTCTGGCTTCTCCATTGTTCTAGCCCAGCCTGTTCTTGATCACGTTGGCGATCCTGGTGACCAGACCTGAGAGATGGAAACGGGGCAACTTCGATTCCACCCTGTGTGCGGCCCTGGTCAGGAACGACCTGGTCTTGCGAAGGAAGGACTTTCCAGATCTGGTCTTCAGAAACTTCTTGGTCGCGCCTCCGAGTACTCCGCCGGCGAAGGCAGCGAAGATGAAGTTGCTGGTCGCTTCGCCCCAGGAGAATCCTCCGTCCCAGCGTGTTTCGACGTAGTATGACGTGGCGGCGGACAGTCCGGTTACTATCGCGCTGCACAGGGCGAAGACCACGGAGGCCACGGCGCCGCAGAAGACCTCGCCGACGGCCTCGATGCCGTATTCGGTGGCCCAGACGGCCGCCTTGCATGCGGCTTTCTTGACCGGGTGTCGCCAGGAGGGGCACTGGCCGCTCGTGTCGGCGCAGTTGACCGGGTCGCCGTTGCAGTAGTCGTACGATGTCGCGCTGCCGTTGGCGACGGGGTCGGTCTGGAGAAACCGGCCGGTGGTGGGGTTGTAGAGGCGCAGGCCCATGAGCGTGAGGCCAGTGGGGGTGTCGCTCGTGAGACGGGAGCTGCCCTGCCAGCCATAGCGTGGGGTGTTCGTCGTGTTGCCGTACTCGTCGTAGGAGTAGGCGGTAGCGGTCGTGGAGGCTGTGGCCAGGGTGACCGCGATGTCTCCGTGCAGGTCGGCGAGTTGCAGGGTGACGGCGCCGGTGGCGGATGTTGTCGCGCCCAGGGCGCCCGCCGTGTCCAGAACAGAGCGGGTGATGGTTCCGGAGGAGTCAGTGGTCCAGACGGGACTGTCGGTGTCGTCGGCGTAGTGGTTGGTCGTCGTGCTGCCTGTCGTCCAGGTGGTGCCACCGTCGGTGGTGGTGGCGTTGGCGGTGACGGCCTGCCGCTGGGCGGCGTCGAGGGCCCAGGTCTGCTTGGCGGTGCTGGTTACCTCGCTGCGGGCCAGGTCGTTCGTGTAGTAGGTGAGCGTCGCGTCGGGTGTGGTCAGAGTGCGGCCGAATGCATCGTAGGTGTAGCCGGTGTCGGTGATGCGGTCGGCGCTGTCGTAGGTGTGGTTGGCCGTCGACGTCGTGGTGGTCGTCGCGTCGGCGCAGTCGGTCGTGCTGGTGTCTGTCGTGAGTTTGGTGCGGTCCCAGCTGGTGCTGGATGCGAACGTGTAGGTGCGGGTGGTGCAGGTGGCGCCTGTGTCGTCCTGTGCCTGTGCGAGGCGTCCGGCCGGGTCGTAGGTGTAGTCCGTGGCGGTGGTGGCGCCGTTGTTCTCCGTGTGGGCGGCCTCGGTGCCCAGGATGGTGTAGTCGGCCTGGTCGTCGAGGATGGTGGTGTTGGAGGAGTCGGTGTAGGTGCGGCCGGTGGGCGCTCCGATGGGGTCGTAGGTCTGGGTGAGGGTGTAGCCGCCGGGCAGGGTCTGGGCGGTGAGGTCACCGTCGGCGTCGTAGGCCGTGGCGGTGAAGGTGCCCGCAATCGAGTCGCTGACCTTGGTCGGGTAGCCGGTGGTGCTGTCGTAGGTGTACGTGGTCGTCGAAGGCGCCGAGTCGCTGACTGTCACCGGGCGGTTCAGGGCGTCGTACGCGGTGGTGGTGGTGGTGGTGTTGCCGGAGCCGTCGTTGTAGGAGGTCTGGCGGCCGAGGCTGTCATAGGCGCGGGTGATGGTCTGGGCGTTGCTGGTCTGGGTGGCAAGCAGGCCGGTCGTCGTGTCGTAGGTGTACGCGGTGTCCGGGGTGTCCGTGCCCTTGCCGCCGCTGATTGCCTTGCCGGTGACCCGGCCGGCCGCGTCACGGGTGTAAGTAGTGGTGCGGGTGGAGCCGTTCGCGGTCTCTGTGACTGTCTTGGGCTCGCCGTAGCGATCGTAGG
The DNA here is from genome assembly GCF_019104725.1 of Streptomyces corallincola. Classification (GTDB taxonomy): domain Bacteria; phylum Actinomycetota; class Actinomycetes; order Streptomycetales; family Streptomycetaceae; genus Streptomyces; species Streptomyces corallincola. Next base: position 9,788 of record NZ_JAHRXF010000079.1, on the reverse strand, counting down.
CGTAGGACTTGGTGACCAGTTCGGAGGGGTTGGATCCGCCGCCGGTGATGGCGGCGCCGGGTGCGGTCTGGCAGGTGAGGCCGGCCCACTCGGGGCGGCCCTGGCAGGTGCCGGAGCCGGTCGCCGACCAGTAGGTGGTGACGGTCTGGGTGGTGGAGTTCTTGTTGGGGCCGGTGGTGGACAGCAGGTTGCCGTCGCTGTCGTAGCTGTAGGTGGTGGTGAGGGCGAGCCCGGAGGGGTCGGTGACGGAGGTCAGCTGAAGGCCTGTGGACCAGTCGTAGGTGCTGATGTCCTTCGCGGTGTCGCCGTCGGACGGGTAGCCGGTGACGCTTGCGCCTACTGTTGTCGCGGTCAGCAGGTCGGAGACCTTGGCGTCGTTGGGACGGCCCTGGTCGTAGGTGTACGCGGTGTGTGCGCGGGCCAGGGTTTCGGTGCCGGCGGGCAGGTCGGCGTCGCTCGTGCGGCCGGAGAGGGCGTGCTGGAGCGTGACCGTGTGCAGGGGCTCGTAGACGTCGGAGGCGAGGGCTGCGCCGTCGTTGCCGCTGGTGTAGCTGGTGATCGTGGAGAGCAGGTCGGCTGCGCTCGCGGTGCTGCCTGCGTTGGTCAGGGCTCCGGCCAGCAGGGGGTCGGAGCTGGTTGTCGTGCCGAGTGCCAGCTCGCGGTTTCCGGCGGTGAGTTCCCGGGTCACGTCGCCGTCGGCGTCGTATTCGGTGGTGGCTATGTGGCCGCCGGGTGCAGCGGTGTCGACTTCGCGGCCGTTGGCGTCGAGATAGCTGATGGTCGCGGTGGTGTAAGCGCCGGAGCCGAGAGTGGTGCCGTCGTGGGAGGTCGGGGCGGTGGCGGAGGCGGGGAAGACGGCGGCACCGTAGACCGGGGTGTCGTGTTGGTCCCAGGTAGCGGTTGTGGCGGCGTCCAGTTGGTTGGGTGCGGAGGTGCGGGAGACGGGGACGTCGTAGACCACGCTGGTAGTGGCGGTGCCGTCGGTGGTCGCCGCGGTGCCCTGTTTCAGGGTCGGGCGGGAGGCGGACAGCAGCATGCCGTCGCCCGCGTCACCGTTGGCGCCGACCTTGCCGTAGCTGAAGGTCCAGGGCAGTTCGCCCGGGTCGGTCTCGGTGGCGATCCGGCCGGCGCTGTCGTAGGTGTAGGCCGTTTTCAGCGGGGTTTCCAGGCGCGGGTCCCAGGCCTCGCGGAGGCGGCCGGCGGTGTCGTAGGCGTACTGGGCGACGGGTGTCGAGGTCGCGGCCGATCCGCCGGGGGCGGTGGCCCACAGCTTGATCTGGGCGACCTGGCCCGCGTAGGTGCCGAACGCGGAGGAGGTCGCGGTGGTGTCGGACGCGTAGACGAACTCGAGGACCCGGCAGTCGGCCGTGGAGGGGTCGGCTGCGCATTTCGCGGCGCTGACCGCGCTGGTGGGCGCGATCACGTACTGCGGTTCGGCGAGGACCTTGCCGTCGGAGAGGTTGACCGCCCGCGAGACCACGGTGGTGGTGTTCGCGGAGGAGTCGTTCACTGTGTAGGAGGTCTTGATCTGCCAGGTCGGGGCGGTGCTGGAGACCTTGCCGAAGGTGGTGACGCTGCCGTTGGAGTCCTTCAGCGTGTAGGTGCCGCCGGCGAGGGTCAGGGTGAGGTTCTCGGCGCCCGGCTCGGGGGTCCATCCGCCGGAGGCGTTGAGGGTGAACCCGGTCTGGCCGTCGCTGGAGTCCATGACGGCCACCGAAGTGGTCGAGGTCTCGCGGATGTAGGTCCAGTCCGAGGTGGACGCAGTGACTCCGGACGTCCAGTTGGGTCCGAAGATGGCGACCTGTCCCGACTGGTCCGCTCCGGCGAGCGGGTTGCGGGAGGAGAAGGTGCGGGTGACGGAGGCGCCGAATGCTCCGGTGTCCGTGGCGTCCAGGGAGAGGTCGCCGGTGAGTAGGTTGACCGCGCCCGGTCCGATCGCCTTGGTGGTCGCGTTGTCGGCCTTGCGGTCGATGGTGACGGTGGCCGCGTCGGTGCCGTAGGTGTTGGTGCCGTCCGTGAACAGCGCGCGCACCTGCACGGGTCCGTCGTCGGTGAGCTGGCTGGTCGCCATCCAGGTGAGGTCGTCGGGGTTGTCGGTGGTGGAGAAGGAGACCGGCCAGGAGGAGATCGCGGAGCCGTCCGTCCTGGTGACGTACATCGCCGGGATCGGCTGCCAGGCGACGCTGTCACCGATCCGGTACTGGTAGGTCACCCCGGTGAACGACCCCGACTGGGTGGCCGACAGGGTCAGGGCGTCGTCCGTGGTGTCGCCTGTGACGGGTGAGGCGAGCCCCGCTTTGCCGACGCCGAAGGCGTAGGAGGTGGTGGAGGTGGAGACGTTGGCGCCGGAGTCGATGGTGCGCGCATACAGGGTGTGCCAGCCGTTGCCAGGCTTGACCGTGATGGTCTGCGCCTTGCCGCCGGTGCCGTCGGTGGTGTCCAGCACTTTGTTGGGGACCGTCTTGTCGTCCAGGCCCCATTGGTAGCCGGCGCCGTCGGTGGAGGTGGTGGTCAGCGTGCAGGTGGCACCGCTGCTCGATTTGTCGGTCCAGCTACCGGAGGAGTAGGGGGAGCAGGCGATTGCGGGTGCGTTCGGCTTGGCCACGTTCGGGACGAAGTACAGGTAGGAGGACCAGGCGCCGTAGTCGGTGCCGTCGTAGCCGCGTACGCGCAGCCGCAGGTGAGAGGCGGCCAGTTGGCTGGCGCTCGGGACGGCCAGGGTGGCAGTGGCGCCGGAGGAGACGGAGGCGGAGGTGGCGGTGTAGGAGTAGGTCGTCTCGCCACTGTAGGCGGGGTCGTTGGTGATCTCGAACTGGGCCTTGACCGTGGAACCGTCCGGGTCGGAGACCTTCGCGGACAGGGTCGGGGTGTACGTCGTCACGTACCGCTTGCCGTTGTAGGCGTTGACGGCGGAGGGCGACACGGCGGCGGACGTCGGCTTGCCCGGGTAGGAGTTGTAGGTCACGACCAGCTGCGGGGCGTATCCGGAGGTGGTGTAGTTCGCCGAGCGGAAGCGGCGCCAAGTGCTGGCGTCATGCTCGTCGGCGCTGCGCAACTGGAGGCCGTAGTTGGTGGAACCATCGGCCCACGCCTGCACGATCGACTGCATGTTCCAGTTCGACCAGGCGGCCGGGCAGGACGAGGAGTAGCCCCAGTGACCGGTGTTGGTCGCCATGCCCGTAGTGGTCGTGGACGGCTGGGCGGCCCAGGTCACCGAGGTCGAGGACCAGGTGGAGGTGATCCGGCGGGCCTGGGTGGCGGCGCCCGAGGTCGAGCAGGTGGCGGAGTAGTAGTTGTAGAGCTTCATCGTCGCCGAGGTGATGTCCGTGCCGGCCAACTTGGTGACGTCGAACTTCAGGTAGGCGCGGGCGACGTCGGTGCCGCTGTCGTACGTGCCCGACTTCAGTTCCTGCGAGGAGACCTGGGAGTCGGGGTAGTCGGGGGTCTGGACCCAGGTGTCGGTGGTGACGGCGAGGGTGGAGGTCGGGTCGACGGTGACCGGGTAGGTGGCCGTGTCGAGGAAGTCGGCGTCCGGAGTCAGGACGAGGGTCTGGGAGCCGTCGTCGGCGGTCTCGACCTTCGTCGTGACCTGCTCCTCGTGGGCGGACTCGCCGGACGCGGGATCCTTGCTGGCGTCCCACATCATCGGCGCGGGTGCCTCGGCGACGAGTTTGCCGTCGCTGTTCTTCAGCAGCAGGTGGCCGGAGCCAGCCTGGGACAGGGTCAGGCCCCTCAGGCGCAGCGGGATGCGGTAGCTGACCGTCTTGTCGGACGGGCGGCTGTCCAGGGTGATGTTCTCCGAGAAGCCCTGGGCGAGCGCGGTCGCCGACAGAGTCTGGCCGTCGCCCAGGTCGTAGGAGGCGGTCGCGTCCTTGACGGTCGGGGTGGGGAGCTCGTCCGTCCAGCCGAGACCGAAGGACTCGGAGCCCTTGGTGACCGAGGCCAGGGTCCTGTCACCGCCGTCCGACACCGCGATGTCGGCCGCCGCCGCCCGGGGCTCCAGGTCGGGACCGGTGTCGGAGAGGTCGGTGTCGATGGCGTGCCAGTCACCGTCCTGCTTCACCCGGATCGGGCCAGCGTAGTCCTCGGTCTGCATGCTGCCGTTGGGCAGCGCGTAGGTCGTGGAGGCGCTCGTGCGTTCCGAGAGGACCTCGATCTTCCGGTCCTGCAGCCGGGCCATCAACAGGGCTGAGGTGGAGTCCTTGGCCTCTGCCGCGCCGTAGTGGGTGTCCGCCGCGGCGATTGCTGTCGCGGCAGAGGCGGTGGTGTCACCAGGGAGGGCCACCGCGGTGCCGGTGTCGGCGAGGGTCAGGGAGGCTTCAGCGACGAGCACGGCGGCGGCCACCAGGCCTATCGCACGTATACGCGACCGTGTGTGGCCGAAAACGCTTGTTCGACCGGCCCTTGTGAGTCTGCCGGACCGTGGCCTGCTACGCACGGACAACCCCCGTGATCTTTCTACTGGTGAAGCTATGGCGAGCAGATCTTTACATCGAGCACACATTGAACCTTTGCAATCGCCACCCAGAGACCCAAGAGAAAGTAAAGTTTGCCGGTAGATGGCTTGAAGCTATTTGCAAATGAAACCTTCAAAACAGGTTGCAAAAATAGATAATCAACTCAAAACAGTCACGCCACTACGTCCCGGCGCACCTTCACCCCAGGCGTGGCCTTGATCAAGGCTTTGCAGAAGATCCGCCTAACCAGGAAAATGATCACCAACTAGCCTCATATCGCACCTAACGATGCGCCAGATCAAGACAGCGTGCGCCAGGCATGTGGCAGAAGGCGTGGCGTCGGGCCTCCACAGGGCCCGTTACGGTGCCTCACGGCGCGCAGGCCAGACCCGCACCGACCCGGGAGCCGACAAGACGATCTCCTACACCTACGACAGCCAGTCCCGCCTCAGCTACGCCCAGGAGAACGCCGGCTCGACGAAGAACGCGTCCTGGCTGTACTGCTACGACAAGGCCGGTAACCTCACGGCCACTTCTGGCTCCGCGTCGTCCTGCTCCGCGAGCAGCGGCCTGACCAGCTACACGTACAACGCGGCCAACCAGATCACCGGAATGAACGGCGACACCACCGGCTGGTCGTACGACAAGAACGGCAACGAGCTCTCGGCCGCCGGGCAACTCCCGCGCACCGATGAGACGTACAACGACTTCAACCAGCTCACCGCCCTCACCACCGGCGGCACCACCAGCCGCTACACCTACGCCGGCACCGACAGCTCCAACCGCCTCACCGCCGACTCCACCCGCATCGACCAGGGCCCCGCGGGCATCTCCACCACGACCGCCGATGGCAAGAGCACCGGATTCGTCCGCGATCCTGCGGGCACACTGATCGGCATGACCAGCGGCGGCAAGCCGTACTACTACGTCACCGACAACCAAGGCGCCCCATCCGCCCTGGTCGACAACTCCGGTGCCAAGCAGGGCGGATGGGACTACAGCCCCACTGGCAGCGCCCGCTCCGGAAACACGGCCTCCATCGACCAGCCCTTCGGCTACACCGGCACATACCTGGACTCGAGCGGGCTGTACAAGATGGGCGCCCGCTACAACGACCCCACCCTCGGCCGCTTCACCCAACCCGACCCCAGCGGACAGGAAACCAACCCATATCTCTACGCCGCCGGCGATCCCGTCAACAGGAGCGATCCCGCCGGGACCTTTGCCTGGAAGGACGTCGTCGTCGGCGTCACCGGCGTGCTTGCAACCGGCGCAGCAGCAGTGGTCGGGCTCGCATGTGCAGGCACAGCTGGTGTCGGGTGCGTCGTGGCCGGCGCGGTCACAGCCGGTTTGTGGACGGGAGCTGCAACTGGCGGAACAGCCGCTGCTCTCGGACTTGATCCCGAAGGCTACCTTCCAGCCGGGGTGGCTGGCGGCCTGGTCGCGCCCTTCGTGCCTGGTTTCTGAGCCCAATCAGCTCGGTGCTTCCTGAGAATAGGAAGCACCGAGCTGTACTGAGAGGAGACTTCCGATCGAAAAGAACCGCATCACCGGATTCGCTATCTGGTTCGTCCTGGCACTAGCAATGATGATGATCATGATTCTCATCTGGCAAACCACGTGGGCACGGTGGGAGCAAATCCTTTGCACAATCGGGGTAATGGTCGCAGTCATCGGTGCATCCTTGACGTTCTCTGCCAAAAAAGGCAGGAAATATTGATCAGAAACTCAAAGGGTTCTCTTCGAGGGTGTAGCGGACGTGCGGGCCGTGGAAGTAGCCGCGGACGATGCGCGGCTGGCGCTGACGGCGGTGGAAGAACCGTCGTGTCTCGCTGGCGAGTTGGGCCTGGGTACGGGCTCTACTGCTCGCGGGAAGGCTCCGTTTGAGGTCGGCGTTGACGAGCTCGTCGGGGTTGAGTTCGGGCGAGTACGACGGCAGGAAGTGCAGCTCGACCTGGTCGGCGTGATCGGCCAGCCAGTCGCGGACCGTGCGGGACCGGTGGGCTGAATGCCGGTCCACCACGAGGTGGATCTTGCGGTCGAAGTGGCCGGCGAGGCGGTCGAGGAACCGGCACATCACGTTCGCGTCGAAGCTCTCGGTGAACACCATGAAGTGCATGCGGCCCTTCGTGCTGATCGCCGACATCGCGTTCACGGAGATCCGGTTCCCGGTCCGCCGGACGATCGGGGTGCGGCCCCGCTCGCCCCAGGTACCGCCGCCGACCTGGTCGGAGCGGATGCCGACCTGGTCAGCGAAGAGGACCTCGCCGCCCTCGGCCTTCGCCTTCGCGCGGATCGCCGGCCAGGTCTCCTCCAGCCACACCCGCACCGCCTCCGGGTCCTGCTCGATCGCCCGCTTGTCGGGCCGCTGGAACGACAGCCCCCACCGCTTGAGGTACTTGCCCACCCCCGGCTCGGTCAGCCGCACCCGGTACAACATCGCGATCAGTACGCCGACCTGGCCACGCGTCCACAGCTGCCCGGACAACCCAAGGTCGCAAGGGCGGTGATCGAGTACCGCCTGACGAAGGGCCGCCTGCTCGGCCTCTGACAGCACCTGATGCTCGCCCACGCGCTTGCCCCGAGGCCGAGCGGTCAGCGCGTCACGCCCGCCGGCCAGCCATTTCGCCCACCAGCTGTCCACCGCCTTCAGCGAGACCCTGAACACCGCCGCAACCTCTGCACGGTCGCAGCCCTCCACCAGCGCGGCCACCGCCCGCAGCCGCAACACTTCCTGCGCCATCGGCGACAGGTGTCGCGCGTCCCCCACCAGATCACTCACACCACCACAACGACCCAGAACCCCAACCGTTTCGGATCAATACAAAAGTCTCAGTCTCTCTCTTGGCTTTCGGATTCTTTTTGGTTGTATGCCTTACAGGTGATCAGGAGTGCTGCCAGAACTGTGGCTAGAAGCATTGCTCCCACTGCCCACCAGATGGCCACGGTGTAGCCGTGGACTATTGCGGGGCGGGATTGTGGGGTGTGGGCGTGGATATGGTGGGTTGTCAGGTAGGTGGCTGTTGTTGTGGTGGCGATGGTGTTGAGGAGGGCTGCGCCGAGGGAGCCGCCTATTTGTTGGGCTGTGGTGACGGTGGCGGAGGCGATGCCGGAGTCTCTTGGGGGGATGTGGGCGGTGGCGGTGGAGAAGACGGTCATGAAGACCAGGCCCATTCCTACGCCGATGAGGATCAGGGAGGGGAGGATTTCGGAGGCGTAGGCGGAGTTGATGGTGATGCGGCTCAGAAGGGCGAGCCGCCGGTTGCGAGGAGGAGGCCGGGCACGATCAGGGTGCGTGGGGGCAGGCGGTGGAGGAGGCGGGCGGCTGCCTGGGTCGCGGTGAGGATGATCGCCGCGGTGAGGGGGAGGAAGCCCAGTCCGGCTTGCAGGGGGGAATAGCCCAGGATGTTCTGCAGATAGAAAGTCAGGAAGAGGAACATTCCGAAGAGGGCCAGGTGGGAAAGGAGGATCGTCAGGAAGCAGCCTGCTCTGTTGTGTTCGCGGACGATGCGCAGGGGCAGGAGGGGGGCCGGGGCTCGGGTCTGCCACCAGATGAAGGCTGCGAGGAGGAGTACGCAGGCGGCGAACAGGCTGAGGACCAACGGGCTTGTCCAGCCGCGTGGTTGGGCCTGGGAGCAGGCGAAGACCAGGGCCAGTACGCCTCCGCAGCCGAGGAGTGCGCCGGTCACGTCGAGGCGTACCTGGCGGCTTCGTACCGGGTCTCGGAGGAGGAGGGCGCCGCCGGTCAGGGCGGCTGCGGCGATCGGGACGTTGACGTACAGGCACCAGCGCCAGTTCGCGTATTGGGTGAGCACTCCCCCGAGGAGGAAACCGATGCCGGTGCCGATGCCCGCCAGTGCGCCGTAGACGCCGAAGGCTCTGCCTCGTTCGCGGGGGCGGGTGAAGGTGGTCGTGAGGAGGCTGAGGGCGGAGGGGGCCAGGAGGGCCGCGAAAGCGCCTTGGAGGGCGCGGGCGGTGAACAGCATGCCGGGGGACTGTGCCGCGCCGCCCAGTGCGGAGGAGAGCGCGAAGCCTGCCAGGCCGGTCAGGAAGGCTCGTTTGCGGCCGATCAGGTCGGCTGCTCGGCCGCCCAGAAGGAGCAGGCCGCCGAAGGCGAGGGTGTAGGCCGTGACCGCCCACTGGCGGTCCTCGTCGGAGAGGTGCAGTTCCCGTTGGGCGGACGGGAGGGCGATGTTCACGATCGTCGCGTCCAGGACCACCATCAGCTGGGCCAGGGAGATGATCACCAGGCCCCACCAGCGGGCGTGGGCGCTCGCCGGTGCGGGTGTTCCGCCTTCTTCTTCGGCGGGTTCCGTCGCTTCGGGGTCTTCTGGGGTGGTCGCTCTTGCTGCCATCACGCCCCCCGTGTGCGCTCACACGTTTCGGTCCTTGGTGCACCGGCATCCGGTGGTCGGCGCGGCTCGGATCACGCTACCGGCAGTTCTTATTCATCGCATTTGCTGGCTTTTCCTTCGTTTTTCGGCCGCATGTGCAGTGCTTCGTGGGCTTCCAGGAGGCCCATGAACATCGTGCGGTGGAGGGTTTCCACGTGGTCGTGGGCGATGTCGGCCGCTCTTTTCCCGTCGTGGTCGCGGAGGGCGGCGATCAGGGCACGGTGTTCGTGGTTGGAGCGGCGCAGGGCGTCCATCGGGTAGGGCAGGTAGAAGGAGTAGAGGCGCCGCAGGACGCTCGCGTAGGCGGGGGTGGCGGTCGGGACGCCGGTGGCCGCGGCCAGGGCCAGGTGGAAGCGGGCGTCGCTGTCGTGGAACTCCGCCCAGGTGGGGACGTGGTCCATGTCGTCGGCGAGTTGTTGGAGGTGGGTGAGGGCGGCTTCGTCGGCGTTGCGGGCGGCGAGGTGGGCCAGGCCGCATTCCAGGACGAGGCGTTCGTCGATCAGGCGGTGTACTTCGGTGTGCTGGGCGCGGTAGGCGTTCATCTCGCCGACCACGCCGCGGGCGGGGTGTTCGGCGACGAGGGTGCCGCCGTTGCGGCCTCGTCTGCGTTCGAGGACGCCGTCCTGGCAGAGGGTTGTGAGGGCGCGGCGGACGGTGATCTCACCCACGTCGAGTGCTGTGGCGATGCGGTCGGTGGTGGGGAGCTTCTCCCCCGGTGCCAGGAGGCCGAGGTCCACGGCGAGTGCGATGCGGGCGCGGACGGTGTCGAGTGCGGTGAGGCGTCGTATGCCGTCGAGGGCGGGAGCCGTGAAGGGGAGGGTGGTTGCGCTGCTGTGGGGTTGCGGCGGGGGGGGGGGGGTCGTGGGCTGCGCGGCGGGGGGGGCGCCGGACGGGGGGGGGGTCCGGTCGGCCCGGTTGCCGGGGGGGGCGGCGCGGG
>NZ_JAHRXF010000078.1 GCF_019104725.1 Streptomyces corallincola | reverse complement strand
GACGAGCAGCTCAGCCTGTTCGGACCGCGTTCCGACGCGCCCGGCGCGGACGCCCCGGCCGGGAGCACGTTCCGCGACAGCCCGCAGGCCCGGCGCGTCCTCGCCGTACGGCACGTCTACGCCGAACCCGAGGCCGCCGCCTCCCCGTACGGGCGCCGCATCCTCGCCCGGCTGCCCGACGCCGAGGTCACCGAAGTCCCCTCGCACTGGCGCATCCCCACCCTGCACGGCAACGAGGGGAACGTCTCCCGCTGGGTCCGCGTCAAGACCGAGACACTCGTCCTGGGCGTCAAACGCGGCCTCACCGTCCGCCCCAACGGCCGCTCCGCCGACTGGATCGCACCGGGCGTCTCCAACGGCTGCGCGCTCGCCTGCGCCTACTGCTACGTGCCCCGGCGCAAGGGATACGCCAACCCGATCACCCTCTTCACCAACGTGGACGCCATCGCGGCCCGCCTCCACCGGCACATCCGCGCCCAGGGCCCCAAGTCCGAACCCAACCAGTGCGATCCGGCCGCCTGGGTCTACGACATCGGGGAGAACGGCGACTGCTCGGTGGACGCGCTGGTCTCCGACGGCACCGAGGAACTGATCGCCGCGTTCCGCGACTGGCCCACCGCGAAGGCGTCGTTCGCCACCAAGTTCGTCAACCCCGATCTGCTCGCCTTCGACCCGCGCGGCCGTACCCGCATCCGCTTCTCCCTGATGCCCGAGTCCGATGCCCGCCTCCTGGACCTGCGCACCAGCCCCCTCGCCGAACGCGTCGAGGCCGCCGGGCCGTTCCTCGACGCCGGTTACGAGGTGCACTTCAACTTCTCCCCGGTGGTGCTGCGTCCCGGCTGGCGCGAGGACTGGGCCGACCTGCTCACCCGGCTCGACGACGTACTGCCCACCGCCGTGAAACGACAGGCGGCGGCGGAGATCATCATGCTCACCCACAACGCGGAACTGCATCAGGTCAACCTCGGCTGGCACCCCCGCGCCGAACAACTCCTCTGGACCCCGGACCTCCAGGAACCCAAACGCTCGCAGAACGGTGCGGACAACGTCCGCTATCGCGTGGACGTGAAACAGGAGGCGCTGCGCACCCTGCGCGACCTCATGGCCCGCCGCACCCCCTGGCTCCGCGTCCGCTACGCCTTCTGACACCCCGGCAAACCGCGACGGAACGGCACCGGTCACGGACGGTGACAGCACCGATGAGTGCCAGTTCGAATGATCCTTCTTTCGTGAGTTCGCGCCCGCACCCGCCCGACGGCGATTCACCCTGGACAGGTGAGTGGGTGCCACGAACACGAACTGTCGGAAGACCATTGCTCGATCACGGTCGCCTCGGCCGACGACGGCCGCCGCCTGATGATCGGGCTGCGCGGTGAGTTCGACGTCGAGTCCGAACTCGACCTCGAACTGGTCCTCGAACTCGCCACGCACGCGCGGTTCATCGACCTGGACGTCTCGGGTGTCCGGTTCGCCGACTCGACGCTGCTGAACCTCATGCTGCGCATGTCCGACGAGTACGACGTGACACTCATCGGTCCCCTGCAGCCGCAGTTGGAGCAACTGATGAGAATGACCGGAGTCATCGCCCGTTTCGCACCGGGCCCCGCCGAGGGGGAGGGGCGCGCATGAGAGCCTACGAAGCGAGCCCCACGACCCCCTCAGCCGTACCCGCCCCCACCCCCGCGTCCGGCGGAGCCCCGGCCGCCGGGGCAGACGGCTGCCCCGTCTGTCTGCGCCCCGCCGCCCCGGGGGAACCGGACCCCGGCGGCCCGCCCGTACTCCGCCTGGACAGCGAGCACGTCACCCTCGGCGCGGCCCGCCGCGCGGCCGGGCAGTACGCGGCGGCCCGCTGCCCCCGCATCGACACCGGGCACGTGGAACTCGTCGTCTCCGAGCTGTGCACCAACGCCCTGCGCCACGCCACCGGTTGGTGGAGCCTGCGGCTGCACACCCACGGCGACCGGCTCGTCCTGGACGTGGACGACGTCAGCGTCAGTGCCCCCCGGCCCCGCACACCCGACCTGGAGCACGGTTCGGGAGGTCTCGGCATGGTGCTCGTCGATGAACTCACCGCGTCCTGGCGGGTGATCCGGCGACCGGACGGCAAGACGGTCCGCGCGGTGTTCGCCACCTGAACCCGGCCCGCCCCGGCACTCCGCCCGCTCCGGCCTCCCCGGCGGAAACGTTCCGTGCACTCAGACGAACGCGCTCTCCCCGGTGATCGCCTTGCCGACGATCAGGGTGTTCATCTCCCGCGTCCCCTCGAAGGAGTAGATCGCCTCGGCGTCCGCGAAGAAACGGGCCACGTCGTAGTCCAGGACGATGCCGTTGCCGCCGAAGATCTCCCGCGCCCAGGCCACCACCTCCCGCATCCGCGCGGTGACATGCGCCTTGGCCAGCGAGGAGTGCTCGTCCTCGAACACCCCGGAGTCCTGCAACCGGGCGAGCTGCAGCAGCATGCCCCAGCTCGACGTGATGTTCCCCAGACTCTTCACCAGCAGGTCCTGCACCAACTGGAACCCGGCCAGCGGGCGGCCGAACTGGCGGCGCTCTCCGGCATAGCGCAGCGCCAGCTCGTACGCCCCGATCATCACCCCGAGCGCCTGCCAGGCGACCCCGCTGCGGGTGGCGCGCAGCACCTCGGCCACATCACGGAAGGACGACGCGCCGTGCAGCCGGTCGGCCTCCGGCACCCGGACCCCCCGGAGCGTGATGTCGGCGTTCTGCACGATGCGCAGCGACGTCTTGTTGGCGATCTTCTCGGCGGTGAAACCGGGAGTGTCCCGGCCCACCACGAACCCCTTCACCTGGTCGTCGTCCACGTCACGCGCCCAGACCACGACATGATCGGCGAAGGTGGCGTTGCCGATCCACCGCTTCTCCCCGTCGAGGACCCACATGTCGCCATCGCGCCGCGCGGTGGTGCCCATCCCGGCCGCGATGTCCGACCCGTCCAGCGGCTCGGTGAGCGCGAACGCCCCGATCGTCTCCATCGTGGCCATGCCCGGCAGCCAGCGGTCGCGCTGCTCCTGGTCGCCGCACGCCTGCACCGAGTACATGGCCAGCCCGTTGTGCACCCCGAAGAACGTGGCGACCGAGGCGTCCACCCGGCTCATCTCCATCGCCATCATCCCGGTCAGCAGATGGCTCGCGGCGGGCCCCGGCTCGCCGTACCCCTCGTACGCCAGCCCCACGAGGCCGCTTTCACGGAAGCGGGCGATCAGCTCCTCGGGGAAGGTGCCCTCCGCCCAGTGCTCCGCCACCAGCGGCTGGACCTCATCGCGCATGAAGGCCCGTGTCCTGAGCAGGATCTTGCGTTCCTCGTCGGAGAGGGCGCCCTCGAAGTCGTAGAAATCCGCGACGTTCCGCTGATCGTTGAGAGAAGTCATGGGGCACGTATGCCACGTCCGGGCCGGGGGATGCACCGCGTGACGGACTTCGCGGCACCCCGTACCCGCCGGTGACGGACCCCTTCACCGATTCGGACGGCCGTACCGGCGCCGCCCTCAGCCACGGAACCCACCTCCTCCCCGTCGCCACGAGGGACTTCACCCCGCCGCCGGTACGGATACGGGCTTCTCGGGGAACGCGCTGTGCCGGTGCAGGAAGTACCCCTTGCCGACGGCCTGCCCGAGGTTGGCCAGGGCCAGCGCGGTCCACAGCGCCATGAGCCCACCCGAGGCGGCGACCGGAACAGCGACGGCGGCGAGGACGCCGTAACAGACCAGGACCGCCGTGAACGCGGGCACGGTCCGCCGGAGACCGATGAGGGCGAAACCGGGAACCGCCTGGAGCGCGTCGGTCACCCCGACCACCGCCACCAGCGGCAGCAGGTCCGTCACATACCGCCGTACGGCCGGATCCGAACTGAACAACAGCACGATCCGCTCCCCGAGCAGCACGGCCGCCACCCCGAGCACCCCGACGACGGCACACGCCAGCCAGGTCCCCGCCCACGTGGTGGCGCGGACCGCCGGAGTGTCCCGCCGCCCGGCGTGCTCGGCCACGGGCGGAACGACGGCCTGCCCCACCGCCACCGCCGCCGTGTACACGAGGTTGGCCAGCGAGATCCCTACACTGTGCACGGCCGCGCTCACCGAGCCGAGCCGGGCGGCGGCGAAGGTCAGCACACCCAGCACCGCGAACTTCAGCAGCACGGTACCGGCGAGCGGGATGCCCACCGCGGCGAGCCGCCAGATCCGCCGCACGTCCGGTCGGCCGGGGTGGAGAAGCGCCCCCACCGGGGCGAAGCGCCGCAGCTGCACCTGATTGACGCAGGCGGACACGGCACTCGACACGAGCATCGCAACCCCCGCACCGGTCAGCCCGAAGCCCGGCAGCGGGCCGGGACCACCCACCAGCAGCACGGACAGCGCGACCGACACCCCCGTGCCCAGCAGCCCCGCGCGCATCACCAGCCGCGCGTGCCCGAGCGCCACCAGCACCGACGAGGCCGAGGAACCCACCGCCACGGCCAGCGTGCTGCCCGCCAGCAGCACGGGAAAGACCCCGAGCGCGTCCAGCGTCTCCCGCGGCACCCCGGCCGCCGCCCCGATCCACGGCACCGCCAGCACGACACCCGCCGCGAGCCCACCGAGCAGCACCGCCAGCCACATCCCGCTCCGGACCACCGCCGACAGCGCCCGCGGATCGTCCTTGCCGGACGCCACGAACGGCATCACCCCACGCAAGCCACCCGCAACCGTGGACACAGCGGGACTGAACACCGCCACCGCCACCGCGAACGCGGCCAGCACCTCCGTCGCACTCCGCCCGAGCAACGCGGTGTCCACCAACGCCCCCGCCGAAGCGGCGATCATGCTCATGTACAACGGCAGAGCCGCCCGCCCCACCCCGACCCACACCCCACGCTCGCCCTTCACGCGCGCGATCGTGACACGGGTGCGCGACATGGGGCCAACGACTTTCAACTCGGCCGGGCAACAAAGCCGTTCACCCCGGCACAGTCCCGGAACCCCGTAACCGCACCGGGGGCGCCCCGCCCCCGTACGGCCCACACTGGATCCATGACCGAGAACACCGCCGCCCCCACCCCCCTCACCACCAGCCGGGTGGCCGCCCGGCTCCCCGTGCGGGACCTGGACCGGGCGCGCCGCTTCTACGCCGAACGTCTCGGACTGGAACCGGTCGCGGAAAGCCCCGGCGGACTGCTGTACCGGTGCGGAGGCGCCGAGTTCCAGTTGTTCCGCTCCGCCGGAGCCTCGTCCGGAGTTCACCCAGATGTCCTGGGAGGTGGACGACATCGAGGCGACCGTCGCCGAACTCCGGCGCAGGGGAGTGGAGTTCGAGTCCTTCTCACTCACCCCGGTCCACGGGGGAGCGCACACCCGGGACGGCATCGTGGACGTCGAGCAGTACCTGAGCCTCCACGCCCCCGGTATCCGGCGCGCCCGAGGCGCCTGGTTCCGCGACAGCGAGGGCAACATGCTGGGCATCGGCCAACGAGTGGACTGAGTGCCGCTCTGCACGACCTGCCCTTCCCTGTCCCGCCGCCCAGCGACAACCGGGCCCTCCCGGCCCGGACGCGGCGACACCGCGGCCCGCTCCGGAGAGCGGGGGCGGACCGGCGGCGGCACCGTACGACAGACGCGCGGGAGAACAGGACCGCGCCGGGATCAGTCAGCCGAGCCGGGCAGGGGAGTCGGGTAGGGCCGGCCGAAGTCGGCGGACCGGCTGACCTCCTGCCAGGCGGTCGCCTCCTCGATCTGCTGCCGGGAGTAGTCGATGGCCATGTCGGCGGCCATCTCGCCGAGGAGCAGATGGCTGGGGACGACCCCGGTGTGCACGGTGCGGACGATGATCTCGGCGGCCCGCTCGGGATCACCGGCGGTCGCGGCAGCGGCGCTGTCGATCATCCTGCTCATCGCGCCGACGGTCTCGTCGTACCCCTCGGGGATGTCGTGCACGGTCATGGACGCGCCACCCCAGTCGGTGGCGAACCCGCTCGGCTCGACCGTCATCACCCGGATACCGAACGGCGCCGTCTCGACAGCGACGGTCCGTGTGAAGCCGTCCACGGCGAACTTGGCCGCCTGGTACGCGCCGAGCCCCGGCGACGCCCCGACCCGGCCGCCGACCGAGGAGAACTGCACGACGACGCCCGACCCCTGCCCGCGCATCACCGGCAGTACGGCCTTGGTGACGTGGTAGACGCCCCAGAAGTTCGTCTCGAACTGGGCGCGGAAATCGTCTTCGTCACCCGTCTCGACGGGGGACATGTTCGCGTACCCGGCGTTGTTCACCAGCACGTCCACCCGCCCGAAGCGGGCGACGGCGGCCTCGACGGCCGCCTGCACGGCGTCCGGCCTCGTGACGTCCAGGGCCAGCGGCAGGACCCGGTCGCCGTACTCCTCGACAGCGTCCTTCAGCACCTCGGGCCGCCGTGCGGTGGCCACCACGAAGTCACCGGCCGCGAGGATCGCGCCGAGCAGGGCCCGGCCGAAGCCGCGCGAGGAACCGGTGACGAACCAGACCAGGGGAGTCTCTTCACTCATAGAGCTAGTGAAACACCGTTGCGCTATTAACGCAACGATGTCGCGTAAAGCCCGCCTATCATGTCCGCATGAGTGAGCCCGTCGTCCGCCGTGCGCGCAGCGCGGAAGCCAAACAGGCCCGTGAGCAGGCCATCCTCGACTCCGCCCGCGCCCTCGGGCACCGGCACGGGGTCCGGGACATCACCCTCACGGACATCGCGGCGGACATCGGCATGCACAAGTCGGCCCTGCTCCGGTACTTCGAGACGCGGGAGCAGATCTTCCTCAGGCTCACCGCCGAGGGCTGGCGGGAGTGGTCGGCCGGAACGCGCGCACAGTTCCCGGACGCCCGCGCGGCCACCCCGCACACCGTCGCCCAGGTGCTCGCCCGCACCCTGGTCGAACGGCCCCTGTTCTGCGACCTGCTCGCCCAGGCCCCCCTGAACCTGGAGCGGAACGTCTCCATCGAGTCCGCCCGCACCTTCAAACTGGCCGTGCTCCACGAGGTGCACCTCGTCGCGGCCGAACTCCGCCGCCTCCTGGGCCTGGACGAACAGCAGGCCATTGACACCATCGCAATGGCCACCAGCATGGCGGGCGCCCTGTGGCAGATGGCCAACCCCAGCCCCCACCTGCGCGCCCTCTACGAGAGCGACCCCGCCCTCGCGCACGCCCTGGTGGACCTCGAACCCCAGCTCGTCCGCGTGCTCACGGCCTACCTGACGGGCCTCGCGGTGGGGGACGCCCGCAACGGCCGTCCGGAAGCAGGTCAGGAAGCGTTCCGGTAGGTGCTCTCGATGAATTTCAGCACGGTCGCCCGGACCGACGCGCCATCGGAGCCGCGCCGGATCATGTCCGTGCCGTGATAGCCGTTCGGCTCGATGACCAGACGCCGGTCCGTGGCACCGGAGGCCGCGTACAGCTCGCGTACCTGCTTCTCCACCGCGCCGTCCATGTCGCCGGGCGAGACGATGAACAGGGACGGCGCGTGTATCCGCCGGACCCCCGGCACCGCGTCCACC
Organism: Streptomyces corallincola; assembly: GCF_019104725.1. Lineage (GTDB taxonomy): Bacteria > Actinomycetota > Actinomycetes > Streptomycetales > Streptomycetaceae > Streptomyces > Streptomyces corallincola. The sequence goes on along the minus strand of NZ_JAHRXF010000078.1, from coordinate 7,886 downwards.
CCGCCGCACCTGGCCGGCGACGACATGATCAGCAGCCCCACCACCGGCAACGGCTGCGCCACGCCGGACACGATCGCGGTGGTCCCGCCGCAGGACGCCCCACCGAGGAACACGCGCCGGGCACCCACCCGTCGCAGCTCGGCCAGGGCGGCGTCCGAGTCCCGCCCGATGTGCTCGTTGTCGGCGCTCTTCTCGGACGCGCCGTGGTTGCGGTACTCGGGAATCAGCACGTGGTAACCGGCCGACGCCAGCGCCTGCCCGATGCCGACGAACGAGCAGATGCTGTACCCCTGCTCGTGGTCCAGCAGCACCCCGTCCGGTCCGTCCCCCAACTCCAGCGCGGACAGATGGACCCCGTCACTGGTGGTCAGCACGGTCGCGCTGTCACGCAACTCCTTCGGCACGCAGGTGTTCACCTGATATCCGGCCGCCGTCCGTGTCGTACGGTCCGGCCAGGACGGCCGGTACGACACGGGAGGATGCGAACTCGGCTGACGATCCGGGGGCGTTGACCCCGCCGACCGCGTCCCGGAGGTCGCCGGAGCGGTGCTGGACGAGGACGCGGCATCGGAGGCCGACGAGCTGCGACCCCGGTCCGACCCGGGCACCCGCGACGATCCACCCGCCTCCGAGCACCCGGTCACCAGCACCGCCGCGGCCACCCCCGCGGACAGCAGCCCGACCACCCGGCCCCACCCCACGGGCCCACGCCCGCCCCGCTTCTCCCGCAGCCACCCGAATCGCATCGACACGTACCTTCCCGGCCCCTTCGCCAGCCCGGCGAATCACGACGGCCGCGGACAACCCGTGTCCCGGCCCCTCGACCCCACAGACGCGCGAGCCCCGCAGAGGTTGCGGGTGAGCGACACAAACACGCGGAGCCACCGGGTACACCCTCCGTGGCGCGCGTGTCCCGGACCACCCGCCGGACCTCCGCGACGTTTCCCACACCGGATCGAACGCCCCCGAACCGACTGGCCCCCGGCACACCACCCTCTGGGCGTCCGCAGGACGAGGACGGACGGCGGTCGCCTCCCGCGCGCCCGTCACGTCACTCGTGCCCCCGTCACACCGCCTCCGCCGTCGCCCAACTCCCCGTTCAGAAAACCCGGATCGGAATCTCCGCAGGCTCCGCCAGCAACCCCTCGATCTCCTCGTCCAGCCGCACCAACGTCACCGACGCCCCGGCCATGTCCAGCGAGGTGCAGTACTCACCGACGTAACTCCGCACCGGCTCGATCCCACGCTCGGTCAGTTGCCGGTGCGCGCGGCCGTACACGAGGTACAGCTCACCGATCGGTGTGCCGCCCAGCCCGTTGACCATCAGGGCCACCCGGTCGCCGGAGGCGAACGGCAGGTCGTCCACGACCGCGCTCACCAACTCGCCCACCATCTCGTCCGCCGAGCGCAGCTCCTGACGCTCACGGCCCGGCTCGCCGTGGATGCCGACACCCATCTCGACGGCGTCGGCGGGGAGTTCGAACAGCGGCGAGCCCTTCGCGGGCGGGGTGCACGCGGTCAGCGCCATGCCCATCGTGCGCGTCACGGAGTTGACCTTCTCCCCGATCCGGAACACCTCGTCCAGGTCGGCACCCCGCTCCGCCGCCGCCCCCACCGCCTTCATCACGAAGAAGTTCCCGGCGACCCCGCGCCGCCCCACGGTGTACGTGGAGTCCTGCACGGCCACGTCGTCGTCGATGAACAGCGTCCGCACGGTCACCCCGTCGGCGGCGGCCAGCTCCTCCGCCATCTCGAACGCCATCCGGTCACCGGTGTAGTTGTTCACCAGCAGCAGCACCCCCTTGGGGGAGGCCACCCGCTTCACCGTCTCGTACACGAAGTCGGCGGGCGGCGCGGCGAACACGTCACCGGGACAGGCCGCGTCCAGCATGCCGGGCCCCACCGTCATCACGTGCGCCGGTTCGTGCCCGGACCCGGAACCCTGCACGATCGACACCTTGCCGTCCCGAGGCGCGTCCGCCCGCTGAATCAGGTTGTACTCGGGCACGTAGGTGAGCGTGTCGGGATTGGCCAGCGCCAGCCCCTCCAGCATCTGCGCGACGTAGTCCTTCGGATCGTTGACGAACTTCTTCATGCCCTCACTCCTCCTGCTCACCCCACCCCTCCGGACCCCCACCCCCGCACCCCGGCATCACCCCGGAAACCGGGCGCCCCCATGCCTCCCACGCCTCACCCCCGATCCCCCCACCCCTCCGCCACCCGCTCCGCCATCACCGCGACCGCCACCGCCCCCGGATCGGGCGAACCGATGCTCCGCTCCCCGGTGTAACTGGCCCGCCCCCGCCTGGCCTGCATGGACGTGGTCGCGTCGGCAGCCGCACGTGCCGTGGTGGCCGCCACCGATGCCAGCTCCCCGGCGTCGCCACCCCCCTCCGCAAGCCGCCTCTCCACGGCGTCCGTCATCGGAACCAACGCGTCCAGCAACGTCTTGTCACCCACGTCGGACTTGCCGCGCGCCTTGATCCCCTCGGCCGCCGCCCGCAACATGGCCACCGCGTCCGCCGCACCGAGTTCCGACCGGTCCCGGACCGCCCCGGCGGCGCGCAGGAAAGCGGTGCCCCACAAGGGCCCCGACGTACCACCGACCCGCTTGGAGATCACCAGCGCGACATGCTTGAGGAACTCCGAAGGCGAATCCGAAACGAGCCCGTCCCAGTCCGCGAGCACGATCTCGAACCCCCGCGCCAGCGAGTACCCGAAATCCCCGTCCCCGGCGACCGCGTCCAGATCACCGAACGCCCGCTCGTTGTCCACGGCGGTCCGCGCCACCGTCCGGACGACGTACGACAGGTCGTCCACGTGTGTCGAAGCTGATGGCATGACTCCTCGATCCTTCTGCCGCTAGGTCCCAGCCCGCCCCGTCCACGCCCCACCGCTGCCATCACTCCCCCCGCCACGCTCACCCCGGTCCGCCTCGCCAGCGCTGCCCCCCTCCGAGACGCCCCCTCCACCGCTCCCCACCCTCCCCGCTCCCAGCAACCCCGCCAGATCCCTCAGCACCACCCACGCCCCGGGCCGCACCCCGAGCGGATCGCTCATCACCCGCGCCACGACCTCCTCCGGCGGCGGCTCCCCGAGCGAGGAGACGACCAGCCCGGCCCCGCCGAAGTCCTCGTCCGCGGTGTACGCACTCGTGGTGACCGCGCAGGCCAGCCCCGCGCCGAGCGCGGCCAGCATCCCGTTCCGGCTGTCCTCCACGGCGACCGCGTCCCCCGGTTCCAGCCCGATGCCGCGCACGGCGTACTCGTAAATGTCCGGGGCGGGCTTCTTCCGCGGTACGACATCACCCGCGAACACGCTGAAACGGGAGGCGAGTTCGGACCCCATCGCCAGCTCCAGCACACTGCGCACGGACGCCTCGGCGGAGGTGGAGGCGACCGCCAGCGTCCACCCGGCCCGGTCCGCGGCCTCCGCGACCCGCCGGACACCCGGCCGGGGCGGGATGCTGCCGCTACGGATGATCTCGGTGTACACCGCCGTCTTCCGCCGATGCCACTGAGCGACGAGAGCGTCCAACTCCTCAGCATCGGAAGGCAGGTTGTTCGCGGCGACGAACTCCGGCGTCAGCAGAGTCCGCATCCGCTCCTTGCCGCCGCCCACCTTCACCTTCTCCGCGTACTCTGCGTCGCTCCACCGCACCGGCAGACCGAACTCCTCGAACACCGCGTTGAACGCGGGGAGATGACCGTCGCGCTCGGTGTCGGCGAGGACGCCGTCGCAGTCGAAGACCAGGCCGGGCACGACGTCACCCCACCCGCCCGGCACTGCCGAACAGCCGCATCAGCGAACCGGCCAGCTCCATCACATCCCCGCGCACCGCCCGGAACAGCGACGGCGGGTCCCACTTCTGCCGCTCCTCCGCGTCCCGCAGAAACGCCAGGCTCGACTTCATGTACGTCTCCTTGAGCGCGGTGGAGATGTTGACCTTCGCGCACCCTCGGGAGATCAGATCGCGGAACTGCTCGTCGGACAGCCCACTCCCACCGTGCAGCGCGATCGGCACCGGATACGCGGCCACGATGTCCGACACCCGCCGCGCGTCCAGCACCGGCGCCTGCTTGTAGGAGCCGTGCGCGTTCCCGATCGCCGGGGCGAACACGTCCACCCCGGTCGTCCGCAGAAACTCCAACGCGACCTCCAGGGACTGCTGTTCGGCGGCGGAGTCACTGCCGACGCCGTCCTCCACCCCGGTGATCGCCTCGATCTCGCCCTCCACGGCCGCGCCGTACTCCCGCGCCTCCGCGACCACCTCCACGGTCTGCCGCATGTTCTCCTCCACGGGCAGCCTGGAGGCGTCGAACAGCACCGAGTTCCAGCCCCGCCGCAGACACTCGGAGATGACCTCACGCTCCGGACAGTGATCAAGATGCAGCGTCACCGGCACATCGACACGCGCGGTCATTGCCGTCCACATCGCATACAGCACATCGCTGCCGATGGACTTCACCGTCTTCACCGACGTCTGCACGATCAGCGGCGACCGGTTCTCCACGGCCGCCGCGAGCACCGCCTCCATCGTCAGATCGTCGAACACGTTGATCGCCGGAACCGCGTAACGCTCCTCGAAAGGCCCCGCCAGAATCCCGGTCAGCGGTGTCACACCCACGGCGCCTCCACGTGTCGGCCCCCGCTCTCTCCATTCCACGCCCGCCCGCCGCCCACCGCCACTTCTACGACACAGCCACCCAAGGCCCGCAGAGAAGAGCAGCCCCGGCCCTCCAGCCGACGCCCACACCGACTCCGCAAGGGGCGCGGGGAACTGCGCGACCAGCCACAGGCGACGGTCACCCGACAACCGGCAGGAGCAACTTCAGCCTTCCAGCTGACGCGCACACCGACTCCGCAGGGGGCGCGGGGAACTGCGCGATCAACCACGGGCGGGGGCCACCTGACAACCGGCGGGAGCAACCTCAGGCTTCCAGCGGGGGTGCACACCGACTCCGCAGGGGGCGCGGGGAACTGCGCGATCAACCACGGGCGAGGGCCACCTGACAACCGGCGGGAGCAACCTCAGGCTTCCAGCGGGGGTGCACACCGACTCCGCAGGGGGCGCGGGGAACTGCGCGATCAACCACGGGCGAGGGCCACCCGACAACCGGCAGGAGCAACCCCAGTCTCCCAGCCGACGTGTACACAGAATCCTTAAGGGGCGCGGGGAACTGCGCGACCAGCCACAGGCGACGGCCACCCGACAACCGGCAGAAGCACCCCCAGCCTTCCAGCCGACGCACGCACTGACACCTCAAGGGGCGCGGGGAACTGCGCAACCACCCCCACCCCTCCGCGCCCCCTGGACAGGCCCCCGCAACCCGCCACCTCAACCCCGGAAAACCTAAGCCCCCTCCTCCTCAAACGACATCTCCGGCGGAGGCCGCCGAAACCCCCGAGTCAAATACGTCAGGTAACAGACCCCCAGCACCAGCCACACACCCCCAAGCATCAACGCCTTACCGTCGAGATGAACCAGCAGCCACACATCCACCCCCGCACCAATCACCGGCGCGACCACAAACCCCAGCACACCCAGCCGCCGCCCCGCCCGCCGCTCCCGCACAAACGTGGCGATCACGGCGACATTGACGAAGGTGAACGCGACGAACGCACCGAAGTTGATGAACGAGGTCGAGGTCTCCACGGTCAGCCCGAGCGCGATCAGCCCCACCACACCGGTCAGCAGGATGTTCAGCGCCGGAGTCCGGTACCGGGGATGAATACGCCCGAAAACCTTCGGCGGCAGCACCGAGTCCCGCCCCATCGCGTACAACAACCGTGACGTACTCGCCTGCGCCGCGATCCCCGACGCGAACTGCGCCACGACCAGCCCGGCCAGGAACACCGACGAGAACAGATCCCCGCCGATTGTCTTTGCGATCTCGAACGCCGCCGAACTCGGATCGTCGAAGTCGCTCCCGGGATGAGCGAGCTGCGTGGCCCATGCGACGACCACGAAAATACCCCCGCCGATCAACGCGATCAGCAGAATCGCACGCGGCATGGTCCGCTCGGGCGCGACGGTCTCCTCGGTCAGCGTCGTCACCGCGTCGAACCCCAGGAACGAGTACGCGGCGATGGCGGCGCCCGCCGAGATCCCCGCCAGCGTCGTCGCGTGGTTCCCGAACGGCGCCCCGCTCGCCAGCGCCCCCACACCACCCACATGCGTGACATGCAGCAGCGACAGCACCACGAAGATCACGATGACCAGCACCTGAAAGGCCATCAGCAGGTTATTCGCCCGCTCGGCCGTTTTGATACCCCGCACATTCAGCGCGGTCGTCAGCACGATGAACCCGACGATCCACACCCAGAACGGAACAGCCGGGAACTGCGCCTGCAAATAGGCGCCGCCGATCAGCCAGATGACCATCGGCAGAAAGAAATAGTCCAGCAGCGTCGCCCAGCCGATGAGAAAACCCACCCGCGCGTCTATGGCCCGCCGCACGTACGTGTACGCCGACCCCGCCACCGGATACGCGGCGGCCATCCGACCGTAACTGTGCGCGGTGAACAGCATCGCAAGCAGCGCCATCAGATACGCCGTCGGTACGGCACCCCCCGTGCTCTCCGCCACCACCCCGAACGTGCCGAGCACGATCAGCGGCGTCATGTACGCGAGGCCGAACAGCACCACCGACCTCAACGTCAGCGCACGCGTGAGACCGCGGCCGGATGTGTTCTCCATGAAGGCTCCCTGAACTGGGCACAAGCGAACGAACAGACGCGCCAACAACTCAACGACTCAACAGCTCAACGACTCATCAGTTCAACGACTTGACGAGCAAACGGGACAAGAAACTCAACGCGCGGCAGGCGGCCACGAACGCGGATCGATACGCCCGCCGTACAACGGCAGCCCGATCGCCGCGTCCCCCTCCCGGAACTGACTCCACATACGATTCAGCCCCGCCGTCCCATACGTCCGCACCCGCTCCACCTCATCCAGATCAAGTACGTCGCTCAGCACCGCCGGCCCCGAATCCGGACTCTCCACCCGCACCCGCCCCTCCGGATCAACCACCAGACTCCGCCCCGTCCCCGACGGCCCGGCGGTGTTCACACTCACCACGAACACCTGATTCACGATGGCGTTGGCCCGCGCGAGCACCAGCTCCAGCGCCCGGTCCGCCGTCGTCGTCATCACCGGGTTGACGATCACCTCGGCCCCCATCCACGCCAGATGCCGCGCCACCTCCGGGAACCAGGCGTCGTAACAGATCGACAACCCGATCCGCCCCAGACCGGGCGCGTCCACGACGACAAAACGATCACCGGGGTCGTACGGCTCGTGCGGTCGCCACGGAAAGATCTTGCGGTACGACCCGACGAGCCGCCCCTCGGGGGAGTAGACCGGCGCGGTGTTGAACAACTCGCCCCCCGGCCCCCGCTCACACACCGTGCCCGGCACGAGCCAGATCCCGAGATCCCCGGCGAGTTCCGCGAGCCGCCGCGAACGCGGCCCGTCCAGCGGCTCGGCCGCAGCCCGCAGCTGCTCGGTCTCATCAGCGGAGGAGTCCACGCCACACAGATGCAGCTCGGGATAGACAGCGAGACGAGTCTGCGGGAACCGCGCCAACAGCAGCTCCACATCCTCGGCAAACCGGGACGGAGCCTCCGTGGCGGCGAGCGCCGGAGCCTGGACCAGGGCGATGGGCAGCGGACGAGACATGGCCAGGAAATTAGCTCAAGGTGAGCGGTTAATCAATAGGATCGTTTTGATCTGTTATCCCTGACCAGGCATCGCTACATTGACGCCATGCCCCACCACCCGGACGGCCCCACCCCCCCCCCCACCCCCCCCCCCCCCCCCCCCCCTCCCCCCCCCCCCCACCCCCCCCCCCCCCCCCCCCCCCCCCCCCCCCCCCCCCCCC
>NZ_JAHRXF010000077.1 GCF_019104725.1 Streptomyces corallincola | reverse complement strand
GCCCGGCACCGCGTTCCCGCTGCTGGTCGTCATCGTGGACGAAGCACAGGTGGCGTTCATGTGCCCCGCCAGGACCCGCCACGTCAACGAGGACGGCAAGGTCAAGGAAGGCGCCCCCTACGGCGGTTCCAAGGCCACCTCCCGCTACTTCACGGCCGTACGAAAGATCCACAACCAGGGCCGAGCGGTCAACGTCCTGATGTGGCAGGGCACCCAGGACCCCACCGACCAGAACCTCCCCAAGCTCGTCCGCGAAGGCGCCCACACCCGCGCCTCCCTCGCCCTCGGCACCGAGTCCCAGGCCCGCATGGCACTCGGGGACAAGGCCGTGGACGGCGGCGCCGCCCCCAACCTGCTCCGCCCCGGACTCGACAAGGGCACCGTCGTCGTCGCCTCGGACGGCATCGCCATCCCCGCCGGCCAGGCATCCATCACCGTACGCACGCACTACATCAGCACCGACGACGCGACCGAGATCGCGGAACGGGCCAAGGCGTTGCGCGACGGCGTCACCACCCTCACCGTCATCGAGTCCGGTGAAGACCGTGACCCGCTCGCGGACATCGCCACCGTCCTCGGGGACGCGCCCCGGCTGCGAACCCAGGACGTCATCAAGCGGCTCTCCGCACTGGACGCGGACGCGTACGGGGACTGGTCGCCCGGCGACCTCACCCGCGTCCTGGACGGCACCGGAGCCGAGCCCTACAAGTCGGACGGCCGCATGGTCGTCGGCCGCAACCAGATCACCCGCGTCCTCGCGGAACGCGACAACGACGATTCCGCTTCCACCCCCGAGTAGCAGGGAGGCGACCCGGTTCGGGTCAGGGAGGCAGGGAGAACTCCCTGACCCCCTCCCTGACCCGCCTCCCTGCACTTGACCTGCACGAATGATCGTTCAGGGAGGCAGGGAGGCACCCCAGGTCAACCCCCGAAAACCCCCTCCACAGCGCACCCCACAGGGGGTGGCTGTGCCTCCCTGACCACGTATCGGAAGGGATTCCGCATGTTCCCCGACCACACCCCCCGACCGCCCGCCGTACGGGCCGCAGAGGTCCACCGCCCTGTCCCCCTCACCCCGACCGTGTCCGTCCCGGCACCGCTCGTTGCGGTGCAGCCGGAGACGGTCCCCACCGTGGCGAGCGTCGTCCTGCCGGACGGCCGGGTCGTCACCGGCTACGCCGTCACCCCCGCCCACCCCGACCCGGCCACCGTGAAGCCGGCGGTGTCCCGCGTCGCGGTGAACGTTGCCGTGGGCGGGGTGGGGTTCCTCGCGGTGTGCGGCGGACTGCTCATGCTCACCGCCTTCATCACCGCCCTCACCGCGCTCATCACCCAGCTCATCGTGCTGGCCGCCGTGGTCTTCGGCGGGTTCGTCGCCGTCCAAGTGCTCACCGGCAAGGGCCACAAGACCGGGACCACGGTGAACATCCGCCGGGCGGTCATCAAGCGCAACCACTTCCACGGCTAGCAACGCCAAGGGCGACCCCCTCTCACGCCAATGAAGCCGGGGTCGCCCTCACCCATCCAGCCCGCTGATACCGAACTGGAGACCTCCAGCATGACGCAACCCACCCCTATCCGGCGAGAGCGCACACCCGTGCGCCCGCGCCTGCTGGACCTGTTCTGCTGCCAGGGCGGCGCCGCGAAGGGCTACGCCGACGCCGGGTTCGACGTGACCGGCATCGACAAGGACCCGCAGCCGCGTTACCCGTACCGGTTCATCCAGGCCGACGCCATCGCGTTCGTCCTGGAACACGGTGCCGGGTTCGACTTCATCCACGCCTCCCCGCCGTGCCAGCACGACAGCGAGTGCCAGCGCATCCAGAGCCGCACCCACCCCGACCTCATCGCCCCCACCCGCACCGCGCTGGAGACCACCGGGCGCCCGTGGGTGATCGAGAACGTGCGCGGTGCGCTGCCGAAGCTGCGCGGGCCGGTGATGCTGTGCGGGCCGATGCTCGGGGTGGACACCTACCGGCACCGCTACTTCGAGACCGGCGGCGGCTTCCACCTCACCCAGCCCGAGCACCCCGACCACACCGTGCCGCAGGCCAAGATGGGGCGCCCGGTCCCGCCCGGCCACTACGGGCAGTACGTCGGGAACTTCTCCGGCGTCCCCCTCGCACGCGCCGTGCTCGGTGTGCCGTGGATGAACCGCGACGGCATCCGCGAATGCATCCCGCCCGCCTACACCGAGTGGATCGGCCGTGCGGCCCTTGCCGGGCCTGCCGATCCTGCTCCGGTGCTGGGGGTGGCTGCGTGAACGCCCGCGTGCTGCCGCTGCGCAGGCCGAACGGCCTGCGGGTGCTGGACCTGTGCTGTGGTGCCGACGGCCTGTCGATGGGCTACTACCTGGCCGGGTTCGACGTGACCGGCGTCGATCACCGCCCGCAGCCGAACTACCCCTTCACCTTCCACCAGGGCGACGCCCTCACCTTCCCCCTGGACGGGTTCGACCTGGTCCACGCCTCTTGGCCGTGCCAGCGCTTCGCCCGCGTGACCGGATGGCGCGGAAACCGCGCCGACCACCCCGACCTGCTCTCCCCTGGCCGCACCCGCCTGAAAGCCTCGGGACTGCCGTGGGTCATGGAGAACGTCGCGGAAGCTCCGCTGAGGCCGGACTACCTGCTGTGCGGCACTCAGTTCGGGCTCAACATCCGCCGCCACCGCACGTTCGAAACGTCATGGGGTGGCGGCGGAGACCTCCTCCCGCCGTGCTGGCACCGCAAGGGCCTGCTGGCCTTCGAGCACAAAGGCGAACGCGCCTACGCCGACGCAATGGGCTGCACCTGGATGACCAGCATCGAAGCCCGCCAAGCTGTACCCCCCGCCTACACCCACTGGATCGCCACCCAGTACCTCGCCCTGGAAGGAAAGGCAGCGGCATGAACACCACGCCCGAACTCCAGCAGGCCGCTCTCGTCCTCGCAGCAACCGGTGTCCCGGTCCTGCCGCTGCGGGCCGGGAAGGTGCCGTTCGCCAACTGCCCCGCCTGCACCGGCACCGCGTGCGGGGGACGGCCCCACATGCGGCAGGCGGGCCCCTGCACCTGCGCCGCGCCGTGCCACGCGTGGGCCGCCGCCACCACCGACCCCCACGTCCTCACCTCCCCTGCGTGGACGGCGGCGTGGCGGCGGGCCGCCTGCCTCGCCTACCACCCCGGCGGCGCCGGCCTGACCGTGGTGGACCTCGACAACCCCGCCGCCCTCACCTGGGCCCGTGACACCCTGCCGCCCACCCGGACCGTGACCACGACCAGAGGCGAACACTGGATCTACCGGGGCGTCATGCGGTCCTCGAACGCGGTCCGCCCCGGCGTGGACATCAAGTCCACGATGTCCTACGCCCGTTGGCTCGGACCCGGCGCCGGCCCCCTCACCGCCCTGCCCGACACCGTCCGCGCCCTGGCCGTACGGCAGACCCCGGCCCGGCCGGCACCGCACATCACCACCGCCGTCGCCGCTGTGCCGGTGCCGGTGGGCGGCGGGGGGTGTCGGCACCGCACCCCCGCCTTCCTGGACCGGGGCATCCACATGGCCGAACAGCAGATCACCAGCGCCTCCAACGCGGTCCACGCCACGGTGTACCGGACGTTCCTGGCGGTGCTGTCCACGCACGGCCGGTGCGGCTGCCTCACCGACACCCACATGACCCGGCTGTTCACCGCCGCGCAGGCCAAAGGCGAAACTCTGCGGCACTGCACCGAGGCGTGGACCAACGCCCGCACCCGGTTGGGACTGTGACCATGTCCGACGACGAGAAGAACCCCGCCCGCGAGATCATCACCGACTACGCCCAAGCGCACTTCCGGTACTTCCGCACCGCCGACGGCACCGTCTACGCACAGCGCAACGGCCACCCCGTCGCCCGCCCCATCCGCTCCCAGGGCACCACCGGCAGCCACCGCCAGGAACTCATGGTCGGACTCTTCCGCGACGGTCGCGGCGTCTTCAACGGCACCGCCCTCAAAGAAGCCCTCGACCTGATCGAAGCGCTCGCGCTGACCGAGGACGTACAGCCCGTGCACATCCGTGTCGCGCCCGGCTTCGACGGGGCGACCTGGCTGGACCTCGGACGCGCCGACGGGCAGTCCGTCCGTATCCACCCCACCGGCTGGGACATCACCGTCCCCGACCCGCGTGAGGTGTGCTGGCGGCGCACCCAGCTCACCGGCGAACTCCCCCTCCCCGCCAAGGACACCGACGGCAAGGGCATCGACCTGCTCCTGCGGCTGTGCAACTTCGCCGGCGCGGAAACCGAATGCCTCGCCATCGCCTGGCTCATCGGCTGCCTCGGACCCTCCGTCCCCGTCCCCGCCCCCTTCCTCACCGGACCCCAGGGCGCGGGCAAGTCCACCGGCGGACGGATGCTCGTACGGATCATCGAGGGCATGACCGGCGACCTGCGCCGCGCCCCCAAGGATGAGGAGAACCTGATCGCGGCCGTGGCCGCCGGATGGGTCACCGCCCTGGACAACCTCTCCCACATGACCCCCGACCTCTCCGACGCCATGTGCTGCATCGTCACCGGCGCCGAGAACGTCAAACGCGCCCTGTTCACCGACGGGGACGTGTTCCGCGCCCGCTACCGCCGCCCCCTGCTCCTGACCGGCATCGACGTGGGCGTCATCCGCCCCGACCTCGCGGAACGCCTTCTGCCGCTGCGGCTGGAGAGGCCCCGTGTCCGGCGTACGGAGGCGGAGTTGTGGGCGGAGTACGCGGAAGCGCTGCCCGTGATCCTGGGGTCGCTGCTTGATCTCACGGTCAAGGTGCGGGCGGCTGAGGCGGAGACACCCACCGATCTGCGGATGGCGGACTTCGCGCACCTGTGCGCGCAGCTCGACGCCGCGACCGGCTTCGGAGCACTCGCCGCCTACCGGGCCCGCCTGGACGACCTCAACGACGACGTGATCGAGGGCGACCTCCTCGCACAGACCGTCCTCACGCACGCCGACACCGTCGAGCCGGGCACAGCCCAGCGGATGACCTCCACCGAGTGGCTGCACTGCCTCAGCCGCCTCTACGCGGGTGACGACTGCCGTCCCCTGCCCAAAGGATGGCCCACCACCGGCAAAGTCCTCTCCGACCGCCTCAAACGGCTTCAGCCCACCCTCGCCGCCCGAGGCGTCCTCATCGACTCCGGCCGCACCATGACAGGCCGCTACCTCGAACTCACCCGAACCCCCTCCCCACCCCCCTACCAACAGCAGACCCTCTGACCCGCGCGCGAACAGCAAGAGGAGCACCACCCGCCGACGAGGTGCTCCTCTTGCTGTTCGGCGGCACCGCCGCCCGCAAAGGACGCGCCGCGCAAGCGGCTCCGAACATCCGCCTGAAGCAGCACCGCACCACCACAGACACCCCCTCTTTTGTCCTAAGAGGGAAAGCCCTGCGTCATCTGCGTCATGCGGACCGAAAAACCGCCGCTGACCTGCGATGAACCCCATGACGCAGACGGCATCCCCTGCGTCATCCTGCGTCATCTGCGTCATGCAATGACGCACCCCCATGACGCTGCCATGACGCACCCCCACACCCCTGCGTCATACAAAACAGCAGGTCAACAGCCCGCATGACGCTGATGACGCAATGACGCAGAAATCCACACCTCGGACAACCCGCGCCTTCACGCCTTGGCGCTCTATCAAGGAGCATCACGCGCATGGACACGGCCCCCTTCGCCGCCATCGACAGCACCCTCGTACTGCTGACCGTGGAAGAGGCCGCCCGCCGACTCCAGATCGGCCGGACGACCTGCTACCAGCTCATCCGGTCCGGTGAGTTGGAGTCCATCCCGGTCGGCCGGCTGCGGCGCGTTCCCGCCGACGCCCCGGCCGCGTACGTCACCGCGCGCCGGACGCAGAACCGCGCCGCCTAGTTCGTCCTTACCGGAGCGCCGCCCATCACGGGCGGCGCTCCGGGTTTTCCCGCACCTCATGAGGAGCCCGCGCGTGGCAGAAGACAAGAAGCGCACCCGGCGCGCCAACGGCGAGTCCGCCATCTACCTCGGCAAGGACGGTCGATGGCACGGACGGGTGCCGATGGGCTACAAGGACGACGGCACGCCCTACCGCCGTCACCTGACCCGCCCGACCCGAAAGGAGGTGGTCGAAGAGGTCAAGCGGCTGGAGAAGCAGCGCGACGAGGGATCGGCTCGTCAGCCCGGCAAGCCGTGGACCGTTGCCAAGTGGCTTGAGCACTGGGTGGAGAACATCGCCAAGCCGGTCGTCAGCGAGAACACCTACGACGGTTACGAGGTGGCGGTTCGGGTGCACCTTGTTCCCGGTGTCGGGAAGCACCGCATCGACCGCTTGGAGCCGGAGCACCTGGAGAGCCTTTACCGCAGGATGCAGAGCAACGGCTGCAAGGCCGGCACCGCTCACCAGGCGCACCGCACCGCGCGCACGGCGCTCGGAGAGGCGGTGCGGCGCGGGCACGCGTCCAAGAACGCCGCCGCGCTGGCGAAGCCGCCCCGGATCGAAGAAGACGAGACCGAGGTGGAGCCGTACTCCGTCGAAGAGGTGCAACGTCTCCTGGTCGAGGTCAACAAGCGGCGGAACAGCGCACGTTGGATGCTCGCGCTGGCGCTCGGTCTGCGGCAGGGCGAGACGCTGGGGCTTCGGTGGTGCGATGTCGAGTTGGACAACGAGTACCTGAAGCTGCGCCGGAACCGGTTGCGCCCGAAGTACGAGCACGGATGCTCGGACACGGCGCCGTGCGGCCGGAAGGCCGGATACTGCCCGAACCGGGTGCAGGTGCGCCGCGAGACCAAGAACACCAAGTCCCGCGCTGGTCGGCGTGTGGTTCCGTTGCCTGGCCCGCTGGTGACGATGCTGCGCGCGCATGAGGAGGCGCAGGCGCGCGAGCGGGCGACGGCAGGCAACCTCTGGGTTGAGTCGGAGTATGTGTTCACCAAGCCCCTGGGCGGACCCCTCAGCCCGAACACGGACTACCACGACTGGAAGCGGCTGCTCGAAGACGCACAGGTGCGCGACGGCCGGCTCCATGACGCTCGCCACACGGCCGGCACGGTTCTGATGCTGCTCGGGGTCCCGGACCGGGTCATCGACCAGATCATGGGATGGGAGCCGGGCGGCGCGGCCCGGATGCGCGCTCGCTACCTGCACGTGACCGACCCCATGTTGAAGGAGGCGGCCCGGAAGCTGGCAGGGCTGATCTGGGGAGCTCCGGAGAACCCCGTTGTGGACAAAGACCAGGACAACGAGGGCTGAGAACAACGTCGAAGGCCCCCCTGTTTCCAGGGGGGCCTTCGACATCGTGCCCGGTGAGGCACTGGCGGAGGATACGAGATTCGAACTCGTGAGGGGTTGCCCCCAACACGCTTTCCAAGCGTGCGCCCTAGGCCTCTAGGCGAATCCTCCGCTGGAGACATTACATGACCGGGGGGAGTGGTTGCGAACTCGTTGGGAGGGCGTTGGATCAGGTACTCTTTGCGCAGCCCCTCACGCGGCGCTATCTGACTGAACTCCCCCAGGGCCGGAAGGCAGCAAGGGTAGGTTGGCTCTGGCGGGTGCGTGGGGGGTCCTTGCGTTTCCGTACGGCACGTCCCCTACGGCACCCCCCGGCGGGCACGTCCCCGGTGCCCCGCGTAGGGCGGCACCCCCTACGTGAGCCCCGTACGACGCACCCCTACGGCAACCCCGTACGGCACACCCCCACCAGAACCCCGTACGCCCGCGTACGCCCCGTACGGCATGTCCACGCCGCCAATCCCGCCCAGCCCTCAGCCACCGGCCCCCCGGCCCCGCCCCCCCCCGCACCCTGCCCCACCCCACTTGTCAGTCCCCGCCTATAACCTCGTACACGTGTCGTCTCTCGCGCTCTACCGCCGCTATCGCCCGGAGTCCTTTGCCGAGGTCATTGGGCAGGAGCATGTCACTGACCCGTTGTCGCAGGCGCTGCGGAACAACCGGGTCAATCACGCGTATCTGTTCAGTGGGCCGCGTGGGTGCGGGAAGACGACGAGTGCGCGGATTCTGGCGCGGTGTCTGAACTGTGAGCAGGGGCCGACGCCGACGCCGTGCGGGGAGTGTCAGTCGTGCCAGGACCTGGCGCGCAACGGGCCGGGTTCGATCGACGTCATCGAGATCGACGCGGCGTCGCACGGTGGCGTGGACGATGCCCGTGACCTGCGGGAGAAGGCGTTCTTCGGCCCGGCGGGCAGCCGGTACAAGATCTACATCATCGACGAGGCCCACATGGTCACGTCGGCGGGTTTCAACGCGCTGCTGAAGGTGGTCGAGGAGCCGCCGGAGCACCTGAAGTTCATCTTCGCCACCACCGAGCCGGAGAAGGTCATCGGGACGATCCGGTCCCGTACGCACCACTACCCCTTCCGCCTCGTCCCGCCCGGCACGCTGCGCGAGTACCTCGGCGAGGTCTGCGGGCGCGAGGCCGTCCCGGTCGAGGAGGGCGTGCTCCCGCTCGTCGTGCGCGCGGGCGCGGGTTCGGTGCGTGACTCGATGTCCGTCATGGACCAGCTCCTCGCCGGGGCCGGCGCGGACGGTGTGACATACGGCATGGCGACCTCCCTCCTCGGGTACACCGACGGCTCCCTGCTCGACTCCGTCGTGGAGGCCTTCGCCACCGGGGACGGCGCCGCCGCCTTCGAGGTCGTGGACCGCATCATCGAGGGCGGCAACGACCCCCGCCGCTTCGTCGCCGACCTGCTGGAACGCCTCCGCGACCTGGTGATCCTCGCCGCCGTGCCGGACGCCGTCGAGAAGGGGCTCATCGACGCCCCCGCCGACGTGCTCGACCGTATGCAGGCCCAGGCGAGCACGTTCGGCCCCGCCGAGCTGAGCCGCGCCGCCGACCTGCTCAACGACGGCCTCACCGAGATGCGCGGCGCCACCTCGCCCCGCCTCCAGCTCGAACTCATCTGCGCGCGCGTCCTGCTCCCCGCCGCCTACGGCGACGAGCGCTCCCTCATGGCCCGCCTCGACCGCCTGGAGCGCGGCGTCAACTTCTCCTCCGGCGCCTCCGCCCCCGCAATGGGGTACGCCCCCGCCCCCGCGCCGGGGTACGCCCCCGGACCCGCTATGGGGTACGCCCCCGGCCCCGACGCCCACGGCAGCGCCCCCGGCGCCCCCGGCGCGGCAGCCCCCGCCGCCCCCGTCCCGCCCGGCGGTGGTCCCGCCGCCGCCCGCGCGGCCGTACGAGGCGCGGGCGCACCCGAGCCCGGCGGCCCCGGCAACACAGGCGGGCCCGGCAGCCCCGGCGGCCCCAACGGCCATACAGCAAGCCCCAGTTCACCCGCCGCCCAGCCCCCCGCATCCGCCCCCGCCTCTGCCCCCGCGCAACACCTGCAGCACCAGGCGTCCGCCCCCACCCCCGCCGCCCCGTCCACCGGCGGGCCCGACCCCCGGGTGCTCTGGCCGAACATCCTGGAGGCGGTCAAGAACCGCCGCCGCTTCACCTGGATTCTGCTCAGCCAGAACGCCCAGATCGCCGGGTTCGACGGCACCACCCTCCAACTCGGCTTCGTCAACGCGGGCGCCCGCGACAACTTCGCCAGCAGTGGCAGCGAGGACGTACTGAAGCAGGCGCTGTCCGAGCAGTTCCACGTGCAGTGGAAGATCGAGTCGGTCGTGGACCCGTCCGGCGGCGGCGCCGCACCTCCGCCGTCCGGCGGTCCGGGCGGCTACGGCGGCGGTCCCGGCGGCTACGGTTCCGGCACGGGCCAGGGCTACGGCGCACCGGCGCCCGGCGGCTACGGCGCACCGGCGCCCGGTGGCACCTCCGCCCCGGCACCGGCGGCCCCCGCCGCGCCCCGGCCCTCCGCACCCCCGGCGTCCCCGCCCCGCGGCTCCGCCCCGGCCGCCCCGGCGCCCGTCCCGGCCGCGCCCCCCGTCTCCATCGAGGACGACATCCCCGAGGACGACGACCCCGACCTCCACGAGTCGGCCCTCTCCGGCTACGACCTCATCGTCCGGGAGCTGGGGGCGACCGTGGTGGAGGAGTTCAACAACGAGTAGGCGCTCCACGGGAGTTGAGGACGGCCGCTGGTGAGCGGCCCCCGTTGGTGGTTGCCGCGCGCCGCGCCGCTCCGTGCCGGTGCGCGCTGCTCCGTACCGGTGCCTGCCGCTACGCGCCGGTGCCTGCCGGTGGGTGTGCCGCTCTCGGGCCGGATACGGAGCCACCCCCGCACCACCTCCACGGAGCCACCCCCGCATCACCTCCGCCGCACCCGCCCCTCGTAGGAACCCACAACTTCCCCGCCCCCCACCCTTCGGCGACCCTGCCAGTAGGCTGACCCCCGTGAAGGTCCTTGTCATCGGCGGTGGCGCCCGCGAGCACGCCCTGTGCCACTCCCTGTCCCTCGACCCCGATGTCACCGCGCTGTACTGCGCGCCCGGCAACGCCGGTATCGCCGGGGTCGCCGAACTGCACCCGGTGGACGCGCTGGACGGTGCGGCCGTGTCCGCGCTGGCCGGGCGGCTCGGTGCCGATCTCGTCGTGGTCGGCCCGGAGGCCCCGCTGGTCGCCGGGGTCGCGGATGCCGTACGCGCCGCGGGTGTCCCGGTGTTCGGCCCGTCCGGTGAGGCCGCGCTGCTGGAGGGGTCCAAGGCGTTCGCCAAGGACGTGATGGCCGCGGCCGGTGTCCCCACGGCGCGTTCCTACGTCTGTACGACCCCCGAGGAGGCCGAGGCCGCCCTCGCCGCGTTCGGTGCGCCGTACGTCGTCAAGGACGACGGGCTCGCGGCCGGAAAGGGTGTCGTCGTCACCGATGACATCGAGGCCGCCAAGGCGCACGCGGCGGCCTGTGAGCGGGTGGTCGTGGAGGAGTTCCTCGACGGGCCCGAGGTCTCCCTGTTCGCCGTGACCGACGGCCGGACCGTGGTCCCGTTGCAGCCCGCGCAGGACTTCAAGCGCGCGCTGGACGGCGACGAGGGCCCCAACACCGGTGGCATGGGCGCCTACTCCCCGCTGCCGTGGGCCGATCCCAAGCTGGTCGGGGAGGTCCTGGAGACGGTTCTCCAGCCGACCGTGGACGAACTGCGCCGACGCGGCACCCCGTTCTCCGGGCTGCTCTACGCCGGGCTCGCCATCACCTCGCGCGGGGTCCGGGTCATCGAGTTCAACGCCCGCTTCGGCGACCCCGAGACCCAGGTCGTCCTGGCCCGCCTGAAGTCCCCGCTCGGCGGGCTGCTCCTCGCCGCCGCCGAGGGCACGCTCGCGGACCTCGCACCGCTGCGCTGGAGCGACGACGCCGCCGTGACGGTCGTGGTCGCCTCGCACAACTACCCCGGTACGCCGCGCACCGGCGACCCCATCACCGGCCTGGACGAGGTCGCGGCCGAGGACGGCCCGCACGCCTACGTCCTGCACGCCGGGACCCGGCAGGACGGCGACAGCGTCGTCAGCGCGGGCGGTCGCGTGCTGTCGGTCACCGCCGTGGGCGCGAATCTGACCCAGGCGCGCGAGCGGGCGTACCGCGCGGTCGCCCGCGTCCGGCTCGACGGCTCGCAGCACCGGACGGACATCGCGGCGAAGGCCGCGGCCGACGCGGCGGGGGCGTAGGGCGCGGGGTCAGCCCGTACGACCCCTCCAGTCCGTACGGCCCCTCCAGCCCGGCGGACCCCCTCAACCGCTTCAGTCCGTCCAGTTCATTCAGCTCATCCATAGGGTGCGCCCACATGTGGGCGCACCCTATGTGGGTTCGCAACGCGAGGGCACGCGCGCCCGCCACATGTGGGCTCGCCACATGTGCGCCCACCACACGTGGGCCCATCCCATATGGCAGCCCACCACACGTGCGCCCGCCACATGTGGCCGCCAGCCACACCCCACTCGCACCCCACCCGCACCCCCCCGTGGCCCCCGCCCATGTGGCCCCCACACCCCCAACCCCCTCCCCGGAACAGGGCCAACCCCTGCGCCCAAATCCGGGGCCTGATCCTTGCGATCTGTCACCCACCTCTGACCAGAGCCATTCCATCGAGTGACCGATCGCCCAACCGGCTGACGCGGGCCGGGGCCCCAACTATGGTGCGGCGCAAGCGTTCCGGCACTTGGCCCACCGGCATTGCGATGTCGGAGGCGGGTGCCACAGTGGGGGAGTGAGCAACGCCAGGGCAGGACGCGATCCGCAGGAGGGGGGAGTCCGCACATGACCGGAACGACAGTGGAGATGGGCGCGCTGGCCGCGCGCACGCGGGCCCTGGCCGTACTGCGCGTCCGGAGCCGGGCGCTCGCCGTGGCCCTGCTCCCGGCGGCGGCCGAGGTGATCCTGCTGGCCGGGCTGCCCGGCGGACGGCTCGTCGGGCCGGGCTGGGACGCGGCCCGTTGGGCGGTGGGCGTGCCCGCCGTACTGGTGCTGCTGGTGGCCGCCGGGGTCGCCCTGACCGTGTCCCGCGCCCGTCCCGCCGTCACGCCGACGGTCCCGGTGCCGGAGAAGTCCGCCCCGGATCTGTACCGGCTGGTGCGCGACCTCGCCGACCGCCTCGATGTGCCCGCCCCCTCCGAGATAGCCCTGACCCCGGACTGCGACAGCTGGCTGGAGGACCGCACCCACCCGTCCCACGGCGGTACGGCTCCCCGCGCGACCGGCACCGGCACCGCAACCAGCACCAACACCAGCACCGGCAGCGACACCGAAACGGGCACCGGCACCGAAACGGGCACCGGCACCCCGGAGGCCCCCGCCCCCGACCCGGCGGCCACCCCCACCGCCACCCCCGACCTCACCCCCACCCCCACCCCCACCCCCGCCCCCGTACTCGTCATCGGCTCCCCCTTCCTCTGGTGGATGCGCGTCGGTGAGTTGCGCGCGGTGCTCGCGCCGGTCGTCGCCGGTACGGGCCCGTCCGCGCAGCCCGACATAGCCGCCGCCCGCCGTTTCATACGGGGCCTGGACGCGACGGTGGCCGTGGCCGCCAAGCCGGGCCGCACTCCGCTGGTGCGACCGGTGTACGCGGTGCTCGGCTGGCTCGTCCGCCTGCTGCTGCGGGCGTGCCGCGAGCACGCGGTGTTGATGGAGCGCGGGGTGGCCACGGCGGCGGCCGAGCGCGCCCAGGCCGTGGACTACGGGCTCCGGATCGTCGCCCAGGAACAGGTGGGCCTCGCCTACGCGGGCTGGGACCGGCTGCTGACCAGGGTGGCGCTGCCCGCGTGGCGGATGGGGCGCTGGCCCGCCCGGCTGGACGCCGGGGTGGTGGCCGCGCTGACCGAGCTGTCCCGCCGGGACCGGCTGGCCGAGGGGTTCGCCTCCCGGCTGGGGGAGCGTCCGGCGTGCGATCTGCTGGAGGAGCCGGGCGCGGTGGACGAGGCCGCCTCGCTGCTCGCCGCCCGCCTCTTCCACGGCGGCCCGGCGGAGACCGGTCCCGACTGGGCGCCGGTGGACTGGGAGGCGTACCCGGAGGAGGTCGTGGACCGCACCTGGCGCGCGGACGCGGCCCGGCTGCACCGCGTATTGGACTCCCTCGGCGTCGGCCCGGCCGCCTCCGGCGCCACCGACGCCGAGCCGCCCCGCCCCACGCTGGCCCGTGTCCTGGACCACCTCACCGAGCGCCCCGCCCCGACGAGCTCGGCGTCCCTGCCCACCGGAACCGCGGCCCCCGGCACCGCTTCCGACGGCCAGACCACCGACGGGCACACCGACCTGAACCCCGACGGGCACCCCTACGAGCACCCCGACAGGCACTCCGACGGGCACCCCTACGAGTCCTCCGACGAGCACCCCGGCGAAGCCAACGGCGAAGCCGACGACGAGGCCGACGACGACCCCGGTACCGAACGCGGTACCGCCCTCGCCGCCGGTCTCACCGCCGCGCTGGCCCGCGAGGAGGCGGCCGTACCGCGCGGCGCCACCGGAGTGACGGCACCAGCGGGGCAGGGGCTCGACAGCGCACTGTGGGAGGACGGCGCGCTGCCGCTGTTCCCGCTCCAGCCGCCGCGCTCGGCCCGCGATCTGCTCGCCGACCACGTCACCGCGATGGTGTGCTGCGCGGCCGTGGACACGGCGGGCGCCACCCCTGCCCTCGACTGGCTCGACGGCCCGGCGCTGCTGCTGGACGGCGAACGCGCCGCCGACCTCGGCCCCAAGGTGCTCAGCCTCGTGGAGGACGGCGACCCCGAACCCCTCCGCGCCTGGCTCACCACCACCGGCATACGCCTCGAAAAACCGGTGCGCCTGGTCTGAGAGCCGGGACCACTTCCGGAAACCCGTCTTCCACTTCAGGTCAATTCGCAACGAATAGTGACCGCCCCCGTGCGTCATGTGATGTGCTGGAGACCGACCTCGCACATGGCAAACCCATGCGACATACGACAGCCCGCCCGAAGGCAGACGAGGAGCCACGGGGGAACCGGCCGGGCAGCACCGAGCAGGAACACCAGCACCACCCAGCACCACCCAGCACCGCACCACCAGCAACCCGCACCACCAGGTACCAGCACCACCAAGCACCGCACCACCAAGCACCACCACCCGGCGCGACCAAGCACCGGTACAACAACCACCGGCACCACCAAGCACCGGCACCACCAAGCACCGGTACAACCGAGTAACGGCACCACCGAGTTCGCACCACCCATTGAGGACACGGGGGGCAAGAGGGAGGGGAGCGGTCATGGCCTCGGACCACATCCGCCGCTGGGAGTCGGGAGCGCTCGCACACGCCGTGACGGACCCCTTCGGCCTGGGCCCGGTGCCCTGGTTGCGCGGCAGTGAGACCTACTTCGACGACACGGGCCACGTCGTGCCCTGGTACGTGGAAGCGGTCCCGCCGCAGCCGCCCGGCGCACGCCCGCGCGTGCCCGCGCCCCGCGTCTCGCGCTCCGAGCCGCGCTCGGCGGACGACGTGCACCGCCAGATCAAGGGCTTCGCCTCGGCGGGCGCGGTCCGCCCCGGCGAGGCGATCGACTTCCACATCACGGTCGATCCGCCCCAGCAGTTCAGCGTGGACATCTACCGGATCGGCCACCACGGCGGCGAGGGCGCCGCCATGATCACCAGCAGTCCCCGCCTCTCCGGCACCCAGCAACTGGCGCCGCTCGCCGCCGACCGCACGGTCTCCTGCCACCACTGGTGGCTGTCCTGGCGCCTCCAGATCCCCCCGCACTGGCGGATCGGCGCCTACGTCGCGGTCCTCACCACGGCCGACGGCTACCGCTCGCACATCCCGTTCACCGTCCGGGACGACCACCCGGCCGACCTGCTCCTGCTGCTCCCGGACATCACCTGGCAGGCGTACAACCTCTACCCCGAGGACGGCCGGACCGGCGCGAGCCTCTACCACGCCTGGGACGAGCGGGGCGGGCTGCTCGGCGAGGCGGACGCGGCCACCACCGTCTCCTTCGACCGCCCGTACGCGGGCGCGGGACTGCCGCTGCACGTGGGCCACGCCTACGACTTCATCCGCTGGGCCGAGCGCTACGGCTACGACCTCGCCTACGCCGAGGCCCGCGACCTGCACGCCGGACGCGTCGATCCCTCCCGCTACCGGGCCCTGGTCTTCCCCGGCCACGACGAATACTGGTCGGTGCCGATGCGCCGCTCCGTGGAGGCCGCCCGCGACCGGGGCACCTCACTGGTGTTCCTCTCCGCCAACACCATGTACTGGCAGGTGGAGTTGGCCCCCTCCGCGTCCGGTGTCCCGGACCGCCTGCTGACCTGCCGCAAGCGCAAGGGCCCCGGCAGACCCGTGCTCTGGCGCGAGATCGACCGCCCCGAACAGCAACTCCTCGGCATCCAGTACGCGGGCCGCGTCCCCGAGCCGCACCCGCTGGTGGTCCGCAACGCCGGTCACTGGCTGTGGGACGCCACCGGCGCCCACGAGGGCGACGAGATCCCCGGCCTGGTCGCGGGCGAGGCCGACCGGTACTTCCCGCGCACCGCCCTGCCCGAGCACGAGGAGCGGGTGCTGCTCGCCCACTCCCCGTACACCGACGGCGAGGGCGTACGACGGCACCAGGAGACCTCGCTGTACCGCGCCCCCTCGGGCGCCTGGGTCTTCGCCTCCGGCACCTTCGCCTGGTCCCCGGCGCTGGACCGCCCCGGCCACGTGGACCCCCGTATCCAGCGCGCCACCGCCAACCTCCTGGAC
>NZ_JAHRXF010000076.1 GCF_019104725.1 Streptomyces corallincola | reverse complement strand
GGCGGAGGCCGGGACCGGCGCGGCGGCGCGCGCCGGTCCCGAAGACGGGGAGAGCGAGGTCACCTGGCGCCCGCTGCGGTCAGTTCGCGGGCGGCCGAGAAGGCGTCGCCGATGCGGTCGACGGGGAGCTTGGCGCGCTCCTCGATGGACAGGTCGAAGTGGCCGAGGACCAGGTCGGGCAGGGGCAGGGAGGGGGTGGCCTCCGCAATCTCGGACTCCATGCGGTGGGCGAGGCTGAGGATCCGGCCGAGGTCGTAAGCGTCGGCCTCGGCGCACCGGCGCAGGTAGGCCAGCCACTGTTCGGTGACCAGGTTGCCCGGGCCCTTGCCCATGCCGAGAACAGAGGAGTCGATCCAGGTGGCGCCCGCGTCGACGGCCGCGATGGCGTTGGCCAGGGCGAGACCGAGGTTGTTGTGCGCGTGCAGGCCGATGGCCGCGTCGGTCACCGAACGGACCAGGTTGACGAGTTGGGACACCTCGGACGGCAGCATGCTGCCGTTGGAGTCGGCGAGGTAGACCACGTCGGCTCCGGCGTCACCGGACTGCGCGGCGAGTTCGACCAGGCGGCGCCGGTCCAGCTGGCTGACGCGAGTGATGTTGACGGTTGTGGTGAAGCCCAGACCGACGGCGCGGGCGAGGAGGGCGAGCCCGTGCTCGGGCGCGGTGGAGGGCAGGCAGAACCGTACGAGACGCACGCCGGCCTCGTACATGCGCGGAAGATCGTCCTTCGTGATGTTCTTCGGATGCAGAATCATGCCGACGCGGTCGGGGGAGACCACCTCGGCGATCGCGCGTATGTAGTCGTCCGCGCCCGTACCGGTGCGGCCTATCCCGGATCGGGGTGCGAAGGAGCCGTTGCGGTACGCGATCTCGACCCACTCCATGCCTGCGGCGACGCTCTCGCGGGCGTGGTACTGCGCATACTCCAGCGGGAAGTCGAAGTTGTTGCGGTAGCCCCCGTCACGCAGCGTCACATCAAGATTGACAATCATTACCCCTCCACGTATGGCGCATGCAGTAGGCGGGGTGAGAGATGCGCAGGAATTGACAGCGCCACGGCACGACGAATTGTCCGCGAATCAACAACGCAATTACTTCGACGGAATTCTCCGAAAGGAACCCCACATCACATCACCCCGTTAACGAACTCAGCGACCCGACCATAAAGTCTCGTCCACTCCTGAGGAGTGAAATCCGGAAGTTCGTCCACGAAAACGTATCACGCACTTTCAAGCGAAGTTCAATGAAAGAGCAAAGTAATGACCATCGTCAACTCTCTCCGACGATTTCCCGGCGCATCCGCGCACATGCTTCCGTCAGCAACTCAAGCCTTGCCTGATCGGCGTTTTCCCGTAGAGCAAGGGACATACGGATGGTGACGGGATCCCCGTTGAGCGGCAGCAGGGAGATGCGGCGGGAGGAGACCGTGCCGACCGCCATCGGATACACCAGGGTCCAGCCGGCCGCACCCGCCCCGATTTCGGCGAGGGTGTCCTGGAGTCCGGTGGAGGGCGGCCCGAAGGCCGGTTCGAAACCTGCCGCGCGACACGCGGTGACGACGGCGTCGTAAAGCACCGCGTTCTCCCTGCGGGAGGTCAGCCGCAGGGGAAGACCGGCCAAGTCGCCCAGATCCAGGCGTTCCTGTGCGGCCAGCGGGTGCGCGGCGGGCAGCGCGACCACCGGCGGCTCGTCCCAAAGCGGGAGAAGTCGCAGGCCAGGGGCGCCTTCCACGCCCCGGACGAAGGCCGCGTCCAGGCGTCCGGCGTACACCTCCGCCAAGCGGGTCTGGGCGTCGAGGGTCTGGAACTCGAAGCGGGTGCCGGAGTCGCGCTCGGCCAGTGCGTCCAGGAAGTCGTCGAGGCGCGGGCCCAGCGCGGAGCTGATGCCGACGCGGAAGGTGGCCGCACCCAAGCCGGTGAGCCGGTGGGCCTTGGAGGCGAAGGAATCCATCGCCCGCAGCACGTCACGGCCCTCGGACAGCAGGGCAAGGCCGGTTTCGGTGAGGGTCACGGTGCGGCCGGAGCGGTCGAAGAGCTGGGTGCGCAGCTCCCGCTCCAGCCGACGTACTTGCTGGCTGACCGCGGGCTGGCCTATGTGGAGCCGCTCGGCCGCCCTGCCGAAATGCAACTCCTCGGCGACGGTCACAAAGTATCGAATTTGCCGCAGTTCCACAGGTCCCCCAGCGCTCCGAGCGACCCCACTTGTTGAACAACGAAACATTCTTGGCCTATGCGGGGATCGCCACCAGGGAATCCTCGCACACTGAATGGCGGCGCCGCCTTCGGGTAGCACCCTCGGGCAGCGCCTTCCGGTGGGCGCGGTACCCACACGGCTCCCTTCGCCGCCGATGAATGGTTCACGCCTGCAAGTAATTTTCGCATATTCATGAACAGTCTTTACCCGATGGCATTCACGAACTTACTGGGCGGCGACTTCCTGCAATGCGCCGTCCCGCTTGTCGGCGACATGGGCATCGTCATCGCCTTTTCGCGTACGGGAGAGCTGCCGGGACGCCAGCGAGAGGAACAGGGCGAAGGCGCAGATTCCCAGCACCGCGGCGGCCAGGACGAACCAGCCGAGCGCGAACAGATCGCCCGCCGGCAGCCGACTGGAGAGGAAGATGCCCAACGAGGCGGCCAGCAGCTGGAGCGCACCCATCAGACCGGACGCCGATCCCGCCGTCGCACGGAAAGTCGTCACGCCCGCGCTCATCGACAGCGGTAGCAGGAAGCCGTTGCCGAAGGTCATGACCGGCATGAACAACAGGACCAACAGACCCCAGGGCGTACCTGCCCCGCTCAGTCCCAGGCCGAGCATCATCAGCGCACCGGCGAGAAAGAACCCGTGACCCATCCACAGCAGCTGATTCACCGGCCGCTTGCGGACCAGAGTGCGTGAGACGAGGTTGCCTGCGACATACGCGACCGAGACGCTGATGTAGCAGAAGCTGGTCGTCCGGGTGGCCAGGCCCATCTTCTCGAAGACGAGCGGGGAGGCTGCCAGGTAGCCGAAGTAACCGCCGTACGCCACCGCCAAGTTGAGCGTGTATGCCCAGAACAGCGGACGGGCCAGCAGCGTCGGGTAGCCCTTGAGCGTGACGCCGAGGTGCTTGCTGCGCCGCTCCGGCGGCAGGCTCTCGGGGATCGAGACGACCATCACGACCAGCGTCACCAGGCCGAGCAGCGCGGTCACCACGAACGGCGCGCGCCAGGAGACGTACGTGGTCAGGTAGCCGCCCACCAGCGGGGCGATGGACGGCGAGACACCCACGATCGGCATGACCGTGGCGAACATCCGGGCCGCGTCCTTCTCGTCGCACAGGTCGCTGATCACGGCCCGGCCGAGCACCATGCCCGATCCGGCGCCCAGCGCCTGGAGGAGTCGGCCGGCGCCGAACACCCCGACGGTGGGCGCCGTCGCGCACATCAGCGAAGCCGCGGCGAAGAGCCCGAGGCCGGAGACGATGACGCGCTTGCGACCGTACGCGTCCGAGATCGGTCCGTAGACCGCCTGCGAGACCGCGATGCCGATCATGAAGGCGCTGAACGTCCACTGCACCGACGCGACCGGAGTACGGAAGGCCTGCGCGATGACCGGCACGCCCGGCAGGTTGATGTCGGAGGCGAACAGACCACCGGCGTTCAGCGAGCAGAGAACGGCCAACAGCAGCACGGAGGACGTGCGTCCTGACGCGGTCTTCATGGCGAGCGACTTCCTGGGTCAAGAGGGCGGCCGAAAGCGCGGATTCATCCGGAGAGGGTGGGTGGCGGGCCGGTGGTGCTGGCAGGTGCGCTCGCCGCGCCCGTCCGGGGCGAACGTCACCGGTGAGGCGCGCGGCGCGCCCGCAGGGTGATGGTCTCAGCGCTTGGCAGCCCGGGCGGCGAGCGTGTCGCCGCCGATCGACCAACTGTCGGTGCCGATCTCCTGCACGGTCACCCATACGCTCTCCGGCTTGCTGCCCGTGGCCTTCACATACGCGTCGGTCAGCTCACGGACCAGCTCGGCCTTCTGCTCGGCGGTCTTGCCGGGCGTCTGCTGTACGTGGATGAGAGGCATGGTGTTCTCCGGTGGATCGAGCCTGCACGGATGACGCACGGGTGCGGGCCTTGCGGTCCGAACCGTCCCGGATCCAGTCCAGCACCGGACCCCAGGGCCGTCCAAGGCGCAATCCGAGCTGGCACCGATCACAAATCGTGATGACCGGTTCGTCCGGGAGGGAAAGCCGGGCCGACCGAGGGCACTACCCCCGCGTGCGCGGGGCCGACGAGAACTCCCACGAAGCGTGCGCCCACACCGTCGGGCTACCCCCGCATGCGCGGGGCCGACGTCACGTCGAACACTTCGCCGACCTGCCCGGCCGAGCTACCCCCGCACGCGGGGGTAGCTCGTCGAGAAGGGCGTCTACCGATGCCCGGAGGAGTTGGCCCCGCCCAAGCGGGGCTAGCTCACCGCACCAGCAGCACAAATAGCCGCTGCCCATTCAGCCCGCGCACAAGTTGGACCATGCTCCACCCGCATCCCGCACCCCGCACCCCGCACCCCGCACCCCGCACCCCGCACCCCGCCGGCAACTACCAGCCCCCCCCCACCACCGGCTCCAAACCAAAGACACGCATCGCCTCGATCGACAACCCCGCCAAGCACCTCACCGACGGACCACGGAGCCTCGGCCTCCGAGCCGCGTGGCAGTGGCCCCGTGACGGCCGTCGATGCGGCGGGCACCGGCGCAGTACGATCCTGCGGCGGATGAGGAGAGAGCCCCCGGTGCAACGATGCGCAGACGCCTCCGCTGACGCGGACGAAGCGGAATTCCCCGCACTGCCGGGAGGCAATCTCCGCACGCACGCCCAGCATCCCCGGAAACCACGCTTTAGCAGGGCCGGGCAGTCTTCTTGTGGTGGGGCGGGTGAGACTCGAACCTATTTGAGTGACGCGTCTCACCTGCGGTGTTACCAAGACTTCGGACATAAGCATCCGTTTCCCTCCACCTGGGTCCGCATCGGTCCGCCTCGGCCGAGGACCGTGCGGGTTTACCCGCACACGCCTCCGGGGGCTCGAGTCGCCGTGAACGCGAGTGGCTCCCTCATCCGGTTGACGAGGGAGCCACCTGACAACCGGTCGAGTCAGTTGTCGGGCCCGAGGCCGCTCAGGTCGATCGCACCGGCGACGGCCTGGTAGCCGTCGGCGGTGAGGTTGACGTGGTCGCTCGTGTCGAAGTCGCCGGGAGCCGCGTCGGCGCCGAGCATCAGGGGCGTCGGGTCCGCTGTGCTCGTCTGATCGGGTACGGCGACCACCGACTCGGCGTCCAGGACGTTCACGGTCGGGGTGCTGAAGTCGACCTGGTCCGTGATCCAACTATTGGTGTCGACACGTTCGCCGTCCACGCCCGAGGTACACGGAGCGTACCCGTGGCACGGGGTGAGGGTGGTGAGGACGACCTTGATGCCCCAGCCGCGGAGTTGGGCGAGCAGTTGGTCGTAGCCCTGCTCCAGGGTGATGTCGTCCGTCCCCGCGACGATGTCCTCCAGGCCCTCGTCGACGATCACGGTGCTGACGCCGGGCAGCGACAGGACGTCCCGGTCGAGCCGGGTCAGCAGGGCCGGTCCGCCCTGGCCCTGCTCGGTGGCCATCCGGTTGTTCTCGATTCCGGAGGCGACGATGCCGTACTGCGGTACGCCCAGTTCGTTGGTGCGCAGGGCGGTGGCGAGGTCGTCGGAGATACGGGGCGTGGTGATGCCGGGCTTGGTGGCGGCGGCGAACGGATCGGTGAGGTGGTCGCCGAGCACGGCAACGGTGGGCTGGTTGCCGGTGGTCACGACGTCGATGCCGGTGAGGATGTCGGTGAACTGACCCGACAGCGCGCCGTCGGCGGTGAAGGCGGCGGTGCCGGTGTCGGCGGTGTGGTCACCGGAGCCGACCGCGCTGACGTACTGCGTCGCGGCCCCGGCCCAACTGTGCTGGACGAGGTAGGGAGCCGTGCTCGCCAGGTGAAGGCTGACCATGATGCGCTTGGCCGGGGTCGCCGCGTAGGAGATCTGGTCGCTGTAGACCTCTCCGCCGATGGGGATGGTGACGGTCTTGCTGCCGCCGTTGAAGGTGAGGTCGGCCGGGAGGGCCGTGGGAGCGGATGCCGAGGACTGGGTGGCGATGGTGGTGTGGTCGATGGTCAGCGGAGTCCGGCCGAGAGCGTTGGAGAGCCGGACGCGGACGCTGGAGCCCGAGACGCTCGGTGTCGCGGCGATACGGAAGGTCTGGTTCTTGTAGTCGGTGCCCTCGTAGTTGAACGCGCCCTCGTTGGGCGCGCTCCACGCGCCGGTCCACTTGGCACCGCCAGCCGCGGTGATGGTGTCGCGGACGGACATGCCGAAGAGGTGCAGGCCGGGGACGTCCTGGCGCGCGGTGTCGCTCAGGTCGGGCAGGGTCACCGAGCTGATCTGGGCGCCGGCCTTGAGCGGGACGGCGAAGGCGTAGACGTTGGTGCTGCGGGTCTCCTGGGTGCCGCTGCTGTGATTGCGGTGGGGCAGGGTCAGGGCAGCCAGCGCGTTGGAGCCGTAGACCCAGTCGGGGACGGTCAGGTGATAGGCCGAGGTGCTGCCGTCGGAGTAGGTGACGGACCCGTAGGGGCCTCCGGCCCGGCAGTCCTCGTACTGGCCGTTCCCGAGGGTGCATTCGGTGCCGCCGACGGACGTGCCGTCGGGGATGACCGGGCTGGAGTAGTCGTCCTCGGCGCGCTCGGAGCCGACGAAGCCGTAGGTGGAGAAGCCCAGGAAGACCAGGGACCGGCCGCTGCCGCTCATCTGGATGGTCTGGTCGGCGGCCATGACGTTGTCACCGGAAGCAGACGCGAAGTTGGGCAGGGTGAAGGCGGCTCCGTCCACGGTGATCCGCCCGCCGGGCTGCCAGCCCGCGGACTTCAGGTCCTGCAGGGACATCGACGCGCCGACCCCGTCCGCGTCGGCCGCGGCCTGGGCGGCGTTGTCGGTGACGGCGGTGTTGTTGAAAGCGTCCTTGAGACTGGCGTAGGTCTTTCCGGCGTGACCGAGGGCGGTGAACTGGTACTGCTGCTGGGTGGAGACGTTGCCCGCCGAGTCCACGGCGTACACGTACAGGGTGTGCGTGCCCGGAGCGGTGGGCGTGACCGAGACGGTCGCCGCGTTCGCCGAGGCCGTCACCACCTGGGAACTCGGGGTGTTGGACGTGGCAGGAGCGACGTCGAGACCGTAGAGGAACTTGGTCGCGCTGTTGGTGCTGAGGGTGAAGTGACCAGTGGTACCCGCGACCGTGGTGCCGGGGGCGTTCTCCGGGTACGTGCCGTCCTTGTCCTTCACCGTCGGCTCGGTGGGCGCTGTCAGGTCCACGGTGAAGTGGCAGCTCGACGAGGCGGCGCTGGTGTCCTTGCCGTCGCCGGCGGTGACGTTCCAGCCGACGGTGTCGCCGCTCTTGAGGCCGTTCATGAATGACGACGACAACTGCTTGGGCGCGTTCTGGCCGCTGGCGACGGTGGCACTGGTCGTGGTGGTGGACGTGCCGCCGTTGACCCAGTACTTGTAGGTCGCCGCCAGCGCGTCCTTGTCGCCGTCGCTCACCACGGCGTTGAGCGTGGGCGGGGTCGTGACCAGCGTCTTGCCGATGACCGGGTAGGGAGCGGTGGTGCCGCAGCCCACCGAGTGCGTGCCGAACTTGGCGGCGAGGCTGCCGGGTTTGCCGGGTACGTGGTTGTACTCGATGGACATCGAGGGGTTGTTGGCGAAGCGCTTGAAGTAGTTGCCGTCGCCGCTGCCCTCATGGCTGTTGACCAGCGCGAACGTCCAGTTGGAGTCCTTGGCGGCGGCCTTCTTGGCGATGGTCGGGGTGACGGAAAAACCGCCGGACGGCTCACTGGTGCACGCGGGGCCGAAGCTCTTGGTGGCCAGCAGACTCGACAGCGCCGGCCGACTGTTCCACGTGGTGCCGGAGCCGATCGCACCGGACAGGTACATCTTGACGTCGGACGACAGGCTGCAGCTCGCGGAGTAGTTCTCCTTCACATCCACCGTGGCGGACACGATGTGGGTGCCCCACACGGAGGACGGGATACCGAGCTGGAAATAGGAGCGTTCGGTTCCGATGCACCCGGACCAACTGTTGTAGCCGACGCCGGGGTCCCCGTACTGGGTGGAGTCGTAGTTCTTCGCGGTGGAGCAGCCCTGTTGCGTCTCCACGTAGTGCTGCTTGCCGCCGGAGGCGTAGTGCGGGTTCCAGCTCGGGTCGATGTAGACCGGGTAGTGGGTGCCGGAACCGGCCAGGAGTTCCTGGTCCGGCGTCAGGGACAGCGTCGTACCCGTGACATCGTCGGCGACGTGGGCCACCTGTGCCCCGATACCTGGACCCGACGTGCCGTCGTCCGTGGTGCCGGTGGCGGCTGCGGAGCGGACGGCGGCGAGCCGTTGCGGGGCGGCGGCGGAGCTGGAGTCCCACATCACCGGCTGCGGCGCGCTGAACAGCACCTGGCCGGAGGGCGTCGCCGCTTCCAGGTTGTCGTGGCCGTCGTCGGACACCGAGACGCCGGTGGCACGGGTGGTCAGCTTCAGAGTCGTCAGCGCGGGGTTGCCGGCGGCTTCGGCGGTCTTGACGACGATGAGTTCCGAAAAGCCGCCCAGGGTGTTCGCCGTCAGCCGGAGGTCCACGTCCTTGAGTACGTCCGGGTACGTGATCGTCGCACCGGACACCGTCGGCTTCGGCAGCGACTGGGGCCAGGAGAAGGCCAGTTGCGCCTTGCCGCTCGTCATGGAGACCAGCGCCGTGCCTCCTCCGCCGGAGAAGGCCAGAGGCTCGGCCGACGCCTCCGGGCTGTAACTGCCGTCGTCGTTCTGGTGGAGAGAGGCGTCCACAGGCACCCATGCGTCGTTCTTGCGGACCCGCTGCGGGAGCAGGCTGGTGGTCCAGGTGACCGTTCCCGAGGGATTGGCCTCGACCGTCGCGTTCTCCGTGGTCAGCGCGTCCACCTGGACGGGAGCGCCGGTGGACGCCGCCCTGTCCTGCGCGGTGGCCAGCGCCGACTGCTGCTGCGCGGACAGACCCGAATCGTCCGGCGTGCGTGCGGTGCCCAACGGGCCGTCCGGGCGGGTGGAGGGCAGCGGCGGTGCCGGCATGGCGACGGGCTGGATGCCTCCTCCGGCCGCCGCAACCGCGACGGCGGGCACGACCGGCGCGAAGGTGAGTGAGAGTGCGCCGACGGACACCAGGGCCAGCGCCCGACCCGGTATCCGCGTTCTGTTTCTTGTTCTTCCCTGCGTGCGGTGCAGGCGAAAAATGCCGGACATCTGCCCCCCAGGTCGCGTCCGATGAGAAAAGAGCCGATAGGCGCGAGGAGGCTACCTGCGGCTGCTTCAAATGGACAACCGGCGACCGAAAAGCGCCCCCGTACGGTCGCGGGCCGCAGACCGGGCTATGGGCGATTTTGCCGCACCTGTATCCAGTTGGAAGCTTTCTTGTAGCGTGCACTGATTAATGGCCAGAACATGCCCTCACCTGCCGTTCCATGATGTATGCATGGGCATTTCATGGCGATCTCTATACGTAATCCATACTATGGAGGACCTGTGAAGTACGCCTTCACTCTGATCGAATGCTTCTTCGCTGGATTAATTTCGCTTGGGGGGTCGGAGTGCGTCGCAATTCGCCGTGGCGGATTTTCGGAAGAGGTATGCGTATTCGCAGAACTCCCGCGTTGTGGATCGTCACGGTCACCGCGCTGGGACTTCTCGCAGGCTTCATCGCCCCTCAGACGGCGCTCGCCTCCGGACGGCGCGGGAATTACCTCGTCAAGACGGAGGCGACACGCTCCGTACCCGTCAAGCCGGTCGCGGGACAGCCGGTCCACAAGCCGGCGATGCCACGCTGGAACCCCGGCCGTGCCCACCGGGACTGGCCCGCGTCAGGCACCGCCGACGCGGCCGTGCCGGCCCACGGCGGCGCACACCGGGCGGGCGGGCTGCCCGTCTCGGTGGCGGTGTCCAGGAGCGGCCGCACCGCGAAGTCCGGCACGAAGCTGCACGTACGGCTTCCGGGCCAGTCGGCGGCGCGGAGCCTGGGACTGCGCGGTGTGGTCTTCACCGTGCAGCCCGCCACCGCGACGGCGTCCGGCCGTACCCGCCTGAGCATGGACTACTCGGCCTTCCAGGACGCCTACGGCGCCGACTGGGCCACCCGGCTCCGCCTGGTCCGGCTTCCCGACTGCGCCCTGACCGACCCCGGCCGGAGCGACTGCCGCACCCAGACTCCCCTCACCTCCGCCAACGACGCCCAGACGCACACCGTCTCCGCCGATGTCGCGCTGCCGGAACAGCCCCGCACCGCTGCCACGCCCTCCGGCGCGGCCGCCGCACGTCCGATGGTGATCGCCGCCGTCGCCGCGACGTCCGGCGGGGGCGGTTCCTACGCGGCCACCTCCCTGGCACCCTCCGGACAGTGGTCCGGTGGCGGATCCAGCGGCGCCTTCGGCTACTCGTACCCGATCACCGTCCCCGACGTCCCCGGCAGCCTGGTCCCGAGCG
Organism: Streptomyces corallincola; assembly: GCF_019104725.1. GTDB lineage: Bacteria > Actinomycetota > Actinomycetes > Streptomycetales > Streptomycetaceae > Streptomyces > Streptomyces corallincola. The sequence continues at coordinate 6,244 of NZ_JAHRXF010000076.1, read as the reverse complement.
TCGGCCTGAGCTACGGCTCGCAGAGCGTCGACGGGCGGACCTCCTCGACCAACGCCCAGTCCTCCTGGATAGGCGATGGCTGGGACTATTCACCCGGCTTCGTGGAGCGCAGCTACCCGTCCTGCGCGGACGACACAGCGGGCGGCTCCCCGAAGACCTCGGACGAGTGCTGGTCGGACGACGCGCAGACCCTCACACTCTCGCTCAACGGCTCCTCGAACACGCTGGTCCACGACGACAAGTCGAACACCTGGCACCCTCAGGGCGACAACGGCGAGAAGATCGAGATCAAGACCGACACGGTCAACGACGACAACGACCACGAGTACTTCGTCGTCACCACCGTGGACGGCACCCAGTACTACTTCGGCCGCAACCGCCTCCCCGGCTGGGCCACGGGCAACGCCACCACCAACTCGGTCCTCACCGCGCCCGTCTTCGGCAATGACACGGGCGAGCCCTGCCACGCCTCCACCTTCGCCGCCTCCTGGTGCCAGCAGGGCTACCGCTGGAACCTCGACTACGTCGTGGACAAGCACGGCAACGCGCTCAGCTACTGGTACACCCCCGAGACGGGGTACTACGGCCGCGACAACACCACTACGGCGACCCCGTACACCCGCGGTGCCTACCTCACCGAGATCCGCTACGGACAGCTCGCGGGCAAGGTCTACGACACCACGGCACCCGAAGCGGCCCAGGTCTTCTTCGACACCGCCGAACGCTGCCTGCCCGACTCCGGTTTCGACTGCGCCCCGTCCAAGATGACGACGGCCAACGCGTCGCACTGGCCCGACGTGCCCGTGGACCAGACCTGCGCGTCCACCGGGGCCTGCAACAACCACGGGCCCGCGTTCTTCAGCACCAGGCGTCTGACCGGCATCCGTACGAAGATCCTCGTCGGCACCGCCTACCAGGACGTGGACGCCTGGGCCCTCGCCCACACCTTCCCCGCCACCGGGGACACCACCACCCCGTCGCTGTGGCTGTCGTCCATCACCCGCACCGGCAAGGACGGCGGGAGCAAGGCCCTGCCGCCGGTCGTCTTCGCGGGCCAGGCACTGGCCAACCGGGTCGATGGCCTGGACGGCTACCAGCCCATCACCCGCTACCGACTGACCACCGTGACCACCGAGTCCGGCCAGGTCATCACCGTCAACTACTCCAGCCCACAGTGCCACCGCCAGGGCACCACGGTGCTGCCGTCCGCACCGGACTCCAACACCTACCGCTGCTTCCCGTCGTACTGGACGCCGCCGGGGCAGATCTCGCCGCAGTTGGACTGGTTCAACAAGTTCGTCGTCGACTCCGTCACCACGCAGGACCCGGCCACCAAGAGCCTCCCCGTCCAGACCTCCTACACTTACCTCGGCGACCCGGCCTGGCACTACAACGACGACCCGATGTCGCAGGCCAAGTACCGCACCTGGAACCAGTGGCGCGGTTACGGCCGGGTCGAGACCCGCACCGGAACCTCGCCCGAGAAGATCACGCTGTCGCGGGACACGTACTTCCGCGGCATGGACGGCGACAAGACGTCCTCGGGCACCCGCACCGTCACCCTGAACGACCGAGCCGGCGACGACCCGCAGAGAGACTCGGACTGGCTGGCCGGCCAGACGTTCGAGACCGAGGGCTTCAACGGTGACGGCGGCGCGCTGCTCTCGGACGAGACCACCGACCCGTGGACCTCGCCGGCGACCGCGACCCAGTCCCGGACCAAGGTCGGACTCGACCCTCTGGTCGCCCACCGCACCAACACACTGCGCACACGTGCCACCACGACCAAGGCCGACGGCACGCCGCGTACCACCGAGACCGACTACACGATCGACGACGCCACCGGTCTGCCGATGTCCGTGGACGACCGCGGCGACACCTCCACCACGGCGGACGACACGTGCAGCCGCACCTGGTACGTCAAGGACGCGTCCGGCAACACCCTGCCCGTCCCCCGTCGGGTCCAGGAAGTCGCCGTCTCCTGCTCGGCCACCCCGAAGTACCCGGCCGACCTCATCAGCGACGACCTGACCTTCTTCGACAAGTCCACCGACAACACGGCCGTACCCGCCAAGGGCGACGTGACGATGGTGCAGAAGGCCGACTCGGTCGCCGCCGACGGCACCCCGCACTACGTAACCGCTCTGCAGAACACCTACGACGACTACGGCCGCGAACTCTCCGAGACCGACGCCGACAACCGCACCACCACGACGACCTACACCCCCGCCACGGGCGCCTCCCCCACCGCCGTCAAGGTCACCCAGCCCAAGGTCACCGGTCAGACCGCCGCGTTCAGCAGCACGACCACCATCGACCCCGCGCGCGGCCTCGACCTGAAAACCACGGACGCCGCCGGCTATTCCACCACCAGCACCTACGATCCGCTCGGCCGGCTCACGGCGGTGTGGGAGCCCGGCTTCTCCACGGCGAACAACCCCAACACCAAGTACGGCTACGACCTCAACCCCACCGCGCCCTCGACGGTCACCACCCAGACCCTCAAGGACGACAACACCTACGACACGTCCATCTCGATCTACGACTCCTCGCTGCGCCCGCGCGAGACACAGACGTCCACGGCGGACGGCGGACGGATCATCACGGACACCGTCTACGACAGCCACGGATGGACGGTGAAGTCGTCCGACCCCTACTACAACAGCGGCGCCCCGTCCGGCACGCTGGTGGACGCCGCCGACAACCAGACGCCGTCCCAGACGGCCACGGTGTACGACGGCGCCGGCCGTGCCACCGCCTCGATCGCCTACCACTTCGCGTCGGAGACCTGGCGCACCACCACCGCCTTCCCGGGCTCCGACCGCGTCGACGTCACCCCCGCCCAGGGCTCCACACCGACGACGACGTACACCGACGCCCGCGGCCGGACGACGAAGCTGCTCCGCTACCACGGCGACACCCCCGCCGGGGACGCCGACACCGTCACGTACGCGTACGACAACGCCGGCCACCAGACCGGCCAGGACGACGGCCAGGGCCACACCTGGAGCAGCGGCTACGACCTGCTGGGCCGCCGTACCTCCCAGACCGACCCCGACTCCGGTTCCTCCAGCTCCACCTACGACAACGCCGGACAGCTCCTCACCACAAAGGACGCCCGCGGCAAGGTCATCCGGCTCGCCTACGACGAGATGGGGCGCAAGACCGCCGAGTACGACGTCACCGGCGGTGCCACCCCGGCCGCGGCCAACCAGTTGGCCGCCTGGACCTACGACACCCTGAAGAAGGGCCTGCCCAGCGCCTCCACCCGCTACGTCGGCGGCAGCACCGGAACCGCCTACACCAGCAAGGTTCTCGGCTACGACAGCCACGGCTGGGTGCAGGCCACGCAGTTGGTCGTCCCGTCCTCCGAGGGCGCGCTGGCCGGCACGTACCTCCACCAGAACCGCTACAACCTCACCGGCACCCTCCAGTCGTACACCGACCAGGACCCGGCGGCCGTCAAGCTCCCGTCGGAGACGGTCTCCTACACCTACGACTCCGCCGACCGCCCCATCGGCGTGGGCGGCGACACCAACGGCTGGGCCTACGTCAGCGGTCTGACCTACACGGAGTTCGACGAGCCCCAGCAGTACACGTACGGCACCTCGGGCAACTTCGCCCAGCAGACCCTCACCTACGACGACCAGACGCACCGGCTCACCGGTTCCACCACGGTGACCCGGTCCGGCGCGGCCATGGCCGACCAGACGAAATACGCCTACCAGCCGTCCGGCAACGTCACCCGGATCACGGACAAGCTGGAGACCGGCCAGACGGACACCCAGTGCTTCGGCTACGACTGGGCACAGCGCCTCAAGGCCGCCTGGACGGCGACCGACGGCTGCGCGGCCACCCCCGCACCTGGCAACTCCGCCACGGTGGGCGGCCCTTCCCCGTACTGGCAGAGCTGGACCTTCGACGCCACCGGTGCCCGGCAGGCCCAGGTGGACCACAGCACCTCCGGTGACACCTCCCTCGACACCACCGCCACCTACACCCCCTTCGCCGCCGGGGCGAAGCAGCCAGCCCACGCCGTCGCGCAGGTGAACAGGTCCACGCCGACGGACCCGGCCTCCAACACGTCGAACACCTACACCTACGACGGCAACGGCAACGTCCAGACCCGCACGACCCGCGCGGGCACCGACACCTTCACCTACGACGACGAGGACCGGCTCGCCGAGCTGTCCTCCACCGGCGGCGCCGGCGACACCAGCTACCAGTACGGCGCCGACGGCGGACTCCTTCTGCGGCACAGCCCGGACGGGACCACGCTCTACACCGGTGACGAGGAGATCACCCTCAAGAAGAACGCGACCGGCGCCGACGGCGTCCGATACATCTCCCTGGCCGGCCAGACCGTCGCCACCCACTCCTCCGACGGCCACTTCACCTATCTGATCCCCGACCGCCAGGGCACCGGCACGCTCGTCGTCGACGCCCAGACCCAGCAGGTGGTCCGCCGCCAGTACAAGCCCTTTGGCGAGAGCCGCGACCAGACCGGTCCCTGGACAGCGGGCCAGCGCGGCTACGTCGGCGGCACCCAGGACGACAACACCGGCCTGACCAACCTGGGCGCCCGCGAGTACGACCCGACGATCGGCCGTTTCCTGAGCCCTGACCCGTTGCTGGCGCCAGGGTCACCGCAGACCTGGAACGCGTACGACTACTCCGGTGACACCCCGGTCACGGAATCGGACCCGTCGGGTCTGTGCATGGCCGATCAGTGCGGTGTCGGTTACCCCATCGGTGGCACCGGCAGCAGCCCCAGCAACCCCAAGCGGTACGTCGACACCGGCCCCGTCGATCCCGGCAACAACTCCGGCGGCGCGGTCTACTGCCACCACGGGCAGTGCTCTGACGGACATGCGATGGGCTACCGGGGCGGCAACGTCAGCACGGTGACCCACGACCCGCAGAGCGAACTGCGCGCTGTCGAACGCCAGAAGGCCACCGCCAACGCGGCCGCCGCGGCAGCGAAGCGACAGGCCAGCGGATTCAAGCACCAGCTCCTCAGCCTGGTGGCCGACGTCATCGGCGTCACCGACGCGTACAACTGCTTCACCAAGGGCGACGTCATGGGGTGCATCAACACCGCCCTGACGTTCGTCCCGTGGGGCAAGGTCTTCAAGGTCGTCAAGATCGGCATTGAGGCCATGAAGATCTGGCGCGCGCTGGACCGCGCCTACACGGCGGTGAAGGACGCCGAGGAAGCGGCGAAGATCGCCGATGACGCACTCGACGCCGAACGCGCGATCGTGGAGGCGGAGAAGGCGGAGAGCGCCGGCACGGAGGCCGTCACCTGCGCGACCCACAGTTTCGTACCCGGCACGAACGTCCAACTGGCCGACGGTTCCTCGAAGCCCATCAGCAAGGTCAAGGTCGGCGACACGGTCCTGGCGACGGACCCGCAGACCGGTGTGACGGCACCGGAGCCGGTCCAGAAGGTGATCATCACCCGCACCGACCACGACTTCACGACCCTGACCCTGAAGACGACCCCGGTCCGCGGCCCCCCGCACCACCAGCCTCCCGCCCAGAAACTCACCACCACCTGGCACCACCCCTTCTGGGACGTCACCCACCACCACTGGACCGACGCCCACAACCTCACCCCCGGCACCCAACTCCGCACCCCCGACGGCACCACGGTCACGATCACGACCGTCACCAACTTCCACCAGCACAGGACCACGTACGACCTCACGGTCGGCACGGTGCATACGTACTATGTACTCGCTGGGACCACGCCTGTTCTAGTTCACAACACCAATTCTCCGATTGGTTGTGGCGTGAATGGTGAGCCGATTTACGATATCCCAGCCGGTTCGAGTGGTGGCACTGGTGCCGGGAAGAGGATTCCGCCAAGCCTCCTCAAGGATTACGATGTCGGGAAGAATGCGGCTCCTGGAACGACCGCCCCGTTGTGTTCGTATTGCCGGACGAATCCAGCCACGGCGATTGATCACGTCGAGCCTAGGATAGGTGGCGGTGACCTAACCGATGCAAACACCACACCGGCTTGCACATTCTGTAATAGCTCGAAGAGGGATCGATTGGCTCCATTGAATCCCCCACCTAATTACACCGGCTCCTGGCCACCGCCGTGGTGGCCTTCGAGAATGACACCGCCCTAGGGGTGTGTAGGTGAGAGATGGCCCGCGACGGCTGGGAGGAAGATCAGCCGTCGCGGGCCATCTCGCTGGGCGGGGAGCGCATGGTTGCGTCGCCCGACCGCCTA
>NZ_JAHRXF010000075.1 GCF_019104725.1 Streptomyces corallincola | reverse complement strand
TGGAGGTCGCGGCGGCGGCCCGCGAGTACGGCGCCGAGGTCACCGTCATCGACCCACCCCCGTCCCCGGACCCGCCCGCACCCCTGACCCAAACCCGACACGCCCCCCCCACGCATCCCCCACGCACCCCCGAGAAGCCCCCCGGGACACCGCTCCCGGCGCGCACCCCCGCATGCCCCGAATGTCACCCCAGCCGCTTACTGTCGAGTCATGGAAGGCACCGCACGACATCCCCGTCCCCACGAAGCCACCGCACCCCTGGACCAGAAGGCCGGGTACGCGGACGAGGAGACCGCGCACCCCGGCGCGTACGACCCCACGTCGGTGGAGCGCTGGGTCCCCGAGCCCGACAAACGCCCCGGCCGCACCGCCTTCCAGCGCGACCGCGCCCGCGTCCTGCACTCCGCCGCGCTGCGCCGCCTGGCCGGGAAGACACAGGTCGTCACCCCCGGCACGCACGGCCAGGCGTGGGACGCCAGCCCCCGCACCCGGCTCACCCACTCCCTGGAGTGCGCCCAGGTCGGCCGGGAACTCGGCGCGGCCCTCGGCTGCGACCCCGACCTCGTCGAGGCGGCCTGCCTCTCCCACGACCTCGGCCACCCCCCGTTCGGCCACAACGGCGAACAGGCGCTGAACGAGTTCGCGGACGACTGCGGCGGCTTCGAGGGCAACGCCCAGTCGCTGCGCCTGCTCACCCGCATCGAGCCCAAGCGCTTCACCCGCGAGGGCTCCGTCGGCCTCAACCTCACCCGTGCCACGCTCGACGCGGCCACCAAGTACCCCTGGCCACGCGGGAGTCGGCCCGGCGAACCGGACTCCCCGAAGTTCGGCGCGTACGAGGACGACCGCCCCGTCTTCGACTGGGTCCGCGCCACCGCGCCCGCCGGACGCATCTGCTTCGAGGCCCAGGTGATGGACTGGTCCGACGACGTGGCGTACTCCGTGCACGACGTGGAGGACGGCCTGCACGCCGGTCACATCGACCCCAACTGCCTGCACGCCGAGCCCGAACGGACCGCCGTCTTCGAGGTCGCCGTCGGCCGGTACGTCCCGGCGGACACCGATCCGGCCGAACTCGCCGCCGCCCTGGACCGCCTCCAGGACCAGGAGTGGTGGCCGCACGGCTACGACGGCACCGCACGCGCCCAGGCCCGCCTGAAGGACGCCACCAGTCAGCTCATCGGCCGCTTCTGCCTCGCCGCCGAGACCGCCACCCGCGCCGCCCACGGCACCGGCCGCCTCACCCGCTACGGCGCCGAACTCGTCGTACCCCGCGCCACGCGCATGGAGTGCGCGGTGCTCAAGGCGGTCGCGGACCGGTACGTGATGCAGCGCGCCGAACAGGAGCGGCTCCGCGCCGACCAGCGGATCGTTGTGGCCGAACTCGCCGAGGCGCTCACCGCGCGCGCCCCCGACGGTCTGGAGCCGCAGTTCCGGGCGCTGTTCGACGCGGCGGACGGCGACCACGCCCGCAAGCGGGTCATCGTGGACCAGATCGCGTCCCTCACCGACGCCACCGCGCGCTCGTTCCACGCGCGACTGACGGGGCATATGTGAAGGGAACATGACCCAGGAGTGGCCTGTTCGGGTCACTCCCTCTTCCCGCGGCCCGCCCGGTGCGGGACGCTCCCCTGAGGCACCATCCCCCCGCGAATGCGGTGGCACCCTCAAGCGGCACCCCTTACGAGGAGGCATCACGTGGTGGACGCGGATCAGACATTCGTCGTCGTCGGTGGCGGGCTCGCCGGTGCGAAGGCGGCCGAGACGCTCCGGGCGGAGGGCTTCACCGGGCGGGTGATACTGATCTCCGACGAGCGCGACCACCCGTACGAGCGACCCCCGCTGTCCAAGGGCTATCTGCTCGGCAAGGAGGAGCGGGACAGCGTCTTCGTGCACGAGCCGTCCTGGTACGCGCGCAACGACGTCGAACTCCACCTCGGGCAGACCGTGGACCGCATCGACCGCGCGGCGAAGACCGTCCGGTTCGGGGAGGACGGCACGGTCGTCCACTACGACAAGCTGCTGCTGGTCACCGGCGCCGAACCGCGCCGCCTCGACGTCCCCGGCACCGACCTCGCGGGTGTCCACCACCTGCGCCGCCTCGCGCACGCCGAGCGCCTCAAGGGCGTGCTCGCCGCCCTCGGCCGGGACAACGGCCACCTGGTGATCGCGGGCGCCGGCTGGATCGGACTGGAGGTCGCGGCGGCGGCCCGCGAGTACGGCGCCGAGGTCACCGTCATCGACCCGTCCCCGACCCCGCTGCACCACGTCCTCGGCCCCGAGCTGGGCAACGTCTTCGCGGAGCTGCACCGCGCGCACGGCGTCCGGTTCCACTTCGGCGTGACGCTCACCGAGATCGTCGGCCAGGACGGCATGGTGCTGGCCGCCCGTACCGACGACGGCGAGGAGCACCCGGCGCACGACGTGCTCGCGGCGATCGGCGCGGCCCCCCGCACCGGGCTCGCGGAGGCGGCCGGTCTCGAACTGGCCGCGCGCGAGGACGGCGGCGGCATCGCGGTGGACGAACGGCTGCGCACCTCCGACCCCGACATCTTCGCCGCCGGTGACGTCGCCGCCTTCCCCGCGCCGCTGTTCGGCGCCCGGATGCGCGTCGAGCACTGGGCCAACGCCCTCAACGGCGGCCCGGCGGCCGCCCGCGCCATGCTCGGCCAGGACGTCGTGTACGACCGGGTGCCGTACTTCTTCAGCGATCAGTACGACCTCGGCATGGAGTACAGCGGCTGGGCGCCGCCCGGTTCGTACGACGAGGTGGTGATCCGGGGCGACGCGGGCAAGCGCGAGTTCATCGCGTTCTGGCTGCGCGAGGGCCGGGTGCTGGCCGGGATGAACGTCAACGTGTGGGACGTCACAGACGCCGTGCAGAAACTGATCCGCTCCCGCGCCCGCGTGGACACTGAGGCGCTCGCGGACCCGCACGTGGAGCTGGACAGCCTCGTCCCCTGACCGCCGGAGGTCACGGCGGGCGGCCGGGGCACCGGTCCGCCCCCGTAGAATCTCCACGTGGCAGGACGGATCAACGACGAGGACGTGAAGGCGGTACGGGACGCGGTCCCGATCGACGCCGTGGTCTCCGAGTACCTCCAGCTGCGCAACGCGGGCGGCGGCAACCTCAAGGGCCTCTGCCCGTTCCACGACGAGAAGTCGCCGTCCTTCCAGGTCAGCCCCAGCAAGGGACTCTTCCACTGCTTCGGCTGCCAGGAGGGCGGCGACACCATCACCTTCGTCATGAAGGTGGACCACCTCACGTTCTCCGAGTCCGTCGAGCGGCTCGCCGCCCGCGCCGGGATCACGCTGCGCTACGAGGAGGGCGGGTACAACCCCTCCCACCAGCGCGGCGAACGCATCCGGCTGGTCGAGGCGCACCGGATCGCCGCCCAGTGGTACGCCGAGCAGCTCGCGGACGGCCCCGAGGCCGAGACCGGCCGGCTCTTCCTCGCCGAACGCGGCTTCGACCAGAACGCGGCCCTCCACTTCGGCGTCGGCTACAGCCCCCAGGGCTGGGACCACCTCACCCGCTTCCTGCGCGGCAAGGGCTTCACCGACAAGGAACTCGTCCTCTCCGGGCTCGCCCAGGAGGGCCGCCGCGGCCCCATCGACCGGTTCCGGGGCCGCCTGATGTGGCCCATCCGGGACATCGGCGGCGACGTCGTCGGCTTCGGCGCCCGCAAGCTCTACGAGGCGGACAACGGGCCCAAGTACCTCAACACCCCCGACACCGCGATCTACAAGAAGTCCCAGGTCCTCTACGGCATCGACCTGGCCAAGCAGCACATCGCCAAGGCCAGCCGCGCGGTCGTCGTCGAGGGCTACACCGACGTCATGGCCTGCCATCTCGCCGGGGTCACCACCGCCATCGCCACCTGCGGCACGGCCTTCGGCGGCGACCACATCAAGATTCTGCGCCGCCTCCTCATGGACAACGGCTCCGCCCGCGTCATCTTCACCTTCGACGGCGACGCGGCCGGGCAGAAGGCCGCGCTGCGCGCCTTCGAGGACGACCAGAAGTTCGCCGCCGAGACGTACATCGCCGTCGCCCCCGACGGCATGGACCCCTGCGAACTCCGGCTCGCCAAGGGCGACGAGGCCGTCGCCGACCTCGCCCAGCCCCGCACGCCCCTCTTCGAGTTCGCGCTGCGCCAGATCGTCGCCCGCTACGACCTCGACACCCCGGCCGGGCGCGCCGCCGCGCTGGACGAGGCCGCGCCCGTCGTCGCCCGCATCAAGAACACCGGCGCCCAGCACGAGGTCGCCGTGCAGCTCGCCGGGATGCTCGGCATCCTCGACACCCAGTTCGTCGTCCGCCGCGTCGCCCAGATCGCCCGCTGGTCCCGCGACCGCGGCGGCAAGGGCGCCCCCGCCGGACAGCCGCCCCGCACCCCCCAGCAGCAGTGGGACCCCGCCCCCCGCCCCGGCCCCGCAGGACCGGCCCTCACCCTGCGCAACCCGGTCTACGCCACGGAACGCGAACTCCTCAAACTCGCCCTGCAACGCCCCGAGTTGGTGTCACCCGCCTTCGACGCCTACGGCATGGACGAGTTCACCGCCCCGCCCTACGCCGCCGTACGCCAGACCATCGCCGAGGCCGGAGGAGCCGAGTACGGCGTCGAGGACCCGCAGGAGTATCTGGTCCGCGTCCGCGAGGCCGCCCCCGACGACGCGGCCCGCGCGATGGTCACCGAACTCGCCGTCGAGCCGATCATGCGCCGCACCGTGGACGAGGTCTACGCCGGTACCGTCCTCGTCCAGATCCGCCGCCGCGCCGTCGAACGCCGCATCCACGACATCCAGTCCCAGCTCACCCGCCTCTCCACCACCGCCGACCCCGCCGAACTCGCCGCCGTCCAGAACGAGATGTGGGTTCTCCAGCAGTACGACGTGAACCTCCGCGAACAGGGCACGGGCGCGTTGTAGGGCCTGTCCGTCCACTCCCGCGGCACCCCGCCGCACCCCGCCGGATCACCGGGGAAGGCACCCCTCACCCTCCGCTCACCGCCCGGACGCAAAAAGTCACCGCACGACTCTCGTGGCGGGGATGTGTCGTACCCCACACTGGGGGGCGGTGCCCGAGTCGGTGGGGCGTGGGGCAGGGGCCCGGCGCCTCCGGTGTACCGCTGTCGCACACCCCGGAGCAGCGATCATCCTGGAGGTCGCGTTCGTGCAGACCCAGACGCTCACCCAGACCCCTCGCACCACCGGCGCCCGGCATCCGGAGGCGAACCCGGCGATGAGCGACCAGGAGAACGAGGTGCCGACGCCCCGGGAAGTGGCCGCCCAGCCCGGTGAGCCCCCCGCCGACGAGCCGCCGGAGCCCGCCGAGGTGCCCGCCGCCCGCGCCGACACCGGCGGGCCCTCCGCCGACCTGTTCCGGCAGTACCTCCGCGAGATCGGCCGCATCCCGCTGCTCACCGCCGCCGAGGAGGTCGAACTCGCCCGCCGCGTCGAGGCGGGCCTCTTCGCCGAGGAGAAACTCGCCCGCACCCCCGACCTCGACAGCGGCCTCGCCATCGACCTCGACCGCCTCGTCGTCCTGGGCCGCATGGCCAAGCGCCGCCTCATCGAGGCCAACCTGCGGCTCGTCGTCTCCGTCGCCAAACGCTACGTCGGCCGGGGCCTGACCATGCTCGACCTCGTCCAGGAGGGCAACCTGGGACTCATCCGCGCCGTCGAGAAGTTCGACTACGCGCGCGGCTACAAGTTCTCCACCTACGCCACCTGGTGGATTCGGCAGGCCATGTCCCGTGCCCTCGCGGACCAGGCCCGCACCATCCGAGTCCCGGTCCACGTCGTGGAGTTGATCAACCGCGTCGTCCGCGTCCAGCGCCGCATGCTCCAGGAACGCGGCTACGAACCCACCCCGCAGGAAGTCGCCGACCACCTCGAACTCCCGCCCGAGCGCGTCTCCGAGGTCCTCCGGCTCGCCCAGGAACCCGTCTCCCTGCACGCCCCCGTCGGCGAGGAGGAGGACGTCGCCCTCGGTGACCTCATCGAGGACGGCGACGCGGCCAGCCCCGTCGAGTCCGCCGCCTTCCTCCTGCTGCGCGAACACCTCGAGGCTGTCCTCTCCACCCTCGGAGAACGCGAGCGCAAGGTCGTCCAGCTCCGCTACGGCCTCGCCGACGGCCGCCCCCGCACCCTCGAAGAGATAGGCCGCCTCTTCGGCGTCACCCGCGAACGCATCCGGCAGATCGAGTCCAAGACCCTCAACAAACTGAGGGACCACACCTTCGCGGACCAACTGCGCGGCTACCTCGACTGATTGACGTCAGCCCCCCATCCGCGGACACCCGTGCCGCCGAGGCGGCACGGGTGGGCCGGAGATACCCCCTCCGGGAGATGTACCCCCTCCGGGAGCGGCGCCCGCGACCTGCGGCACCCGCCAACCCACCCGGCCACCCCAGTCAGGGGAGCCGAACTGCCCCACCTCTCAGTCCACTTCGGCCACCGCCTGAGCGAACTGCGCCTCATACAACCGTGCGTAGGCCCCGCCCGCGGCCAACAGCTCGGAATGAGCTCCCTGTTCCACGATCGCCCCGTTCTCCATCACCAGAATCGTGTCGGCGTCCCGGATGGTGGAAAGCCGGTGCGCGATCACGAACGAGGTCCGCCCGTGGGCGAGTTTGGCCATCGCCTTCTGGATCAGCACCTCCGTCCGGGTGTCCACGGAACTGGTCGCCTCGTCGAGCACGAGAATCGTCGGGTCGGAGAGGAAGGCACGGGCGATGGTGATGAGCTGCTTCTCACCCGCGCTCACCCCCATCCCCTCGTCGTCGATCACCGTGTCGTACCCGTCCGGCAGCGTCCGCACGAACCGGTCCGCGTGCGCGGCCCGCGCCGCCTCCTCGATCTCCCCGCGGGTGACGTCCCGCGAGGCGCCGTACGCGATGTTCTCCGCGATCGTGCCGCCGAACAGCCAGGTGTCCTGGAGCACCATGCCGATCCCGGACCGGAGGTCGGCGCGGGACATGCGCCGTACGTCCACCCCGTCCAGCAGGATGCGCCCGCCGGTCGCGTCGTAGAACCGCATCAGCAGGTTGACCAGGGTCGTCTTGCCCGCGCCGGTCGGGCCGACGATGGCGACGGTCCGGCCCGGCTCCACGGTCAGCGAGAGGTCCTCGATGAGCGGCTTCTCCGGGTCGTAGCGGAAGGAGACGTGCTCCAGCTCCACCCGCCCGCGCAGCTCGGCCGGACGCTCGCCCGGCACCGGGTCGGCCTCCTGCTCCTCGGCGTCGAGGAGTTCGAAGACCCGCTCCGCCGAGGCCACCCCGGACTGCACGAGGTTCGCCATCGAGGCGACCTGCGTCAGCGGCATCGAGAACTGCCGCGAATACTGGACGAACGCCTGAACGTCACCGATGGACAGCGACCCGGACGCGACCCGGAGCCCGCCCACCACGGCGACCAGCACATAGTTGATGTTCGAGATGAACATCATCAGCGGCTGCATGACCCCGCTGTTGAACTGCGCCTTGAACGCGGCCTCGTAGAGCGCGTCGTTCTGCTCAGCGAACTGCTCCGCCGACTCCTGGCGGCGCCCGAACACCTTCACCAGCGTGTGCCCGGTGTACATCTCCTCGATGTGCGCGTTCAGCGTGCCCGTGGACCGCCACTGCTGCACGAAGTGCGGCTGCGACCGCTTGCCGACCCGCGTCGCCACCAGGAACGACAGCGGCACCGTCACCAGCGCGACCAGCGCCAGGATCCAGGACACCCAGAACATCATCACGAGCACGCCGATGATGGTCAGCACCGAGTTGATGAGCTGCCCCATCGACTGCTGGAGCGTCTGCCCGATGTTGTCGATGTCGTTGGTCGCGCGGGACAGCACCTCGCCGCGCTGCCGCTGGTCGAAGTACGACAGCGGCAGCCGCGACAGCTTGGCCTGCACCGACTCCCGCATGCGGTACATCGTCCGGTTCACGGTCCGGTTGACCAGCCGGGTGGCGACCGCCATCAGCAGCCCGGCCGCCGCGAACACGGCCAGCGCGAGCAGCAGTACGTGCCCGACGGCGGTGAAGTCGATGCCCTTGCCCGGCGTGAAGTCGGTGCCCCTGAGCATGTCCGCGATCCGGCCCTCGCCCCGCGCGCGCATCGACCGGAGCACCTGCTCCTTGGTCGCCCCGGCGGGCAGCCGCTTGCCGATGATCCCGGCGAACACCAGGTCGGTGGCCCGGCCGAGGATCTTCGGCCCGACCACGCTCAGCCCGACACTGACGACCACGCAGAGCAGCAGCGTGTACAGCGTGAACCGCTCCGGCTTGAACAGGGAGACGAGCCGTTTGCCCGACCCCTTGAAGTCCATCGAGCGCGAGTCGGGACCGCCCCCGGCCATCATGCGCCCCATCGGCCCGGCCATCAGGCAGCCTCCGCTTCCGTGAGCTGGGAGAGCACGATCTCCCGGTAGGTCTCGTTGCCCGCCATCAGCTCGTGGTGCCGGCCGCTGCCGACGACCCGGCCCTCGTCCAGTACGACGATCCGGTCCGCCTCGCGGATGGTCGCCACCCGCTGGGCGACGATGACGACGGTCGCCTCGGCGGTCTCCTCCGCGAGCGCCGAGCGCAGCGCCGCGTCCGTCGCGTAGTCCAGCGCGGAGAACGAGTCGTCGAAGAGATAGATCTCCGGGCGCTGGACGAGGGTCCGCGCGATGGCGAGCCGCTGCCGCTGACCGCCGGAGACATTGGTGCCGCCCTGCGCGATCGGCGCGTTCAGCCCGTTCTCCAGCTTCCGCACGAACTCGGCGGCCTGCGCCACCTCCAGCGCGTGCCACAGCTCCTCGTCGGTGGCGTCCGGGTTCCCGTAGCGCAGATTGGTCGCCACGGTCCCCGCGAACAGGTACGGCTTCTGCGGGACCAGGCCGACCGTCCGCGCGAGCAGCCCCGGCTCCACCTCCGTCACGTCCACGCCGTCCACGAGCACCTGCCCCTCGGTGGCGTCGAACAGCCGGGGGACCAGCCCGAGCAGGGTGGACTTGCCGCTGCCGGTCGAGCCGATGACGGCGGTCGTCTCACCCGGCCGGGCCTCAAGGGCGATGGAGCGCAGCACCGGTTCCTCGGCACCCGGATAGCGGAAGCCCACGCCCCGGATCTCCAGATGCCCGTGCCGACGCAGCTCGGTGACCGGCGCGAGCGGCGGCACCACACTGGACTCGGTGTCCAGGACCTCCTGGATGCGCTCGGCGCACACCTCGGCGCGCGGCACCATCATGAACATGAAGGTGGCCATCATCACGGACATGACGATCTGCATCAGATAGGCGAGGAACGCGGTCAGATCACCGATCTGCATATGGCCGCTGTCGATGCGGTGGGCGCCGAACCACACCACCGCGATGGACGACACGTTCACCACCGTCATGACGATCGGGAACATCAGGGCCAGCATCCGGCCCGTGGCGAGCTGCATCTCGGTCAGGTCCGCGTTGGCCCTCCCGAACCGCTCCTGCTCGTAGCCGTCCCGGACGAACGCGCGGATCACCCGGTTGCCGGTGATCTGCTCGCGCAGCACCCGGTTCACCGTGTCCAGCCGCTTCTGCATGGACCGGAACAGCGGGCGCAGCCGCCGCACGATCAGGGTCACGGAGATGCCCAGCACCGGCACCACCGCGACCAGCACCCCGGACAGCGGGACATCCAGGCCGAGGGCCAGCACGATGCCGCCGACGCACATGATCGGCGCCGACACCATCAGCGTGAACGACATCAGGACCAGCATCTGGACCTGCTGCACGTCATTGGTCGTACGGGTGATCAGCGAGGGCGCCCCGAAGTGGCCGACCTCGCGCGCGGAGAAGGACTGCACCCGGTCGAAGACGGCACCGCGCACGTCCCGGCCGAGCGCGGAGGCGGTACGGGCGCCGAAGTACACGGCACCGATGTTGCAGACGACCTGGGCCAGCGAGATGCCGATCATCAGCGCGCCGGAGGACAGGATGTAACCCGTGTCCCCCTTCACCACGCCGTTGTCGATGATGTCCGCGTTGAGGGTGGGCAGATAGAGGGTGGCGCAGGTCTGCAGCAGTTGCAGCAGCACCAGCAGCACGATGGGTTTCCTGTAGGGCCTGAGACAGGTCCGCAGAAGTCGTATGAGCACGCTTCGTCTCTCGGTGTGGGCCGGAGTGGGGTGGGGCCGATTGGTCGCCCCAGGCCCCTATCGTCGGACACCCCACCGGTGTTACCTCAACCGATTAACGCCACACGACCCCTCGTACGGCCGTACGCCCCCCCGCCCCGCCGCCGCGGACGGGCCTCCGGCTACGCCCCGAACGCCCCCGGATGCGTCTGCTCCCGTACCGACACGTACTGCTGACGCACCGCCTGGCCCACGGCGAGTTCCTCACCCGGGTCCAGCACCTGGGCGGCGGCCCCCTGCCAGGCGGGCGGATTGCGCGGGTCGAGTGTGCCCTGCGACACACCCAGCGCCCAGGCCGCCTGCCGGGCCGCCCCGATCGCCGTGTAGTCGGCGGGCTGGGGTACGACCACCTGGGCGCCGAACAGCGAGGGAGCGGCGGCCTGTACGGCGGGCAGTTCGGCGGCCGGACCGAGCAGGAAGACCCGCCGCACCTCCACCCCCCGCCCGCGCAGCACGTCCAGGGCGTCCGCGAGCCCGCACAGCATGCCCTCGAACGCGGCCCGGGCCAGATGCTCGGGCTTCATCGACTCCCGGCGCAGCCCGGCGAGAGTGCCCGCGGTGTGCGGCAGGTTCGGGGTGCGCTCTCCCTCCAGATAGGGCAGGAGTACGAGCCCGTGGGCGCCCGGCGTGGACTTCATCGCCAGCTCCGACAGGCTCTCCAGGTCGGGCAGACCGAGGAGTTCGGCGGTGCCGCGCAGGGTGCGTACCGCGTTCAGGGTGGTGACCACGGGCAGGTGCATGCCGGTGGCGTCGGCCAGTGAGGTGATCATCCCGCTCTGGTCGGCCAGCGCCTCGGGGTGCACGGCCATCACCGAGCCGGACGCGCCCAGCGAGACCACCGCGTCCCCGAGCCCGATGCCGAGCCCGAACGCGGCGGCCATCGTCTCCCCGGTGCCCGCCGAGATCAGCAGCCCCTCCGGGGTCGTACCGGCCGCGTCGGCGGGCGCGATCACCTCGGGCAGCATGGCCTGGTGGCCGAGGGCCAGTTCGACCAGCTCGGGCCGGTAGGCGCCGGTCGCCGCCGACCAGTAGCCGGTGCCGGAGGCGCCGCCCCGGTCGGTGGTCCGCCGCACCGGCCGCCCGAGCAACTGCCACACCAGCCAGTCGTGCGCCTGGAGGAGCACGGCGGTACGGCGGGCGTTCTCGGGTTCGTTCTTGGCGAGCCAGCGGAGCTTGGTCACCGGCTGCGCGGCCTGCGGTACACAGCCCACGGCCTGCGCCCACGCCTCGCGCCCGCCGAGCGCGTCCGCGAGATCGGCCGCGGCGACCTGCGCCCGCTTGTCACCGCCGACCAGCGCGGGGCGCACGGTGTTGCCCTGCGCGTCCAGCGGGACCAGCGCGTTCTGCTGGGCGGAGACGCCGATGGCCTGCACGCCCTCCAGGAGTCCGCCGCCCGCCGCCTCGCCGAGCGAGAGCAGCCAGACCTGCGGGTCCACGTCGCTCGGCCGTCCCCCGCCGTCCGGCGACTCCACCGGATGCGGCGCGTACCCCTGCCTGAGCACGGCTCCGGTGTCCGCGTCGCAGACGACGATGCGCGTGAAATCGGGCGAGCTGTCCAACCCGGCGACTATCCCCATGCCGAAAATTCTGCCGTATGACGGCGGCTGCTCCGCCCCGGAGTCCGGGACGGAGCAGCCGCCGTCGTGCCTGAGCCGGTACGGGCGTCAGGTGGCACTGGTTCCCCAGTCGTCCCCGGCGGCTCCGTGGCCGTTGCGTTCGCGCAGGGAGCGCACCCGCTGGGCCACCGAGGCGGGCACCCGGTCGCCGACCTTGTCGCTCACCGTGTGCAGCGCCTTGCCCGCGTACTGGCGGCCCTGCTGGGCGGCGGTCTCGGCGGTGTTGCGCACGGTGGGGTTCTCGGAGATGCGGCGCGCTGACTTCTTGATCTGCTCGTAGCGCTCGCGTCCGGCCCTGGTGCCCAGTACGTAACCGAGGGCCAGTCCGGCGACGAACGTGAGCCGGTAGCGCATGGCGGCCACCCTTCTCTTTGCGTAGGTCCTTGGTGCGGCGTCGGGCCGGGGGGTACCGATTGGCGGAGCACCCCCCTGCTTGCGCTAATGTATGTGTCGCAGCGAACGCCCGCCCCCTGGCGAATACCCAGGGAGTCACGTTCGATGCGAAACGAAGCGATCCTCCGTAGCTCAATTGGCAGAGCAGCCGGCTGTTAACCGGCAGGTTACTGGTTCGAGTCCAGTCGGGGGAGCTTCGGTCCTCCGTAGCTCAATTGGCAGAGCAGCCGGCTGTTAACCGGCAGGTTACTGGTTCGAGTCCAGTCGGGGGAGCACGTCGCGCACAGAGAGAACGAGGACCCTACGGGGTCCTTTTTCATGTCCTCCGGGCCACTGGTGGAACCACCGGCTCCGGGGCGAAGTCCTCAAGGTCAGCAAGCCGCGACGGAAGCCGACCATCCGAAGCAGGAGATCGTATGAGCGGCTATGCTGCGGCAGACGGCACGTACACATGTACGCGACACGCCGCATGGGGCGGTAGCTCAGCCGGTTAGAGCAGCGGACTCATAATCCGTCGGCCGTGGGTTCGAGTCCCACCCGCCCCACCAACGTTTGACCTGGTGCTTTTACTTCTCCTCGGGATTTCTGTGGGAGCGGTGGCCCGCAGACCCGGAAGCTCTCGGCCGCGCGCGCCTGTCCGCTTCTCAAGGGTGCCCGCCGGGGCGCCGGGTGAGGCCGGTGAGTCGTGCGGGTGGGTGCCGCTGTTTGATGGTTCCCAACCAGCGGTCGGCAAGCAGGGTGGCAACGCTCAGTAGTCGCCGTCAGGTTGGTGCGCAGCGCTGGGGTACATGCCCCTGGGGGGCTTCGGGATCGTTGTACGCGGCTGACTCCGACTACGTGGGCTGATCGGTCAGCGGCCGTGTCCGGTTGCCGCTTCGGGCGCTGTGTGCGGTGAGTTGTTCCCGGCTGCCGGTGGGGCGGAGTGGGTAGGTTTCCCGTTGCTCTGTTGCTTCTGCATCTGATCGGGTTGTCCGTGCTGAGGTGTCGGGACGGATTCCTCGCCTTGGCCTGGGCCGCCTTGGTCGGCCTTTCGCGCGCAGTAGGTGCTCACGTTGTCCTTGCCGCCGGCCGCCGTGATGAACCGTTGCCAGGCGGGCGAGTTCAACGCCTTGCCGTTGTTGCGCACCGCCGGGTACGCGTTGCAGTGGGCACGCATTTCTGTGAGGTTCGGCGGGCCGTGCGAGGCTGTCGGCGCGGTCGCGCTGTCGGCAGACGTCGTGGATGCCCCCGGCAGGCCGGTGTTCAACGTCGTGGGTGAACCGGTTACCTGAAGTTTCCCCGTGATGCTGGACACTCGATGCTTACGCTGCGAGGGCGTCTTCTTGCTCGTGTCGCTGCCGGGCCTCCAGCGGGGTGAGGTAGCCCCAGATTGGATGCCTCCGCAGCCGCTTGCGGTTGTAGAAAGTCTCGATGAGGGCGAAGATCTCAGCGCGGGCAGTGGTCCGGTCGGGCCAGTGGCGGGTGCCTATCTCCGCTTTCAGCAGTGCGAAGAAGCTCTCGGCGACGGCATTGTCGTAGCACGAGCCGGTTCGGCCCATGCTCTGCCGCTGTCCCAACCTGCTTATTTCCCGGCGGAGTTCGTCAGACGTGTACTCGGCTCCGCGGTCCGAGTGCACGATGCAGCCGGTCTGGAGCCGACCACGTCCGGCGGCCATCGTCAGGGCGTCCACGACGAGTTCGGCACGGTGGTGATCGGCCATCGAATGGCCGACGATCTCGCGGGTGGCCAGGTCCAGCCAGGTCGCCAGATACAGCCAGCCCTCGTCGGTGGGGATGTAGATGATGTCACCGACCAGTTTCCGCCCCGGGATGTCGGCGGTGAAGTCGCGGCCGATCAGGTCATGAGCGTGCACCGCCTTCTTCGCCGGACGGGTCAGCGACCGGCGCTTGCGCCGGGTGACCCCGTAGATGTCGCGCTCACGCATGATCCGCTCCACTCGCTTGCGGGTTGACCCGCCGGTCCATCCTGCGCAGTTCGGCATGGATGCGCGGCACTCCGTAGGTGCACCGGGAGGCGATGTGCAAGACGGTGATCTCGTGGGCCAGGGCGTCGTCGGCGGCCCGGCGGGCGGCGCGGGCCTGCTCGCCTCGGCACACCCCTGAATCCGGCGACGTACGACTACGCGGGCGCGGTCCCCTTCAACGCCCACGCCGGGGCCTTGTGGGCACGCTTAACCACCTACCTGGGCCGGGAGCTGGCCACCCGACTCGGCCTGACCCAGAAGGCCGCCCACGCGGTCCTGCGAGTGTCCTTCGCCAAGGTCGCTGAGTGCCAGAAGCGGGGCCTGGGCCAATTCCATGCCGTGATCCGCCTCGACGGACCCAACGGCAGCGCTCAGCCTCCGCCCTCGTATGCCACCGTCGGGGTGCTCAGCGACGCCATCCGGGCTGCTGCACTGCGCGCCCGCATCACGGTCGAGTCGGGCGCGGTCGGGGAACGCCAACTCGGCTGGGGCCCCCAGCTCGACGTACGCGAGATCGCCGCCTTCGGCACCGACGCCGAACTTACCGATCAAGCGGTCGCCGCCTACGTGGCCAAGTACGCCACCAAATCCGCCGACGCCTCCGGCACCCTCGACCGCGCCCTCTTCTGCCGCCCCTGCCAGGGACGCGGCGCCACCCTCCTGCCCCACGGAACTCCCCTCCCGTGCACCGCCTGCGGCGGCACCGGCCAAGCCCGCCCGCTGCCCCGCCTCGCCGTCGCACGCCACGTCCGGCAGATGATCCGCACCTGCTGGGAACTGGGCAAGCTGCCCGAGTTCGCCGATCTCAAGCTCTGGAAGTGGGCGCACATGCTCGGCTTCCGGGGCCACTTCTCCACCAAGTCCCGCAGCTACTCCACCACCCTCGGCGGGCTGCGCGACGCCCGCCGCGTCTGGCGCACCGAACAGGCCCACGCCAACGCTGGCCTGCCCGAGACCGCCCCAGACACCACGCTCGTCACCGGCCACTGGGCCTACCTCGGTTCGGGCTACAGCCCCGGCGTCGCACCCCTCGCCGCCCACGTCTGGCACCGCAGGGAACTTGAACGGCAGTTCACGGCCGAAGGGGGCTGTTGATGACCTCGCCTCCGACCAACGTCTCGTGTGCGGAGGCGGCACCGGCGCTGGACCTGCTCACGGTGCCCCAGGTCATGGCCCGACTCCAGCTCGGCCGCTCCGCCGTCTACGACCTGCTCCGTTCCCGGCAGCTCGACTCCATCACCCTCGGCCGCGCCCGCCGCATCCCCGCCCACGCCCTCACCGACTTCATCCGCATCCGCCTCGAACAGGAAGCCTGATGACCAGACCCCGCGACACCCACCCCTCCCGCCGATCCCGCGCGAACGGCGACGGCAGCGTCTACCAGCGCAAAGACGGGCGTTGGGAAGCCGCCGGATACGTCCTCGCGGCAGGCGACACCCGCAAGCGCGTCCGCGTCTACGGAGCCACCCGCAAGGAGGCCCTGGCCAAGCTCACCGAGAAATGGCCGCCAGCAACCGGGGCGTCCCCGCCCCCTCCGCGCAGGGCAGCGTGGCTGCGTACCTGATGTATTGGCTGGAGACCGTCGCTGTGCACCGGCTCCGCGAGACCACCCACACCCGCTACACCGCCTGCGTCCGCCTTTACGTGGTTCCCGGCCTGGGACGGAAGAAGCTCGCCAAACTCACCGCCAAGGACATCCGCACCTGGCTTGACCAGCTCCGCACCACGTGTCAGTGCTGCGCACGCGGCCTCGACACAGCCCGTGACCAGCCCCAGTGCTGCGCGATCGGGAAGTGCTGCCACAAGCGGCTCTCGCCGCTGACCCTGGCCTACGTCCACTCCGTGCTCAAGTCAGCCTTGGAGCACGCCGTCCGCGAAGAGGAGATTCCCCGCAACGTCCGCATGGGCACACCACGCCCTCGCCGCTTCGAACCGCTGACCGTGGAGGAGGCCCGCGACCTCCTGACCGCCATGCGCGGCCACCGTCTCCACGCACTGTTCGAACTCGCCCTGCGAACCGGACTCCGCAAGGGCGAACTCCTCGGCCTGCGCTGGGAAGACCTCGACCTCACCGGCGGAACCGCCAGTATCCGCCGCACCCTCCAGCGCACCAACAGCGGCGGCCTGACCGCCCTGCCGACGAAGACCCAGAGCTCGGAGCGGCGCATCGCCCTGCCCACCGAGTGCCTGAGCTCGCTGCGGGACCACCGCGACTGGCAGGCCCAGGAACGCGAGACGGCGGGCGAGAGCTGGACAGACAGCGGCTACGTCTTCACCCGGCCCAACGGCCAGCCGATCGAGGGAGCCACCCTCACCCGGCACTTCAACACCCTGCTCCGCCGAGCCACCCTCCGCCGCATCCGCTTCCATGATCTGCGGCACTCGGCGGCGACCCTTCTCCTTGCGCAGGGCGTCGAACTCGTCGTGATCAAGGAACTGTTGGGCCATGCCCACATCGGCGTGACCGCCACGGTGTACGCCCACGTCCGACTCCGCCTCCAACACGATGCCATCAACCTCCTCGGCCACGCCCTCCGCAACCGCACCGAGACCACCAGCAAGCCCAACGACGGCCACGAACCACCCTCCTGCGCAACCCCCGTCCGCTGACGTTGCCGTCAACTACTGCCGTCAGACACCGCTACGGCCCCACCGGGAACATTCGGTGGGGCCGAAATGATTTCGCATACAAGTAGAATTCTACGCCTCACCTGACGAGAACGAAACGCTGTCAGCCCATTCCCAAAAAGCCCGAGACGCAGCCTCTTCTCGTTCGAGGAGGCCGATAAGGCTAGCGACGTCGAAGCCAATCGGAACGTCGATTGCAGCGTGCCTATCACCACTCCACTCGCTCAACAGGCCAAGTCGCGAAATCTCAATATCAAACTCCCTCGCCACGCTTGAAGCGCTCGGTGTTTCCAACAGGAAAACCCGCAGGGCTCTCCGCCCTGACTTGCGGACCAGGCGGGCGACCGTGGTGCCGTCCGGGGAAAGAGTGACGATATCTCCGAGAGAAATGCCGTAAACCCGGAAAGGGATGCAGCATAGCTCAAGCGAACCGTCTTCAAGCTTCTTGAGCCAAAGCTGTTCTACCTCTCCCTCCAAGCCGAACGGCGCGAGATCGGCCCGTGCGATGTAGTCGCTGTCGCCCCGGCGAACTGGGCTCTCATGGACAATGAACTTCATATGACGCTCCAGGCCAAAGCCGGATGGAAGGTGGCTGCAGTCCCACGCAGT
>NZ_JAHRXF010000074.1 GCF_019104725.1 Streptomyces corallincola | reverse complement strand
CGACGGCACCGACGTGCCCGGCCTCGACCCCTCCACCACGGCCCTCGTCGCCGCCTACCGCTCTCTCGGGAAGTGAACTGACATGCAGCTCGGTCTGATCGGCCTCGGCAAGATGGGCGGCAACATGCGCGAGCGCATCCGCCGCGCGGGCCACACCGTCATCGGCTACGACCGCAACCCGGACGTCAGCGACGTCAAGAGCCTGGAGGAGATGGTCCAGAAGCTCGAAGCGCCCCGCACGGTCTGGGTGATGGTCCCGGCCGGGACCGCCACCCAGGGCATCGTGGACGAGCTCCGCGATCTGCTGGAGCCCGGCGACACCGTGGTGGACGGCGGCAACTCCCGCTGGACGGACGACGAGAAGCACGCGGCCGAACTCGGCGTGCGGGGCATCGGGTTCGTGGACGCGGGCGTCTCCGGCGGTGTGTGGGGGCTGGAGAACGGCTACGCCCTGATGGTCGGCGGCGACAAGAAGCACGTCAAGCGGCTCCAGCCGATCTTCGACGCGCTCAAGCCCGAGGGCCCGTACGGCTATGTGCACGCCGGGCGGGTGGGCGCCGGGCACTTCTCCAAGATGGTCCACAACGGCATCGAGTACGCCATGATGCAGGCGTATGCCGAGGGCTGGGAGCTGCTGGAGAAGGTCAACTCCGTGGACAACGTCCGCGAGGTGTACCGCTCCTGGCAGGACGGCACCGTCATCCGCTCCTGGCTGCTCGACCTCGCCGTCAACGCCCTGGACGACGACGAGCACCTCACCGAACTCCGGGGCTTCGCCCAGGACTCGGGTGAGGGACGCTGGACGGTGGAGGCGGCCATCGACAACGCCGTGCCGCTGCCCGCCATCACCGCCTCGCTCTTCGCGCGGTTCGCCTCGCGCCAGGACGACTCGCCGCAGATGAAGATGATCGCCGCGCTGCGCAACCAGTTCGGCGGCCACGCGGTGGAGAAGAAGGACTGAAGCCGTGGGCGATCTGCTGCTGGTCCGCCACGGCGAGACGGAGTGGAGTCTGACGGGGCGGCACACCAGCCACACCGACCTGCCCCTCACCCGGCACGGTGAGGAGCAGGCCGCGTCCCTCGTTCCGCTGCTCGCGGGGCGGACGTTCGCCCGGGTGCTGACCAGCCCGCTGGACCGTGCGGTGCGCACCGCCGAGCTGGCCGGGCTGACCGGCGCGGAGTCCGAGCCCGAGCTGCACGAGTGGGACTACGGCGGCTACGAGGGCGTCACCACCGCGGACATCCATCGCGAGCGGCCCGAGTGGGACCTGTGGCGGGACGGGGTGCCGCCCGCCTCCGACGGTCGGCCCGGCGAGTCGCCCGAGCAGGTCGGGGCACGCGCCGACCGGGTGCTGGCCCGGCTGGAGAAGGACCTCGCGGCCGACGAGGGCGATGTCGTCCTGGTGGCGCACGCCCACTTCCTGCGGGTGCTGACCGCCCGTCGGCTCGGTCTCCCGCCCGCCGAGGGACGCCTGTTCATGCTGGCCACGGCCACGCTGGGCCGCCTGTCCACCGAGCACGGCCGCCCGGCGGTCGCGGAGTGGAACCTGCGGCCGTAACCACGCCACGCCGTACGACGACCCCCGTACCCCCTGCGACCAGGGGGTACGGGGGCCGTCGGCGCGGGTGCGCGGGTGGGGTTCAGCGCGCCGGGATGCCGTAGACGCGCTCCACGGGCAGCCGGAGGACGAGGCGGTGGTCGCGGACCATCGAGGCGCGGTAGTCGTCCCAGTCGGGGTGTTCGCCGAGGATGTCGCGGTAGAGCCGGACCAGTTCGTCCACCGTCGCGTCGTGCGGGTCGGCGGCGACCGGGGACAGGTCGGCGGTGGACTCGGCGACCGTGTAGGCCCAGCGGTCCACGCTGGTGACGTGGTAGGAGGCGCGGGGGTCGCGGCGCAGGTTGCGGGTCTTGGCGCGGTCGTCGGTGACGGAGACCCGGATCAGCCGCTCGTCGGGGTAGTAGGCGTGGCTGACGTTGGAGAGCTGGGGGCGGCCGTCGGCCTTGAGGGTGACCAGCACCCCGCCGCGGGTCTCGGCGAGCAACCGGATCAGTGTGTCCTGCGTCACGTCTGAGGTCATGGCGTGCACAACGGGCCGCGCGGGCAGGACATTCCCGGCACGGCCGTACCGTACGCCGTGCCGGTGAGGGCGGGGAGGTGCGATGGGCGGGCTGCGGCAGGAGACCGACCCGGCGGGGGCGGGTCTCGACCCGGTGGCGCTGGACCGGCTCGACCGGTTCGCCGGTGAGCTGGTGGACCGGGGGCGGCTGCCCGGCTTTCTGCTGGCGGTGGCGCGCGGCGGGCGGGTCGCCCATCTGACGACGGGCGGGCGGCGGGATCTGGCGGCCGGGCTGCCGGTGCGCGCGGACACGCTGTGGCGGATCTACTCCATGACGAAGCCGGTCCTCGCCGTCGCCGTGCTCCGGCTGGCCGAGGAGGGGCGGCTGTCGCTGGACGACCCGGTCGCGCGCCATCTGCCCGCGTTCGCGGAGCCGCGGGTCCATGTGGGCGGCGAGGGCGGCGCCGTACGCACCCGTCCCGCCGAAGGGCCGCTGCTGATAAGGCAGTTGCTGACCCACACAGCCGGGCTGACCTTCGGCTCCTACCACGCGCACCCGGTGGACGCGCTGTACCGCGCGGCCGGGATCGCGTCGTCGTCGCTGGCGGGCGGCGATCTGGCGGAGACCGTGGACGCCTACGCGCGGCTGCCGTTGCAGTTCGAGCCCGGCACCCGCTGGAACTACTCCGTCGGCTCCAACGTGCTGGGCCGGATCGCGGAGGTGGTCACCGGGCAGCCGCTGGACGTGTGCCTCGCCGAACGGGTGCTCCGTCCGCTCGGCATGACCGACACCGGGTTCCAGGTGAGCCCCGAACAGGCCGACCGGCTGGCCGAGTTGTACGGCGAGCGGGACGACGGCACGCTCGTGCCGGTGCCGGGGCCGCCGGTGCGGGAGCGGCCCCGGTTCCTGTCGGCGGGCAGCGGACTGGTCTCCTCGGCCCGCGACTTCCACCGGTTCACGCGGATGCTGCGCGGCGGAGGTCAACTCGACGGTGTCCGCGTCCTGTCGGCCGCCTCGGTGGCGTCGATGACCTCCAACCACCTGCCGGGCGGTGCCGAACTCGCCGGGTTCGGCACCCCCGTGCACCGGACCCGCGCCAACGAGGGGCTGGGCTTCGGCCTGCACGTCTCCGTGGTCCGCGACCCCGCCCGCACCGCGGCCCCGTCCGGCCGGGGCACCTACGGCTGGACCGGGGTCGCCACCACCGCGTTCTGGGTGAACCCCGAACACGACCTGACCGTGCTGTTCTTCAGTCAGGCACAGCCGCGCGACCTGAAGGTGTTCCCGACGGTGCGACGGCTGGTGCACGAGGCCATCGTGTCCTGAACGGCCGGGCGGGGACGGCCGGTTCCGGGGCGCGGCCCCGCTCGGTCAGGAGCGGCGGACCGCCATGCCGTCCAGGTGGGGCAGATGGTGGTCCAGCCGCTCCCGCTTGGTGCGCAGATAGGTGATGTTGCTCTCGCACGGCTCGATGAGCAGCGGCACCTCCTCGGTGACGGCGACACCGTGCCGCACCAACGCCTCGCGTTTGCGCGGGTTGTTGGACATCAGCCGGACCGAACGCACCCCGAGGTCCTGGAGGATGCGCGCGGCCACGCCGTAGTCCCGTGCGTCCACCGGCAGGCCCAGCGCGAGGTTGGCCTCGACGGTGTCCAGGCCGTCCGCCTGGAGCGCCATCGCGCGCAGCTTGGCGAGCAGGCCGATGCCCCGGCCCTCGTGACCGCGCAGATAGATGACGACACCGCTCCCCTCGGACACCACCGCCCGCATGGCGGCGGCGAGTTGATCGCCGCACTCGCAGTGGCGGCTGCCGAACGCGTCGCCGGTCAGGCACTCCGAGTGCAGCCGCACCAGCACGTCGTGGGCGCCGATCTCGCCGTGGACCAGGGCGACCTGCTCGTCGCCCCGGTCGTGGTCGAGATAGCCGACCGCCTCGAATTTCCCGTACACGGTGGGCAGCGGCGCATTCACGACGCGTTCCGTGCCCGTGGACCGGGCGGACCCGTCTCCGACGGCACCGAGGTTTTCTGTCATGATCTGATTCCTAAGCAGAGTACGGAAGGCCGGGAAGAGAATGAGCGATTCGACGGCGAACAGGACGGCTCACGGTGTCGTCCCCACGGACACCACCGAGGACGTACGGGCCCGGAACGCGGGAATTCCGGTCCGGGTCGCGGTGCTGCCCGTGGGGAGTTTCGAGCAGCACGGCCCGTATCTCCCGCTGGCCACCGACACGTTGGTGGCGTGCGCGCTGGCCCGCGAGATCGCCGGGGCGTATCCGGTGCACCTGCTGCCGCCGGTGACCGTGGGCTGCTCGCACGAGCACGCGGCCTGGCCGGGCACGGTCAGCGTCTCCGCTCCCACGCTGTACGCCGTGGTCACCGACATCGCGGCCTCGCTGCGCCGGTCCGGCGTCGAGGCGCTGGTCGTGGTCAACGGGCACGGCGGCAACTACGTGCTGGGCAACGTCGTCCAGGAGGCGTCCGCGCGCGGGGAGCGGGCGGGGCTGTTCCCGGCGTTCGAGGACTGGCAGACCGCCGTGGACCGGGCGGGGGTCGAGTCCTCGCTGCTGACCGACATGCACGCGGGGGAAATCGAGACGTCCATTCTGCTGCACGCTCATCCCGAATTCGTCCACCCTGGTCACGCCTCCGCCGATTTCGTCGCCGACGACCGCCGTCATCTGCTCACCACGGGAATGTCCGCCTATACCGAATCGGGCGTCATCGGGCGCCCTTCGCTCGGTTCCGCGGAAAAGGGGAAGGAGTTGCTGGCGAGCCTCACGGAATCGTTCGGCGCGCTTTTCGCGTTGCTCACCGCCGATACCGGCCCCGCACACACGGCGGCCGGTCCGGAGGTCGCGGGCGCGTAGTCGCCGGTGCCGCGCGGAGGGTGTCTCCGGCGCCGTGCGACGAGTACGGCGGCGCCGGGCAGGCTCGCCACGAGGCTGAGCACGCCGTAGACGACGGCGACCGCGACCCCCTGGTCCGCGCCGAGTCCGGCGGCGCCGAACGCCCAGGCGGTGACGCCCTCGCGGGGGCCGAACCCGCCGATGTTCAGCGGGAGTCCCATCGCGGCGAGCGCGAGGACGGCGAGCGGGAGCAGCACCACGACCGGGGCGGCGGAGCCGGTGGTGCGGGCCGCCACCACGAAGACCGCCAGATGCCCGGCGAGCACGACCGCCGAGGACAGCGCGACCCCCGGCCCGGTCCGCCGGGACGCCAGTCCCAGCCGGGCGTCCGCGAGGAACCGCCGTACGGCGCCCGCCCGTCGGGACGGCGTCCGCCTCGCCCCCAGCACCACCGCGAGCACGGCCGCCGCCGCGAGCACCACCGGCACGGCGGCCGTACGGGCGTCGGCGCGGACCGGGGAGGGCAGCGTGAGCAGCACGGCCGCGCCGCACACGGTGAGCGCCAGCTGTCCGGCGACGCGTTCCAGCACCACCGCCTTCACCCCGCGCCCGAGGTCGCCCTCGCTCCGCCCGTGCCGTACCGCCCGGTGCACGTCCCCGAGGACCCCGCCGGGCAGGGCCGCGTTCAGGAACAGCGCCCGGTAGTAGTCGGCGACGGCCGGGCCGAGCGGGAGGCGCAGGCCCAGCGCACGGGCCGTCAGCTGCCAGCGCCACGCGCTGCACACGGTGGTCACCGCGCCGACGGCGAGCGCCGCGAGCAGCGCCGGGGTGTCGATGCGGCGCAGCCCGTCGAGCAGCACGCCGGTGCCGAGCCGCCACAGCAGCCCGGCGAGGATCGCGGTCCCGGCGAGGGTGCCGAAGTGGGTCCGCAGCACGCGGACCGCCGGGGTGGCGAGCGCCCGGCGGAGGGCGCCGGAGGGGGCGGGCGGTGCGGGGGCGGCCGGTGCCGCCGGGCCGCTCACCGGAGGCCGTCCACTGCCGGGGGCAGAGCCAGCAGGTCGCTGTGGTGGACGACGGCCTCCAGCTCACCGGCCGCGCAGGCGGCGAGCCGCCGGGCGAGGTACGGCTCGGCGCGGGCGGCGAGTTCCGGGCGCTGTTCGACGGCGGCGCCGACCCAGCCGCGCAGCCACTGCGCGGCCAGTGCGGCGTGCCCGGCACCGAGCCGCCAGGGGCTCGGGTGCAGCCGTACGGTCATGCCCTGCGCGGCGAACGCCTCGCAGGCGGCGGTGACCGCGTCCGGGCCGAGGAGTCCGCCGCGCCGCTGGTGCGTGTTGAACGCGTCGGCCAGTTCGGCGTCCAGCGGGTCGGCGGGCGTGAACTCGACGCGTCCGGCGACGGACAGGGTGAGCAGCGCCGGGCAGTCCGCGCCCGCACAGGCGGCGGCCAGGGTGTCCAGTTCGGCTCGGGTCAGCACGTCCAGCAGCGCGGAGGCGGTGACGAGGTGACCCCCGGCGAGGTCGTCCGGGGTGAGCCGGGCGAGGTCACCGCGCCGGGTCTCCACGGAGAGCGGGGCGCCGTCGGCGGCGGCGTCCGGCGCGCCCGCCGCCGCGAAGTGCAGCAGGTAGGGGTCGCGGTCGTGCAGCACCCAGTGCTGGGCGCCGTCCAGCCGGGGCGCGAGCCAGCGGCCCATCGAGCCGGTGCCGCAGCCGAGGTCGTGCACGACGACCCCGTCCGTCCGTCCGGCGAACCGGTCCCGCACGGCCTCGACCAGGGTCCCGGCGCGGGCGTCGGCGTCGGCGGGTTCCCGCAGCCGCAGCCACTCGGGCGCGTACCGCGCGGGCTCCTCGGCATCGCGGCCGGGTTCGTCGCGCGGCCGTACGGTGTCCCGCCCGCCGGGGCGGGCGGCGGGACCGGCGCCGGGGATGACCTCGGGTACCGCAGACACGTTTCCTCCCTGGCCCCGCGGGGCCTCGGGGGAGGCGGAGGCGTGGTCCGCCGTGCGGGTCCGCTCGTTCATGCCGGGCTCCCGGAGTGCTCGGGCAGATGAATGAGGACGCCCGCCAGGGCGCGGGCGGTGGTGGGCCAGCCGTCGAGGGAGGCACGGCGGGCGCGGGCGGCGGCCTTGAGACGGCGGCGCACGTCCGGGTCACCGAACCAGCCGCGCAGTTCGGCGGTGAGCGCGGCCGGGTCCTCGGGGGGGACGAGGATGCCGGGCACCCCGCCGTCGGGGGCCCGGCCCACCGCCTCGGCGACCCCGCCCACGTCGGTGGCCAGCACGGGCACCCCGCGCGCGAGGGCCTCGGTGACCGCCATGCCGTAGGTCTCGGCGTACGAGGTGAGGACCGTCAGGTCGGCGGCGGCGTAGCTCGCGTCGAGCGCGGCGCCGGAGCGCGGTCCGGTGAGCAGCACCCGGTCCGCCAGGCCGTGCAGCCGGATCAGCGCGCGCAGTTCCGCGACGTAGCCGGGGTCCTGGGTGAGTCCGCCGACGCACTCGCAGGTCCAGGGCAGGTCCGCGACGGCGGCGAGGGCCTCCACCAGCCGGTGCTGGCCCTTGCGCGGGGTGACGGCGGCGACGCACAGCAGCCGGGAGACGCCGTCGGTGCCGGGCGCGAGGGGCGCGATGTCGGCGCCGGGGGCCGCGTTGTGCACCCGGTCGGGGGCGAGTCCGTGGTGGGCGACGAGGCGGCGTACGGCCCAGTCGCTGGTGGCGATCACGGCGGGCACCGCGCGCAGCACGGCCCGCTCGCGGGCGTCGAGGTCGGCGGCGGCCTGGGGCGCGAGGCCGGTCTCGTCGCCGAGCGGCAGATGGACCAGGACGGCGAGCCGCAGCCGCCGTGCCTCGGGGACGATCACCTCGGGGACCCCGCAGGCGACCAGTCCGTCCAGCAGGACCGCGCTGCCGTCGGGGAGTTCACCGAGGGTGCGGGCGAGCGCGGCGCGGTCGGCGTCGGCGGGCCGGGGCCAGGTGCCGGGCATCAGGTGCCGTACCGGCTGCCAGCCGAAGCCGGGGAGGTCCAGGCAGACCCGCCGGTCGTAGGCGTTGCCGCCGCTCGGCACGGTGAGGTCGTCCACGCCGCCCGGCATGACGAAGTGGACGGTGCGCAGGGACATGGGCACGATCCCCAGGGTGTCGGCGGCGGTGCGCGGCGCGGGGACGCCCGCGCGGGCGGGTCTCGGGGCCGGGGTACCGCCCGGCGCGGCGAGGGTCGGATCCGTCACAGGGCACGCTCGTAACTCGCCCAGGCGATGTGGGACTCGTGCAGGGTGACGGAGAGGCTCGCCAGGCCGCGGGCGCCCTCGCCCAGCGCGCCCTGGTGCACGCGCTCCGCGAGCCGGTCCGCGACGACCTTGGCGAGGTACTCGGTGGAGGTGTTGATCCCGGCGAAGTCGGGCTCGTCGTCCAGGTTGCGGAAGTTCAGCGCGGCGGTGACGGCGCCCAGTTCCCGGGTGGCGAGGCCGATGTCCACCACGATGTTGTCCTGGTCGAGCTGTTCGCGGCGGAAGGTGGCATCGACCAGGAAGGTCGCTCCGTGCAGCCGCTGCGCGGGGCCGAACACCTCGCCGTGGAAGCTGTGGGCGATCATGATGTGGTCACGGACGGTGATGCTGAACAACGAAACGGCCCTCCAGTTACGGCACTTCACGGCCCCCGGTTTCTCGTCTCCGGGGGTCGTCCATTACTACGGCCGCCCGGCCCGCAGCGTTCACCCGATGCCGCTCTTTTCTCAGGTCAGGCGAGTGCGGGCCGGTCCGGCGGCCCCTCAGGGGGTCGCTCGGGTCGGGCTGTTCTCGCCGTAGGAGACGCGGTGGCACAGGGCGGGTACCTCGCCGGAGGCGAGGCGGGGCAGCAGGGCGGGCAGTTCCTCGAAAGGACTCTCCCCTGTGATGAGTGCGTCGAGCGCGGGGTCGGTGAGCAGTTCCAGGGCGAGAGCCATCCGGTCGGCGTAACCGCGGCCGGGCCGGGCCCCCGGGGAGACGGTGCCGACCTGGCTGCTGCGCACGGTGAGGCGGCGGGAGTGGAAGCCCTCCCCCAGCGGCAGGGTGACGCGCCGGTCGCCGTACCAGCTGAGCTCCACGACGGTGCCCTCGGGGGCGAGGAGTTCCAGGGCGCGGGTGAGACCCCGCTCGGTGGCGCTGGCGTGCACGACGAGGTCGCAGCCGTCGAGGGCGTCCTCGGGCGCGGCGAAGTCCACGCCGAGCGCGTCGGCGGTGGCCCTGCGGGCGGGGTCGGCGTCCACGAGCTGGAGGCGGAGGCCGGGGAAGCGGGCGAGCAGGGCCGCGACCGAGCAGCCGACCATGCCGCCGCCGACCACGGCGACGCGGTCGCCGATGCGCGGTCCGGCGTCCCAGAGCGCGTTGACGGCCGTCTCGACGGTGCCCGCGAGGACGGCGCGCGCGGCGGGCACCCGGTCGGGCACGACGGTCACGGCGTTCACCGGAACGGCGTAGCGGGTCTGGTGGGGATAGAGGCAGAACACGGTGCGCCCGGTGAGGGAGGCGGGCCCCTCCTCCACCACACCGACGTTCAGATAGCCGTACTTCACCGGTGCGGGGAAGTCGCCCTCCTGGAACGGGGCGCGCATCACGGCGTGTTGGGAGTGCGGGACGCCGCCGCCGAAGACGAGGGTCTCGGTGCCCCGGCTCACTCCGGAGTAGAGGGTGCGGACCAGGACCTCTCCGTCGGCCGGTGCCGGGACGGCGGTGTCACGGATCTCGCCGTGCCCCGGTGAGCGGAGCCAGAACGCGCGAGCCGGGTGGTTCAACGGAATCCTCCTGAACGATCGGCAACTCGTGCACGTACCGAGAAGTGCACAGGCCGCGCACAGTACGCGGCGGTGATCGACTCTGTCACTCGGCCGGAGGATTGCGGTGGCCCTGAACGACACGTACGGCGTACGGCTCCAGCAGGAGACCGCCCTGGGGGCGGGTGCGCAGATAGCGCTGCTCCTGGGCATCGGCGCGGCGGTGGGCCTCGGGCCCGCGGGCTGGCTGACGGGGCTGGCGTTCGCGTTCGCCCTGTGGGCGGTGCTGTCGCGGGCGCTGCAACGCTCCCGGCTCAGCTCGTTCGGTCCGGCGAACCGGGTGACGCTGGGCCGGGCCACGCTGGTGGGCGGGGTGACGGCGCTGGTCGCGGAGTCGTTCGAGAGCGCGCCGCCGGTGACGCTGCTGGTGGGCCTGACGGCGGTGGCGCTGCTGCTGGACGGGGTGGACGGCCAGGTGGCCCGGCGCACCGGCACGTCCAGCGCGCTCGGCGCCCGCTTCGACATGGAGGTGGACGCGTTCCTCATCCTGGTGCTGAGCGTGTACGTCTCCACGCAGCTCGGCGCGTGGGTGCTGCTGGCGGGCGGGATGCGGTACGCGTTCGTGGCGGCGGCCCGGTTCCTGCCGTGGCTGAACGCCCCGCTGCCGCCGTCGTTCGCCCGCAAGACGGTCGCCGCCGTGCAGGGCGTGGCGCTGCTGCTGGCCGGGGCGCGGCTCCTCCCGCACGCGGCCAACCTGCTGATCGTCCTGCTGGCCCTGGCGTCCCTGGTGTGGTCCTTCGGCCGGGACGTGGTGTGGCTCCACCGCAGCGCGCGGACGCGCGGGGCCGTGCGGACACCGGCCGCGCGGGTCCGCGTACCGGAACCGGCGGGACGCTGAACCTCCGCGTCCCGCCGGGGTGTTCACCGGTGCACCGGTGTACGGGGGCCGGGGCTCAGCCCTTCTGCTCCACCCGCACCCAGTCCACCTCCGCCTGCACTCCGCCGCCCGCGACCCGGTCCACGCTGGACTGGGGCAGGCCCCAGTAGGGGCTGGTGGCCTTGTTCCATCCGGCCGGGTAGGCGCCGCCGAGGGCGAGGTTGAGGATGACGTACTGGTTGTGGTCGAAGACCCACTTGCCCCGCGTGGACTCCAGCTGGTTGCGGGTCGTCTCCTGGACGAGGCGGTCGTCCACGGTGAACCGCATCCCGGTGGGCGTCCACTCCACGGCGTACGTGTGCCACTGGTCGGCGCTGCCGCCGTTGGCGTAGGTCTGCCGGGCGCCGATGTTGCCGTCGGCGGAGTAGCCGGGGCCGTGCAGGGCGGTGCTGGTCCAGTCGCGGTAGCCGATGTTCTCCATGATGTCGGTCTCGCCGGAGGCGGGCCAGGAGACGTTCGGGTCGTCCACGTTGCTGCCGAGCAGCCAGAAGGCGGGCCAGAACCCGTCCCCCACGGGCAGCTTCATCCGGGCGCTGACCCTGCCGTAGGTGAAGTCGTACGTGGTGTTGGTGTCGATGCGGCCCGAGGTGAAGTCGTAGGTGCCGCCGCCCGCGCGGGTGCAGCCCTTGCAGTACTTGGCCTTCAGCAGCAGGCTGCCGTTCTGGACGGCGATGTTGTCCGGGGAGTCCACGTACGCCTGGGACTCGCCGTTGACGGAGCCCATCTCGGTGCCGGTGCGCACCACCCGCCACTTGGCGCGGTCGAGGGCGGTGCCGGTGAAGTCGTCGAAGAACGTGGTGCGGTAGGTGCCGGTGCGGTCGGCGGGCAGTGCCGGATAGGCGGCCGAGGCGCTGCCGCCGGTGCCCCAGACCTGGAACTCGTAGAGCGAGTAGCCGAACTGGGCGGTGGCGGGCGCCGGGTTGTAGAAGGAGCGGCGTTCCTTGCCGAGCATGCGGACGTAGCGGCCGGTGGCGGGGCTGGGGAGGCGGACGGTGTCGTGCAGCCCGGCCGCGTCGCCGGGTGCCTTGACGTTGGCGCGGCGGGCGGCGATGTCGGCGGCGGAGGGCTCGTAGACGGTGCGCCAGGTGCGGTTGTCGTCGGAGACCTGGACGAGGTAGTCCACGGCGTACGCGGACTCCCAGTACAGGTCCACGGTGTCGATGGTGGAGGTGGCACCGAGGTCCACGGCGACCCAGCGGTTGGCGTTCCAGTCGCTGGACCAGCGGCTGCTGTCCCCGCGCAGGTCGGCGGGCCAGCCGCCGTCCGTGAGGAAGCCCGGAGCGTGTCCGGCGTCCTGGTAGAAGTCGGCGTAGGCGGGGTGGTTGAGGGCGAGGTTGGTGCGGGTGGTGGAGCCGGGGGCGGGTTCGCCGCCGTACACCTTGAAGCCGAACAGGGAGTAGCCCCAGGGGGTGGCGCGTTCCAGGCCGCGCAGCCGGACGTAACGGCCGGTGACCTCCTGCGGGTAGGTGTGCGCGGTGACGGAGCCGCCGGTGCCGCTGGTCTCGGTGTAGAACGGCGTCCAGTCGGTGCCGTTCTTCGACACCTCCAGGACGTAGCGCTTGCCGTAGGCGGCCTCCCAGTCGAGGGTGACGCGGTCCACGCGGAGGGTGGTGCCGAGGTCGATGCGGATCCAGGCGTCGTCGGCGAAGTTGCTGGACCAGCGGGTGGCGCCGTTGCCGTCGAAGGCGAGGCCGGGTCCGCTGCCGGGGTTCTCGCTGCCGGAGGCGGTGACGGCGGCCGGGTTCGCGGCGTACGCGGCGGCGGCGCGGTCGGTGTCCCAGGTGACCGCGGCGGCCGCGGCCCCGGCGGGCGGGGCGAGGAGGGCAGGCCCGGCGGTGAACAGGGCGGCGGCGACGGCCCCGGCGAGCAGGGCGCGGGAGGAGCGGGGGGTACGTGCGGTGCGGGCGGTGCGGGATCTCGATGGCATGCGGCTCTCCTGAGGGGGATGCGAGGTGGCGCGTGCATGACATTCAGGGGGGGGTGGTCCAGGCCGGTGGGGGCGGGTTCCCGCACCCGTTCCCACCGGCCGTCCGGGCGGGTCAGGCGGCCCGGCTGCGCAGGCTCCCGTGCGCGCGGACGATGTCCGCGTACCGGTGCCCGCTGCCCTTGATGGTGCGGACCTGGGTGTCGTAATCGACGCGGACGAGGCCGAACCGCTTCTCGTAGCCGTACGCCCACTCGAAGTTGTCCAGCAGCGACCAGGCGAAGTACCCGGCGAGCGGGGCGCCCTTGGCGGCGGCCGAGGCGCAGGCGGCGAGGTGGTCGATCAGGTACGCCTGACGCTCGGGGTCGTCCACGCTGCCGTCGGGGCGGACGGTGTCGGGGAACGCCGAGCCGTTCTCGGTGACGTAGATCTTCCGGGCGCCGTACTCCTCGGTCACGCGGAGCAGCAGCGTCTCGATGCCACTGGCGTCGATCTCCCAGTCCATGCCGGTGCGGGGCACGTCGGGGCGGCGCACGGAGCGGGTACGCGGGGCGCGGCCCTCCGGGTCGTCCTCGACGTGGTCCGGCATGTAGTAGTTGAGGCCCAGCCAGTCCAGCGGCGTGGCGATGGTCTCCAGGTCGCCCGGCTTGACGGGGAGTTCCACGCCGTAGGTCTCGACCATGTCGGCGGGGAAGCCGCGGCCGTGGATCGGGTCGAGCCACCAGCGGTTGACGTGCCCGTCCTGGCGCCGGGCGGCCTCGATGTCCTCCGGCTTGTCGGAGGCGGCGAAGATGGTGGACAGGTTGGTGACGATGCCGACCTCGGCGTCCGGCGCGGCGGCGCGGATCGCGGAGGTGGCGAGACCGTGCCCGAGCAGCAGGTGGTAGGAGGCGCGGACGGCGGCGGTGAGGTCGGTGAAACCGGGGGCCATGCTGCCCTCCAGGTGGCCGATCCACGCCGAGCACAGCGGCTCGTTGAGGGTGGCCCACAGCTTCACCCGGTCACCGAGGCGTTCGGCGACGGCGCTCGCGTACACGGCGAAGTGCTCGGCGGTCTCCCGCTCCGGCCAGCCGCCCCGGTCCTGGAGCGCCTGCGGCAGGTCCCAGTGGTAGAGCGTGACGGAGGGGGTGATGCCCGCCTCCAGCAGCGCGTCCACCACCTCGTCGTAGAACGCCAGGCCCTTGGGGTTGACCGGTCCGTCGCCGTCGGGCATGACACGCGGCCAGGCCACCGACATGCGGTAGGCGTTGACGCCGAGTTCGCGCATCAGCCCGATGTCCCCGCGCCAGCGGTGGTAGTGGTCGCAGGCGACGTCGCCGGTGTCGCCGCCCGCGACCTTGCCCGGAGTGTGGGAGAAGGTGTCCCAGATCGACGGCTTGCGGCCGTCCTCGGCGACGGCCCCCTCGATCTGGTACGCAGCGGTGGCCGTGCCCCACAGAAAGTCGTGCGGGAGGGCCGCGAGGTCGATGGGTTCGGACACGGGAGTCCCTTCGGGAGGTGCTTCGAGAGGTGTACGGACGGTCACTTGACGGCGCCCGCCGTCAGACCGGCGACGAGATAGCGCTGGAGGAGCAGGAAGCCGGCGACCACGGGGACGCTCACCACGAGCGAGGCGGCCATGATCTGGTTCCAGTAGACGTCGTTGAGGGTGGAGTAGCCCTGGAGGCCGACCGCGAGGGTGCGGGTGGCGTCGTTGGTCATGACGGACGCGAACAGCACCTCGCCCCAGGCGGTCATGAAGGCGTACACGGCGACGGCGACGATGCCGGGGATGGCGGCCGGCACCACGATCCGGATCAGCGCCTTCAGCGGACCGCAGCCGTCCACCAGCGCGGCCTCGTCCAGGTCGCGCGGGACCGAGTCGAAGTAGCCGATCAGCATCCAGATGGAGAACGGCAGCGAGAACGTCAGGTACGTCAGGATCAGCCCGCCGCGCGAGCCGAACAGGGCGATGCCGGTGGCGTTGCCGATGTTGACGTAGATGAGGAACAGCGGCAGCAGGAAGAGGATGCCGGGGAACATCTGCGTGGACAGCACGGTGACCGTGAAGACGCGCTTGCCCCGGAACTCGTAGCGGCTGACGGCGTAGGCCGCGAAGACCGCGATGACCACCGAGCAGACCGTCGCCGAGCCCGCCACGATCAGCGAGTTCATGAAGTACTTGGCGAGCGGGACGGTGGACCAGATGTCGATGTACGGCCGGATGGTCAGCACGCTGGGAATCCAGCGGAACTCGCCGGACACGTCCTGCGGCGGCTTCAGCGAGCTGGAGATCATGACGTACACCGGCACCAGCACGAAGGCGGCCAGCACGGTGAGGAAGATCCGCCGGGCCCACAGGAACGAGCGGGGCGGGGCCAGCGGGGACCGGCGCGGCGGCGGGGTGACGGTGCGCGGGCCGGGCGCGGACGGCGGCGCGGGGGCGGCCGTCGGCGCGGAAGCGGGACTAGACATCGGAGGCCCTCCGTCCGCGTGAGGTGACCACGAGGTAGCCGCCCGTCACGACGAGCAGGAACAGCAGCAGCAGGACGGACATCGCCGAGCCGGTGCCGAAGTTCCAGGTGACGAACGACGCCTGGTAGATGTGCACCGAGATCAGGTCGGCGGCCTCGGGCGCGGACTTGCCGAACAGCACGTACGGCGTGTTGAAGTCGTTGAACGTCCACAGGAACAGCACCAGGATCAGCACCTGGTTGACCGGGCGCAGCGACGGCAGGGTGATGCGGCGGATCTGCTGCCACACCCCGGCGCCGTCCAGCGCGGCGGCCTCGTACAGCTCGCCGGGGATGTTCTGGAGTCCGGCCATCACGATGAGGAAGGCGAACGGCCAGCCCTTCCACACCGAGACGGTGAGCAGCGCCCAGAAGCTGTTGTCGCCGATCAGCCAGAACGAGGGCTTGTCGGTGAGGTGCAGCTGGTCGTGCAGGACGTGGTTCACCAGGCCGTTGTCGTGCTGGAACATGAACACCCAAGTGATGACGGCCGCGTAGACGGGCAGCGCGTACGGCACCAGGAACAGGGCGCGCAGCAGGCCGCGGCCCTTGAAGGTGTCCTGCATGAACACGGCGGCGGCGGTGCCGATCAGCCAGCACAGCGCGACCGAGCCGAGGGTGAAGGCGACGGTCACGAAGAAGGAGTGCAGCAGCGCCTGGCCGACGGGGGCGTCGAAGTCCACCGAGAGCTTGTAGTTGCCGAAGCCGGTCCAGGGGGCGGCGGACCAGTCGCGCAGATAGAACTGGGTGAGTTCCTTGAAGCTCACCACGATGCCGATGACCATCGGCACCAGGTGCACGAGGAGTTCGAGGAGCAGCGCGGGGAGCAGCAGCAGGTACGGCAGTCCGATGCGGCGCAGCCGCCCGGAGCGGCGCGGGGTGCGCGCCGCTCCGGGCGGGACCGTGCCGACCGGCTCCGTCACGGGAGGGGTCGTCGTGGTCATGGTGCTCAGGCCGCCGGCATCTGCTGCTGGGCCTTCTCCAGCTTGGCCTTGACGGAGGCGGTCGTCACGGCGCGGCCGGCGGCCGCGTCGGCGAACAACTCCTTGACGGCGGTGCCGACCGCGGTCTCGAACTGAGACTCGGAGGCGACCTGCGGCAGACCGGCCGCGCTGGTGGCGAGGGTCTCCTTCAGCACCGAGGTGGCCGGGGTGCTGAACGCGGCGTCGC
This sequence comes from Streptomyces corallincola, assembly GCF_019104725.1. Classification (GTDB taxonomy): domain Bacteria; phylum Actinomycetota; class Actinomycetes; order Streptomycetales; family Streptomycetaceae; genus Streptomyces; species Streptomyces corallincola. The sequence goes on along the minus strand of NZ_JAHRXF010000074.1, from coordinate 1,713 downwards.
CCTGGGCGGCCTTGACCGGCGGGATCGAGGTGTACGCCGTGTTGAGGATCTTCTGCTCGTCGTCGCTCGTCATGAACTTCACGAACTTCACGGCGCCGTCGATGTTCTTGGAGTTCTTGAACACCGAGATGTTGATACCGGCGACCATCGAGTTGGTCTGGGTGCCGGTGCCCGGAGTGCCGGACTGCACGGGGACGGGCGCGATGCCGTAGTCGTCCTCGCTCATGCCCTGCGCCTTGAGGGTGGCGGCGACGGACTGCCAGAGCAGCATGGCCTGCTTGCCCTTGGAGAAGTCGCTGACCGACTGGTTCTGCGCGTACTCCGCGTCGGTGGTCGGGATGACCTTGTCCTTGGCCATCAGGTCCACGTACTGCTTGACGGCGTCCACGATCTTCGGGTTGGTGAAGTCGGGCTTGCCCTCGGGCGTGAAGAAGTCCGCGCCGTGCTGCTTGCCGAAGACGAAGACGTGGTGGATGTTCTCCGAGACGTTGCCGCCCTCGGCGCCCAGCACGGTCTTGCCCTTGGCCCGGATCTTCGCGCCGTCCGCGATCAGCTCGTCCCAGGTGGTGGGCGGCTTGGCGATACCGGCGTCCGCGAAGATCTTCTTGTTGTAGTAAAGGGCGTACGCCATCGAGTACAGCGGGATCGCGGCCGGGTCCTTGCCCTGGGCGCCGGTGGAGCTGAGCGCCGAGTCCACGAAGCGGTCCTTGCCGCCGATCTTCTCCAGGTTCTTGGCGTCCCACGGCAGCAGCGCGCCGGTGGCCTGGAGCGAGGCGCTCCAGGTGTTGCCTATGTTGAGCACGTCCGGGCCCTGGCCGGAGGTGGTGGCGGTGAGGATGCGGTTCAGCAGGTCGGACCAGGGCACGACCTCCAGCTTCACCTTGATGCCCGTCTGCTTCTGGAACTTGTCCAGTTCGGGCTGGAGGACCTGCTTGTCCACCGCAATGCTGGACCCCTGGTTGGAGGCCCAGTACGTCAGGGTCTTCGGCGCGGAGTTGTCCCCCCCTCCGCTGGACGAACCGCCACCGCAGGCCGTGGCCGCGAGAGCGAGAGACATGGTGACGGCGCCTACGGCGGCGGCTCGGATGCTGCGCATGGCTCCTGGCGTCCCTTTCCGGGAGTCGAGGCCGTTCGGGACGCACCGGGAAACCGACATCCCGTTCGGCCCCTGAAAGCCCCTCATGGCTTAATTTAGGATGTGAGTTAAACCTCAAGAGAAACGCTCGTCAAGAGATTCGGCAGCGGCTTCCGGTTCGGAGGGCCGCAAATCCACGCAAACCAGGGAGGCAGGATGCCCGGGCCGGGTGGTCGCACGGTGCGTGACCTGCGACGGGAGAGCCGGAGCAGCGTTCTGCAACGGTTGTATTTCGACGGCCCGATGAGCCGCCACGCGCTCGTCCGTGCGACCGGGCTGAGTTCGGGCTCCGTCAGCACGGTCGTCGCCGAACTCCTCGCGGACGGACTCCTGGAGGAGGCGGGCCGCGTCGGCTCCGAGGTCGGCCGCCCCCGCCGCCTGCTCCGCGTCCGCCCCGACTCCGGCCTCCTCATCGGCGTGGACGTCGGCGAGACCCGCGTCCGCGTCGAGCTGCTGGACCTCGCCCTGACCGAACTCGCCCGCGTGGAGCGGCTGTTGGGCGGCGACGGCTACGCGGTGGATGCGGTGGTACGGCATGTGCACGAGGGGGTGGCGGAGGTGCTGTCGGCCGCGGGGCG
>NZ_JAHRXF010000073.1 GCF_019104725.1 Streptomyces corallincola | reverse complement strand
ACACGCCCCCGCGCCCCACGCCCCCGCACACCCCCGCGCACCCCCGTACACCCCTGCGCCCGCCCGGCGTTGGAACCCCGCGCTCCACTACCGCACACATGCCAGCGGCAACAACCGCCCGAACGTGTGACGGGAGTCACCGCATGGGTTTCTGAAGCGGAGGTATTTAACCCCTGCCTACAACTGGTCAATTTAATATGTGCAATTGCACTGCCGTCCGGGGTCGTACCCGGATGATCCGACAGGCCCCACCAGGCTCCGACATCCCCGCGCACGACCGCCCGCGCCGGGGCCGGGGAGCGCACAAAAAAGATCGCGCCGGCCCCCGCGGAGGGGACCGGCGCGATCTACGACGCACCCTGTCGTGCTGCCTGTGACGTTCTCAACGGCTGGGGAATGGGCCCTGTTGGGGCAGGTCCCGCGTCGGGTGAAGCAGGGGTCCGGGTGTCCCGGCCGGTGGGGGACCGGCCGTTCTGCCCGGGTGTACGGCGTTTCAGGCCTCGCTGCGCTGCTGGGGAATGCCCGCCAGCAGGGCGCGGACCTCCGCCTCGCGGTAGCGGCGGTGCCCGCCGAGCGTACGGATGGACGTGAGCTTGCCGGCCTTCGCCCACCGCGTCACCGTCTTCGGGTCCACACGGAACATGGTGGCGACCTCAGCCGGGGTCAGCAGCGGCTCGGCATCAGGGGTGCGAGCGGTCATGAGCGGCCTCCTCGGGAGAACCGAACCTTCTCGGTTCATTCCTCTAAATTCTGCACCTTGACCCGCGTTGCCCGAAATGGCGGACGCGAGTCGAGTCGGTTATAGGACGAACGGCTTGTCCTCGGCACTACAACTACACCATCTGTCCAGCGCCGTCGGCCAAACCGATGGAATTGCCCTCCCAGGTGTTCATCAGCGACGGAAGCCGATGGACCATGCCATAGCGGACAGTCACGCCACTGTGACGATCAGTCACAGGGCGATCAGGAGTCGTCAGACCCCCCACAGCACACAAAACTCATAAACCGCCCACAAGGGAGCATAGACGGACGGAGGAGCCCTCTCCGGACTCCTTGTCCTATTTTGGCACGAGGAGTGGCAAGCTATGCAAGGGCCGCGTAAGTGCGGTCCATCACCCTTGGGGATTCCTTGGGGCAATCGTCCGGATCACGGCCGACGTCCCGTCAGGTGGGGGCAATTGGACTAGACCGTACGTCCTCGAACACCGATTCGGCCGTGACGCAGGTCACTTCTGGGCGCACATCCGTCATTTCCGTCCCGACGGACCGCGCCCGGTCCGCGCCGGGTCCGCGCCGGGCGCCGCTCCCCCACACCGCGCTCAGTTCGCGGAGCGCCGGTTCCTGACCCCGCGCCAGCGCTCCACCAGCCGCGCGTAGGCGGCGCCCGCCGCCGCTCCGTCGCCCCGGCCCAGCGCCTCCACCCCGGCCGCCACGTCGGCCGCCGAGTGGTCCTCCTCCAGCGCCCCGGCGGGCAGCGCGTGCACCAGACCGCCGTAGTCCAGCTCCACCATCGAACGCGGGTGGAACTCCTCCAGCCAGCGGCCCACGTCCAGCAGGCCGTCCACCAGCGGGCCCTCCGACACCGTGTCCCGCAGGGTGCGCAGGCCACGGGCGACCCGGCGGCGGGCCTGCACCATCGGCGTGCGGTAGCGCAGCATCGGGGGCGCGCCGTCCCGCGCCGCGTCGTAGCGCCGCTCCTCGTCGGCGACCAGCACGAACCAGTTCAGCGGCACCTGCCAGGTCGCGGAGCGGATCCAGGGGCGGGCGTCGGGGTTGCGGGCCAGCCAGCGCTCGTAGTCCTGCGCGGCCTGGTCGCGCACCAGGGGCGGCAGCACCGCGTCCAGCACCGGCGGGGGCAGTTCGTCCCCGAGGGCGCCGAGCGCCAGCCAGCCGCGCAGCCGGGTCCGCCACGGGCAGACGCACACCACCCCGTCCACCTCGGCCACGAACGCGTCGGCGCTCTCGTGCACCGGCACCGCGACCGGCGGGGTGGGCAGCAGATCGGCCAGCGAACGGCGCAGCTCGTCCTGGTAGGAGGGGCGGTCGGCACGGCGGGCGTAGCGCTGCCAGTGGCCGCGCTCCGGTTCCGGGAACGCGACGAGCGGCTCGTACACGCGCAGGTACGCGGCGTACGGGACGACCACGGAGGACACCTTGGGCACGCCTGTTCACTCCCCACCGAAACCCGGCTCGGAACCACCGGAATCGTCCCACGGTCACGCGCAGGCGCGCGGCACGGAAGAGTGATCCCGCACACCGGGCGGATGCGGGACGCGGCGAGGCTCTACTCTCGTGCCAGCGCTCCGCCACCTGTACGGCGCGCACCGCCCCACCCGCCGCTCTTTCACAGGAGTCACCACAGTGACCGACGTAACCGGCGCACCCGCTGATGTCCTGCACACCCTGTTCCACTCGGACCAGGGCGGCCATGAGCAGGTCGTGCTCTGCCAGGACCGCGCCACCGGCCTGAAGGCCGTGATCGCGATCCACTCCACCGCCCTGGGCCCGGCCCTCGGCGGCACCCGCTACTACCCCTACGCCACCGAGGCGGAGGCCGTCGCGGACGCGCTGAACCTCGCGCGCGGCATGTCGTACAAGAACGCGCTGGCCGGGCTCGACCACGGCGGCGGCAAGGCCGTGATCATCGGTGACCCCGAGCGCGACAAGACCGAGGAACTCCTCCTCGCCTACGGCCGCATGGTCGCCTCGCTCGGCGGGCGCTACGTCACCGCCTGCGACGTCGGCACCTATGTCGCGGACATGGACGTGGTCGCCCGCGAGTGCCGCTGGACCACCGGCCGCTCCCCCGAGAACGGCGGCGCGGGCGACTCCTCGGTGCTCACCGCGTTCGGCGTCTACCAGGGCATGCGCGCCTCCGCCCAGCACCTGTGGGGCGACCCCTCGCTGCGCGGCCGTACCGTCGGCGTGGCCGGTATCGGCAAGGTCGGCCGGCACCTCGTGCGCCACCTGCTGGACGAGGGCGCCCGCGTCCTGGTGACCGACGTCCGCGAGGACGCCGTACGGCAGCTGCTGGAGCAGCACCCCGAGGGCGTCACGGCGGTCGCGGACACCGAGACGCTGATCCGCCACGAGGGCCTGGACATCTACGCCCCCTGCGCGCTCGGCGGCGCCCTGAACGACCTCACCGTGCCGGTGCTGACCGCGCGGGTGGTGTGCGGCGCGGCCAACAACCAGCTCGCGCACCCCGGTGTCGAGAAGGACCTCGCGGACCGGGGCGTGCTCTACGCGCCGGACTACGTGGTGAACGCGGGCGGGGTCATCCAGGTCGCGGACGAGCTGCACGGCTTCGACTTCGAGCGGTGCCGGTCGAAGGCGGCGCGGATCTTCGACACCACGCTGGCCATATTCGCGCGTGCGAAGGAGGACGGAATTCCTCCGGCCGCCGCCGCCGACCGGCTCGCGGAGCAGCGGATGGCCGACGGCCGCGCGGGACGCGCGGGACTCGCCGCGCTCTGACCGTGCCCCGGCCCCGTTCCGGGCCGCCAGGTGTCACGGGCCGCCGGACCTCCGGCGGCCCGATCGGGTGTCCGATCGCACGTGTGAGCGGTACCCGCCGGAGGCAACTTCGAGAGAACTCTCACGTCCCCCGGCGGGTCGCCGTCCGACAAGTGGTTAAAATCGCCACTGACCAGCGAGGACGGGACTCCTCCCGGGTGCCGTGCACACGCGCGTGCTGCGGGCGACGTACCGTATGGGCGCGGGCTCAGGTACCGTGGAAGTCCTACGGACCGGCCTCTCTGCGGAGGGTCCGTTCCGGATCATGAACGCGTGTCAGACTCTGGGGCCGTCGAGCCCCGTCACCGAGGGGGTCGAGCCATGGGGCGCGGCCGGGCCAAGGCCAAGCAGACAAAGGTCGCCCGCCAGCTGAAGTACAACAGCGGTGGGACAGACCTGTCACGTCTGGCCAATGAACTGGGCGCATCGAATTCGAGCCAGCCGCCGAACAGCGAGCCGTTCGAGGACGATGAAGAGGAAGAGGAAGACCTCTACTCCCGCTACGCCGACCTCTATGAGGACGACGACGAGGACGAGGACGAGAGTCCGTCCCAACACCGTCGCGGCGCTTGACCCTGCATTGAGCTCTCACCCGGCCGGTGGCACTGCCACCGGCCGGGTTCTGTGCTGTCCGTGAGCCGCTCTTCGTGAGCCGCTGTCCGCGGGCCTCTCCGCGATGCCGGGCGGCCCGGGCAGCCCTGCATCGGGCTGTCCGGTCGCCGGTCGGTCACGGGCGGCCCGGTCGCGGGTGCGCGGCCTCGGGGCGTACGGGCTCAGGCCGCGTGGTCACCGACGAGTTCGGCGCCGGTGGCACGGTCGCCGCGCTCGGTGATCTCACCGGCGATCCAGGCGTCCACGCCCCGGTCCGCCAGTACGGCGAGGGCGACCTCGGCGGACTCGGGCGGCAGGACCGCCATCATGCCGACGCCCATGTTCAGCGTCTTCTCCAGCTCCAGGCGCTCGACGTTCCCGGTCCGGCCGACCAGGTCGAAGACCGCGCCGGGGGTCCAGGTGGCCCGGTCGATCACCGCGTGCAGCCCCTCGGGGACGACACGCGCGAGGTTGGCCGCGAGTCCGCCGCCGGTGATGTGGCTGAACGCGTGGACCTCGGCGGCGCGGGTCAGCGCCAGGCAGTCCAGCGAGTAGATCTTCGTGGGCTCCAGCAGCTCCTCGCCGAGCGTGCGGCCCAGCTCCGGGACCTCGGTGTCCAGGGTGAGTCCGGCGCGCTCCAGCAGGACGTGCCGGACCAGGGAGTACCCGTTCGAGTGAAGCCCGGAGGACGCCAGGGCGATCACCGCGTCACCGGTGCGGATACGGTCCGGGCCGAGCAGGCGGTCGGCCTCGACCACGCCGGTGCCCGCACCGGCCACGTCGAAGTCGTCCGCGCCGAGCAGACCGGGGTGTTCGGCGGTCTCACCGCCGACCAGGGCGCAGCCGGCCAGCACACAGCCCTCCGCGATGCCCTTGACGATCGCGGCGACCCGCTCGGGGTGGACCTTGCCGACGCAGATGTAGTCCGTCATGAACAGCGGCTCGGCACCGCACACCACGATGTCGTCCATGACCATCGCCACCAGGTCGTGGCCGATCGTGTCGTAGACGCCCATACGGCGGGCGATGTCCACCTTGGTGCCGACGCCGTCGGTGGCGGAGGCGAGCAGGGGGCGCTCGTAGTTCTTGAGGGCGGAGGCGTCGAAGAGACCGGCGAAGCCGCCGATGCCGCCGAGGACCTCGGGGCGGCGGGTCCTGCCGACCCACTCCTTCATGAGCTCTACGGCGCGGTCGCCCGCCTCGATGTCCACGCCCGCGCTCGCGTAGCTGGCACCAGTGGTCTCGGAAGTCATGACCTTGGGAACTTTCGTGTCGTCCTGCGGGGGAACGGCGCGCTCAGGGACGCCGGATCGCGTCGGCGGCGGCCGTGGCGGCGGGTCCGGCGGCCAGCTCGGTCTCCAGGAGCTGCTTGCCGAGCAGTTCGGGGTCGGGCAGCTCCATCGGGTACTCGCCGTCGAAGCAGGCGCGGCACAGGTTCGGCTTGGCGATGGTGGTCGCCTCGATCATGCCGTCGATGGAGATGTAGGAGAGCGAGTCGGCGCCGAGCGAGGTGCCGATCTCCTCGATGGTCATGCCGTTGGCGATCAGCTCGGCGCGGGTGGCGAAGTCGATGCCGAAGAAGCACGGCCACTTCACGGGCGGCGAGGAGATCCGGATGTGCACCTCGGCGGCGCCCGCCTCGCGGAGCATGCGGACCAGGGCCCGCTGGGTGTTGCCGCGCACGATGGAGTCGTCCACGACGACTAGGCGCTTGCCCTTGATGACTTCCTTCAGCGGGTTCAGCTTGAGCCGGATACCGAGCTGGCGGATGGTCTGCGAGGGCTGGATGAAGGTCCGGCCGACGTAGGCGTTCTTGACCAGGCCGGCGCCGAAGGGGATGCCGGACGCCTCCGCGTACCCGATGGCGGCGGGGGTGCCGGACTCCGGGGTCGCTATGACGAGGTCCGCCTCGGCGGGGGCCTCCTTGGCCAGCCTGCGGCCCATCTCCACCCGGGAGAGGTACACGTTCCGGCCCGCGATGTCGGTGTCCGGGCGGGCCAGGTAGACGTACTCGAAGACACAGCCCTTGGGCTTCGCCTCCGCGAACCGGGAACTGCGCAGGCCGTTCTCGTCGATGGCGACGAACTCGCCCGGCTCGATCTCCCGGACGTAGGCGGCACCGCAGATGTCCAGCGCGGCGGACTCGGAGGCGACCACCCAGCCGCGCTCCAGGCGGCCGAGGACCAGCGGACGGATGCCCTGGGGGTCGCGGGCCGCGTAGAGGGTGTGCTCGTCCATGAAGACCAGCGAGAAGGCGCCCCGCACCTGCGGGAGGACCGCGTGCGCGCCCTCCTCGATGGTGAGCGGCTTGCCCTCGTCGTCCGTCTGGGCGGCGAGCAGCGCCGTCAGCAGGTCGGTGTCGTTGGTGGCCGCGACACGGGTCGAGCGGCCGTTGGTGTCCTTGGGCAGCTCGGCCACCAGCTCCGCGAGGCGGGCCGTGTTGACCAGGTTGCCGTTGTGGCCGAGCGCGATCGAACCGTGCGCGGTGGCGCGGAACGTCGGCTGGGCGTTCTCCCAGACGGAGGCACCGGTGGTCGAGTAGCGGGCGTGACCGACCGCGATGTGACCCTGGAGCGAGCCGAGGGAGGTTTCGTCGAAGACCTGGGAGACGAGGCCCATGTCCTTGAAGACGAGGATCTGGGAGCCGTTGCTGACCGCGATACCCGCGGATTCCTGGCCCCGGTGCTGGAGGGCGTAGAGCCCGAAGTACGTGAGCTTTGCGACCTCTTCGCCGGGAGCCCAGACACCGAAGACGCCGCAAGCGTCCTGGGGGCCCTTCTCGTTGGGAAGCAGGTCGTGATTGAGGAGACCGTCACCACGTGGCACGGCACCGAGTGTAGGCGAGGCCGCGCGCTGGTCCGAATCGGTGATACGTCGGACCCTCCGGCTCGGGCCGGGTGATCACCTTGTGGCTTTTCGCGTTCTTCCAGGTCAGCATGGTGCGCCGATGGGGGTGCCGTGTCCGGGCGTCCGGTGGGGGTGCCGTTCCGGGGCGCTCGGGCGGTGCGTGAGTGAGGTGTCGCACATCATTCGGGGGCGGGGCGGGCGAGGGTGACGCGGTCTCCGTCGCCCTGCGTGAGCGTCAGTTCCGTACCGGTGGCGGTGGGGTGGCCGGGGGCACCGGGACCGGTGGTGACAGTGAGGGGACCCGCGGTGAGGACGCGGGCGAGGGCGCGTTCGAACTCCATGCGGGCCGGGGCACACGCCATCCTGGTGGTGCGCAGCGGGCCGAAGGTGATCCGGTCCCCCTGGACGGTGACCTGTGCGCCGAAGCCGTTGCAGCCGAGGTTGCCCGCCGCGCGTCCGTCCTCCTCCAGCCGCAGCCGGGCGGACGCGGGCGCCTGCCGGGTCGTGCCGCTCTCGGTCACGCTGCGGACGGTCCAGTCGATGCCGGTCACTTCCGGATGTGGGGTCACGGCACCACTGTCCGCCGGGGCGCCTCCGCAGGCCAGTGCGCACGGGACGAGCAGGGCGGTGGCCAGGGCCAGGGGGATGCGCTGCTTGTACCGGTTCATACGGGTTCGACGGGCGGGACGGGGATCGGGTTCCCGGTGCCGTGCGGAGGGGCCCGCACGGCGGGGGCTGGGGGCGCGTGCGGGGTGCGGGCGAGCGGGGGGCGTGCGGGGCGCCGGGTGCCGGTGGTCCACAGCACGCGGTCCACAGCACGCGGTCCACGACCTGCCTCCTACGACATGAGCGGCAGCAGCGCCGACAGGTCCGCGCGTCCGCCGCTGGCCCGCACCTCGGCCCCGGCCAGCGCGTCCGCCCAGCTCAGGCGGCCGGTGGCCAGGCGCAGCCAGGTCAGCGGGTCGGTCTCGACCACGTTGGGCGGGGTGCCCCGGGTGTGCCGGGGGCCCTCCACGCACTGCACCACCGCGTACGGCGGCACCCGGACCTCGGTCGAGCCGCCGGGCGCCTTCAGCGCGAGCGCGTCCGCGAGCAGCCGGGTGGTGGCGGCCAGCGCCTGCCGTTCGTACGGCACGTCCAGTCCGGGCACGGCCGCGTTGAGGTCGTCGGTGTGGACGATCAGCTCCACGCACCGGGTGACCAGATAGTCGTCCAGCTCCAGCGCCCCGGCGTTGGTGGCCAGCAGCCGCCCCGCCGGGTACGTGTCGAACAGGGCCCGCAGACTCCGGTCCACGTCCGCCAGGTGGGCGGTGAGATCCGGGTGCCCGGCGGAGAGGCGGCGCGTGAACGCGTCGATCCCGGCGGAGTCCGCGCCGGTCAGCAGGGGCCAGCTCGCCACCTGGACGTCCGCCTTCGGGGGTGCGGGCAGTTCCGCCGCGCGGTGCACGGAGGTGACGGCCATGCCGATGTGCGCGACCAGTTCCCGCACCGTCCAGCCGTCGAGCCGGGTCGGCAGCGCCAGTCGCTCCGGGGTGAGCCGCGCGGCGGCCTCCCGTACCCGGTCGAGCTGGGCGAGCACGGCGGCGCGGGTACGGGCGGGGTCGTAGGCGCGGGGGCGCTTCTTGGCCGGGGGCATGGGGGCGAGCCTATGCGGCGGCGGGCCCCGCCCCTCCCCGGTGCGGGGAGAGGCGGGGCCCGCTCAGGGCCCGTACGGCCGGGGCCTACGCCAGCAGCGCCGGGATGGTGTTCTCGTGCGCCTCGCGCAGCTCGGCCAGGGGGAGGGTGAACTCGCCCTGGACCTCCACCGCGTCCCCGTCCACGACACCGACGCGGGTGGCCGGGAGGCCACGGGCGCCGCACATGTCGTTGAAGCGGAGCTCCTCGGAGCGCGGGACGGCGACGAGGGCGCGGCCGGCCGACTCCGAGAGGAGGAAGGTGAACGCGTCCAGGCCGTCCGGGACGACCAGCCGGGCGCCCTTGCCGCCGAGCAGGGCCGACTCCACGACCGCCTGGACGAGACCGCCGTCCGAGAGGTCGTGCGCGGAGTCGATCATGCCGTCGCGGGAGGCGGAGATCAGGATCTCGCCGAGCAGCCGCTCCCGCTCCAGGTCCACCTTGGGCGGCAGTCCGCCGAGGTGGTCGTGGACGACCTGGGACCAGGCCGAGCCGCCGAACTCCTCCCGGGTGTCGCCGAGCAGGTAGAGCAGGTGGCCGTCCTCCTGGAAGGCGACCGGGGTGCGGCGGGCCACGTCGTCGATGACACCGAGCACCGCGACGACCGGCGTCGGGTGGATGGCGGCCTCGCCGGTCTGGTTGTACAGCGAGACGTTGCCGCCGGTCACCGGGGTGCCGAGCTGGAGACAGCCGTCCGCGAGACCGCGCACGGCCTCCGCGAACTGCCACATGACCGCCGGGTCCTCGGGCGAGCCGAAGTTCAGGCAGTCGGAGACCGCGAGCGGCTTCGCCCCGGTGGTCGCCACGTTGCGGTACGCCTCGGCCAGCGCGAGCTGGGCGCCGGTGTACGGGTCGAGCTTGGCGAACCGGCCGTTGCCGTCGGTGGCGATGGCGACACCGAGGCCGCTCTCCTCGTCCACCCGGATCATCCCGGAGTCCTCGGGCTGGGCCAGGACGGTGTTGCCCTGCACGAAGTGGTCGTACTGCGAGGTGATCCACTTCTTGGACGCCTGGTTGGGCGAGCCGACCAGCTTGAGGACCTGCTCGCGCAGCTCCTCGGCGGTCTCCGGGCGGGGCAGCTTGTTCGCGTCGTCGGCCTGGAGGGCGTCCTGCCAGTCCGGGCGGGCGTACGGGCGCTCGTAGACCGGGCCGTCGTGGGCGACCGTGCGCGGGTCCACGTCCACGATCTTGCCGCCGTGCCAGAAGATCTCCAGCCGGTCGCCGTCGGTGACCTCACCGATGACGGTGGCGATCACGTCCCACTTGGCGCAGATCTCCAGGAAGCGGTCCACCTTCTCCGGCTCGACCACCGCGCACATGCGCTCCTGCGACTCGCTCATGAGGATCTCCTCGGGCGAGAGCGTGGAGTCGCGCAGGGGTACGTCGTCCAGGGTGACGCGCATGCCGCCGGAGCCGTTGGAGGCCAGCTCGCTCGTCGCGCAGGACAGCCCGGCCGCGCCGAGGTCCTGGATGCCGACGACCAGCTTCTCCGCGAACGCCTCCAGGGTGCACTCGATGAGCAGCTTCTCCTGGAAGGGGTCACCGACCTGCACGGCGGGCCGCTTGGAGGGCTTGGCGTCGTCGAAGGTCTCGGAGGCCAGGATCGAGGCGCCGCCGATGCCGTCGCCGCCGGTCCGGGCGCCGTAGAGGATGACCTTGTTACCGGCGCCGGACGCCTTGGCGAGGTGGATGTCCTCGTGCCGCATGACGCCGATGGCACCCGCGTTGACCAGCGGGTTTCCCTGGTAGCAGGCGTCGAAGACGACCTCGCCGCCGATGTTCGGCAGGCCCAGGCAGTTGCCGTAGCCACCGATGCCCGCGACCACGCCGGGTAGCACCCGCTTGGTGTCGGGGTGGTCGGCCGCGCCGAAGCGCAGCGGGTCCACCACGGCGACCGGGCGGGCGCCCATCGCGATGATGTCGCGCACGATGCCGCCGACGCCGGTGGCCGCGCCCTGGTAGGGCTCGACGTACGACGGGTGGTTGTGCGACTCGACCTTGAAGGTGACCGCGTAGCCCTGGCCGACGTCCACCACGCCCGCGTTCTCCCCGATGCCGACGAGCAGCGCGTCGGACTGCGGGGCCTTCTCGCCGAACTGGCGGAGGTGGACCTTGGAGGACTTGTACGAGCAGTGCTCGGACCACATCACCGAGTACATGGCGAGTTCGGCGCCGGTCGGGCGGCGGCCGAGGATCTCGACGACCCGCTCGTACTCGTCCTTCTTGAGGCCGAGTTCGGCCCAGGGCAGCTCGACGTCGGGGGTCCCGGCCGCGTGCTCGACCGTGTCCAGAGGCGTCCGGCTCATGCGTTGACCAGCTTCTTGAGGATCGAGGTGAAGAAGGGCAGGCCGTCCGTGCGGCCCGTGCCGATCAGGGACTCGACGGCGTGCTCGGGGTGCGGCATCAGACCGACGACGTTGCCCGCCTCGTTGGTGATACCGGCGATGTCGTTGAGCGAGCCGTTGGGGTTGAGGCCCAGGTAGCGGAAGACGACCCGGCCCTCCGCCTCCAGCTTCTCCAGGGTGTGGGCGTCGGCCACGTAGCGGCCGTCCATGTTCTTCAGCGGGATGTGGATCTCCTGGCCGGCGGTGTAGTCACCGGTCCAGGCGGTGTCCGTGTTCTCCACCCGGAGCTTCTGGTCGCGGCAGATGAAGTGCAGGTGGTCGTTGCCGAGCATCGCGCCGGGCAGCAGGTGGGCCTCGGTGAGGACCTGGAAGCCGTTGCAGATGCCGAGTACCGGAAGCCCGGCCTTGGCCTGCTCGATCACGGACTCCATCACCGGCGAGAACCGGGAGATGGCACCGGCCCGCAGATAGTCGCCGTAGGAGAAACCACCGGGCAGCACCACGGCGTCCACCTGGTGGAGATCCCGGTCCTTGTGCCAGAGGGCGACCGGCTCGGCGCCCGCGAGGCGGATCGCGCGCCGGGTGTCACGGTCGTCGAGACTTCCCGGAAAAGTGACGACGCCAATACGAGCGGTCACTCGGCCGCCTCCGTGACTTCCTCGACCTTGACGGCGAAGTCCTCGATCACAGTGTTGGCGAGGAAGGATTCCGCGAGTTCCCGGACGCGGGCGAGCGCGGCCTCATCGACCGGCCCGTCAACTTCCAGTTCGAATCGCTTTCCCTGGCGGACGTCGGAGATCCCGTCGAAACCCAGGCGCGGCAGGGCACGCTGGACCGCCTGGCCCTGGGGGTCGAGGATCTCCGGCTTGAGCATGACGTCAACTACGACGCGTGCCACTGACACTCCCGGTGTGTGGTGCTGAGCAGGTTCCTTCAGACTACCCGTACAAAATTTCTACGCGAGTAGAGTTGGAGGAAAGTACGTGACCCGCATCACGATCGGGTGTCGGTCGGGTGCCGTGGCGAAAAATTCTGGGAAAGTTCCGCCCGTCAAGGCGGGCAGGTATTGCACAGGGACACGCTGATGTATTCGGCCGGGCTTCACTTCGCAATGCCGGGCACTGTACAAATGAATTGGCAATAGCCGATACTCGGCACGTCATCACCATGTATCGACGTGCCGCACGAAGGGACCGATATTCGTGGCGCAAAAGGTCGTGGTCACTCTCTTCGACGACATCGACGGCTCGGAAGCGGCGGAAACGATCGCCTTCGGCCTCGACGGCAAGTCGTACGAGATCGACCTGAACGAGGGAAACGCCCAGGGACTCCGCGAGGCGCTCGCGCCGTACGTCGAGGCCGGCCGCAAGCGCTCGCGCTCCGGGAAGGCGTACCAGCAGACCGAGGTCGCCCCCGACCCGGCCGCCGTCCGCGCCTGGGCCCAGGCGAACAAGATGGACGTGCCCGCCCGTGGCCGTATCCCGAAGAAGGTGTACGAGGCGTTCGGCGCCGCGCGCTGAGCCGGTGCGGCGGGTGCGGCGGGTGCGCGGGGCTCGGCCGCGGTGCTCCGGGCGGCTCCGCGCGCTCCGGACCCACGGTCCGTCAGCGGCCCCCGGAGGCCGCGCAGTTGCCCCGGCGGGGACTCGACTTGCGCAACCCCCCTGACCATCGGCTAATGTCTGGCTCACGCCGAGGGGCGAGGCCGAAACGCCGGACTCCGAGGAACGCGCGGGTGTAGTTCAGTAGTAGAACATCCCCCTTCCAGGGGGAAGGCGCAGTGTGCAATTCCTGTCACCCGCTCTGGCATCGGCCGTCCGAACCACGCTTGTGGATCGGGTAGGCTGGTGCACGCACCGATCGGTGAGAGCCGGTCGGGGGCAGTGCGGACGTAGCTCAGTTGGTAGAGCGCAACCTTGCCAAGGTTGAGGTCGCGAGTTCGAACCTCGTCGTCCGCTCGGGAAAAAGATCCCGGTCCACTCATGTGGACCGGGATCTTCTCGTTTTCCGGCCCCATTCCCCTTCTCCCTTCATCCCCTTCCCGTGTGATCTCCGCGTGCGCTTCTGACATGTGTCATGCCGGGCGATGACATCCCGCACTGCCGTTCCGCTCCGGGCGCCGGGAGGCTGGCGGTATGGACATCGACGGACACAGCGGCGGGAACGTGATCGAGGTCACCGGTCTGCGCCGCGTCTACGCGGGCGGGTTCGAGGCGGTGCGCGGCATCGGGTTCTCGGTGGCGCGCGGGGAGATCTTCGCGCTGCTGGGCACCAACGGCGCCGGTAAGACGTCCACCGTGGAACTCCTGGAGGGGCTGGCGGCGCCGACCGCCGGGCGGGTCCGGGTGTTCGGGCGCGACCCGTACCGGGAGCGGGCCGCCGTACGGCCGCGTACCGGGGTCATGCTCCAGGAGGGCGGGTTCCCGGCCGGGCTGACGGTCGCCGGGACGGCGCGGATGTGGGCGGACTGCGCGCGGCGTGCCCGCCCGGTGGCCGACATCCTCGCGCGGGTCGGGCTGGCCGCGCGGGCGGGCGTACGGGTCGGGCAGTTGTCCGGTGGCGAGCGGCGGCGGCTGGACCTCGCGCTCGCCCTGCTGACCGATCCGGAGGTGCTGTTCCTGGACGAGCCGACGGCCGGGCTGGACGCCGAAGGGCGCCGGGACACCTGGGAGTTGGTGCGCGCACTGCGCGCGGGCGGTACCACCGTGCTGCTCACCACGCACTACCTGGAGGAGGCGGAGGGGCTGGCCGACCGGCTGGCCGTCCTGCACGCCGGGCGGATCGCGGCCATCGGCACCCCGGCCGAGGTCACCGCATCCCGGCCGTCCCGGATCTCCTTCGAACTCCCCGAGGGCCACTTCGTCGGGGATCTGCCGCCGCTCGCCGCGATCGGCGTGGACGACCACGAGACCGAGGGCCGCACCGTACGGCTGCGGACCCGCGAACTCCAGCGCACCGCCACCGAGTTGCTGCTCTGGGCCGCGCGTACCGGGGTCGAACTGCGCCGCCTGGACGCGCGCTCGGCCTCGCTGGAGGAAGCGTTCCTGGACATCGCACGTGAGCGGGAGGCCACCGTATGACCACACTGGACCTGGCGTCCTCGGAGCGCGGAGAGAGGCGTACGAGCGGACGCGTACGGCGGCTGCGGGCGCTGGCCCGCGCCGAACTCACCCTCCTGCTGCGCAACCGCACGGTCGTGCTGACCGCGCTCGCCGTGCCGCTGACGCTGCCGTTCTGCGTGCGGCCCGCACTGGACCGGCTCGACCTGTCCGGACGGGGGCCGGGCGTCGGCGCGGCACTGACGACGGTCGCGGTCGGCTTCTCGTTCCTGTTCGCCGTGCACACCGCGCTGGTCGGCACGTACGTCGCCCGCCGCGAGGAACTCGTCCTCAAGCGGCTGCGCACCGGCGAGCTCACCGACGCCGAGATCCTCATCGGCACCGCGCTGCCCGCCGTCGCGCTCGGACTGGTCCAGTCCCTGCTGCTCTGCGCGGGCGGTGCCGTACTCCTGCACACCGGGGTGCCCCGGGCGCCGGGTCTGACGGTCCTCGGCGTGCTGCTCGGGCTGGTCCTGAGCGCCGCGCTGGCCGCGCTGACCTCGGTGGTGACCCGGAGTGTGGAGGGCGCCCAAGTCACCGCGCTCCCCCTGGTGTTGGCCACCATGATCGGCTCGGGGCTCGCGGTGCCGGTCGAGAGCCTGCCCGCCCGCTTCGCCCGCGGGCTCGAACTCCTCCCGTTGTCCCCGGCCGTACGACTGGTCCGGGCGGGCTGGACCGGCGACCTGGGCGGCCCCGAACTCCTGCGCACGATCGCGGTCGCGCTGGTCTGGATCGCGGTCGCGGTGTTTGCTGTCCGACGGTGGTTCCGGTGGGAGGGGCGTCGGTGAGACAGGGCGGCGGGCGGGCGGGACCCGCGGACGGGGGTACGGCGATGAACGGGCCGCGCGGGTGGTGGGGGCGGCAGTCCACCCCGGCCAAGGTGGAGACGTACACCCGCTGGTCGTTCCACTCGTTCGCGCTGGTCGAGTTCGCGGTGATGTGCCTGCCGGTGCTCGCGCAGACCCGGCCGGGGGTCGCGTACCCGCTGGCCGTCCTGGTCGCGCTGCACTGCGCCGGTACGGCCGTGACCACGTCCCGCGCGGTGGACTGGAGCAGGGGACGGCGGGCCCGGCCGGTACGGGAACTCGCGCTGCACGGCACGTTCACCGTCCTGGTCGCCGGGACCGCGCTGCTGCTCGCCCGGTACGGCACGGGCGGCGAGCGGCTCGCCGGGAACGCCACCTCGACCGTGTACGGGGGTGTCCTGGCGTTCGGCGCGGGCACGCTGACGCTCGGGTTCCGCGGGCGGCGCCGGGTGTCCGCCGTGGTGGGCGCCTTCGCGGGCGGTTCGGCGGTGCTGGGCGCGCTGCTGGGCATGCCGTGGCCCGCCGCGCTGGGCACCGCGCTCGCGGTGTTCCTCGGGGCCGGGTTCCTCGCCTTCACCACCGTCTTCTCCGTCTGGCTGCTCGACGCCGTGTACGAACTCGACGCGGCCCGCGAGACCCGCGCCCGGCTCGCCGTCGCGGAGGAACGGCTGCGGTTCGGGCGGGACCTGCACGACGTCCTCGGGCGGAACCTCTCCGTGATCTCCCTCAAGAGCGAGCTGGCCGTCCAACTGGCCCGGCGCGGGCGCCCGGAGGCGGTCGAGCAGATGATCGAGGTCCAACGGGTCGCCCAGGAGTCCCAGCGCGAGGTGCGGGCCGTCGTGCGCGGCTACCGCGAGGCCGACCTAGCGGTCGAACTCGTCGGTGCGCAGGGCGTGTTGACGGCAGCCGGGATCGAGTGCCGGGTGCGCGCCCAGGAGGCCGACGGGCTGCCGGCGGAGGTCCGCGCCGCGCTGGGCTGGGTCGTGCGCGAGGCCACCACCAACGTCCTCCGCCACGGCGACCCCGGACACTGCTCGCTGGAACTCAGCCAGGGGGCGGGGCGGGTGGTGCTGGTGGTGGAGAACGACGGGGTGGGCACGGCCGGGAGCGCGGGTGCCGGGAGCGGCGGGCGGGGGTCCGGGCTCGACGGGCTGCGGGAACGGCTCACCGCCGTCGGCGGCACACTGGCGGCGGGCCCGGCCGGAGCGGGCCGGTTCCGGCTGGTGGCGGAAGTGCCGGTGGGTCCCGGGCAGCGGGGCGCCGAGCCCAGTACGGCTGCCGGGGAGTGGCCGGGAGGCGCGGGTACGGGAGGCGCGGCGGCGGGCTCTGACGGGGGCGGCTCCACGGGCGGCGGGGTTTCCACGGTTTCCACTTTTGGCGCGGACGAAGGGGAGGCGGGCGCGTGAGTGAGCCCGTACGGCTGCTGTTGGCCGATGACGAGCATCTGATCCGGGGGGCGCTGGTCGCGCTGCTGGGGCTGGAGGAGGATCTGATCGTGGTCGCCGAGGCGGCCAGTGGGCCGGAGGCGCTGGTCATAGCGCGGGCGCACACCCCGGATGTGGCGGTGCTGGATCTGCAGATGCCGGGGGCCGACGGTGTGAAGGTCGCCACATCGCTGCGGGCGGAGCTGCCCGCTTGCCGGGTGCTGATCGTGACCGGGCACGGGCGGCCGGGGCATCTGAAGCGGGCGCTGGCGGCGGGGGTGCGGGGGTTCGTGCCGAAGACGGTCAGCGCGCGACGGCTCGCGGAGATCATCCGTACCGTGCACGCGGGAAACCGTTACATCGACCCGGAGTTGGCGGCCGACGCGATCGCCGCCGGGGACTCCCCGCTGACCGCGCGCGAGGCGGAGGTGCTGGAGATGGCGGCGGACGGGGCGCCGGTCGCGGAGATCGCGGAGCGGGCCGCGCTGTCGGCCGGGACCGTGCGCAACTACCTCTCCTCGGCGGTCACCAAACTGGGTGCCGAGAACCGGCACACGGCGGTGCGTCTCGCGCGCGAGCGAGGTTGGGTATAGTTGCTCTCGCGCCACGGCGCAGTGCGGACGTAGCTCAGTTGGTAGAGCGCAACCTTGCCAAGGTTGAGGTCGCGAGTTCGAACCTCGTCGTCCGCTCCAGTGAAGAAGGCCCCCGGTTGAACCGGGGGCCTTCTTCGTGTCCGCCGCCGGGGCGGTCAGGACCAGCTCGTGCCGGTCAGCCGCTCGTACGCCTCCAGGTACTTGGCGCGGGTCGCGGCCACGACCGCCTCCGGCAGCGCGGGCGGCGGCTGCTCGCCGCGGCGGTCCCAGCCGGACTCCGCCGAGGTCAGCCAGTCGCGGACGTACTGCTTGTCGTACGAGGGCTGCGCGCGGCCCGGCTGCCAGGTCTCGGCGGGCCAGAAGCGGGAGGAGTCGGGGGTGAGCACCTCGTCCGCGAGGACCAGGGAGTCGCCGTCGAAGCCGAACTCGAACTTGGTGTCCGCCAGGACGATCCCGCGCTCACGGGCGATGTCACGGGCCCGCCCGTACACCGCGAGGGTGGCCTGCCGCAGCTGGGCCGCGGTCTCCGCGCCGACCTGGCGGGCGACCTCCTCGTACGACACGTTCTCGTCGTGCTCGCCGACCTCGGCCTTGGTCGCCGGGGTGAAGATCGGCGCGGGCAGCTCCGAGCCGTCCACCAGGCCCTCGGGCAGCGCCAGCCCGCAGACGGTGCGCGTCTGCTCGTACTCCGCCAGGCCGGAGCCGGTGAGGTAGCCGCGGGCCACGCACTCCACCGGGACCATGTCCAGGGACTTGCAGACCAGGGTGCGGCCCGCCCAGTCGGCCGGGGCGCCGGGGGGCAGCTCGGTGCTGATCACGTGGTTCGGGGCGAGGTCGCGCAGCTTGTCGAACCACCACAGGGAGAGCCGGGTCAGCACCCGGCCCTTGTCGGGGATCTCCGTGGGCAGCACCCAGTCGTACGCGGAGATGCGGTCACTGGCGACCATCACGAGGTCGCCCGCCGCGTCGCGGTACAGCTCGCGCACCTTGCCGGTGTGCAGATGCACCAGGCCCGGAACCTCGATCGGCTCGGGCTTTTCTACGAATCCGGACACGGTTCCTCCCCGTGGTTCTGTCCCATTCCCCCGATTCTCGCTCATGGGGCACGGGGGCGGGGACCGGGGGTGCCGGGTCGGGTGCCGGGTCGG
>NZ_JAHRXF010000072.1 GCF_019104725.1 Streptomyces corallincola | reverse complement strand
TCCCGGAACCGCGTTCCCGCTGCTGGTCGTCATCGTGGACGAAGCCCAGGTGGCGTTCATGTGCCCCGCCAGGACCCGCCACGTCAACGAGGACGGCAAGGTCAGGGAAGGCGCCCCCTACGGCGGTTCCAAGGCCACCTCCCGGTACTTCACGGCCGTACGAAAGATCCACAACCAGGGCCGGGCGGTGAACGTCCTGATGTGGCAGGGCACCCAGGACCCCACCGACCAGAATTTGCCCAAGCTCGTCCGCGAGGGCGCCCACACCCGCGCCTCCCTCGCCCTCGGCACCGAGTCACAGGCCCGCATGGCACTCGGGGACAAGGCCGTGGACGGGGGTGCCGCACCGAACCTGCTGCGCCCCGGGCTGGACAAGGGCACCGTCGTTGTCGCCTCGGACGGCATCGCCATCCCCGCCGGCCAGGCATCCATCACCGTGCGCACGCACTACATCAGCACCGACGACGCGACCGAGATCGCGGAACGGGCCAAGGCGTTGCGCGACGGCGTCACCACCCTCACCGTCATCGGGCAGCGTGAGTACCGGGACCCGCTCGCGGACATCGCCACCGTGCTCGGGGACGCGCCCCGGCTGCGGACCCAGGACGTGATCAAGCGGCTCTCCGCACTGGACGCGGACGCGTACGGGGACTGGTCGCCCGGCGACCTCACCCGCGTTCTCGAAGGCACCGGCGCCGAGCCCTACAAGTCGGACGGCCGCATGGTCGTCGGCCGCAACCAGATCACCCGCGTCCTCGCGGAACGCGACACCGAGGATTCCGCTTCCGCCCCCGAGTGACAGGGAGGCGACCCGGTTCGGGTCAGGGAGGCAGGGAGAACTCCCTCACCGCCTCCCTGACCCGCCTCCCTGGACTTGACCTGCACGAATGATCGTTCAGGGAGGCAGGGAGGCACCCCAGGTCAACCCCCCAAAACCCCCTCCACAGCGCACCCCCAAGGGGGTGCCCGTACCTCCCTGACCACGCATCGGAAGGGATTCCGCATGTTCCCCGAGCACACCCCCCGACCGCCCGCCGTGCGGGCCGCAGAGGTCCACCACCCCGTCCCCCTCACCCCCGCCGTGCCCGCCCCGGCGCCGCTCGTTGCGGTGCAGCCGGACACCGTCCCGGCGGTGGCGAGCGTCGTCC
This sequence comes from Streptomyces corallincola, assembly GCF_019104725.1. Taxonomy (GTDB): domain Bacteria; phylum Actinomycetota; class Actinomycetes; order Streptomycetales; family Streptomycetaceae; genus Streptomyces; species Streptomyces corallincola. The sequence goes on along the minus strand of NZ_JAHRXF010000072.1, from coordinate 16,931 downwards.
TGCCGGACGGCCGGGTCGTCACCGGCTACGCCATCACCCCCGCCCACCCCGACCCCGCCACGGTCAAGCCGGCGGTGTCCCGTACGGCGGTGAACGTCGCCGTGGGCGGGGTGGGGTTCCTCGCGGTGTGCGGCGGACTGCTCATGCTCACCGCCTTCATCACCGCCCTCACCGCACTCATCACCCAACTCATCGTGCTGGCCGCCGTCGTCTTCGGCGGGTTCGTCGCGGTGCAGGTGTTCACCGGCAAGGGCCACAAGGCGGGGACCACGGTGAACATCCGCCGCGCGGTCATCAAGCGCAACCACTTCCACAGCTAGCAACGCCAAGGGCGACCCCCTCTCACGCCAATGAAGCCGGGGTCGCCCTTGCCTGCCAGCCGCTTTCACAGAACTGGAGACCTCCAGCATGACCCAACCCACCCCCATCGGGCGAGAGCGCACGCACACGCGCCCGCGCCTGCTCGACCTGTTCTGCTGCCAGGGCGGCGCCGCGAAGGGCTACACCGACGCCGGGTTCGACGTGACCGGCATCGACAAGGACCCGCAGCCGCGTTACCCGTACCGATTCATCCAGGCCGACGCCATCGCGTTCGTCCTGGAACACGGTGCCGGGTTCGACTTCATCCACGCCTCCCCGCCGTGCCAGCACGACAGCGAGTGCCAGCGCATCCAGGGCAACGCCCACCCCGACCTGATCGCTCCTACCCGCGCCGCACTGGAGACCACCGGGCGCCCCTGGGTGATCGAGAACGTGCGCGGTGCGCTGCCGAAGCTGCGCGGGCCGGTGATGCTGTGCGGGCCGATGCTCGGGGTGGACACCTACCGGCACCGGTACTTCGAGACCGGCGGCGGCTTCCGCCTCACTCAGCCCGAGCACCCCGCGCACACCGTGCCGCAGGCCAAGATGGGACGCCCCGTCCTGCCCGGCCACTACGGCCAGTACGTCGGGAACTTCTCCGGCGTCCACCTCGCCCGCGCCGTGCTCGGGGTGCCGTGGATGAACCGCGACGGCATCCGCGAATGCATCCCCCCAGCCTACACCCAACACATCGGCCGCACCGCCCTCACCCACCTCACCACCACCGGCGGGCTGGGAGCGGCGGCATGAACCAGACCCTGATGCGCGCCGCGCTGGACGCTGCCGAACTTGGCTGGCACGTCTTCCCCCTCCGCCCCGGCGCCAAGCCCCCCGCCCTACACGGCGAAACGTCCTGCCCCCGCACCGGCCCCTGCGAGACGGGGCACGTGAAGTGGGAGCAGCGCGCCACCACCGACCCCAACCGCATCCGCAACGCCTGGACGCACGCCCCGTACAACATCGGCATCGCCACCGGCCCGTCCGGACTGCTGGTCGTGGACCTGGACGTGCCCAAGGACAAGAGCAGTGCGGACGCGCCGGACGGCGCGACGACCTTCTCGGCGCTCTGCGAGCGCGCCGGACAGGCTGTCCCCACCACCTACCGCGTGCGGACCGCGAGCGGCGGCCAGCACCTGTACTTCACCGCCCCCCACGGGGCCCGGCTCGCCAACACGGCCGGGACCGTGGCGAGTTCGGTGGACACACGAGCGTGGGGCGGATACGTCGTCGCCGCCGGCAGCACCACCCCCACCGGACGGTACGAAGCGCTGTGCGCCCCCGTGCCGGTCCCGCTGCCCGCATGGCTCCACACCATCCTCCAACCCGTCCCCGTCCCGCCCAAGGCGCCGTTGCGGCTACCCGTGGTGGACGGGAGCCGGGCGGCGCTCGCCGCACTGGAAGCCGAGTGCGCCACCGTGACCGCAGCACCCGAGGGCGGACGCAATACGGCGCTGAACCGGGCCGCGTTCAAGGTGGGACGGTTCGTCGCGTGGGGCGACCTCCCCCGCCACGTGGCCGAAGCCGCCTTCCAAATGGGGGGCGAGGCGGCCGGGCTCACCGCTGCCGAGTGCCGCACCACCATCCGCAGCGCCCTGGACTCCAGCATCCGCACCGCCCGCCCACGGGAGGCGGCATGAACCCCCGCCGAACCTCCCATTTGGAAGGCCAACCCGAACCCCCCGACCAGCCGCACCCCGCCAACCCGGCTCCACTCCGGCCGGTCGTGGGCGAGCCGACAGGCGCCGCCCACAAGGGCGTCGAAGCTGCCCTTCGCCCTGACCCGCAAGTCGGAGACGGGCGGTACCCCGTCGCCTGGCTCACCATCAGCGCGCCATACGGGGCCACCCCGTCCGCGTCGTCGGTATGCCTCTGCGGACGGGAGCGGCGGGCGTTCGGCAAGCGCCGCGTTATCGCGCTCATCGCGGACCACGCCGACCACCGCGACCACTGCCCCCTGCGCGCCCCACGGGAAGAAGGGAGGGCGGCATGAGCGACACCGACACCACCACGGGCGGGGAGTGCGAGGAACTGCCCGCCCCGTCCAACCCCCTGGCCGTAGCCCGCCGACTGCTGCCCGACTGGCAGAGCAGCAACGGGCGCCTCACCTGCCGGCGCTGGCGCGGCTCGTGGATGCGCTGGACCGGCGCGCACTGGCGCGAGGTGGACGAAGCCCAGGTACGCGCGGGCATGTACGAGCGACTGGAACACACCGTCTACCGGGCCCCGGTCAAGGACGGGCAGACCGAACAACGCCCGTGGGCGCCCACGAAGCAGAAGATCAGCAACCTGCTGGACGCCCTCGGTGCGATCACTCTCCTGCCGACCGACACCGACGCCCCCGCATGGATCGACGCGCGCGGAGCGACGGACCGGGACGAGGGCACCATCGTGGCGTGCGCGAACGGACTCCTGCGCATCCGGGACCGGGAACTGCTGCCGCATGGGCCGGGGTTCTTCAACCTTGTCTCCGTCCCTTTCGCCTACGACCCCGCCGCACGGGCCCCGACCTGGGAACGGTTCCTGGCTCAGATCTGGCCCGACGCCCCCGACGCCATCGCCGCACTGCAAGAGTGGTTCGGCTACGTCCTGTCGGGCCGGACCGACCAGCAGAAGATCATGCTCATGGTCGGCCCCTCCCGGTCGGGCAAGGGCACCATCGCGCGGGTGCTGAAAGAGCTGGTCGGCAAGGACAACCTGGCCGGACCCACCCTCGCCGGACTGGGCACGAACTTCGGCTTGGCCACCCTGGTCGGCAAGCCCCTCGCGGTCATCTCCGACGCCCGTCTCGCGGGCAACGACAACAGCCAGGTCGTGGAACGGCTGCTCACCATCTCCGGTGAGGACACCATCGACATCGACCGCAAGTACCGGGAGCAGTGGACCGGGAAACTGCCCACGCGGCTGATGCTGCTCTCCAACGAGCTGCCCCACTTCGGGGACTCCTCCGGGGTCATCGCCCGCCGGTTCGTCGTCCTCAGCATGACCGTGTCCTGGCTCGGCAAGGAGGACACCGGCCTCACCGACCGGCTCGCCGACGAGATGCCCGGCATCCTCAACTGGGCCCTGGACGGACTCGCCCGCCTCCAGCGCACCGGCCGCATCACCGAACCGGCATCCAGCCGCGACGCCATCACCACCATGCAGGACACCGCCTCACCCACCTCCGCGTTCATCCGCGAACGCTGCACCACCGGCCCCACCACCAGCGTCCCGGTGGACACCCTGTGGAACGCCTGGCGCGAATGGGCCGAAGACAACGGCGTCAAACCCGGCACCAAGCAGATCTTCGGCCGCAACCTCCTCTCCGTGGTCCCCCAACTCGCCCTCACCCGACCCCGGGATGGCGACAGCCGGGTGCGCACCTACGCGGGCATCGCGCTCCGATCCGCCCTCGGCACCACCGACTGAAGTCGCGGCCGCAATTCGCCGGGTCGCGGACCATCGCGGACCACGCTCGCTGACCTGCACCTTTACCGCTCCCCGACTGCGGGCCATCGCGGACCGGTTCTCGCAAGTGGTCCGCGATGGCCCGCACGCCACGGCAGACAAAACCGCAGGTCAAACACTGTGGTCCGCGATGGTCCGCGACCCACAGCAATGTGACGCCAACACATCCGCCCGACTTCCCCCCTCGCTTCTCCCCCTCTCTGGAGACCCCTGATGAGTACGCCGTCCCTCCGTCGCCGCACCCCGAAAGACGAACTGATTCCGCTGCCCGAAGTTCTGTACGAACTCGGCATCAGCCGGCCGACGTGGTACCGCTGGCGCAACCGTGGCTTCGGCCCCGAGGCACGTCGCACACCGTCCGGCCGTATCTGCGTTCGCCGAAGCGCGCTGGACGCCTTCAAGGATGAATTGGAGGCTGCGTGAGCGAGTGGAGCTACGAAGTCAAGTTCTGGGCTATCCGGAAGCGCAACGCACGAAATCCCTACCAACTGCGATGGATGGTGGGGACGCGAGAACACGCGAAGTCCTTTCTGACGCGAGGACTGGCGGACAGCCGGCGTTCGGAATTGATGGCGGCCGCTCGAAAGGGTGAGCCTTTCGAGATCAACAGTGGTCTTCCGAAGTCGATGGCCACCAAGAAGCGTGACATCTGCTGGTACGAGCACGCGCGCGCCTATATCGAGATGAAGTGGCCCGACTCCCCCGGCAACACTCGGCAGACCCTTGCCGAAGCTATGGCCACCGTGACGCCCGCGCTCGTCAAGGACACCAAGGGAATGCCCGACCCGCGCACCGTGCGCCAGGCCCTGTACGGGTGGGCGTTCAACAAGAACCGCTGGGGCACCGAGCCGCCGGCTGACGTGGCCAAGGTTCTCAACTGGTTCGAGCGCAAGTCGCTTCCCATGTCGGCTCTTTCGGATCGACTGCTGGTGAAGAACGCCCTGCGCGCCCTGACGAAACGTCTCGACGGGAAGACCGCCGCACCGGGCACCATCAGCCGCAAACGAGCCATCTTCTACAACTCTCTTGAGTTCGCGGTGGATGGAGAGTTGCTGTCCGACAATCCCTTGGACCGCGTCAAGTGGAAAGCGCCGGAAAGGGTAATGGAGGAAGTGGACCCGGCGGGCGTTCCCAATCCGGCGCAGGCGGCGAGGTTGCTGACCGCTGTGCGGGACCAGAGCAAGCGGGGGCGACGGCTCGCCGCGTTCTTCGGCTGTATGTACTACGCCGCCGCGCGGCCGGCCGAGGTCATCGGTCTACGCGTCTCGGATTGTGACCTTCCCCGGCGGGGATGGGGTGTGCTCCGTCTTCACCACACGCGCCCTCGCTCGGGCACCGCATGGACAGACAGTGGCGAGGCTCACGAGAAACGGGGTCTCAAGCACCGCCCGCGCAAGGAGGTTCGCACCGTGCCCATCCCGCCCGAGCTGGTCGCACTGCTGCGGTGGCACCTCACGGCGTACGGCACAGCCGTGGACGGCCGGGTGTTCCAGACACTGCGGGGCGGACTCGTACAGGACACCGGATACGGCGAGGTGTGGGCCGAAGCCCGCTCGCGGGCCCTGACGCCAGCGGAGATCGCGTCCGGGCTCGCCAAGCGGCCGTACGACCTGCGGCACGCGGCGGTGTCCACCTGGCTCAGCTCCGGTGTGGAGCCTCAGCTTGTCGCTGCGCGGGCCGGGCACAGCGTGGGCGTTCTCTTCCGGGTGTACGCGAAGTTCCTCAAGGACGGGGACGAGGCGGCCAACGCCAAGATCTCCGAACGGCTGGACCCGCACGCCTGACACCCCGGAAATCCTGTCCGCGCCCTGTCCGTGAAAGTCGAGACGAGACGGTCGAACACGAGACAGCGTGAGACACCGACCCCGTACGTGACGATCAACGGCCAAGGGCCCGTGACCTGCTGTGATAGCAGGTCACGGGCCCTTGGTTTCCCGTGTGGCGGCGCCAGGATTCGAACCTGGGAAGGCTGAGCCGGCAGATTTACAGTCTGCTCCCTTTGGCCGCTCGGGCACACCGCCGGGGGTTGATGCCGGGTCGAACCGCTTTTCCACGGCGCTCTCTGGCAACGACGTAAACAATACCCGATGGGCGGGGGTGCTCCGCCACCCGGTTGATCTGCGGCCGGTGGGGGTCGGGGTGGCTACTTCTGCGATCGGAAAGGGTCGCAGGAAGGCTCGCGGCGTCCGGTGCGGTGCGTCGCACAGCGGGGCCTCGCGCGCGTAGCTGGATGTACTCGGGTGAGGCGACAACGCGGCGAGGCGCCGGGCGCCGCGAGCCGGTGAACCATTCCGGTCACCGCACTAGGCTGGGGCGGATACGGACCGGCTCGACGCCGGGCCGGTGGGTGGCGTCGGGCACGCCGGACGCACCCGATACGCACACCGATACAAGGAGCCACAGGACATGGCCGACTCCAGTTTCGACATCGTCTCGAAGGTCGAGCGGCAGGAGGTCGACAACGCGCTCAACCAGGCCGCCAAGGAGATCTCGCAGCGCTACGACTTCAAGGGCGTGGGCGCCTCGATCTCGTGGTCCGGCGAGAAGATCCTCATGGAGGCGAACTCCGAGGACCGGGTGAACGCGGTGCTCGATGTCTTCCAGTCCAAGCTGGTCAAGCGGGGTATCTCGCTGAAGGCGCTGGACGCGGGCGAGCCGCAGCTCTCCGGCAAGGAGTACAAGATCTTCGCCTCCATCGAGGAGGGGATCTCCCAGGACAACGCCAAGAAGGTGGCGAAGATCATCCGCGACGAGGGCCCCAAGGGCGTCAAGGCCCAGGTTCAGGGCGACGAGCTGCGCGTCAGCTCCAAGAGCCGGGACGATCTTCAGACCATCATCGCGCTGCTCAAGGGCAAGGACTTCGACTTCGCGCTTCAGTTCGTCAACTACCGCTAGACAGCGGCGGCGACAGCTGTCGCGGGCCTGGACACACCGAAGGGCGGCACCCGTTGGTGCCGCCCTTCGGTGCGCTGTCGGGGTGTCCGGTCAGTCGCGTGAGTTGCCGAAGATCAGGCGGTACGCGATGAGCAGGACCAGGGAGCCACCGATCGCCGCCGCCCAGGTGGCGCCGTCGAAGAAGTGCTTGCTGACCGGGTGGTCAAGCCAGCGGGACGAGATCCAGCCGCCGATGAACGCGCCCGCGATGCCGATGAGGGTGGTTCCGATGAAGCCGCCGGGGTCGCGGCCCGGCAGCAGCAGTTTGGCGATGGCTCCGGCCAGAAGCCCCAGGATGATCCAACCGATGATGCTCATGCCGCTAACCTGCCCTCCCGTGCGGTACGCGCACGCACCGGACGCTGAAAATCCGGTGAGGACCGGGTGTCCGTCGCGCACCTGTTCGTGCTTCTCGGGAGGAAGGACGCCGGAAGGTGCCCTGCCGGTTGCGTCGCCGCGCAAGCGGCCCGTGCCCGACCCGTACGGGCGGACGCGCGGGGGCCGTCCGTCAGCGGGCCGCGAACGGCTCGTCCGTGGGGACGATCTCGCGGCCGAGCGGCAGCAGCGAGACCGGGATCAGCTTGAAGTTGGCGATGCCGAACGGGATGCCGATGATCGTCAGGCACAGGGCGATGCCGGTGGTGATGTGGGCGAGCGCCAGCCACCAGCCGGCCAGCAGCAGCCACAGCACGTTGCCCACGCACGACGGCGCGCCCGCGTCCCGGCGCTCGACCGTGGTGTACCCGAAGGGCCACAGGGCGTAGATCCCGATGCGGAACGCGGCGACGCCGAAGGGGATGCCGATGATGGTGACGCACAGCAGCAGGCCCGCGAGCAGGTAGGCCAGGAAGAGCCAGAAGCCGCTGAGGATCAGCCAGATGATGTTCAGGAGAGTCTTCATCGTGTGCGGCCTGCCATCTTTTCGAGTCGGGCGATGCGGTCCGCCATCGGCGGGTGTGTGGAGAACATCTTCGACAGGCCCTGACCGGGACGGAAGGGGTTGGCGATCATCATGTGGCTCGCCGTCTCGATCCTGGGTTCGGGGGGCAGCGGCAGCTGCTGGGTGCCCGTCTCCAGCTTGCGCAGGGCGCTGGCGAGGGCCAGCGGGTCACCGGTGAGCTGTGCCCCGGAGGCGTCCGCCTGGTACTCCCGCGAGCGGCTGATGGCCAGTTGGATCACCGTGGCGGCGAGTGGGCCCAGAATCATGATCAGCAGCATGCCGAGCAGGCCGGGGCCGTCGTCGTCGTCCGAGCGGCCGACCGGGATCAGCCAGGCGAAGTTCACCAGGAACATGATCACGGAGGCGAGGGCTCCGGCGACCGAGGAGATCAGGATGTCCCGGTTGTAGACGTGGCTGAGTTCATGGCCGATGACACCGCGCAGTTCCCGCTCGTCGAGCAGGCGGAGGATGCCGTCGGTGCAGCAGACCGCCGCGTTGCGCGGGTTGCGGCCGGTGGCGAAGGCGTTGGGGGCCTCGGTCGGGGAGATGTAGAGGCGGGGCATGGGCTGGCGGGCCTGCGTGGACAGCTCGCGGACCATCCGGTAGAGCGCGGGGGCCTCGAACTCGCTGACCGGGCGGGCGCGCATGGCGCGCAGCGCGAGCTTGTCGCTGTTCCAGTACGCGTAGGCGTTGGTGCCCAGCGCGATGAGGACCGCCACGATCAGTCCCGTCCGGCCGAACAAGCTGCCGATGACGATGATGAGCGCGGAGAGTCCTCCGAGGAGGACCGCGGTCCTCAGCCCGTTGTGCCGGCGGTGCACGGTACGCCCTCCAAATCCTGCGCGGGGAACGCTTCGGTCCTGATGCGGATGCGAATGCGGATGCGAATCCAGTTGACCTTCCTGTCCTGGTCAACGCCAGACGAGGGCCGCGAGTTCCCAGGTCCGGGGCGGGGGCGGGTCCGCCGTACGGGTAAAGTGCGGGGTTGTGGCGGGGCCGTACCGCGCCCGGCCGCCCGGCGGTCGCACCCGGCCCGAACCTCGGAGTCCCACCGGGCCCGAACCTCGGGGTCGGGTTCAGAACAGGTTGGTCGCCGCGAACCGCAGGACGAGTTGCGGGGCGCCCGAGAGGACCACCGCGACCGCGCCGGTGAGCGCGAGCGCGGCGGTGAGGGGCGCGGGGGTGCGGTGCCGCACGGTCTCGCCCTCGGGGGTGCGGAACAGCAGGGCCGCCCAGCGGAGGTAGTAGTACAGGGCGACGGCCACGTTGACGGCCATGACGGCGGCGAGCCAGCCGAGGCCCGCTTCCACGGCGGTCGAGAACACGGTGACCTTGGCGAACAGGCCGATGACGCCCGGCGGCAGACCGGCGAGGCAGAGCAGGAAGAAGGCCAGCAGGAGCGCGGCGGCCGGGTGGGTGGCGTACAGGCCCCGGTAGTCGGTGAGCCGGTTGCCGGGTCGGCTGCGGCCGACGAGGGCGGCGACCGTGAAGGCGCCCAGGTTCACGGCGGCGTACATCAGCGCGTAGGCGACGGTGGAGCCGATCGCGCGGCGGCCGTCGCCGGTGTACCCGGCGGCGGCGATGGGGACGAGCAGATACCCGGCCTGGCCGACGGAGGACCAGGCGAGCAGCCGTACGGCGCTGCGGGCGCGGTCGGCGCGCTGGCGCAGGGCGGCGACGTTGCCCGCGGTCATGGTGAGCGCGGCGAGCACGGCGAGCGCCGGTCCCCAGACGTCGGCGTACGACGGGAAGGCGACGACGGTGACGAGGATTAGGCCGGAGAGGCCGACGGCCTTGCCGACGACGGAGAGGTAGGCGGCGACGGGCAGCGGGGCGCCGGTGTAGGTGTCGGGGACCCAGAAGTGGAACGGTACGGCCGCTGTCTTGAAGGCGAAGGCGACCAGGGTGAGCACGACGCCCGCGCGCGCGAGGGTGTGCAGTTGACCGTCCACGTGCTGCACGCGTTGGGCGATCTGGGTGAGGTAGAGGGTGCCGGTGGTGGCGTAGACGAAGCTGATGCCGAGCAGGCCGACGGCGGTGGCGGTGACCGAGGAGAGGAAGAACTTCAGGGCCGCCTCGGCGGAGCGGCGGTCTCCGTGGCGGATGCCGACCAGGGCGAAGGCGGGCAGGGAGGCGACCTCCAGGGCGACGATCAGGGTGGCGAGGTCGCGGGAGGCGGGCAGCAGGGCGGCACCGGCGGCCGAGGACAGCAGCAGGAACCAGAACTCCCCCGCCGGGACGTGCCGCTGGTCGTCGCGGACGCCGGTGACGGACAGCAGGGCGGCCAGGAGGGCGCCGCCGAGGACGAGGAACTGCAGTACCAGGGTGAAGTGGTCCACGGTGTAGCTGCACGCGCGCGCGGGGCCGGTGGTGCAGAAGGTGCTGCGGGGGCCGCCCAGGAGGGGCAGCAACGTGGCGAGCGCTCCTGCGAGACCGGCGACCGAAACCCATCCGAGGAGTGGTTTGCGGTGCTCGGGGACGAAGAGGTCGGCGACCAGCACCGCGAGGGCGACGAGCGCGGTGAGGACGGGCGGCGCGACGGCGGTCCAGTCCACGGACTGCACGACGGACGCGGCCTGGGCGGCGGTCACGGCGGCGGGCTGGGCCAGGGCGCTCATCGGGTGCCTCCTGCGAGCAGCTGCTGCACGGCCGGGTCGGTGAGGCCGAGCAGGGCCTTCGGCCAGAGTCCGGCGACGACGGTGAGGGCGACGAGCGGGGTCCAGGCGGCGAACTCGTACCCGCGTACGTCCATGAGCGCGGGGGTGTCGCCGGGGGCGCCGGAGGGGTCGCCCATGCAGACGCGGCGGACCACGGTCAGCATGTACGCGGCGGTCAGCAGGGTGCCGAACGCGCCGACGGCGGTGAAGGTGAGGTACGCGGCCCGGCTAAGCCCGGCGGCGGGGTCGAAGGCGCCGAACAGGGCCAGCACCTCGCCCCAGAACCCGGCGAGTCCGGGCAGGCCGAGGGAGGCGACGGCGCCGAAGGCGAGCAGTCCGCCGAGGCGCGGGGCGCGGCCGTAGAGCGCGGCGCCGCCCTCCTCGGCGAGCGTGTCGAGGTCGGTGGTGCCGGTGCGGTCCTTGACGGCACCGGCCAGGAAGAACAGCAGGCCGGTGATGAGGCCGTGGGCGATGTTGGCGAACAGGGCGCCGTTGACGCCGGTCGGGGTCATGGTGGCGATGCCGAGCAGCACGAACCCCATGTGGCCGACGGAGGAGTAGGCGATGAGCCGTTTCAGGTCGCCGCGGGCGCCGCGCCGGGCCAGGGAGAGGCAGGCGAGGGAGCCGTAGACGATGCCGACGACCGCGAAGGCCGCGAGGTAGGGGGCGAAGACGCGGAACCCGTGCGGGGCGACCGGCAGTAGGATCCGGACGAACCCGTAGGTGCCCATCTTCAGCAGGACACCGGCCAGCAGCACCGAGCCGGTGGTCGGGGCGGCGGTGTGGGCGTCGGGCAGCCAGCTGTGCAGGGGCCACATCGGGGTCTTCACGGCGAGCCCGATCCCGATCGCCAGAACGGCGATGACCTGCACGGATGCGGAGAGTGACCGGCCGTTGTCAGTGGCGAGTGCCACCATGTCGAGAGTGCCCGACTTGATCCCGATCAAGAGAAGGCCGAGCAGCATGACGACGGAGCCGAGCAGCGTGAACAGGATGAACTTCCACGCGGCGCGGGTCCGCCCCTCGCCGCCCCAGCGGGCGATGAGGAAGTACATGGGGACGAGCACGGTCTCGAAGGCGAGGAAGAACAGCAGCAGGTCGAGGACGGCGAAGGAGGCGAGGGTGCCGCCCTCCAGCAGCAGGACGAGCGCGACGAACGCCTTGGGGGCGGGGCCCGCGGGCGGCTTGAAGTAGGAGTGGACGGCGCAGAGGAAGGTCAGCAGCGCGGTCAGGACCAGCAGGGGGAGGGAGATACCGTCGATGCCGAGGTGGACGCGCACGTGGAGCGCGGGAATCCAGCTGATGTCCGTCTGGGCCTGCATCGTGGCGGGATGGTGGTGGTCGAAGCCGAGCGCGAGGACGACGGCCGCGGCGAGGACCGCACCGGTCACCAGGACGCCGTGCCGCAGCACGGCCTGCTCGGGGGACCTGCCCTTCAGTCCCGGCGGCGCGGGCAGCAGAGCGGCGGCCGCTCCGAGGAGCGGGCCGACGACGACGAACGCGAGGAGGAACCGCATGACTGACTCGTTGATACCGATCACGCCCGCTCACGCTCCCGAGGCGACGAGGAGGACGGCGACCGCCAGGACGACGGTGCCGGCGAGCAGCGCGCTCACATAGGTCTGGACGTTGCCGTTCTGCGCCCGGCGCACGGCGGCGCCGAGCAGCCTCGGCAGCGCGGCGGCGGCGCGTACGTAGGTGTCCACGACCTCGCGGTCGAGGAACCGTACGAGGCTCGCGGCGTTCTGGACGGGGCGGACGAACAGGGCGCCGTAGACCGCGTCGAGGTGGAACCCGGCGGCGGCGTGCGGGTGCAGCCGCCCGAGCAGCAGGCGTCCGGGGTCGCCGGGGTCGGGCGCGGAGGCGAGGTCGCCGTAGGCGGAGCGGTGGCTGGCGATGACTTCTGCCTCCACGAGTCCGGCGTCGCCCTCGGGGTGGGCGGCGACCGCGCCCAGCGGGGTACGGGCGGCGAGGGCCCGGCCACGCTGCCAGGTGCCGTAGGTGAGGAGTCCGCCGACGACGGCGAGACCGGTGCCGAGGAGGGAGGTGAGCAGGGTCGGGGCGAGGTCGGGGCCGCCGAACCAGGTGTGCAGCGGGCGGAAGCCGAGGCCGCCGAAGGCGAGGGACGGCACGGCGAGGACCCAGAGCACCGCGGTCATGGTGACGGGCTGGCGGCCGTGGTCGGGGGCCGGGTCGCCGCTGCCCCGGAAGGCCAGCAGCCACAGGCGGGCCGCGTAGGCGGCGGTGAGCAGGGCGGTGACGAGTCCGGCGACGAGGACGATCCAGCCCGCGCTGCCGGGGGCGTGCGCGGTGTGCCCTCCGGCCGCGCGTTCGGCGGCGCCGAGGACGGACTCCTTAGAGAAGAACCCGCTGAACGGCGGGATCGCGGCCAGGGCGAGCAGCGCCACGATCATGGTCCAGAAGGCGTCCGGGACCCGGTCGCGCAGACCGCTCATGCGGGACATGGCGGCGAGCGAGTTGGTACCGGCGACGTGGATGAGCACACCTGCGGCGAGGAACAGCAGGGCCTTGAAGGCGCCGTGGGACAGGAGGTGGAAGACGGCAGCTGCGCGGTCGCCGACGGCGAGGGCGCCGGTCATATAACCGAGCTGGCCGATGGTCGAGTAGGCGAGGACACGTTTGATGTCGTCCTGGGCGAGCGCGGCGAGGCCGGACCCGGTCATCGTGACGGCGGCCATGACGGCGAGGACGACCATCGCGGCCTGGGACGCCTCGAACACGGGGAGCAGGCGGGCGACGAAGTAGACACCGGCGGCGACCATCGTGGCCGCGTGGATGAGCGCCGAGACGGGGGTCGGACCGGCCATCGCGTCGGGCAGCCAGGTGTGCAGCGGGAACTGGGCCGACTTGCCCGCGACGCCCGCGAGCAGCAGCAAGGCGATGACGGTGGGGTGGTGCAGGCCACCGTCCGCCACGGTGGCGAGGACGCGGGTGACGCGGAACGAGCCCGCGTCGGTGCCCAGCGCGAACAGGCCGATGAGAAAGGGGACATCACCGAGTTTGGTGACGAGGAACGCCTTGAGCGAGGCGGCGCGGGCCTCGGGGGTCTCCCAGTAGTGGCCGACGAGGAAGTAGGAGCAGATGCCCATGACCTCCCAGCCGACCAGCAGCACGATCAGATCGCCGGAGTAGACGACCAGCAGCATGGCGGAGGTGAACAGGGAGACGAGCGCGGCGTACGAGGGGTAGCGCGGGTCGTCGCGGAGGTAGCCGGTGGAGTAGATCTGCACGCATACGGCGACGAACGCGACGAGGACGGCGACGAGCGCGGCGAAGCCGTCCACGTTCAGGGCGAGTTCGACCGGCACCGAGCCGGTCGGGGTGAGCTGGGTGTGCGCCTCGATCGCGGCTCCACCGCCCTGGCGTACGGCGACCAGCGCGGCCAGGACGAGCGCGGCGAGCGGGGGCAGGACGGCGAGCGGGCGGACGAAGCCGGGTGCGGTACGGCCGAGGAGCAGTCCGGCGGCGGCGCCGAGGAACGGGAGCAGCGGGACGAGGACGGCGAGGGTGGTCGTGGTCACGCGGTGGCCTCAGCCTTCTCGGCCGCGCCCGGGTCGTCGGGTCGGGCGGCGGATGTGCCGTCTGCGGGGCCGTCGGTGTCATCGGGGTCGTCGGGGCCGTCGCCGTGACCCTCGGCGGTGTCGCGGAGCCTGTCGATGTCGGAGGTGCCCCGGTTGCGGTGGACGGCGAGCACGATGGCCAGGCCGATGCCGATCTCGGCGGCGGCGATGGCGATCGTGAACAGGGTCAGGGCCTGGCCGGAGTGCAGGGTGTCGGCGGCGGCGCGGCTGAGCCAGGCGTCGAAGGCGACGAGGTTGAGATTGACGGCGTTGAGCATCAGCTCGACCGACATCAGGACCAGGATCGCGTTGCGCCGGGCGAGGACGCCGTAGAGGCCGGTGCAGAAGAGCAGGGCGGCGAGGACGGCGGGGTAGGCCAGGTGCATCAGGGGGTGCCGTCCTTTCCGGACGGGGCGGGTGTGCCGGAGGTTGCGGGCGGGCCGGACGGGGCTGGTGTGCCGGAGGTTGCGGGCGGGCCGGACGGGGCTGGTGTGCTGGACGGGGCGGGCCTGCCGGACGGGGCTGGTGTGCCGGAGGCGGTGGGAGTCTTGGCTGTCCTGGTCGCTCCGGTCGCCTCGGTCGCTCCGGTTGCCCCCGTCGATCCGCTTGCCGCGGTCGCTCCGGTTGCCTCGCCCGCCTCGGATTCACTCTTTCGAGCGTTACGGGCGAAAGGGGAACTTCCGTCCGATTCCCGGCCGTTGTCCGGGTGGCGGGGCCGGTTCCGGTCCTGTCGGCGGGGCTCATCCTGGTCCCGCTCCCCCTTCGCCTTGCGGGACAGGACGATGGCGCCGACCAGGGCCGCGAGGAGGAGGACGGAGAGGGCCTCGAAGGGCAGCACCCAGCTCCGGAAAAGGCTTTCTCCGGTGGCACGGGTGCTGCCGCCGACGGGGCCGTCCAGGGCGAACCACGTGGTGCGGAAGGCGTCCACGACCACCCAGACGAGGGCGCAGGCGGCGGCCGAGGCGACGGCGAGGGCGACCCACCGGTTGCCGGAGTCGGCGTCCGGGGAGTGGCCGATGGGGGCCTTGGTGAGCATCAGACCGAAGAGGAGGAGGACGACGACGGAACCCACGTAGATAAGGACCTGCACCCAGGCGATGAACTCCGCGGTGAGCAGCAGGTATTCGACGGCGATGCCACCGAGCGCGACCACCAGCCACAGCGCGGCGTGCACCAGTTGGCGGGTGGTGACGGTGATCAGGGCGGCGCCGAGGGTGACCAGGCCGACGAGGAGGAACGCGATCTCGATGCCGGTCGGGGAGAGGAAGCCGTGGGCGGTGGCGGCGAGGAGGTCGTGGGGGTCGGCTGCGGCGAGGTGGCCGCTGGGGGCGGTGGTCGCGGAGGTCGCGGAGGTCGCGGTGAGGGGACCGTGCGTGGCGGTCGCGGCGAAGTAGTGGTGTGGGGCGGTGGCGGCGAAGTGGTCGTGTGGGGCGGCTGCGGTGAGGGTCACTGGCCCTCCTCCGGTTCGGCCTGGGCGGCGGCCAGCTTCTCGGCGGCCTTGCGGGCGGCGGCGATCTCCTTGGGCTCCTCCGCGCCGGAGTCCAGGGCGGGCGGGGCGGGGACCGTCCACATCCACTCGCGGAGCTTGTCCCGCTCGTGGGTCAGCTCACGGATGTCGGTCTCGGCGTACTCGAACTCCGGGGACCAGAAGAGCGCGTCGAAAGGACAGACCTCGATGCAGATACCGCAGTACATGCAGAGCGAGAAGTCGATGGCGAACCGGTCGAGGACGTTGCGGCTGCGCTCCCGGCCACCGGGGGCGGCGGGCGGGACGGTCTCCTTGTGGGAGTCGATGTAGATGCACCAGTCGGGGCATTCGCGGGCGCAGAGCATGCAGACCGTGCAGTTCTCCTCGAACAGACCGATCACCCCGCGGGTGCGGGGCGGCAGTTCGGGGAGGGTGTCGGGGTACTGCTCGGTGACGGATTTCCGCGTCATCGTGCGCAGGGTGACGGCCAGGCCCTTGGCGAGACCCGAACCGGGGATCGACGCGCGGGACATCAGGAGATCACCACCTTGACGATGCCGGTGAGGGCGATCTGAGCGAGGGAGAGGGGGACGAGGAGGGTCCAGGAGAACTTCTGCAACTGGTCCTCGCGGAGCCGGGGGTAGGTGACGCGGAGCCAGATGACGAGGAACGCGAGGATCGCGGTCTTCAGCAGGGTCCACACCCAGCCGAGGCCGTCGGCGCCTCCGGGGCCGTGCCACCCACCCAGGAAGAGCACGGTGGTCAGGCCGCACAGGACGACGATGCCCGCGTACTCGGCCAGCAGGAACAGGGCGAAGCGGAGACCGGTGTACTCGGTGTAGGCGCCGAAGATGATCTCCGAGTCGGCCACCGGCATGTCGAACGGCGGGCGTTGCAGTTCGGCGAGGCCCGCCACGAAGAACACGAACGCGCCGGTGAGCTGCCAGGGCAGCCACCACCAGTGGAAGGCGTTCAGGATGCCGGGGAGGGAGACCGTACCGGCGGCCATCGCTACGGAGGCGGCGGCGAGCAGCATCGGAAGTTCGTAGGCGAGGAGCTGAGCGGCGGTACGCAGACCGCCGAGGAGGGAGAACTTGTTGGCACTGGCCCAGCCCGCCATCAGCGAGCCGAGCACACCCACACCCATCACAGCCAGCACGAAGAAGACACCCGCGTCGAGGACCTGGCCGACGGTACCCGCGCTCGGGCCGACGGGGATGGCGAGCAGGACGAGGAGGTAGGGCAGCAGGGCGACTGCGGGCGCGAGTTGGAAGACACGGCGGTCGGCGTCCGCCGGGACCACGTCCTCCTTCTGCGCGAACTTCACACCGTCCGCGATGAGCTGGGCCCAGCCGTGGAAGCCGCCCGCGTACATCGGCCCCAGGCGGCCCTGCATGTGAGCCATCACCTTGTGCTCGGTCTGGCCGACGATCAGGGGGAGGGTGAGGAAGACGACGAACACGATCAGGAGTCGCAGGACGACGTCCAGGGCGTCGGTCACTGCGGGCCTCCGGGGTGGGGGGTGGGATCGGACTTCGGGGCGG
>NZ_JAHRXF010000071.1 GCF_019104725.1 Streptomyces corallincola | reverse complement strand
CAGGACGCGGGCGTGGCCGCGCAGTCCGGCGCGGATGCCGTCGAGGACGGACACCTCGTCCTGCGGGAAGACACCGGCGCTGCCGCCGCCCTGGGTGCGGGTGCGGGCGGCGGGGGCGCCGATGACGGCGAGGGTGGTGAGGCGGCCGGGGTCCAGCGGCAGGACGTCGTGGTTGGTGAGCAGGACGGTCCCGGCGGACGCGGCGCGCCGGGCGAGGGCGCGGGCCTGCCGGGAGGTGGGCGGGGCGGGGACCGGGCGGGCGGGGCGGCCGAGGGCGCCGCAGCGGGCGGCGAGCCGCAGCAGCCGCCGTACCTTGTCGTCCACGGCGGATTCCTCGACCTCGCCGTGTTCGACGGCGTGGACGAGCCGCTCGCCCCACTCCCCCGCCGGGCCGGGCATCGCCAGGTCGAGCGCGGCGCGGGCGGTGTCGTGGGTGGAGCGGACGGCGCCCCAGTCGGAGACGACGGCGCCGTCGAAGGCCCAGTCGGTCTTGAGGGGGTGGGTGAGCAGCTCGTGGGCGGTCATGGTGGTGCCGTTGAGGCGGTTGTACCCGGCCATGACCGCCCAGGCGCCCGCCTCGACGGCCAGCTCGAAGGGCAGGAGCTGTACCTCGCGCAGGGTGCGCGGGTCGAGGCGGGCGTCGGCGGTGAGCCGGTCGGTCTCGGCGTCGTTGGCCGCGTAGTGCTTGGCGGTGGCGGCGACGCCGTGCGCCTGGATGCCCCGGACCAGGGCGGCGCCGGTACGGCCGGTCAGCTCCGGGTCCTCGGAGAAGCACTCGAAGTGCCGGCCGGCCAGCGGGCTGCGGTGCAGGTTGAGGTTGGGGGCGAGGACGACGTGGACGCCCTTGCGGCGGGCCTCGGCGGCGAGCAGGGCGCCGATCTCCTTGGCCAGCTCCTCGTCGAAGGACGCGGCGAGCGCGGACGCGGACGGCAGCAGCACCGAGGTGCTGCGTTCGTCCCAGCTCTCGCCGCGTACGCCCGCCGGGCCGTCGGACAGCACCAACTCCCTGAGCCCGATGTCGGGTTCGGCAGCCGTGCGCCAGGTGGTGGCGCCGGTGAGCAGCCGGACCCTGGCCCGCAGGGTCAGTTTGTCGAGCAGCCGGTCCAGCTCGTCCTCGTCGGTCATCCCCGCCCCCCTTTCGTCGTGCGGTCGCGGGCGAACGTCAGTTGTAGACGCCGAACTCGTACAGCGAGTAGCCGTAACCGGTGCCGCGCTGCGTGCCGTTGATACGGACGTAGCGGCCGGTGCCGGTGACGTCGAAGTCGTCCACGCCGCCGTTGCCGTCCGTCACGGTGCGCACGGTCTGCCAGTTCTGCCCGTCGTCGGAGGTCTGCACGCTGTACGTCTTGGCGTACGACGCCTCCCACAGGAGCTGGACGTGACGGAAGGTGGTGCGGCTGCCCAGGTCCACCTGGATCCACTGGGGGTCGCTCCAGTCGCTGGCCCAGCGGGTGGTGTTGTCACCGTCCACGGCCTTGGCGGCGGTGCAGGGGCAGTCCCCGAAACTCGGCTGGAAGGAGGAGGCGGTGGCGGTCTTGCCGCGCGCGATGTTGGTGCCGCTCGGTGTCGGCGGCACGACGCGTACGGACTTGGTCTCGACGCCGACGTTGCCGTGTCCGTCGGTGACCTTGACGTACACCTTCCACACGCCGGGCCGGTCGGGGGCGGTGAACTTCAGCCGTCCGCCGCCGAGATTGGTGAAGGGCACCGAGGCGAGGTTCTTGCTCTGGTCGATGTAGTTGCTGTTCTGGAGGACCTCGTAGGACAGCGCGTCGCCGTCGGGGTCGGTGGCCGCGACGCTCAGGGTGAGGTCCCGTCCGGCCTGCACCTTGGAGGCGTCGCCCTCGACGGTGAGCCCGGAGATGACGGGCGGGGTGTTGTCGCGGGAGGTGTCGCCGCCGTAGGCCCGCTTGACCGCGTAGTAGGAGAGCCGCTTCTGACCGGCGGGAAGCAGGTTGAACCAGATGCCGCCGAAGTCGTACTCGGTGCCGTAGTGGAACATCGTGGCGCCGAGCGCGACGCCCCGGTGACCGGTGATGCAGCCCCAGGCGCGGGTGTAGCCGTCGGCCTTGGCGCGGTCGGTGGGCTCCAGCGGCACCCCATTGGCGTCGTTCGGCACCTCCCACTCACCGGCCGGTCCGGACTCGGTGACGATGTAGGGCTTGGTGTAACCGCCCTGCTGCCAGGCCGCCTTGACGTCGCAGACCGCGTTGTAGGAGTTGACGGCGTACAGATCGAGGTCGGGCGCGTTCCTCTTGTAGTACGGCCAGGCACCCACCCACGCGTCGGTGGAGGTCACCGGGTGGTTGGGGTCGATGGCGTGGATCTTCTTGGTGATGTCGTTGACGAGCGTGGTGTAGGCGTTGCGCTGGTTCTCCAGCTCGGTGCCGCTGTAGCAGTTCTGGAGTCCGAGCACCGACTCGTTGCCGACGTCCCACATGAGGACGCCGGGGTTGTCCTTGTACGCCTGCACCCACTTGGGGAACTCGTCGAGCATCTGGTTCTTGTACGCGGTGTCGGTGAGGTAGTTGACGCAGCCGCCGCTGCCGGGGCCGCCGCCGGGCTGGAGCCAGAAACCGGCCACTACCTTGATGCCGTTGGCCGCCGCCGCGTCGAACAGCGGCTTGCTGGAGGCGTCGGTGCCCCAGGTGCGGATGGTGTTGACGCCCATCGACTTCAGGTCGGGCAGGTAGCGGCCCGCGTCGGCGACGGCGGGACCCCAGGTCAGGCCCTTGAGGGTGTACGGCTGGCCGTCCACGGTGAGCTGCCAGTTGCCCTGGCTGCCGGTCACCTTGACGACACTTCCGGCGGCGTGGGCCTGGGTGGCGGGCAGCGCGGTGAGGGCGCCGACGGCCAGGGCTCCGGCGGCGAGGGGGGCGCCGAGACGGCGCGCACGGGTGCGTGGGGGTCGGGTCATGGTGGTGTGGTCTCCGGTGTGGGGTGCGGGTGCGGGTACCGAGGGGTGCCGGACGGGGTCCGGCCGGTGCCGGGCGTGCCGTGCTCGCGGGGAGGCGGACGCGGCACGCCCGGCCGGGGGGTCCGAACGTGCCTACGGCAGGCGGTAGTCGGCGTTCAGGGCGGCGCCCGCCTCGGGGTGCGTCTCGTCGTAGCCGCGCGCGTCGCACTGGAGGCCGCCGACGATGCAGTGGTCCACCATCGCCTTCAGGGTGGGCGCGTCCCAGGCGTTGAAGAAGTCGTAGTGGAAGCTGTGCCCGGGTCCGCTGGACAGCCGGACCTGGGACATGTCGCCGTTGACCGGCCACGCCATCTTGAACTCGATCATGGGCAGCGCGACCGGGTGGTCGGCGGGGCACATGTTGTCGTTGGTGCCGGGCTTGACCACCGGGTAGGCCATGTGGCTCTGGTGGTCGGGGGTGTCCAGGTACTTGCCGTCCCAGCAACTGGGTGCCTGGAAGCGGATGTTGAGCTGGACGTCCGGCCGGTTCGGACAGCTCGCCGGGAACTCGGTGTTGAAGAAGCTGTCACCGCACTCCCAGCCCTCGACGAAGCCGCGATGGTTGCGGAACTGGTCGGCGCTCTGCATGGGACTGCCGACGACGAACCGCAGACCCTTGGGGAAGGGACGGACGCTGGTGTAGTCGGTGACGCCGGTCTTGTAGTAGATGACCTGCGGACCGACCGGGAGGATCGCCTTGTCGCCGTTGTAGAGCGTGGGCATCCAGTACGCGGACAGGTCACCGGGCGCCTTGCAGGCGGTGCCACCGGCGCTGAGCGAGGCGGTGGTGCTGCTCGCGTAGGTGGTGGTGTTGCCCATGAAGGTGTGGTCGTGGGACTTGCCGGGCTGCTGCGGATAGACGATCGGGTCGTCCGGACGCGTGCGCGTCACCGAGCAGTTGGCCTGGAACTCGTGGAAGTAGCGGTGCGGCGGGGTCGCCGTGGACGGGGTGGTGGTGACCGGGGGGTTCGCCGGTATGTAGCCGTCTCCGTCCGGGTCCTCCGGGGAGGAGGCGGTGGACACGGCCATGACATGGCCGGTGCGGGTGGTGGCCGCCGGGGAGGCGGGGGCACCGGTGGCGGCGACGCCGGTGATCCCGAGGGTGGCCACCAGCAGGGCGGAGCTGATCAGCGCGCCCGGCAGGATCTTCGATCTCCGTGACATGGGGGGCTCCTCGAAGGGAGGTGGGGGCATCTGGGCCGTACGGAGCAGGTGGAGCTGTGGGAGTCCGTGACGAACGGTGACGGACGTTGGCGGACGACGAAGGACGACGACGGACGATGACGGACGGGGAGGACCGCGGGAGGCGCGGGCCCCGGAGAGACTCTGGGAGAGCGCTCTCCCACGCTGGAGTGTCGGGACGGCGGGAGGAGGTGTCAAGGGATCCGGCAAAGGTTCGGCGGCGCGGTGTGCGCACACTTCTCGAAGGCGGTGCCCGAAACATGACGGTTGGTCAGGCGGGCCCCGGAGGATTTCGGTCACAACTCTTGACGGCTGGTTCACACCAATGAAGCATCCATCGGCAAGAGAGCGCTCCCAGCCCCCACTTCGTTCAGTTTCTGAACAAGGAGAGCCGCACATGTCCCCCTCTGCACCCACGCCTTCCTCCGACTCCCCTTCCTCGTCGGCGTCCTCGTCGGTCGGCCGCCGGGCCGTGCTCGGCGCGGCGGCGGCCGTCGCCGCCGTCCCCGTCCTGGGTGCGGCGGCCGGGGCCGCGCAGGCCGCGCCCTCCCGCGCGAAGGCGGCGCCGAGCGCGCTGCCCGGCGGCGGCGACCTGGGCCCCAACGTGATCGTCTTCGATCCGTCCACGTCCAACATCCAGGGCCGCCTCGACGAGGTGTTCCGCCAGCAGGAGACCGCCCAGTTCGGCGGCGGGCGCTACCAGTTCCTGTTCAAGCCGGGCACCTACAACGGGCTGAACGCGCAGATCGGCTTCTACACCTCGATCTCCGGTCTCGGTCTCTCCCCCGACGACACCACGATCAACGGTGACGTGACGGTCGATGCGGGCTGGTTCAACGGCAACGCCACGCAGAACTTCTGGCGTTCGGCGGAGAACCTGGCGCTGGTCCCGGTCAACGGCACCGACCGCTGGGCGGTCGCGCAGGCCGCACCGTTCCGCCGGATGCATGTGCGCGGCGGGCTGAACCTCGCCCCGAACGGCTACGGCTGGGCCAGCGGCGGCTACATCGCGGACAGCCGGATCGACGGCCAGGTCGGGCCGTACTCCCAGCAGCAGTGGTACACGCGGGACAGTGTGATCGGCAGCTGGGGCAACGCCGTGTGGAACATGGTGTTCTCCGGGGTGCAGGGCGCACCGGCCGGGAGCTTCCCCAACCCGCCGTACACCACGCTCGACACCACACCCGTCTCCCGCGAGAAGCCGTTCCTGTACCTGAGCGGCAGCGAGTACCGGGTGTTCCTGCCGGAGAAGCGCACCAACGCGCGCGGGGTCACCTGGGGCAACGGCACGCCGCGCGGCACGTCCCTGCCGCTGTCGCAGTTCTACGTCGCCAAGCCCGGCGTCAGCGCGGCCACCCTCAACCAGGCGCTCCAGCAGGGCCTGCACCTGCTGCTGACGCCCGGTGTCTACCACGTGAACCAGCCGATCCAGGTCACGCGTGCCAACACCGTGGTGCTGGGCCTGGGTTACGCGACGCTGATCCCGGACAACGGCAGCACGGTGCTGAAGGTGGCCGACGTGGACGGGGTCCGGCTCGCCGGGTTCCTGATCGACGCGGGTCCCGTGAACTCGGCGACGCTGCTGGAGGTCGGCCCGTCCGGCGCGACCACCGACCACTCGGCCAACCCGACCACCGTGCAGGACGTGTTCGTGCGGATCGGCGGCGCGGGCGCGGGCAAGGCCACCACCAGCATGGTGATCAACAGCCGCCACACCATCGTGGACCACACCTGGGTGTGGCGCGCCGACCACGGCACCGGCGTCGGCTGGGACACCAACCGCGCCGACTACGGCGTGGTCGTCAACGGCGACGACGTGCTGATCACCGGCCTGTTCGTGGAGCACTTCAACAAGTACGACGTGCAGTGGAACGGCCAGCGGGGCCGCACGATCTTCTTCCAGAACGAGAAGGCGTACGACGCGCCCAACCAGGCCGCGATCCAGAACGGCTCGGTCAAGGGCTACGCGGCGTACAAGGTCGCGGACTCGGTGACCACGCACGAGGGCTGGGGCCTGGGCAGTTACTGCTACTACAACGTGAACCCGTCGATCGTGCAGCACAACGGGTTCTCGGCGCCGAACCGGTCCGGGGTGAAGTTCCACAACCTGCTGGTGGTCTCCCTGGGCGGGCAGGGCCAGTACGAGCGGGTGATCAACGAGACGGGTTCGCCCACCTCGGGCACGTCCACGGTGCCGTCCACGGTCGTGTCGTACCCCTGATCCGGGCCCTTCCGGTCGTCGCGGCGGCGGGCGCGGGCCCGTCGCCGCGGCGGTCAGGATTCGAGAAGCGCCGCACGTCCCCGTACGGCTAGCGTTGCGGCAGGCGCTTGAGCCGGGCGCCGCGCGAGGGACGGAGAGACAGACCATGAGCAGGGCGACGGGGACGGACGGTACGGCGTCCGGGGCGCACGCGGCCGACATCCACGACATGATCCGGGTGCACGGCGCGCGGGAGAACAACCTCAGGGACGTGACGGTCGAGATCCCGAAACGGCGGCTGACCGTGTTCACGGGGGTGTCCGGTTCGGGCAAGAGTTCGCTGGTGTTCGACACGATCGCGGCCGAGTCGCAGCGGCTGATCAACGAGACGTACAGCGCGTTCGTGCAGGGTTTCATGCCGTCGCCCGCCCGCCCCGAGGCGGATGTGCTGGAGGGGCTGACCACGGTGATCACCGTGGACCAGCAGCGCCTCGGCGCCGATCCGCGCTCCACGGTGGGCACCGCCACCGACGCCAACGCGATGCTGCGCATCCTCTTCAGCCGGCTCGCCGCCCCGCACATCGGCCCGCCCAGCGCGTACGCCTTCAACGTGCCCTCGGTGCACGCGACCGGCGCGATCACCGTGGAGCGCGGCAACCGCCGGGCGGAGAAGGCCGTCTTCACCCGGACCGGCGGGATGTGCCCGCGCTGCGAGGGGCGCGGCGCGGTCAACGACATCGATCTGACCCAGCTCTACGACGACGGCAAGTCCCTGAACGAGGGCGCGCTGACCATCCCCGGCTACAGCGTGGACGGCTGGTACGGGCGGATCTTCGGCGGCTGCGGCTTCTTCGACCCGGACAAGCCGATCCGGAAGTTCACCGAGCGGGAACTGCACGACCTGCTGTACAAGGAGCCCACCAAGATCAAGGTGGACGGCATCAACCTCACCTACGAGGGACTGATCCCGAAGATCCAGAAGTCGTTCCTGTCCAAGGACGTGGACGCGCTCCAGCCGCACGTGCGGGCGTTCGTGGAGCGCGCGGTGACCTTCACCACCTGCCCCGACTGCGACGGCACCCGGCTCACCGAGAGCGCGCGGACGTCCACGATCGGCGGGGTGAGCATCGCGGACGCGTGCGCCATGCAGATCAGCGATCTCGCGGAGTGGGTGCGTGCGCTGGACGATCCGTCGGTGGCGCCGCTGCTGGCGAAGCTGCGGCACGCGCTGGACTCGTTCGCGGAGATCGGCCTCGGCTACCTCTCGCTGGACCGGCCCGCGGGCACCCTGTCGGGCGGTGAGGCGCAGCGCGTGAAGATGGTCCGCCATCTCGGGTCCTCGCTGACCGATGTGACGTACGTCTTCGACGAGCCGACCACCGGGCTGCACCCGCACGACATCCAGCGGATGAACGGCCTGCTGCTGCGGTTGCGCGACAAGGGCAACACGGTGCTGGTCGTGGAGCACAAGCCGGAGGTCATCGCCATCGCCGACCATGTGGTGGACCTGGGTCCGGGCGCGGGCACGGCGGGCGGCACCGTCTGTTTCGAGGGCACCGTGGAGGCGCTGCGGGCGTCCGGCACGGTCACCGGCCGCCACCTGGACGACCGGGCGAAGCTGAAGCCGGAGGTCCGCGGGTCCAGCGGGGTGCTGGAGATCCGGGGCGCCCGCGCGAACAACCTGCGCGATGTGGACGTGGACCTGCCGCTCGGGGTGCTGACCGTGGTGACCGGGGTCGCGGGTTCGGGGAAGAGTTCGCTGCTGCACGGGTCGGTCCCGGCGGGCGAGGGTGTGATCGCGGTGGACCAGAGCCCCATCCGGGGTTCCCGGCGCAGCAACCCGGCGACGTACACGGGTCTGCTGGACCCGATCCGCAAGGCGTTCGCCAAGGCCAACGGCGTGAAACCGGCCCTGTTCAGCGCGAACTCCGAGGGCGCCTGCCCCACCTGCAACGGCGCCGGGGTGATCTACACCGACCTGGCGATGATGGCCGGGGTGGCCACCACCTGCGAGGAGTGCGAGGGGCGCCGCTTCCAGGCGTCGGTGCTGGAGTACCGGTTCGGCGGGCGGGACATCGCGGAGGTGCTGGCGATGTCGGTGACGCAGGCGGAGGCGTTCTTCGCCGAGGGCGAGGCACGCACCCCGGCCGCGCACCGCGTCCTTCAGCGGCTCGCGGACGTGGGGCTGGGCTATCTCAGTCTGGGCCAGCCGCTGACCACGCTGTCCGGCGGTGAGCGGCAGCGGCTGAAGCTCGCCACCCACATGGCCGACAAGGGCGGTGTCTACGTCCTGGACGAGCCGACCACGGGCCTGCACCTGGCGGACGTGGAGCAGTTGCTCGGGCTGCTGGACCGGCTGGTGGACTCCGGGAAGTCGGTGATCGTCATCGAGCACCACCAGGCGGTCATGGCGCACGCGGACTGGATCGTGGACCTCGGTCCGGGCGCGGGCCACGACGGCGGCCGGGTCGTCTTCGAGGGCACCCCGGCCGAGCTGGCCGCCGCCCGCACCACGCTGACCGGGGAACATCTGGCCGCCTACGTGGGCGTCTGACCGGCGTCCGCACACCGCCGGGCCGGGGCGCGCCGCGCGACACCGGGGCCCTCGAAAGGGACCCTTCCGCGCGTGCGGGTCCGGCCCGGCGGTAAATTGATCGACATGAGTGAGAACGTTTACTTCGACATCACGATCAACGACGAGCCGGCCGGCCGGATCGTCTTCCAGCTTTTCGACGACGTGGTCCCCCGGACCGCGCAGAACTTCCGCGAGCTGGCCACCGGCCAGCACGGCTTCGGCTACGCCGGTTCCTCGTTCCACCGCGTCATCCCGCAGTTCATGCTCCAGGGCGGCGACTTCACCGCCGGGAACGGCACGGGCGGCAAGAGCATCTACGGCGCGAAGTTCGAGGACGAGAACTTCCAGCTGAAGCACGACCGGCCGTACCTGCTGAGCATGGCGAACGCCGGTCGCAACACCAACGGCTCGCAGTTCTTCATCACGACGATCGTCACCGACTGGCTCGACGGCAAGCACGTCGTCTTCGGTGAGGTCGTCGAGGGCAAGGAGATCGTGGACCGGATCGAGGGCGTCGGCAGCCGCAACGGCGCCACCAGCGCCAAGGTCACCATCTCGGCCAGCGGCACCGTCTGAGCCGTACCCCGGCAGCCGCCGTCCCCCTGATCACCCGCGTGCCGTGACCGCCGCCGACCCGGCGGCGCGGCCGGGCGGATCGGACCGTTTGGTCCGATCATGTGAGCAGGACTCAGGCATACCGGCCGCGTGCCGCCGACGGTTCGTCCGCCGGTGGCACGCCCGGTCCGGCGCGGACGCGGGAGGGACGGACCCGTGAGGCAGTGGCGGAGCGCCCCCCGGCGGGTGTGGGAGTGGCTCGCGGTGCCCGCCCTGTTCCGGCGCGGGCGCGAGCTGGAGCTGATGCACCGGGCGATGGGCTTCGCCACGCTGGCCCTGGTCACCCTCGCGCCGCTGCTGATCGTCGTCGCCGCCGCGGACCCGCTGGTCCGGGGCGGTTTCGCGTTCTGGCTGACCGACGGCATGGGCCTGTCCGGGCAGTCCGCCGACACCCTCACCCGGATCATCAGCCCGCCCCGCGAGGTCATCGGCACCACCAGTGTGCTGAGCCTCGTGCTGCTGGCCGTGTTCGGCGTGTCGTTCGCCGGGAGCGTGCAGAACGGCTACGAGCGGATCTGGGGGCTGGCGTCCGGCCCCTGGCACCGGGTGTGGCGGCAGGCGACCTGGCTGGTGTTGCTCACCGCGTACCTCTACCAGGAGGTGCTGACCCGGACGGCCGTGCACGGCACGGGCCGGGTGCTGCTGACCGTGCTGAGCACGGTGGCGTTCTTCTGGTGGGGCCAGCATTTCCTGCTCGGCGGCCAGATCCGCTGGCGCACCCTGCTGCCGGGAGCGGTCGCCACCATCGTGGGTCTGGCCGGGCTCCGGGTCTTCTCGTCCCTGGTCTTCACCCCGCTGATCGTGACGAACGCCCTGAACTACGGCGCGGTCGGCACCGTGCTGGTGGTGGAGTCCTGGCTGATCGGCGTGGGGTTCGTGGTGTACGGGGCGGCGCTGTTCGGGCGCTGGTTCACCCAGCACCACTGGACCCGGGGGCACGAGGAGCGGGCGCCGCTCAGCCCAGGCAGTCCCCCGACCTGACGATCTCGGGGGTGCCGCCGAGCCCCCCGGAGTACACGACGACCGACCAGCGGGTGTACGGCCAGCTCTTGTCCGCCTTGTACCGCGCGAGCAGCCTCGGGCAGGCGGTCCGGGTCACCAGATCCTGGAAGTTGTCGCGCTGTGCCCGCCCGGCGACGGCGTCCCGCGTGTCCACGATCCAGAGGTACGCGGCTTTCTGCACGGGGTCGAAGCCGAGGCTGATGTCCTCGTCGGCCGCTTCGGGCGCGATGCCGTCGTCCCGCGCGACCCGTGCCCGCCACGCCCTGGTGACGGCCTTGTCGATGCCGTCCGCGACCTGGAACTCGGTCTTGTCGGCGCTGGGCATGCGGGCGGCCGCGATGCCCTCGTCCTCGCCCTGCCACTGTCCGGCCACCGTGTGGTAGCAGCCGTCGGTGGCCTCGCCGAAGCCGAGGGCGGTGGCGTCGGTCGCGGTGTCGGAGTCCTTCCAGAACACGGCGTATCTGCCGTACGCCCAGCTGTCCGGGGCGTCCGCGAGACGGTGGGCGAGCGTGGCACAGGCGGCCATCCCGGCGCTCCGCCGGAACAGGGTCCGCTGCGCCTCCGGGAGCTGGGAGACGGGTCCGCCGGTGAGGACGACGGTCTGCGCGCGCCGGTCGAAGGTGACCTGGGGTTCCATGAACGCGAGGTCCTTGGTGGCGAGCATGGTCCGTACGGCCGCGCGGACGGCTCCGGCGACCTCGGTCTCGTCCGCCGTGGCGGCCACCGCGGAGTCGCGCCAGTCGTCGGAGGAGGGCTCGGTGTCGTCGCCGGACCGGGTGAAGGCGGGGTTCGGCGCACCGGCGAGGGGGTCGGCGGGGATCGCGCCGCGACCGGTGCCGGAGAAGGCGGGCCCGGCGGTGCGGGCGGACCCGGTCGGCGCGGGAGAGGTGGCCGCCGCCTCCCGGTGCGTGGCGGCGGAGGCGGAGGCGTTGCTCCCGGCCGCGTCGGCGGGGTCCCGCCAGGCGCCGGGGAAGGCCACGGCGGCACCGACCAGCGCGCCCACGACGGCGGCGGCGCCGAGGACGACGGCCGCGGTCCGCCCGCGGGACGAGGACCGGGCGGTGGTGGTCCAGCGGGGATCATCCACGGCGGGGATCTGCCAGAGCGCGACCAGGGGGTCCGCCGGGGGCCGGACGGGTGGCCCGTACGGGTTCGACGGGGCCGGTGGGGCGGGCCGGACACGCGGGTCCGGGGTGGCGGGTGGGGCGGACGCGGCTGTCGGGGGGTGCGGGCCCGCCGGGGCGGGTGTGACGCGCGGGTCCGGCGGGGCGGCCGGGGCGGGGCCGATCTGGGTGGCCTGGGTGGCGAGGAGCCGGGCGCACCGGTCGGCGGTCACCGGGGCGGTGGTCCGGGCGCCGGGTTCCTTGGCGAGGGCGTCCGCCACGATGTCCCGCAGTTCGGCCGGTGTCCCGGCCAGGTCGGCTTCGCCGGACATCACCCGGTAGGCGACGACGTCGGGCGCGCCGGTGCCGAACGGCAGCCGTCCGGTGGCCGCGTACGCGATGAGCGCGCCCCACGCGAACATGTCACCGGCGGGTCCGGCGACGCCCGAGCGGTAGTGCTCGGGGCTGATCCAGCCGGGGGTGCCGGTGAGCACGCCGGTGCGGGTGACGCTGGTGCCGTCGGCGGCGTGCGCGATGCCGAAGTCCAGCACGCGGGGTCCGGCGGGGCTGAGGATCACGTTCTGCGGCTTCACGTCGCGGTGGACCACCCCGGCCGCGTGGATCGCGGCGAGCGCCTGCGCGGTGCCGGTGGCGAAGGCGTACAGCGTGCCGCCGGTGAGCGGCCCGTACCGCGCGATGTGCCGGTCCAGGGTGGGACCGGGGGCGTACGCGGTCGCCAGCCAGGGTGCCCCGGCCTCCGGGTCGGCCGCCAACAGCGGTACCAGGCAGGGCCCTTGGACGCGTGCGGAGAGCTGCACCTCGCGGCGGAACCGGGCGCGGAACTCGGGGTCCTGGGCCTGCGCGGGGTGGATGACCTTGACGGCGACCCGGAGCCCGTCGGCCGTGAGACCGGCGTGGACCGTGCCCATCCCGCCGGAGCCGAGCCGCCCGATGATCCGGTACGGCCCGATCCGGGCGGGGTCGCCGGGCTGGGCGGGCCGCACCCGCCCGACGGCACCCGTGATGCTCATGGAACTCCCCCCAGAGCGAGTGAGCAGACGGCACGAAAGGCCGGAAAGATATGGAGGATGTATATATCACGCCTCATCGGGCTGTCACCGCCCGGCAGTTGACCCCTCCGCCCCCAGCAGGGCGGTGAACCGCGCGGTGTCGATGTTCCCCCCGGAGGCGATCACCCCGACGCGGGGCGGAAGCTTCCCGATCCGCCCGG
This sequence comes from Streptomyces corallincola, assembly GCF_019104725.1. GTDB lineage: Bacteria > Actinomycetota > Actinomycetes > Streptomycetales > Streptomycetaceae > Streptomyces > Streptomyces corallincola. The sequence goes on along the minus strand of NZ_JAHRXF010000071.1, from coordinate 6,193 downwards.
CGAGCAGCGCGGCGAGTCCCGTGGCGCCACTGGGTTCCAGCACGATCTTCAGCCGCTCGAACGCGAACCTCATCGCCGCGACGATCTCCTCGTCGCTGACCAACTCCACGCTGTCCAAAAGCCGTTGGTTGATTCCGAAGGTGATCTCCCCCGGCGTGGCGATGGCCTGCCCGTCCGCGATGGTGCGCGGTACGGGCACGGTGACCCGCTCCCCGCTCTCCAGGGACCGCCTGGTGTCGTCACCTGCCTCGGGCTCGACCCCGATCATCCGCACACCGGGATGCAGCGCGGTCGCGGCGACGGCGGACCCGGCCATCAGCCCGCCGCCCCCGACCGGCGCGACGACAGCGTCCAACTCACCTGTTTCTTCGAGCAGTTCGAGCGTCGCGGTGCCCTGCCCCGCGATCACGTCCGGATGGTCGTAGGGCGGGATGAGCGTGAGCCCCCGGTCCGCCGCGAGTGCCTCCCCGAGCGCGGTCCTGTCCTGCGTGTACCGGTCGTACGTGACGATCTCGGCCCCGTATCCGGCCGTGGCCGCCATCTTGGAGCGCGGGGCGTCCTCGGGCATGAGGATCACGGCACTGGTGCCGAGTTCGCGGGCCGCCAGCGCGGTGGCCTGCGCGTGGTTCCCGGAGGAGTACGCGGCGATGCCCCGCGCCAGCTGATCCGGAGTGAGCCGAGCCGCCGCGTTGTACGCCCCCCGGATCTTGAAGGCCCCGACCCGCTGGAAGTTCTCGCACTTCACGAAGACCCGGGCACCGACGAGCCCGTCCAGCGTGCGAGAGGTGAGCACGGGGGTGCGATGCGCCACGCCCTTCAGACGGGCGGCTGCTTCCCGGACGTCGGTGAGGGTGACGGGGGGCAAGGGGGGCATGGGGTTCCTCGGGTTGCTCTCTTGGACTGCCGCGCCGGTCGGAGCGTACTTCGACGGCGGTGAACGTCCTGGTGATACCGGTCGTCGTGGATGAGGTCAAGGTCGTCGCCGCGGCGCTGCTTCTCCCGTGTCCACTGCCGCGCCCGCGCGCCCTTCACCAGCCGTCGATGCGGGCCCAGTGTCCCCGCAGCGCGGGGTCGCCGCCCTCCACCACGTGATAGCCCCGGTGCTGGGCCGCGGTGGCGCAGGCGTGGTTGGGGAGGACGCGGAGGCGGGTGCCGAGGGGGAGGGCGGGCAGGGGGGTGGTGTCGCGGGTGGTGAGGGTGCCGTGTTCCTGGCTGGCGGCGGTCATCAGGAGGCCGGGGAGCGGGCGGCCGGTGAGGTCGGTGACCAGGCCGTAGCCCTGGTCCACCCGCTGGGCGGCGGTGCCCCGGTCGCGGGACATGGCCATCCAGCCGCCGTCGGTCATGATCCAGCCGCGCTCGGGGCGGTGGCCGATGACGGTGACGACGACGGACAGGGCGAGGTCGTCCAGGTCGCAGACGCCGAGCCCGGCCATGACGAGGTCGAAGAACACGTAGTTCCCCGCGCGGAGTTCGGTGACTCCGCTGAGGTCGTCGGCGGCGTGGGCGGTCGGGGTGGAGCCGACGCTCACGGTGTGCGCGGGGAGTCCGGCGGCGCGCAGTGCCCCGGCGGCGGCCACGGCAGCGTCGCGTTCGTTCCGTGCCGCCGCGACGCGGGCCTCGGGAGTGGTGGCGTAGTAGGACTCGCCCGCGTGGGTGAGGACACCGTCCAGGCACCCGGCCTCGTGCAGGGTGCGGCCGACGGGGACGAGGTCGGGCGCGTCGGACCGCAGGCCGCCCCGGTGGCCGTCGCAGTCGATCTCGACGAGCGCCGGTACCGGACGGCTCGCCGCACGGGCCTCGGCGGCGACCAACGCGGCCTGCTCGGGGCTGTCGAGCAGGACGCGCAGGGTCACGCCCCGGTCCAACAGGGCGCGCACGCGCGGGAGTTTGCGGGGTTCGATGCCGACGGCGTACGTGATGTCGGTGTATCCGGCGTCCGCGAACGCCTCGGCCTCCGCGAGGGTGGAGACGGTGACGGGTCCCGGAGTCCCGCCGTCGAGGAGGCGGGCCACGTCGAGACTCTTGGCGGTCTTGACGTGGGGGCGGAGGGTGACGCCGAGCTGCTCGGCGCGGCGGGCCAGCCGGTCCGCGTTGCGGCGGACGCGGGCGGCGTCCACGACGGCGAACGGGGTGTCGGGGTCGTGCAGGGTGCCCGGCGCTCCCGGTGCCCACGGTGCCGCGGTAGGAGTCATCCGCCTGAAGCCTCGCTGTCGTGGTCGAAGCGCGTCGCCACGGTCCCCACCTGCCCTTTCGCCGCTTCTCCGGTTCCGGAGGGCGATTCTAGGCACGGCGCGAGAACCGCGTACGTCCAGGAGGGGCGGGTACGCAGGAAGCCCACGTCCCGGGGGCGACCCGCCCCGTCCGCATCGTGGCGCCCGCGCTCCCCCGCCGCTCCGACCGTCTACGCTGGCCCACGCAGCTGGTTCGCCCCGTCCGCCAGGCGGGACGCGTCGTAAGAGGGAACCCGGTGGGAATCCGGGACTGCCCCGCAGCGGTGAGCGGGAACGACCGCCGTCATACGCACTGGACCCTGGAGGGTCTGGGAAGCGACGGCCATTAGGTGTCCTCCCCCGTGAGGACGTGCCCACGAGTCCGAAGACCTGCCAGCTGCCCGTGCGCGGAGCATCCGTGTGCGGATCATCCCGGTGACCTCGTGGGCGGGTCGGCGTACACACCGCAGGGACGGCCGCGTGCCGTCGTGCGGCGTTCGCTCCTTCGCGCTCGCGTCCCGTCGTCCGGGATCTCAGGGATTCATCTCGTGAAGGAGATCTCCGTGACCACCGACTCCGTGACCACCGGCTCCTCGGGCGCGGCACCACGGGCGACCGTGTACGGCTACCCCCGTCAGGGCCCCGACCGGGAGCTGAAGAAGGCGATCGAGGGGTACTGGAAGGGCCGCGTCGGCGCCGCCGAACTGCACGACACCGCCGCCGGACTGCGCCGGGCCAACTGGCGCGCGATGGCGGACGCCGGTCTGGGCGAGGTCCCGACCGGCGACTTCTCGTACTACGACCACGTCCTCGACACCAGCGTCATGGTGGGCGCGGTCCCGGACCGGCACCGTGCCGCCGCGGCCGCCGATCCGCTCGACGGGTACTTCGCGATGGCACGCGGTACGCGGGAGGCGGCGCCGCTGGAGATGACGAAGTGGTTCGACACGAACTACCACTACCTCGTGCCGGAGCTGGGCCCGGACACCGTGTTCTCCGCCGAACCCGCCAAGCAGGTGGGCGAGTTGACTGAGGCGCTGGCGCTGGGCCTGACGGCGCGGCCGGTCCTCGTCGGTCCGGTGACGTATCTGCTGCTGGCGAAGCCCGCGCCCGGTGTGGACCCCGGCTTCGACCCGCTGACCCTGCTGGACCGGCTGCTGCCGGTGTACGCCGAGGTGCTGGGCGCGCTGCGGGCCGCGGGCGCCGAGTGGGCGCAGCTGGACGAGCCGGCGCTGGTGCAGGACCGCACCCCGGCCGAGCTGAACGCCGCCGCGCGCGCCTACCGTGACCTCGGAGCGCTCACCGACCGGCCGAAACTGCTGGTCGCGTCCTACTTCGACCGGCTCGGCGAGGCACTGCCCGTGCTCGCCAAGGCGCCGGTGGAGGGGCTGGCGCTGGACTTCACCGGTCCGGCCGCCGCAAATCTGGACGCCCTCGCGGCCGTGGGCGGTCTGCCGGGCAAGCGGCTGGTCGCGGGCGTCGTCAACGGCCGGAACATCTGGGTGGACGATCTGACGCGGTCCCTCGGCACGCTCGGCACGCTGCTCGGGCTGGCCGACCGGGTGGACGTGGCCGCGTCCTGCTCGCTGCTGCACGTCCCGCTGGACGCCTCGGCCGAGCGGGACATCGCCCCGCAGATCCGGCGCTGGCTGGCGTTCGCCCGCGAGAAGTGCGCCGAGCTGGTGACGCTGGCTCGGGGTCTCGGGCACGGCGCGGACGCGGTCACCGCCGAACTGGCCGCCAATCGGGCCGACTTGGCGTCACGGGCGAACTCCCCGCTCATCCACGACCCGGCGGTCCGGGCCCGCGCCGCCGCCGTCACAGCGGCGGACACCCGGCGCGCCGAGCCGTACCCGGAGCGGTCCGTCGCGCAGCGGGCCCGGCTGGCGCTGCCGCCGCTGCCCACGACGACGATCGGATCGTTCCCGCAGACCGCCGAACTCCGTTCCGCGCGGGCCGACCTGCGCTCGGGGCGGCTGGACACCGAGGGGTACGAGGCGCGGATCGGGGCGGAGATCCGCGAGGTGATCACCTTCCAGGAGCGGGCCGGGCTGGACGTCCTGGTGCACGGCGAGGCCGAACGCAACGACATGGTCCAGTATTTCGCCGAGCGTCTCAACGGCTTCCTCACCACCCGGCACGGCTGGGTCCAGTCGTACGGCACCCGGTACGTACGCCCGCCGGTGCTCGCCGGGGACCTGTCCCGCCCGGAGCCGATGACGGTGCGCTGGACCTCGTACGCCCAGTCGCTCACGGAGCGCCCGGTGAAGGGGATGCTGACCGGGCCTGTCACCATGCTCGCCTGGTCCTTCGTCCGGGACGACCAGCCGCTCTCGAAGACCGCCCGCCAGGTCGCCCTGGCACTGCGGGACGAGGTGAACGACCTTGAGGCGTGCGGGACTTCGGTCATCCAGGTGGACGAGCCCGCGCTGCGCGAGACCCTGCCGCTGCGGGAGGCGGACCGTTCGGCCTATCTGGACTGGGCCACGGAGGCGTTCCGTCTCACCACCTCGGGTGTCCGTCCGGACACCCAGATCCACACCCACATGTGCTACGCCGAGTTCGGGGACGTCGTCGGCGCGATCGACGCCCTGGACGCGGACGTGATCAGCCTGGAAGCGGCCCGCTCGCACATGGAGGTCGCCCGTGAACTGGCCGTGTACGGCTATCCGCGCGAGGCGGGTCCGGGTGTCTACGACATCCACTCGCCGCGTGTCCCGGACGCGGAGGAGGTGGCCGGTCTGCTGCGGCTCGGGCTGCGGGCGCTGCCCGCGGAGCGGCTGTGGGTCAACCCGGACTGCGGTCTGAAGACGCGGGGCTGGCCGGAGGTGCGGGCGTCGCTGGAGAACTTGGTGGCGGCGGCGCGGAAGGTGCGCGCGGAGGCGTAGGGAGGCGGGGTCGGGGGCCGTCGGCATCGGCGGCCCCCGGTCCGGCTCACTCTCATGGGTGACGCGACGGCACGGAGCGCACGGTTCCGCCGTTCCGGGGCAACCGGACCGGGGGAAGCACTCGGGAAGGAGCAGGGATGAGCGAGCGCAGGCCCTGGGTGGGCGATCTGATCCATGACGTCGATGCCGACCGGCGCGGCATCGTCACGGACGTGCGGGACGGCGCGCTGTGGGTGCTGCGGGCCGAGAGCGGGCCGGGGCAGTGGACGTCGGAGGTGCCGGAGCGCCTGACCGTGGTGAGGTCCCGGCACCAGATGCGGGAGCCGTTCTAGACAGGGACAGCCGGGGCGCCGGGGCCGCTCCGCCCGGCGGCCGGTCCGGCGCGTACTGTCCGGACAGCGTTCCCTGTCCCCGTGCACCCGCGCACCCGCGCACCCGTGTGAGGAGCAACTCCCTTGGCCGCACGCATCCTTCTGGTCGCCCCCGCGATGACGCCCGCCCTGCGGCGGGCGGCGTTCGAGGACGGGGAGTCGATCGAGGCGGCGGCTGCCGTACGGGCGGGGCGGCTTGCGGAGACCCTGCCGGGGAGCGCTCGGGCGCTGGTCTCGCCCACGGTGCGGTGCGGGGAGACCGCCCGGGCGCTCGGTCTGGAGGAGGTCGCGGAGGAGCCCGCGTTCGCCCGCCTCGACGTCGGGCGGTGGCGCGGGCGGACGCTGGAGGAGGTGGCCGGGGGCGAACCCGAGGCGCTGGCGGCGTGGTCGGGGGATTCCGGAGCGGCACCCCACGGCGGTGAGTCCGTGAGGGAGTTGTGCGCGCGGGTCGCGGGGTGGCTCGACTCGGTCGGCGCGGGGCTCGACGGGCGGACCCTCGCCGTCGTGGAGCCCGAGGTCGTACGGGCCGTCGTGCTGCACGCGTTGGGGGCACCGGAGGGTGCCTTCTGGCGGATCGACGTGCCGCCGCTGTCCGGGACGGAGGTCAGCGGGCGGGCGGGGCGCTGGAATCTCCGGCTCGGGACAGCCCTCGTACCGCCGGTGCCGTAGGACGAACGGCGGCGGGGCGCCCGGGCCCAACCCCTCCGGCCCGCCCCCCTCCGGG
>NZ_JAHRXF010000070.1 GCF_019104725.1 Streptomyces corallincola | reverse complement strand
GGCCCCCCCGATTCCCCCCAGCCCGCCGAGGCCCCCGAGGCATCCGCCCCCGCCGAGGCACCCCACGCCCCCGACCCCGCCGACGCGCCCCGGCCCCTCGACTCCTCCGGGCCCGCCGACGCACCCGACGACCACCCCCTCCCCCTCTCCGGCACCGAGATCCCGCCCCCCTCCCTCGACCCGGACGCCCCCGACACTCCCGACGACGACCACCTCCCCGCGCTGGACGACGTACTCGCCGGAGGTGTGCCCGACGGCATGCCCGAACCGCCCGCCGAAGCCGCGCACGCGCGCCGCACGATGATCGGGCGCAGCGCGGAGGAGGTGGACCACGCGCCGCCGCGCGGCCGGTACGCCCCCGTCCCCGCGCCGCACTCCGGTGCCGGTACCCAGGCCCTGCGCTGGGCCGCACCGGCCGCCGCCGTCGCCCTGGCCTCGGCGATCGTCGTCGGCCGGGCCCTCCGCAAACGCCGCTGATCCCCCACACCCCCGACTCACCCCCCGCCCCCTCCCTCCCCCCAGTAACCTCGTCCCCGTGAGTAACGACGACATCACGCTGACCGCGGGAGACGCGGAGGTGGTGGTGCGGCCGGGGAACGGTGGCCGCATCGGTGGGCTGAAGGTGGGCGGCGTGGAGCTGCTGCGGCAGGGGGAGCGGTTCGGGTGCTTTCCGATGGTGCCGTGGGCCGGGCGCATCCGGGACGGGAGGTTCCGGGACGGCGCGGCGGTGCGGCAGATGCCGTTGAACGCGCCGCCGCACGCCATCCACGGCACCGCCCGCGACGGGGAGTGGCGTGTCGCCCGCGCCGACGCCACCGAGGCGGTCCTCACGCACGACCTCGCCGACCCCTGGCCGTACCGGGGCCGGGTCACGCAGGTGATCGGGCTCACCGGGGACAGCCTGACGCTGACCATGTCCGTGGAGGCGTACGACGACTCGTTCCCGGCGCAGATCGGCTGGCACCCCTGGTTCAACCGGATCCTCGAAGGCACCCCCGCCGACATCGGGTTCACGCCCGCGTGGCAGGAGGAGCGGGGGGACGACCATCTGCCGACCGGGAACCGGATCACGCCCCTCCCCGGTCCCTGGGACGACTGCTTCGGGATGCCCGACGGCGTGGACGTCACCCTCACCTGGCCCGGCCGTCTCGAACTGCGGGTCGCCAGCCGTGAGCAGTGGGTCGTGGTCTACGACGAGCAGGACGAGGCGGTCTGCGTGGAGCCGCAGACCGGGCCGCCGAACGGGCTGAACACCCTCCCCCGCCTGGTCACCCCGCTGGAGCCGCTGGAAGCCACCACGACCTGGACCTGGCGCCGCCTCTAAGCTGGGCCGTATGACGGACGTACGTGCGGCACTGCTCGCGCAGATCAAGGACAAGGCCGTGGTGCACGGCAGGGTGACGCTCTCCTCCGGGCTGGAGGCGGACTACTACGTGGACCTGCGCCGCGTCACCCTGGACGGTGAGGCCGCTCCGCTGGTCGGGCAGGTGCTGCTGGACCTCGCCGCCGACCTGGAGTTCGACGCGGTCGGCGGTCTCACGATGGGCGCCGACCCGGTGGCCGCCGCGATGCTGCACGCCGCCGCCGCGCGCGGTCGGCGGCTGGACGCGTTCGTCGTCCGCAAGGCCGCCAAGGCGCACGGCATGCAGCGCCGCGTGGAGGGCCCGGACATCGCCGGGCGGCGGGTCGTCGTCGTGGAGGACACCTCCACCACCGGCGGTTCCCCGCTCACCGCCGTCGAGGCGGTCCGCGAGGCGGGCGCTGAGGTCGTCGCCGTCGTCACCATCGTGGACCGGGCCACCGGCGCCGCCGAGAAGATCGAGGCCGGGGCGGGCGTGCCGTACCGGTTCGCCTTCTCCAAGGACGAACTCGGCCTGGACTGACGGGGGTTGGGCGGGCGCCGGGAGCACCGGGCGCCGTACGCCCGTGGTACGGGCGGTGGTACGGGCGTGCCGCGCCCGCCGTTTCGCCGGTACCGCTCCGCCTGGGCGCCCCTCTCCGGCCCCGGGTCTGGAAGGATGGGGCCGACAACGGCGTCGCATCCCCAGGTCCAGGTCAGGCCGTAACGCCGCAGACCTGTCACCCGCACCCACCCGCACACCCAAGGAGCGGACAGATGCCCATCGCAACCCCCGAGGTCTACAACGAGATGCTCGACCGGGCGAAGGCAGGCAAGTTCGCCTACCCGGCCATCAACGTCACCTCGTCGCAGACCCTGCACGCTGCGCTGCGCGGCTTCGCGGAGGCGGAGAGCGACGGCATCGTGCAGATCTCGACCGGCGGTGCCGAGTTCCTGGGCGGGCAGTACAGCAAGGACATGGTGACCGGCGCCGTCGCGCTGGCCGAGTACGCGCACATCGTCGCCGAGAAGTACCCGGTGAACATCGCGCTGCACACCGACCACTGCCCCAAGGACAAGCTGGACGGGTACGTGCGCCCGCTGCTCGCGCTGTCCGAGGAGCGCGTGAAGGCCGGGCGCCGCCCGCTGTTCCAGTCGCACATGTGGGACGGCTCCGCCGAGACACTGGCCGACAACCTGGCCATCGCGCAGGAGCTGCTGGAGCAGGCCCGCCGCGCCCACATCATCCTGGAGGTCGAGATCACCCCGACCGGCGGTGAGGAGGACGGCGTCTCGCACGAGATCAACGACAACCTCTACACCACCGTCGATGACGCGATCCGCACCGCCGAGGCGCTGGGCCTGGGTGACAAGGGCCGCTATCTGCTGGCCGCGTCCTTCGGCAACGTCCACGGCGTCTACAAGCCGGGCAACGTCGTGCTCCGTCCCGAGCTGCTGAAGGAGCTGAGCGAGGGCGTCGCCGCCAAGTTCGGCAAGCAGTCCCCGTTCGACTTCGTCTTCCACGGCGGCTCCGGCTCCACGGAGGAGGAGATCCGCACCGCGCTGGAGAACGGCGTGGTCAAGATGAACCTCGACACCGACACGCAGTACGCCTTCACCCGTCCGGTCGTGGACCACGTGTTCCGCAACTACGACGGTGTCCTGAAGGTCGATGGCGAGGTCGGCGACAAGAAGACCTACGACCCGCGCACCTGGGGCAAGCTGGCCGAGGCGGGTATGGCGGCGCGTGTGCTCGCGGCCACGCAGAACCTGCGGTCGGCGGGCAACGCGCTCAAGTAGGCCGCGCCGGGCCGCCGCTCCGTCGGGCGGCCTGTGACGTTCCGCCGGGTCCGGTGCCCCTCGTGCAGGTACGGGGGTGCCGGGCCCCTCGCGTTTTCCGGGACGCCCGGCGCCGCCCGCTGTATACCTGGAGGCATGCCCGACGTCCGGCTCGCCTCCCCCCGGGGCAAGTGGCTCCTGTTCACCACGATCCTCGGTTCCAGCATGGCCCTGCTGGACTCCACGGTCGTCAATGTGGCGCTGCCGCACATCGGCCGGGACCTGGACGCGGGGCTCGCCGCGCTCCAGTGGACGGTCAACGCGTACATGCTGACGCTGGCCGGGCTGATCCTGCTGGGCGGTTCGCTCGGCGACTACTACGGGCGGCGCCGGGTCTTCGTCGTCGGCGTGGCCTGGTTCGCGGCGGCCTCGCTGCTGTGCGGGATCGCGCCGAACGCGCCGGTGCTGATCACCGCCCGCGCGCTCCAGGGCATCGGCGGGGCGCTGCTGACGCCGGGTTCGCTGGCGCTGATCCAGGCGTCGTTCCACCCCGAGGACCGCAGCCGGGCGGTGGGGCTGTGGTCCGGGTTCGGGGGGATCGGCGCGGCCGTCGGGCCGTTCCTCGGGGGCTGGCTGGTGGACGGGCCGGGGTGGCGGTGGGTGTTCCTGCTGAACGTGCCGCTCGCGCTGCTCTGTGTCCCGGTGGCCCTGCGGCACGTACCCGAGTCGCGGGACGGGCGGGCGCACGGGCGGTTCGACGTGCTCGGCGCGGCGCTCGGCGCGCTGGCGCTGGCGCTGCTGACGTACGCGCTGATCGAGGCGCGGGGTGCGACGGCCCCGGTGGTGGTGAGCGCGGTGCTGGGGGTCGCGGCGGCGGTGGGGTTCGTGGTGGTGGAGCGGCGGCGTGCGGACCCGATGCTGCCGCCGGACATCTTCGCCTCGCGGCAGTTCACGGCGGTCAATCTGGTGACGCTGTGCGTGTACGCGGCGTTCGGCGGGTTCTTCTTCCTGGTCGCGCTCCAGTTGCAGGTGGTCGCCGGGTACTCCGCGCTCCAGGCGGGCACCGCGCTGCTGCCGACGACCGCGCTGATGCTGCTGTTCTCCGCCCGCTCGGGCGCGCTGGCGGACCGTACCGGGCCCCGGTTGCCGCTGACCGTGGGGCCGCTGCTGTGCGCGGGCGCGATGCTGCTGATGCTGCGGGTCGGGCCGGACGCGTCGTACCTCACGGACGTGCTGCCCGCGCTGCTGGTGATGGGCGCGGGCATGGTCTCCCTGGTCGCCCCGCTGACGGCCACGGTGCTCGCCTCCGTGGACCAGGCCCGCGCGGGCCTGGCCAGCGGCATCAACAACGCCGCCGCCCGCGCGGCCGGTCTGGTCGCCGTGGCCGCCCTGCCCCTGCTCACCGGCATGGGCCCCGAGGCGTACCGCTCCGGCCCGGCCTTCGACTCCGCCTTCGACCGCGCGATGCCGATCTGCGCGGCCGTGCTGGTGGTGGGCGCGGTGTTGTCCTTCACCCTCGTCCGCCGCCCGGCACCGGAGTGCCCGCACCCCGAGTGCCGCACGCACTGCGCGCTGACGGCTCCGCCGCTGGAGGGGGCGGGGGAGCCGGGGGCCGGGGACACGGGCCCGGGCGAGCGGGGTACGGGCGGGCGGGGCGCGGGGGAGGTGCCGGGGAGCCCCGCGCCGTAGCGCGGCACCGGCACCGGCACCCCCCTGCGCGTCAGCGCATCAGCTCCTCGTACGCCTCCGCGCTGGAGTCCTTGAGGAAGTCGCGGCAGCGTTCCGCCTCGTCGGTCTCGGAGATGTCGGCGGCGGCGCGGGCGAGGGCGGCGAGGCAGCGGAGGAAGCCGCGGTTGGCGCGGTGCTCCCAGGGGACGGGGCCGTGGCCCTTCCAGCCGCTGCGGCGCAGGGCGTCCAGGCCGCGGTGGTAGCCGGTACGGGCGTAGGCGTACGACTCGATCACCCGGCCCCCCTCGAAGGCGTCGTCCGCGAGCACCGCCCACGCCAGCGAGAACGTGGGGTACTTGGCCGCGACCTCGGCCGGAGGCAGTGACTCCTCGGAGAGCAGGCGGTACGCCTCCTCATTCTCCGGCAGCAGGGTCGGCTCGGGGCCGCCGAGCAGGTTCTTGTGCGTCGTCATGGCAGCAGTCTGCCACCCGGCCCGCCCGCCGCGCCGGGGGCCGGGGCCGTGCTCAGCCCGCCGCGGCCCAGCTCCGGGTGAGGACCGCGACGGCCGCCGCCGCGCGGTCCGAGGCCGGGCCGTCGGCCCGGAGCGCCGGGGCGAACTCGACGTGCAGGAAGACCGTGTGCGCGTTCTCGGCCGTGTGGCTCTGGGTGTTCTCGGTGCCCTCCAGCGGGCAGTGCCGGACCCAGGCCCGGCAGACCCGGAAGTCCCGCGCCCGCAGCGCGTCCGCGAGGCGGCGGCCGTCGGGGCGGCCGAGGGAGCCGGACGCGGTGGAGGCGATCACGTCGTAGCCGGGGGCGGAGTCGGCGGCGAAGCCGTGCACCTGGACGGCGGGCATCCCGCGCCGGGCGAGTTCCGCGCAGACCGCCTGGAACACCGTGTCCGTACGGTGTGCCACGTCCGCCGTGTCGCCCCGTCCGGCGCGCCGGTGGGCGCCCGCGAGGACGAGGACCCCGCCGGGCGCGCCGCGCAGCACCCGTACGCCGAGCCGCTCGCTGTTCCGGTCCGCGACCGGATGCGGAACCTGGACCGACCAGCGGGCCGGTGCGTCCAGGGGGACGTAGACGCGTCCCCAGCCGCGCGGGGTGACCGAGGTCTCGGTGCGGTCGGCGATCTCGGCGTACCGGTGTCCGGAGACCCGGTCGCGGACCTCGGTGAGGGTGAAGTCCCGCTCGGACAGGCGCCGTACGGCCTCGGCGCGGTGGCCGTCCAGCACCAGACCGACCGCGTCGGCGATGCCCCGGCGGTCCGCGCGGTCCGGCTCCCGGTAGCCCCGCCCGGCGGCGAAGTGGCTGGTGAAGGCGGTGATGTCGGCGGCGAGGTCGATACCGTCCGACCGGTGCCCGCCGGGCTTGGCGGACGCGGTGGCGCCGTCCTCGGGGCGTCCCCGGAACACCGCGGTCAGGGTGCCCGCGAGGGCGGCCAGGACCAGGGCGGCGAGGAGGGCCTTCACGAGCGATGAGCGAGGAACTCTCATGGTTGTATCAAGATATCCCGGTGAATCGACCACATGTCCCCTCGCACAGAAGCCTCATAGCCCCGCACAGCGGGCACGTGGCGCCGCGCGGAAGCCTCGCGGCGCCGTCCGGGAGCCCCGTGACCCCGCCCGGAGACCCCGCGACCCCGCCCCGGCGGGCGGGCCGTCGCGCGCTGCCGTCGCTGCTGGCCACGCTCGCCCTGGCCGCCTCGGTGGCGGGCTGCGGGGCCGGGGCCGACTCCGCCGACGCCAAGGACGGCCGTACGTTCACGGTCGCGGCGGCCGGTGACATCCTGATGCACCCCCAGCTCATCGACCAGGCGCGCAAGGACGCCCGGCGGACCGGAAAGGGCGCCGACGGGCTGGACTTCGATCCCATGATGGCCGGTGTCGAGCCGGTGATCAGCCGGGCCGACCTGGCGATCTGTCACATGGAGCCGGTACTCGGCACCCCGAAGGGCCCCTTCGCCAGCTTCCCGGACTTCCTGGTGCCGCCGCAGATCGCCACCACCGTGAAGCACATCGGCTACGACACCTGCTCCACCGCCTCCAACCACACCCTCGACCACGGGTACGCGGGTGTGAAGCGCACCCTGGACACGCTGGACGCGGCCGGGCTGAAGCACACCGGGTCCTTCCGCACCGAGAAGGACGCGCGCACCCCGCTGATCATGGACGTCAAGGGGGTGAAGGTCGCCCAGCTCTCCTTCGCGTTCGGCTTCAACGCCCACGAACTGCCCGCCGACAAGCCCTGGCTGGTCAACCAGAACGGCCTGGGCCGGATTCGGGCCGCCGAGAAGCGGGCCCGGGCCGCGGGCGCCGAAGTGGTCATCCTCTCCATCCACTGGGGCCGGGAGCACCACCCGGACCCGTCCGCCCCGCAGCTCGCGTTCGCGCGGGAGATCGCCCGGAAGACCGGGATCGACCTGGTGATCGGCCATCACGCGCACGTGGTGCAGCCGATGGAGAAGGTGGACGGCACCTGGATCGCCTACGGCCTCGGCAACCAGATCGCCCGGCACGACGTGCCCACCGGGCTCACCGAGGAGGGCGTGATCGGCTGGTTCACGTTCACCGAGCGGGGCGGCGAGTGGCAGGTGACCCCGCGCTACGAGCCGACCCTGCTGGAGGTCCCGCCGGACCCGGAGACCACCGAGGACGGCAGCACGGCCGCCGGGAACGCCGACGACGTGAAGGACTACCGGCTGCTGGACGTGGCCGCCGCGCTGCGCGACAAGGACCTGAGCGACCGGCAGCGGGCCCGGCTCCGGCTCGCGTTCCAGCGCACCGAGGGCACCCTGCTCAACCGGGGCGCCGCCGGGGACGGACTCGCGCCGCTCACACCGCTGCCGGGCTGACCCCCGCAGCCCGCCCGGCCGACGCGGGGACACCGGCGCGGGGCGCGGGTGCGGAGGGCGCGGGCGCGGGGGCTCGGGGGCACGGACGCGGGGGGCGCGGACGCGGAGTCACCGGTGTGGGGGCGCGGGCGCGGGGTCCGGACACAGGGGCACAACTGATCACTTCTGTCCTGAACGGATCACCAGTAACAAAGTGTTGCCCGCATCACACCACTTTCTCTGCAACTTCTTACTTGGTCCACATGTCTGATCCCCGGGCGTGTGTCCACATGCGCCCGGTGCCCCGCCCGTTCACCCCGGCGGTCCCCGCACGGGACCGCACCCCGCACAGCCCGAGAGGACCGTCCCTTGCCGTCTTCGCCCCCGGCACGGCAGCACAAGGCCCGCCGCCGCGCCGACATGTCGCTGATCGGCGGCATCCGTCCGCCGATCGCGGTCCTGTCGGCACTCCTGCTGATGCTGGCCGGGGTCACCGCCCTGGTCCTGGGCCGGGTGGACGACGCCGGGGTGTCCGGGGCGGTACGGACCTCTCAGCAGCACTTCGCCGAGGACGGGGCGAACGCGCTGCGCGCCTCCATCGACGAGTCCATGACCGACCTGAACCGTTCGGCGGCCCTCTTCAACGCGGGCAAGCCGGTCTCGGCGGACACGGTGCTGGACAAGCTCGGCAACACGTACCAGAAGTGGATGGGCACGGCGGTCGTCGAGATCCGCTCGGGCAAGCTGCTCGCCGCACGGGGCGAAACGGTTCCTCTCACCTCGGTGGACCGCTCCGCGCTCGGCGCCCGCGGGGGCCTGGACCCGCGCATGGTCCGCCTCCAGAACGGTGAGATCCGGCTGCTCTCCTTCGCGCTGCTGTCCTGGCCGGGCGAGCCCCAGCAGCTCCTGGTGGCGTCCAACGCCCTGAAGTTCCCCGGCATCAGCCTCGGCCAGTTCCGCTCCATCGCCGTCGTGGACCGGGACGGCGCGGTGCTCAGCAGCGACGGCATCCCCGAGCCCGAGCAGGTGCTCACCGCCCTCCAGCGCAAGGAGGTCCAGGCGTCCCGGAAGCAGCTCAAGGACTTCGCGCACCGGGCGGCCAGGGCCGCGGCCCAGGACCCCCGCAGCAGCAAGGAGCCCGGTTCCGGCGGCTACCAGGGCGTCAGCGGCAGCCTGCTCGGCGGCAGCTTCCTCAGTGACCGCTCGGTCGGCGGCTACGCCACCCTGGCCGACCCCGAGCCCGGCGAGACGGCCACCGCCTCCGGCCTCGGCCTGACCGTCGTGGCCACGGTGAAGGTCGCGGAGGACCCGGGGCGTACCGTCTCGCCGGTCTTCGGACTGACGGCCGCCGGTGTCCTGCTGCTGATCGGCGGGCTGGCCGTCGCCGTCCTGCTGGGCACCGTCCAGCGCCCGCTGATCCGGCTCTTCCTGGAGGCCCGGCGGCTCTCCCGCGCCGACCTCGCCCGCCCGGTCACCGTCCCCGGCCACGGCGAGGCCCGCCGGATCGGCGCCGCGCTGGAACGGCTGCGCCGCCAGCTCCTCGGTGAACCCGCGCCCGGTACGGCCGCCGGTGCGGACGCGCCGCGTGCGCGCGGCCCGCGGCGGCTGGGCAGCCGCGCCCTGATCGCCGTCAGCGCGGCCCTGTTGCTGGTGTGGTGCGTACCGCTGCTGCTGCTCCTCAACCGCGCCGACGGCACCGCCGTCGTCCCGCAGCAGCTCGTCAACGACCAGCGCGAGCGCACCGACACCCTCTCCGACCGGCTCCGCCGTGCCCTCAACGAGGGGGACGCCGACCTGGAGTCGGTGGCGGGCCTGATCGGCGACCGTACCGGGGCGCCGGACATGACGCGGGTGCTGAAGAGCACCATGAGCGAACACCCCCGCTACCGCTCGCTGTACGTGGTGGACGCCTCCGGGTCCGTCCTGGCCGCCGCCGGTGACCCGCCCCGCGCGGCCGGGCCCAAGCCCGCCGCCGCAGCCCCGCTGCGGCTGCGCGGCCAGGGCGGCAAGGAGCCCGTCGTGGTGGGCACCGCCGAGATACCCGGCCGTCACGGCGCCGCGCTGGTCGGTGAGTTCCGCGTGGAGTTCCTCAACTCCCTGCTGCGCAGGCCCGGTCTGGGCGTGGTCCGGCTGGTCGATGCCGACGGCCACGAGATCGCCGGGAACACCGGCTTCCGCGCCTTCCAGGCCCTGCCCGACCAGCGGCTGCGGGACCTGGTCGCCGCGACCGGCCTGAAGATGGGCAAGTCCGCGCACGCGGGCGGTGTCCTCTACCGCGAGAACGGCGTGCAGATCGCCGCCGCCGCCCCGTTCGCCGGTGGCGGCCCGGCCAAGGCGCTCGGCTGGAGCGTGGTCAGCTGGCAGCCCGCCGACCGGCTGGCCATCCCCGAGTACGACATGCAGAACCGCACCGTGCTGGCCGGTCTGCTCGGCGCCGCCGCCGCTGCCGCCTGCCTGGGCTGGCTGCACATCGTGGTCGTACGCCCGCTGCGGGTGCTGGCCGGACAGGCCGAGGCGCTGGCCGACGGCGACCGCCGCACGGTGCTGTTCCCGCGCCACCACGACGAGGTCGGCGCGGTCACCCGCTCGCTGGAGCTGATCCGCCAGCAGCTCCAGGACCAGCGCAGGCAGCAGCCGCGCACCGGAGCGCCGGGCACCGGCCCCGCGCGGCCCGGCACGAACGACTCGCACGACCCGCACGGCCCGCGCGGCCGGCAGTACACAAGGAACTGATCACGTGCTCTTCCTCTACACCGTGCTGATGGTGTGCTGCGCGATCCTGCTCGTGGCGGGCATCGTGGAGCAGCGGCGGCACTTCGCCAACCTGGACAACATCCCGGCCCGTGTGCTGGTCAACGGCATCCGCGGCAAGTCGTCCATCACCCGGCTGTGCGCGGGCGCGCTGCGCGGCGGGAACCTCGTCACGGTCGCCAAGACCACCGGCACCGCGGCCCGGTTCATCCACCCGGACGCCACCGAGGAGCCCGTCTACCGCAAGTTCGGCATCGCCAACGTGGTCGAGCAGATCGGCATCGTGCGCCGGGCCGCCGCCTACAACCCGGACGCGATGGTCATCGAGTGCATGGCCGTGATGCCGGCGCTCCAGGAGATCAACCAGTCCAAGCTGATCCGCTCCACCATCGGCGTGCTGTGCAACGTACGCGAGGACCACCTCGCCGAGATGGGCCCGACCCTGGACGACGTGGCGCGCTCGCTGAGCCGGTCCATGCCGGAGGGCGGTATCTGCGTGACCGCCGAGAAGGAGCGGTTCGCCATCCTGAAGGAGGAGGCGGACGCCCGCGACTGCGAGCTGGTCTACGCCGACCCGGAGACCGTCACCGACGAGGAGCTGCGCGGCTTCAGCTGGTTCACCTTCAAGGAGAACGTGGCCATCGCGCTGACCGTCGCCGAACTCCTCGGCGTCGATCGGGAGACCGCCCTGCGGGGCATGTACGACGCCCCGCCGGACCCCGGTGTGCTCTCCGTGGAGCGGTATCTCACGCCCGAGGGGCGGAAGCTGCGCTTCGCCAACGTCTTCGCGGCCAACGACCCCGAGTCCACGCTGATGAACATCAACCAGCTGCTCGACCTCGGTGCGATCAGCCGCCCGCTGAACGTGGTGATCAACTGCCGTCCCGACCGCGTCGAGCGCAACGGGCAGATGGGCGAGATCATCCCCGACCTCGACCCCGAGCACGTCTTCGTGATCGGCCACCCGGCGAAGTCGGCCATCGACGCGATCCCCGCCGCGTACCGCTCGCGCGCCGTGGACCTCGGCGGCGACCGGCGCGACCCGGCCGACTTCATGGCCCGGCTGCTCGGCACGCTCGGCCCGGACTCCTCGCTCGTCGCCATCGGCAACATCCACGGCCAGGGCGAGATCCTGCTGGAGCACCTCGCCGAACTGCCCGCCGACGAGACCCCCGACGAGACCCCCGCCGAGCGGCCGAAGGCCCCCGCCCAGGCGGCTCCCGCCGTGCCGGAGCACGTGGAGACCATGCGGCTCTACGCCCCCCGGCTGGACCCTTACCAGGGCTACTCACCCGCGTACGAGGAGCGGTACGCCCCGCAGCAGCAGGCTCAGCAGCAGCAGGCCCAGCAGCACACGCAGCAGCAGCCCCCGCAGCAGTACGCGCCCCGGCAGCAGACCCCGCCGCAGCAGACCCCGCCGCAGCGCGGGCTCTTCGAGCCCAGGGTGCCGCCCGCGCCCCACACCGACGATCCCCAGCAGTGGCACAGTCCAGGAGAGCCCCGTTGATCCCCTCCGTCCTCACCCCCGAGATAGCCGCGATCGGCATCGGCCTGGGGCTCATGTTCTCGCTGATGTGCTACCTGACGACCAACCTGTCACCGGGCGGCATGATCACGCCGGGCTGGCTCGCGCTCACCATGATCGAGGACCTCCAGCGGGCCGCGCTGGTGCTCGGCGTGACCGTCCTGACGTACGTCACCACGCTGCTGCTCCAGAAGTTCGTGATCCTCTACGGCAAGCGCCTCTTCGCGGCCGTGGTGCTCAGCGGGGTGCTCATCCAGGCCACCGTGATCATCGTGCTCCAGATGGAGTTCCCGCTGCTGTACGCCAACCAGACCCTCGGCTTCATCGTGCCGGGGCTGATCGGCTACCAGCTCGTCCGCCAGCCCAAGGGCGCCACGCTGCTGTCCACCGGCTCGGTGACGCTGGCCACGTACGTCGTCCTCACCGCCGGCATCCTGCTCGGCGCGCTGCCCTCCGCCTGAGCCCGCCCGCACCCACCCAGGAGAGTCCCACCATGCCGAAGCGCAAAGGCCGGCCCGTCCTCCACACGGCGACGGTGCTGACGCTGCTCGCGGGCAGCGCCTACTTCACCTACGAGCTGCGCCAGGAGCAGGCGGCGAAGGCACCCGCCGTGCAGTCCGTGACCGACGGTCTGAGCACGGCGGGCAAGGCCACCGGCAAGCAGACCTGGGAGCGGCTGAACGGTCCCGCCCGCTCGGTGCTGCGCGACGCGGGCGGCGCGGTCGTGGCCACCTTCACCGACGGCGCCCGCACCGCCACCCTCAAGGGTCCCTCGCGCACCTTCAGCGAGCCCGCCAACACCACCTCGCGGGTCGTCACCGACGACTGGGTGCGGCTGATGCCGGAGCCGTGGACCAAGGGCGCCGAGACCCAGCAGTGGTTCAAGGACTGGTTCAAGGAGTTCAAGGGCAGCGAGCAGGACGACATCTTCGCCTACGCCTTCCAATACGTGCAGGGCGCGCCGGTGAAGAAGGACGCCGAGGGCACGCCGTACGCGGGCGACGCGGTGTTCGGGCCGTTCAAGCCGGACGGCGTGGACCGCCTGGAGCAGAACGACTTCTACGACTATCTCGGCAAGCCGTACACCTTCCGCAACGGCACCACGATGTCCCCGCACCCCGAGCGGTACCGGGCGCTGGACTGCTCCGGCTTCATGCGGATGGTCTGGGGGTACCGGGCCCGCTTCCCGCTGATGGCGACCAACGCCCTCGGGGACGGCCTGGCCCGCAGCGCCGACGGCATGGCCCGTGCCAAGACCGGGGTGGACATCATCAAGCTCCAGGGCCCGTCCCCCTGGTACACTCGGCCCGCCAACATCGACGTGCTCCAGCCCGGTGACCTGCTCTTCTTCAAGATGGACCACCGCACCGGCAACCACATCGACCACGTCGCCCTCTATCTGGGCCTGGACACCGACGGCCACCGGGTCTTCATCTCCAGCCGCAAGGAGGTCAACGGCCCCACGATGGGCGACAAGGGCGGCGCCTCCCGCATCGACGGCAACGGCTTCTACGCGGGCCTGTTCCGCAGCGCGAAGCGTCTCTGACCGGGGCGCGGGGGACCGGTGAGCGGGCGGGGGACCGGTCCGGCCTTGCCGTTTCCCCTCCCGTTGCGCAGGATTCCTCCGGGGACCGGGGCCCCCGTGCCGGCATCGGCAGGGGCGGACCGCCACCCGGAGGAACAGCAGGAGACAGCGATGTCGCAACCGGCTCGCCCCGCACAGGGCACGGAAGGCGCCGAGAGCCCGCATCTCGACTTCGCCGGAACGACCCCGTACGAGGACTACGTCCGGGCGGACGTGCTCACCCATTTGCAGCACACGCTCTCGGACGATCCCGGCGAGATGGTCTTCCTGGTCACCACCCAGGTCATGGAGCTGTGGTTCACGGTGATCACCCACGAGTGGGAGACGGCCGCGCGGGCGCTCCGCTCGGACGACGTGCCCACCGCCGTGGCCGCGCTGAAGCGGTCCGTGCGCGAGCTGGAGGCGCTGAACGCCTCCTGGAGGCCGCTCGGCCAGCTCACCCCGGCCCAGTTCAACGCGTACCGGTCCGCGCTCGGCGAGGGCTCCGGGTTCCAGTCCGCGATGTACCGGCGGATGGAGTTCCTGCTCGGCGAGAAGTCCGCGTCCATGCTCGTCCCGCACCGGGGCGCCCCGCGCGTGCACGCCGAGCTGGAGAAGGCGCTGCACGAGCCGAGTCTGTACGACGAG
Organism: Streptomyces corallincola; assembly: GCF_019104725.1. GTDB lineage: Bacteria > Actinomycetota > Actinomycetes > Streptomycetales > Streptomycetaceae > Streptomyces > Streptomyces corallincola. Next base: position 5,371 of record NZ_JAHRXF010000070.1, on the reverse strand, counting down.
GCCGTACGGTTCCTCGCGCGGCGCGGGCACGCGGTGCCGCCGGAGGTGCTGGAACGGGACGTGGCGCTGCGGTACGAGCCGTCCCCCGCCGTTGAGGCGGTCTGGGCGGAGATCTACGCGGGCGACCAGAACGGGGAACTCGTACGGCTGGGCGAGGCGCTGTCCGACGTGGCGGAGCTGGTGTGGCGCTGGCGCAACGACCACCTGGTCGCCACCCGGCGCGCGATGGGCGCCAAGACCGGCACGGGCGGCTCCGCCGGGGTGGCCTGGCTGGAGAAGCGGGCCCGCAACAACGTGTTCCCCGAGCTGTGGACGGCGAGGTCCCATGTCTGATCCCCTCCGCCCGGCCGGCCTCGCGGCCCGCGCCGCCGAGCTGGACGCGGCCGACGCGCTGGCGCCGCTGCGCGCCCGGTTCGTCCTCGACGACACCGTCTACCTGGACGGCAACTCCCTCGGCGCGCTCCCCGCGCACGTGCCGGAGCGGGTCGCGGACGTGGTGCGCCGTCAGTGGGGCGAGCTGCGCATCCGCTCCTGGGACGAGAGCGGCTGGTGGACCGCGCCCGAGCGGATCGGGGACCGGATCGCCCCGCTGGTCGGCGCCGCGCCCGGGCAGATCGTGGTGGGCGACTCCACCAGCGTGAACGTCTTCAAGGCGCTGGTCGGCGCCGTACGCCTGGCGGACACGGCCCCCGGCGGAAGCGGGACGGCCTCCGGCGGGAGCGGGACGGCCCCCGGCGGAAGCGGGACGGCCTCCGGCGGGAGCGGGACGGCCCCCGGCGGGGGTGGGACGGCCTCCGGCGGGAGCGGGCGGGACGAGATCCTCGTGGACGCCACCACCTTCCCCACCGACGGGTACATCGCCGAGTCCGCCGCCCGCCTCACCGGCCGCACCCTGCGCGCGGTCGCCCCCGACGAGGTTCCGGCCGCGCTGAGTTCCCGTACGGCGGCCGTGCTGCTCAACCACGTGGACTACCGCACCGGGCGGCTCTACGACCTGCCCGCGCTGACCGCCGCCGTGCACGCGGCCGGGGCGGTCGCGGTGTGGGACCTGTGCCACACGGCGGGCGCGCTGCCGGTCGGGCTGGACGCGCACGGGGTGGACCTCGCGGTCGGCTGTACGTACAAGTACCTGAACGGCGGGCCGGGTTCACCCGCGTACCTCTACGTCCGCCGGGATCTCCAGGACCGCTTCGACTCCCCGCTGCCGGGCTGGAACTCGCACGCCGAGCCGTTCGGGATGAGTCCGGCGTACGCCCCCGCGCCCGGAGCGGTGCGCGGCCGGGTCGGCACCCCGGACATCCTCTCCATGCTGGCCCTGGACGCCGCCCTCGACGTGTGGGACGGGGTCTCCGTTGCGGCGGTGCGCGCCAAGTCCCTCGCGCTGACGGACTTCTTCCTGGAGTGCGTGCGGGCGTACACCCCGCCCGGCCGGGTGGAGTCGGTGACACCGGAGCCGCACGGGGAGCGCGGCAGCCAGGTGGCACTGCGCTGCGCGGACGCGGGCGACGTCATGAAACGCCTGATCGCGCGGGGCGTGGTCGGGGACTTCCGCCACCCGGACATCCTCCGCTTCGGCTTCACCCCGCTCTACATCGGCTTCGCGGAGACGGAGCGGGCCGCGCGGGCACTGGCGGAGGAACTGGGCGGACCGGTAGCGCAGGGGGCGTAGGGGGGGCGGGGCGGGAGGGGGCCGCTTCCGGCCGGGGGCGTCGCGGGGGCGGCGGGCTGTGCGCGCTCCCCCCGGTGGGGCGCCCCCGGCTCTCCCGCGGCCCTCACCCTCCGTCACATCCGCATGTCCGGGCCGGTGCCGGGCCTGATACCGTCCCCGCCAACGGCCCGCCACCGATTCCCGCTCACCCCTGCCGGGCCGTCAGATCCGTTCTGTCGCTGAGAGGTTGGAGCATGCCGGACGACGCCGCAGAGGCCCGCGCAGCAGCCGAGGAGGAGTCGGTCTTCTCGCACCCGCCGGTCGAGCCCGACGTCAGCGCGGCCTACGGCGACCACCCCGATCAGGTGATCGACTTCTACGCGCCCCGTCCCGGAACCGGGGACGCCGCTTCCGTGCCGCTGGTCGTCGCGCTGCACGGCGGGGCGTGGCGCGACCGCTTCGACCGCCGTCACTTCTCCCCGTTCGCGGACTTCCTGGCCCGCCGGGGCTTCGCGGTGGCGAGCGTGGAGTACCGGCGGGGCGGACCGGCGATCCCCGGCCAGAACACCGGCGCGGGGGACGGCGCCCCGCTGGGCGTCTCCGCCGGTCCGAGTGCCCGCGCGGGCGGCGACCCGGACGCGCCGCCGCCGGTCGCGGGCCGCTGGCCGGACACCTTCGACGACGTGGCCGCCGCGCTGGACGCGCTGCCCGCCCTGGTCGCCGTGGCGCTCCCGCGGGCCGACCCGCGCCGTACGGTCCTCACCGGCCACTCGGCCGGCGGCCACCTCGCGCTGTGGGCGGCGGCCCGGCACTGCCTGCCCGCCGGTTCCCCCTGGCGCGTCCCCGCCCCGCCCGCCCTGCGCGGTGTGGTCGCCCTCGCCCCGGTGGCGGACCTCGGGAAGGCGGAGGAACTGGCGGTCTGCGCCCACGCCTCCCTGCAACTCCTCGGCGGACCACAGAAGTTCGCGGAACGCAGGCCGTACGCCGACCCCGCCCTGCTGCTGCCGACGGGGATCGCCACCACCCTCGTCCAGGGCCGCGCCGACCTGATCGTCCCGGAGGCGGTGGCCGAGTCCTACGCGGACGCGGCGGCCCGCGCGGGCGAGATGACCGGCCTGACCCTGCTGGCCGACGTGGGACACTTCCCGCTGATCGACCCGGCGGCGGACGCCTGCGCGGTGGTGGCCGAGGAGATCGCCCAACTGGCCTGGTAGAAAGGCTGGTTGTACCGCCCGGGGAGACGCGTGAACGCCACCCCCACTCACCGCGTTCCTCTTCGTACGGGCCCGGAGCGGGGCCCCGCCGAGAGGAAACCGTATGAGACAGCCCCACCGACGCACGCTGCTCCCGCGCGAGTTGGCGGACCACGGGTCCGGTCCCGCCCGGCGCTGGTGGCTGCGGGCCGTGCTGGTGGGCGCCGTCCTCACCGCGCTCACCGGCGCGACCCACCCCGAGACCCCGGCCCCGCCCCCGGCCCGCCTCCCGGCACTGGGCGCGCCGCACGGGGGCACGGCCGCCCGCCTGGACGCGGTCTACGCCGCCAACAGCGCGAACGCCGCCCTGGCCGCCCGCATGGCGGACCGCTCCGGGGACACCCGACGCGCCGCCACGGAAAGGACGTTGACCGGCGCCCACCTGCTCGCCTTCGACGGCCGGGGTCCCGGCACGGCGGTCGAGGTGCTGGGCGACCTGACCCGCGCGCGCCGCGTCGCCGTACTCGTACCCGGCGCCGACACCTCCCTGGACACCTACGCGCGCCTCCACCGCGACGCACGCTCCCTCTCCCGTGCGGCGGGCGGCGGTCCGGACACGGCGGTCGTCGCCTGGCTCGGCTACCGCACCCCGGACACGGTCGGCGCGACCGTCACCACCACGACCCGCGCGGACGAGGCGGCACCGCGACTGCGCGCACTGGCACAGGAGATGAGGGAGCTGACGGCACCGGGCACCCGGATCGTCCTCCTCTGCCACTCCTACGGCTCGGTCGTCTGCGGCCGGGCCGCCCCCGGTCTGGACGTGTCGGACCTGGTCCTCCTCGGCAGCCCCGGCACCGGCGCGCCCTCGGCCGCCGCGCTGCACACCCCCGCCCGCGTCTGGGCCGCGCGGGGCAGCGCCGACTGGATCGCCCGCGTCCCGCACATCCGCGCCGACCTCCTCCTCACCACCGTCGGCTTCGGCGCCGACCCGGTCTCCCCGGCCTTCGGCGCCCATGTCTTCGACGCGGGCGGCACCGAGCACGCCCACTACTTCGCGCCGGGATCGGTGTCGCTGACGAACGTGGCCCGGATCGTCACCGGACGCCCGGTCCGCGCCACGTGAGAGTCAGCGCCACGTGAGGGCCCGGGTACCCGGAAGTCGGCGGTTCCCGAGCGCCCGTAGTACCTGAGACGGACGCCCCGAAGCCCTCCCCGGTGGGGACGACCCGGCGCCGGGTGCCCGCCTAGGTTGGGCGGGTGACCGAGACGGCGTACGGGCGGGGTGGCGGAGTGGGGGACGGAGTGCGGAAGGTGAGTCCGGAGTTCCGGTGGGCCGTGGACGCGGCGCGGGGGGTGCGGCGGGACCTGTTCGACGGGGCGTTCGCCTACCGGCCGCTGCCGCGCGCGGTGGACGGCGGGCGGCTGGGGCGCTGGTTCCCGAGGCTGGCGGAGCGGGCCGTGTGGCGCTGGCACGCGGTGGTCGCCGGGCTCGGCGCGGTCGCGTTCCTGATCGGCTTCGCCAGTCTGCACGGGGGCGGCATCTCCGCCCTGGTGGCCGGACTGCTGGCCCTCGGGCCCGTACTGCTGACCCTGACCCGCACCGTCGGCGCCTTCTGGATCTCGCTCGGCGCCTGCTGGCTCACCGGCTTCCTCTGGGCGCAGGAGTGGACGTCCTGGCCCTGGCTCGCGGGCGGGTTCGCGTCCCACCTCGTGGTGATGACCGTCGTCGCGCTGCGCACCCGGCCCCGTACGGCGGCCTGGATGTGGGTGGCGACCCTGGTGTACGCGCTCGCCGCGCAGGCGTTCGCGGAGGACCACCACTACGACATCGACACCCCGCAGCTGCTGTTCCTCTCCGCCCTCGCCCTCTTCGTCGTCGCCGTACGGCAGGTGCGCGGCGAGGCGCGCCGGGAGGTGACGGCCGAGCGGAGCGTGACGGCGGTGGAGCGGTCGCGGCGGACGCTGCTGGAGGAGCGGACGACGATCGCGCGCGAGCTGCACGACGTGGTCGCGCACCACATGTCGGTGGTCGCCATCCAGGCGGAGGCCGCGCCGTACCGGGTGCAGGACCCGCCCCCGGAGCTGGAGAAGGCGTTCGTGATCATCCGGGAGAACGCGGTGGCCGCGCTCACCGAGCTGCGCCGCGTGCTCGGTGTCGTACGCGCCGAGGAGTACGAGGCCCCCGACGCCCCGCAGCCCACCCTCGCCGACCTCGACGCGCTGCTCGGCAACGTCCGCGACGCGGGGCTCGACGTGACGAAGACGGTGACCGGCGCGGTACGTGAACTCCCGCAGGGCGTCGAGCTGTCGGCGTACCGGATCGTCCAGGAGGCGCTGAGCAACACGCTGCGGCACGCGCCGGGGGCGGTCGCGCGGGTCGAGATCGGTTACGTGCTCGGGGGGTTGGGGCTGAGGATCGTCAACGAGGCTTCTTCGCACGGTGCTTCGTCGGCGTCCTCGTCCGGTGCCGGTGCCGGTGCCGGTGCCGGTGCCGGTGCAGGGCACGGGATCACCGGGATGCGGGAGC
>NZ_JAHRXF010000007.1 GCF_019104725.1 Streptomyces corallincola | reverse complement strand
GGGGGGGGGGGGGGGGGGGGGGGGGGGGGGGGGGGGGGGGGGGGGGGGGGGGGGGGGGGGGGGGGGGGGGGGTTCGGCGGGGCTGGGGGGGGGGGGGGGGGGGGGCCGGGGGGGCGGGGGTCGGGGGGGTCTCCCCCCTCGGCTCCCTGGGGTGGTCGGGTCCCGGAGGACGCGTGGGCGGGGTGGGGGCAGCGGGAGTACGCGGGTCGGCCGGGTCCGTGGGTTCGCCGGAAGGTGACCACATCGGGGGGTTGTGGGCGGCAGGGAGCGGGGGCATGGGCGGCACGGGAGGCACGGGAGGCATCGGTTGCGGCGCCGGATCGGGCGAGGCGGTACCGGTGGGGGTGTCAGCGGCGGCGCTGGTGCCGGTGTGGGTATCGGTGCCGGAAGCTCCCCGCTGGGGCGGGAAGACCGGCACTGCGGGTGGCGGCGAGATCACCGGCTCATCGGTTCGCGGTCCCGGAATCAGCGGCTCACCAGGTCCCACTCCGGACCGACCGGCACCCGTACCGGCGGCGCCCATGTCGGCGGCCGTCCCGGCGCCCGTACCGCTGTCGGCTCCGGTATCGGCTCCGCCGGGCGGCCCGTCCTCGTCGGTCAGCGCGTCGCGCGCCGAGGCGAAACGGTCGTCCAGGGAGTCGGGTGCCCCGGCGGGCCCCGTGTCCCCGGTGGCGTCGTCGTAAAGCTGTCCCCACCAGTCGTCATCGTGGCGGGCGGGCGTACCCCCCTGCTGGCTCATGCCTCCGATTGTCACCGCGCGGGGCAGATGGAAACGGGGCATCGGGAAAATCGGTCGCGCACACGCCCGCTTCGAACGGCATGGCGGGTGAGGGTCCGAACTCCCGTACGGGAAACCTCGTACGGGAACTCCGCGAGGGACAGGAGTGACGGCCGCCGGACGGCCCTACCCCCCACGGGAGGACCGCCCGGCGCCCATCCGGAGTGACCCCGCCCCGTATCCCCTGGCGCCGCTCGCCACCGGGGCTCAGGGTCACCGTCCCGTGCGGCCGTGCGCGCCCACTGGCGCGAAGCCGCCTGAGAATGGCCTGATAGTGGCTCGGTTTCCGTGAACACGGCGGGCAAACATCCGCCCGCCCGCTGTCTCGCGGTGGCTCCACCCTGGCAGACCCGCCGGGCCGGGGGCGAGCGCGTACGGCGGCGGATTCCCGCCGTGACAGGTTTCCGCCACCCGGCACAGCCCGCGTGACGCGACGCGACCTCCCCGCCGGGCATCGGGCCCGACCCCGACCCGTCCCCTGGGGGACGCGCTTCCCCGACCGGCCCCCGACCCCGGACTCCCCTACGAGACGCACGCCCCTGACCTGCGGCCCCCGCCTCCGTCCGGCACCCTGGGCAGATGGGACCGTGGGAACTCGGGCTGGTCGGGGTGATCATCGCGCTCGGTCTCGGCGGAGTGCTCGTCCCCGGGGTACCGGGGTCGTGGCTGGTGTGGGCGGGGGTGCTGTGGTGGGCGCTCAGCGATCCGCGCCCGCTGGCCTGGACGGTGCTGGTCGGGGCCACCCTCGTCCTGTTGCTGTCCCTCGCGGTGCGGACCGCGCTGCCCGCCCGCCGCTTCCGCCAGAGCGGCACCCCGCAGGACACGGTCGCGTACGCGGGCGTAGGCGGTGCCGTCGGCTTCGTCGTCCTCCCGGTGCTGGGCGCGCTGCCCGGTTTCCTGGCCGGGATCTACCTGCACGAACGGCTCCGCCTCGGCGGCCACGGCGAGGCGACGGCGGCCCTGCGCACGGCGATGCGGTCGGGGGGCTCGGCGGTGTTCGCGGAGTTCTTCGCGTGCCTGCTCATCGCGGGGGCGTGGCTGGGGGCGGTGGTGTGGGGGTGAGAGTGCCGAGGTGAGTGCGGGGATGAGTGCGGGCGTGACCCCGCGAACCGAACCCGCGGCCCATGCCCCGGCCCCCCGTCCCCGCCCTTCCCATCCCCCATCCCCCATCCCCCGTCGCCCGTCGCCCCGTCCTCCCGGGACCTCAGCGCGCCCCGCTGGAGACGAAGCTCGCGTCCGCCCCGACCCCCGCCACGGCGAACGGCCGCCGTACGAGGGCGCGGGCCACCGCGTCGGCGACGGCGGCGGCGCCCGCGTCGTTGAAGTGCAGGTGGTCACCGGGGTCGTAGCCGGGCCGGATGCGCGCGGGGGCGTACGGGTCGCGGACGACCGCGTCCACGTCCGCGACGGCGTCGAACAGGCCACCGGTCCGGATGAACGCGTTGACCCGCCGCCGTACGGCCTCGCGGGCGTCCGAGTAGCCGGAGTGGCCGTGATACGGGGTGAGGGTGAGGCCGATGACGCGGATGCCGCGCGCGTGGGCGCGGGCCACGAGGGCGCGGTAGGCGGCGGCGAACGCGTCCGGGTCGTCGGCGACCGGGGTGCCCTTGATGTCGTTGATGCCCTCGAACACGATCAGGACGCGTACCCCGGCCCGGTCGAGCGCGTCGGCGTCCAGGCGGGCGGCGGCACTGGGGCCGACGCCGTCGCGCAGCAGGCGGTTGCCCGCGATACCGGCGTTGAGCACGCCGAGGCGGGCGCGGCGGAGGTGCCCGGCGAGCAGATCGGGCCAGCGGTGGTTGGTGTCGGGCGTGGTGGCGGTGCCGTCGGTGAGGGAGTCCCCGAGGGCGACCAGGCTGCCGCCGCTCGGCCCGTGCACGTCCACACCGGTGACGTGGAACCAGGACTCGACGGTCCGGGTGTACGCCGACCCGTCCTCCTCGGCCGCGCGGCCGGGTCCGGCGGGCGCCAGGTAGCCGGTCTGGAGCGCGGTGCGGTGGTACGTCGCGGGGCCGCTGCCGGGGGTGGGCTGGACGGTGACCAGCAGGTCGGCGGCGCCCGGGACGCGCAGCGGGACGGGGTCGGTGAGCAGGTCGTGGCCGGGCGGGACGACGACGGTCGGCTCCCCGCCGAAGGTGGCGGTCCGCAGGCTGCCGGGCACGGCGTCCGCCGTGGCACCCCGGCGGAGCGCGACCGTCACGGCTTCCAGGCGCAGCGGAGCGGTGCCCAGCCGGTTGCTGACCCGGACCCGGACCGCGCTGCCGCCGACGCTGAGATGAACGACGTTGCGAACAGCCTTGTCCCGCGCGGCTGTCGAGGTCCCGGACGGTGCGGTCTCCCAGCTGCCCGTCCAGAGCGTGGGGGCGGTTCCGGTGCCCGAGGCGGTGGCGGTGGCCGCCCCGGCGAAGGCGAACGCCCACGGGTCCTCGGTGGCGGCGACGGCCTCCCGGCCGGGTACGACGGCTGCGGCCATGCCGCCCGGCAACGCTCCGACCAGGAGCGATACGAGAACCCGCCCGACCTTGTCCATACCGCACCCGCCCTTCCGGAGCCCGTCGCAGCAGACCGTGCCACATCGGCTCGGCAGGGCCGGGGAACCGCCGCGCGGGGTCCACCCGCACGGCGTAGCCGCAGGTCAGAGGGGTGATGCGATAGTCAGGCCGGGAGTACGCCTTCCAGGGTCAGCAGGTGGACCTTCCGGTCGAGTCCGCCCGCGTACCCGGTCAGGGTGCCGTCCGCGCCGATGACGCGGTGGCAGGGCCGGACGACGAGCAGCGGGTTGGCGCCGACCGCTCCGCCGACGGCGCGCACGGCCATCCGTGCCGCCCCGACCCGCCGCGCGATCTCCCCGTAGGTGACGGTCCCGCCGTACGGCACCTCGTCCAGCGCGGCCCAGACCCGCTCCCGGAACTCGGTGCCCCTGGCGCGCAACGGCAGCCGGAACACAGTGAGTTCACCCGCGAAGTAGGCACCGAGCTGCTCCTCTACGGCCCGGAACGGCCCGGTGTCCCGCCGCCAGCCCTCCAACACCGTCCGCCCGCCCTTCTGCCCCGGCACCGACAGCGAGGTGAGAGCGCCGTCGGGGTCGGCGGTGAGGAGCAGGGGGCCGAGCGGGGAGTCGGTCTCCGTCCAGTAGGTGGTGTCCATGAGGGTGCTCGGCTTTCTGTCGCGCTGTCCGACGGGGCCCGTAGGGGTGGCCCCGTACTGGGTCTGAGGTCCAGTGTCGGGCTTGCTGGCGGACGGGGCTGGCGGAAATCCGACAGGGAGAGGGGGTTGGGGGTGTGAGGGGGCAGGGGTGGCGGGGGTGGCCCCCTGGAGTGAGAGGGGGCCCACCCCCGTAGAGCCGCCGAAGCCCGAAGCTCGGTGTCCGGCGGCGGGCGGCGGGCGGCGGGCGGCGGGCGGCGGGCGGCGGGCGGCGGGCGGCGGGCGGCGGGCGGCGGGCGACGGATCGCGCCCTACGGCCTACGGATCACGGCCTACGGGATGTCGCATACAGAATCCCGAATCGCGGATGAAACCGCTGGCTACTCGTTACGGACTACTGGCGCTGCCACTGCCCGCCGCGCTTGGCCTCGGCGGCGGCGCGCCCCTCGGCGCCCCGGCGTTTCCAGTCCTTGCGGATCTCGGTGCGGAGGCGGGCGTCGGTCTTGGCGACGATCCGTTGGTTCTCGCGCAGGAGCTTGCGGTAGCTCTCCAGGCGGCGGGCGGGGAGCCGACCGTCGTCGAGGGCGGTGCGCACGGCACAGCCGGGCTCGCTCTCGTGGGCGCAGTCGTGGAAGCGGCACTCACGGGCCAGTTCCTCGATCTCGGAGAAGACCTGGCCGACCCCGCTGCTCGCGTCGTAGAGCCCGACGCCCCGCAGGCCGGGGGTGTCGATGAGGACGCCTCCGGTGGGCAGCGGGAGCAGATTGCGGGTGGTGGTGGTGTGCCGCCCCTTGCCGTCGATGTCCCGCGCGGCCCTGACGTCCATGATGTCGGCCCCGGCGAGGGCGTTGGCCAGCGTGGACTTGCCCGCGCCGGACTGCCCGAGCAGCACACTGGTCCCGCTGCCGACCAGGGCAACGAGGGTGTCCAGCCCTTCCCCGTGCAGCGCGCTGACGGTGAGCACCGGGACGCCCGGCGCCGTCGTCTCCACGTCCTGCACCAGGTGGGACAGCGTGACGGGGTCCGGCACGAGGTCGTCCTTGGTAAGCACGACGACCGGTTGGGCCCCGGACTCCCAGGCCAGCGCAAGAAACCGTTCGACCCGGCCGAGGTCCAGTTCGACGGCTAGGGAGACCGCGATGACCGCGTGATCGACGTTGGCCGCGAGGATCTGCCCCTCTGACCGCTTGGAGGAGGTGGAGCGTACGAAGGCGGTACGACGGGGCAGCAGGGTCCGTACGTACAGCGGATCGCTGCCTCCAGGATCGACGGCGACCCAGTCCCCCGTGCACACGACCTTCATCGGATCGCGGGGGACGACGAACTCGGTGTCGGCGCGGACGGTACCGGCCGGGGTGACGACGTCACACTGACCGCGGTCAACCCGGACAACGCGACCGGGCAGGAGTCCCTGCGCGGCGAACGGAGCGAACTCGGCCTCCCAGTGCGCGTCCCATCCGTACGGGGCGAGCGGATGCGCTGACGGAGCAGCCGAAGAAGAGAAAGACAAGGGGAAACCCTTCACAAAGGTGGCCCCGGCACCGCGCGCACGGGCGCGGACAAGGAGTGAGGTCAGCCGGAGACCACGGAGGAGAACTGGATGAACTTCCGGATGCGGGCCATGCCCAGCTCGACGACAGTCATCGGTCATCCCTCCTTGATCAACGCTCGGCCGACAACGGCGGTCGGCAGACCGCCTCGATGCGAAGCAGCCTAGGCGCGGCACGCGGCCGAAGGCCAACCCTTTTTCCGCCCAGGAGCCCTGCCCCTCACGCCACGAGCCTGCCGGTGAAGGATGTTCGGCGCTGCGCGGGCGATGTTCGTCAGGGTGGCGGAGGTGCGTCAATCAGCGGTGGCCATCGCCACCAGTTCCACCTCGAAGCCGTCCTGGTTCTCCAGGTAGGCCGCGTAGTGGGCGTCGCCTCCCGCGTGCGGGTGCAGTTCGGGGAACAGCGGGCGCCAGCCGTGCTGTAGCGCCTCGTCCGCCAGCGCTTCCACGGTCGCGGCGTCCCGGATGTGGAACGCGAGGTGGTTGAGCCCGGGACGGCACCGGTCGTGCCGGTCAGCGGTGAGGGCGGGTGACTGTTCGAGGACGAGGTAGGTCGGCCCGAGCCGCCAACTGCGCCCGGCGTCCCAGTCCTGGTGGACGGCGTACCCGAGCCGCTCCAGCAGCCAGCCGAGCGAGGCGGTGGCACGGGCGAGGTCCGGTACCCATATCTCGACGTGGTGCAGGGCTCCGTGCGGTGGCTGGGTCATGGGCCTCTGCTCCGTGAACGTGTCGTGGTGTGGTGGGCCCACATGGAGGCCCACCACCTGCATTGTCCGGTGACCATCTCGCCGCCTCTACGGGGTGCGACCGCGAGCGCGAGCCCGAGCCCGACGACCCGTACGGCGGCCACCCTCCCATCCGGGCCGACGCCTCTGCCGTCCGCCGGGCCACCGCCGGGTCCGCGACGTCCGGGAACAGCCCCACCAACGCGTCCGCAGCCTCGGGTACATCAGGGGCGGAAGCAGGCCACGCCCGGAACGAACGCGTCGCGGCCACGCGGGAGACGACACCTTGACCAAGGGCACAGAGGCCGCAGGGGAGCTGATTCCGGATGCCGACGGGGGCGCATGGCCCGCGCAGGGGAGCGTGACTCCGTCTTCCGTGCGCTGACCAAGAGACCCCGTCTCCCCACAGACGGTGCGGCGCAAAAGCGCGGTCCATATCGGACAACACTCGCTAATTCGCATGGCAATTGACTTGATAACGCCTTCGCCATATGGGCCCGCATATGCCCTGGGCATGCAAGAAAAACGCTTTCGGCGAACAGGTGCCCGGGCATTGACCGATCACATGGCGCCTTTCGAAAGATTTCCCTAGGGTGACCACGTGAATGGCTGAACTACGGGCAACCTGATTCAGGTCGATCCCATCGGTGCTACCGTGCCAGGGCCGAGAATCGCCCGTCTGTCCGACACATGGCACAGGCGGGCGACATGCTGAATGTCGCGGAAGCGACCGTCCGGAGAACTCAGAGGAATAGGGCGGCACACAGGCCGCCGAGGGGGGGCGTCATGAGCAATCCTTTTGACGACGAGACAGGCCGGTTCCTGGTGCTCGTGAACGACGAGGGCCAGCACTCGCTGTGGCCGGCCGATCTCACGGTTCCGGGCGGGTGGCGGAGCGACGGCCCGGAGCGGTCGCGGCAGGAGTGCCTGGAGGCGATCGAGGCCGCGTGGACGGACATGCGTCCGGCGAGCCTGGTGCGGGCGATGCAGTCCGAGGCCCGTTAGGCGCCGGGGAGGCAGGGCCGCCGGGCACGGCCCCTGACCTGACGGCACCGTCCTTGACCTGCCGGGCACCGTTCCTGACCTGCCCGGCGCGCTTCCCGATCGACCGGGCGCGGGTTCCCGGACAGTCGGGCTCGCGGTCGGCACGAGCCCGTGGCGGCCGGGTCAACGGCCTGGTGGAGCCGCGTCGGGACAGCTCTCGGGCCGACTGGATCTCACCGACGAACGGCGGTCCCATATCGCTCCACCGGCCGCTCCCACGCGGTTGCTGCGCTCCGCGGGCGGTGTCGCGCGGGGCGTGGCACCGAGCGTGGCCCCCTGCCCGGACCACCCCGCACGGACGGAACGGAGTGCGCCGTTCCGCTGTGCGCGTGCGCGCCGCCCTCACCCCACCTTCACCCCCCACCCCCTCCGACACTGCGGTGGTCCGGTGTCCGGCACCCGCTCACAGCGCGCCCTCCTACGCGCGTGGACCGACCCCGCCTTATCGGCCACAAGATTTCGGCCACACCGTTCCATGCATAGCGAAATAATCCCCCACACTCCCCCGGTCCACCTTTTCTCCGCGTCGGCGCAATGCGCTCGCACGAGTTCACTTCCCGTCCACCAGGCCGCAATTCTCGCCCACTCCGCTTACTGTCCGCACAACCTCTCCCCAAAGGTCGCTTTCGCATGCGTGAAAACTCTTCTGCCGACACTGTGAGATTCACGGAACCATTCGAGCTGACCTCGGCGCAGCGAGGTGTGTGGTATGGGCAACTGGTCGATCCGGACAGCCCGAAGTACAACATCGGGGAGTGCTTGGAGATACGCGGCGAACTCGACGGCGCCCTCTTCGCCGCCGCGCTGGACCGGGCGGTCGCCCTCCACGACAGCCTCCGCCTCCGCTTCACCGGGGAGGGCGAAACGGTTCGTCAGCAGGTGGTCCCGGCCGGTCCGGACGCCCCGAGCAGGCTGCGGCACGTAGACCTGAGCGGCGAACCGGACCCCGTCGCCGCGGCGGAGCGGTACATGGCCGACGACATGGCCACCGTGGACCGGCTGGACGCTCCCCACCACCACTTCGCCCTGCTGCGGCTCGGCCCGCTTCTGCACCAGTGGTATGTGCGCTACCACCACATCGCCGTGGACGGCATGGGCGGCGCCGCGTTCGCCCGTACGGTCGCGGAGCTGTACACGCGCGGTGCGCGAGGTGAGGACCCGGCCACCGCTGATCTCCCCAGCGCGCCGTTGCGCGACCTCGTGGACGACGAGGCCGCCTATCTCGCCTCGGACCGCTACACGGCCGACCGCTCCTACTGGACCGGCAGGTTCACCGACCGCGCCGGGGAGAGCACCGAGGGCCCGGACAGGCCGTCGGCCTCGAACCTCGCGGAAGACCACGGCGAGAACTCCCGCGACAACGGCGCCGGAGTGCCCGGCGTGCGGCACACCGAGGACCCCGGCGAGCGGTCCGCCGCACCCCTCATCCGCCGCCGCACCGACGCCCCCGCACCCGCCCCCGGCACCGGCACCGGCACCGGTGCGGCCTCCTCGCCCGCCGTGCTGCACTCCGGCGAGACCCTGCCGACCGAGGTCTTCGACGGCCTGCGCCGACTGGCCGCCGAGAACCGGACGACGTGGAGCGCCGTGCTCGTCGGCGCCGTCGCCGCCTACGGCGCGCGGGTCACCGGCACCCGCGACTTCCGGGTGGGACTGGCCTCGCACGGCAGGGCCGGTGGGCTGCGCCACGTGGTCGGCATGACTTCGACGATCCTGCCGCTGCGGCTGGCCGTGGACCCCCACATGACCGTCGGCTCCCTGATCCGGTCGGTGGCGGCCGAGATGCGCGCGGCGCTCCGGCACCGCCGCTTCTCCCGTGAACAGCTCGCCCGCGAGCTGAACATGGCGGACGGAGCGGCCCGGCTCACCGATGTCGTGGTGAACGTCATGGGCTTCGCGTACGACCTGGACTTCGCGGGCAGCCCGGCCACCTCCCGGCTGCTGTCCATCGGCCCGGTGGACGACGTGTCCCTCTTCGTGTCCGAACGGGCCGAGGGACAAGGGCCGTTGATCGGGTTCGACACCAACTCCGAGCTGTACCACCCCGATGACGTGCTGCTGCACCGGCGGGCCGTCGTCTCGTTCCTGACCGCGCTCGCGGAGGCGGACGCCGAAACCCCGCTGCACGCGCTGCCGTTGCTCGGCGCGGAGGCGTCGGGAGCGGTGCTGGAACAGGGGCGGGGCCACGCCCTGCCCGCCGGGACGGTGGACACCACGCTCCCGGCCGCGTTCGCCGCACAGGCGCGGCGGGCACCCGGGGCGACGGCGGTGGAGGACGGCTCCCGCACCCTGAGCTACGGCGCCCTGGCCCGTACGGCGGACGAACTGGCGGGCGCGCTCGCCGGTTGGGGGGTCGGCGCGGAGGACGGCGTCGGCGTGCTGGTGGACCGCTCGGCCGCTGTCGTGGCGGCCACGCTCGGCGTGGTCACCGCGGGCGCCGCCTATGTGCCGATGGACCCGGCCTGGCCCGCGGAGCGGCTCGACCGCGTCACCGGAACCGCCGGTGTCCGTGCCCTGGTGGTGGACGCGGCCTCGGCCGGGCGGGAGTGGGTCGCGCGGGCGTCCGCCACGCTCCCGGTGCTCGTGGTGGACGAGGACGGGACCCTGCTGCGCGGCGCGCCCGAGCGCACCGGACGGCCGTCGGCCCCGGCGGGCGGTGACCACCTGGCCTACGTGATGTTCACCTCCGGCTCCACCGGTGTCCCCAAGGGTGTGGCGGTCACCCATGCGGACGTGCTGGCGCTGGCGGCCGACACCATGTGGCGGGACGGTGTCGCCGACGCCGTGCTGATGCACTCGGCGTACGTCTTCGACGCCTCCACGTTCGAAATCTGGACGCCGCTGCTGAACGGCGGCCGGGTGGTGGTGGCCCCGCGCGGCGGGCTGGAGCCGCGCGGGCTGCGGGAGGCCGTGGCGCGCCACGGCGTCACCGCGCTGTTCCTCACGACGGCGCTGTTCGACCTGATGGCGGAGACGGACCCCGCCGCCTTCACCGGGCTGCGGCTGGTCGCCACCGGCGGCGAGGCCGCCACCCCCGGCCGGACGCGGCGGGTCGCCGGGGCGGCTCCCGGCACGACCGTGCTGCACGTGTACGGGCCCACCGAGACCACGACGTTCGCCACCCGGCACCCGGTCGGCGCCGACACGGCGGGCGTGCCCCCGATCGGCCGGGCCCTGGACGGGATGGACGTCTATGTCCTGGACGAGCGGCTGCGGCCCGTACCGCCCGGTGTGGTGGGCGAGTTGTATGTCGGCGGCCGTGGTGTGGCGCGCGGCTACCAGGGGCGGGCCGCGCTGACCGCGACGCGTTTCGTGGCCGATCCGTACGGCCCGGACGGCGGGCGGATGTACCGCACCGGGGACCTCGCCCGCTGGACGGCCGAGGGTGCCGTCGAGTACGCGGGGCGCGCGGACGGCCAGGTCAAGCTGCGCGGGTTCCGCATCGAGCCCGGTGAGATCGAGAACGCCCTGCTCGCGGACCCCGAGGTGCGTGCCGCCCGGGTCCTGGTCCGCGAGGACGTGCCCGGTGACCGGCGGCTGGTCGGCTATGTGGTCCCGGCACAGGGGGCCCGCACGGACGGTGCCGCGCTGGCCCGGACCCTGGGCCGGACGCTGCCCGCGTACATGGTCCCGTCGGCGTTCGTCCTGCTGGACGCGCTGCCGCTGAACGCCAACGGCAAGCTGGACCGGCGTCTGCTGCCCGCCCCGCCCACCGGCGCGACCGGCGGCCGGGCTCCGCGTACGGCGCGGGAGGAGGTGCTGGCGGGTCTGTTCGCGGACGTGCTCGGGCTGCCCGTCGTCGGAGTGGACGACGACTTCTTCGCGCTGGGCGGTCACTCGCTGCTCGCGACCCGGCTGGCCGGGCGGGTGCGGGCCGCGCTGGGCGCGGAACTCGACCTGCGCACCGTCTTCGCGCACCCGACGGTCGCCGCGCTGGCCGCCGTGCTCGGGGCCGGTACGGACGGGGACAGGCCGCCCCTGGTCCCGCGGGAGCGGACGGGAGCGGTGCCGCTGTCCTCGGCGCAGCGTCGGCTGTGGTTCCTCGGCCGGGCGGAGGGTTCGGGCGACACGTACAACGTGCCGTTCGTCCTCGGGCTGGACGGGCCGCTCGACGTGGACTCCCTGCGCGGCGCGCTGGCCGATGTCGTCACCCGGCACGAGAGCCTGCGGACCGTGTTCGCGGAGGAGGACGGCGTGCCCCGGCAGGTGGTGCTGGACGCCGCCGCGGCCGTGCCGCTGATCCCGCTCACCGTGGAGGTCCCGCCGGACGGGGCGCGCCCTGAGGACTGGGCCGAGGAGCGGGCGCGGGCCCTGTCCGGCGTGCCGTTCGACCTGGACGGCGGGGTCGCCGTCCGCGCCCGGCTGCTCCGCCTGGACACCGCGCGCCATGTGCTCGTACTGGTGCTGCACCACATCGTGGCGGACGGCTGGTCGCTCGCCCCGCTGGGCCGCGACCTGGGCGCCGCCTACCGGGCCAGGACCGGGGACGCCGCACGCGAGGGCCTGCCCGCGCCGCGCGTGCAGTACGCCGACTACACGCTCTGGCAGCACCGGCTGCTCGGCGCCGACGACGACCCGGACAGCCTCGCCGGTCGCCAACTTGCCTACTGGCGGCAGGCGTTGAGCGGCGCGCCGGAGCTGCTGGAACTTCCCCTGGACCGGCCGCGTCCGGCGGTGCCGAGCCATCGGGGCGGGACGGTGCCGTTCGACCTGCCCGCGCCCGCGCACGCCGCGCTGGTCCGGCTGGCCCGCACCGCGGGCTGCACCCCGTTCATGGTGCTGCACGCGGCCCTGGCCGTGACGCTGCGCGCACATGGCGCGGGCACGGACATCCCGCTGGGGACGGCGGTGGCCGGGCGCTCCGACGAGGCGCTGGAGGACCTCGTCGGGTTCTTCGTCAACACCCTCGTGCTGCGCACCGACCTGTCCGGCACCCCGACGTTCCGTGAACTCCTCGACCGGGTCAAGGAGTTCGACCTGGCCGCGTTCGGACACGCCGACCTGCCGTTCGAGCGGCTGGTGGAGGCGCTGAACCCGGTGCGGTCCGGGGACCACCACCCGCTGTTCCAGACCATGCTGGTGCTCCAGAACCAGGAGCGGGCCAGGATCGACCTGCCCGGCATCACGAGCGAGGACCTCTCGCGGCACACGGGGATCAGCAAGTTCGACCTGACGTTCTCGCTCACCGAACACGTACCGGAGGCCGGTTCCGCGCTCGTCCCGGACTCCCCCGCCGGTATCGGCGGCTACCTCGAATACGCCACCGACCTGTTCGACGAAGCCACCGCGCGCGCCCTGTGCGACCGGTTCGTCCGCGTCGTCACCGAGGCCGTGGCCGACCCCGGACGGCCGGTGGCCGACCTCGACGCGATCGGAGCGCGGGAACGGGACCGCCTGCTGGAGCTGGGGCGCGGTGGGACGGAGCCCCGTCCCGCGCCGAGCGCCGCCGAGGCGGTACGCGGCTGGGCGCGCCGCACCCCCGGAGCGGTCGCCGTACGGGACGCCGTCACGAGCCTGACGTACTCCGAACTCGACTCCCGCGCCGATGAGTTGGCGGGGGAACTGCGGGCGCGGGGGGTGGGGCGCGAGGACGTGGTGGCGCTGGCCGTGCCGCCGGGCGTCGGGACGGTCGTCGCCATGCTGGCCGTACTGCGTGCCGGGGCCGCCTATCTGCCCGTGGACCCGCGCTATCCGGCCGCCCGCATCCGGCACATGGTGGCGGACGCCCGGCCCGCGCTGCTGCTGACGACCGGCGAGGTGAGTGCGGCGATGCCGGACACCGGCACACCGTGGCTGGACCTGACCGCGCCCACCCGGCCCGCCGACGCAGCGGCCCCACCGGCCCACGTGGGTGCTGACCACATGGGTGCGGAGCACACGGACGCGGACCACATGGGCGCCGACCGCACGGACGTAGCCCACATGGCTCACGCGGTCTCGGCCGAGGGCACCCGCGTCACCGCCCCCGACGGCGACACCCCGGACCCCGCCGACCCCGCGTACGTCATCTACACCTCCGGCTCCACCGGGCGGCCCAAGGGTGTGGTCGTGCCCCACGGCGCGCTCGCGGGGCACATGGCGTGGCTGGGCCGGCACCTGGACCTCGCTCCGGGCGACCGGGTGCTGGCCCGCACCTCCACGAGTTTCGACGCCTCGGTGTGGGAGCTGTGGCTGCCGCTGATGAGCGGCGCGGAGGTGTGCGTACTGCCGGACGGGGCGAACCACGATCCTCGTGCCCTCGTCGGCTGGATGCGTGAATTCGCCGTCACCGTCGCGCAGTTCGTGCCGTCGCACCTGGCGGTGGTGCTCGCGGAGGCGGCCGACGCCGCGCCGTTGCCCGCGCTGCGGGCCGTCCTGTGCGGCGGTGAGCCGCTGCCGCGTGCCCTCACCGACGAGATCGCGCGCGTCTGGCGGGCGGAGGCGCACAACCTGTACGGCCCGACCGAGGCGACCATCGACGCGACCGCCCACCGGGTCCCGCGCGGCGAGGACACCGGGGGCTCCACCGGCACCGAGGGCGGCACCGAGGGCGGCCCCGCCGTGCTCGCCGGGTCCGTGCCCATCGGGCGCCCCGTGGACACCATGTGCGCCTACGTCCTCGACGGGCGGCTGCGTCCCGTACCGGCCGGGGTCACCGGGGAGCTGTACCTGGCGGGCCCGAACCTGGCACGTGGTTACCTGCGTCGGCCGGGTACGACGGCGGAGCGTTTCGTCGCCGATCCGTACGGCGCCGCGGGGGCCCGGATGTACCGCACGGGTGACCTGGTGCGGTGGAACATCCAAGGGCTGCTGGAGTACGTGGCACGGGCCGACGACCAGGTCAAGCTGCGCGGGTTCCGCGTCGAACCGGGAGAGGTGGAGGCCGCGCTGCTCACCCTGCCCGGAGTCTCGGCGGCCCGCGCCGTGGTGCGCGAGGACACACCGGGACGGCAGGAACTGGTGGCGTACGTCGTCGCCGGGGAGGCGCCCCCGCGTACCGCCGCACTGCGGGACGCGCTGGCCGACATGGTGCCGCAGCACATGGTGCCCGGCGCCATAGTGCTGCTGGACGCGCTGCCGCTGCTGCCCAACGGCAAGGTGGACCGGCGGGCACTGCCCGCACCGGCGGACGGAGCGCCCGCGTCGGCCGGGCCGGGCCGTGGCACCCCGCAGGAGGAGATCCTCGCCGGGATCTTCGCGGACGTCCTCGACCGTCCCTCGGTCGGCCCGGACGACGGTTTCTTCGACCTCGGCGGCCACTCCCTCCTCGCGATGCGCGTGGTGAGCCGCGTCCGTGCGGTGCTCGGCGCCGAGGTGTCCGTGCGCACGCTGTTCGAGCACCCCACCCCGGCGGGCCTGGCCCGGTCGCTGGACCCGGCCGCGCGGACCCGGCCCGCCGTACGGCCCGCGCCGCGCGGCGCCGGTCCGCTGCCGCTGTCGTACGCCCAGCGGCGGCTGTGGTTCCTGGACCGGCTGGAGGGGCCGTCCTCGGCGTACCACATCCCGCTCGTCCTCGAACTCGACGGCGCGCTCGACCCGGACGCGCTGCGGGGGGCCCTGCGGGACGTGGTGGACCGCCACGAGGCGCTGCGCACGGTGTTCCCCGAGCGGGACGGCGTGCCGTGCCAGCGGGTCGTACCGCTGTCGGAGGCCGCGCCCGCCCTGCCGGTCGTGAGCGTGGCGCCCGCCGGGCTGGAGGCGGCGGTGCTGGACGCCGTGCGCGAGCCGTTCGACATCACCGCGGACCTGCCGCTGCGGACGCTGCTGCTGCGTTCCGCGCCCGGCCGCCATGTGCTCGTCCTGGTCCTGCACCACATAGCAGGCGACGGCTGGTCGCTGGCCCCGCTCGCCCGTCACCTGGGCGTCGCCTACCGGGCACGACTCGACGGGACACCGCCGCGGTGGGGGCCGGGAACACCGCTCCAGTACGCCGACTACACCCTCTGGCAGCGGGCGCTGCTCGGCGAGGACGACAGCGACAGCGACAGCGACAGCGACAGCGACAGCGAGGCCGACCAGGGCGGCACCCCGGACGGCACCCCCGACCGGAGCCGCGCGACCGACAACCCCCTGCACACCCAACTCGCCCACTGGCGGGCCGCGTTGTCCGGGCTGCCCGAGCTGCTGGACCTGCCGCTGGACCGGCCCCGCCCGGCGACCGCGGACCCGAGGGGCGGGGTGCACGCCTTCGAGGTGCCCGCCGAACTGCACGCCCGGCTGCTGCGGCTGGCGAGGGAGTCGGGGACCAGTCTGTTCATGGTGCTCCAGGCGGCGGTGGCCACCCTGCTGCACCGGCACGGCGCGGGCGACGACATCCCGCTCGGCTCGCCCGTCGCGGGCCGCACCGACGAGGCGCTGGAGGACCTGGTCGGGTTCTTCGTCAACACCCTCGTGCTGCGGACCGACCTGTCCGGCCGTCCGACCTTCCGCGAACTGCTGGCGCGGGTACGGGAGTTCGACCTTGCCGCGTACGCGCACCAGGATGTGCCGTTCGAGCGTCTGGTGGAGGAGCTGAACCCGGTCCGGGCCCGTGACCACCATCCGCTGTTCCAGGTGATGGTGGTGCTCCAGAACCAGGAAGGGGTCCGGCCGGACCTGCCCGGACTCGTCGTGGAGGACCGGCTGGTCCACAACGGGCTGAGCAAGTTCGATCTCACGTTCGCGTTCACCGGGAACCGCGACGGCGGCCTCGGCGCCGGTGTCGAGTACGCGACGGCGCTCTTCGACGGTGCGACCGTCGGCGCGTTCGCGGAGCGGCTGCTGCGGCTGCTGGAGCAGGTCGCCGCCGACCCGGAGCGGCCGGTGGCCGAGCTGCCGCTGCTCACGTCCGAGGAGCGGGCGCGGGTGACCCGGTGGGGGACGGGGCGCCCGCTGTCGGCCGGGGTCGCGGACGCGACCCTGCCGGAGCTGTTCGCCGTCCGGGCGGCCCGCACACCGGACGCGGTCGCCGTGACCGACGCGGGCGCCACCCTCACGTACGCCGAACTCGACGTGCTGTCATCGGAGTTGGCCGGTGCTCTCGCGGCGCTGGGGGTGGGTCCGGAGGCCGGTGTCGGTGTCCTGCTGGGGCGTTCGGCCGCGGTCGTGACGGCGTCGCTGGGCGTGGTCCGCGCCGCCGGTGCCTATGTGCCGCTGGACGGCCGCTGGCCGGTGGAACGGCTGGACCGGGTCGCCTCGGCGGCCGGGGTCGGTGTCCTGGTGACCGACGAGGAGTCGCGCGGCACGGCATGGGCCGAGGCGGCGGCCGGGCGGATACCGGTCGTCGTGGTGGACCGTACCGGGCGGGTCCTGCGGGGCGCGCCCGCGGCCTCGGCCCGGCCGCTGCCGGTGCCCGGTGGCGCGTCGTCGGCGTACGTGATGTTCACCTCCGGCTCGACCGGTCTGCCCAAGGGTGTGGCGGTGACACACGGGGACGTGGCGGCGCTCGCCGCGGACTCCGCGTGGCACGACGGTGCCGCCGACGCCGTCCTGATGCACTCGGCGTACGTCTTCGACGCGTCCACGTTCGAGATCTGGGCGCCGCTGCTGAACGGCGGGCGGATCGTGGTGGCGCGCGACGGCGTGCTGGACGCCCCCGGTCTCGACGACGCGGTGCACACCCACGGGGTGACCGCCGTTTTCATGACGACGGCGCTGTTCAACGTGATCGCGGAGACCGATCCCGGTGCCTTCACCGGGCTGCGGCTGGTGTGCGCGGGCGGTGAGGCGGCGTCCCCGGACGCCATGCAGCGGGTCGCGGCGCTCGCCCCGGCCACCCGGGTCCTGCACGTCTACGGGCCGACGGAGACGACCACCTTCGCCACCCGCCACCGGGTGACGGCGGAACTGCCGACCGGACCGCCGCCGGTGGGGCGCCCGCTGGACGGCATGCGCCTGTCCGTCCTGGACGGCTCGCTGCGGCCCGTACCGCCGGGCGTGGTGGGCGAGTTGTACCTCGCGGGGCACGGTGTGGCGCGCGGCTACGCGGGGCGGCCGGGGGCGACGGCCGTCCGCTTCGTGGCCGACCCGTCCGGGGCGGCGGGTGAACGCATGTACCGCACGGGTGACTTGGTCCGCTGGACCGGCGACGGGCAGATCGCCTATGTGGGCCGGTCGGACGGCCAGGTCAAACTGCGCGGTCATCGCATCGAGTTGAGCGAGGTGGAGAACACCCTCGCCTGCTGCGAGGGGGTCGCGGACGCCTTCGCGGTGATCCGTGAGGACACCCCCGGCGACCGCCGTCTGGTGGCGTACGTCGTTGCGGGGGCCGGGGTCCGGCCGGACCCCGGCGCGCTGGCCCGCGCCGTGGGCCTGGTGCTGCCCGCCTACATGGTGCCCTCGGCCGTGGTGGTCCTGGACGCGCTGCCGCTCAACCCCAACGGGAAGGTGGACCGGCGGGCGCTGCCCGCGCCGGAGCAGGCCGCGGCGGGCGGCCGGGCCGCGCGCACGGCCCGCGAGGAGATCCTGTGCGGGCTGTTCGCCGGGGTGCTCGGCCGGGACGCGGTGGGCGCGGACGACGACTTCTTCGCGCTGGGCGGGCACTCCCTGCTCGCCACCCGGCTGGTCGCCCGGCTGCGCACCGCGCTCGGGGTGGAGGTGCCGGTCAAGGAGTTGTTCGCGCATCCCTCTCCGGCGGCGCTGGCCTCCGTGCTCGACCGTGCCGGGGAGAGCCGTCCGCCGCTGGAGCGGGCCGGTGCGCGGCCCGATCCGCTGCCGTTGTCGTTCGCGCAGCAACGGCTCTGGTTCCTGGGGCGGTTCGAGGGTCCGAGCGCCACGTACAACGTGCCGCTGGTGCTGCGTCTGGACGGTGAGCTGGACACGGGAGCGCTGGAGGAGGCGCTCGCGGACGTGGTGGGGCGGCACGAGAGTCTGCGCACCGTGTTCCCGGACAGCGACGGGGTGCCGCGCCAGGCGGTGTTGGAGGGCGGCGCCGACCTCGATCTCACCCCGCGTGACGTCCGCCCGGCGGAACGGGACGCGGTTCTGGCCGCCGAGGTGGCGCACACGTTCGACGTGGCCGCCGAGCCGCCGGTGCGGGCCCGCCTGCTGCGCCTGGGCACCACCTCGCACGTGCTGGTCATGGTGGTGCACCACATAGCGGGCGACGGCTGGTCCCTGGCGCCGCTCGCCCGCGACCTGGGCACCGCCTACCGGGCCCGCCTCATGGGCGAGGAGCCGGGCTGGACCGCTCTGGCCGTGCAGTACGCCGACTACACCCTGTGGCAGCGGGCGCTGCTCGGCGACGAGGCGGACCCCGGCAGTCGGGCGGCGCGCCAGCTGGAGTTCTGGCGCACCGCGCTGACCGGCGCGCCCGCCCTGCTGGAGCTGCCGTGCGACCGGCCCCGGCCCGCCGTGTCCGGGCACCGGGGCGAGGCGTTCGCCTTCCCGGTCCCGGCCGGTACGCACCGGGCGCTGGCCGCCCTCGCCCGTGAGCGGGGCGCCAGCCTGTTCATGGTGCTCCAGGCGGCCCTCGCGGTGCTGCTGTCCCGGCACGGCGCGGGCGACGACATTCCGCTCGGCACCGCCGTCGCGGGCCGCACCGACGAGGCCCTGGACGATCTGGTGGGCTTCTTCGTCAACACGCTGGTGCTGCGCGCCGACCTGGCCGGTGACCCGACGTTCGCCGAAGTCCTGGACCGCGTGCGGGAGTTCGACCTCGCGGCCTACGACCACCAGGACCTGCCGTTCGAGCGGCTGGTGGACGCGCTCGCCCCGGAGCGGGTCCAGGGCCATCATCCGCTGTTCCAGACCATGCTGGTGCTCCAGAACCAGGGCGGCGCCGACCTCGGACTGCCCGGTCTCACCGTCACGGAGCAGCCCGTACGGACCGGGATCAGCAAGTTCGACCTGACGTTCACCTTCACCGAGACCCAGGACGACGCGGGGTCCCCGGCCGGGCTGCGTGGTGTGCTGGAGTTCTCCACCGAGCTGTTCGAGCCCGCGACGGCGCACGCGCTCGCGGAGCGGCTGACCCGGCTGCTCGCCGCGCTGGCCGCCGAACCGGGGCGGCGCGTCCATGACACGGACGTGCTGAGCGCGGCCGAACGGGAGCGGCTGGACCGGGCGGCGCACGGCCCGGTGCGCACGGTCGCCGCACGGACGGCGCCCGAGTCGTTCCGCGCGCAGTGCGCCCGTACGCCGGACGCGGTCGCGGTGTACGGCGACGGCGGGACGGGGACTCCGGGGACGGCCACACAGGGGGCAGAGCCGCATGAGGCCGGAGCACATGGAGCGGGAGCACATGGGGCCGGAGCACATGGGGCGGGGTCACACAGCGACGCTGCCGTGCGCGGACCGGTTGTACGCGGCGATCTGACCTTCGCCGAGCTGGACCGGCTCTCCGACGCCCTCGCCCGGCATCTGCGCGGCCGGGGCGTCGGCCGGGGCGATCTGGTGGCGCTCGCTCTGGAGGGCACCCCGGACCAGGCGGTGGCCGTGCTGGCGGTGGCCAAGGCGGGTGCCGCGTATCTGCCGGTGGACCTGGACCACCCGGAGGCGCGGGTACGGCACATGCTGGACGACGCCCGTCCGGCACTCCTGCTCACCCACGCGCACCGCACCCGGGCGCGGCAGTTGCCGGTGCCGTGTCTCACCCTGGACGACCCGGCCGGGTGGGACGGCCCCGAACTGCCTCCCGGTGCCGGGCCGGACCCGCGGGACGCGGCGTACGTCATCTACACATCGGGCTCCACCGGGCGTCCCAAGGGCGTCGTCGTCACCCACGCCGCGCTCACCAACCACATGGCGTGGCTGGCCGGTCACCTCCGGCTCACCGGTGACGACCGTGTCCTGGCGCGCACGTCGCCGAGTTTCGACGCTTCGGTGTGGGAGACCTGGCTGCCGCTGCTGCACGGCGGCGCGACCTGCCCGGTGCCGCCCGCGCTGAACCACGACCCGGCCGCGCTGGTCGCCCGGATGCGGGAACTGGCGGTCACCGTCGCCCAGTTCGTGCCGTCGCACCTCGCGGTGGTGCTCGCCGAGACGACGGCCGAGCCGCCGCCCGGCGCGCTGCGGGCGGTGCTGTGCGGCGGCGAGCCCCTGTCGGCGGCCCTGGCCGGGCAGATCGGCCGCCAGTGGCGGGCTGGGACGCACAATCTGTACGGCCCGACCGAGGCGACCATCGACGCCACCGCCCACCGCGCCGACGACACCCCGGCGGCCGAGGGCACCGTGCCGTTGGGCCGGCCGATCGACAACACCCGGTCGTACGTCCTGGACGCGCGGCTGCGGCCCGTACCGCCGGGCGTGACCGGCGAGTTGTACCTCGCGGGCGACGGGCTCGCGCGCGGGTACCTCGGGCGGTCCGGGCTGACCGCCACCCGCTTCGTGGCCGACCCCCACGGCCCCGCGGGGAGCCGGATGTACCGCACCGGCGACCTCGTCAGGCGGGACGCGGACGGGCTGCTCGGCTATGTCGCCCGTGCCGACGACCAGGTCAAGCTGAACGGCCTGCGGATCGAGCCGGGCGAGATCGAGGCGGCGCTCACGGCGCTGACCGGCGTCACCGCCGCGTGCGCGGTCGTCCGCGAGGACCGGCCGGGGGAACGGCGGCTGGTGGCGTACGTGGTGGAGGGCGGCCGGACGGACGGCGACCCGCTCGGCGGCGGCCCCGCCGACCGGGCCCCCGGCCTCTCCGACGCGGCCCTGCTCCGGCACCTCGCCGAGACCCTGCCGCCGTACATGACGCCCGCCGCGTTCGTGCGGCTGGACGCCCTGCCGCTGCTGCCCAACGGGAAGACCGACCGGCGTGCCCTGCCGGAGCCCGCGCGTGCAGAGGGCAGGGCGGCGGGCGGCGAGCCGCGTACCGCGCGCGAGCGCGTGCTGTGCGACGTGTTCGCCTCCGTGCTCCGGGCCGAGGAGGTCCGCGCGGACGACGACTTCTTCGCGCTGGGCGGCGACAGCATCCTCTCCATCCAACTGGTCGGCAGGCTGCGGCGGGCCGGGCTCACCGTCACACCCCGCGACGTGTTCGCGCACCGTACGCCGGAGGGCATCGCGGCCGTGGCGCGGGAGGTGGCGGAGCGGACGGCGGACCCGGCGGAGCAGGGCACCGGCGATCTTCCGGCCACGCCCATCGCCGCGTGGTTCCTCGGCCGGCCGGGGCCGGGCGACGGCTACAACCAGTCGGCGGTGCTGCGCACTCCGGTCGGCGCGGACGAACCCGCTCTCGCCGCGGTCCTCCAACTCATGCTGGACCAGCACGACATGCTCCGGATGCGGGTGGTCCGCGCGGACGGGACGCCCGCTTTGCGGGTGCTGCCGCCCGGAGCGGTGGTGGCACGGGAGCGCCTCACCCGGATCGACACCTCGGGGCTGGACGCGGACGCCGTGCGGGCCGCGCTCGTCGAGGCGGGCGAGCGGGCGCGCGAGCGGCTGCGGCCCGGAGCGGGCCGGGTGGTCGAGGCGGTGTGGGCCGACGCGGGACCGCACACGCCGGGCCGACTCCTGCTCGTGGTGCACCACTTGGCGGTGGACGCGGTGTCCTGGCGGGTGCTCGCGGAGGATCTGGCCACCGCCTGGGCGTCGGTGACCACCGGTTCCGGGGCCGCGCTGCCCGCCGTCCCCACGTCCTACCGGAGCTGGGCCACGTTCCTGGCCGCCGAGGCGGAGGGTCCGCGCCGGGACCGCGAACTGCCGCTGTGGGAAGGCATCCTGGCGACTCCCGATCCGCTGCTCGGGGACCGGCCGCTCGACCCGGAGCTGGACACGGCGGGTCGCACCCGTACGGTGACGACCCGGCTGGCGGCCCGGTGGACGGGCCCGCTGCTGACCACCGCGCCGACCGCGTTCCACGCGGGCGTGGACGACGTACTGCTCACGGCGCTCGCGCTGGCCGTGACCTCGTGGCGGGAGCAGCGCGCCGCGACGGGCGGTGCGGCCCGGCCGGAGGGCACCGCCGTCCTCCTGGACCTGGAGGGGCACGGCCGGGAACAGCTCGCGGACCACCTCGACCTGTCCCGGACGGTCGGCTGGTTCACCAGCATGTACCCGGTACGGCTCGATCCCGGACCCGGTGACCTGCGGGACACGGGGCGGTACGACGTCACGCTGATCGACCGCGCGGTGAAGCTGGTCAAGGAGCAGCTCCGGGCGATCCCCGACCACGGTGTCGGCCACGGTGTGCTGCGGCACCTTGCCCCGGACACGGGCGCCCGGCTGGGTCCGGCCCCGCATCCGCAGATCGGCTTCAACTACCTCGGCAGGTACGCGACGTCGGACCAGGGGGTGGACGGGCCGGACTGGGAGGTGCTGCTCGACGGCGGTCAACCGCGCGGGCAGGACCCGGACATGCCCGTCCACCACGTCCTGGACATCAACGCGCACACGGAGGACCACGCCGACGGTCCCGTCCTCGTGGCCCGCTGGACCTGGCCCGCCGGGCTCCTGGAGGCCGCGGACGTGGAGATCCTCGCCGGGTTCTTCAGCCGTGCGCTGCGGGCCGTCGCCGAACACGCCGAACAGCCCGACGCGGGCGGTTACACGCCGTCCGACCTTCCCCTGGTCTCCCTGGACCAGGCCCAGATCGACCGACTGCAGAACAGGTGGGGTGGACGCAAGTGACCGGGTTCCAGCTGGAGGACGTGCTGCCACTGACGCCGTTGCAGGCGGGCATGCTCTTCCATTCGCTCTACGACTCCGCCGCCGTGGACGTGTACACCACGCAGTTCGTGTTCCGCGTCGAGGGGACCGTGCGGGTGCCCGCGCTGCACGCCGCCGTGCGCACCCTGCTGCGCCGCCACGCCAACCTGCGGGTCGGGTTCCTGCACGAGGACCTGGACCAGCCGGTGCAGGCGGTCGCGGCGGAAGTGCCCTTGCCGGTGACGGAGTTGGATCTGTCGTCGGCGGCCGATCCGGAGGAGGGGTTCACCGCGTTCCTGGCGGCCGACCGGGTGCGCCGGTTCGCTCTGGACACCCCGCCGCTGATGCGGTTCACCCTGGTCCGCACCGCGCCCGGCCGGTACCGGCTGGTGATGACCAGCCACCACCTGCTGTTCGACGGCTGGTCCCTGCCGCTGCTGGTCCGCGAGCTGTTCGAGCTGTACGCCCGCGAGGGCGACGACAGTGCGCTGCCCCGCGTCACCCCGTACCGCACGTATCTCGCCTGGCTGGCCGGACAGGACCGGGCCGCCGCGCTGGACGCCTGGCGGGAGGCGCTGGCCGGGCTGGAGGCGCCGACGCTGCTGGCGGGGCGGGAGCCGGTGGAGCCGCGCGGGGCCTCGGAGCTGCCGGAGTCGCTGGTGCTGGAGCTGGACCGGGCGACCGCGCTGCGGCTGCGCGAGACGGCACGCGAGGCCCGGCTCACCCTGAACACGCTGGTGCAGGGCGCCTGGGGGCTGGTGCTGGCCCGGCTCACCGGGCGTGCGGACGTGGTGTTCGGTACGACCGTCTCCGGCCGTCCGCCGGAGATCCCCGGTGTGGAGTCGATGGTCGGCCTGTTCATCAACACCGTTCCGGTGCGGGTGCGTCCGGTGCCGGGCGAGACGCTGCGGACGCTGCTCACCCGGCTCCAGGAGGAGCAGGGGCGGCTGCTGGGCAGCCAGTTCGTGGGGCTGACGGAGATCGCGGGCACGACCGGTCTGGATCAACTCTTCGACACCCTGGCCGTGTTCGAGAACTACCCGCTGGACGCGGAGGCGTTGCGCACCGCGCGGCAGGGCCTGCCCGGTCTGGACGTCACCGGCATCGACGGCACGGACGCGGCCCACTATCCGCTGACCCTCACCATCGCGCCGGGCGAGGACGCGCTGCGCATCACCTTCGGCCACCGCCCCGGCGCGCTGGACCGGGCGGAGGTGGCCCGTACGGTGGCCCGGCTGCGCGGTCTGCTCACCGCGATGGCGGACGGTCTCGACGTGCGCGCCGACGCGGTGCCGCTGCTGCTGGACGGGGAGCGCGAGGCGCTGATCACGCTGGGACGCGGTGACGAACTCGTCCTCGCCGAACCCGCCTTGAGTGTTCCCGACGCGGTCGCCCGGCAGGCCGCGCGGCGCCCGGACGCCGTGGCCGTGACCGGCGCGGGCGAGGAACTCACCTACGGACGGCTCCAGGAACTCGCCGCCGACCTAGCCACGGCCCTCACCGGGCACGGCATCGGCCCCGAGGACCCGGTGGCCGTACTGCTCGGCCGTTCCACCGCCCATGTCACCGCGTCACTGGGGGTGTTGCGGGCGGGGGCCGCGTATCTTCCGCTCGATCCGCGCTGGCCCACGGGCCGTCTCACCGTGGTGACCGGGGTCTGCGCTCCGCGCGCGGTGATCGTGGACGAGGAGACCGCGGAGCTGCCCTGGGTGCGTGAACTCGACTCCCGCATAACGGTGTTGACCGTGGATTCGGCCGGACGGCTGCTGCGTGGCGCGCCGCGCCGCCCCGGTGCGCTGCCCGCCGTGCCGGGGGGTGACCGGCTCGCCTACGTGATGTTCACCTCCGGCTCGACCGGTGTTCCCAAGCCCGTGGGCGTCACGCACGGGGACATCACCGCTCTCGCCGCGCACCGCGCCTGGTCCGGCGGCGCGGTGGAGGCGGTCCTGCTGCACTCCGCATACGTCTTCGACGCGTCCACCTTCGAGATCTGGGCTCCCCTGCTGGGCGGCGGCCGGATCGTCGTCGCCCCGGAGGGCACCCTCCAGCCCGCGACACTGCGCGACCTCGTCGCGCGGTACGGGGTGACGGCGGCGTTCCTGACCACCGCGCTGTTCAACGTCGTGGCCGAGACCGATCCGGGCGCCCTCGGCCTGCTGCGGCTGGCCGCCTGCGGCGGCGAGGCCGCCGCGCCCGGCGTCCTCCAGCGGCTGGCCGCCGCCCACCCCGGCACGACGGTCGTCAACGTCTACGGGCCGACCGAGACGACGACGTTCGCCACCCTGTACCGGGTCCCGTCGGACGCGCCGGACGGGGGCGCGCCGCCGATCGGCCGCCCCCTGGACGGTGTGCGCGCCCATGTGCTGGACGGGGCGCTGCGCCCGGTCCCGGCGGGCGCCGAGGGCGAGTTGTACCTCGCGGGGCCCGGGGTGGCACGCGGCTATCCGGGGCGGCCCGGACTGACGGCCGTCCGGTTCGTCGCCGACCCGTTCGAGGGGGACGGCACGCGGATGTACCGCACGGGTGACGTCGTGCGCCGGGACGCGGACGGGCTGCTGCACCATGTGGGCCGCGCCGACCAGCAGATCAAGCTGCGCGGTCACCGCATCGAACCGGCCGAGATCGAGGCGGCGCTGTGCGCCGACGCCTCGGTGCGGGCGGCCTGTGTGCTGGTGCGTGAGGATCTGCCGGGCGATCGTGTGCTGACCGCCTATGTGGTCCCCGCGCCGGGGCGCACCGCCGACCCCGAGCGGCTGGCCGCGCACCTGGGGCGGCGGCTGCCCGCCTACCTGGTGCCCTCGGTGATCGTGCCGCTGGACGCGCTGCCGCTGACCTCCAACGGCAAGACCGACCGGGCGGCCCTGCCCGCCCCCGCCGTCCGGACCGGTGCGCCGGGACGGTTGCCGCGCGGTGCGCACGAGGAGATCCTCGCCGGGCTGTTCGCGGACGTGCTGGGTGTGGACCGGGTCGGTGTGGACGACAGCTTCTTCGCGCTGGGCGGGCATTCACTGCTGGCCACGAAGCTGGCGGGCCGGGTGCGTACCGCGCTGGGCACGGAGACCGACATCCGCACCCTGTTCGAGCACCCCACGGTGGCATCCCTGGCCGCCGTCCTGGCGGCGGGGGGTGAGCCAGCCCGTGCGCCGCTGGCCCGCCGCGAGCGCCCGGCGGTGCTGCCGCTGTCGTACGCGCAGCGGCGACTGTGGTTCCTGCACCGGCTGGACGGGCCGTCCGCGACCTACAACATCCCGTTCGCCGTACGGCTGGACGGGCCGCTCGACCACGGGGTGCTGCGCGCGGCGCTGGCCGACGTGGTGGCCCGGCACTCCGCGCTGCGCACGCTCTTCCCCGCGGACGGGCCCACGCCCCGCCAGCACGTCGTGGAGCCGGGCGCGCGGTCGGCGCCGTTCACCGTCCGGGACACCACGGAGGCGCGGCTGACCGACGCGGTGGCGGGGGCCGCCGCCGAGTGCATCGACATCGAGAGTGAACTCCCCGTCAGGGCAACCCTGTTGCGGCTGACCTCCACGTCGCACGTGCTGGTGGTCGTGGTGCACCACATCGCCGCCGACGGGTCCTCGCTCGCCCCGCTCGTCCGGGATCTGGCCGACGCCTACGGGGCGCGGGTGCGCGGGACGGCCCCCGGCTGGGCGCCGCTCGCCGTGGACCACATCGACCACACCCTGTGGCAGCGGGACGTGCTCGGCGAGGAGCACGATCCGGACAGCGTCATGGCGCGTCAACTCGACTTCTGGAAGGGGGCGTTGGACGGCCTCCCGGAGCTGGTCGAGCTGCCCTGGGACCGGCCCCGGCCCGCCGTGCCCCGGCACACCGGCGCCACGCGCACCTTCCGGGTGGACGCCGCGACCGCCGGGGGCATCGCGGACCTGGCCCGCGCGGGCGGGAGCAGTGTCTTCATGGTGCTCCAGGCCGCGCTGTCCCTGCTGTTGTCCCGGCACGGCGCGGGCGACGACATCCCCCTGGGCACCGCTGTCGCCGGACGCACCGACGAGGCCGCCGCCGACCTGGTCGGCTTCTTCGTGAACACCCTGGTCGTGCGCACCGATCTGTCGGGCGACCCCACGTTCCGCGAACTCCTGGACCGGGTCAAGGAGTTCGACCTGTCCGCGTACACCCATCAGGACATCCCGTTCGAGCGGCTGGTGGAACTCCTCAACCCGGCGCGCTCACAGAGCCATCATCCGCTGTTCCAGACGATGCTGGTGCTCCAGAACCACACCCCCGCGGACGCGGTGGAGCTGCCCGGACTCGCCGTGACCCCGGTGCCGGTCGAGCTGGGGGTCAGCAAGTTCGACCTGTCGTTCACCTTCACCGAGACCCGCGGCGCCGGGGGCGCGCCGGGCGCGATGGAGGTGACCGTGGACTACGCGACCGAGCTGTTCGACGCGGCCACCGTCGAGGGGCTCGGGGCGCGGCTGGTGCGGCTGCTCGCCGCCGTCACCGCCGACCCCGACCGCCCGCTGCGCGCCTACGACGTGCTCACCGACGCCGACCGGGTGCGACTGGCCGGTTGGGGCACGGGTCCGGCCGTGGAGGAACGGCCCGCCACGGTGCCGGAGCTGTTCGCCGCGTGGGCGCGGCGCACCCCGGACGCCCCGGCCGTGCGGGACGCCCGCGGCATGCTCGGCTACGGCGAACTGGACGCCCTGTCCGACACGGTGGCCGCCGCGCTGGCGGCTCGGGGCATCGGCCCGGAGGACCGGGTCGCCGTCGCGCTGCCCCGTACCCGAGAGCTGCCGGTCGCCCTGCTGGGCGTGCTCAAGTCCGGTGCGGCGTATGTGCCGTTGGACCCGACGTACCCGGCCCGGCGGCTCGCCCACATGGTGGAGGACTCCCGGCCGCTCCTGCTGCTGACCACGCCCGAGGCGGGCGGCGGGCTGCCCGGTCTGCCCGTGGAGCGCGTGTTCCTGGGCGACCTCGTCGCGGAGGCGGCGTCCGCGCCGCCCGTGGCGTCGGCCCGGTCCGCCGACCCGCGGCTTCCGGCGTACGTCATCCACACCTCCGGTTCCACCGGACGGCCCAAGGGTGTGCTGGTCACTCATGAGGGCGTGGGCGCGCTGGTGCGGACGCAGCGCGAGCGGCTGCGCGTGGGTCCCGGCAGCAGGGTGCTGCAACTGGCGTCCGTCAGTTTCGACGCCGCGTTCTGGGAGCTGTGCATGGCGCTGCTCTCCGGCGCCTGTCTGGACGTCGGGGAACGCGACGCGCTGCTGCCCGGCGCCGCCCTGGCGTCCGCGGTGCGCGAGCGCGGCACCACCCACCTCACCCTGCCGCCCGCCGCGCTCGCGGTGATGCCGCCCGGTTCGCTGCCGGAGGGGATCACGCTCGTCCTGGCCGGTGAGACGTGCCCGCCCCACCTGGTGCGTGCCTGGGCGCATCGGCGCCATGTGGTCAACGCCTATGGTCCGACCGAAACCACGGTGTGCGCCACCATGAGCGGCGTCCAGTGCGCCGAGGGTCCGCTCGCCCCGGACCGTACGGTGCCCATCGGGGCCCCCGTGAACGGCACGCGCGTCCATGTCCTGGACGACCGGCTGTCGCCCGTGCCGCCCGGAGTGACCGGCGAGCTGTACGTGTCCGGGCCGGGGCTGGCGCGCGGCTACCACGGGCGTGCCGCGCTGACCGCGACCCGGTTCACGGCCGACCCGTTCGACCGCGCGGGCGGTCGGATGTACCGCACGGGCGACCTGGCCCGCTGGACGGCGGACGGCAACCTCGTGCACGTCTCCCGCGCCGACGACCAGGTGAAACTGCGCGGTTTCCGCATCGAGTTGGGCGAGATCGAGGCCGCGTTGTGCGCACTGCCCGGCATCGCCTCGGCGTGCGTGACGGTCCGTGAGGACGGGCCGGGCGGTCCGCGTCTGGTCGCGTACACCGTCGCGGAGGCGGGCCGTACGGTTCCGGAGGCGGCGGAATCGCGCGCGGCGCTCGCGGAGGTGTTGCCCGAGCACATGGTGCCGACCGTGTTCATGGGGCTCGACGCCCTGCCGGTCACCCCGAACGGAAAGACGGACCGGGCCGCCCTGCCCGCGCCCGCCGCGACCGTGTCCGGCGGGAGCACCGCACCCCGCACCGAGCGGGAGCGGGCGGTCCGCGCGGCGTTCGCGGAGACGCTGGGCGTGCCGAGAGTCGGTGTCCACGAGGACTTCTTCGCGCTCGGCGGGCACTCCCTGCTCGCGGTGACCCTCGCCCAGCGGATCGAGGACCGTTGCGGTCGGCGGCTGTCGCTGCGCGAGGTGTTCGCGGCGCCCACCGTCGCGGGTCTCGCCCGGCTGCTGGACGACGCGGCGCGGGAGGACGGCACGGGGGCCGCGGGCGGCGCGGAGGCCGGACCCGGTGCCACGGCCGCGACCGGGGCCACGGCCGGGGCCGGGGCCACGGCCGGGGCCGATCTCGCGGCCGAGGTCCGACTCGCGCCGGAGATCACGGCGGCGTCCCGCGCCGCGGCTCTCACCGCGGCCGGTGGAGCGTCCACGCGCCCTCTGCTGACCGGCGCGTCCGGCTTCCTCGGCGCGTTCCTGCTGCGGGACCTGATCGAGAGCACCGGCGAACCGGTCGCCTGCCTGGTCCGGGCCGAGGACCCGCACCGGGCGGCGGAACGGCTGCGCGCCAACCTGGAGCACTACGGCCTCTGGCAGCCGCGCTACGAGCCGCTGATCCGCCCGGTGCCGGGCGATCTGGCCGCTCCCGGCCTGGGTCTCTCGCACGAGGACCGCGCGCGTCTGGCCCGCACTCTGGGGCCCGTGGTGCACAACGGCGCCCGCGTCAACTTCGCCGCCGGATACGGCGAGTTGCGGGCGCCCAATGTCGCGGGCACGGAGGAACTGCTGCGGCTGCTCGCGGATTCGGGGTCGCCGGGTCTGCACCATGTCTCGACCACCGGGGTGTTCGCCCCCGCCTCCGGTCCGGGGCCGGTCATCATCACCGAGGCCACCTCGACCGGGCCCGCCGACCGGCTGCCCGACGGGTACGCCCGCAGCAAGTGGGTCGCGGAGGGCCTGGTGGGGCTCGCGCGCGACCGCGGGCTGCCGGTGACCGTGCACCGGCCCGGCCGGATCGGCGGGGACACCACGACCGGCGCCTGCCAGGACCGTGACCTGCTGTGGCAGCTCATCAAGGGCTGCCTCCAGGCCGGGGCGGTACCGGACCTGCCGTGGGGTTCCACCGACTGGGTGCCGGTGGAGTACGTCAGCCGGGGCATCGTGGCGCTGGTCCACGCCGGTGGGGCGGACGGGGAGACGTACCACTTCACCAACCCGGACGCGCCGGGTCTCGACCGGGTCTTCGCGGTGGCGGCCCGCCTCGGGTACGACCTGGCGACCGTGCCCGCGCCGCAATGGCGGGAGCGCGTCGCCGCACGGCACGACAACGCGGCGCAGCTCTTCCTGGGCGGCGGGGCCCAGGAGGGGCACGCGGCGGACGTGCGGCGGTTCGAGTCGGGCCGGACCGCCAAGGCGGTGGGCGCCCTCGGCGTCCACCTGCCCAGGCTGACCGACACGGTGCTCACCCGCTACCTGGACCACTTCCGGCGCACCGGGTTCCTGCCCGAGCCGGTGCGGGACGGCCAAGTCCCGCACCGGCCGACGCCTCCGACCGCGTCCGAGTAGCCGCACGGTGACGGCGGGACCCCCGTCCCGCCGTCGCCCTCGGCTCCGCACCCAGCCGGAGTCCTCGTCGTCGTACCGCTCCTCGTCGCCCGGTCCTGGTGGAACCCGTCCCCGTCGTGCCCGGCCCGCCGGGCAGTCCCGGCGTCGCTCCTCAGTTCGTGATCTCCACACCGCACCCCGCCCCGTTCAGCACGAAGTCCGACGGAGACCGGTTGGCGCCCTGCCAGGTGCCGGTGAAGCCGAAGGCCGCCGGGGTGCCGGGGGTGAGGTCGGGAGCGTAGGACGGGGAGGTGACGGTGATGCGGGGGCCGGACTGGTCGGGGGTGGCGTCCCACATCTGGGTCGTGTGCTGGGCGTCCGGGAAGGTCCAGGTCAGGCGCCAGGCGTTCACCGGGTGGGTGGTGGTGAGGGAGACCGTCGCCTGGAATCCCGTCTCCCACTGGCTGTCCAGGTGGTAGACGACGTGGCAGGTGGCCGGGCGGGGCGCGGTACGGCCGCGGTCCGTACGGGACGCGGTGGCGCGCGGCGGGGTGGACGCGGGGGTGCGGTGGTGGGCGGGAGGCTGTGAGTGGGGTGAGCGGGGGGTACGGGACGCGGGCGCGGGCGCGGCGGGACGGGTGGTCGCCGGGTGCGGACGCGCGGTGTGCGAGACGGTCGGCGCGGTGAGGGGGAACGGGTCGGCGGTGGTCGTGGTCGCCTCGGTGTGTTCCGCGGCCTGGCCGCCGAACGGCATCATCGACGCGCCCAGGGCCAGCGCGGACAGGACGACCACGGCACCGGCCAGCAGGCTGCCGCGCGGGAGGCGGTGACGGGTGCCGGTGGCCGGGCCCGTCACCGGCGCGCCGGTGTCCGGCGCGTGGCCGAAGCGGGATTCGGCGGCCCGGCGGCGCCGCTCCAGGTAGGCGAGGCCGCCCCAGCCGACGACGCCCCCGGCGAGCGCGCCCGGCAGCCCGTGGCCGTAGGGGCGCAGACAGGCCGCCGCCTCGGCGCAGCGCAGGCAGTCGGCGAGGTGGTCGGAGAGGTCGAGCGGGACCTCGGCGGCGGGCGAGCGGGTCACCGCGTCCAGCAGACGGGCGTACCCCCGGCAGGCCGGGTCCGTGCTGCCGTCCAGGTGGGCACGGCGGCAGCGGTCACGGAACACGCCCCGTGCGCGGTCGAGTTCGGCGGGTGCACCGGCCGCGTCGAGGCCGAGCCGACGGGCCACGGCGGGCAGCGGCAGCGCCTCCACCTCGGCCAGCCAGAGCAGCGAGGCGTCGGGTTCCCTGAGGTCCCGCAGGCCGCGCAGGGCGACCGGGCGGCCCGGTGGCGGGCCGGTGTGCCGGGCGCCCTCGGCGGAGCGGAGCCACTGGCGCAGGCCGGGATCGAGGGCGTGGCCCCGGCCTCCGGCCTCCCAGAGCGCGGCGGTGGCGCGTACGGCGCCCAGTAACTCCACGATGACCGGCAGCCGTCCGGGGCCGCGTGCGGACGCGGCCTCGGCGCCGCGCACCGTGCGCATCCCGGCGGCGAACGCCTCACCCGCGAGCCGGTGCGTGGTCAGCGAGTCGGCGGTGCACAGATCGGCGTACGAGAGGACCGCGTCCC
The DNA here is from genome assembly GCF_019104725.1 of Streptomyces corallincola. Lineage (GTDB taxonomy): Bacteria > Actinomycetota > Actinomycetes > Streptomycetales > Streptomycetaceae > Streptomyces > Streptomyces corallincola. The sequence continues at coordinate 153,990 of NZ_JAHRXF010000007.1, read as the reverse complement.
AGCACTCGGCGAACAGCGCGGCCTCGGTGGCACCCTGGGGCGCCGGCAGGTCGGGCATGGAACTCCTGCATCCACGGACGAGGTCAACTCACCACGGGGACGGTGGAGTTGGCGGGACCTCGCAGGGGCAGGAGCTTTTCACGTCTCCGACACAACTGACAAGCGACCGATGCGGATCGGGTGAGGGAAGCGTCGCGCGGTGTGACCGTCGGCCACCCGCGCGCCCTCCCCCGCCCGGCCCGCGGTCACGCCGCCGAGCAGGCCGTTCACGCCGTGGCGGGCGCCGAACTCCCGGCCGTGCACCCGGTCGTGGTCCCTGCCGAATCCGCCGCCGGGCTGCCGTCGGCCGCCGTCCCGTCGGAGTCCACCGGCGGCAGGCTGTCCATGAACGAGCTGACGGAGAACACCGCGCGGCCGGGGCCGGGCAGGCCATAGCCGGGGGGCGAGGCGAGACCGAAGTCGTCCATCGTCTGCCGGTACGCCTCCAGCAGCCGGATGTGGTACTCCAGCGGCGCGCCCTGCGGGTTGGCCTTGCCGAGCGGGGTGGTGGGCTCGGGGCACCACGTGGTGAACCGGGGGGTGATCCCGTTCGACATGAAGAAGCGCAGGCCCTCAGTGGTGGACGCGATGGCCTCGTCCACGGTCTTGAACCCGAACGGCTCGGCCATCTCCACGCCCGCCACGAAGTTGGGGATCACGTTGCGCGCCCCGAACACGTCGGCGGAGTCCAGGATGCGCCGGTGCCACTCGTCGCGGCCGACGTAGCGCTCCTTGCCGGGGCAGAACATCTTGAACAGATATTCGTCCCACACCTCGAAGTTGGGGTGGTAGATCTGCACGCCGTAGTCCTTGAAGCGCTGCACGTCCGCCTTGGGCAGCGCCTGGGCGACGACCTTGCCGATCCAGCGGCCGGGGAAACGCTCCTCGATGGCCTTGGCGTAGTGGCCGTAGAAGTCGGCCTCGTCGCGCCCGGAGACGGTCTTGGTGATGGCGCCGCCGGTCAGCGTGTAGGCGGTGGACGCCTTCTGGGTGTCGTACCGGTCGATGATCTCCAGGGCTTCGAGGACCTCCTCGACGTCCTTGACCCCGGTGTACGGCCGCCCGGCCGCCTTGTGCTGGCGCCAGTTGTGGTTGATGTCGCAGTACTGGCACTCCTCCTTGGCGCCGAAGTACTGGCAGACCCGGAAGACGGTGAGGTAGATGAGGTAGCCCCACTGAATGGTGGGGGCCACCTCCATCACGGACTTCCCGTTGGAGAGGGTGTGCCGGTAGTACTCGGGCATCGGCGGGACGCCCACGTCGGAGATCCGGCGGCCGTCCAGGTAGAGACCGAGCTGCCCCTCGGCGTCGGCGGCGACCCGGTAGGGCGAGGACGGATTCACCCGGACGGAGACGACCGTACGGCGCAGGTCGTACGGTCCGCCGGTGAGGATGATCTCCTCCGGCGGGCGGCGCAGCGCGGCCTCGCCCAGCTCCGGCAGGGTGCCGTGGTCGAAGGAGAAGATGAAGTACGACTTCGGCTTGACCTCGCCGTTCTCGTTGTCGCTCAGCGCGGACGGGTCGAAGGCGACACCGCCGCGGAGCAGGTCCTCCTTGAAGACCGCTTCCCGTGGCACATGCGGGAAGCGCTCCATCAGATCCTCGACCAGCGCGGTGCGGCTGCCCATCCGTAATCTCCTCCCGGCTTTCGCGTACATCTCTCACCGTATGCCCCCCGGCGGGCGGAGGGCGTGGCGGGTCCCTGTGGATGGCGGGTGGGCACATGTGGTCGCCGCAGGTGGCGGGCGTGCGGAGGTGGTGGCTTCCCCCATGTGGTCCCCGCACATGGCGGGCCCCGCGCGGGTGGTGGGTCGCCCCATGTGGTGGAGCGCCGTACGAGGCGTACCGGACCCGCGGGCCGCGCCGGGTGCCCCCGCGAGGGCTCCGGGCGGCGGTCTCTACGCTGGTGTCCCTGTGCCCCTGGGGGCTTATCGGCGGGAGGGACGGCGGCGATGACGCGGGCGGCGGCGGTCACGAACTGGGCGCGGAACATCACGTACGAGGCGCGGGAGTACCGGCGCCCGGAGACGCTCGACGCGCTGCGGGCGCTGGTGGCGGGGGCCGCGCGGGTGCGGGTGCTGGGCAGCGGGCACTCCTTCAACCGGATCGCGGACCCCGGCGCGGACGGCCTGCTGCTGTCGGTGGCCGGACTGCCGCCGGTGCTCGACGTGGACACGGCAGCGCGGACGGTCCGGGTGGCGGGCGGGGTGCGCTACGCGGAGCTGGCCCGCGCGGTGCACGCGCACGGGCTGGCGCTCGGCAACATGGCCTCGCTGCCGCACATCTCGGTCGCCGGTTCGGTCGCCACCGGCACGCACGGCTCGGGCGTGACGAACGGCCCGCTGGCGTCGGCGGTGCGCGAGGTGGAGATCGTGACGGCGGACGGCACGGCACTGACCGTGGGCCGGGGCGACTCCCGCTTCGACGGCGCGGTCACCGCGCTGGGCGCGCTCGGCGTGGTCACCGCCCTCACCCTCGACCTGGAGCCGTCATACGGGGTCGAGCAGCACGTGTTCACCGAACTTCCGCTGGAGGGGCTGGACTTCGCGGCGGTGGCGGGGTGCGCGTACAGCGTGAGTCTGTTCACCGACTGGCGGGAGCCGGGGTTCCGCCAGGTGTGGGTCAAACACCGCACCGATCAAGGGGAGTTGACGTTCCCGTGGGCCGCGCCCGCGACGGAGGCACTGCATCCGGTGCCGGGCATGTCGGCGGTCAACTGCACGGAGCAGTTCGGGGTGCCGGGGCCGTGGCACGAGCGACTGCCGCATTTCCGGGCCGAGTTCACCCCGAGCAGCGGGGACGAGCTCCAGTCGGAGTACCTGCTGCCGAGGCACACGGCGGTCGAGGCGCTGCACGCGATCGACGCGGTGCGGTCGGCGGTCGCCCCCGTACTCCAGACCTGTGAGGTGCGCACGGTCGCCGCGGACCGGCAGTGGCTCAGTCCGGCGTACGGGCGGGACTCGGTGGCCCTGCACTTCACCTGGACCGCCGACGCCGAGGCGGTACGGCCCGTGGTGCGCCGACTGGAGTCGGTGCTCGACCCGTTCGGCCCACGCCCGCACTGGGGGAAGGTGTACTCCGTTCCGGCACCGGGCTTGCGCGGCCGGTACCCGCGCCTGGCCGATTTCCGCGCGCTGGCGAGGACGCTCGACCCGGCGGGGAAGTTCGCCAACGGGTTCGTACGGGCGGTGCTGGAGGACTGACGGGCGGGTGCGGAGGCGGACGCGCCGGTGTGCCCGAGGCGCCGGGGGCCGACGGCTCCGTACCGCACCGGCTCGAACCCCGTTCACGCCTCGGGGAGTTGCCCGGACGGCGTCGGCGTCCGCAGGGTGAGACGCGGTACGGGACTTCGTTCATCCCCTTTCTCATGCCTTGATGGAAGCCCCCGCACCCCCATACCCTGGCGCCCCGCCGACACGGGTGCCGTCCGGCCGGGCGGCACGGTTGCCGACGGGACGGTCTGGGAGGGCAGCCGGATGAGGCGCACGTCACGGGACATCCGCACCGCCAACCGGTACGACGTACTGCGTCAGCTCATCGCCGGTTCCCCCACCTCCCGGCAGGAATTGGCGCACGCGACCGGGCTGAGTCTGGCCACGGTCGCCACTCTGGTCGCGGAGTTGCAGGACCTCGGGATGATCACCGAGGTCGGTCACGAGGACTCGGCGGGCGGGCGGCCACGCGGACTGGTCGCGGTGGACGCGTCGGCGGGCGCGCTGGTCGGCGTGGACGTGGCGGAGACGTACGTGCACGTGGAGCTGTTCGATCTGGCGCTGAACACACTGGCCCGCGCCGACGAGGAGATGCGGCCCGGCGAGAGTCTGCCCGAGCGGGTGGCCGCGCGGGTCGCCGCCGCCGTACGCACCGCGGTGGCCCGCGCCGGGCTCGCACCGGACCGGGTGCTCGGGGTCGGGGTGAGCGTGCCCGGGCAGGTGGACCGGGACACCGGTTCGGCCGCCTACGCACCCAACTGGAGCTGGCACGAGGTCCCGTTGCTCGATCTGCTGGCCGAACTCCTGCCGTATCCGCTGTACTTGGACAATCCCTTACGAGCCTGTGTGGTGGCCGAGCTGTGGTTCGGGGCGGCGCGGGGCAGGCGGGACGCGGTGGTGGTCAACCTCGGCACGGGCGTCGGCGCCGGACTCGCGCTCGGCGGCGATCTGCACCGGGGGGTGACCAACAGCGCGGGCGAATGGGGGCACACCACGCTCGTGCTGGACGGGCGGCGCTGCCGCTGCGGCAACCGGGGCTGTGTGGAGACGTACGTCGGCGCGCCGGGCATCATGCGCAACCTCGTAGAACTCGTCCCGGATTCACCGCTGTTGCGGCCCGGTGACCAGACCGCCACCATCGACGCGCTGGCCGCCGCGAGCGCCGCGCGTGATCCGCAGGCGCTCGCCGTGCTCCGCGAGACCGCCCGCTATCTCGGCGCGGGCGTGGCCGATCTGGTCAATCTGCTCAACCCCGAGATCGTGGTGCTGAGCAGCTGGGTGGCGACCCGGCTGGGCGAGCCGCTGCTCATCGAGGTACGCGACGCGGTGGCCCGGCACGCGCTGGCCCGGCCGCTGGCCGCCACCGACATCGTGCTCTCCCCCATCCCGACCGACCCGGTGTCCCTGGGCGCGGCGACCTTCGCGCTGGAGGGCGCGCTGCGCTCCGCGTGCGCCCGCCGGGCGGGGGCACGGCGCTCGCTGCCGCTGTCACTGCCCCAGCAAGGCCACTCCTAGGACGGCTAGGATTTTTCCTGGTCGGACAAGGGAGGTGGCTGGTGGCGCGAGCAGGTATCACCGTGGAGCGGCTGGTGGAGGCGGCGGCCGAGCTGGCGGACGAGGCGGGGTTCGAGAGCGTGGGCCTGTCGGCGCTGGCCCGGCGGTTCGGGGTGAAGGACGCGAGCCTGTACTCGCACGTCCGGAACCTGGGCGAGCTGCGCACCCGGCTCGCCCTGTGCGCGGGCGCCGAGCTGATCGACCGCATCGCGGAGGCGGTCGCCGGTCGCGCGGGCCGGGACGCGCTGACCGCCTTCGCGGGCGCCTACCGCTCCTACGCCCTGGAACACCCCGGCCGGTACGCGGCCACCCAGATCCGCCTCGACCGGACACTGACCGCGGACTCCCCCGCCCTGCGCCGCACCACCGAGATCACCTACGGCATGCTCCGCGCCTACGACCTCACCGAGCCCGATCTCACCGACGCCGTACGGCTGTTGCGCAGCACCTTCCACGGCTACTGCGTCCTGGAGGCAGCGGGCGGCTTCGGCGCGGCCCGGCCCGTCCAGGCGTCCTGGGACAGGGCGGTCGAGGCCCTCCACCTGACCCTCACCCACTGGCCCCGCGAGTCCACGGAGGACACCGGCGGCGCCTGACGCCCCGAGCGGCCCGGAGCCGTGGCCGGAGTCTCCGGCGGGCGGTTAACGTCAGGGGCATGAGCGGTACCGGATTCACCGACACCCTCGCCGCCGGGACGCTCGTGCTGGACGGCGGGCTGTCGAACCAGCTCGCGGCGGCCGGGCACGAGCTGGGGGACGAGTTGTGGTCGGCGCGGCTGCTGGCGGAGCGGCCCGAGGCGCTGGTGGAGGCGCATCTCGCGTACTTCACGGCGGGCGCCGACGTGGCGATCACCGGCAGCTACCAGGCCACCTTCGAGGGCTTCGCCCGGCGCGGCACCGGCCGCGCGGAGGCGGCCCGGCTGATCGCGTCCAGTGTGGACCTGGCCCGCGCGGCGGCCCGCCGCGCGGAGACGGCACGGCCGCTGTGGGTGGCCGGGTCGGTCGGCCCGTACGGGGCGATGCTCGCCGACGGCTCCGAGTACGGGGGGCGGTACGGGCTGAGCGTGGCCGAGCTGGAGCGCTTCCACCGGCCGCGCGTCGAGGCGCTGGTCGCCGCCGGGCCGGACGTGCTGGCCCTGGAGACCGTGCCGGACGCCCTGGAAGCGGCGGCGCTGGTCCGCGCGGTACGCGGGTCCGGGGTGCCCGCCTGGCTGTCGTACACGATCACCGGCGACCGCACCCGTGCCGGTCAGCCCCTGGAGGACGCCTTCGCGGTGGCCGCCGACGCGGACGAGATCATCGCGGTGGGCGTCAACTGCTGTGCCCCGGCGGACGTACGGCACGCGGTGGAGGTCGCGGTCCGCGTCACGGGCAGGCCCGCCGTGGCCTACCCGAACAGCGGCGAGACCTGGGACCCGGCGGCCCGCGCCTGGACGGGCGGTATGACGTTGCGGCCCGAGCTGGTGCCGGGGTGGCGGGAGGCGGGCGCGCGGCTGATCGGGGGGTGCTGCCGGGTGGGACCGGAGACGATCAGGAGCATGACGGGGGCGGTGGCACGGGGCACGTCCTGAGAGCGCCCCGGACGTCCTCGACGGCCCACTGCGTACGGCGCGGCGCACACCGCACGCCGCACGCCGCACGCCGCACGCGATGAGCGCCCCCGCCACCGCTACTTCCGCCGCACCCCCACCGGCCACCGCAACCGCCGTACGGCGGAAGCCCGTCCCGTCGCGGCGCGTACAGCGCCCGGTGCGCGTACCGCCGTCGGCGGAGTCGATGCGCGGGGCCTCGGGGCGGTGGAGGACCAGAGGGCGACCGCGTCGTCGTGGGGGCCGTGGGTGAGGGTGGGGCCGCCGTCGGCGAAGAGGCGGACGGGGTGGGTGGGGTCCCAGGCGGGCCAGCCGGGGTCACCGGTGGCGGCGAACCGGACCCAGGACTCGTGCATCGCGTCGCACAGCGCCAACGGGGCTCCCTCGCCCGCGAGTTGGGCGGACTCCGGAACATCGCGGGTGTCGAAGACGAAGCCGAGTTCGAGGGCGTGGCAGGCGCCGAGGCCGGGGATGTTGGACGGCCAGGCGAACTCGTAGACCCAGGAGCTGCCGGGGCGGGAGTCCGCGAGGCGGTGCAGTGGGACGCGCAGCAGGTGGTCGGTGACCATCTGGCCGACGGTCTCGGCGGCACCGGCGCCGGGGTGCAGGGCGCGGTAGCCGCGCGGGACCTCGTGGCCGACGTGGCAGCGGGCCATCGCACCGGCCAGCGCGACCGGGCCGAGCCGGTCCACGTGTTCGACGAGACCGCCGGGGACCAGCCAGAGCCGGTACTCGTCGCGGGTCCAGCCCATGAGGAGGTCGGCGCCGCGCGCCGCCTCGCCGTCCAGCAGGGCCTGGAGCGGATCGCGGGGTACGAGGTCGCTGTCGATGACGATGCCGAAGGCGGGGCCGCCGAGCACCGGGCTGCTGAGGCGGCCCACCTCGGCCTGGGTGCGGAGCAGCAGGTCGCGGTCCACGGCGGCGAACGCCTCGGCGGTGGCCGGGACCTTGAGCCGGGCGGCCATCCTGCGGACCATCCGGCGCACCTTGTCCCGGTCGGTGACCTCGGGCGCCCCGCTCTGCAGGACCGCCCGCCGGAACAGCCCCTGGGCCTGCGGTGCGGCGATCAGCGCGCCGGTGCTGATCGCGCCCGCCGACTGTCCGCACACGGTGACGTTGTCCGGGTCGCCGCCGAACGCGGCGATGTTCTCGTGCACCCAGCGCAGCGCGGCGAGCTGGTCGCGCAGGCCGGGGTTGGCGGGAGCGTCCGGGAAGAGGCCGTAACCCTCCACGCCGAGGCGGTAGTTGAGGGAGACGCAGACGACGCCGTCCCGTGCGAAGGCGCGTCCGTCGTAGACGGGGACAGCGGAGGAGCCACGGGTCAGCGCCCCGCCGTGCAGCCACACCAGGACCGGGAGCCGCCCGCCGGGGCCGGGCTCGGTCGTCCATATGTTCAGGTTGAGGCAGTCGTCGCCGGGGATCACCGGGTCCGCGAGGTACTGGGCGAACGCCTCGGAGTACGGGGGTTTCGGCGCGGTCGGCCCGAAGGCGCCCGCGTCCCGGACGCCGTCCCAGGGTGCGGGCGGCTCGGGGGGCCTGAAGCGCCGGGGTCCGACGGGCGGAGCGGCGTAGGGGATGCCCCGGAACACGGCGACCCCGCGTTCCCACCTGCCGCTCACGGCTCCGTACTCCGTGGTGACCTCGGGGTCCGTCCGTTCCTCCGTCATCGCCCACCTGCCCTTCGCCACACTGCGCGGGGTTGTGCGGTGTTCATTTCAGAGCAGCACATCACCCGGATGTATTCCCGTGCACAGAGACCCCGTTGCGCCGTTCGGCGTACCCCCGCGACGGACCGTGCACGGCGGGTGAGCGGGGCGTGCCCGAGCGGTTGACCGTACCAAGGTCACGGACCCGTCCGTGACGCCCGCCGCCACCGCGCCACAGCACGCCCCACACCGGTGGCCGACGACGGTGCCCGGCGCGGTGGCCGTCGTCACGAGCTGGGGCCCACGGCCGGGCCGCGGCGGGCGAGGTGGCCACGGCGACCCCGCGCAAGGGGGCCCGGGCGTCCGCCCGAACGACCGGGTGGGGAAGCCGAGTTGGCCCCGGCCTCCCCCGCTCCGCTCCCCCGGGGGAGAGCCGTGTCAGACGCCCGCGCCCTCCGGCAGGAGGCGTTCGCGGGCGATGTTGCGCTCCAGCAGGGTGGTGGAGGCGTGCACGCCGACCCCGGCGGCCGGGTCGAACTGCGGGAGGCGGCCGTCGGCGGACTTCAGGTCGGCCAGCGCGGAGTTCATGGCCTCGTGGGCGGCGAAGAGACAGGGGGTGCTGTAGATGGCGACGTCCACGCCGAGGTCGGAGAGCTCGCCGAGGGAGAGGCGGGGGGACTTGCCGCCCGCGATCTGGTTGAACAGCAGCGGCTTGCCGCCGACGACCTCGCGGATGCGCTTGATCCACTCGACGCTGCGCACCCCGTCCACCAGGACCACGTCGGCGTCGGTGGCGGCGAGCCGCTCGGCCCGGTGCAGGATGTCGTGCTCGTCCGTGGCGTCGGTGCGGGCGACGACCAGGAGGTCCCGGCGGGTGGCGAGGACCTGTTCCAGCTTCTCCAGGTACTCCTCCAGCGGCAGCACCTGCTTGCCGTCGGCGTGGCCGCAGCGGCGCGGGCGCTTCTGGTCCTCCAGGATCACCCCGGAGGCGCCGATCCGCTCCAGGGCCTCCACCACGTGGCAGGCGACCTCGGGGTCCACGTAGCCGTCGTCGATGTCCACCAGCAGGTGGTGGTGCGGGAAGGCGCCGCGCAGCCGCTGGACGAAGGCGATCATGTCGGGCCAGGCGATGAACCCGATGTCCGGCAACCCGTAGTACGAGGCCGCGAAGCCGAAGCCGGAGACGAACATGCCGTCGTAGTGCTTGGCCGCGATCGAGGCGGAGTACATGTCGTACACACCGATCAGCGGGGTGGTTCCGGGCCCGGCGATGCGCTCGCGCAGCTTTGTTCCGTGGTTCAAGGTCCGGCTCCTTCTCTGGGTGGGTGACGCGGCGGGGGCGGGGTGCCGGCCGCCGCGTCTCGACGCCCTTTACCAATTCATCAGCATCTCCTGATCCGCGCGTGACCTTTCGCCCCGTGGGGGTCCGGTCACCCCGTCGGCCGAGCGGGTTCACCGCAGAAACGTCACGCGGCCCGGACGTCCGGCCGCCGCGCGGTCCAGGCGATGCCGCCGGTGAGGTGGGCGAGGAACGCCGGGTCGCGGTAGGCGTCGGCCGCGTGGCCGAGCGCGGTGTAGAAGACGCGGGCCTCCCCCTGCGTACGGCACCAGGCGAGCGGGTGATCGGTGCCGGTCCGGCCGCCCTCGTACGACGACTCGTCGGCGCGCAGCAGCACCCGGGCGCCGTGCTCGCGCGGGTCGGAGCGGAAGTCGTACCACTCGTCGGTGAAGTCCCACACCGACGGCAGATGCCGGGTGGCGGGGTGGTCGGGGTCCGTCACCAGGACCCTGCCGGGCTGGTGGGCGGGGTGCCGGTCGAAGCGGGCGCCGAGGAGTTCGCCGTAGAACGGCCAGCCGTACTCGGTGCAGGCGGCGGCGTGCACGCCCGCGAACCCGCCGCCCGCGCCGAGGTGCTCGGTGAGGCGGCGGCGTCCGGCGGGGGTCAGGATGTCGCCGCTGGTGGAGAGGAAGACGACGGTGTCGAACGCGTCGAGGGGGCGTTCGAGGTCGGCGGGGTCCTCGGTGTGTTCGACCGTGAACGCGCCGGAGTCACGGAGTGCGGCGACCGCGTCCGGGATGGAGTCGTGGCGGTAGTCGGTGGTGCGGGTGCAGAGCAGGAGCCGTGCCGGTGGGGTTGTCATGCCCGCGAGTCTCGGGCCCGGAGCGGGGCCACGTCACCCGGACCCGGCGCTACGCGTCCTGACCGCGCCCCTTCTCCCCGTTCCGGGCGCTCTGCGCGCCGCGGGCGTGGGTGCGCAGCCGGGCGGTGACGTCCTCCGGGGGGAGGAAGCGGGACCAGCGCTCGGGGAACTCGGAGGGCATGTCGGGGTCGTCGGGGTCGGGGTCGGTGTCGCGCTGGGCGGCGGCCCGGGCGACGTACTCCGCGACCTGCACCTCGCGGACGCGGTCGTTGGCCTCGCGGGCGGCGGCCGTGGCGGCGGCGGGCCAGACCCGGTCGATGGCCGCGTTGACGGCGGCGCCGACCAGCACGGCGAACGCGGACACGCCGATCCACAGCAGCACGGCCACGGCGGCGGCCAGCGAGCCGTAGATGGTGGCGCCCTCGATGGTGTGGGTGAGGTAGATGCGCAGCAGGAAGCTGCCCAGCACCCACATGGCGAGGGCTACCAGCGCGCCGGGCACGTCCTCGATCCACGGCGAGCGGACGGGCACCGACACGTGGTACAGCGTGGTCAGGAAGACGATGGACAGCAGGATGACGACCGGCCAGTACAGGACCTGCACGACCGTCTCCGACCAGGGCACCACCCGGACCACCGCGTCCGGCCCGGCGACCATCAGGGGCAGCGCCACCGAGCCGATCAGCAGCCCCACGACGAACAGCAGGAACGCCATCAGCCGGGTCTTGACGATGCCCCGGACGCCGTCGAGGCCGTACATCACGGTGATGGTGTCGATGAAGACGTTCACCGCACGGGAACCGGACCACAGGGCGAACAGGAACCCGATGGAGATCACGTCCGGCCGCCCGCCGCGCAGCACGTCGTCCAGGATGGGCCGGGCGATCTCCGCCACGCCCCGGTCGGACAGGACGGTGCGGGAGGCGTCGAGGATGTTGGTCTGGAGGCTCTGGATGCTGTCGGCGCCGGTCCAGGCGTCCACGTAGGCGAGCAGGCCGATCAGGCTGAGCAGCAGGGGCGGGACGGACAGCAGGGTGAAGAACGCGGCCTCGGCGGCGAGGCCGAGGATTCGGTACTCCATGCAGGAGTTGACGGTGTCCTTCAGCAGCAGCCAGGCGGTCCTGCGCTTGGACACGTTCCGGTAGAGGGCCCTGGCCCGGTGGAGGCGGCCGGTGGGCCGTTCGGGGGATTCGCTTCCTGGCTGCACGACCCAACGGTATCCGCCCCGGCGGGCGCCCCTCACCTCGCGGGGCACCGGGCCGCGCGGCCGGTACCGGGGGCGGTCGCGGGGGCGGTCGCGGGCGGCTTCGCCGTGGGGCGGCAACTCCCCCCACACCGTGGCGAACCGGCCGCCACCGCGGGCCGGACACGAGTTGCCGAAGGAGACACCGGGCAGTCGGTCGGGCGCGACCGCCGGGGCGGAGTTCGCGGTGACTCGGGCGCACCGGGTGGGTGCGGAGGGTGCCGGGGCGCGCACGCCCTCGGGTCTGGTCGCGGCGGTCCGGCCGGTGCTGGGGCCCCGCGCCGGGGTGGAGCGGGCCCGCGTGGAGAGCCGCGTGGAGATCGGAGCGGGCGCGAACCCGGCCGGGGAGACCAACTCCCTTGCGCCGGGCGGGCTTTCGGGGGGGTGGTGCTGCGCCGACACGGCACCACCCCCGCCTCACGGGCCCTCGGGGGGCCGTGACGGGCCGCCTCGGGGCGGCCACGGAGAAAGTCTCAGCCAGCACCAGGGAGTTCACCAGGGTTGCAGGGGGTTGCAACTTGCCGGTCACTGTGCGTGGACTGTGCGCTTCCGAGGGGCCGGGGGGAACGGCAAAATGGGCGCAGGAGTCCGGCCCGGAATCCCCCTGCGGCCGACTCGGTCCAGGTGTCTGTCGGTTTCCCCGTTCCGGAGGACCTCTGTGGTGAATGCGCCGGTGGACGTGGCACGGCTCACGGCCGTGGACACGGCACGCGCGGCACGGGTGCTGACCGAGGTGCGCGAGGCGACCCTCGCGGGGCGGCGCGCTCCGCTGCCGCCCCGCCCGGTGATCGAGCAGTCGTGGGGACGGGTGCTGCGCGGCGGGGTCGATCCCGACCGGGGGCTGAGCCCCGAGCCGCTGTCGGCGCACGACCTGGGCAACCGGCGCGAGGCGTCCCCGCTGCGGCCGGTGCTGGAGGAACTGCGCCGGGGTCTGCTGACGGTGGCGGACGGCGCGCAGCACATCATGCTGGTCGCGGAGGCCGACGGCCGGGTGCTGTGGCGGGAGGGCGCCGCGCCGGTGCTGCGCCGGGCCGACGCGCTGGGCCTGGAGACCGGCGCCGACTGGAGCGAGGGCACCGTCGGCACCAACGGGGTGGGCACACCGGCCGTGGTGGGGCGCCCGGTACAGGTCTTCGCCTCCGAGCACTTCGTACGGACGCACGCCTCGTGGACGTGCGCGGGCGCGCCGGTGACCGATCCGCGCAACGGGCGGCCCATCGGCGTGGTGGACGTGAGCGGTCCGCTGGAGACGATGCACCCGGCCACGCTGGCCTGGGTGGAGTCGGTGGCGCGGCTGGCCGAGGCACGGCTGCGGGAGATGCATCTGACGGAGCTGGACCGGCTGCGCACGGTGGGGGTGCCGGTGCTGACCCGGCTGTCCGGGCAGGCGCTGGTGGTGGACCGGGACGGCTGGTCGGCGGCGGTGACCGGGATGCCGTACATACGGCGGGTCGCGCTGCCCAAGTCGGCCGCGCCAGGGCGCCGTTGGCTGCCGGGGCTCGGGGTGTGCCTGCTGGAGCCGCTGGCCGGGGGCTGGCTGCTGCGGGTGGCGGAGCAGCCGGGCCGTACGGTGGTGACGCGGGTGCTGCTGGATCTGAGCCGACCGGGGCGCACGACGCTCACCGTGGTCAGCGAGACGGGCACCTGGACCCGGGAACTGAGCCCGCGGCACGCGGAGTTGCTGTATCTGCTGGCCGAGCACCGGGACGGGCGGGGCGCGGCCGGGCTGGCCGACGATCTGTTCGGGGACGCGTCACGCACGGTGACCGTGCGGGCGGAGCTGTCGCGGATCAGGCGGTATCTGGGGGGAGTTCTGCAGCACCGGCCGTATCGTTTCTCCGATGGCGCCGAGGTGGAGGTCGTGCTGCCCGCGAACCCCGTTGACCTGCTGCCCCGTTCACTGGCGCCCGGGGTGGCGGTGCGCCGGGCGATGCTCGCGGGCGGGGTGCGACGCGCGGACGCGTGAGGCGAGTTCGCGGTTCCTGGCCCGCACGGGCCGTGCGCTGCCGTAGCATCCGTGAGGTCGGTCCCGCCGTGCCCTGGGTCAACGCGACGACCTTCGGGCGCAGTTGGTCCGCTCGGGAGGAGACATGACGCACCGCGGCAGACACCGCAGACGCAGACGGGGCGCCGCCCTGCGCGCGGTCCTCGCCGGGACGGCGCTGGCACTGACCGCCACCGCCACGCTCATCAGCGCCTCCCAGGCCACGGTGACCGACGACCCCGGCAAGCTGGAGCGGTCGTCCGCCACCACCTCCCTCACCCTGCGTGAACACACGGTGTCCGCCGCCACGCTCGACCGGCTGTCCGGTGCGATGGGCGGCACGGTGGGCGTGGGCGCCGTGCTCCGGGACGCCGACCGCACCCTGCGCCGGGGCGCCGCCTGCTCCGACGACGACCGGGACTCGCTGCCCGTCTCCCCCGCCGCGACCCGCGCCTACTGCTGGGACCCCGCCGACACCGGGTCCGGCTGGCGGGCGGGGTCGGTGACCACCTCCGGGGACGCCGGCACCGACGGCAGGTGGGGCACGCACCGGGTGATCCTGGCCGGGTGGTCCCGCGCCTTCGGTCCGGCGGCCGGGCGGGGTCTGGCCCGTGTCGCCGTCGTGGACGCCGACCGGGCGAGCCGCCCGCGCTACCGCTGGGTCTCGCTGGTCGTCCCGGTGGACGGCGGGCGCGACTACCGGGGCCTGGTCTCCTCCGTCTCCGGCATGGTGTGGCACCGGAACTCCCTGCTGGTCACCGCCCGCGCGGGCGGTGCCGACGCGCTGTACGTGTACGACCTGGACCGCATCCAACGGGCCACGGTGGACTCCCCGGTGGTCGGCCGGGTGCCGGGCGGCTGGTCGGCGGGCGGTTCCGGGTACGTGATGCCCGCCGTCGGCTCGTACCGCTTCACCGGCGGCCCGTGCGGTGCCTCGGGGCCGCCCTGCCCGGGCACCCTGTCCCTGGACCGGGGGACGTACCCCGGCTCGCTGACGGTGGCCGAGTGGACCGCGCCGGGCAGTGAGCGGCGGGCCCGGCTGTGGCGGTACGCGTTCGGCGCACCCGCCGCGCGCGGCGGCCCGCTCGCGGCGGGTGCGGACGGCCGGGTGGACGCCGTGGCGGCGTTCCGGACGCGGGCCAGCGGCATCCGGGGCGTGCTGTCGTACCGGCGGCCCGGCGCGGCCGAGCCGTCGCTGTACGTGGGACGGGCGTCCCACGACGGGGACGGGCACGGCGGGCTCTGGCGGCAGGACACGCGGGGCGCGCAGGGCGCGCACTGCGGCGCGGACGGCTCCCGGCACTGCTGGGCCGCGTCGCCGGGCTCGTTGTCGTACTGGCAGCAGACCGGTGAGGTGTGGTCGCTGTCGGACCGGATGCTGTTCGCGGTGCCGCTGGCCTCGCTGGACGGGTCGGTGGGCTGAACCGGGCGGGCGAACCGGTGGGCCGGGTGGTCCGAGGGGAGCCCTCGCGGCAGGGCGGCGGGCGCTTGGCGCACCGGTCCGGTGCACGCGGCTGCCCGTCCGGTCGCCGGGGGCGCATCGACACCGACCCCGCCCTGATGGTTCGCTGGCCCGCATGAGCAGCTTCCCTGTCACCACCTGGTCCCTGGAGCAGACCGCGCGCACGGACCTCCTTCCGGCCGTCGCGCCGGACGAGGACGTGCCGGTCGTCCGGGCCGAGGTGCCCTCCCCCGAGTTCAGCCGGTTCCTGTACGCCTCGGTCGGCGGTGACATCCGCTGGACGGACCGGCTCGGCTGGAGCCACGCGCGGTGGCGGGAGTATCTGGAGCGGCCCGGTGTGGAGACCTGGGTGGCGTACGAGCGGGGCACCCCGGCCGGGTACGCGGAGCTGGACCCGCAGGACGAGGGCGTGGTCGAGATCGCGTACTTCGGGCTGCTGCCCGCGTTCCGGGGGCGGCACATCGGCGGGCATCTGCTGGCGTACGGCGCCGCACGCGCCTGGGACCTGGCCGAGCGGTGGCCGGACCACCGGCCGCCGACGAAGCGGGTGTGGCTGCACACGTGCAGCAAGGACGGGGTGTACGCGAAGGACAACTACCTGCGGCGCGGCTTCCGGCTGTTCGACACCCAGGTGGCCGAAGAGGCGGAGGTGCCGACTCCGGGCCCCTGGCCGGGGGCGTACCCCGCCTGACCTGCGGGGAGGACCCCGCCCGTCCACCGGGTGGCCCACGGCATCCGCGTCCCGCATACCGGGACACGGGTGTCCACATCGCGGATAATGCTGGACGCTGTCCGGAGCGCCGTGACACGCTTTCGTCATGCCTGGAACGGGAACCGCCCTGGTGAGTCGGCGTCACGTCGATCTCGGCCGCATGTCCAGCGCCATCTGTCCGGCGAGCTGACCACAGCTCCACCGCATCGCGCTCCGCCGTTCGACACCTGTTCCCTCCTGCCGCGCAAGGATGCGCACACACGTCTGGAATTTTTGCGTGTGCCCAGGTCAGAGCCGCTTTCCGCCTGTCTGAAGGACGTACAGCCATGACCGCCAGCCCGGAGCAGCCCGCCGCGTCCGCGCCCCGCCGCAGGGTGAGCCGTCACCGCGGCGAGGGCCAGTGGGCCGCGGGCCACTTCACCCCGCTCAACGGAAACGAGCAGTTCAAGAAGGACGACGACGGTCTCAACGTACGGACACGTATTGAGACGATCTACTCCAAGCGGGGCTTCGACTCGATCGACCCGAACGACCTTCGCGGCCGGATGCGCTGGTGGGGTCTGTACACCCAGCGCCGTCCCGGTATCGACGGCGGGAAGACGGCCGTGCTGGAGCCGGAGGAGCTGGACGACGAGTTCTTCATGCTGCGGGTGCGGATCGACGGCGGCCGGCTGACCACCGGGCAGCTGCGGGTGATCGGCGAGATCTCGCAGGAGTTCGCGCGCGGCACCGCCGACATCACCGACCGGCAGAACATCCAGCTGCACTGGATTCGCATCGAGGACGTCCCGGAGATCTGGCAGCGGCTGGAGGGGGTCGGCCTGTCCACCACCGAGGCGTGCGGTGACGTGCCCCGCGTGATCCTCGGTTCCCCGGTGGCCGGTATCGCCTCCGACGAGATCGTGGACGGCACCCCGGCCGTGGACGAGATCCACCGCAGGATCATCGGCAACCCGGCCTTCTCCAACCTGCCCCGCAAGTTCAAGACGGCCGTCTCCGGCTCGCCGCTGCTGGACGTGGCGCACGAGATCAACGACGTGGCGTTCGTCGGCGTGGTCCACCCCGAGCACGGGCCCGGCTTCGACCTGTGGGTGGGCGGCGGACTGTCCACCAACCCGAAGATCGGCGTACGGCTCGGCGCGTGGGTGCCGCTGGACGAGGTCCCGGACGTGCACGAGGGCGTCATCTCGATCTTCCGCGACTACGGCTACCGGCGGCTGCGCACCCGCGCCCGGCTGAAGTTCCTGGTCGCGGACTGGGGCGCGGCGAAGTTCCGGCAGGTGCTGGAGGACGAGTACCTCGAGCGGAAGCTGACCGACGGCCCGGCACCCGCGCAGCCCGTGGAACGCTGGCGCGACCACGTCGGCGTGCACCGGCAGAACGACGGCCGCTTCTACGTCGGTTTCGCGCCCCGCGTCGGCCGGGTGGACGGCACCCTGCTGGCCAAGGTCGCGGACCTCGCGGAGGAGCACGGCTCGGGCCGGGTGCGGACCACCGTCGAACAGAAGATGATCGTGCTGGACGTGGCCGAGGACCGGGTGGACTCCCTGGTCGCGGCGCTGGAGTCGCTGGACCTGCGGGTCAACCCCTCGCCCTTCCGGCGCGGCACGATGGCCTGCACGGGCATCGAGTTCTGCAAGCTGGCCATCGTCGAGACCAAGGCGCGCGGCAGCGCCCTCATCGACGAACTGGAGCGCCGCCTGCCGGAGTTCGACGAGCCGCTCACCATCAACGTCAACGGCTGCCCGAACGCCTGCGCCCGTATCCAGGTCGCGGACATCGGTCTCAAGGGCCAGCTGGTGCTGAACTCCGAGGGCGAGCAGGTCGAGGGGTTCCAGGTGCACCTGGGCGGCGCGCTCGGCCTGGAGCCGGGCTTCGGCCGCAAGGTGCGCGGCCTGAAGGTCACCTCGGCGGAGCTGGACGACTACGTGGAGCGGGTGCTGCGCCGCTACCTCGCGGACCGCGAGGACGGCGAGCGGTTCGCCGTCTGGGCGGCCCGCGCCTCCGAGGAGGCCCTGTCGTGAGCGAGCGCGCGGCACCGTTCTTCTGCCCGTACTGCGGCGACGAGGACCTGCGCCCGAACGAGGAGGGCCACGGCGCGTGGGAGTGCCGGGCGTGCAACCGGGCGTTCCGGCTGAAGTTCCTCGGTCTGCTGGCGAGCGGGCTGACGGCCAGGCGGGACACCGGAACCGGAGCACCTGCCGCGGACCCCGACGACGGAGGGGACGAAGCGATATGACGGTCGATCAGAACACCCTGGCCGACGAGGAGTTGAGGGAGACCGCCGAGCGGGCGGGACGCGAGCTGGAGGACGCCTCCGCGCCGGAGATCCTGTCCTGGGCGGTGGAGACCTTCGGGGACCGGTTCTGCGTGACCTCCTCGATGGAGGACGCGGTGGTCGCCCACCTCGCCTCGCGGGCGCGTCCCGGTGTGGACGTCGTCTTCCTGGACACCGGCTACCACTTCCCGGAGACCATCGGCACCCGTGACGCGGTGGCCGCGGTGATGGACGTCAACGTCATCACCCTCACCCCCCGGCGGACGGTCGCCGAGCAGGACGCCGAGCACGGGCCGGGGCTGCACGACCGGGACCCCGACCTGTGCTGCGCGCTGCGGAAGGTGCGGCCGCTCGAAGAGGGCCTGACCGGCTATCTGGCCTGGGCGACCGGGCTGCGCCGCGACGAGTCCCCGACCCGCGCGAACACCCCGGTGGTCGGCTGGGACGCCCGGCGCCGCAAGGTGAAGGTGTCCCCCATCGCCCGCTGGACCCAGGACGACGTGGACGCCTACGTCGCGGAGCACGGCGTGCTGACCAACCCGCTGCTCTCCGACGGCTACGCCTCCATCGGCTGCGCGCCCTGCACCCGCCGTGTGCTGGAGGGCGAGGACGCCCGCGCCGGGCGCTGGGCGGGCCGGGGCAAGACCGAGTGCGGACTGCACGGATGACGGGCGGCGCGACGCCGGACACCCGGCACACGGCCGCCCCGCACACAGGCGCCCCGCACACAGGCCCCCGGCACACGGGTGGCGGCGCCACGGTGTGGCTGACGGGGCTGCCCAGCGCGGGCAAGACCACCATCGCCCGCGAGCTGGCCGCGCTGCTCGGCGCGGCCGGGCGGCGCACCGAACTGCTCGACGGCGACGAGATCCGCACGTTCCTCTCGGCGGGCCTCGGTTTCGACCGGGCCGACCGGGACACCAACGTGCGGCGGATCGGGTTCGTCGCCGAACTCCTCGCCCGCAACGGCGTACTGGCGCTGGTGCCGGTCATCGCGCCGTACGCGGACAGCCGGGAGGCGGTGCGGACTCGGCACGCGGCGAACGGCACGCCGTACCTGGAGATCCATGTGGCGACCCCGGTCGAGGTGTGCTCGGTCCGGGACGTGAAGGGGCTGTACGCCAAGCAGGCCGCGGGCGAGCTGACCGGGCTCACCGGGGTGGACGACCCGTACGAGGAGCCGAAGGCACCGGACCTGCGGATCGAGTCGCAGGCGCAGACGGTGCGGGAGTCCGCCGAGGCGGTGCTCGCCCTGCTGAGCGAGAGGGGACTGGCATGACGACGACCGTCACCAAGGTCACGGACGGCGACGGGGGCACCGGCGGCGGCCGGGGCGCGGGAAGCCCGTACGCCCTCACGCACCTGGACGCGCTGGAGTCGGAGGCGGTGCACATCTTCCGCGAGGTGGCGGGCGAGTTCGAGAACCCGGTGATCCTGTTCTCCGGGGGCAAGGACTCCATCGTCATGCTGCACCTGGCGCTGAAGGCGTTCGCGCCCGCCGCGGTGCCGTTCTCGCTGCTGCACGTGGACACCGGACACAACTTCCCCGAGGTGCTGGAGTACCGGGACCGTGTGGTGGCCGCACATGGGCTGCGCCTCCATGTGGCCTCCGTACAGGACTACATCGACCGGGGTGTGCTCAGGGAACGTCCCGACGGGACCCGCAACCCGCTCCAGACCGTGCCGCTGACCGAGAAGATCCAGCGGGAACGTTTCGACGCGGTGTTCGGCGGCGGACGCCGGGACGAGGAGAAGGCCCGCGCCAAGGAGCGGGTGTTCTCGCTGCGGGACGAGTTCTCCCAGTGGGACCCGCGCCGCCAGCGCCCCGAGCTGTGGAACCTGTACAACGGGCGGCACGCCCCCGGCGAGCACGTCCGGGTGTTCCCGCTGTCCAACTGGACCGAGCTGGACGTGTGGCAGTACATCGCCCGCGAGGGCATCGAGCTTCCGGAGATCTACTTCGCGCACGAACGCGAGGTGTTCGGCCGGTCCGGGATGTGGCTGACGGCCGGTGAGTGGGGCGGCCCGAAGGACGGCGAGGTTCCCGAGACCCGGCTGGTGCGCTACCGCACGGTCGGGGACATGTCCTGCACCGGCGCGGTGGACTCCGACGCCACCACGCTGGACGCCGTGATCGCCGAGATCGCCGCCTCCCGGCTGACCGAGCGCGGCGCGACCCGCGCCGACGACAAGCTGTCCGAGGCCGCGATGGAAGACCGCAAGCGCGAGGGGTACTTCTAGCGATGACCAGCACCCAGACCAACCCGACCACCCCCGGCGCGGCCGGGGCGCTGGGCGAGACGACGCTGCTGCGCTTCGCCACCGCCGGTTCGGTGGACGACGGCAAGTCCACCCTGGTCGGACGGCTGCTGCACGACTCCAAGTCGGTCCTCACCGACCAGCTGGAGGCCGTGGAGCGGGCGTCGGCGGGCCGGGGCCAGGACGGGCCGGACCTCGCGCTGCTCACCGACGGGCTGCGCGCCGAGCGCGAGCAGGGCATCACCATCGACGTGGCGTACCGCTACTTCGCCACCCCCCGGCGCCGCTTCATCCTCGCGGACACGCCGGGCCATGTGCAGTACACCCGGAACATGGTCACCGGCGCCTCCACCGCCGAGCTGACGGTGGTCCTGGTGGACGCCCGCAACGGCGTGGTCGAGCAGACCCGCAGGCACGCCGCCATCGCCGCGCTGCTGCGCGTCCCGCACGTCGTCCTCGCCGTCAACAAGATGGACCTCGTCGGGTACGCGGAGCCCGTGTTCGCCGCGATCGCCGAGGAGTTCACGGCGTACGCCACCGAACTGGGCGTCCCGGAGGTCACCGCGATCCCGATCTCGGCGCTCACCGGGGACAACGTGGTGGAGCCCAGCTCCGTCATGGACTGGTACGGCGGCCCGACGGTGCTGGAGCACTTGGAGACGGTCCCGGTCAGCCACGACCTGGCGCACTGCCACGCCCGGCTCCCGGTGCAGTACGTGATCCGCCCGCAGACCGCCGAGCACCCCGACTACCGGGGGTACGCCGGGCAGATCGCGGCGGGTTCCTTCCGGGTCGGGGAGGCGGTGACCGTGCTGCCGTCGGGCCGTACCTCGGTCATCGCCGGGATCGACCTGCTGGGCGCGCCGGTGGGCGAGGCGTGGACGGCGCAGTCGGTGACGGTGCTGCTCGCGGACGACATCGACGTCTCGCGCGGCGACCTGATCGTGCCGACCGAGGACGCGCCCGCGACCACACAGGACGTGGAGGCGACCGTCTGCCATGTCGCGGACCAGCCGCTGACGGTCGGCCACCGGGTGCTGCTGAAGCACGGCACGCGCACGGTCAAGGCGATCGTGAAGGACATCCCGTCCCGGCTCACCCTGGACGACCTGTCGCTGCACCCGCATCCGGGAACGCTCGTCGCCAACGACATCGGCCGGGTGAAGATCCGTACCGCCGAACCGCTGCCCGCCGACTCCTACGCGGACTCGCGGCGCACCGGTTCGTTCATCCTGATCGACCCGGGCGACGGCACCACGCTGACCGCCGGGATGGTCGGGGAGTCGTTCGCCGCGCCCGAGCCGGTGCGTGGCGACGCCGACGAGGACGGGTGGGACTTCTGACCATGCGGCTCACGGATGTGTTCGCCACGTTCGCCAAGGAGGGCGGTCGCGTCGGAAGCGGCGCCCTCGGCAGCGGGCAGGGCGGGGTGGCGCGATGTGCGGGCTGACGTACGCGCACCGCTTGCGCGCCCCGTCCCCCCACGCCTCCCCACCCGCACGACTCCGTCCGCCCGGCGGCCCCAGGTCCCGGCGGCGGAGACACCCTGCCGATCTCCCGGCCACGACCTGACAGGCCCCGAAGGGCCCCGGGCGTGACCGCCGGGCCAACGAGAGGAAACCCTCCCGTGCCTGCCATACCCCTCCGCCTCCGCCGTGCCGCCTCGGGTGCCCGCGGTCCGCTGCTGCGCCGCTCGGTCGCCGTGGCCGCCGCCCTGCCCCTGCTGGCGCTCGCCGCGTGCGGCTACGGCTCCGAGGCGAAGAAGGACGACGCCCACCAGAAGGTCGCCGCCGGGGCGAAGAAGATCGACGGGCTCGACTCGGTGAAGATCGGCTACTTCCCGAACCTGACCCACGCCAGCGCACTGGTCGGGCGCCAACAGGGCTTCTTCCAGAAGCAGTTGGGCGCCACCAAGGCCGAGTACGCCACGTTCAACGCGGGCCCCTCGGAGATCGAGGCGCTCAACGCCGGGTCCATCGACATCGGGTGGATCGGCCCGTCCCCGGCGATCAACGGCTACACCAAGTCGGGCGGCACCGACCTGAGGATCATCGGCGGTTCCGCGTCGGGCGGGGTCAAGCTGGTGGTCAACCCGAAGAAGATCACCTCCCTGAAGGACGTGAAGGGCAAGCGGATCGCCACTCCGCAGCTCGGCAACACGCAGGACGTCGCGTT
Source organism: Streptomyces corallincola (assembly GCF_019104725.1). Classification (GTDB taxonomy): domain Bacteria; phylum Actinomycetota; class Actinomycetes; order Streptomycetales; family Streptomycetaceae; genus Streptomyces; species Streptomyces corallincola. Next base: position 131,697 of record NZ_JAHRXF010000007.1, on the reverse strand, counting down.
CCTCAACTGGGCGGCGGAGCAGGGCTGGACGATCGACCCGCAGAGCGGCAAGGGCGATGTCACGGTCGTCCGCAGCGACAACAAGGTCACCCCGGACGCCTTCAAGTCCGGTTCCATCGACGGCGCTTGGGGGCCGGAGCCGACCGCGTCGAAGCTGGTCGCCGAGGGCGGCAGGACGCTGCTGGACGAGTCGTCGCTGTGGCCCGGCAAGAAGTTCGTGATCACCAACATCATCGTGTCGCAGAAGTTCCTCAAGGCCCACCCGGCGGCCGTCGAGGCGGTGCTCAAGGGCTCCGTCGAGGCCAACAAGTGGATCGCCGCCGACTCGGACAAGGCGCGGGACGCGGCGAACAAGCAGCTCGCGGAGGACTCCGGCAAGGCGCTGCCCGCCGACGTCCTCGACCCGGCCTGGAAGTCCATCCAGGTCACGGACGACCCGCTGGCCGCCACCCTGGAGACCGAGGCGGCGCACGCGGTGAAGGCGGGCCTGCTCAAGCAGCCGGACCTCAAGGGGATCTACGACCTGACGATCCTGAACAAGGTCCTGAAGTCCGAGGGCGGGAGCCCGGTCTCCGCCGCCGGTCTCGGCGCGAGCTGACCGGTCCCCGACGCACCCCAGGAGGTGACGAAGATGGCCACCGCTCTCGCCAAGGCCGACCCGTCCGCCGAGTACGCCGCACGCCTCGACCACGTCTCGAAGTCCTTCGCGGGACCGGGCGGGCAGCAGCTCGTCCTGGACGACATCACCCTCGATGTCGCGCCGGGCGAGTTCGTCACCCTCCTCGGGGCGTCGGGCTGCGGCAAGTCCACGCTGCTGAATCTGGTGGCGGGCCTGGACCGGCCCACCACCGGCTCCATCGGCACCGACGGCCGACCGGCGCTCATGTTCCAGGAACACGCGTTGTTCCCCTGGCTGACCGCCGGGAAGAACATCGAACTCGCCCTGAAACTCAGGGGTGTTGCGAAGGCCGACCGGCGCACCGAGGCCGACCGGCTGCTGGACCTCGTACGGCTCGGCGGCGCGCACGGCAAGCGGGTGCACGAGCTGTCCGGCGGTATGCGGCAGCGGGTGGCGCTGGCCCGCGCGCTCGGCCAGGAGAGCAGTCTGCTGCTGATGGACGAGCCGTTCGCCGCGCTCGACGCCATCACCCGGGACGTGCTGCACGACGAGCTGACCCGCATCTGGTCGGAGACCGGGGTGTCGGTGCTGTTCGTGACGCACAACGTGCGCGAGGCGGTGCGGCTCGCCCAGCGGGTTGTGCTGCTGTCGTCCCGGCCGGGCCGGATCGCCCGCGAGTGGCGGGTGGAGCTGCCGCAGCCGCGCCGGATCGAGGACGCGCCGGTCGCCGAGCTGTCCGTGGAGATCACCGATGTCCTGCGAGGGGAGATCCGCCGACATGGCAGGCACTGACACGACGACGGCCCCCGGCACCGGGAGCGTGGGGGCCGGGCTCGACGCCCTGGAGAGCACGCCCGCCGGGCGCAGGCCGTTCACCCGCACCCTGCGCGAGAAGATCCTGCCGCCGCTCACCGCGGTCGTCGTGGTCCTGGTGGCCTGGCAGGCGCTCATCACCTTCCACGTGGTGGACGACCCCAGCAAGCTGCCCTCGCCCGGTGACGTGTGGGCGCGGTTCCGCGAGGACTGGTTCCAGGGCAAGCTGCTCGGCTACATCTGGACCAGCGTCTCGCGCGGTCTGCTCGGTTTCGCCCTCGCCCTGCTCATCGGCACCCCGCTGGGGCTGCTGGTGGCGCGGGTGCGGTTCGTGCGGGCGGCGATCGGGCCGATCCTGTCGGGGCTCCAGTCGCTGCCGTCGGTGGCGTGGGTGCCGCCCGCCGTGATCTGGCTGGGCCTGGACAACTCGATGATGTACGCGGTGATCCTGCTCGGCGCGGTCCCCTCCATCGCCAACGGGCTGGTGTCCGGTGTCGATCAGGTGCCGCCGCTGTTCCTGCGGGCGGGCCGCACCCTGGGCGCCACCGGACTCCAAGGCGTCCGGCACGTGCTGCTCCCCGCGGCGCTGCCCGGCTATGTGGCCGGGATGAAGCAGGGCTGGGCGTTCTCCTGGCGGTCGCTGATGGCGGCGGAGATCATCGCCTCGTTCCCCGACCTCGGCGTCGGTCTCGGCCAGCTGCTGGAGAACGGGCGCAACGCGCAGGACATGGCGATGGTGTTCGAGGCGATCCTGCTGATCCTGTTCGTCGGCATCGCCATCGATCTGCTGATCTTCAGCCCCCTGGAGCGGTCCGTGCTGCGCGGCCGGGGCCTCCTGGTGAAAAACTGAGGGCAGCCATGAACGCACCCGTCCTCCTCGTCGTCGCCCACGGCAGCCGCGATCCCCGGCACGCCGCGACCGTGCACGCCCTGGTGCGCCGGGTGCGGGCGATGCGGCCGGGACTGCGGGTGGAGACCGGGTTCCTGGACTTCACCCTCCCCTCCGTGCCGGGCGTGCTGGAGTCCCTGGCGCGGGAGGGCGTACGGGACGTGGTGGCGCTGCCGCTGCTGCTGACCCGCGCCTTCCACGCCAAGTCCGACATCCCGGCCGTGCTGCGGGCGGCGCCCGCGCGGCTGCGGGTGCGGCAGGCGGAGGTGCTGGGACCCGATCCGCTGCTGGTCGCGGCGCTGGAGCGGCGGCTGGCGGAGGCCGGTCAGACCGGCGCGGACCGGGGCTCGACCGGGGTCGTGCTGGCGTCGGCGGGGTCGTCCGACCCGGAGGCCGTCGCGGTGATCGACACGGTCGCGCGGGAGTGGCGGCGGGCCGCCGGATGGCGCGCGGTGCTGCCCGCGTACGCGTCGGCCGCGCTGCCCCGCACCGAGGGCGCCGTCGCGGAGCTGCGCGCGCTGGGCTGTGCGCGGGTCGCCGTCGCGCCGTACGTCCTGGCGCCGGGTTTCCTCCCCGACCGCATCGCGCGCGGTGCGGCCGGGGCGGACGTACTGGCGGACGTGCTGGGTCCGGCACCGGAGGTGGCGCGGGTGCTGCTGGGCCGCTACGACGCTGCGCGCCACCCGCTCCGGGCGGCGCTCGGCGCCTGAACGGCCGTACACCTCAAGGGCGTTGTGCGGCTTCCGCTCACAACTGGAGCACGGTGGCGAGCTGTTGGGTGTGGACCAGGCTCTGGGTACCGGCCGGGGCGCCGATGCTGATGGCCTCCAGGGCGGAGCGGATACGGCCCCGGTTCGGCGGCCCGCCGTCCCCGAGGGACTCCAGCAGGGCGCCCCGGATGGCCTCGCCGTGCACGACGAGACCGGGGAACTCGGCGTGCAGCGCGTCGAGCAGGTCGTCGGAGAGCCCCACCAGTCCTTCGGACGCGGGCCGGTAGGGGTCGAACGCGACCCGGCCGAAGTCGCCCATCCCTGCGGGGCCGCTGTTGCCGTGGAAGTTGTACGTACTCATTGGCGTGTCCTGACTCCTGGGGCGGAACAGTCTTCCGGGGCGCCGTGATCGTACGTGCCCGAAGCCCGGAAAATCGTCACTCGTCCGGGTGAACCGCACCCGTGACGGCCTTGTCCGCGAGCCGCTCCAGTTCCCGCGGCGGGAGTGATCCGGCGGGCCTGCGCTCGTGTGCGAAGCGGTTGGCGAGGCTCTGGAGCAGCTCGTTGAGCGGGGTCGGCACACCGTGCTGCCTGCCGAGGAGCACGATCTCGCCGTTGAGGTGGTCGGCCTCGATGGTGCCGGTACCCCGGGCGAGGGACTGCCAGGTGGAGGAGCCGCCGCGCGGGGCGTCCGGCAGCGGCACGGGATCGACCTTGTGGCCGCGCACCGCGCGCTGTTCCTCCACGGTGGCATAGGCGATCCCGGCCGCGTCGAGCACGGTCTCGCCCTCGGCGCGGACCTTGGCGTACAGCGCACGGGCGGCGTCATCGTCCACGCGCCCGGCGACGGCCTCCAGGGCGTTGCCGAGGTTGGCGAGCAGCTTGGCGTACTGCCAGCGGGCCACGTCGGGCACGACCGGTGCCTCGAAGTGGGCGCCCGCGAGGTCGGCGGCGACGCGGTGGGCGGTGTCGTCGGTGCCGTGCGGATGGCGGCCGATGTGCAGGATGCCGGTGAGCGGGGCCCCGGCGGCGGAGACCACGCCGGGTTCGAGGTGTCCGGCGGGCAGCCACACGCAGACGGCGTAGACGTGCCGGAAGGCGCGCAGCGCGAGACGCGGGCCCTCCACGCCGTTCTGGAGGCAGAGCACGGGCAGCAGTTCGGCGGCGGTGCCACCGCCCGCGACGGGTGCCGTGCGCCACTTCTCCAGGGCGGTGACGGTGTCCTGGGTCTTGACGGCGAGGAGGAGGACGTCGTCGGCGCGCAGTTCCCCGAGCGCGTCGGGACCGTCAACGGCCTTAAGTGGAAAGGTCAGTTCGCCTTCGGGGACATGGAGACGAAGGCCCCGCTCCCGCAGGGCCGCCAGATGGGCGCCCCGGGCGACGAGCACGACCTCGTGCCCGGCCTGTGCCAGCCGTCCGCCGACCGCGCCGCCAACCGCTCCCGCCCCGATGATGATGTATCGCATGGGAGCGAGCCTGGCACAGCGGGTCCGGGCCGATCACCCCTGCCCTGAGGTGAGTTCGACCAGCTTGACGACGGTGTTCCAGTTGCGGGTGGTGGCGACGAGCCCCCTGGTCACGCGCGGCCGGGAGAGTTCGGCGGCGAGCCTGGACCGGCCGAGTCCGTCGGGGGCGAGCAGGTAGAGGCAGCGGTCCCCGAGGCGGAACTCCTCGGGGAGCAGCGCGGTGTGGTCGATGCCCGCGAACCGGTCGGCGGTGACGGGTGCGTCGAAGTAGGTGACGTGGAGCTGTTTCGGCTCCAACTCCGCTGCGCCAAAAGGACAGTTGTCGGCCACCGAACGCAGATACGCGTGGTCGCGCACGAGGACGTCCACGGTGAAGCCGAACCGCTCCCGGACCGCTTCGGCCAACTCGGCCGCCCAGGAAGCCTCGTCACCGCGCTCGGCACCGAACACGGCCTGGCCGCTCTGCAGATGGGTGCGTACGCCGTCGAGCCCGAGGCCGGTCATGAGGGTGCGCAGGTCGGCCATCGGGAGCTTGCGGGCGCCGCCGACGTTGATTCCGCGCAGGAGTGCGGCGTAGGTCGTCATCGCGTCACTGTAGAGCGGCCCGGAGTCCCGGCGGCGTACGACGGCCCGGCCCTGCCCCTCCCGGATGCCCCTCGGTACCCGCCCGGACCTGTGCGAATGCGAGACTGGCCCCCGTCGGGGACGGGGCCGGACACGGCGACGGACGAGGGAACCACGGAGGCGGACGGATGGACGAGGCACGCGCGCGGGAGGTACTGGCCGCCGCCGGGGTGCTGCCCGGCCCGGCGGAGGACGCGCGGTTGCTCGCGCTGGGCGAGAACGCGGTGTTCGCGGCCGGGGAGCTGGTCGTCAAGGTGGGCCGGGACGCCGAACTCCTGCCCCGCGCGCGGCGGGAGCTGGACATCGCCCGCTGGCTGGCCGGGGCGGAGGTGCCCGCGGTGCGCGCGGCCGTGCCGGAACCGCTGCTGGTGCACGGGCACCCGGTGACCGTGTGGCACCGGCTGCCCGACCCGGTGCGCCCGGCCGGACCCCGCGATCTGGCCGGGCTGCTGCGGCTGGTGCACGCGCTGCCCGCACCGGCGTTCGCCCTGCCGCCGCGCGATCTGCTGGGCGGGGTGGAGCGCTGGCTGCGGCTCGCGGGCGACGCGATCGACCCCGCCGACGCCGCGTATCTGCGTGAGCGCCGGGACGGTTTCGCCTCGGCCGCCGCCGCGCTGACCCCGCGTCTGGCGCCGGGGGCGATCCACGGGGACGCGCTGCCGCGCAATGTGCACATCGGCCCGCACGGCCCGGTCCTGCTGGACCTGGAGACCTTCGCCGCCGACCTCCGCGAGCACGACCTCGTGGTGATGGCGCTGTCCCGCGACCGCTACGGCCTGCCCGCCGAGTCCTACGACGCCTTCACCGACGCCTACGGCTGGGACGTGCGCGCGTGGGACGGCTGCGCGGTGCTGCGGGGCGCCCGTGAGACGGCCAGCTGCGCCTGGGTCGCCCAGCACGCCCCGGGCAACCCGAAGGCTCTGGCGGAGTTCCGCCGCCGGGTGGCCTCCCTGCGCGACGGGGACACGTCGGTGCGCTGGTACCCGTTCTGACCGGTGCGACGGCGGCCGTGACGCGGCGGCGGCACGGCACCGGGCACCGGGCACCGGGCGGTCAACGGACCCGGCGCCCCGGCACCTCAGGTGAGCGACCCGGCCGGCTCCCGGACCGGCCACACCCCGTCCACCACCGCGTCCGTCTCGCCCTTGCGGCGCAGGAACGCCTGGAAGTCGGCCGCCCAGTCGGCGTACCACTCGATCTGCCGCTCGTGCAGCGCGGCGGGGCCCAGTTCGGCGACCTTGGGGTGGCGGTCGGCTATCGCGGAGGCCAGGCGGGCGGCGGCGAGGGCGTCGGCCGCGGCGTCGTGGGCGGCGTCGAGGACGATGCCGTACTCCGCGCAGACCGCCTCCAGGTTCCGCTTGCCCCTGCGGTAGCGGTCCACCCGGCGGTCGATGGTGTAGGGGTCGATGACCGGCGCCGGTGGCCGCCCGCCGAGCCGGTCCGCGAGGGACGGCAGTCCGTGGCGGGCGAGTTCGGCGGAGAGCAGCGTGAGGTCGAAGGCCGCGTTGTACGCGACGACCGGCACGCCCGTGCTCCAGTAGCCGGTGAGGACGTCGGCCAGGGTGTCGGCGACCTCGTCGGCGGGACGGCCCTCGGCCGCCGCGCGTTCGTTGCTGATGCCGTGGACGGCGACCGCGTCGGCGGGTATCTCCACCCCCGGATCGGCCAGCCATTCGCGGCGGCCCAGCGTCTCCCCGGCCCTGACCTCGATCACCGCGCCGGTGACGATGCGCGCCTCGCGCGGATCGGTCCCGGTCGTCTCCAGGTCGAAGCCGATCAGCAGCTCTTGGTGCCAGCTCATGTGCGGCCCCCCTTCTCGGTGGTGCGTTCCCCCAGTGGCCTCCACCATCGCACGCGGCACCGACAACCGGCGGACCGCGTTCCGCCCGACCGGCGCACGGGACGGACAGGGCGGATGAATTCCAGCGGCTCCCGACGATCACCGGCGTTTCAGGACACGGGCCGCGAATCCGCCCACGCCTGCTCGAACTCCTCCCGGTAGGTCGGGAAGAGGCCGGTCTCCACCACGTCCTGGGAGGTGACGAGTCGGCTGCCGCCGCGCAGCACCAAGACCGGCGACTCCATGCCGCGTGCCCCGCGCAGATACGACTGGACCACCGCGACCCCGTCGGCACCGTCGCCGTCCACCAGATAGGCGGTGAACCTGGGGGTCTCGTCGTACACCTGGATCTCGAAGGCGCCCGGGTCGCGCAGGCGGGAGCGGACCCGGCGCATGTGCAGGATGTTCATCTCGACCGAGCGGCTCAACTCGCCGCGCTTCATCCCGAGTTCGCGCTCACGGCGCTTGACCGCGCTGGAGGCGGGGTTGAGGAAGAGGAGCCGGACGCGGCAGCCGGACTCCGCGAGCCGGACCAGTCGGCGGCCGGAGAAGTTCTGCACCAGCAGGTTCAGCCCGATGCCGATGGCGTCGAGGCGGCGGGCGGAGCCGAAGATGTCCTCGGCGGGGAACCGGCGCATCAGCCGCACCCGGTCGGGGTGCACGGCGACCACGTCGGCGTACCGGTCGCCGACGAGGTCCTCGACGGCGTCCACCGGCAGCCGCCGCGCGGAGGGCACGTCACCGGCCGCGCCGAGCAGCTCCAGCAGCCGCGCGGAGGCGCGTTCGGCCTGGCCGAGCACCGCCTCGGAGAGCGCGCGGTTGCGGGAGACGACGTTGCGCGTCACCTCCAGCTCGTCCAGGGCGAGTTCGAGATCGCGGCGCTCGTCCACGTACGGCTCGAAGCAGGGCCAGTGCTGGACGACGAGTTCGCGCAGTTGCGGGAGGGTGAGGAAGCTGAGCACGTTGTCGTCGGCCGGGTCGAGCAAGTAGCCCTTGCGGCGGCTGACTTCGCGGACGGCGACGGCCCGCTGCACCCATTCCTGCCCGGCCGGTCCGGCGGCGGCCACCACCCAGTCGTCGCCGTGCACGGGCTCGTAGACCGGGCGGAGCACGGCGGCGACGACGGCGCGCAGCCGCTGTTCGACCAGATTCAGCCAGATGTAGGCGCGGCCCGCCCGCTGCGCGCGGGTGCGCACCTCCAGCCAGGCGTCGGCGCCCCATTCGAGGTCCGGCCCGATGGAGCCGGTGGCGTCCATCGGCCGGGCCAGGGACACCGCGCCGGGCGGGACGTCCGCGGAGTCTCCCTCGTGGCCCTCGCCACCAGGGGGCAGCTCCAGCCCACCCGAGCCCACCCGCGCACCGCCTTCCGCCACCCCAGGGCCTTCCCCGTCCCAACGATCAAGGAAGGGTACTCCGGGAGCGGCGGGCGGTGCAGCCCGATGGACAGGTCGGTTTCCCGGATGTGACCTCCAACTTCCCTGTATGCCTTGGCCGTTCCGGCTCCGGCGCTCACGGGGAGTGAGCGGGGTCATAGCGCCGGGGGCGCACGGCGCCGGTACGGCCGCGCGCCCGCGCGGGGCACCGCGTACGGCGCGCCGTACGTTCCTCCAGACCAGGGACGGTTCCCGGGGCCCGGTCCGCCGGGCGGGCGGCGCGCGTCCCGGAGCGCGCCGTCCCCACTCCGCGTGTCCGGCGCCGGGGCACCCCCCGGCCGGGCCCCCGGCGCGCGCCGCGACCGGTCACGTCCGGTTCCGGCCACTCCTCGGACGTACGTGCCACCCGGCGCGGGTGCCACGGACCGCGCCGCCGGGCGCGCGGGCCCGCCGGTGGGTGCCCGGGCGCACGGGAACGGCCCGTACACGGTGGGTCGGCGCGGTTTCGGGGCAGACTCGAACCCAACGCGGCCCCGCCGGGGCACTCCTCCTGGAAGAGTCCTACCCATGCAGGTCTGGCCTGGAGAGGCATATCCGCTCGGCGCGACGTACGACGGCGCCGGGACCAACTTCGCGGTCTTCACCGAGGCCGCGGACCGAGTAGAGCTGTGTCTGCTGCACGACGACGGCTCGGAGACGGCGGTGGAACTCCGCGAGAGCGACGCGTTCGTACGGCACGCGTACGTGCCGGGCGTGATGCCGGGCCAGCGGTACGGGTTCCGGGTGCACGGCCCGCACGACCCGGCACGCGGGCTGCGCTGCAACTCGGCGAAGCTGCTGCTGGACCCGTACGCGAAGGCGGTCAGCGGGGCGGTGCGGTGGGGCGAGGAGGTGTACGGCTACCACTTCGGGGAGCCGGACCGGCGCAACGACCTGGACTCCGCGCCGCACACCATGACCTCGGTGGTGATCAACCCGTACTTCGACTGGGGTGACGACCGGCCGCCGCGCACCGAGTTCCACCGCACGGTGATCTACGAGGCGCACGTCAAGGGCCTCACCATGCGCCACCCCGGCCTCCCCGACGAGCTGCGCGGCACGTACGCGGCGCTCGCGCACCCGGCAATCCTGGAGCACCTGAAGCAACTGGGCGTGACCGCACTGGAGTTGATGCCGGTCCACCAGTTCGTGAACGACCACCGCCTGGTGGACATGGGGCTGAACAACTACTGGGGCTACAACACGATCGGCTTCTTCGCCCCGCACAACGCGTACGCCTCCTGGGGCGACCGGGGCCAGCAGGTGCTGGAGTTCAAGTCGGCGGTGCGGGCGCTGCACGAGGCGGGCATCGAGGTCATCCTCGACGTGGTCTACAACCACACCGCCGAGGGCAACCACCTGGGCCCGACGCTGTCGTTCAAGGGCATCGACAATCCGTCGTACTACCGGCTGACCGACGACCCGCGCTACTACATGGACACCACGGGCACCGGGAACTCGCTGCTCATGCGGTCCCCGCACGTGCTCCAGCTGATCATGGACTCGCTGCGGTACTGGGTGACCGAGATGCACGTGGACGGGTTCCGCTTCGACCTCGCGGCGACGCTGGCCCGGCAGTTCCACGAGGTGGACCGGCTGTCGTCCTTCTTCGACCTGGTGCAGCAGGACCCGGTGGTCTCGCAGGTGAAGCTGATCGCGGAGCCGTGGGACGTCGGCGAGGGCGGCTACCAGGTGGGCAACTTCCCGCCGCTGTGGACGGAGTGGAACGGCAAGTACCGGGACACCGTGCGCGATGTGTGGCGCGGCGAGTCACGCGCGCTGGCGGAGTTCGCGTCCCGGCTGACCGGCTCCTCCGATCTGTACCAGGACGACGGGCGCCGTCCGCTGGCCTCCATCAACTTCGTGACCTGCCACGACGGTTTCACGCTGCGCGACCTCGTGTCGTACAACGACAAGCACAACGAGGCCAACGGCGAGGAGAACCGGGACGGCGAGAGCCACAACCGGTCCTGGAACTGCGGCGCGGAGGGCGAGACCGACGACCCGGACATCCGGGAGCTGCGGGCCCGGCAGACCCGCAACTTCCTCGCCACGCTGATGCTGTCCCAGGGCGTGCCGATGATCAGCCACGGCGACGAGTTCGGCCGCACCCAGGACGGCAACAACAACGCCTACTGCCAGGACAACGAGCTGTCGTGGGTGGAGTGGCCGGGGGACGGGGAGGAGGGCGGCGGCCCGGACGGCGGTCAACTGCTGGAGTTCGTGCGGGCGATGGTGTGGCTGCGCCGCGACCACCCGGTGTTCCGGCGCCGCCGCTTCCTGCACGGACGCCCGGTGGAGGGCACGCACGACGAGCTGTCGGACGTGGCCTGGTTCACCCCGCACGGCGGCGAGATGGAACAGGCGGACTGGGACTCGGCGGGGGCGTCGGCGCTGACCGTCTTCCTCAACGGCAACGCGATCTCCGAGCCGGGGCCGCGCGGGGAACGGATCGGGGACGACTCGTTCCTGCTGATGTTCAACGCCTCGCACGAGCCGCTGGACTTCACGGTGCCCGTCGATCACGGGGCGGAGTGGCAGGTGGTCGTGGACACCGCCCGGCCGGACGGGGTGCCGCCGGGCAGCGGGCCCAAGGTGGGCGCGGGCGAGCGGCTCACGCTGGCCGACCGCAGTCTGACGGTGCTCCAGCGGCCCGCGTAGACGGCGCGGGCCGGGAGGGGCGGGAGGGGGGAGTGTGGCCGGTGACGGGGGCCGACCGGATGACGCGGGCGGTCCGACCGCGCGGGGATGACACGAACGGCGCCGGGCGGGGTACGTAGGTCAGCATGACTTCTGAGCGCCCCGGCCCGGACGTGCCCACGGCCACCTACCGGCTGCAACTCCAGCCCGCGTTCCCGTTCGGCGCCGCCGAGGCGGCCGTGCCCCATCTGGCGTCGCTCGGCGTCTCGCATCTGCACCTGTCCCCGGTCCTGGAGGCGGTGCCCGGTTCCACGCACGGGTACGACGTCACGGACCCCGGCCGGGTGCGCGAGGAGCTGGGCGGCGAGGAGGGACTGCGCGCCCTGGCCCGCACCGCGCGGGAGCACGGCCTGGGCCTGGTGGCGGACATCGTGCCCAACCACATGGCGATGGCGCCCCGGCACAACAAGGCGCTGTGGGAGGTGCTGCGGGAGGGGCCCGAGTCGCCGTACGCGCGCTGGTTCGACATCGACTGGGCGGCGCAGGACGGGCGGCTGCTGCTGCCCGTGCTGGGCGGTCCGGTCGGCTCCCAGCTGGAGCATCTGGTGGTGGACGGCGACGTGCTGCGCCACCACGACCACGTCCTCCCGCTCCGCGAGGGCACCGCGCATCTGCCGCTGCCGGAGCTGCTGGACGCCCAGTGGTACCGGCCCGCGTGGTGGCGGCTGGCCCGCACCGAGCTGAACTACCGCCGCTTCTTCAGCATTTCGGAGCTGATCGGGGTGCGCGTCGAGGACCCGGAGGTGTTCGACGCCACCCACGCCAAGATCCTCCAGCTGCTCGCCGACGGGGTGCTGGACGGGCTGCGCATCGACCACCCGGACGGGCTCGCCGACCCGGACGGCTATCTCGCCCGGCTGGACGGGGCGACCGGCGGACGCTGGACGGTGGTGGAGAAGATCCTCGCCGACGGCGAACACCTGCCCGCGTCCTGGCCGGTCGCCGGCACCACCGGGTACGACGCGCTGCGCCAGGTGGACGGCGTGTTCACCGACCGCACCGGGGCGTACGAACTCCTGGGCCGCTACCGGGCGTTCGCGGCGCCGCAGACCGACCGGGGCGGCAACTGGGAGGCGACCGCGCGGCGGGCCGCGTACAAGGTGATCACCCATGAACTCGCCACCGAGACCGACCGGTTGACGCGGGTCGCGGCCCGGCTGTGCGCTTCCTCGCCGGATCTCGCGCTGCGCGACCGCGCGCACTGGGCGCTGCGCACCGCGCTGGAGGAACTGCTCGTCCGGATGGAGGTGTACCGGCCCTACGCCTCCCAGGACGCCTCCCTCGTCGTCACCGAACGGGCCGCCGAGGAAGCCAGGCTGGCGTTCGTGGTGCCGGAGGAGGCCGAGGTGGTGGACATCGTGCGCCGACTGCTGGTCGAGCCGCCCGGCGACCCGGCGGCCCCGGACCACGCCGACCGGGCCGAGTTCCGTACCCGGTTCGCGCAGACCTCGTCGGCGCTGCGCGCCAAGTCGCTGGAGGACACCGCGTTCTACCGGTACGTCCCGCTGCTGTCCGCCACCGAGGTGGGCGGCGATCCGGGCTCCCCCGGGGTGACCCCGGACGACTTCCACGCCTGGTGCGCCCGTGTCCAGCGGGACTGGCCGGTCACCGGCACGGTGGTCACCACCCACGACACCAAGCGCAGCGCGGACGTGCGGGCGGCGCTCGCGGTGCTCACCGAGTGCCCGGACCGCTACTCGGAACTGCTGGCCGAGCTGACGCGGGCCGAGGGGGGTGTCCCGGACGGGCAGCTCGCCTGGGCCGCCTGGCAGACGGTGTTCGGGCTCGGCCCGGCCGACGAGGACCGCGTCCAGCAGGCACTGCTCAAGCACGTCCGCGAGGCGGGCATGTACACGAGCTGGACCGAGCAGGAACCGCCGTACGAGGAGGCGGTGGCGCGGTTCGTCGCCGAGGGTCCGTGCGGTCCCGCCGGTGAGCGCGTCGCCGCCCTGCGCAAGGCGCTCGAACCCCACATCCGGGCCAACGTCCTCGGCACCGCCCTGGTCCATCTGACGATGCCGGGCGTCCCGGACGTCTACCAGGGCACCGAGGGCGAGTACCGCGCGCTGGTGGACCCCGACAACCGGCGCGCCGTCTCCTTCCCCCCGGCCGACCCCGGCGAGAAGGACGCCCTGTCGTCCGCCGCGCTGCGTCTGCGCGCCCGTCGGCCGTCCGCCTTCGGCCGCTCCGCCTCCTACACCCCCCTCACCGCCGAAGGGCCCGCCGCCGGCCACTGCCTGGCCTTCACCCGCACCGACCGCACCCTGACCGCCGTCACCCGGCTCTCCCTCCGCCTCGCCGAATCCGGTGGCTGGCACGACACCACCCTCCCGCTGCCACCGGGCCGCTGGACCGATGTCCTGGGCGGGGAAAGGGAGTTCAGCGGGCGGGTGGCGCTGGCTGAGCTGTTCTCGGCGGCGCCGGTGGCGCTGCTGGAGCGGGTGGCGGAGTCCGTGTAAGCGCAGCCGCACCGGCACGGGACGGAACCGGGGAATCCGGCCGCCGGTCCGGACCGGTGCGCTTGACAGTTGGTTCGTGGCGTGCGGGACTTGGGGATCGGAGGCGGGCGGACAGGGTTCGGGGGGTGAGTCCTCTGCCGGAGCTGCGGTATCCCAGTGTTTCCGAACTGGTGGCGCACGCAAGGGCGTTGGCGGTTCAGGAGCCGGGTCTCTGCGTGTTCCGGCAGGTGGGGCGCTCGCGGGCCGGGCGTCCGGTGGAGGTGCTGTCGGTGGGGCGGGCCCGGCGGGCGGTGCTGGTGGTGGCCGGGGCGCACGCCAACGAACCGGCGGGCGGTGCGACGCTGCGGGTGCTGGCCGAACGGGTGCTGGCGGAGCCGGAGTTGCGGGACGGAGTCTCCTGGCACTTCCTGCTGTGCGCCGATCCGGACGGCGCGGCCCTGCACCACACCCCGTCGCCGCGCAGCCTCTACGACTACCACCTCGGCTTCTACCGGCCCACCGGCGCCGAGCAGGTCGAGTGGTCACCCGCCGTCCTGCCACCGGACCGGCTGCCACCCGAGACGCGGACCCTCACCCGGCTCATCGACGAGCTGCGGCCGTACCTCCAGGTGACCCTGCACGCGACCGAACTGGGCGGTACGTGGGTGCAGTTGACGCGGGACGTGCCGGGGCTCGCGGAGCCGTTCGCCAAGTCGGCCGCGCGGTGGCACATCCCGGTGGAGATGGGCGCGTCGGACGCGGCGGGCTGGCCCGTGTCGGGGCCGGGGGTGCACGTGATGCCGGGGCCGGACAGCGCCGCCGCCTATCCGAGCATGCCGGACGACGCCCGGCACAGCACGTGGTACCACACGCACCGGTACGGCGGGCTGACCGCCGTGGTGGAGGTGCCGATGTGGGCGAGCGACCTGGTGGGCGACCCGGCCCCGCACCCGGCGCCCGCCGCCGCGATCCGGCGGCTGGCGGCCCGGCTGCTGCGGGACTCCCTGACGGTCGAGCGGGTGCTCACCGACGCGCTGCCCCGGCTGGCGGACGCCGACGGCCCACTGCTGCGCGCCGCGCGCTGGGCGGTCGGCCTCGCCCCCGGCCTGGCCCGCGACTGGACCGACACCCCTCCGGCCGCGACGACGATGGCGTACGTCGGCAGCGTGGACGCCTTCGGGCGGCGGCTCCCGCTGCGCGCCGCCTCCATGCTGCTGCGGGTGCTGCGCGAGCGCGGCGACCCGGCCGTACCGGGCCTGGAGCGGCTGGTGGCCGACTGGTGCGCGGCCTTCGCGGACCGGTTCCACGCACGCTGGGTGCCGGTGGAGCACCAGATCGGGCATCAGTCGCGGACCGTGCTGGCGGCGGCCCGGCACGCCCGTGAGCAGGAGGGCTGAGTCTCCCCCGCCCCCGCTCCCACGGGCCCCGGCCGTCGCGGCGGCGGCTCAGTCCGCGTCCAGCGCGAACACCGCACCCGCCATCCGGGTCATCACGCAGTGATTGGTGTACGTCCGGCGGAACTCGACGGTACGCCCGCTCCACCGCCCGTGGGCGTGCACGGTCACCGGGGCGAAGATCATCGGGCAGAAGGTGCCGGTCCGGGGCGGGATCGCCTCGAAGTCGCCGTCCGCCGAACCGAGTTCGGCACACGCCTCACCGGCGTGGGGGTGCCCCTGGGGTGGGTCGCACAGTAGGAGGGCGCCGCGGGTACCGGTGATCGGCGCGGCTCCGGTGGGCTGTCCGGTGCCGCCGGGCTGTCCGGTTCCTCGGGTCACGGTCAGGGCGAGCCAGTCGCCGGGCGGCGCGTCACCGGGTGCCGCCTGTGCGGGGCTCGCGGTGAGCGGCCCGACCGAGAGCAGCAGGGCGCCGGTGAGGGCGGCGGCTCGGGTGAGGTAGGTCATGTGCGGTACATCGGCACACGCGCAGACGTACCCGACCCGGCTCACCCGAACGGGGTCCGCGAGGTCATCGGTGGGACAGCAACAGGTCGCTTGGTGAACGGAGTTGACGCGTCCTGAACTCCTCGTCCGGCCGGTCAGCCTCCCGAGAGCCGGAACGCCGCCTCGCCGAAGGCCACTTGGTCACCGTCCCGCACCACGACGGACCCCAGTACCCGCCGCCCGTTGACGGTGGTCCCGTTGGTCGAGCCGAGGTCGCGCAGCACCCACATCCCGCCCTGCTGCCGGAGTTCGGCGTGCACACGGGAGACCGACTCGTGGTTGAGGCGGAGTCCGTTGGCCGGGTCACGGCCGACGCGCAGCGGATGCCCGTGCACCCCGTGCGGCAGCAGCAGCTTGGGCAGCTTCTCGGACCGCCAGGCCCGGCGCAGCCGTACGGTGAAACCGGAGACCGCCTCCACGGTGCCGAACACCGCGCGGGCGAACCGGTTCTCGCGGGGCAGATCGGCGACGAGGGCGGCGAGTTCGTCGGAGCGGCGCGCGGCCAGCGCGAGTTCCATGCGGTGGACGAACGTGTCGTGCGAGAGCCGGCCCAGCGCGACACCGTCCCGCAGCACCTGGAGCACCTTGTCCCGCTCCGCGTCGGACAGCCGCGCGGGATGCACGGGGAACTCGAAGGACGACGTCACACCTGTGATTGTCGAACAGCGACCCCCGGAGTGTCCAGAAACGGGGGAAGCCGGGGAATCCGGGGGGAGTTGTACGGTCGGTTCCGCGACACCCGGCGCGAAAGGGCGTGATTCGACGGCGGATTGATCGCTTTCGCGGCACGATGGACGGGCGAGATCACGCTGAGCAGACGAAGGGGAACCGTCCGTGCAGTTCGAGGTGTGGGCACCGCAGGCAGACCGTGTGACGCTCCATTGCGACGGCGCCGAACAGCCGTTGGGACGCGATCCGGAGCGGGCCGGGTGGTGGTCGGGCGAGGCCGCGGCCGGGGACGGCACGCGGTACGGGTTCGCGCTGGACGGCGGCCCCGTGCTGCCCGACCCGCGCTCGCGCCGCCAGCCGGACGGCCCGGACGGGCTCAGCGCGGTGGTGGAGCACGGCACGTACACCTGGCGGGCCGACTGGGCGGGGCGCGGGCTGCCGGGCGCGGTGCTGTACGAACTCCACGTGGGTACGTACACCGGCGAGGGCACCCTGGACGCGGCGGCCGGGCGGCTGGAGCACCTGGTAGAACTCGGCGTCACACACGTCGAGTTGATGCCCCTGTGCCCGTTCCCCGGTACGCACGGCTGGGGGTACGAGGGGGTCTCGCTGTGGGCGGTGCACGAGCCCTACGGCGGCCCGGAGGCGCTGAAGCGGTTCGTGGACCGGGCGCACGAACTGGGCCTGGGCGTCGTCCTGGACGTGGTGCACAACCACCTGGGCCCGTCAGGCAACCACCTCCCGCTGTTCGGGCCGTACTTCACCGACACGCACCACACGCCGTGGGGTTCGGCGGTGAACCTGGACGCGCCCGGTTCGGACGAGGTGCGCGCGTTCCTGCTGGGCAGCGCGCTGGCCTGGCTGCGGGAGTACCGGATCGACGGGCTCCGGCTGGACGCGGTGCACGCGCTGTGGGACACCCGCGCCCGGCACTTCCTGGAGGAGCTGTCCGCCGGGGTGGACGCGCTCTCCGACGAGGTGGGCCGCCCGCTGTTCCTGGTGGCCGAGTCGGACCTGAACGACCCGCGTTTCATCACCGCCCGCGCCGATCACGGTCTCGGTCTGCACGCGCAGTGGAACGACGACTTCCACCACGCCCTGCACACCGCGCTGACCGGTGAGGCGCAGGGCTACTACGCCGACTTCGCGCGCGCCCCGCTCGCGGCCGTCGCCAAGACCCTGACCGGCGGCTACTTCCACGACGGTACGCACTCGTCGTTCCGGGGCCGCGCGCACGGCCGTCCGCTGGACCGGGCGCGGGTGGCGGGGCACCGGCTGCTCGGCTACTCCCAGACCCACGACCAGATCGGCAACCGCGCCCAGGGCGACCGGCTCGCCGCGACCCTCTCCCCCGGCCTGCTGGCCTGCGCGGCGACGCTGACACTGACCGCGCCGTTCACCCCGATGCTGTTCATGGGCGAGGAGTGGGCGGCGGGCACCCCCTGGCAGTTCTTCACCGACCACACCGATCCGGAGCTGGCCGAGGCGGTACGGCGGGGCAGGCGCCGGGAGTTCGCGGCGCACGGCTGGGCCGAGGAGGACGTACCCGACCCGCAGGACCCGGCGACCCGCGACCGCTCCTGCCTGGACTGGTCGGAGCCGGGACGGGACGCGCACGCCCGTGTCCTCGCCTGGTACCGGCGCCTGATCGCCCTGCGCCGCGAACAGCCCGACCTCACCGACCCCGACCTCGCGGACACCAAGGTCGCCTTCGACGAGGACGCCCGCTGGCTGGCCTTCCGGCGCGGTGACGTGCGCGTCGCGGTGAACCTCGGCAAGCAGGAGACGGCGATCCCCCTCGGCACCGGCCGCGTGGAGGTGCTGGCCGCCTGGGACCCGGTCGAACAGCCGGGCCCGGACGGGCTGTTGCACGTACCGGGCGAGTCGTGCGTGGTGCTGGTCCAGCCCTGAGACGCCCTCCCTCGCGGGATCACGGGGGGTACGGGGCTTACGGGGCTTAAGGGTCGAGGCTGTCCTCGTCCTTCAGTTCCGTGACGCGTTCCAGCAGGATCGGTTCCCAGGCACGGCGGAGCTGGGTGCGCAGGCGGGCCGGGGAGGCGGCGGGGGTGCGGCCGTCGAGGTGGTCGGTGAGACGGAGGACGGTGTCGCAGCGGGCCAGCCAGAGGCCGCGCAGGCAGGGGCGGGGGCCGTACCCGGTGAGGGTCGCGGCGCGGACGGCGGCGGGTGAGCCGACGGCCAGGGCGAGGGCGGCGATGTCCTCGGCCGGGTCCCCGAACGCGGTGCGGCTCCAGTCGAGGGCGCCGCGCACCCGCCCGTCCTCGCTGACCAGCACATGGTCTCCGGTGAGCGCGCGGTGGCTGAGGACGGCGGTGCCGGGCTGCGTGGCGAGGTGGGCGGCACCGGGCCCGGTGAGCTGGTGCAGTCGGCCGGGGTCGAACTCGTCGGCGGCGGCGAGCCGTTCGGCCGCGTGCACGGCCATGCGGCGCAGCGCCTCCAGGGAGCGGGGCGCGGCGTGCGGCACGCCCAGGGTCTCCGCCTGGCGGACCGGCACCTCGCGCAGCCCGCCGAGGAGTCCGGCGAGGTCGGCCTCGCCGAGCGCGGACACGTCCCGCTCGTCCGCGACCGCGCCGGGCAGCCGGGTGTCGAGGGTGCAGGCGAGACCGGGCGCCCATTCGGCGTGGGCGACGCCGACTGGCAGGGCGACGGGGACGTACGGGCGGACGAGTTCCCGCAGCCGGAGTTCCCGGCGCAGGGAGACGGAACCCTCGCGGTCCGGGGCGAGCCGCAGCACATGACGTGTGCCGACCGACCAGGTGTGCGTGCGGCCCTCGGTGACGGGCCGCACCTCCGCCGCGTCGGCGTGCTCCCCGCTCTCCTTCAGCAGGGAGCGGACGAGTCTGCGGACGGTGTCCGCGGTGGGGGTCGGTGCCTGGGTCATGTGTCGTGCCGTCGCCGTTCCGGGAGGTCGTCGTGGGGTGTGCCGTGGCCGCTCACTCCACTATGACCATCTCACGGGTGGTGTCGTTGAGGCGTCGGCCGCCGTCCGGGGTCACGGTGACGATGTCCTCGATGCGCACGCCGAACCGGCCGGGCAGATAGACACCGGGTTCCACGGAGAAGCACATGCCGGGCACCAGGGGCTGTTCCTCGCCCTCGATCATGTACGGCGGCTCGTGGGTGGTGACGCCGATGCCGTGCCCGGTGCGGTGGATGAAGAACTCGCCGTACCCGGCGGCGTCGATGACCGCGCGGGCGGCCCGGTCCACGTCCTGGCAGGCGGCGCCCGGCCGGACGGCACGCACCCCGGCCTCCTGGGCGGCGCGCACCAGGTCGTGGACGGTGCGCTCCTCCTCGGTGGGCTCGCCCACGTGCACGGTGCGGCTGGTGTCGGAGCCGTAGCCGTCCTTGAGGCCTCCGAAGTCGAGGACGACCATGTCACCGTCGCCGACGACCCGGTCCCCGGCCTCGTGGTGCGGGTTGGCGCCGTTGGGGCCGGAGGCCACGATGGTGAAATCGACCTGCTCGTGGCCGAAGCCACGCAGCAGGTCCGCGAGGTCCCGGCTGATCTCGGTCTCGCGGCGCCCGGCGAACCGCACCGCGCGGATCTCCTCGAAGGCCGCGTCCGCCGCCGCCCCGGCCGCCGCGAGCAGCTCCACCTCGGCGGTGTCCTTCACCGCGCGCAGCATGGGCAGCGCGTCGGTGAGGGAGGCGTACGAGGTGCCGGGCAGGGTGCGCTGGAGGCCGAGCAGGTGCATGGCCCAGGCGTTGTCGCTGATTCCGAAGCGGCCCGCGTGGTCGAGGAGCTTCGCGGTGACGGCGTACGGGTCGGTGCCGTCGGTCCAGCGGCGGAAGGTGAGCGCGGACGCGCCGACCGCGTGTTCGGCGTCCGGTGCCTCCAGGGTGGGGACGACCAGCACCGGTTCCCGGCCGGGGGCGAGGACGAGCATCGTGAGGCGCTCGGTGTCCGCCGGGGGCGTGTACCCGGTCAGCCAGACCATGTCCGGGCCGGGCGCCACCAGCAGTCCGGCGAGTCCGGCGTCGGCGGCGGTCCGCGCGGCGCGGTCCATGCGGGCGCGGTGGTCCTCGGCGGTGAAGGGCCTGGTACGGGCGGTCATCCGGGCCTCCGGGCACGGTCGGCGGAGCGGGGCCGGGCGACCCCAGAGCAGCATCCTGCCCGGTCGGGGGCACGGTTGCGAACTCGCCACCCGCGCCTCCCGCCGCGCGGGCCCGCCCGCTCACACCACGACTCCGGGTACGGCGGTGAGCTGCTGGAACCCTCCGCCCGCGTGCCGGACGGTGAGCGTGACACGGGTGCCGGGCCCGACCCGGGCGACCGCACGCGCCAGATCGGCGGCCGTGTCCACCCGCGCGCCGCCGAACTGGAGGAGTACGTCACCGCGCACGAGGCCCGCCGTGTAACCGGGGCCGGGCACATGGACGGCGATCACGAGCGCGCCGGGCCGTTCGTCGTCCACGGCCTCCAGACCGAGCGTGGCGGGGACGGCCGGGGCCGCCGGGGCCTCCGGGGCGGCAGCGGCGAGAGGCGCGGTCGGGGCCGCCGGGGCGGCGGGCCGCGCGGGATTCTCGCGGCCCGCCGCCCGCCCGCCCAGGCCGGTGACGGCGGCGCCGACGGTGCCGAGTCCGATGCCGGAGAGGACCAGGACGAGGCCGACGAGGAGTCCGGGCAGCGGGGACCGGACGGGGCGGGCCCGGCGGCGGGGATGCCGGGGCGGTGTGCGGGTGGTGGGGCCGGTACTGGTGCCTGTGTCGGTGCCGGTGGTGGGGCCGGTGCTCGTGGTGGGGTCGGGGGTCCGGCGGTCCCGGCCCGGCATCGGCCGGGGCCGCAACGCGGTGTCGTCCATGATTCGCTCGCCTCCGGCTGGTGCCTACCCGGAGCGACGGCCGCCGACGAGACTCGAACGAGTGAGACTGCCGTACGGCGCGGCGCGGGTATCGGCGTGGCGCGGGTACCCCTGCCGGTGGAGCCGCACCCGCGCGCCCCGGAACCCCCTCCGTCACACCGGCAGCCGCACCCCCGTGGGCGCCCGGTCCGGCAGGAAGCCGTGGGCCCGGCTGCCGAGCCAGGCGGCCTTGTAACGGTCCACCTCCCGATGCCAGTTGAGGATGCCCGCGACCCAGTTCTGGAGGTCCAGGACATAGCCGTCCATCGCCGCGCGCCCCTCCGCCGACAGGTCGAAGTCGTCGTAGAGGACGGGGAGTTCATGGGCGATGACGTGCTCGAACTGTTCCATGCGCTGGTTGAGGAGGTCGCCGACGACCTTCAGCGCGGTCGGGTAGTCGATGCCGAAGAAGTTCTGCACGACGAGGACGGCGTTGTGCATCTCGCCCTCGTACTCGATCTCCTTCTGGTACGAGAACACGTCGTTGAGCAGGCAGGCGTAGTCGATGGCCGCGTTCTCCAGCGAGCGGACGGGTCCGCTGCGGTACATCTCGGGCGGGATGGCGGGGCCGTGGCCCATGCGGCAGAGGCTGAGGGTGAGGTCGGAACCGAAGGTGGAGCGGCGCATCTCCAGGTAATCGACCGGGTCGGGTACGCGGTTGAAGATCTGGTTGGCCAGCTCCCACACCCAGCTCTCGGTCATTTTGTCCACGGCCGTCTTCAGGTTCTGCCGCTGCTCCGGGGTCATGGCGGCGGTGGTGTCGGCCCACAGGTCGATGAGTGAGCGTTCCATCGCGTTGGCGGGTACGAGGGTGGGCGCGCCCTCGACCGGCATGCACTGGGAGAGCCGGGCGGTGGTGAGGCGGGCGGCGGCCAGGTCCCTGCGGTGGCCGTAGACCAGCGGGTAGTAGTCGTCGCCGTAGGTGCCGAAGGCGAGCCAGCGGGCGCTGAGGTCCAGGGCCTCGGGGGTGGCGTCCGGGTCGAGCCCGGCGGAGCAGAGCGCGAGGTCGTAGGCGCGGAGTTTGTCCTCGTCCCAGACGCCCTCGCCGAGGATGCCCATGCGGCCGGTCCACTCCACGAGGTTGCGGCGGGCGGCGTCGAGGTGGGGGCTGAGGGTGAGCGGGTAGGGCATGCGGAACTCGGGCAGCAGGGAGGGTCCGACGTGCTGGAACGGTACGTGGGCGTGGGCGCGGAGCCGTTCGGCGGCGGCCGTGGCGAGCAGGGCGCCGATGTCGGCGGCGGCGAGTCCGGGGCCGCTGGGGAGCTGCCAGGGGGTGCTGGAACGGGCGCCCTCGTTCATGTAGCGGCTGGAGCGCAGGTGCCATTCGTGGCCGCCGGACTGCCAGTCCTGGAGCCCCTTGGTGTACGCGGCGACGGCGGCGACCTGGTCGGGGGTGAGTCCGTTCTCCAGGGCGACGGCGGGCACCTCGGTGAGCGCGGTGTGCTCGAACTGGTGCAGCCGGGAGGTGAGGACGTCGTTGACGGTGTCGGCGGCCTCCTGTGTGGTGCAGCCGAAGAAGGTCTCCAGGACCAGGACGCCGTTGCTGTTCTCGCCCTCGTCCTCGACCTCGCGCTGGTAGGAGAAGAGGTCGTTGCGCAGGTGGACGGCGTCGGAGAAGGTCTCCATCAGCACGCGCAGCGGGCGGCTCTCCGCGACGGAGGCGGGCACCTCGGCCGTGGCGTACTCCACGAGCCCGGCGGACCAGGGGGCTCCGCCGACCTTGCGGCGCATCTCGATGTACTCGACCGGGTTGGCGATCCGGCCCTCGTTGATGTTGGACAGCTCCCACAGGGACTCGTTGAGCAGGTGTTCGGTGGCTACGGAGAAACGGCGCCGCCACTCCACGGACATGGCGGGCACGGTGCGTTTCCACAGGTCCGCGAGGCCCGCCTCGACCGGGTTCTCCGGCGCGGGCATCGGGGTGTCGAGGTCCAGCGGCATGAACAGCGGCAGGCGGTCCAGGTGGGCCTTTCCGGCGGCGCGGTCCTGGGTGCGCTTGAACATGTCGAGGAAGTGGTCGTCGAAGAAGAAGACCCACACGTACCAGTCGGTGATCAGCGAGAGGGCGGGGCCGTCGCAGTCGGGGTGGGTGTAGGCGCACAGGAGTCCGTAGTCGTGGGCCTCCAGGTCGGCCTGGTCCCAGATCCCGGAGCCCTCCAGCATGCCCATCTCGCGGGCCCACGCCGTCGAGTGGGCACGGGCCTCCTCGACATGCGGGTTCAGCCGCGCGGGATACGGCATGTAGAAGTGCGGGAGTTGAAACGGCTGCGTCATGGCCGGGGGCTACCCGGCGCCGGTGTACGCCATCCGGGTCGGCCCCCATGATCACACCATCGCGTGAACGCCACCCGAAACACCCCGAGAGCGACGTTTCCCTGTGATGGTGACCGGCGCTCCCCCGAGTCAGCCCAACTGACCCACGGCTTCCGTGGCGATTCGATCGATGACGGTCTGGTCAGCGGCGAAGTCCGAGTCGGGGATCGGCCAGTGGATCACGATCTCGGTGAAGCCGAGCTCCTGGTGGCGGCCCGCGAAATCGACGAAGGCGTCCACGGACTCCAGCGGCTTGTTCCGGTCGGGGGTGAAGCCGTGGAGCAGGATCTTGTCGAGGTCGGCGACATCCCGGTCGGCGTCGGCGCACGCCTTGCCGAGCCTCTCGATCTGACCGCGCAGCGCCTCCACCGACTGCTCCGGGGTGCCCGTCTCGTACAGCCTCGGGTCCCCCGTCGTCACCCACGCCTGCCCGTACCTCGCCGCGAGCTTCAGGCCGCGCAGGCCCGTCGCCGCCACCGCGAACGGCAGTCGGGGCCGCTGCACGCAGCCGGGGAGGTTCCGGGCCTCCTCGGCCGTGTAGAAGTCGCCCTGCTGCGAGACCGCGCCCTCGGTGAGCAGGCGGTCGAGCAGCGGCACGAACTCACCGAACCGGTCCGCCCGCTCCCTCGGTGTCCACGCCTCCTGACCGAGCGCGGTGGCGTCGAAGCCGTTGCCACCGGCGCCGATACCGAGGGTGACGCGTCCGCCGGAGATGTCGTCGAGCGAGATCAGTTCCTTGGCGAGCGTCACCGGGTGCCTGAAGTTCGGCGAGGTGACCAAGGTGCCCAGGCGCAGGCGGTCCGTCGCCGTGGCGGCGGCGGTGAGGGTGGGCAGGGCGCCGAACCACGGGCCGTCACGGAAGGTGCGCCAGGACAGGTGGTCGTAGGTGTAGGCGGCGTGGAAGCCGAGTTCCTCGGCGCGCTGCCACTTGGCACGTCCTCCCTCGTGCCAGCGGTCCACGGGAAGGATCACGGTGCTCAGGCGCAGGCTCATGCCGGTGAGCCTACGTCGAGCGCGGTCCCGGTCTCGGCCCGACGTGGGCGAGTCCCCGCTGATCGGGCACGGCGCTGTGCGGCGCCGGGCCGCCCACGACGGCGAGACCGCTCACGTCGTGATGGTGGTCGGCCATCCGTGGCGGGAGAAGAACGGGCCGCCCTCCCCGTACGCGGCGAGGGCTTGTACGGCCGTCGGGAACACCGGCTCGGGAAGGTGTCTGGCGGGGAGCCACTGGACCGTCAGGTGTTGGTCGGTTCGGTGTTGATCAGTTCGCGGTCCCTGTGTCGGTGGCGAAGGGGGATGCCCGCTCCCGCTTGGAGTGCGGGCGCCTTCAACGCCCGGATACGAGATGGTGGAGTGGCAGTTCCGGGGCCGTTTTCCCGAACATGAGTCGAACAAAGGGGAGTTCAGGTGGTCCAAGTACGGCCCAGTGAACAGATACGTGGCCTCGGCGTCGTGCAGCGCGGGGCCCCCGTTCTCGCTGAGCCTGCCCGCGCCTTCGACCTGTCCACTGAGCGCGCGGCGGCCGAGCAGACCGTCGAGCGGCTGTTCTCCTCTATGGAGCGGATCGGGCAGGTCCACCCCTTCGCCAAGGGCATGGGCATCGCGGCGCCTCAGATCGGCATCGGCCGGGCCGCCGCCGTTGTCCAGCCTCCCGGCCCCGGGGCTGCGACGATCGTTCTGCTGAACCCCCGGATCACCGACCGCTCCGGCGACGAGGACGAGCAGTACGAGGGCTGCCTGTCGTTCTTCGACGTTCGCGGCATGGTCCCCCGGCCGCTACGGATCACCGTGGAGACCACCACGCTGGAGGGCCAACTGGTGACCACCACCTACGAACGCGGGCTCGCCCGGCTGGTCCACCACGAGATCGACCACCTCGACGGCCTGCTCTACACCACGCGGATGCGGACGGGCGTCGCTCCCATCCATGTGGAGGGGTACCGCCAGACCGGGCGGGCGTGGGACTACGAGCAGTAGTGGCCCAGACGGGGCCGAGCTCCTCGCTCCCCTCGGGGCCGCCGTACGGCGGGCGGCCCCGGTGGATCAGCCCAGGGTGATCTCCCGCTCCAGTTGCGAGGCGAGCGCCAGATAGCGCGGGCGGCGGTGCACCGGCACCATGCCCCGCACCATCAGCTGCCACATCTCGGCGACCCGGCGGGGCAGCCGGGAGACGGGTTCGAGGGAGCGTCCGGCGATCCGGGTGCCGACGAAGAAGCAGACGAGCGAGTGGGCGACGGCGGGGGCGTCGGTCTCGGCGTTCACATCGGCCTCGCGGACCGCGCCGGTGAGTTTGCGGGTGGCGAACTCCAGCCATTCGGTGAAGGGATGGCGCAGGGGCGCGCGCAACGGCACGTCGGCGGTGGCGAGTCGGAGTCCGGCGCGCGGGACGGGGTCCTCGACGGCGAGCCGGGCGATGCCGAACGTGGTCCGCATCAGGGTCTCCAGTGAGGAGCCGCCGCGTGCCTCGGTCTCCGCGACGATCTGCTGGGAGGCGCGGGCCTGGAGATCGAGGATGGCGTGGGCCAGGTCCTCCTTGGCCGCGAAGTGGAAGTACAGGGCGCCCTTGGTGACCCGTGCGTGGCCGACGATCTCGCTGAGGCTGGTGGATTCGTAGCCCTGCCGGTCGAAGAGGTCCGCAGCCGCTCCGATGATCGTGGCCCTCGTCTGCTCGGCGCGTAACTGCCTCGCCATCGACCGACTCCTCTGCGCGCTGCGCCGAACGGGACAAGCGGTTTGTTTTAACCGCTCGCATACGATAACTCACGGAGTGCCAAGGGGGATCGGCGATCTCCGGTTCCTCCGTACCCCGATCGTGGTGCGCGCGGGCCCGCCGTGAACGGTCCTTCACCTTTCGCAAACGCCCGACACGAAAACACCGTGTTCTCGGCTGTTCCGCTCGTTCCCGATCGGCAAGTGACGCATGGTGGGCCGTGGTGGGGAGGTGCGGTGCGCGGGAGGCGTGGTCTCCGGGTGCGGACACGGGGAGTCCGCCCGAAACAGCCGCCGTGGTCTGTGGCCGCGTTTCCGGCAGGGAGCGGGGCGGCGCGAACGGACGGCGGACGGGGCGCGTGGGACCGGACGGGGCGGGCGGGCTCGCGGCTGAACGCGGCGGGGGCGGGGCGCGTACTGGAGGCCGTACCCGTTCACGCCCGTCGAGGAGATGGCCCCCGGATGACTCGGACGACTCGGTCCACCCGCACGGCCCCTGCCCCGCGTACGGGTCCGCGTACGGCCGTGACGGCGCGGCTCGGCGCGCTCGGCGCGGGGGTGGCCGCCCCGTTGCTGCTCCTGCCGTGGGCGGCGGCGCCCGCGCTGGCCCACGGCGCGCCGACCGACCCGGTCAGCCGGGTCTACGCCTGTTCCCCGCAGGGCGGTTCCGCGAAGGACTCGGCGGCCTGCCGGGCCGCCGTCGCCGCGAACGGCGGGCCGTTCACCGCCTGGGACAACCTGCGGGTGGCGGGCGTCGCGGGCCGGGACCGGCAGGTGGTGCCGGACGGGAAGCTGTGCAGCGGCGGACTGGCCGCCTACCGGGGGCTGGACCTGCCCCGCCGGGACTGGCCCGCGACCCGGCTGACCCCCGGCGCGCGGCTCACCATGACGTACGCCTCGACGATCGCGCACACCGGTTCGTTCCGGCTCTATCTGACCCGGCCGGGCTACGACCCGGCGAAGCCGCTGACCTGGGCCGACCTGCCCGCGCGGCCGTTCGCCGAGGTCAAGGACCCGGCGCTGACGAACGGGGCGTACCACATCCCGGCCACGCTGCCGAAGGACCGGACCGGCCGTCAGGTGCTGTACACGGTCTGGCAGAACACCAGCACGCCGGACACCTACTACTCCTGCTCCGACGTGGTGTTCCCGGACCCGGCGGGCAGCGGCGGACGGGCGGAGGGCACGGCCGCGAAGCCGCCGGCCACCCGGAAACCGACGCCGACCGCCACCGAGTCGGCGCCGGAGAAGCCGGGTTCCACCGCCCGGCCCAGCGGCAGGGCCCCCGCCTCGGCAGCCGCGCACGCCGAGCACGCCTCACCGGACGGCGCGGTGCCGGGCACCCCGGTGGCCGAGGTGACGCGGGCGGGGACGGGCCCCTCGGCCCCGCTCCTGGCGGCGGGCGCGGCGGCCGTACTGGTACTCACTGGTGGCACGGCTCTGTTCCTGCGCCTGCGGCGCCGCTGACCGGGGCACCGCACCCGGATCGCCGCCGAATTCGCCGAGGAACACCGGAACTTATCCGGCGTCCCATGAGTTTCTACGGTGTTGTAGAAAGTGCCGCGCGCTTCCGTGGGGGACGCGCGATCGATGACCTGGATACAAGGAGTTCGCATGGCCCTGTGGGACCGCTTCAAGGAGTCGGCGTCGCAGATGCAGACCCAGCTCGTGGCGAAGAAGAACGACCTCAAGAGCGGGGCCTTCCGTGACGCGAGCATGGCCATGTGCGCGCTCGTGGCGGCGGCGGACGGCACGATCGACCCGTCCGAGCGGCAGCGGGTGGCCCAGCTGATCGCCACCAACGACGTGCTGCAGAACTTCCCGGCCGACGATCTGCGCCGCCGCTTCGACGAGAACCTGAACAAGCTGACCGCCGACTTCGACTTCGGCAAGGTGAGCGTGCTCCAGGAGATCGCCAAGGCGAAGAAGAAGCCCGCCGAGGCGCGGGCCGTGATCCAGATCGGCATCGTCATCGGCGGCGCGGACGGCGACTTCGACAAGACCGAGCAGGCCGTGGTCCGCGAGGCGTGCTACACGCTGGATCTGCCGCCGCACGAGTTCGACCTCTGACCGGCCGGGGGACCGGGGCGCGCCCGCCGTGACGGCGGCGCGCCCCGGCCGTACGGACCGCGGACGGCACGCAGGACGGCGTGAACCACACGGAGGGCACGGAGGGCACGGCCGGTGATCCGGCGAAGGGGTTGGTCTACAACTCGGCCAGCGCGCCCAGGAGTTCGGCCGCCGCCATGATGTCCCCGGTCAGTGGCCGGTCCTCGGTGCCGGGTGCCAGGGCGGTGGCGGCGGTGGCGAGGGCGGACAGCGGGGGCGGCACCGGACGCATCCGCAACGCCCTTACGGCGGAGACGAGTTCGCAGGCGAGGACGGTGGCGAAGGCGTCGGCGGCACGCTCGGTCTGCCGGGCGGCCTGTCCGGCGAAGGTGGCCGCCTCCTCCAGCCCGTGGGACTGCACGGCGTGCCCCGCCGAGGCGGGCATGGCGCACGAACGCAGCTCTGCCAGCGCCGAGTTGGCGGTGTACTCCAGGATCATCGCCCCGGAGCTGCCGGTCGGGCCGGTGGCCAGGAACGCGGGCAGCCCGGTGAGGTCCGCCCGGCCCAGCGCGGCGAGCCGGGCCACGGAGAGCTGGGCGGTCTGGAGCAGGGCGAGGTTGAGCCCGTCCAGTGCCAGGGCGAGCGGGACGGCGAAGAAGCCGCCGTGGTGGTAGAGACGCCCGTCGGGGGTCAGGACCGGGTTCTCCGAGGCGCAGTTGATCTCCGCCTCCACGGTCCGGCGCAGCCCGGCACACGCGTCCAGCGCGGCTCCGTGCGCCTGCGGGAACGCCCGGAAGCCAAAGGGGTCCTGGATGCGGCGGGGGGTGGAGAGAGCGCCGTACTCCTGGGGCACCGGCGTCGGCCCCGGTATGGCGCCATTCTCCAACTCAGGTGCGGGGAGCGGCACTTCATGTGTGCCGCCGCCGAGTGGTCCGGTGCGCTGCTGGGGCATGAGGGGCACCGACGTGTCCGGTGGGAGCACGGCCGACGCCCCGTCCCCACCGCGTTCCGGGCCGCCCCGTCCGGCTCCGCCGAGCCCCGCGCCCAGCCCCCCGTACGGCGCCTCGCGCACCCCCAGCAGCCGCAGCACCTCCCCCGCCGCACGCGCCGGGCCGGGGTAGGGACGCAGCGCGTGCACGGGTGCCGCGTACGCCTCCAGGGAGCCGGAGACGGCGGCCAGGGAGAGCGCGGCGACCGCGTGTGTGGCCCGGAGCAGCACGTCCACGGCGTGCCAGCCCAGCGCGGCCTGGCCCAGGGCCAGCGCGTTGCTGCTCAGCAGGGCGAGCGCGTCACCGGGACGCAGCGGCACGGGCGCGGGCAGCCGCCGCCCGCCCGGCACCCCGGACGCCTCCTGCGTGCCCGAGGTCCCGGACGTGCCTGAGGTACCGGACGTGCCCGCGATCTCGGAGGCGTCCGCGATCTCCGTCAACTCCGCCGTCAGCCAGGGCCGTTCACCGATCAGTGTCAGTCCGGTCTGGGCGAGCGCCGTGAGGTCGCCGGTACCCACTCCGCCGTAGGCGTTGACGGCCGGGTGGACGCCGAGGGCGAGCGCGTCGGTGAGAGCGGTGACGAAGCAGGGGTGGATGCCGGAGCCGCCCGCGAGCAGCTGGTTGGCGCGGACGGCGAGCAGGGCGCGGACCTGCCGGGCCGGGAGCAGTGGTCCGGCGCCGCCCGCGTGGCTGCGCAGCAGACGCAGCCCGTGCGCGGCCTCCTCGGCGGGGTCCACCGCGACCGAGCGGTGCGCGCCGACGCCCGTACCGCGCCCGTACCAGCGGCCGGAGGCGGCAAGCCGGTCGGCGTGCGCGCGGGCGGTGTGCAGCCGGGCCAGCGCCTCGGGCGCGAGGGCGGGTTCGGCGGTGCCGTCGGCCAGGGCGACCAGTGCGGGCAGGGCGAGGGCGCCGCCGTCCAGCACGACGCGGGCGCCCCCGGCCTCCGGGGTCGCCCGCGTCGTCGTGTCCACGCTCATGTGCCGTGGGGGTGCCGGATCAGCCGAGACCGGCGGACTTGAGCCAGGCCTTGGCCACGTCCAGCGGGTCCTTGTTCTCCGTCTGCACCTCGGTGTCCAGCTTCAGCAGGGTCTCGGTGTCCAGCTTGGCGGAGACGGCGTCGAGGGCGTCGGTGCCCTTGGCGTCGAGGTCGCCCTTGTGCACGAGCGGCTGGACGTTGGCGAAGCCGAAGAGGTTCTTGGTGTCCTGGAGGACGACGAACTTCTGCTTCACGATGGCCGGGTCCGTGGTGAAGATGTCGGCGGCCTGCACCGTGTTCTTCTGCAGCGCGGCCTGGGTGAGCGGGCCGCCCGCGTCCAGCGCCTTGAAGGACTTGAACTCCAGGCCGTAGACGTCCTTCAGGCCGACCAGGCCCTGGTGACGGGTCTGGAACTCCGGGGAACCTCCGATGACGAGGTCCTTGGCGATGTCCTTGAGGTCGGCCAGGGACGACTTGTCGGTGAGGTTGTACTTCTTCGCGGTGGCCGCGTTGAGGGTGACGGAGTCTTTGTCCTGCGCGGGCGACGGCTTGAGCAGCGCCAGCTTGCCGTCGAGCTTGGCCTCGATGGCCTGGGTGGTGCCCTCGACCGAGGTCGGCGCGGCCTTCTGGTCGAGGTAGGCGAGCAGCGCGCCGTTGTACTCGGGCAGGACGGAGATGGAGCCGTTCTTGAGGAGGCCGTAGGTGGTCTCGCGGCTGCCGATGTTCGGCTTGTAGGTGACCTTGATGCCCTTGGCCTTGAGTGCCTCGCCGTAGATGTCGGCGAGCAGGATGCTCTCGGCGAAGTTGTTGGAGCCGACGACGACGCCGTCCCCGCCCTTCTTGCCTTCTTCGAGCGGGTTGCCGCCGCTCTTGCCGTCCGAGGAGCCACAGCCCGCCAGCAGCGCGGTCGCCGCCGCGAGGGCGACCGCCGCCGCGCCTCGGTTCTTACGGATGGACCTGCTGATGCGGTTGTTGGAAGTCACCCACAGATCCAAACCAGCCAGTTCCGCGCCCGTCAAGTGCCCAGGGTCACCG
This sequence comes from Streptomyces corallincola, assembly GCF_019104725.1. GTDB lineage: Bacteria > Actinomycetota > Actinomycetes > Streptomycetales > Streptomycetaceae > Streptomyces > Streptomyces corallincola. The sequence goes on along the minus strand of NZ_JAHRXF010000007.1, from coordinate 100,644 downwards.
ATTGAGACCGATTGGCTTCCATGTGCGGTCAGTTGTGCTGACGAGGCGTTCAACATGTAACGCATTCTTGATAAAAGCCGAGCTGATCCGCGCTTCGACGGCCCTGTAGTCTCACCGAGTCGAAACCGGCCACAGCGGTGCGGGGTGCCGCTTCCGCCGCGAGGCGCCCACCAAGGAGGCCCGTTGTCCACGACCCAGGTGGACGCGCCCGACCGGCATGCCCAGGAGCACGGCGGCGCGACGAGTTTCGCGGACCGCTGGCCCTTCCGCCGCAAGCTCAACCTGCTCGTCGGCATCCCCATCGCGGTCGTCGCCGTCCTGCTGTCGTACCTGGTCAACGATCTGGTGCGGCAGTCCTCGGAGGCGGCGCGGGCGGCGGGCGCGGTGCGCGACAGCGCGCAGGTCGCCCGCCTGGTGGACCGGGTGGAGGCCGAGCACCAGCAGGCCATCCTGCTCTCGGTGCGCTACGAGTCCGGCGACGCCCGGCCCTCCCTCACCGCGTACCGGACCGCGCAGCGCGCGGTGGACACGCAGGTCCGCCAAGTGCGCGCCACCTACGGCGACGGCCTGCCGGACGCCGAGGCGCAGACGCTGCGCGACATCGAGGGCCTGTCCAGCCTGCGGGAGAGCGTGGAGGCCAGCTACCTCCCGGCCGACAACATCGACCCCGCCTACGTGGACGCGGCCGACCGGCTGATCGACGGTCTCGGGCTCGACCGGGACGCCTCGCTCGCCGACACCTTCACCGGCAACCTCCTCGACTCCCTGCTGCGCGCGGACGCCGCCCACGGTGCCTTCGAGACCAGCGTGTTCTCCGCGACCACACGGGACACCAACGCGCTGATCGAGTTCACGCACGCCGTCGGCTCGTACGACCTCTACACCCACCAGGCCGACCGGTTCACCCGGTTCGCCACCGAGGGGCAGGCCCGGCAGCTCGCCGGGATCGACCACACCGAGGCACAGCAGCAGATCGCCCGCGCCTACGCCGACCTCCAGATCGACCCCGCGCAGCTGGACGCGGGCTCGCGGGAGAGCATCCGGCTCGCGGTGCGCGACGCCTTGGCCGACTATCCCGACTACCGCGAACAGGCCGCCGCCCGGCTGAAGATCACCACCGCGCTGATCGACCAGATCGCGGACCGCGCCGACGCCGCGTCCGGTTCGGCGCAGTGGCGCGCCGGGTTCCTGCTGTACGGCGCGCTGATCGGCTTCGTGCTGTGGATCGCGCTCGCGGTGCTGGTGCGCCGCTCGGTGATCCGGCCGGTGCAGGCGCTCACCGGGGCCGCGCGGGAGGTCGCGGAGGTCGCCGGGCGCGAGCTGGACCGGGTCGCCGACGACGACGCCGAGGACGCCGCCCCGCCCCGGCTGCGGGACGTACCGGTCACCGCGCGGGACGAGATCGGTGATCTGGCCGAGGCGTTCAACCGGGTGCAGACCACCGCGTCCGCGCTGCTGGAACGCCAGGTGCTCAGCCGCCGCAACACGGCCGAGATGTTCGGCAACGTGGGCCGCCGCGTCAGCAACCTGACGAGCCGTCAGCTCACCCTGATCGACTCCGTGGAGCGCGGCGAGACCGATCCCGCGCTGCTGGAACGCCTCTACTCCATCGACCACATCGCGGTCCGGCTGCGCCGCAACGCCGACAGCCTGATGCTGCTGGCCGGTATCCGCGAGACCGCCCTGGACGGCGGCCCGAGCACCCTGTCCCACGTGGTGCGCGCCGCGCTCGGCCAGATCGAGGGGTACCGCAGGGTACGGCTGTACGCCGCCTCCGATGCCGTGATCGCGCCGGACGTCATCGGTGACCTCACCCTGATGACGGCCGAACTGGTGGAGAACGCGGTGTCGTTCTCGCCGCACGGCAGCCCGGTCGAGGTGACCGTGGGCCACGGGCCCGACGGCGCCCATGTCGTCGTCACCGACCACGGACTCGGCATGAGCGCCGAACGGCTCGCGGAGGAGAACGCCCGCCTGGTCCGCCGTGAGCGCCTGGACCTCGTACCCACCAAGGTGCTGGGCCTGTTCGTGGTGGGCGCGCTGGCCCGGCGCTGGCAGCTCCGGGTGCAGCTGACCCGCACGCCGGGCGGCGGGGTCACCGCCGAGGTGACGCTGCCCGACTCCCTGCTGCTGCGCACGTCCGCACCGGCCGACCGGGGCGCCGGGGAAGCCGCCGTACCGGTGGGCGTCGGCCCGGCGGACACCGGGGGCCCGTCGGGTCCCGTACCGGCGCGGACCGCCGAGGAGGCCCGGCCGCCGCTGCCCGCCCAGCGGCGGGCGGAACCGGAACCCGAGCCCGCGCACGGCGAGCACCCCGCGCCCGCGCCGGAACCCGCGCACGACCACGAGCGCGCGCAGAGCGGCACGGAGGCGTCCGGCGCCGGGGACGACACCTCGCTCCCCCGCCGTCTCCCGCGCCGCCGGGCCGACTCGGACCCCGCACCCGGCCACGACCCCGTTCCGGCCACCGCCGGGGAGCCGCCCGCTCCCGCCGGGAGCACCCTGCGCCGCCGGGTGCGCGGCGCCACGCTGCGGACGACGGCCGGGACGGCCGAGGCCGCACCGCAGGCCGCCGCCCGTCCCCGCGACGCGGACGCCGAGCGGGACGCGCTGGAGGAGTTCGAGGCGGCGGTGCGCCGCGCGAACCTGGACACCGGCGCCTTCCACCTGCCCGCCCGGCCCGAGGTCCCCGAGGGCATGGGGAGCCCCGAAGCCCCCACCGCGTCCGGTGTGTCCGGCGTCCCCCGCCGTACCACCCCGCCGCACGACCAGAACCATCTTCCGGAAGGAGCCGAGAGTTGAGCACGTCCACAGGTGACACCCCGACGAGCGGTGCGGGCACGGCCGATCTGCGGGCCGCCGCCGCCGATTTCACCTGGCTGCTGAACCGCTTCGCCACCGAGACCGCGGGCGTCGTGGACGCCATCGCGGTCTCCTCGGACGGTCTGCTGATCGCCGTGTCGGAACTGCGCGAGCGCGCGCACTCCGAGCGGCTCGCCGCGATCGTCTCCGGCATCACCAGCCTGGCCGCCGGTGCGTCCGGCAACTACGGTCTCGGCGCCCTGAACAAGGTCATCATCGACCTGGAGGGCGGCCATGTCATCGTCTCCGCGATCGGCAGCGGCGCCGTGCTCGGCGTGGTCGCCGACAAGGACGCCAAGCTCGGCAACATCGCGTACGAGATGACGGTGTTCGCCAACCGCGCCGGTGCCGCGCTCAGCCCGCAGCTGGTGATGGAGCTGAAGAACAGCGTCGGCGTGGCACGGTGAGCCCCTGCCGTGCCCGCCGGGCCGCCGACGCCGACCGGGCCGACCGGGCCGACCGGGCCGACCGGGAGAGGAAGGGCTGACAGCCATGCCGGACGGCACCCCGTCCCCGGGCGAGGCCGCCCGCGCCTCGGCCGTACGGCCGTTCCTGGTCACCTCGGGCCGGGTGGCCGACGGCGGTTCCGGGCGCGCGCTGCCGGTGGAGACGCAGGTGGTGACGACCTCGGGCGGTCTGGACGCGCTCGACGGCCTCTCCTTCGAGCGGCATGACATCGTTGCCGCCTGCCGGCTGCCGCAGTCGCTCGCCGAACTCGCCGCCCGGCTGCGGCTGCATCTGAACGTGGTGCGGGTGCTGGCCGAGGACCTGCGCGAGGCGGGGCAGCTCGCGGTGCACGTGCCCGACGCGGCCATCACCCACGACGCGTCCGTCCTGCGCCGGGTCATCGCCGGCCTGCGCGCCATCCCCGATTCCCGGAAGGTACCGAGTGACTCCGACTGAGGCCCCGACCCGGGACGCGTACGCGGCACCGGCCGCGCCGCCGCTGCCGGTCAAGATGGTGATCGCGGGCGGCTTCGGCGTGGGCAAGACCACCACCGTGGGCTCCATCTCCGAGATCGAGCCGCTGACCACCGAGGCGTCCATCACCGAGGTCGCGGCGGGCGTGGACGACCTGACGCACACGCCGGGCAAGACCACCACCACGGTGGCGATGGACTTCGGCTGCGTCACCATCGACCCGACGCTGAAGCTGTACCTGTTCGGCACGCCCGGCCAGGAGCGGTTCGGGTTCATGTGGGACGACCTGGTGGAGGGCGCGGTCGGCGCCCTGGTCATCGTGGACACCCGGCGCCTGGACGACTGCTTCGCCGCCGTGGACTACTTCGAGCACCGGGGCATCCCGTTCGCGGTGGCGGTCAACGCCTTCGACGGCAGGGTGGAGCACCCGCTCGACGAGGTCCGCTGGGCACTGGACGTGTCCGAGGGCGTCCCGCTGGTGGTGTTCGACGCGCGGGAACGCGGCTCGGTGCGGGACGCGCTGCTCACCGTGCTGGAGCTGGCGCTGTCCCGCACCGGGGGCTGAACTCCCCGCCGGGGAGGCTCACTCGCTCCGGCGGACGCCGGGCGAGACGGTGAACCGGGAGACGGCCCAGAAGAACAGCAGCGTCACCAGGGCCATCCCGGCGACCAGGGTGGCGCCGCCGACGACCTTCTCGTAGTTCTTCTGGGAGAGGCCGTCGATGATGTACCGGCCGAGACCGCCGAGACCGGTGTACGCGGCGATGGTGGCCGTGGACACGATCTGGATGGCGGCGGAGCGCAGCCCGCTGAGGATCAGCGGCAGCGCGACCGGGAGTTCGACCCGGAAGAGGATGCGGGACTCGTGGATGCCCATGCCGCGTGCCGCGTCCACCGGCGAGGGGTCCACGGAGCGTACGGCCTCGTAGGTGGTGACCAGGATCGGCGGGACCGCGAGCACGACGAGCGGCACCATCGCCGGTCCGGTGCCGAAGCCGAACCAGGTGACGACCAGCACCAGCAGGCCGAAGGTGGGCAGCGCCCGCCCGCCGGTGGCGATCAGCGCGAGGGTGTTGCCGCCGCGTCCGAAGTGCCCGGTGACCAGGCCGACCGGCAGTCCGATGACGGCGGCGAGGACGAGCGCCTCCAGCGAGTACACGACGTGCTCGCCGAGCCGGGTGGGGATGCCGTCGTACCCGTGCCAGAGGGCGCCGTCGCCGAAGAAGTGGCTGATGTAGTCGAGAACGTTCACCGGGCCGTGCTCTCCTTCGGCATCCAGGGGGTGAGCAGCATCCGTACGCCGACCAGGACCGCGTCGAGGACGACCGCCAGCAGGGCCGTGGTGACCACGGAGTTCACGGCCAGTTCGGGCCGGTGGTAGATCTGCGCGTCGTTCAGCAGGTTGCCCAGGGCGCCCTGGTTGCCGATGAGCATGCCGACGCTGACCAGCGAGACGCTGGAGACGGTGGCGACGCGCAGGCCCGCGATGATGGCGGGCACGGCGATGGGCAGCTGGACCTGGAGATAGCGCCGTACGGGTCCGAGCCCGAGGGCGGTGGCGGCGGCCAGGGTCTCCTGGGGCACCGAGCGGACACCGTCCACGATGGCCGGGACCAGCACCACCAGGCTGTAGACCGCGAGCGGGATCATCACCGTGGTCTCGGACAGACCGGTGTAGTCGATGAGCACGACGAAGAACGCCAGCGACGGGATCGCGTACAGCACCGTGGTGATGCCGAAGAGCGGCGGGTACACCCACTTGAAGCGGACGCAGAGCTGCGCGAGGGGCAGCGCCAGCAGCAGACCGGCCAGGACCGGGATCAGCGCCTCGCGCAGATGCAGCCCGATGAGTCCCGCGTAGCTGTGCTGGAGGTCGCTCGGGATGTCGAAGAAGCGGCTGAGGTTCATCGCGCGGCCGTCACGTCCTCGCGCCCGGCGGCGTGCGCGGTGCGGATCGCCTCGCCGATGACCTGCTGGGAGACGACACCGGTGGCACGGCCCTCGTCGTCCACGGCCACCGCCCAGCCGGTCGGGGAGAGCACGGCGCCGTCGAGGGCGGTACGCAGCGAGTCACGGCCGGGGGTGAACGGCCGCCCGTGGTTGAGCAGCCGGGCCGGGTCGATGGCCCCGGCGGTGAGGTCGTCCGGGGCGCCCCAGCCGAGCGGACGCCCGTCGGTGTCCACGACCAGCAGGTATGGGACGTCTGCGGGCGCGGTCAGCCGGGCGGCGGGCGCGTCCATCGCGACCACCGGCTCGGTGCGCAGTTCGAGTCCGGCGGACGGGAAGAAGGAGAGCCGCCGGATGCCCCGGTCGGCGCCGAGGAAGTCCTCGACGAACGCGTCGGCGGGCGCGGTGAGCAGTTCGGCGGGCGGCGCGTACTGCGCGAGGTGCCCGCCGGTGCGCAGGACGGCGACCATCGTGCCGAGCTTGATGGCCTCGTCGATGTCATGGGTGACGAAGACGATGGTCTTGCCCAACTCGTCCTGGATGCGCAGCAGTTCGTCCTGGAGGCCCTTGCGGACGATGGGGTCCACGGCGGAGAACGGCTCGTCCATGAGCAGCACGGGCGGGTCGGCGGCGAGCGCCCGGGCGACGCCGACGCGCTGCTGCTGGCCGCCGGAGAGCTGGTACGGGTAGCGCTTGGCGAGGGCGGTGTCGAGTCCGACCCGGCCCATCAGCTCGGCGGCCCGCTCGCGCGCCTTCGGCTTGCTCCAGCCGAGCAGGCGGGGCACGGTGGCGATGTTGTCCAGGATGGTGCGGTGCTGGAAGAGGCCCGCGTTCTGGATGACGTAACCCATCGACCGGCGCAGGGTGTTGACCGGTTGGTCGCGTATGTCGGCACCGTCCAGCAGGATCGTTCCCTCACTGGGCTCGACCATCCGGTTGATCATCCGCAGGGTGGTCGTCTTGCCGCATCCCGAAGGGCCGACGAGGACCGTGATCGCCCGGTCGGGTATGTCGAGCGACAGCCGGTCCACGGCCACCGTCCCGTCCGCGTACCGCTTGGTGACTTGGTCTATGCGTATCAAAGCCCGCGTCCTTCGGTTTGGCTGAGCCTGGCCGTTGCCGGGAGAGTTTAGACGCAGAGTGTTGCGGCACTGCGACGGGTGCGGGCCCGGCAGCCAGGCGTGACCGGACCGTGCCCGACCTGTGAGCTGCCCGATTCCCGCCGTTCCATGCCCGGTCGGGGGCCGGTCCGCCGACTACGGTCGGTGACGTTCCGTCAAGGTGTCGGCGGCGTGGGGCGATGCGTTCCCGGCCGTCCCGTCCGGTCCGGGAGACGGTCCGGAGGACGGTCCGGGGGTCGGTCCGCGCGGCGGTCCGGTGTCGGTCCGGGGGTGGGGGCGGGCGGCGAGGACGGCGACGTCGTCCTCGGCCCGGTGGGCGTCGAGTCCGGCGAGGACGGTGTCCAGGATCACCTCGATGCCGTCGCCCGCGCCGAAGCGGAGCGCGGCGAGCCGGGCCAGGGAGCGATCGATGTCCTCGCCCCGGCGTTCCACCAGTCCGTCGGTGAACGCCACCAGCGTGTCCCCGGGCCCCAGCCGATGGGTGGCCGACTCGTAGCCGCCGAGTCCGGTGCCGAGCGGCGGGCCGACCGGGACGGGGAGCAGCGAGGTGGTGCCGTCGGGGCCGATCAGCACGGGCGGCAGGTGCCCGGCGCCCGCGACGGTGACCTGGCCGCGTCCGGGATCGACGCGGGCGAGCAGGCAGGTGGCGGGGCGCCGGTCGGGTTCCCCGGCGGCGATGTCGTCCATCTGCCGCAGGACCCGGTGCGGGGGCAGGTCGGAGGAGGCGATGGCGCGCAGCGAGGAGCGGTAGGCGTTCATGTCCACGGCCGCCTCGAGACCGTGACCCATCACGTCCCCGACGACGAGCAGGGTCCGGCCGAAGTGCAGCCGCACGGTTTCGCACCAGTCGCCGCCGACCAGGGTCCGGCCGCCGGCCGGGTGGTAGCGGACGGCGACGTCCAGGTTGGGGTGCGGGCGGCCGGGCTCGGCCAGCAGGGCCCGCTGGAGGTCCCCGACAGTACGGCTCGCCTCCGCGAAGGTGCGGGCGTGCCGGATGTGGGAGGCGGCCCGCTCCGCGAGCAGGGCCAGCGCCCCGGGCTCCACCCGTCCGGTACGGGGACGCCCGCACGCCCAGACCAGCACGCCGTACTGGTCGTCGCCGCTGGCCAGGGGGAGGCCCAGCGCGCTGGTGCCGGGGCCGGTGTACTCGGCCCGGCTGTCCCGGCGGGGGCCGGTGGCGGTGTCCCGCGCGAGTCCGGCGGCCCACTCCGCGCCGGGCAGCAGGGCGGGGTCGCCGGTGACGGCCTCGTAGCCGGAGAGGGTGCGGCCGGTGCGGCGGACGACCGCCGCCGCTCCCCCGGCCAGCCGCACCACGGCGCGGGTCAGCTCGGCGCAGGTGGCCGACTCGTCGAGTGTGGTGCCGATGCCCGCGAGAAGGTCGCCGGACAGGGCCGGGGCGCCCTCGGGACCGGGGTCCGCGGCGGCCGGACCACCGGTGCCGGTGGACGTGGGGGCGCGCCGGGCGTGGAGCCATCGGGTGATCCCGCTCGCCCCTGCGGAGTCCCCGGCCGGGCGGGACCGGGCACCCGTCACGGGTGTCCCGGCCGTCTCCGGCGCCCCTGCGGCCTCACGCGCCCCGCGGCTCCAGCCGCAGCGAGATGCTGTTGATGCAGTAGCGCTGGTCGGTGGGGGTGCCATACCCCTCGCCCTCGAAGACGTGCCCCAGGTGCGAGCCGCAGCGGGCGCAGCGCACCTCGGTGCGGACCATGCCGTGCGAGCGGTCCTGGAGGAGTTCCACCGCGTCGGTGTCCTTCGGGTCGAAGAAGGACGGCCAGCCGCAGTGGGACTCGAACTTGGTGTCCGAGGTGAACAGCTCGGCACCGCAGGCCCGGCAGGAGTAGACGCCCTGGGTCCTGGTGTCGGTGTACTCACCGGTGAAGGCGGGCTCGGTGCCCGCCTGGCGCAGCACGGCGTACTCGGCCGGGCTCAGCTCCGCGCGCCACTGCTCGTCCGGCTTCTCGACGTCGTACGACATGAACCTCAGCCCCTCTTGTCTGCGTGGTGCTCCGCCGCCGCTCAGGCACGCGACAGGCGGTCCAGGATGCGCGGGCCGAGGTCCGTGACGTCGCCCGCGCCCATCGTGAGAACGAGATCACCGGGGCCCGCCATTCCCGCGACGGCCTCCGGGATCTCCGCCCTGTCCGGCACGGAGGTCACGTCGGCACCGGCCGCGCGCGCCGCCTCGACGATCAGGGCGCTGGTGACACCGGGGAGCGGGTCCTCGCGGGCCGGGTAGATGTCCAGGACCAGGGAGGCGTCGGCGAGCGCCAGTGCCTGGCCCATCTCCTTGCCCAGCTCCTGGGTGCGGGAGAACAGGTGCGGCTGGAAGACGACGAGGATGCGGCTGTCCCCGGCCGCGGCCCGCATGGCCTCCAGGTCGGCGGTCATCTCGGTGGGGTGGTGCGCGTAGGAGTCGATGACCTGCACCCCGGCCGCCTCGCCCTTGAGCTGGAGGCGGCGCTTGACCCCGGTGTACGCGGCGAGCGCGGGGGCCAGGTCGGCGGCGGGCACGCCGAGCGCGACACCGGCGGCGAGCGCCGCGACCGCGTTGAGGGCGTAGTGGCGGCCGGGCACCGAGACGCCGAAGGTGATCTTCTCGCCGTCCAGCAGCACGGTGACCCGGCTCCTGAGCCCCTGCGGCTCGACGGCCAGCACCCGCACGTCGGCGTCCTCGGCCTCGCCGTACGTCACGGTCCGCACCGAGCCGGGCAGCCGCCGGGTCAGCTCGCGGGCGCCCTCCTGGTCGGCGGAGACCACCAGGGTGCCGCCGGGCACGATCCGGCCCGCGAAGGTCTCGAAGGACTCGTAGATCTCGTCCATCGAGGCGTAGTTGGCGTGGTGGTCCAGCTCCACGTTGAGGACGATGGCGACCTCGGGGGCGTACTTGTGGAAGCTGCGGTCCGACTCGTCGGCCTCGGCCACGAAGATCTCGCCGGTGCCGTGCTCCGCGTTGGAGCCGGGCGCGTCCAGGTCGCCGCCGATGGCGTAGGACGGCGCCAGGCCGAGCGCGCCGAGCGAGACTGCCAGCATGGAGGTGGTCGTGGTCTTGCCGTGGGTCCCGGCCACCGCGATCGGCCGCAGGCCGTCCATCAGCGCGGCCAGCGCGTCGGAGCGGTGCACCACCGGCACGCCCAGTTCGGCGGCGCGGGCCAGTTCGGGGTTGTCGGCGCGGATCGCGGAGGAGACCACGACACAGCTGGCGTCGTCCGCGAGGTGCTCCGCCGCGTGCCCGATGTGCACGGTGGCACCGGACGCGCGCAGCGCCTCGGCGGTGGCGGAGTCCTTGGCGTCGCTGCCCGCCACGCGCGCGCCCCGCCGCGCGAGGATCTTGGCGATGCCCGACATCCCGGCGCCGCCGATGCCGATGAAGTGCGGTCGGTTCATGGCGGGGGGAAGGCCGGGTGCCATGCGTCTCTCCATAAGATCCGGTGCGTGCTGAGCGGCCCCAGCCTATGCGGCACGCGGGTGGGGGCCGCGCAACGGGTCTCCGCGCCGCGCGGGGCGGAGACGGCGGGCCGGGTGCGGGCGGGCCTGGCCGGGCCGCGGGTGGGCCTGACCGGATCGCGGGTGGGGCCTCCGCCAGGGTGCGACACCGTCTCGCCGTCCGCCTCGCTGTCCGCCTCGCCCCGCTGCCCCGCCCTCCGCGCCCGTGCGCCCACGCTCCTGTCCGCGGGGCCCGTCCGGCGGGGCCCTACTGCGCCTTGCTGTGCGAGAACAGCTTCAGCACCGGGACGCCGACCTTGTGCCGGGCGCGGGAGGCCCAGTCCCGGTGGAAGAACTCCTCGACGTAGTGCGGGTCGGTGAGGACGATGACCTCGTCGGCGCCGACCTCGGCCACGAGGTCCTTCAGCCCGTCCAGCGGGTGGTCCTCCACCAGCCGCCCCTCGGCCGCGCCGCCCGCCGCCCGCAGCGCCGCGAGGGAGACGTCCAGGGCCTGGCGTCCGACGCTTCTCGCTTCCTCGCCCTCGGGGGTGTCGCCCTCGCGGACGGCGTCGTCCAGTTCGCCGAGCGCGATGTCGTCGATGGCCCGCAGGAGCCGGTCCGCCTGGTCGCCGCGCGGCTGGAGCAGCACATGGAAGGCGACCGGCTCGTCCGCGTGCAGGGTGGTGACGAACTCCACGTCGGCGGACGTCAGTGCCTTCTCGATCATCAGAACGCTTGTGAACACCAGGCGCCTCTTCTCCTTCGAGGGCCCGATGGGGCCCCTGCGGTGCGGGCCGGACGCGGCCCTGCGGAAACCATCCTGCCCCGTGATCGCACGGGTAGTACCGACCGCGACCGCCCGCGCGTCCCCAACCGGAACAGCGGATTCCGTACGGCTCGGCGCGGTTTCGGAGGTCAGGGGCGCCGGTAGCGTCCGAACAGGAACCCGTCGTCCTCCAGCAGCGCGGCCAGCGCGTACCGGTGCGGTACGGCGACCGGCGGGCCCCCGGCGATGCGCTGCGCGTCCCCGGCGGTGAGCATCGGGGCGAGGGTCAGGCACAGTTCGTCCAGCACCCCGGCCGCGATGAACTGGCCCAGCAGCCGCGGGCCGCCCTCGGTGAGCTGGCGTACGTGTCCGAGGTCCGCCAGCGCCCGTACGGCACGGGCCGGGTCCACGCCCGTACCGTCCCCGGCGACCAGGACCCGCGCCCCGGCGCGCTCGGCGGCGGCGACCCGGTCGGCGGGCGCGGCGGCGCCGGTCAGGATCACGGTGGGCACGAGCGGCGCGGTGAACAGCGGCAGCGAGAAGTCCAGGTCGAGCCCGGCGGTGACGACCGCGACGGCCGGGGCGGGTGTCTGTCCCGCCGCCGCGCGGGCCGCCGCGAACTCCTCGCGCGCGCGGGCCGGACGGTACCCCTCCTGCCGTACCGTCTCCGCGCCCACGACGATCACGTCCGCGAGTGCGCGGAGCGTACCGAAGATACGCATGTCGGCCGGGCAGGAGATGGGCTGCGAGCGCCCGTCGTGCTGGGCCGCGCCGTCGAGTGTGGAGACCATGTTGCCGCGCAGCCAGGAGCGGGGCGCGGCCGTCGCGTCCGACGGGCCGGGCACCGGCCCGGAGTCCGGCGGAGGCGCCAGGTCCGGGTAGGCGTAGGCGGCGGCCAGCTCCGCGAGGCTCCACTGCCGGTCCCCCCGGGCGCCGGGCGGCGGGGACTCGGGGTCGGCGGGCCACGCGTCGGGCGCCGGGGGCGCTGTCTCGTCGGTCACAGGGAACAGGCGTCGCATGCCGTGCAGTGTTCCACGGCCCTTATCCTGGGTAATCGTGTCGTCCTCCACCGCAGCTCCCGGTTCCGGCCCGCTGACCGACGCGGGTCCCGTCTCCCTGTGCGCCCGCGAGCCGCACGTCCCCGCGGACCGGCTGGTCGCCGAGATGGTGCCGCCGCCGCGTTTCGACGCGGTCCGCTTCGCCACGTACATCCCGGACCCGGACCAGCCCAGCCAGACCGAGGCCGTCCGGGTCCTGGAGGGGTTCGCGGCGGGGCTCGGCGGGGCGCACGCGAGCGGCGCCGGGCGGCGCGGTTTCCTCGGGCTCGGACGCGCCAGGGCGGCGAAGGCCCCGGCCGGACCGCGCGGTGTCTATCTGGACGGCGGCTACGGCGTCGGCAAGACCCACCTGCTCGCCTCGCTGTGGCACGCCACCCCGGCCGAGCCCGCGCTGAAGGCGTTCGGCACCTTCGTGGAGCTGACCAACCTCGTCGGCGCCCTCGGTTTCCAGCAGACGGTGCGCACACTCGGCGGCCACCGGCTGCTCTGCATCGACGAGTTCGAGCTGGACGACCCGGGCGACACGGTGCTGGTCTCCACGCTGCTCGGCAAGCTGGTCGAGTCGGGCGTGGCGCTGGCCGCCACCTCCAACACGCTGCCCGGCAAACTCGGTGAGGGCCGGTTCGCCTCGGTGGACTTCCTGCGCGAGATCCAGGGCCTGTCCGCGCACTTCCGCGCGCAGCGCATCGACGGCGACGACTACCGGCACCGCGGCCTGCCCGAGGCACCGGCGCCGTTCACCGACGAGCAGGTGACCAAGGCGGCGTACGCGACGCCGGACGCCTCGCTGGACGGCTTCCCGGCCCTGCTGGCGCATCTGGCGCGGGTCCACCCGAGCCGGTACGGCGCGCTGACCGACGGGCTGCGCGCGGTGTGCCTGACCGATGTCCGCCCGGTGCCCGACCAGTCCACCGCGCTCCGGCTGGTGGTGCTGGCCGACCGGCTCTACGACCGTGAGGTCCCGGTGCTCTCCTCGGGGCAGCCGTTCGACCGGCTGTTCAGCGAGGAGATGCTGAACGGCGGCTACCGGAAGAAGTACTTCCGCGCGATATCGCGGCTGACCGCGCTGGCGCGGGACGCCAAGGGACTCGTGGCGTCGTAGCGACTCCCGTGGGCCGAGGGGCTCGCGCGGTCACGGCGACACCCGCGCGCGGACGGGCAGTTGCCGCCACCCGTCCGGGGCGCGCCGTTCGCAATCCCCTGCGACAAACGATCAGGGTTGCGTGCGTCAAGGGCCGGTTCCCGCCACCGGACCACCACTTTCCACGCTCTCTCGACGTCTTAACGCACCGTTAACCCTGCAAAGCCCTCCGCCGGGTTACCGTTCCTCTTGACCATTCGTTGACCAACGCTTGGGGTGCGCAAGAGGCGCGAACTGTCGTGAGGGGGGCGCATGTTCCGAGGTAAGGGGGCGCATGCCCTCCTCGCACTGCTCGCCGTGATCCTGCTGGCCCTGCCGGGACCGGCCGCGACGGGAACCTTCGCAGCCGCGCACACGATCAGTCATGCCAAAGCCACGACGACGACGGCTCCCCAGGCCGCTCCCGCGCCCCAGGCCCGGTCCTCGGCGGCCCCCGCACCCCCGGTGCGCAAGGCCGCTCCCGCGTTCCGCGAGAGCGGCTGCCCCCAGGAACCGCACGCCGTACGGCATCTGCGGGACCGTCAGCGCGGCTCCGCCACCGGCTCCACGCCGGAGCGCGCGCTCATAGTCAGGTCCGGCGCCCACGCGGCGCCGGTTCCCTCCGGTGCTCCGCACCCCGGCTCCGCCGTTCCGTACGGAGCCACCTCCCCGGCGGCCCTTCAGGTCTTCCGCTGCTGAGGGACGGCTCCCTCCCCCCACGAATGCCGTGCAAGCCCGACGCGCCACCGAGCGCGCCAGGAGGAGTCAAGACATATGCAGCCCCTCATCGACAACGCCCGGTCCTTCGGACAGCGCCCTGAGGAGTTCGCCCAGCTCGCCGAAGGCCAGTCCCCGCAGGTCCTGTTCATCACCTGCTCCGACTCCAGGGTGGTACCCGCCCTGATCACGGGCGCCCGCCCCGGCCAGCTCTTCGAGCTGCGCACCGCGGGCAACATCGTCCCGCCCCACACCTCGGAACACCCCACCAGCGAGGCCGCCACCATCGAGTACGCCGTGGACGTGCTCGGCGTCCGCGACGTGGTCGTCTGCGGCCACTCGCACTGCGGCGCGGTCGGCGCGCTGGTGCGCGGCGACGACCTCGACGCCGTACCCGCCGTGCGCGACTGGCTGGCGCACGCGACGCCGCGCCCCTCGGGCCGGTCCGAGGACCCGGAGGTCGCGGAGGCCGTGCAGAGCCACGCCCTCACCCAGCTCCTGCGACTGCGGTCGTACCCGTGCGTCGAGCGCGCCCTCGCCGAGGACCGGCTCACCCTGCACGCCTGGTACTACGAGGTGCACACCGGCGCCGTCCGGACGCACCGTCCGCTCACCGACACCTTCGAAGCCCTGTGAGCGCGCCGATGAACAACACCAAGGACACCGGGGGCGCCCGGAGCACGCCGGACGCCCCGTCCCCCCGCACCCTGATATCCCGCTTCCCGCATCTGCGGCAGGACTTCGCCGCGTCGCTGGTCGTCTTCCTGGTCGCGCTCCCGCTCTGCGTGGGCGTGGCCGTCGCCTCCGGTGTCCCGGCCGAACTCGGCCTGGTCACCGGCATCGTGGGCGGCATCGTCACCGGGCTGATGCGCGGCAGCAGCCTCCAGGTGTCCGGCCCGGCCGCCGGACTGACCGTGCTGGTCTTCGAGGCGGTCAAGGAGTTCGGCCTCCCGATGCTCGGCGCGATCGTGCTGGTCAGCGGGGCGCTCCAGCTGCTGATGGGCGGCCTGCGGCTCGGCCGGTACTTCCGGGCCATCTCGGTCTCGGTGGTCGAGGGCATGCTGGCCGGTATCGGTCTGATCCTGATCGCCGGGCAGCTCTACCCCGCGCTGGCCGCCAAGGCGCCCGACTCCGGTCTCGGCAAACTGGCCGGGCTACCCGGCGCGCTTCTCGGCGCCCTCGGCGACGGCACCGCGCTCGCCTCGCTCGCCCTGTGCGCGGGGACGGTCGCGGTGCTGGTGCTCTGGAAACTCGCTCCGGCCAGGCTCCGCGCGGTGCCCGGCCCGCTGGCCGCCGTCGGACTCGCCACCCTGGCCGCGCTGCTGCTCGGCCTGCCGGTGGCCACCGTCGAGGTGCAGGGCCTGCTCGGCTCCGTACAGCCGCCCCCGCTCGGCGCGTTCGGGGAACTGGCGAGCGTGGCCGCGATCGGCACCGTGGTGGCGTTCACGCTGATCGCCTCCGCCGAGTCGCTGTTCAGCGCGGCGGCCGTGGACCGTATGCACGACGGCCCGCGCACCGCGTACGACAAGGAACTGATCGCGCAGGGTGCGGGCAACGCGGTCTGCGGGCTGCTCGGCGCGCTGCCGATGACCGCGGTGATCGTGCGCAGCGCGGCCAACGTGCAGGCGGGCGCCCGCACCAAGGCGTCCCGTGTGATGCACGGCGTCTGGCTGCTGCTGTTCGCCGCGCTGCTGCCGGGCGCGCTGGCGTACATCCCGATCCCGGCGCTCGCCGGAATCCTGATCTACTCCGGCGCCAAGCTGGTGCCGGTGCGGGCGCTCGCCTCGCTGTGGCGGCAGCACCGGGGCGAGGCGGTGATCCTCGCGGTGACGGCCGCCTCCATCGTCGCGGTCAGCATGTTCGAGGGTGTGCTCATCGGACTCGCGCTGGCCGTGGCCAAGACCGCGTGGGAGTCCTCGCACGTGAAGCTGGAGGTGCTGGAGGCCGCGGACCAGGGTGCCGACACGGTCGAGGCGCGGCTGTCGGGCAACGCGACCTTCCTGCGGCTGCCGAAGATCCTCGACAGCCTGGAGTCCCTGCCCACCGACCGCCCGCTCCGACTGGACCTGTCCGGCCTGCACCATCTGGACCACGCCTGCCGTACGGCACTGGAGAACTGGGCCGAGCGGCACAGCGCGGCGGGGATAGATCCGGTACGGGTGACGGCGCTGCGGCCGAGGGGAGAGGCACTGGGCGCGGTGTGAGAGCCGGGGACCGCCCGACGGGGCCCGCGGTGAGAGCGCGGGCCCGGTGACGGCGGACCCCCCGGTGAGCGTGCGGACCGTCTGACAGCGGGCCCCGCGCGAGAAGGTCGGACCCGTCCGGTTCCGTTTGTCCGGGGCCGGGCGGGTCCGTCTGTTCGAATCCGGGCATATCGTTGAAGAAGCAGGCAGTCAGCCTCTCCCGCCGAGGGGGTCCACCATGCTTCCTGAACTGCTCGGAGCCGTGATCGCCGTCCTGTGCGTCGGTCTCGTGTGCCTCGGGATGGCCGCGCGGGTGGTGAAGCAGTACGAGCGCGGGGTGCTGTTCCGGCTCGGCCGCCTCGCCGGTGAGGTCCGCGAACCGGGGCTGACCCTGGTCGTGCCGTTCGTGGACCGGCTCACCAAGGTGAACATGCAGATCGTGACGATGCCGATCCCGGCCCAGGAGGGCATCACCCGCGACAACGTCACCGTGCGCGTGGACGCGGTCGTGTACTTCCGGGTGATCGACGCGGCGAGCGCCCTGGTCAAGGTCGAGGACTACCGGTTCGCGGTCTCCCAGATGGCGCAGACCTCGCTGCGCTCGATCATCGGCAAGAGCGACCTGGACGATCTGCTCTCCAACCGTGAGCAGCTCAACCAGGGCCTCGAACTCATGCTGGACAGCCCGGCCGTCGGCTGGGGCATCCAGGTGGACCGGGTCGAGATCAAGGACGTGTCGCTGCCCGACACCATGAAGCGGTCGATGGCCCGCCAGGCCGAGGCCGACCGGGAGCGCCGGGCGCGGATCATCAACGCGGACGCCGAACTCCAGGCGTCCAAGAAGCTCGCCGAGGCGGCCCAGCAGATGGCCGACACCCCGGCGGCCCTCCAGCTCCGGCTGCTCCAGACGGTGATGGCGGTCTCGGCGGAGAAGAACTCGACGCTGGTCCTGCCGATCCCGGTGGAGCTGCTGCACTTCCTGGAGCGGGGGAACCGGCCGGAGGGTGCGGCGGAGCAGCGGGGTGCGCGGATGCCGTCCGGGACGCCGGTTCCCGCCATACCGGACGCCGTGCCGGACGCCGTGCCGGGTCCGGGTCCGCTGGACATGTCGGAGCTGCCGCCGCTTCCGGAGCAGGTGGAGTCGGAGTCGGAGGGTGAGGATGAGGGCGGCCCGGGTGAGCCGGGCATGCCGGGGATCGGGGAGCGGCAGGTGACCGAGAGCTGAGCGGCCCCCGCTCCCATCACGCCCGGCGCGTCCCGTCCCCGTCAGGCCCGGCGCGTCCCGCCCCCGTCAGACCCGACTCGCGCGCCCCGTCTCACGCGGCCGTCCCGGTCCGCCCCGCCGGGCGAGTGACCGGACGGTCGCGGCACGGGTCATATCAACCGATAACCGTTCATTCAGTCCTACTTTCGTACGGTGATCGCTTCCGTACGCCGTATCGCCGCCGTCTGCGCCCT
Source organism: Streptomyces corallincola (assembly GCF_019104725.1). GTDB lineage: Bacteria > Actinomycetota > Actinomycetes > Streptomycetales > Streptomycetaceae > Streptomyces > Streptomyces corallincola. The sequence goes on along the minus strand of NZ_JAHRXF010000007.1, from coordinate 83,068 downwards.
GGGTGCCGCTCTCGCCGCCTGCCAGAGCGCCGACCCCCACGCCAAGGCCGCTCACCCGGCCCCCGCCCGTCCGGGCGCCTCCGCCTCCCCCTCCCCCACCGGCCCGCCGGTGCTCGCGCCCGGCCCCGGTGGTCTGACCCCGGTGTTCGAGCACGGGCCGCGCACCGCCAAGACCGTCGCGCTGACCTTCGACGCCGACATGACCGCCGACGAGGGACCGCGCGCCGCCTCCGGTGAGCGGTTCGACAACCCCGGTCTGATCAGTGCGCTGCGCTCGCTCAAGGTCCCGGCGACCGTGTTCATGACCGGCCGCTGGGCCGACGAGTACCCCGCCGAGGCCCGTGCGCTGGGCACCGACCCCGGGTTCGAGGTGGCCAACCACTCCTACAGCCACTACGCGGCCACCGCCGACTGCTACGGCCTGCCGACCGTCGGCGCCGACGGCATCCGCGCGGACGTGGAGCGGGCATACACCTCGCTGCGCAAGGCGGGCGTCCGCAACCCCATGCCGTACTTCCGCTTCCCCGGCGGCTGCTACGACGACAAGGCGCTGCGCGCGCTGAACGGCACCGGCGTCACCGCGGTCCAGTGGGACGTGGTCAGCGGCGACGCGTTCGCCACGGACGCGGACGCGGTCGTACGGCAGGTGCTGGACGGGGTGAAGCCCGGTTCGGTGGTCGTCATGCACTGCACACGCAGCGCGGCGCCGACCACCGAGCAGGTCGTCCGCACGGTCGTCCCGGAACTGCGCAGGCAGGGGTACCGGTTCGTCAAAGTGTCCGAGCTGATCGGACAGTCCCGCGCGGGACGGTGAGCGTCCTACGCTGGAGGGCATGAGCGCACCCGACGACTCCGGTCACCGCACACCCGTCGTACCGGCGCGGCCGGTCACCGCCGACGGCCCGCCGTACGCGGAGTGCGTGCTGTGCCGGGAGCCGACGGAGTACCCGGAGTCGCACCGGGGGATCACGCTGTGCCCGGTGTGCGAGTGGCAGGAGGCGCAGCGCACCGCCTGCTCGGGGTGACCCGCCCCGGCGGGCGGCGCCGCCACGCCCCGTAGGCTGGGCTCCCGTGACATCTGAAGCCGCTGCTCCGGGCGAGAGCCCCTTCCAGACCGAGCGCACCGCCCGCGACGAGGCGCCCCAGTTCGTACTGCCCCTGGTGGTCCGGATCGAGCGGGACGCGCCGCCCGCCCGCACCGACGCGCTGGAGACGGCCGCCCGTGCCGTCCTCGTCCTGCTCTCCGACGAGCGGGCGGACGGGGACGGCGCGTGGGCGGAGGCCGTGCGGAACTGGGAGGACGCCCGTATCCGCAAGGTCGTCCGGCGGGCGCGGGGCGCGGAGTGGCGGCGGGCCGGGGCGCTGCCCGGCATCACCCTGACGGGCGGTTCGGCGGAGGTACGGGTCTTCCCGCCGGTTCCGCTGGACGGCTGGCCCAAGGATCTCGTGAAGCTCCAGGTGTCCGGCACCGAACTGGACGACCCCGGTGAGCCCGCCCCGCCCGCGCCCGGCGTCCCGGTCCTCTGGCTCAACCCCGATCTGGAGATGTCCGCGGGCAAGACGATGGCCCAGACCGGCCACGCCGCCCAACTCGCCTGGTGGGCCCTCTCCCCCGCCGCCCGCACCACCTGGCGCGAAGCCGGTTTCCCCCTCGCCGTCCGCACCGCCGCCCCCACCGCCTGGCCCCGTCTCACCGCCTCCGGCCTCCCTCTGGTCCGTGACGCGGGCTTCACGGAGATCGCACCGGGCAGCGCGACCGTGGTGGCGGACCACCCGGCCCTGCGATAGCCGGTCAGACGTTGGCCTGGCAGGCCGCGAGGGCCAGCCTGCCGAGGACGGCGCGGTCGTACCGCGCGAGCGTGAGGGCGGCCTTGTGCGGTGGGCCGTCCGGAGTGATGTCGTAGCGGGCGAGGGCGGCCTTCCGGAGGTCGTCGTGCAGGTTGTCGGAGACGCACGGGATCGCCATGAGCAGGACGTGCGCGGCGCCCTTGTGGCCGGGCAGCAGGCGGGCCCGCAGCGGCTCGCCGTACGTCCAGGTGATCGTCTTGCGGTTGCCGCTGCGCGGCAGGACGCGGCCGGGATTCTGCGCGGCCGACAGGGACTCGTCGTACAGCGGGAGGACCACGTCCTGCTCGCGGAACCCCTCGCCGGGCGGCAGATACACGGCGAAGCCGATGTTCACGGCGTGGTCCGAGGTGGCGGAGAGTTCGACGTCGGGGGTCTTCAGCCCCGGATAGCGCTTCTCGGCGAACCACCCCAGGGCGGCGGGACCGGCGGGGTACTGGTGGCCGCAGACCTTGTCGTCGGCCCGGCGCAGACCCTCGTAGGGGGTCGCCGGGATGACGTAGGCGTCGGTGATGAACTGGTCGCCGGACTGCTCGTCGGAAAGGGTCTCGGCGGTCCAGGAGCGCCAACTCCACCACGAGGAGGGCTGCTTGGCGATCCGGAGCCAGCGGTTGGTCACCCACTGCTGGTGCTTGGTGGAGCCGGTGTCGTCGAGGATCGGGTCACCCAGGCAGTAGTCGGAGAACCCCACCGAGCAGTCGGCCGGGAAGCGCCCGTTCGCCGGGTGTGCGCGACCGGGCCCGCTGCGGCTGTTGTTGCCCAGGTCGCCCGCGGTCAGACCGACGTACGCGGTCTTCTGCGTACGGGCGTTGGGGCAGGCCGCCTTGGGCAGGCCGGGCCTGTCGATGGGCGAGAACAGACTCACCGCCGACACGGCGAGCACCAGCAGCCCGGTGACCCCGGTGACGACGTTCCACCGGTCGGAGGCCCCGAGCGCCGGACCCGACGCGCCTCCCGGCGGCCGGTGCGCCAGCCCCAGCGCCAGCGCGAGGACCGCGAGGGCGGCGATCATGCCGTCCACCCGCAGCACCTGCGTACGCCCGTAGAGCACCCCCTGGGACACCAGCGCCACCCGCGCGACCAGCGCCACGACGCTCGCCCCGGCCAGCAGCCGGACCGGCCACCACGACCGCAGTACCCATCCCACGACCCACCCCCGGCCCGATGGTTCGGCGCCGCCCCACCGGAGCGGGGACGGGCCACCGGTGACCATCCTTCCCCCGCACCGGAACGCTTATCCGGACACACGGGCCGTGCGGGCCGGGGCGGGAGTCCCGCGCGCGTGGACGCGTGAGGAGCGGGTGCCGGACGGTGCTGCCGTGTTCCGGGGGCCGGGCCCCAAGCTCAAATGTTGCTCTGAAGGGCGGCCGGGCGGGGTTCGGGGGGAGTGAGCTGGGCCATATTTGCCTCGTTCGCGGGAGGGCGCGTTCGCGGGAGGGGAGGAGCGGTGATGGAGAGTTCGGTGCGGCTGGGGGCCGGGATCGGGTGGCGGCCGGAGATCGCGGAGGCCGTGGAGCGGATGCCGGGGGTGGAGTGGGTCGAGGTCGTGGCGGAGAACATCTGTCCCGGACACCTGCCCGACTCCCTGGTACGGCTGCGCGAGCGCGGTGTGACCGTCGTACCGCACGGTGTCTCCCTCGGTCTCGGCGGCGCCGAACCGCCCGCCGAGGACCGGCTGCGGGCGCTCGCCGAGCGGGCGGAGGCGCTCGGCGCGCCCCTCGTCACCGAGCACATCGCGTTCGTACGCGGCGGCGGGGCGCTCACCGCCTCGGCGCCGCTGGAGGCGGGTCATCTGCTGCCCGTCCCCCGCACCCGCGACGCCCTCGACGTGCTCTGCGAGAACGTGCGCGTCGCCCAGGCCGCCCTGCCGGTCCCCCTCGCCCTGGAGAACATCGCCGCCCTCTTCTCCTGGCCCGGCGAGGAGATGTCCGAGGGCCGGTTCCTCGCCGAACTGGTCGAACGCACCGGCGTACGGCTCCTCATCGACGTGGCCAACCTGCACACCAACCACGTCAACCGGGGCGAGGATCCGGCGACCGCCCTCGCGGAACTCCCCGTAGAGGCCCTCGCCTACGTCCATGTCGCCGGGGGCCACGAACGCGACGGCGTCTGGCACGACACCCACGCCCATCCCGTCCCGCGCCCGGTCCTGGACATCCTCACCGACCTCGCCGCCCGCACCGCACCCCCCGGTGTCCTGCTGGAGCGGGACGACAACTTCCCCCGGCCCGCGGAACTGGAGCGGGAACTCGTCGCCGTCCGGCAGGCCGTGGAGCGCGGGCGCGTCCTCGGCGACCTCCGGGGCACGCGTACGGCGGTCGCGGCGGCGGCACTCGCGGCGGGCCGGGTCGGCGGGGAGCCCGGGCCGGGGGCGACGGCGGCTACTGCCACCCCTGCCCCTTCGGCTTCGGGCGCGGGCGCGGGTGCGGGTGCGGCTGCGGGTGCGGTCGCCTCAACTCCCGGCGAGAACAGCACACTTGCCTCTCCGCACGACACCCTCGTCCCCGCCCGTCAGCGCCTCGCCGTCGCGCAGGCCGCCGTGCTCTCGGCCCTGGTCGCCGGGACCCCCGTGCCCGAGGGATTCGACCGGGTGCGGATGGGCGTGCAGGCGCGGGCGCTCGCCGCGAAGCGGGCGGACGTGGTGGCGAAGGTCGCGCCGGAACTGCCGGAGATCCTCGGGGAGGGCTACCGCGCGGAGTTCCTGCGGTACGCGCGCACCAGGCCGATGACCGGCGGATACCGGCGTGACGCCCTGGACTTCGCCGCGGCCCTGCTGGCCGGTGACCGCCCGGCCGACGACCGCGCGCGCCGCCTGCTCCAGGAGTGGTGGGCGGACCGCGCCGGTCCCGAACCCCGGCGGCCGGGCCTGGCCTCCCGCGCGAGGGTGCTGCTGCGCAGGGGCTGAAGGGCGGGGCGTCCAGTGCGGACCCCGTCCCGAGCCGTCTCCCCCACGGGGTAGGCCGCCCCCGCACCCGGCGCCGCCCCGATCCGCCGCAGTACGATGCCCTTTCCGCGCCCCACGCACTCCGGCGCGGTGCAGGAGGCACCATGCGACCACGAACTCCCGCCCCCGGCCGGGGCGTTCTCAGCGGTACCGGGCTCATCGTCGTGGCCCTCGCGGCGACCGCCGCCGCGCTGGTCTACCCGGTCTGGTCGTACGCCGGACGGTCCGGCGCGGCCAGCGCCGACGTGCTGTCCGCGCGGACGGTCACCACCCCCTACGGGCCGCTGTCCGCCGCCGACCGGGACTTCGTCACCAAGGTCCGCCTGGCGGGCCTGTGGGAGCTGCCCGCCGGGGAGATGGCACGGCGCAAGGGGACCACGGAGGCCGTACGGGACGCGGGACGGCACCTCGTCGAGGGGCACACCACGCTGGACGCGCACGCCCGCACCGTCGCCACGCAGTTGAACCTCCCGCTGCCCAACGAGCCCAACGAGCAGCAGCGGCAGTGGCTCGGCACCCTGCGGAGCAGCCAGGGCAAGGAGTTCGACGGGCGGTTCGCGGAGATCCTGCGCCTCGCGCACGGCCGGGTGTTCTCGCTGGTCGCGCAGATCCGCGCGAGCACCCAGAACGTGCTGGTCCGCGACCTGGCCGAGGACGCCAACGCGACCGTGCTGGACCACATCCGGGTCCTGGAGGCCACCGGGGACGTAGATTTCCCCGGCATCGCGCGCGACCTCGGCGCCTCCCCGACCCCGGTGCCCACTCCCCCGCTGGTCCCGCCCGCCTCGGTGCTGCCGGTCGTACCCGGCTCGAACGGGTCGTAGCAGCGGGCGTGCGCCGCCTCCCGCGCGGGGGGCGTCGCGGGCGCGGTACGGCAGGTGCGGGCGGCGGTGCCGGTCGTACTGGCCCCGGCGGGGATGCCGCGTCCGTGTGACCCCGACGGATCTCAGGGGCGTGCGCCCGGCCTCAGGGGCGCATGGGCGCATTGGGGGCGACACCCGGACTCCGGTGCTTGCGCCGGGCGGTGACCGTCCGAAACATCCCTGGTGTCGTGCCGGGCCGTGGCAGCCGTGCCATCGCCGCCGCACCGAAGGGACATGCGATGAGAACTGCCGCCCTGTTCACGGCCGCCGGTTCCCTGCTGCTCACCACCCTGGCCGTGGCCCCGGCGGGCGGCACACCCCAGGCGCGCGGCGCCGCCGCAGCGGCCGACCCCGGCCCCTCCGGCGCTCTCGGCTCCCCCGGCTCCCTCGGTGCTCCCGGCGCCGCCGAACTCCGGGGCGTCACCCTCGCCGCCTCCCGGGCGCGCGCGGCGGGCATCGCCTTCGGCCCGTGCGACGACCTGCCCGGCGCCCCCGACACCCTGCGCTGCGGCACGGTCCGCGTCCCGCTGGACTACGCCCGCCCGGACGGCGGACAGATCGAGCTGACGGTGAGCCGCGCCCCGGCCACCCACCGGGACCCGCACAACAGCAAGCGCAAGGTTCCCGGCCAGGGCGCCCTGGTCTACAACCCCGGCGGCCCCGGCGCGTCCGGGGTGTACTTCCCGCTGGCCGGGACGCTCCCCGCCTGGCAGCGCATCGCCGCCGCGTACGACCTCGTCGGGTACGCCCCGCGCGGGGTGGACGGCACCGACCCGCTGTCCTGCGAGGACCCGAAGACGCACATCAAGGCGCCCACCCCGTCCCCCGAGCACCCCTCGGAGGAGTACAAACGGCAGCGGACCGCGCAGGCCAGGGAGTACGCGCGCGGCTGCCTGACCCGCTCCGGCAACCGGCTGCGCCACTACACCTCGCTGAACAACGCCCGCGACCTCGACGTACTGCGCGCCGCCCTCGGCCAGGACCGGCTGACGTTCATGGGCGCGTCGTACGGCACCTACTTCGGCGCGCTCTACGCCACCCTCTTCCCCGGCCACGTACGGCGGATGGTGCTGGACTCGGCGGTGGACCCGGACCCGGCCAAGATCTGGTACCGCGACAACCTCGACCAGTCGGCCGCGTTCGAGGAGCGCTGGACCGACTTCCGCGAGTGGATCGCCCGGCACGACGAGGTGTACGGCCTCGGCACCACCGCCGAGGCCGTGCGGCGCGCCTACGACACGGCGAGCGCGCGGCTGGCCGAGCGGGCGGCCGGGGGCGAGGTGGGCCCCGGCCAGTTGCAGAACGCGTTCCTGACCGCCGGGTACTACGACACCTACTGGCCGAGCCGGGCCGCCGCGCTCTCCGCCTATCTCAAGGGCGACCCGGAACCGCTGGTGAAGCTGGCGCGGCCGGACCGGGACGGGGTGGCGAAGGCGGAGAACTCCACCGCCGTCTACACGGCCGTCGAGTGCAACGACGCGGACTGGCCGACCGACTTCGCGGTGTGGGACCGGGACAACACCCGGCTGGCGCGCACCGCGCCGTTCGAGACCTGGGACAACGCGTGGATGAACCTGCCGTGCGCCTACTGGCCCGCGCCCCGGCAGCGGCCGGTGGACGTGCGGACCGCGCCCGGTGACACCCCGCCGGTGCTGATCCTGGCGGCGGAACGGGACGCGGCCACGCCGTACGCGGGGGCGCTGGAGATGAACCGGCGGCTGGCCGGGTCCGCGCTGGTCACCGAGCGGGACGCGGGCACGCACGGCATCGGCGGCGGCCCCAACGCCTGCGTCAACGCCCACCTGGACGCCTACCTGCTCCGGGGCAGGGTGCCCGGCCGCCACACGACCTGCGCACCCCGCCCGGAACCGAAGCCGTAGGGGAAGCGGGGGTGCCCCCTCGAGGGCCGGGCCCCCGCGGGTGTGGCCTCAGGCCAGGCCGGCGACCAGTTCGGCCACGTCCTTGCGGCGGCCCGTGTAGAACGGGACCTCCTCGCGGACGTGCATCCGGGCCTCGGAGGCGCGCAGGTGCCGCATGAGGTCCACGATGCGGTACAGCTCGTCGGCCTCGAAGGCGAGAATCCACTCGTAGTCGCCCAGCGAGAACGAGGCGACCGTGTTGGCGCGGACGTCCGGGTAGCCGCGCGCCATCTTGCCGTGGTCGGCGAGCATCCGGCGCCGGTCCTCGTCGGCCAGCAGATACCAGTCGTACGAGCGGACGAAGGGGTAGACGCTCACGTAGTCGCGGGCCGTCTCGTCCGCGAGGAACGCGGGGATGTGCGAGCGGTTGAACTCGGCGGGGCGGTGCAGCGCCATGTTGGACCAGACCGGCTCCAGCGCGCGCCCGAGGCGGGTGCGGCGGAAGAGGTTGTACGCCTCCTGGAGCTGGTCGCTGGTCTCCGCGTGCCACCAGATCATCAGATCGGCGTCGGCACGCAGCCCGGACACGTCGTAGGTGCCACGGACGGTGACGTCCTTGGCGGCGAGCTGGTCGAAGAGTTCCTGGACCTCTTCGGCGTAGCCCGCGCGGTCCTCGGGCAGCGCGTCCTTCAGCTTGAAGACGGACCACAGGGTGTAGCGGATGACCTCGTTCAGGTCCTTGGCCAGCTTGCCCTTGTTCGGGATTCTGCCGGGCTCGGTGGTGGGGGCGTCGTCACTCATGGGCCCCATTCTCCCGCTCCGCCCGCCGTGCTCGGCACCGGGTGGGCCCTGGCGGACGGCGCCTCACGCGTCCGGCGCCCCGGCCCCCTCCAGTACGCCGCCCGCCACCGCGTCCACCGCCGCCCGCGCGCTCGCCACGCAGGCGGGGATGCCCACGCCGTCGTACGCGGCGCCGCAGACCGCGAGGCCCGGCAGCTCGGCGACCCGCTCGCGGATGCGGGCGACCCGCGCGTGGTGGCCGACCGGGTACTGCGGCAGGCCGTCGGTCCAGCGGGTGACCCGGTACTCCAGCGGCTCGGCGTCCAGGCCGGTCGCCGCCCGCAGGTCGTGCCGGGAGACCTCGGCCAGTTCGGTGTCGTCCCGCTCCAGGACGGCCGCCTCGCCGTACCGCCCCACCGAGGTGCGCAGGACGAACACGTCCGGGTCCTCGTCCGCGATCCAGCCCCACTTGCGGGACGCGAACGTGGACGCCTTGATGGTGTGCCCGTCCACCGGCGGCACCAGGAAGCCGCTGCCCTCGGGCAGGCCGAGCCCGGCCCGCCGGTAGGCGAGGGTGACCAGCGCCATCGACGCGTACTCGACCGTGTCCAGCGCGGTCGCGGCGGCCGGGGCCTCGGCGCGCAGCAGCCGGGCGGCGGCCGGTGCGGGCACGGCGACGATCACGGCGTCGGCGGTGAGGACACGGCCGGGGGTCCCGACGTGCCAGCCACCGGCGGGGTCGCGGCGCAGCGCGGTCGCCGGCGTCCCGGTGAGGATCTCACCGCCCCGCGTGCGGACCGCGTCCGCGACGGCGAGCGGGAGGGTGCCGACCCCGCCCTCGATGCCCATGAACACCGGGTCGGTGCGGGGGTTCGCCGCCGCGCGGGCCTGGATCTCGCGGACGGCGCCGGTCAGCGAGGTGTGGGTGCGGGCGGCCTGGTAGAGCTGGGGGACGGCGGAGCGGAGCGAGATGCGGTACGCGTCGCCCGCGTACACCCCGCCGAGCAGCGGCTCGACCAGCCGGTCCACGACCTCGCGGCCGAGCCGGGCGGCGACGTACTCGCCGACCGCCACGTCGTCACCGACCTCGGTGCGGGGCAGCTCGGCGTCCCGCTCGACGCGGGCCAGCCCCTCGGCGGAGAGCACCCCGGTGAGCGCGGCGGCGGTGCCGGGCACGCCCATGACGTGCCCGCCCGGCATGGGGCGCAGCTCGCCGCGCGTCCACAGGGCGGCGCTGGCGGTGGCGGGCGGCTGGAGCCGGTCGGTGAGTCCCACCTCGCGGGCGAGGTCCAGCGCCTCCGGGCGCCGGGCGAGCATCGACTCGGCGCCGAGATCGACCCGTACGCCCGCGATCTCACCCGGCAGGAGCTTGCCGCCGACCCGCTCCGACGCCTCCAGCACGGTCACCCGCGCCCCCCGCCCGAGCAGCCGCAGCGCGGCGGCCAGTCCGGCGACACCGGCCCCGATGACGACGACATGCCTGCTGGTGGTGGTCGCTGCGCTCATGCCCCCACTGTCTCAGATCCCCGTGTCCGGGCCCGCGGCCCCCCGCACGGCGAGCCCGCCCGGCGCCGAAGTGGGCGTGCGCCGTAGCGTGTTCGTATGAGTGACAAGGGTGGGCGCGAGCGCCTGGTCGTCATCGGCGGGGACGCCGCCGGTATGTCCGCCGCGTCGCAGGCGCGCCGGATGCGGAAGCCGGACGAGCTGGAGATCGTCGCGTTCGAGCGCGGGCACTTCACCTCGTACTCGGCGTGCGGCATCCCTTACTGGGTGAGCGGCGACGTCGGGGAGCGGGACGAGCTGATCGCCCGTACCCCCGAGGAGCACCGGGAGCGGGACATCGACCTGCGGACGCGGACCGAGGTCGTGGAGATCGACCCGGAGCGGCGGGCGGTCCGCACCCGGGACCTGGACGCCGGTACGGAGGCGTGGACGGGGTACGACAAGCTGGTGATCGCCACGGGTGCCCGGCCGGTCCGCCCGGACATGCCCGGTATGGACGCGCCCGGTGTGCACGGGGTGCAGACCCTGGACGACGGGCAGGCCCTGCTGGACTCGCTCGCCCTGGACCGGGGGCGGCGCGCGGTGGTGGTCGGCGCCGGGTACATCGGCGTGGAGATGGCCGAGGCGCTGATCAAGCGCGGCTACGAGGTGACCGTGGTCAACCGGGGCAGCGAGCCGATGTCCACCCTCGACCCGGACATGGGGCGGCTGGTGCACCGGGCGATGGAGGGGCTCGGCATCACGATGGTCGGCGGCGCCGAGGTCACCGAGGTGCGCACCGGTGACGACGGGCGGGTCCGCTCGGTGGTGACCCGGGACGCGGAGTACCCGGCGGACGTCGTCGTCCTCGGCATCGGCGTCCGTCCCGAGACCGGTCTCGCCCGCGCCGCCGGGCTTCCGCTCGGCGCGCACGGCGGTCTCCGCACCGACCTCGGGATGCGGGTGCGGGGTCACGAGGACATCTGGGCGGGCGGCGACTGCGTCGAGGTCGTCAACCTCGTCTCCGGCCGCGAGCAGTACGTCCCGCTGGGCACCCACGCCAACAAGCACGGGCAGATCATCGGCACCAACGCGGGTGGCGGTTATGCCACGTTCCCCGGTGTCGTGGGCACCGCCGTCAGCAAGGTCTGCGATCTGGAGATCGCCCGCACCGGGCTCCGCGAGAAGGACGCGGAGCGGGTGGGGCTGCGCTTCGAGACGGTCACCATCGAGTCCACCAGCCGCGCCGGGTACTACCCCGGGGCCTCCCCGATGACGGTGAAGATGCTGGCCGAGCGCGGGACCGGGCGGCTGCTCGGCGTCCAGATCGTCGGGCGCGAGGGGGCTGCCAAGCGGGTGGACGTCGCGGCGGTCGCGCTCACCGCCGGGATGACCGTCGAGCGGATGACCGCGCTCGATCTCGGCTACGCGCCGCCGTTCTCCCCGGTCTGGGACCCGGTCCTGGTGGCGGCCCGCAAGGCGACGGCGAAGGTCCGGGGTTAGGGCGTGTTCCCCGCCGGGCTCAGCCCGTGCCGCTCAGGCGGGGCAGGGAGGCCACCTGGGCCTGGGCCGGGGTCTGCTGCGTCTGCTGGGTCTGCGGAGGGTGCTCGGTGGTCTGGCGGGCGTGGGTGGCGGTGGTGCGGAGGGTGCGGAGGCGGTGGCTGACGGCCTCGTCGAGGGTGACGGGGCGCTGGGTCTGGGCGGCGAGGCGGGCCGCGTCCTGGCCGAGCCGGGCGATGTCCTCCCAGGGCAGCCGTACGACGAGGCTGAGTTCCGCCTCGCCGTCGGGCAGGGCGTGCAGGGCGGGGGCGGTGCGCTCGTCCATCGCGTCATCCTCACGTCGGTTGCGCATCAATACGCGTGACCGCACCGGGGTGTTCACCGGTTCCGCCCGCCGCTTCGGGGCATTACTCCAGTGTGGTCATCCCCGTCCATGACGTGAATCCGGTGCGGCGTACGCCCCTTGTCACGTACGCGCTCATCGCCGCCTGTGTGCTCGTCTTCCTCACCATGCCCGGCACGGTGGTCCCGCCGGGCGGGGGCGACCGGCTGGCCCGGCTCTGCGATCTCCAGGCGTTCGTCGGCCATTACGCGGCCGTGCCGAGGGAGTTGATCCACGACCAACTGCCTCGCCTGGTGCCGACGGGCGCGGTCGGCACGGGCGTACACGGCCCCGGCTGTGTGCTCGGGCCGCCGTCCTACGACAAGTCGCCCGCGCTGTCGGTGTTCACGGCGATGTTCCTGCACGGCGGCTGGCCACACCTGCTCGGCAACATGCTCTTCCTGCTGATCTTCGGCAACAACGTGGAGGACCGGATGGGCCACATCCGGTTCCTCCTCTTCTACGTGTTCTGCGGCTACGCGGCGAGTTACGGGTTCGCGCTGCTCAACGCGTCGTCCGGGGAGCCGCTGATCGGGGCGTCCGGGGCGATCGCGGGGGTGCTCGGGGCGTATCTGGTGCTGTATCCGAGGGCCAGGGTGTGGGTGCTGGTGCCGTTCCTGGTGTTCCTGCCGCTGCGGCTGCCCGCCTGGCTGGTGCTGGGGTTCTGGTTCGTGCTCCAGGCGTGGTACTCCTCCGGGCACGCCGCCTCCGGCACCGCGAGCGTCGCGTACGCCGCCCACGTCGTCGGCTTCGTCACCGGCATGCTCCTCGCCTGGCCCCTCAAACCCGGCACCCCGCCCCCACCCGAACCCCGCAACCTCCTCTTCGGCCGCAGGGCCCACCCCCGCCGGGCATGGTGACGCGGCGGCGGAAGAGGGACCTGGGGGGGACGGAGCGGCGAGCGCTAACGCAGCGTCTTCGTGTGGACGTAGTCCACCAGGCGGGTCAGCGCGTCCGGGTCCGTGTTGGGCATGACCCCGTGGCCGAGATTGAAGATGTGCCCGTCGAGGGCGGCGGCGGAGGCGAGGACCTCGTCGGCGTGCGTCTCGACGGTGGCGGGGTCGGTGAAGAGGAGGGTGGGGTCGATGTTGCCCTGGAGCGCCTTGCCGGGGCCGACCCGGCGGGCGGCCTCGTCGAGGGGGACACGCCAGTCCACGCCGACGACGTCCGCCCCGGCCTCACCCATGAGCCCCAGCAGCTCCCCGGTGCCGACACCGAAGTGGATGCGGGGCACGCCGTACCCGGCGACGGCGTCGAAGACCTTGGCGGAGGCGGCCATGACGGAGCGCCGGTAGTCGAGGGGGGCGAGGGCACCGGCCCAGGAGTCGAACAGCTGGACGGCGGAGGCCCCGGCCTCGATCTGGACCTTGAGGAAGGCGGCCGTGATGTCGGCGAGGCGGTCGAGCAGGTCGGCCCACAGCTCGGGGTCGCCGTACATCATCGCCTTGGCGTTCTCGTACGTGCGCGAGGGGCCGCCCTCGACGAGGTAGCTCGCCAGGGTGAACGGCGCGCCCGCGAAGCCGATGAGCGGGGTGGATCCCAGCTCGGCGGTGAGCATGCCGATGGCCTCGGTGACGTAGGAGACGTCCTCGGGGGTGAGGTCGCGCAGCCGCGCGAGACCGGCGCGGGTGCGGATGGGCTCGGCGACGACCGGCCCGACACCGGGCTTGATGTCGAGGTCGAGGCCGATGGCCTTGAGGGGGACGACGATGTCGCTGTAGTAGATCGCCGCGTCCACGTTGTGGCGGCGCACCGGCTGGAGCGTGATCTCGGTGACCAGCTCGGGCCGTGTGCAGGACTCCAGCATGGGGACGCCCTCGCGGACCTTGCGGTACTCCGGGAGGGAACGCCCGGCCTGGCGCATGAACCAGACGGGGGTGTGCGGCACGGGCTCGCGCCTGCACGCCTTCAGGAAGGCGCTGTCGTACGTCGCTGTCGTCTGTCCGCCCGAGGGGCTTCCCGTTGCACTCACGCCGGAAAGTCTCCCACGGCCCGCGCGGTGAGAAGTGCGGGCGTCCTTGAGGGGGTGTCCTCCCCGCGCGGGGGCGCCGTTCCCCTTACTCTTCCCCGCATGGCTGCGGCTCAGGGACGACTGTCGGACGGCGCTGACGGAATGGACGACGCGAAGGGCACGGGTTCGGCTCCACCGCCGGCCTTCCGGGCCGCTGTGGACGCGCTGCGCGCGGCGCGGCTGCGACCCCAGGTGGAAGTGGACCCCACCCCCGCCCCGCAGCGGCTGGCGCCGTACGCGTACGCGCTGGAGGCGGTGGTGGCCGACGGCGAGCAGGAGCTGGCGGACGGCCGTCTGGTGCTGCTGCACGACCCGGCCGGGCACGACGCCTGGCGGGGCACGTTCCGGCTGGTGACGCTGGTGCGGGCGGAGCTGGAGCCGGAGATGGCGGCGGACCCGCTGCTGCCGGAGGTGTGCTGGTCCTGGCTGACCGGGGCGCTCCAGGCGCGCGGCCTGGCGTGCGGGGAGCCGAGCGGCACGGTGACGCGGGCGAGCTCGCACTACTTCGGCGGGATCTCGGAGCGTCCGCCCGCCTCGCAGATCGAGATCCGCGCCTCCTGGACGCCCCGCGAAGGGCTCGGCGGGGTCCCGGACACCGGCTCCCATCTGCTGGCGTGGTGCGATCTGCTGGCGCAGGTGGGCGGGCTGCCCCCGGCCGGTCCGGGTGACGCCTCGGTGGTGACGCTGCCGCAGCGCAGGGACCCGCAGGCCCGCTGAGCGGGACGCCCGCACGGCTCGACTGCCCGGTCCGCACGACCTCACTGCCCGGTCCGTACGGACCGGGCAGTGGTGCGTTCCCGGCCGTTTCCGCACACCGCCCTTGGCATTCGCGTACGGCAACCGGTCCTCCGGCGCTTAATCCTCCAGGGCCCCGTATTGACTCTCTCTTTGTCGATACGGCCACTTTTCGCACTCGAACGGCATCGACTCGAACCGACTCGATCTTCGGATGATCGAGCGCGCGTCCGAATTGCACGGAATGTTACTCACTAGATCGTGATCATTCCCTAAAGGCGGACGGGTTTGCTGCCGAAGACGACTGTGACCTTGAAAGCACGGTTCCTCCCGGCTTCCTCCCCACAAGCCGGGCCCCGTCCCCCCCACCCAGGAGGCCTGGTGTCCGTTCTCCTCGAGCAGCCCGCAAGCCTGGTCGCCTACCGCCCGAACAAGCCGACGGCGATGGTGGTCGTGGCCGACCCCCGCGTCCGTTCCACCGTCACCCGTCACCTGTGGGCGCTCGGCGTCCGTGACGTCATCGAGGCGTCGTCCGTCGCGGAGGCCCGTCCCCGTATCGGCAACCCCCGCGACATCTGCGTCGCCGACGTCCACCTCCCCGACGGCTCCGGCCTGACCCTGCTGTCCGAGACCCGCGCGGCGGGCTGGCCCAACGGCCTCGCCCTCTCCGCCGCCGACGACATCGGTGCCGTCCGCAACGCCCTCGCGGGCGGGGTCAAGGGCTACGTCGTCACCGGTACCCGCACCAACATCGGCCTCCCGACCCGGCCGGGTGCCGCCCCCATCGGCGCCGCCGGCCGCATGCACCGCCGCCCCCCGGGTGCCCCGAGCCACCCGGGCGGCTACCGCGAGCTGTCGGGCCGCGAGGTCGAGGTGCTCCGCCTCGTCGCCGAGGGCCAGTCGAACAAGGCCATCGGCGTCTCGATGGGCCTGTCCGCCCTGACCGTCAAGAGCCACCTCGCCCGCATCGCCCGCAAGCTGGGCACGGGCGACCGGGCCGGAATGGTCGCCGTCGCCCTGCGCACCGGCATCATCCACTGACCCGGCACCCCGCACCCCGCCTCACCTCTCCGCACCCCCGATCCCCCGCCCGTCCGGCCGCCCCACGCGGCCCCGCTGACCCGTCCGGAGCAGTGGCGGTCGCCCCGCGCGAACCGCTGATTCCACCGCCCTGACTGGTTTACGACCACCCGGCGCCCGTCGATGGAACGTTCCGTCGATGGGCGCCGTCGTTCCACGGATACTCTTGACAGGTGACCGACGCCCAAGACACCGCAGCAGACAGTTCCCTGCGTACCACCGGGGGCACTCCCCCGGACGAGGCCGGATCTTCTGCGGCGGGGGCGGCGACACCCCTGCTCGAACCGCGGGAGGGCATTCCGCCCGTGATCGCGGACGCGGAGGCGCTCGCCGAGGTGGTCGCCGCGTTCGCCGCCGGGACCGGCCCCGTGGCCGTGGACGCCGAGCGCGCCTCCGGCTACCGCTACGGACAGCGCGCGTATCTGGTGCAGCTGCGCCGCGAGGGCGCGGGCACCGCGCTGATCGACCCCGTCGCCTGCCCCGACCTCTCCGCGCTCGGCGAGGCGCTGTCCGGCACCGAGTGGGTGCTGCACGCGGCCACCCAGGACCTGCCCTGTCTGCGCGAGATAGGCATGCGGCCCGACCTGCTGTTCGACACCGAGCTGGCCGGGCGGCTCGCCGGGTTCCCGCGGGTCGGGCTCGGCGCGATGGTGGAGAACGTCCTCGGCTTCGTGCTGGAGAAGGGCCACTCCGCGGTGGACTGGTCCACCCGCCCGCTGCCCGAGCCCTGGCTGCGCTACGCCGCCCTCGACGTGGAACTCCTGGTGGACCTGCGGGACGCGCTGGAGAAGGAGCTGGACCGGCAGGGCAAGCTGGAGTGGGCCCGCGAGGAGTTCGCGGCCATCGCCGCCGCCCCGCCCGCCGAGCCCCGCAAGGAGCCCTGGCGCCGCACGTCCGGCATGCACAAGGTGCGCAGGCGTCGGCAGCTCGCCGTCGTGCGGGAGCTGTGGGAGACCCGGGACCGGATCGCGCGGCGGCGGGACGTGTCGCCGGGCAAGGTGCTCCCGGACGCGGCGATCGTGGAGGCCGCGCTCGCCGTCCCGGCGAACGCGCACGCGCTCGCCGCGCTGCACGCGTTCGGCAACCGGGTGGGCCGCCGCCAGCTCGACCAGTGGCAGGCCGCCGTGGACCGGGCGAAGGCGCTGCCGGAGTCGGCGCTGCCGCAGCCGGGGCAGCAGATCACCGGTCCGCCGCCGCCGCGCGCCTGGGCCGACAAGGACCCGGCCGCCGCCGCCCGGCTCTCCGCCGCCCGCGCCGCCGTCACGGCTCTGGCCGAGGAGCTGAACATGCCCCAGGAGAACCTGGTCTCCCCGGACACGGTCCGCCGGGTCTGCTGGGAGCCGCCCGCGCAGCCCGGCACCGACGCGGTCGCCCTCGCGTTGGGCGGGCACGGCGCCCGGAACTGGCAGGTCGCGCAGGTGGCGCCGGTGCTGTCCGCCGCGCTCGACAAGGCCGCGGCACAGGAGTCGTAGCAGCGCCGGCGGGACGGGTGGGGGTCCGCCGTACGGTGTGACCTTCGCCGCTGTCGGGGGGAGGGGTGTCCAGCTACGTTACTCATAAGTAGCATGGGGACTGAGCGCGCGCTCAGCGCAGCGCAGCGCGGCAGTGCCATCCCGCACCCTGGAGGAGAGCCATCGTGCCTCGTACCGTCAGGGATGTCGTCTTCGTAGACGGCGTCCGCACCCCGTTCGGCAAGGCGGGCCCGAAGGGCATCTACCACGAGACCCGCGCCGACGACCTCGTCGTGAAGGCGATCCGGGAGCTGCTGCGCCGCAACCCCGGTCTGGACCCGAAGAAGATCGACGAGGTCGCCATCGCCGCGACCACGCAGATCGGCGACCAGGGCCTCACCCTCGGCCGCACGGCCGGTCTCCTCGCCGGTCTGCCGCAGTCGGTGCCCGGCTACTCCATCGACCGGATGTGCGCCGGGGCGCTGACCGCCGTGACGACCACCGCCGGTTCGATCGCGTTCGGCGCCTACGACGCCGTCATCGCCGGTGGTGTCGAGCACATGGGCCGTCACCCGATGGGCGAGGGCGTGGACCCCAACCCGCGCTTCGTCAGCGAGAAGCTGGTGGACGAGTCGGCCCTGTTCATGGGCATGACCGCGGAGAACCTGCACGACCGCTACCCGCGGATCACCAAGCTGCGGGCCGACGAGTACGCGGTGCGCTCGCAGGAGAAGGCCGCCAAAGCGTACGCCGACGGAAAGATCCAGGCCGATCTGGTACCGGTGTCGGTGCGCCGTACCAACGCGGAGGCCGGGGAGACGGGCTGGGGCCTGGTCACCGCCGACGAGCCGATGCGTCCCGGCACCACGCTGGAGAACCTGGCCGGACTGAAGACGCCGTTCCGGGTGCACGGCCGGGTCACCGCGGGCAACGCGGCCGGTCTGAACGACGGCGCGACCGCGTCGATCATCGCCAGCGAGGACTTCGCCCGCGAGCACGAGCTGCCGGTGAAGATGCGCCTGGTCTCCTACGCCTTCGCGGGCGTGGAGCCCGAGGTCATGGGCTACGGCCCGATCCCGGCGACGGAGAAGGCGCTCGCCAAGGCGGGCCTGGACATCTCCGACATCGGTCTGTTCGAGATCAACGAGGCGTTCGCCGTCCAGGTGCTGGCCCTGCTGGAGCACTACGGCATCGCGGACGACGACGCGCGGGTCAACCAGTACGGCGGCGCCATCGCCTACGGTCACCCGCTCGCCTCCTCCGGTGTCCGGCTGATGACCCAGCTGGCCCGGCAGTTCGAGGAGCAGCCGCACGTCCGCTACGGCCTGACCACCATGTGCGTCGGCTTCGGCATGGGCGCGACGGTCGTCTGGGAGAACCCGCACTTCGACGGAGGCGACAAGTGAGCACCACCGCTGAACTCCTGAAGGGCGCGGCCGAGCTGTTCCCGGACGAGGTCGTCACGCAGGCGCACGTGCGCCACTTCGACCTGCCGCTGAACGCCGGGCGCTTCGCCCTGATCACGCTGGACAACGGCCTGGACCACACCAAGCCGACCACCTTCGGACCGCAGTCGCTGGCCAACCTGGACACGGCCATCGACCAGGTCGCCCGGGAGGCCGCCGAGGGCACGATCGTCGCCGCCGGTGTCACCGGCAAGCCGTTCATCTTCGCGGTCGGCGCCGACCTCAAGGGCGTCGAACTGCTGAAGCGGCACGAGGACGCGCTCGCCATCGGCAAGGGCGGCCACGAGGTCTTCAAGCGCCTCGGCAAGCTGGGCGTGCCGACGTTCGCGTACTACAACGGCGCGGCGATGGGCGGCGGTGTCGAGGTCGGTCTGCACTGCACCTACCGCACGGTGTCCGCCGCGATCCCGGCGTTCTCGCTGCCCGAGGTCTTCCTCGGCCTGGTGCCCGGCTGGGGCGGCTGCACCCTGCTGCCCAACCTGATCGGCGCGGACCGGGCCGTCTCGGTGATCATCGAGAACTCGCTCAACCAGAACCGCCAGCTCAAGGGCGTCCAGGTGCACGAACTGGGCATCGCCGACGCGCTGTTCGAGGGCGCGGACTTCCTGGAGCAGTCGCTGGTGTGGACGGCGGCCGTCCTCAAGGGCGAGATCGTCGTGGAGCGCCCGGAGATCGACCGGGGCGAGGGCTGGGACCAGGCCGTCGCGCGCGGCCGGTTCGTCGCGGACTCCAAGGTGCACGGCGCGGCCCCGGCCGCCTACCGCGCGCTGGACATCATCGACGCGGCCCGCGACGGCGACCTCCAGCGGGGCTACGACGCCGAGGACCAGGCGCTCGCCGACCTGATCATGGGCGGCGAACTGCGCTCCGGGATCTACGCGTTCAACCTGGTGCAGAAGCGCGGCAAGCGGCCCGCCGGTGCCCCGGACAAGAACCTGGCCCGCCCGGTCACCAAGGTCGGTGTCGTGGGCGCCGGTCTGATGGCCAGCCAGCTCGCGCTGCTGTTCCTGCGCCGCCTTGAAGTGCCGGTCGTGCTGACCGACATCGACCAGGAGCGCATCGACAAGGGCGTGGGCTACGTGCACGCCGAGATCGACAAGCTGCTCGGCAAGCGCCGCATCGGCCAGGACAAGGCCAACCGGCTGAAGGCCCTGGTCACCGGTGTGCTGGACAAGGCCGAGGGCTTCGCGGACGCCGACTTCGTCATCGAGGCCGTCTTCGAGGAGATCGGCGTCAAGCAGCAGGTGTTCGCGGAGGTCGAGGCGGTCGCCCCGGCGCACGCGATCCTCGCCACCAACACCTCCTCGCTGTCGGTGTCGGAGATGGCGTCGAAGCTGAAGCACCCCGAGCGGGTCGTCGGCTTCCACTTCTTCAACCCGGTCGCGGTGCTGCCGCTGCTGGAGATCGTGCGCGGCGAGAAGACGGACGACGCCTCGCTGGCGACCGCGTTCGCGGTGGCCCGCAAGCTGAAGAAGACGGCCGTCCTGGTCAAGGACGCCCCGGCGTTCGTCGTGAACCGCGTCCTGACCCGGTTCATGGGCGAGATCCAGAACGTCATCGACGAGGGCACCCCGGTCGCCGTCGCGGAGAAGGCGGTCGAGCCGCTGGGCCTGCCGATGTCGCCGCTGGTGCTGCTGGAGCTGGTCGGTCCCGCGATCGGCCTGCACGTCTCGGAGACCCTCCACCGGGCGTTCCCGGACCGCTTCACGGTCTCCCCGAACCTCAGGGCGGTCGTCGAGGCGGGCAAGCGCGGCTTCTACGTCTACGACAGCGGCAAGCCGGAGCTGGACCCGGAGGTCGCGGCGCTGCTGAAGCAGGGCGACAGCGTGCTGACGGAGGAGCAGGTGCGAGCGCGGGTGCTGGACGCGGTCGCGCGGGAGATCGGGCTGATGCTCGACGAGGGTGTCGTCGCCGAGGCGCAGGACATCGACCTGTGCCTGATCACCGGTGCCGGCTGGCCCTTCCACCTGGGCGGCATCACGCCGTACCTGGACCGCGAGGGCGTCTCGGAGCGGGTGAACGGCAAGCCGTTCCTGGCGCCGGGCGTGGCGAGCGTGCCCGCGTAGGGCACGTCACCGGTACGCACGAAGGGCCCCCGCCCGGCGGGGGCCCTTCGTATGTCCGGCGGTGGGGGGCGTGGGACCCTTGCGGGATGGACGACCCTGATCCGCTCGGTGTGCCGCTGGTGATCGTGGACGGCGCGAACGTGGTGGGCTCCCGCCCGGACGGCTGGTGGCGCGACCGGCGGGGCGCCGCCGAGCGCCTCCGTGACCGGCTGGCCGCCGACGGGCTGCCCGGTGCCGTGGAGCCCGTCGAGATCGTGCTCGTGGTCGAGGGCGCCGCGCGCGGGGTGGAGTCGGTGCCGGGCGTCCTGGTCGAGTCCGCTCCGGGCAGCGGCGACGACCACATCGTGCGGGTCACCGCGTCCCATCCCGGCCGCCGCCGTCTGGTCGTCACGGCCGACCGTGAACTCCGGTCGCGTGTCGAGGCGTTGGGTGCCGAGGTGGCGGGGCCCCGGACGGTACTGGGGCAGGCGCGGGGCAACTCCCCTCACGGGCCGGCGGGTTCGTCCGGCAGCGGGGCGTAGAACACGGCTCCGTCCACCCGGCCCACCTCCTCGTAGCGCTCGGCGAGGATGCGGCGGAGGGTGGGGAGGCGGGCCGGGGCGTAGGGGTGGCCCCGCGAGTCGTCCACGATCAACGCGGGTGCGTGGAGGGTGAGTTCGGCGCGGAAGACGGGCCAGGTGCCGGGGACGGCGTACTGTTCGCCGACCCGGGGTCCGGCCCGGCCGCCGCTGTAGTTGGTGAGCAGTCCGGCGGTGAGGTAGCGGGAGGCGGGGGTGCGTTCCGCGAGCCAGTACGTCTCCGGGTGCATGCCCCAGACCAGGACCCGGTCGGCGGGTGCCGTACGGCCCGCGAGGGCCGCCGCCAGCTTCTGCGCGTGGGCGAGTTCGGGGCGCGGGGCGAGCAGGCCCCAGGCGAGGAACAGCACACAGGCACCGGCGGTGGTGGCGACGGCCCGTACGCGGTGGACGCGGGGCGCGGTGCGGAGCGCGGCGGTGGCCAACAGGGCTGCGGGCGGGGTGAGTTGCAGGTAGTAGTGGCCGAAGAAGTGGAATCCGGCCGCGACCGCGACGGCCGAGGCGCCGAGCCACAGCCACAGGTCCGCCGTTCCGGCGCGACCCGCCCGCACGGCCCGTAGGACCGGCGGGAGCAGGCCCGCGCAGGCCACGGCGAGGATCGCCGCGTTGGCCAGGCAGCGGGTCAGTACGTACCCCGCCGGGCCGCTGAGGACGGCGTACGAGGCGGAGCCGGTGACGGTCCAGAACAGGAAGCCCGCCGGGTCGGTGAGGACGGCGGCGAGGGCGACCGGCAGTACGCACCCGGCGCCGAGTCGGAGCAGCGCGGGGCGGGCCGGGGCACCGGAGCGGAGCAGCAGCCACGCCACGGGCAGCAGGGCCGCTCCCCCGGTCTGCTTGGCGAGGAACGCGCAGCCCACGGCGGCCCCGGCGGCGCCCCAGCGGCGGCGGTCGGCACACCACAGGGCGGCGGCCGTGCCCGGCAGTATGAACAGCTCGAAGGAGGCGGCCTGGGCGTCCTCGGGGTTGAGCCCGACCGAGATCAGCAGGTACAGCACGCCCGCCGTGCGCCCGGCGGTGTCGCCCCAGCGGCCGCGGGCGGTCGAGGCGAGCAGCACGGCGGTGAGGGTCTGCGCGAGCACCGCGAACACTCGGACCGAGGTCAGCGAGCCCGATCCGAAGAGGGCGAAGGCGCCTTCGTACAGCCAGGGCACCAGGGGCGGTTTGCGGTCCACGACCGTCTCGTAGAGCTGTCCGCCGTGGGCGAGGAGGCGGGCCTGCACGGCGAGGTAGCCCTCGTCGGGGTTCCACAGCGGCCGGGCGAAGGAGGGGAGGCGGGTGAGGGCGGCGAGGACGGCGAGCGCGGGAACCAGCCGTCTCCAGTACGCCGTCCGGGTGAGCGGGGCCGGGGGTGCGGTGGCGGGCGGGGCGACGGGCATGGACCGCACGCTATCCGGCCCCGCGTACCCGCACGGAGCGGGACATACGGGGCCGGGGGTCCGGTGGGCGGAAGCGGGCGTTACCCGGCGCCTCCGGAGGAGCCCGAGCGGGTCGCCGGGGTGTCCTCGCCGCGGGCGAGACGGCTGTGGGTGCGGCCGTAGAGGAAGTAGACGGCGAAGCCGATGACCATCCAGATGGCGAACCGGAGCCAGGTCTCGGCGGGCAGGTTGAGCATCAGCCAGAGCGTGGCGCACACCGAGACGATCGGCACGACCGGCACCCAGGGGGTACGGAAGGCGCGCGGCAGGTCGGGGCGGGTCCGGCGCAGGATGATCACGCTGATGGCGACCACGACGAACGCGAACAGGGTGCCGATGTTGACCAGTTCGGCGAGTTCGCTGAGGCTGGTGAACCCGGCGACGACCGCGATGACCACGCCCAGCAGGATGGTGGGCCGGTAGGGGGTCTTGAAGCGCGGGTGGACGCGGGAGAAGAAGCGCGGCAGCAGCCCGTCACGGCTCATGGCGAAGAAGACGCGGGTCTGCCCGAGCAGCAGGATCAGACAGACCGTGGTGAGACCGATGGCGGCGCCGAAGCTGATGATGCCCGCGTACCAGGGATGCCCCACGGCCTTGAACGCGTCGGCGAGCGGCGCCTCCACGGACAGCCGGGTGTACTTCTGCATGCCGGTGACCACGATGGACACGGCGACGTAGAGCACGGTGCAGACGATCAGCGAGCCGAGGATGCCGCGCGGCATGTCGCGCTGCGGGTTGCGGGTCTCCTCGGCGGCGGTGGCGACGATGTCGAAGCCGATGAAGGCGAAGAACACCACCGAGGCCGCGGTGAAGACGCCCATCACGCCGAAGTTGGCGGGTGCCCAGCCGAACATCAGCTGCACCAGCGGCGCCTTGAGGTCGGCGCCCGCGGCGACGGGCTGCGGGGACGGGATGAACGGCTTGTAGTTGGCGCCCTTGACGAAGAAGGCGCCCGCGACGATGACGACGAGGACCACGGCCACCTTGATGGCGACGACCACCTGGGTGATGCGGGCGGACAGCTTCATGCCCAGCACGAGCACGGCGGTCAGCACCAGCACCAGCGCGGCGGCCAGCACGTCGAAGCCGAAGCCGTGCGCGCCGTCCCGGCCCGCGAGGTAGTCCGGGAGGTTCCACCCGGCGTTCTCCAGCAGCGAGCGGATGTACCCCGACCAGCCGACCGCCACCACCGCCGTGCCCAGCGCGAACTCCAGCACCAGGTCCCAGCCGATGATCCAGGCGGGCAGCTCGCCCAGCGAGGCGTACGAGAAGGTGTACGCCGAACCGGCCACCGGCACGGTGGACGCGAACTCGGCGTAGCACAGGGCGGCGAGGGCGCAGACCACACCGGCCACCACGAAGGCGAGCGCGGTCGCGGGTCCCGCGTTGTTCTTGGCGACCTGTCCGGTCAGCACGAAGATGCCGGTGCCGATGATGACGCCGATGCCGAAGACCGTCAGATCCAGGGCGGACAGGGACTTCTTGAGCGCGTGCTCCGGTTCCTCGGTGTCCCGGATCGACTGCTCGACGTTCTTCGTCCTGAAGAGCGTGCTCACGTGCCTACCTCCCACGCTTGTCGTCCTCGACATGGTCGAGAGGACCGGGAGCGCGTATGCCCGGCACAGGCAGATTTACGCAGCCGGGCCGGTTCCGCCACCGGAAGCGGGGGCGGAACCGGCCCGTGGGGCGCGGCGCGGGAGGGTCAGTCGCGGGCGGTCTCGACCGCGTCCCCGGTGTGGTCGTACCGGCCGTCCAGCTTGGCGACCAGGCCGGTTACCTGGCGGGCGACGTCCGGCGCGGTGAGCCCGATCTCGGCCATCACCTCGGCGCGGGAGGCGTGGTCGAGGAAGCGCGGCGGGATGCCGAAGTCGCGCAGCGGCACGTCCACGCCCGCGTCCCGCAGCGCCTGGGCCACGGCCGAACCGACGCCGCCGACCCGGCTGTTGTCCTCGACGGTGACGACCACCCGGTGCCGTTCGGCCAGCGGGGGGAGCGCCTCGTCCACCGGCTTGACCCAGCGCGGGTCCACGACGGTGGTGGAGATGCCCTGCCGGTCGAGGAGGGCGGCGATCTCCAGGCACATCGGGGCGAGCGCGCCGACCGAGACCAGCAGGACGTCCGGGCGGTCGGTGCCGGGCTCGCGCAGCACGTCCATGCCGCCGACCCGGCCGACCGCGGGCACGGCGGGACCGACGGCGCCCTTGGAGAAGCGGACCACGGTCGGCGCGTCCTCCACCGCGACGGCCTCGCGGAGCTGGGCGCGTACCTGGTCGGCGTCGCGCGGGGCGGCCAGCCGCAGTCCCGGCACGACCTGGAGGATGGACATGTCCCACATGCCGTTGTGCGAGGCACCGTCGGTGCCGGTGACCCCGGCCCGGTCGAGCACGAACGTCACCCCGCACTTGTGCAGGGCCACGTCCATGAGGACCTGGTCGAAGGCACGGTTGAGGAAGGTGGCGTAGACGGCGAAGACGGGGTGGACGCCCGCGTGGGCGAGGCCCGCGGCGGAGACGGCGCCGTGCTGCTCCGCGATGCCGACGTCGTACACCCGGTCGGGGAAGCGCTTGGCGAACCTGTCCAGGCCGACGGGCTGGAGCATGGCGGCGGTAATGGCGACGACGTCCTCCCGCTCCTCCCCGAGCTTCACCATCTCCTCGCCGAACACCGAGGTCCAGTCGGCACCGGAGGCGGCGATGGGCAGCCCGGTGTCGGGGTGGATCTTGCCGACGGCGTGGAAGCGGTCGGCCTCGTCCTGGAGGGCGGGCTGGTAACCGCGGCCCTTCTCGGTGAGGCAGTGCACGATGACCGGTCCGCCGAACCGCTTGGCGCGGGACAGCGCGGACTCCAGCGCCTCGATGTCGTGGCCGTCGATCGGGCCGACGTACTTCAGGCCCAGGTCCTCGAACATGCCCTGCGGGGCGATGAAGTCCTTGAAGCCCTTCTTCGCGCCGTGCAGGGTCTCGTAGAGCGGGCGGCCGACGACCGGGGTGCGCTCCAAGACCTCCTTGGTGCGGGCGAGGAAGCGCTCGTAGCCGTCGGTGGTGCGCAGGGTGGCCAGGTGGTTGGCGAGGCCGCCGATGGTGGGCGCGTAGGAGCGCTCGTTGTCGTTGACGACGATGACGAGCGGGCGGTCCTTGGCGGCGGCGATGTTGTTCAGCGCCTCCCAGGCCATGCCGCCGGTGAGCGCGCCGTCCCCGATGACCGCGACGACGTGGCGGTCGTTCTTCTTGAGTTCGTTGGCCTTGGCGATGCCGTCGGCCCAGCCGAGCACCGTGGAGGCGTGGCTGTTCTCGATGACGTCGTGCTCGGACTCGGCCTGCGAGGGGTAGCCGGACAGGCCGCCCTTCATCTTCAGCCGGGAGAAGTCCTGGCGGCCGGTGAGCAGCTTGTGCACATAGGACTGGTGGCCCGTGTCGAAGAGGACCTTGTCCTCGGGCGAGTGGAAGACGCGGTGCAGCGCGATGGTCAGTTCCACCACGCCCAGGTTGGGACCGAGGTGGCCGCCGGTCTTGGAGACGGCATCGACCAGGAAGGTCCGGATCTCCTCTGCAAGCTGGTCCAGCTCCTCCAGGCTGAGCCGGTCCAGATCGCGGGGTCCCGAGATGCGGGTCAGCAGCGGCACCCGTGCCTCCTTGCAGTAGAGCTGATCGAGCTTGTTGCCGGGCCTGTCGAGTCTAATGTTCCGCGTTCGCGGGACACGACAGTGCCCGGCACCTTTCGGGTGCCGGGCACTGTCGCGGGGGTGGTGAAGCCCCCGGATGCCGTGCCTAGGCGCGGCCGGCCGACTTCTGGGTCTTGCGGGTGATCGAGTCGATGATCACGGTGGCGAGCAGCACGCCACCGGTGATCATGTACTGGATCGGGGTGGCGATGCCCTGGAGGGCGAGGCCGTACTGGATCGACGTGATGACGAGCACACCGAGCAGCGCGTTCCAGGTGCGGCCCCGGCCGCCGAAGAGGCTGGTGCCACCGATGACGGCCGCGGCGATGACGTTCATCAGCAGGTCGCCGGAACCGGCGCTCTGGTTGGCGGCGGCGATCTTGGAGGCCCAGAACAGACCGCCGACCGCGGCGAACAGACCCGCGATGGCGAACACCGAGACGCGGACCAGGGTCACGTTGATACCGGCGCGGCGGGACGCCTCGACGCTGCCGCCGAGCGCGAACACCTTGCGGCCGTAGGCGGTGCGGCGCAGCACGAAGTCGCTGCCGACCAGGACGATCGCGAAGAGCAGCACCGCGAGCGGCAGGCCCTTGTACTGGTTGAACATGACCGCCACGGCGAACGCGGCGACCGCGAGCAGCACCGTGCGCAGCACGATGTCGCCGAGCGGGCGGGACGGGATGCCCGCGGCGGCCCGGCGGCGGTTGCCGAGGAAGGCCGACGCGAAGTAGCCCACGACCGCGACGACCGCGAGCAGGTAGGCGGCGGCGACGTCGGAGAAGTAGTACGTGGTGAGCTTGCCGACCACGCCGTCGTCGTCGATGTTGATGGTGCCGTTGGAGCCCAGGATCTGGAGCATGAAGCCGTTCCAGAACAGCAGACCGGCCAGGGTGACCGCGAACGCCGGGGCGCCGATGCGGGCGAAGAAGAAGCCGTGCAGGGCGCCGATGGCCGCACCGGCGGCGAGGGCGACCAGGACGGCGAGCCACTCGTTGACGCCGTGGGTGACGCTCAGCACGGCGGTGATCGCCGAGGAGACACCGGAGACGGAGCCGACGGACAGGTCGATCTCGCCGAGCAGCAGCACGAAGATGATGCCGACCGACATCATGCCGGTGGCCACCATCGCGACGAAGATGTTGTTCAGGTTCTCCGCGCCGAGGAAGGCCGAGTTGAAGCTCTGGAAGATCGCGCAGATCAGGATCAGACCGATGACGACCGGCACGGCGCCGAGGTCACCGGCGCGCATCTTCCGCTTGAACTCGGTGATGTAGCCGCCGAATCCCTGCTCGCGCACGAGCAGGCGGGGGTCCACGGCGGGGGCCGCGTCGGCCGCGACGGCCGGCTCCTCGGCGACGGTGTCGCCGGGTGCGGCCTGGGACTTGTCGATGCTCACTTCTGAGCCTCCGCGTTGCTGCGCGCCGCACGGCGGGTCACGGCGTTGTCCGTGGCACCGGTGATGGCGGAGATGATCTCTTCCTGCGAGGTGGTCTTGACCTCGAACACCCCGTTGTTGCGGCCGAGCCGCAGTACGGCGACCTTGTCCGCGACGGCCTTCACATCGGCCATGTTGTGGCTGATGAGGATGACCGCGAGACCGCGCTCGCGCAGCCGCTCGACCAGGTCGAGGACCTGCGCGGTCTGCTCGACGCCGAGGGCGGCCGTCGGCTCGTCCAGGATGACCAGCTTGGGCTCGCCGAGCATGGAGCGGGCGATGGCCACGACCTGGCGCTGACCGCCGGAGAGCGAGGCGATCGGGATGCGCACGCTCGGGATGCGGATCGACAGCGTCTGGAGCAGTTCGCGCGAGCGGCGCTCCATCTCGACCTCGTCCAGGACACCGCGGCGCTTCAGCTCGCGGCCCAGGTAGAGGTTGCCGACCACGTCGATGTTGTCGCACAGGGCGAGGTCCTGGTAGACCGTCGCGATGCCCAGGTTCTGGGCGTCGTGCGGCCGGTTGACCGTGACGGCCCGGCCGTCCCACTCGATGACACCGTCATCGATGGGATGCACACCGGCGATCGTCTTCACAAGGGTGGACTTGCCGGCGCCGTTGTCGCCGACGAGGGCGACCACCTCTCCGGCGTGGACCTCAAGCTCTACGTCGGTGAGCGCCTGGACGGCACCGAATCGCTTGGAGACCCCGCGCAACGCCAGCACGGGCGTAGCGGACACGTGAACCATCTCCTTCGCCGCCCGAGCCTGACCCCGGCGGGAGGTTGAACAAGAAGAATGAGGGGGGTGCGTTCCGTCCGGCGCCCCGCCGTTCTGCTGCGGGGCTGTCGGCGGCGGGGCGCCGGACGCGCTGACACGGGGCACGCGCGTACGGGACGCGGTGCCTCCGTGCAGGTGTGACGGGGCCGCCGTGCGGGCGGCCCCGGCGGTGTTACTTCAGGCCGATCGCGTCACAGGCCGACTTGTACTTCGGCGTGCAGATCTCGTCGAGGGTGTAGTAACCCTCCTTCACGACCGTGTCCTTGATGTTGTCCTTCGTCAGCGAGACGACGGGCACGATCACGGACGGGATGCCCTTCTCGGTGCCGCTGTCCACCGTGGAGGTCTGCAGCGAGCTGTCCACCTTGCCGGTCTTGGCGATCGAGACGGCCATCTTGGCGACGGTCTCGGCCTCCTGCGGGTAGGACTTGAAGATCGACATGTACTGCTCACCGGTCACGATGCGCTGCACGCCCGCGAGTTCGGCGTCCTGGCCGGTGACCGGGGGAAGCTTCTTCAGGCCCGCGCCCTTGAGCGCGGTGATGATGCCGCCCGCCATGCCGTCGTTGGCGGAGTAGACGCCGACGATCTTGTCCTTGCCAAGGGCGGAGATGGCGGCCTCCATGTTGGCGTTGGCGTTCTCCGGCTTCCACTCCTTGGTGTCGTACTCCTTGCCGATCTTCACCTTGCCGTCCAGGACGGAGTGCGCGCCGTCCTTGAACTGCTTGGCGTTCGGGTCGGTGACGGCACCGTTCATCATGACGATCTCGCCGCTCTTGGCCTTGCCACCCAGAGCCTTCAGCAGGGCCTCGCCCTGCGTCTTGCCGACCTCGGTGTTGTCGAACGAGGTGTACGCGGAGATGGGGCCCTCGGCCAGTCGGTCGTACGCCACGACCGGGATACCGGCGTCCTTGGCCTTCTTGACGCCCTGCGCGACCGCCTTGAAGTCCACCGCGTCCAGGATCAGGACATCGACCTTCTTGGTGATCATGGTGTCGATCTGCTGCGACTGCTGGGTCGCGTCCTGCTTGGCGTTGAGGTAGTCAACCTTGCCCTTGCCGTTGGTCAGCTCCGAGATCTGCTTCTCGATGATGGGCTTGTCGAACTTCTCGTACCGAGCGGTCTGGTTCTCCGGCAGCAGCAGGCCGACGGTGATGGCGTCGCCCTTGGCGGCGGCGGTCTTCTTGCCGCTGTCGGGGTTGTCGCCGGACTCCTTCGCGCTGCCGCAGGCGGCGAGCGAGACGGCCATCGCGGTGGCGGAGAAAGCAAAGGCGGCACGACGCATACGCGTGTTCACTTCAGAAACCTCCCTGACGAGGCCGCGTCGTTGCGGCCGAGGTGGCTGGAAGTCAACTCGGCCGCACCACACGGCGTCAAGAAGTAAATCCTTAACGAGATGGCAACGGTGCCATTCGTTATCTAAGTGAAGGCGGGCGTGGCCACCGAGAGGGTGCCCATCGCGGACCCGTCAAGCAGGGTCGAATCGCCCATTTCGCTCAGCGCGAGGGCGAGCGCGCCGAGCACCTCGGCGCGGCCCCCCAAGGCCCCCGGAAGGACGGAGAGTTGGCGGGCGGCACTGGGGATCGCGTAGCGGCCCACGGACTCCCTGATGGGCGCCAGGACCAGCTCCCCGGCCTCCGCGAGGTCGCCGCCGAGCACGACCCGGCTCGGGTTCAGCACGTTGCAGAGGTTGGCGACGCCGCTGCCGACGTGCCGCCCCACGTCCGCGATGACCCGGCGGCAGCCGGGGTCCCCCTCCCGGGCGAGGCGGACGACGCCCTCCATGCTGAGGTCGCCGCCGTGACTCGGCCGGAGCAGCGGAAGGACGTACCGCGCGGCGGTGAACGTCTCCAGGCAGCCCCGGTTGCCGCAGCGGCAGACCGGTCCCGACTCGTCGATCGTGATGTGCCCGATCTCCCCCGCGGTGCCCCCCGGACCCCGGTAGATCTTGCCGTTGATCACCAGACCTGCGCCGACCCCGCTGGCGACCTTGATGTAGGCGAGGTCGCGCACCCCCTTGCCCGCGCCCCAGACCAGTTCCCCGAGGGCGCCGAGGTTGGCGTCGTTGTCCACGTGCACCGGCACCCCGAGCCGCTCGCGCAACTCCTGCGCGGGCCGGGTGCCGGTCCAGCCGGGCAGGATCGAGGTGGAGCCGAGGGTGCCGGACTCCACGTCGATCGGGCCGGGCACGCCGAGGCCGACCCCGGCCACCTTGGTCCGGTCCACCCCGGTCGCCACGATCAGCCGGGAGACGAGTTCCTCGGCGCGGTCGAAGCCCTGGGCGGAGGACGCGTCCACGTCCAGCGGCTCGGACTCCTCCGCCAGCACCTGATGGGCGAGGTTGCCGATGGCGACCCGCAGATGGGTGTGGCCGAAGTCGATGCCGACGACGATGCCCGCGTCCCCGCTCAGCGAGACGCTGCGGGCCCGCCGCCCGCCCGCCGAGGTGGGCGTCACCTCGACCGTGCCGCCGTCCTTCAGCTCCCGCACGATGTTCGAGACCGTGGCGGCGGACAGGCCGGTAGTCCGCGCGATCTCCGCCTGCGTGAGCGACCCGGCAAGCCGTACGGCCCGTACGACCCGCTCCAGGTTGGCTCGGTGCAGCGACGACTGCGACCCCGGAGTCTCCATCGACCCATCCACTCCCGCCATCGGCCGGGCGGCCCCTGTGCCACCCGTGGCCCGGGTCACATCTGCGGAACCGGGGCCACTTACAAGTTATGAACTCCAAGCTCCGCTGTACGGGTTGCCGCAGTCAAGTCCTTGAGGGAAATCGTTCTCACACTCCGGGTCGCCCGCCGGACACGCTCCGGCCACGGTGACGCCACTCCCGAGCAGGGCGGGAGCACCTCCGGAGGGTGCCGGGAGCAGGGCCGGGAGGGGCCCGGGTCGGGTCGCCGGGGGCACCGGGAGAGCCGCGCCGGCGGGGCGCCGACCGTTCGGATGCGGAATCCGGGCGGCCGGACCTTTGCCGGGCCGTGACCGGCCGATGGGCACCCGGCGAGCAAATAGCGGACGCGAAGACTCCGGGGGCACCTCCGTCCCGGCCCGCGCTACTTCAGCGCCCCCGCCGTCAGCCCCGCCACCACCTGGCGCTGGAAGACGATGTACGCGGCCAGCACCGGCAGCATCGCCATCACCAGCCCCGCGAACAGCCCGGACCAGTCCCCCTTGTACCCCTGGCTGACGGCGAGCTGCACCAGCCCCTGGGTGAGCACCTTCTTGTCGGGGTCGGTGTTCAGCACCGTCGGCAGCATGTACTGGTTCCACTGGCCGAGGAAGTTGAAGATCCCCACGCTGATCAGGCCCGGCTTCGCCATCGGCAGCATGATCTGGAAGAAGGTCCGGGAGTGCGAGGCGCCGTCCACGAAGGCCGCCTCCGCCACCGAGGTCGGCAGCGTGCGGAAGAAGGCGGTCAGGAAGAACACCGTGAACGGCAGCGAGTACGCGATGTAGACCAGGATCAGCCCGTGGATGGTGTTGAGCAGCCCCATGTTGTTCACCACGTAGAACAGCGGGACCAGCGCCAGCATGATCGGGAAGCTCATCCCGCCGACGAACAGGAAGTAGATGAACCGGTTGCCGGGGAAGTCGAAGCGGGCCAGCACATAGGCCGCCATCGAGCCGAGCACCAGGGTGCCGGTCAGGGAACCGGCGACCACCAGGATCGTGTTGAGGAAGTAGTCGCCCATGCTGGCCTGGGTCCAGGCCCGCGACCAGTTGTCGAAGTGCAGCCGGTCGGGGAGCGACCAGGGCGAGCCGAAGATCGAGCTGTCGTCCTTGAACGAGGTCATCACCGCCCACAGCAGCGGCAGCACGACCATGACCGCCCAGATGATCAGCACGCCGTGCGAGAAGACGTTGAGGACACCGCCCTCCTTCTTCGCGGTGCGGGGGCGGGGCCCGGACGCGTCGGTCTTGGCGACGGGTGTGCCCGGCCCGGCGGGCAGCGGTGCGGGGCTCTCGGTCGTCGTCATCGCTTTCAGAACTCCAACCGCTCGCGGCGGCCCAGCCGCATCACGATCGCGGCGAACGCGAGCGTGACGACGAGCAGGGCGACGCCGATGGTGGTGGCGTAGGCGGCCTGACCGTCCCGGAACGCCTTCTGGTACACGTACAGGACCATCACGGTCGTCGAGTAGTCGGGCCCGCCGGGGCCGGTCGTCATGATCTGCACGACCGCGAAGGACTCCGCACCGAGCGCCAGGATGCCCATGTACACCCAGCCGGACTGCACGGTGTCCCACAGCAGCGGCAGCGTGAGGCGGAAGAACGTGGTGACCCGGTCGGCGCCGTCCAGCAGCGCCGCCTCGTACAGCTCGGCCGGTATGGAGGCCATGCCCGCCGAGAACAGCACCACGAAGAAGCCGACCGTGGACCACACCAGCACCGCCATCACGCACCACAGCGCGAGGTCCGGGTCGCCCAGCCAGAGCGGCTGGAGGCCGTCCAGGCCGACCCCGCGCAGCAGCGAGTTGATCGCGCCGCTGTCCGGGTTGTACGCGAAGGCGAACAGCAGCGCGACGATGGCGATGGAGAGCACCTGCGGGAAGAAGTAGACGATCTTGTAGAAGGCGGAGCCCCGCACCCCGGTAATGACGGGGCCACCCCTCCGGCGCCGTCCGCCCACGTTGATCATGAAGGCGAAGAACAGCGCCAGACCGATCGTCACCACCGGCAGCACCAGGGCGAACAGCAGGCTGTGCTCCAGCGACTTCCAGAAGATCTCGTCCTGGAACATCCTCGTGTAGTTGTCGAATCCGACCATCTCGAATTCGGGGCTCAGGCCGGTCCAGTCCGTGAACGAGTAGTAGATGGACTGGATGAACGGCCATATCACGAAGAGCGCGTACAGTCCGAGTGGAATGGCCAGAAATCCCACAATGAACCGGTACTTGCCGTGCTGCATCGCCACTCCGGTGCGTCAGGGGGTGTGGATCACTGGTGCTTGTAGTGCTTGATCGAGGAGTCCTTGGCGGCCTCGTCGGCGAAGCCCTGGATCTTCTTGATCGCCTCGGCCGGAGTGAGGCGGCCGGCCATCATCTCGCCCAGCCCGCCGACGCCGATCTTCTCCTTCTGGAGCTGGACGTACCAGTCCTGGAGCCGGGGGTTCACCACGTTGTCCCCGGCCTTGTCGAGGGCCGCCACACCGGACTTCAGACCGGGTGTCAGGCTGATCCCGTCGGTGCCGCCGTTGAAGGCGGTCAGCGACTTCACCTTGGACGTGAAGTTCCTCGACGACGCCTCGGAGAGCATGATGCGCAGCTGCTCCATGCCGCCCCGCGCGTTCGCCGCCTTGGCCGGGACGATGAACGGCTCGCCGCCGGACGCCCAGATGGTGCCGAACGGCATCTTGTCCGAAGAGTCGATCCCGGTCGGCGCGGAGACGGCGAGGTCGAAGTCGGCCGGGATGACGTTGGCCGACTCGTTCTCCACCCAGGAGCCGTTCGGGATGAACAGCGCCTCGCCCTTGGCCCACGCGGTCTGCGACTGGATGTGGTCGAGACCGGGGGTGCCCTTGAGGACGTAGCCCTTCTTGTACAGCTCGTAGTACGCCTCGAAGCACGCCTTGACCGCCGGGTGCTTCCAGGCGTTCGGCTCCAGGTTGTCGATGGCGTCCAGCACCTCGCGCCCGCCGACCTTGCCGATCATCGGGTACAGCGAGAACGGGATGTAGTACGGGTACTTGCCCGCGTACGTCCAGCCCGCCATGCCCTTCTTCTTGGCCTTGGCGCAGACCGCGAGCATCTGGTCCCAGGTCTCGGGGTACTCCGCGTCGAGCGAGTCCAGCGCCTTCCGCGAGTACCAGGCGCCGTAGACCGTGTAGGCGTAGTACAGAATCCACACCGGCTGGCCGTCGAACTGGCCCATCTCCACGATGCCGGGGCGCAGCGTGTCGCGGACCTTCTTCGACGGGTCGTCGTAGGAGGCGGCGTCGAGCAGCGGGGTGAGGTCGGCGAGCTGGTTCTTGCCGACCAGGACGCCCATGTCCATCTGCTCGGCACCGGAGTTGTCGATGAGGTCCGGCGGGTTGCCCTGGTTGAAGCGGGGCTGGAGCGTGGACTGGATCTTCTGGGTGGCGGCGAACTTCACCTTCGCCTTGGGGAAGCCCTTCTGATACACCTTCACCGCGTCCTCGGCGTACTCCTTGCCGAAGCCGCCGTCGAAGAGGACGAACTCCATCCCCGCGTCCGCGCCCACGCCCAGCGGGTTCTTCGCGGTCTTCTCGCCGCCCTTCGCCTTGTTCTGCCCGCTGCCGCCGCTGCTCGCGCAGGCGGAGAGCAGGCCGCTTCCGGGGGCGGCCACCAGGGCTATCGCCGCGGAGCGCTTGATGAGGTCACGGCGGCCGACGCCCTCGCCGTCGTGGTGCGCAGTGGATCCCTTGCTCAAGTCCTCGCCCTCTTCCAGGACTCAGGCGGTGAACCGGATCCTCCCGGCACCGCTGTCGGGTAGTGCGGGGTCGTGCGAATCGTGCGGGGAAACGCCGACAGGTATAGTCCACTTCCCTCGGACGGAGCAAGATCGAATGCACCTCGGAGCCCCGGTCTTTTCCGAGTTGAGACCTCCCGGAAATGTGCGCGGCCCGCGAAGGCCGTTCCGGGGAAATCCGCAGCACAGGCGCCTGAATGCCACAGCCAACACCCTTGACATCAGGGGTCACTTGACGACCTACTGGTTGCTGCGCAGGAAATTGACAACGTTGTCTCACAGGGCGCAGGAGGGGATTCCCCAGATGTACCGGAGAACTCGGCACCGATATGGGCCGGTGCTGGTCCTTTCAGTCGGCTTTGCGCTGGCTGTCGGAACCCAGGGGGCCGCGGTGGCTCTGCCCGCGAAGCACCCGGCACCGGACCGCGACTTCGCGTCCTCGTTCGAGTCGGGCGACCCGGCACCGGACTGGCTGAGCACCGTGGACACCGCGCGGGACGGCAGCAAGCGGGCCTCGGGCGTGGACGGCGGCTACAGCACCGGCATTCCGGGCAACGTCAACGACCGGGTCACCGATGTGCGGGCGAGCGGCGAGAACGCGAGCGCGGGCGAGGTGAAGGAGAACCTCACCGACGGCGAGCCGGGCAGCAAGTGGCTCACCTTCCAGCCCACCGGCTGGGTCGAGTTCGACCTCGACAAGGCCGTCCGGGTGGCCGCCTACGCGCTCACCTCGGCCAACGACCACGCCGAGCGCGACCCGAAGGACTGGAACCTCCAGGGCTCCACCGACGGCAAGGACTGGAAGACGCTGGACACCCGGTCGGGCGAGACGTTCGCCAACCGGTTCCAGACGAAGTCCTACGAGGTGTCGGAACCGGCCGAGTACCAGCACTTCCGGCTGAACGTGACGAAGAACGCGGGCGCTCCGGACCTCCTCCAGCTCGCCGACCTCCAGCTCTCCACCGGCTCCGGCGACACCTCGGTGCCGCCGGACATGGTGACCCTGGTGGACGGCGGCCCGAACGGCTCGCCCACCGCGAAGGCCCGCGCGGGCTTCACCGGCACGCGGGCGTTGCGCTACGCGGGGCGCCACACGGCCGAGGGGCGCGGTTACTCGTACAACAAGGTCTTCGACGTCAACGTCAAGGTCGGCCGGGACACCCAGCTGTCGTACAAGCTGTTCCCGTCGATGGCGGACGGCGACCTGGACTACGACGCGACCAACGTGTCCGTGGACCTGGCGTTCACCGACGGCACGTACCTGAGCGGACTGGGCGCGCTCGACCAGCACGGGTTCCCGCTCACCCCGCGCGGTCAGGGCGACGCGAAGGCGCTGTACGTCAACCAGTGGAACAGCGTGGCGTCCCGGATCGGCTCGGTCGCGGCGGGGAAGACCATCGACCGGGTGCTGCTCGCCTACGACTCCCCCAAGGGCCCGGCGAAGTTCCGGGGCTGGGTGGACGACATCGACATCCGGCGGGTCGCCCCCGAGAAGCCCAAGGCGCATCTCGCGGACTACGCGCAGACCACGCGCGGCACCAACTCCAGCGGCAGCTTCTCGCGCGGCAACAACTTCCCCGCGACCGCGATGCCGCACGGCTTCAACTTCTGGACGCCGGTCACCAACGCGTCGTCGCTCAGCTGGCTCTACGAGTACGCACGTGCGAACAACGACGCCAATCTGCCGACCGTCCAGGCGTTCAGCGCGAGCCACGAGCCGAGCCCGTGGATGGGCGACCGGCAGACCTTCCAGCTGATGCCGTCCGCCGCGTCCGGCACCCCGGACACCGGCCGGGAGGCCCGCCAGCTCGCCTTCCGGCACGAGAACGAGACGGCGCGTCCGTACTACTACGGCGTCACGTTCGAGAACGGGCTGAAGGCGGAGATAGCCCCGACCGACCACGCGGCCTCGATGCGGTTCACCTATCCGGGTGACGACGCGAGCGTCGTGTTCGACAACGTGACCGAGCAGGCCGGGCTGACCCTGGACAAGGACAACGGGATCGTCACCGGCTACTCCGACGTGAAGTCGGGCCTGTCCACGGGCGCCACCCGGCTGTTCGTGTACGGCGTCTTCGACCAGCGGGTCACCGACGGCTCCTCCAGCGGCGTCAAGGGCTACCTGAAGTTCAGGACCGGCTCGGACCACCGGGTCACGCTGCGCCTGGCGACCTCGCTGATCAGCGTGGACCAGGCGAAGGACAACCTGCGCCAGGAGATCCCGACGGGCACCTCCTTCGACGCCGTCAAGGCGGGGGCCCGGCACGCCTGGGACAAGCTGCTCGGCAAGGTCGAGGTGGAGGGCGCCACGCCCGACCAGCTGACCACGCTGTACTCCAGCATGTACCGGCTGTACCTCTACCCGAACTCCGGCTTCGAGAAGGTCGCGGGCAAGGACCAGTACGCCTCCCCGTTCTCCGCGATGACCGGCCAGGACACGCCGACGCACACCGGTGCGAAGATCGTGGACGGCAAGGTGTACGTCAACAACGGCTTCTGGGACACCTACCGGACCACCTGGCCCGCGTACTCGTTCCTGACGCCGTCCCAGGCGGGCGAGATGGTGGACGGGTTCGTCCAGCAGTACAAGGACGGCGGCTGGACCTCGCGCTGGTCCTCCCCCGGCTACGCCGACCTGATGACCGGCACCTCCTCGGACGTGGCGTTCGCCGACGCCTACGTCAAGGGCGTGAAGTTCGACGCCAAGGCGGCCTACGACGCGGCGGTGAAGAACGCCACCGTCGTCCCGCCCGCCTCCGGGGTCGGCCGCAAGGGCATGGCCACCTCCCCGTTCCTGGGCTACACCTCCACCGCCACCGGTGAGGGCCTGTCCTGGGCGATGGAGGGCTACGTCAACGACTACGGCATCGCCAAGATGGGCGAGGCCCTCTACAAGAAGACCGGCGAGAAGCGGTACAAGGAGGAGTCCGAGTACTTCCTCAACCGGGCCCGCGACTACGTCAACCTCTTCGACCCGAAGGCCGGCTTCTTCCAGGGCAAGGACGCCAAGGGCAACTGGCGGCTGGACTCCTCGAAGTACGACCCGCGGGTGTGGGGCTACGACTACACCGAGACCAACGGCTGGGGCTACGCGTTCACCGCGCCGCAGGACAGCCGGGGCCTGGCCAACCTGTACGGGGGCCGCGCCGGACTCGGTGACAAGCTGGACACCTACTTCTCCACCCCGGAGACCGCGTCCACCGACTTCGTCGGCTCCTACGGCGGTGTCATCCACGAGATGACCGAGGCCCGGGACGTGCGGATGGGCAACTACGGCCACTCCAACCAGGTCGCGCACCACGTCATCTACATGTACGACGCGGCGAGCGAGCCCTGGAAGGCGCAGGCCAAGGTGCGTGAGGCGCTGTCCCGGCTGTACGTCGGCAGCGAGATCGGGCAGGGCTACCACGGCGACGAGGACAACGGCGAGCAGTCGGCCTGGTACCTGTTCTCCTCGCTCGGCTTCTACCCGCTGGTCATGGGCGGCGGCGAGTACGCGATCGGCTCCCCGCTGTTCAAGAAGGCCACCGTGCACCTGGAGAACGGCCGCGACCTCGTCGTCAAGGCCCCCAACAACAGCGCGAAGAACGTGTACGTCCAGGGCGTGACCTTCAACGGCCGCCCCTGGAAGTCCACCGCGCTGCCGCACTCCATGCTGGAGAAGGGCGGGGTGCTCCAGTTCACGATGGGCTCCAAGCCGTCGGCGTGGGGCTCGGGCAAGGACGCGGCGCCCGTCTCGGTCACCCAGGACGACAAGGTGCCCACCCCGCGCGCCGACGTCCTCAAGGGCGACGGGCCGCTGTTCGACAACACCTCGGCGACCAGCGCCACCGTGACCTCGGTGGACCTGCCGGTGGCGGCGGCGACGCGTGCGGCGCAGTACACGCTGACCTCCGGGGCCGACCACACCAAGGCGCCGACCGGCTGGACCCTCCAGGGCTCCTCGGACGGCACCACGTGGCAGACGCTGGACCGGCGCTCGGGCGAGTCCTTCGCCTGGGACAAGCAGACCCGGGCGTTCACGATCGCCTCGCCGGGGTCGTACACGAAGTACCGGCTGGTGCTGGACGGCGAGTCCACGCTGGCGGAGCTGGAGCTGCTGGGCTGACGCCCGGCACCCGGCACGACAGGTAACGCCGAAGGGGCGGGTCCGCAGCGGACCCGCCCCTTCGTCGTGCGTGCCGTGCGGCCGTCAGCCGGTGGCGACGGTGAACACGTGCACGTTGCTGTTCTGCGGCAGCTTCACCCCGACCGCGGTCCGTCCGTCCGGCGCGGTGAACGGCTTGGTGGCGAAGACGTACGCGGAGACCGGGTCCTTGTCGGCGCCCGCGACATTGCGGTACGCGGTCTTGGCGACGATCTCGTTGCCGAACTGGACGGTGCCGCCCCCGCCGCCGACGGTCCAGTCGGTGAAGGAGAGGTCGGCGGTGCCGGTGCTGCCGTCGTCGTAGGTGACGGTGGCCCCGGCCTGCTGGTTGCCGTTGACCGCGCTGCCCACGAAGGAGAGGGTGCGGGTGCCCGCGGGGAGCTTGACGGTCTGTCCGGCGCCGGAGGCGTTGTCGGGGCGCCCGGCGGGCGAGTCGGGCCAGGTGAAGCCGAGTCCGGCGGCCGTGCCGTGGGCTCCGGCGGTGAGACCGGCCGCCGCGAGGGCCTGCCGGGAGTAGCTCCAGCCACCGCCGTCGTAGTCGGCCTCGTCGTGCTCGCCCTGGTCGTCGGAGACGCCGGTGTTGTCGTAGGCGGCGAGCAGGGTGCCGGGGGCGGCGACGGTCAGGGCGACCGGCTGCTCGTAGGAGGTGGAGCCGGAGGTGACGCCGACCTGGACGGTGAAGAAGCCCTGCTTCACGTCGTCGGCGGCCGTGAGGGTGATCTCCCGGCTGCCGCCGGTGACGGTGCCCTCGGCCGGAGTGGCGGTCACGCCGTCGGGGGTGCGGACGGTGAAGTGGACGTCGGGTCCGGTGCCGCCGGACAGCGCGCGGGCCTGGATGGTGACCTTGGCGCTCTCGCCGGGCGCGAGGGTGGCCGCGGTCGGGCCGACACCGATCTGGTACGGCTGTTCGCCCGCCCGGAAGGACGGCGGCGGGCTGCCCGCGCCCCAGGTGCGGTCCGGGGTGGCGGACAGGGTGTAGTCGAGCCGTCCGCCGTCCCGGACGAACGAGGCGGGCAGCCAGGGGCGGTCACTGGAGCGGCCGTCCACCTTCAGGGACCGTACGTACGGGGCGTCGCCGGCCGCGCCCTTCGCCCGGATCGAGATGTCGTTGCCGTGCGGGCGGCTGATCTCCACGCGCTCGAACAGCGGGGAGGACAGCACCAGTTCGGCCCGCGAGGGGACCTGCGGGTACATGCCCATCGCGGAGAAGACGTACCAGGCGGACATCGCGCCGAGGTCGTCGTTGCCGGGGATGCCGCCGGGCTCGGTGGTCCACAGCTGCCGCATCGCGGCGCGCACGGTCTCCTGCGCCTTGTAGGGGGCGCCCGCGTAGTCGTAGAGGTAGGGGACGTTCAGCGAGGGCTCGTTGTCCAGCTCCGACTTGGTCCCGCCCTGGCCGGTGAAGGCCCACTGGCCGTCGGCGGTGTGGAAGAAGTCGTCCAGCCGGGCGAGCGCCTTGCCGGTGCCGCCCATCGCGGCGAAGAGTCCGGCCGGGTTGTGCTGGACCATCCAGGTGTACTGCGCGGAGGTGCCCTCCACGAAGCCGTTGCCGGTGTCCGGGGTGAAACCGGTGACCCAGCTGCCGTCCGCCTTGCGGTTGGCGATGTAGCCGCCGGTCGGGTCGGCCGCGATGTTGAAGTTGTTCTGCCACCACTGGGCGCGTCCGGCGAACTCGGCGGCGGTGTCCTTGCGCCCGGTCAGCGCGGCGAGCTGGGAGAGGGAGAAGTCGGCGGTGGACATCTCCAGGGTCTCGGCGGCGCCGCCCCAGGCGTTGGAGACGCTCGGCATGTAGTGCAGCTTGAGGTACTTGTCGAGCGAGGGCCGCTGACCGGCCGACAGCACCGGCTTGCCCGCGGGTGACAGGTCCTTGGCGGTGGGCACGGTGGCCGCCTTGAGCAGCGAGTCGAGGGCCCCCTTCAGGTCGAAGTCCCGGCCGCCGAAGGCGTGGATGGCGGCGAGCGCGGTGGGCGCGGGGTCGCCGTTCATGACGTGGGTGCCGCCCGAGCCGTGCAGCCAGCGGTCCCAGATCCCGCCGTTCTGCCCGGCGAGTTCGTACAGCGACTGGGCGATGTCGGAGCCGGTGCGCGGGTCGAGCAGGGTGAGTAGCTGCAACTGGTCGCGGTAGATGTCCCAGCCGGAGACGGTGCCGTACTGGGCGCGGTGGCCGCGTGCGACCCGGTGCGTTCTGCCGTCGCTGCCGCTGTAGCGGCCGTCGGTGTCGCTGATGACGTTGGGGTGCAGCAGGGCGTGGTAGAGCGCGGTGTAGAAGGTGGTGCGCTCGGCGTCGGTGCCGCCGCCGACCCGGATCTGGGCGAGCCGGTCCCGCCATGCCCTGCGGGCCGCGTCCCGGACCGCGTCGAAGGAACGGCCGGGCGGGTTCTCGGCCTTGAGGTTGGCCTCGGCGCCCGCCCGGCTGACGTAGGAGATGCCGACCTTGACGCCGACCGGGCCGGTGCCGGGCGCGAACTCGACGTAGCCGCCCGCGCCCTTGCCCGCGGTGGGCCAGCCGGTCTTGGCGAAGCCGCCGGTGCCGCCGGAGGCGGTGGTGGAGCCGGGGGTGACCTTGTCGTCCTGCCAGGTGCCGGAGGCGGTGAAGTCCCGGTCGAACCGGGCGGTGAAGTGGAGCGTGTAGTAGGCGCGGCGGCCCTCGGGGTCGAGGTAGCCGCAGAAGTTGCCGGAGGTGACGGACCCGGCGACGGTACGGGTCTTCGGGTCGATCGTGACCGTCGAATCCTCCGATCCCACCTCGGAGTTGGCGGTGCGGATCAGCAGCGAGGCGGGTTTTCCGGCCGGGTAGGTGAAGCGGGCCGAGCCGGTGCGGGCGGTGGAGGTGAGGTCGGCGGTGACGCCGGAGGCGAGGCCGACCTTGTAGTGGCCGGGCTCGGCGGTCTCGTCGGTGTGTGCGAAGTCCGAGGCGTAGACCGCGTCCTTGGTGTCGCTCGCCGGGGAGGTGGTGACCTTGCCCGCGTAGGGGAACAGCGGGATGTCGCCGCTGCCGCCCGCACACCCGGTGCCTGACATGTGGGTGAGGCTGAAGCCTCTGATGCGGGTGGCGTCGTACCGGTAGCCGCCGGGTGCGGCGGTGCGGGTGGCGTCGCCCCGGGTGTTCTCCGGGCTGAAGGAGAACATGCCGAAGGGGGTCACGGCACCGGGGAAGGTGTCGCCGCCGTTGCTGGTGCCGATGAGCGGATCGACGTATCCGGTGGGGTCCTTGACCAGCTCGGGGGGTGCCGCCGTCGCCGCGAGGGCGGGGGTGGCGCCACCGGCCGCGAGCGCGGCGGCCAGCAGCAGGGACAGGGGACGGAAACGCATGACGCGGCCCTTCCTCGGATGGGGACGGGTCGCGCACCACAGGTCGCACAAGCCGCAGGGACAGTAACGTGTCCCACCGGCCGGGCGAAAGGGCGCCTCGGGTTCCCGCAGGCGGGAGCGGATTCACCCGGACGGGTCGGACGAACTGGGTTGACATCGTTGTCCGTTGGGGCAATAAAGTCATGCACAGGTCATCGTAGACGCGATGACCGGACAACGTTGTCGCGTACCACGGGGGCACAAGCCGACCCTGTCAGTCGTACGCGGTCGTCGCGTGCGGTCCGTCGTGTGCGGTCCGTCCTTTACGGTCCGTCGTGTGCGGTCCGTCGTGTGCGGTCGTACGCACTCCGTCGCGCGCGCACGGCGAAGGGCCGCACCCCCGTCCACCGGGGATACGGCCCTCGT
Source organism: Streptomyces corallincola (assembly GCF_019104725.1). Taxonomy (GTDB): domain Bacteria; phylum Actinomycetota; class Actinomycetes; order Streptomycetales; family Streptomycetaceae; genus Streptomyces; species Streptomyces corallincola. The sequence goes on along the minus strand of NZ_JAHRXF010000007.1, from coordinate 40,443 downwards.
CTCCGCGTGCTCGCGGGCAGCGCGCCCGCTCGCGTGCTACTTGCGGATCAGGTTGCGCAGCACGTACTGCATGATGCCGCCGTTGCGGTAGTAGTCGGCCTCGCCGGGGGTGTCGATGCGGACGACCGCGTCGAACTCCACACCGGTGTCGGTGGTGACCTTGACCGTGCGGGGGGTGGTGCCGTCGTTCAGCTCGGTGACGCCGGTGAAGGAGAAGGTCTCCTCGCCGGTGAGGCCGAGGGAGGACGCGGTCGCGCCCTCCGGGAACTGGAGCGGCAGGACGCCCATGCCGATGAGGTTCGAGCGGTGGATGCGCTCGTACGACTCGGCGATGACGGCCTTGACGCCGAGGAGCGCGGTGCCCTTGGCCGCCCAGTCGCGGGACGAGCCGGAGCCGTACTCCTTGCCCGCCAGGACGACCAGCGGGGTACCGGCGGCCTGGTAGTTCTGCGAGGCGTCGTAGATGAAGGCGACCGGGGCGCCGTCCTGGGTGAAGTCGCGGGTGTAGCCGCCCTCGGTGCCCGGCGCGATCTGGTTGCGCAGCCGGATGTTGGCGAACGTGCCCCGGATCATGACCTCGTGGTTGCCACGGCGCGAGCCGTAGGAGTTGAAGTCGCGGCGCTCGACGCCGTGCTCCGTGAGGTACTTGCCCGCCGGGGTGTCGGCCTTGATGGCACCGGCCGGGGAGATGTGGTCGGTGGTGACCGAGTCGCCCAGCTTGGCCAGCACACGCGCACCGGCGATGTTCTCGACCGGGGCCGGGTCCATGCCCATGCCCTCGAAGTACGGGGGCTTGCGGACGTAGGTGGACTCGCTGTCCCACTCGAAGGTGTTGCCGGTGGGGACGGGCAGGGACTGCCACTGGGCGTCACCGGCGAAGACGTCGCTGTAGGACTTGGAGAACATGTCCTCGCCGATGGCGGCGGCGACGACCTCGTTCACCTCGGCCTCGGAGGGCCAGATGTCCTTGAGGAAGACCGGGTTGCCGTCCGTGTCGGTGCCGAGCGCCTCGGTGGTGATGTCCACCTTCATGGAACCGGCGATGGCGTACGCGACGACCAGCGGCGGGGACGCCAGGTAGTTCATCTTGACGTCGGGGTTGATCCGGCCCTCGAAGTTGCGGTTGCCGGAGAGCACCGAGGTGACCGCGAGGTCGTGTTCGTTGACGGCCTGGGAGACCTCGTCCGGCAGCGGGCCGGAGTTGCCGATGCAGGTGGTGCAGCCGTAGCCGACGAGGTTGAAGCCGAGCTTGTCGAGGTACGGCGTGAGACCGGCGCGCTCGAAGTAGTCGGTGACGACCTTGGAGCCGGGGGCGAGGGTGGACTTGACCCACGGCTTGCGGGTCAGGCCCTTCTCGACGGCCTTCTTGGCGACCAGCGCGGCGCCGATCATGACGTACGGGTTGGAGGTGTTGGTGCAGGAGGTGATGGCCGCGACCGTCACCGCACCGTGGTCCAGCTCGTAGGTGGTGCCGTCGGGGGCGGTCACGGTGACCGGGTTCGACGGGACGCCGTTGGTGGCGGCGGGGGCGTCGGAGGCCGGGAAGGACTCCTTGCCCGCCTCGTCGGCGGTGTCCACGTAGTTCAGGACGTCCGTCTTGAACTGCTCGGCGGCGTTGGCGAGGACGATGCGGTCCTGCGGGCGCTTCGGACCGGCGATGGAGGGGACGACCGTGGCGAGGTCCAGTTCCAGCTTCTCGGAGAAGTCCGGCTCGGCCTTCGGGTCCAGCCACAGGCCCTGGGTCTTCGCGTACGACTCGACCAGCGCGACCTGCTGCTCGCTGCGGCCGGTGAGGCGCAGGTAGTTCAGCGTCTCGTCGTCGATCGGGAAGATGGCCGCCGTGGAGCCGAACTCCGGGGACATGTTGCCGATGGTGGCGCGGTTGGCGAGGCTGGTCGCGGCGACGCCCTCGCCGTAGAACTCGACGAACTTGCCGACGACGCCGTGCTTGCGCAGCATCTCGGTGATGGTGAGCACGAGGTCGGTGGCGGTGGTGCCGGGCTTCAGCTCGCCGGTCAGCTTGAAGCCGACGACGCGCGGGATCAGCATGGAGACCGGCTGGCCGAGCATCGCGGCCTCGGCCTCGATGCCGCCGACGCCCCAGCCGAGGACGCCCAGGCCGTTGACCATCGTGGTGTGCGAGTCGGTGCCGACCAGGGTGTCGGGGTACGCCTTGCCGTCGCGGACCATGACGACACGGGCCAGGTGCTCGATGTTCACCTGGTGGACGATGCCGGTGCCCGGCGGGACGACCTTGAACTCGTCGAACGCGGTCTGGCCCCAGCGCAGGAACTGGTAACGCTCCTTGTTGCGGCCGTACTCCAGCTCCACGTTCTGCTTGAACGCGTCGTGGGTGCCGAACTTGTCGGCGATGACGGAGTGGTCGATGACCAGCTCGGCCGGGGCCAGCGGGTTGATCTTCGCCGGGTCGCCGCCCAGCTCCTTCACGGCCTCACGCATGGTGGCGAGGTCCACCACGCAGGGGACGCCGGTGAAGTCCTGCATGATCACGCGGGCCGGCGTGAACTGGATCTCCTGGCTCGGCTGGGCCTGGGAGTCCCAGGTGCCGAGGGCGCGGATGTGGTCGGCGGTGATGTTCGCGCCGTCCTCCGTGCGGAGCAGGTTCTCCAGCAGCACCTTCAGGCTGTACGGCAGCCTGGCCGAGCCCTCGACCTTGTCCAGCCGGAAGATCTCGTACGACTCGTCGCCCACCTGCAGCGTGCTGCGGGCGTCGAAGCTGTTCGCCGACACGACAGTCTCCTTCATTGATGTGCGCGTACCTCACCACGATCCTGCCGTCACCGGGTCTTGGCCCGTCCAGTGAGGTCAGGCTAAGTTAGGCTTGCCTTACCGGAGTGACGGCTGCGGTGCGCCTCGGCAGATATCTCGATGTCGAGATAACTCTAGTACATGGGGCGCGGCTGGTCATGCCCGGACGGGGGTGTCCCGCGCGGGGCGGCGGCTCCGGGGGCCGTTTCGACGCGCCGGATCGGCGTCCGCGCCGGGTCGGCGTCCGGCCGGCGCCGTGGCAGTCCTCCGGCCCGAAGCGGGCGGCGGGGCGGGGCGGGGACCTCCCGTCGCACGTAGGGGGGCGGGGTGACGTTCAGGTCCGCGCGTTCCGGATTCCGGTTCGGGGGCGGTCCGGATTCGCGGCTCGGGGTCGGTCGAGATTTCCCAGGTCGGGGTCGGTCCGGATTCGCGGCAGGGGTCGGTCCGGATTCCTGGCAGAGGTCGGTCCGGATTCCCGGCTCGGACACCAATGAGCAGACAGGGGCCCGTATTCGTCGGGCAGGAGCTCGTATGCGTCGGTAATTCCTCAGCTTCTGTCAGGCCGTCGCCCGGCGTCACCCCGGCCCCTACGATCGAACGCACCCGATCCAGGGGGGACGGAATGCACAGGATGCCGCGAAGCCCGTTCGGTCCTGCCGCGGAGCAGCGCTGCGACGTCACCGCCCACGCGGAGCTGATGCCGCTCGGCAGGCGGGGCGCGGAACTGTCGAAGACGCTCGCGGAGAAGGACAGACTCGCGGAGAAGTACAAGGAGGAGGCCGCGAGGTACCGCAAGGAGGCCGCGAGAAATCGGGACCTCGCGGAAAGGGAACGGACCGCGCGCCGTGCGGCCGAGGCGCGGGCGAAGTCCTGTGCCGAATCGGCCGATCGGCATACGGCCCCCGGCCCGGCGCGGGAAATGGGACACCCGGCCGCGGACCCGGAGAGGGGCGAACCGGCACCCCGGCCGGACCCGGCGGAGACCGACGAACTGAGGGCCCGGCTGGACGCGGCGGAGAGGGAGCGGGACGGGATCGCCGAGCTGCTGAGGACCGCCGAGGAGGAGCGCGACGCCGCCCTGCGCGCCCGGGACGCCGCTCTGCGCGCCCGCGACTCCACGATGGCCCGGCTGCGACCGCGCCGGAGCGACGGCACTCCGCCGGGCGAATCCGGTTCTCTGCAAGGGGAGTTGGAGGCACCGACGCTCCGCGGCGTTCTGGAACGGGCCGGACGGCACTGCTCCCTGCTGGTCGTCACCGCCGACCCGGACGCGGCCGAGCGGCTTGAGCACCACCGGAAGGCACCGCACTGGAGGAGGCGCCTGGCGGCAGCTCTGGCGACCCTGCACGCCTACGCCGAGGCCAAGAGCCTGGCCAGGGCGCACGGCCGTGGAGCGGGCCCCGGTCTCGCCAATCTCAAGGCGTATTGCGACAGCCGTTCCTTCCCGACGCTCTCCCCGGCCAAGGTGATCCTGAGCGAGGGAAAGTTCGCCAGCAGCAGCCCGCGGGGCAAGGCGGACAGGAAATTCCGGGTCCCCGTGGAGATCATTCCCTCGGGATACGCGGTGATGGTGGAACACATCCGTATCGGCGACGGCGCCCCACCCGCCCCACGCCTGCACTATCTGGACGACACCGATCGGAGCGGTCTGGTCGTCATCGGGTTCTTCGGCGAACACCTGACCAACGCGAGCACCAACTGACCCGTTCTTCCCGGTTGCCCCGTTTCTCCCGGCACCCGTTCTTTTCCTGCCGCGGATTCCCGGCCGAGTTCGGGGTATCCGACCGGAGCGAAGGAGAGCCGGAGGTCCGACCGGGCCGCCCGGCACCGAATGGAGGAGGGGAATCATGCCGCTGACATTTCGCAAGAGCTTCCGGATATTGCCCGGAGTGCGGCTGAACATCAACCGGCATTCCTGGTCCATCACGACCGGGGGCGGCAAGCACGGCCCGCGTCAGACCCACAGCAGCACGGGCCGTAGTACGACATCGGTAGATTTGCCGGGGCCTTTCGGGTGGCGGCGCACCCGTACCCGTAAGCACCATTGACGAGGCGTCACCCGAACGGACCCCCCTGCGCGGCGACATCTCATATCTGAGATAACCTCAGCCTCATGGCAGACGACTACCTCGTACGCATCGGCAAGCTCATCCGCGACGCCCGGCAGCACCGGGGCTGGACCCAGACGCAGCTCGCGGAGGCGCTCGGCACCAGCCAGAGCGCGGTGAACCGTATCGAGCGCGGCAACCAGAACATCAGCCTTGAGATGATCGCCCGCATCGGGGAAGCCCTGGACAGCGAGATCGTGTCGCTGGGCTACGCGGGTCCGATGCACCTGCGTGTCGTCGGCGGGCGTCGGCTCTCCGGCGCCATCGACGTCAAGACCAGCAAGAACGCCTGCGTCGCGCTGCTGTGCGGCTCGCTGCTGAACAAGGGCCGTACGGTGCTGCGCCGGGTGGCGCGCATCGAGGAGGTCTACCGTCTGCTGGAGGTCCTCAACTCCATCGGTGTGCGCAGCCGTTGGATCAACGGCGGGGTGGACCTGGAGCTGGTCCCCCCGGCCGAGCTGGACATGACGGCCATCGACGCGGAGGCGGCCGTCCGCACCCGCTCCATCATCATGTTCCTCGGCCCGCTGCTGCACCGCATGGACCAGTTCAAGCTGCCGTACGCGGGCGGCTGCGACCTGGGCACCCGCACCATCGAGCCGCACATGATCGCGCTGCGCCGGTTCGGCCTGGACATCGCGGCGACCGAGAACCAGTACCACGCCCGCGTGGACCGCACCGTTCGCCCGGACCGCCCGATCGTGCTGACCGAGCGCGGCGACACCGTGACCGAGAACGCGCTGCTGGCCGCCGCACGGCACGACGGAGTCACCGTCATCCGCAACGCCTCCTCCAACTACATGGTCCAGGACCTGTGTTTCTTCCTGGAGGCGCTGGGCGTCCGGGTCGAGGGCATCGGCACCACCACGCTCACCGTGCACGGCGTGCCGGACATCGACGTGGACGTGGACTACTCCCCCTCGGAGGACCCGGTCGAGGCGATGAGCCTGGTCGCGGCGGCCGTGGTCACCGAGTCCGAGCTGACGGTCCGCCGGGTGCCCATCGAGTTCCTGGAGATCGAGCTGGCCGTGCTGGAGGAGATGGGCCTCGACCACGACCGCGGCCCCGAGTACTACGCCGACAACGGCCGTACCCGGCTGGTTGACCTGACGGTCCGCCCCTCCAAGCTGGAGGCGCCGATCGACAAGATCCACCCGATGCCGTTCCCCGGCCTCAACATTGACAACGTGCCCTTCTTCGCCGCCATCGCGGCCGTCGCCCAGGGCCAGACCCTCATCCACGACTGGGTCTACGACAACCGCGCCATCTACCTCACGGACCTCAACCGCCTCGGCGCCCGCCTCCAACTCCTCGACCCCCACCGCGTCCTGGTCGAGGGCCCCACCCGCTGGCGCGCCGCCGAGATGATGTGCCCCCCGGCCCTCCGCCCCGCCGTCGTCGTCCTCCTCGCCATGATGGCCGCCGAGGGCACCTCCGTCCTCCGCAACGTCTACGTCATCAACCGGGGGTACGAGGATCTGGCGGAGCGGTTGAACTCGATCGGGGCGCAGATCGAGATCTTCCGGGACATTTGAGGGGTGGGGTGTCGTGCCCCTTGGAGGCAAGGGGCACGACACTTCAACATGCCAGCTGACCTGCGAGTACTCACCTTCACAGCTCTCCATTGATCACTGTTGTTTTTCAGTACCTTGTGCAACGCACGTGCAAGATGATCTTGAATGGTTGACGACACGTCAGGGAACCTGAGTATCCGTCAGCCTTCACGGAGGGGTGCCCCCTAAGTGGCCAGCACGGCCGAGGGATCCTTCCCGGAACTGGCCGGCAGCGCCACCCTTCATGTGATCACGGCCTGGAATCCTCGCGGCCGTACCGCCTCCGCCGAGTTCAACGCCCGTGCCCAGGGCTTGTTGCTCGATGAGCTTGACCGACGGCCGCTCACCTGGTGGCCCGCAGCAGGAGGCGACGCGTACGGCACGCACGTCGAGGAGAGCGTCGCCGTCGTCGGCATTAGCGACGGCGCGGCGCGCGAACTGGGGCGGCGCTTCGGTCAGGATGCGATTTTCGTCTGGACTCCCGACGCATGGCGTGTATCGGCGTGCGACAGCGACACCTCCGCCGTGAGTGGATGGGCGGTGTTCGCCAGGAGCGGCCGAACGTCACGGCTTCCTCCGGCCGACGGCACCGGCGACGGCCTTTGGAGCGCCCCGTCAGACCGCCGCTTCGACGACCGCTGATGTACATGAGCGCCGGCGTACGGCAGGAGCGATGACGATGGGCATGCACCCCATGCGGACCCCGGACCGCTGTCCCCGCTGCGGCAGGCCCCTCACCGGCCCACCGGCCGAGCGGGTCAGGGTCGACGGCTTCCCGGCGGAGGTGACGTACGAGACCGACCCCCTGTGCGGTGCACGCTGGCACGTGTGGGACAAGACGTCTCCGCTGCGCCGCCTGGCTCGCCCCTGTGTGGATGGCACGGACTGACGTCGCGATGCTCCGCGGGCGGCGCCGACGGCAACACCGGCCGCGGCGGGAATGAAGCCCGCCACCACCAGCGGATACTGGATCGCCGGAACTCGACCGGTGACACTGAAACACCCATCGCCCAAGGTCACGATATGTACGAGGCCGTATGGATTGTCAGACCGCGCAGATAACCTGACGACGTGTACGACATGACGGACCCGGTAGTCGCTCGCCAGGCGGCGAAAGCCGCTGAACAAGAGCGCCTGAGACGTGCGCGTGAACGCAGGGAGAGCCAGGGTTCCTCGGGCGTGAGCGGTTTCGTTCAGCGCAAGTGGCGTTGGCTCGGGGTCGGGGGCGGCGAGGCGGTCGAAACCGTGCTGGCCATGCTCACGGAGACAGCGGCCGCCGCCGGAATACCCGAGGCGGAACGGGCTGTCCTCACGCAGGCCCTCGAAGGCGATCCGGACCGCGAGAGCCTGTTGCCCGCTGTGCACGCGGGGCTGAGTCTCCTGTCGGCGGAGTCGATTCTCGGCCATCTGCGGAACCTCTGGGCCAACGGCGTGCGATGGCTCAACGAGGCAGGCCTGGAGCGGTGCAGGGTGTTGTGTTCGACGGCGCCCAGCCTGGACCTGGTCAGCAAGCGTTCCCACGCCGTCTCGGGCGGACCCGCCTTCAGTCTCTTCGCGACCGCGGCCACTCGCGGGGCGATACCCGTGCCGAACCGGTTTCTCGACGAGCTTCTCCCGTGGGCGCCCCTGTCCGTCATCGACGATCTGATCGACCACGGTGGCCTCATGCCCGAGGACGCCCCCTGGACGAGACGGGACGCCGAGGAAGGCCTCTACCTGCGCGCGCGTCTCGCACCAGCGGGGGTCACCGGCGAGCAGGCCGAGCGCCTCGCATGGCAGGCGTACCTGCGCCGGCAGTCCTTCCTCTTCGGTGAGACCCTCGTACGGCAGGAACCGGACGACGTGTGGGACCTGCTGTACGACGTCGTCATGGACGGCGACGTAACAGCCATCAGCGCACTCGACGCGGCACTGCCCCGGCCCCAGCAGATCGAGCTTCGCGACCTCAAGTCGGGTGCGCTGTCCGGGCAGTGGCCGCTGAGCATGACCGAGGACCGAGGACTCTGGCTGCTGATGGCCACCCTGTGGCACCCAAGGGACCTTGTCGACGCCGGACGCAGTCCGTTCTACGCCCTCGTCGCCCTGAACCGCGCCTACGACCTCGTGAAGGCCGGTGACCTGGAGGCGGCGGCCGAGCAGGCTCGCTCCCTCACCCGGGACAGCACTGGCAACCGCAAGGTTCCGGCGGACCTGGTGCAGGAGGCCCACGCCCTTGGGGCGTACGTGGCCGTGGTCCAGAGCGAACGGCTCGATTCGCCCGGGGGGCGGGACAGGCTTCTCGACTCCGCTGAGGAGCAGGCCGGTAAGGCCGCCGCGCAGGGAGGGGACGTCGCCGAACGCAACCTCCGGCTCCTTCGCGCCTGGAGGGGGACGAGAAAAAACGACCGCGGTCCGTTCAACAATCCGTTCCTCGACATCGGCTTCGATCACGGGGGCGGCGGGTGGGAGGAGCGCTGCCGGGAGATATTCCGGGAGCGCGAGGGCGACGCCAGGGCCCAGTCGGAACTGAACATGGCCGAGGAACGCATCCGTGGCGCGCTGCGCGGCGAGGCGGGCTGGGACGTCTTCTACCAGCTGCCGCTCGACCGGTCGCGATACGTCATGCCCTCCCAGGTGCCCGAGCATCTGGTGCCCCCGGTGGCGGCCCTGCCCCGCCGGACTCCGGTCACCAGTGGCGGCGAGCTGGAGGCTGTCCGTGCCCGTGCCGCCGTCGAACTGCTCGATGATTTCCGGACCACCTCGCCGCGCCTGGACCGCCACAGTTCCACGGGATGACCGCGTCGTAGTCCTGACCAACCGTCCGAGCCGAATGAAGTAGAGCAGCCCTGATGCCTCCGAAGAAGAAGACTCCCAAGAGGGTGCGAGCACACCGCCCGTGCCCCGCGTGCGGCCAGACGCAACCCGGAGCGCAGGGCGCACCGCCACCGCACAAACCCGGAGGCCTCAAGCGCCGCCGGGGACGGCACACGGATGCCGGGGACAATCCCACGGAGACTGGTGTCGCCGAAGCTCCTCCTCGTCCTGATCCGATCGACGCGATGACGGTCATCAAAGGGGTGGCGGCCCGCGTACCGGAGGCACTGCAGGCCGCCGGAGCCGACGAGGTGCCCCCGGCCGGCGCGCTCACCGCAGCGGTGCGCAGGGCGGTCCTGGACGAGTTCCGCACGCGCGCCCAGTTCGCCGGTCGTCTCGCCGAGATCGACGCGCTGCTCTGGTCCCGGGCGGGAGACAGCCGCGAAACCGTCGAGGGCGCGATGAGGGCGCACCTGCGGGAACTGCGGCTGCTGCGGGTGACGGAGCCCGAGGAGAGCGACCGGTTCGTGGTGACGGAGGGCGAGGGAGACGCCTTCGAACTGCTGAGTCCGGCGTATGTGGACGAGTTGACAGGAAAGGTCATCCTCGCGGGCCAACTGCGGCGTATCGCCCGGCCGGCGGATGTGAAGGCGGGGAAGGAAGCATGACGGCAGCGGGAATCGACTTCGGGACCACCAATTCGGTCGCGGCCCAGTGGAACGGCGAGTACGTCGAGGTCCTGGAGATCGGCGGGCAGGGCCTGGACGCGAACTGGGGGCGCCGGGGGTTCGAGCTGCTCTACCCCTCGGTCGTCGGCACGAGTTCCCTGCGGCCGGGCACCCTGTTCGGCTGGGAGGCGAAACTCCGTTCCGAGCAGGCCGTCGAGGCGTGCAAGCGGATGCTGCGCGAGGAGCCCTTCGTCACGCTCGGCGGTCAGCGGTTCGCCACGACCACGGCCGCCGCCGGCGTCTTCCACGCCATCGCAGGCGCGGCTGAGGAGGAGGCCGCCACCGAGATCCGCGAGGCCGTCATCACCGTGCCCGCCAACGCGACCGGCGCGGCCCGCTTCCGAACCCGCGAGGCCGCCCGTGCCGCGGGCCTCACGGTCCGCACTCTGCTGAACGAGCCGACGGCCGCGGCGATCGCGTACGCGCACGAGATGGAGGTCGACGGCGAGTTCCTGGTCTTCGACTGGGGTGGCGGCACGATGGACGCCACCCTCCTCCTGCACGACGACGGGTTCTTCGACGAGAAGGCGAGCCGGGGCGTCAACCGCCTCGGCGGCCTGGAGATCGACGCCCGGCTGCGCCGTATGGTTCTCGACCGGGCGCCCGCGCGTGGGCGGTGGAGCGATTCCGAGAAGCGGATGTTCAGCCTGGAGATCGAGCGGGCCAAGATCCTCCTCTCCCATCAGGAATCGGTCCGCGTCCGAACTCCCGATGATGTCACCGTCGAGATCGGGCAGGACGAGTTCTCCGAGGCCATCCAGGACCTCATCAACCAGGCCCTCGACCCGGTGGAGGAATGCTTGGAGCAGGCTCGGATCGCCCCGCAGGACCTCACCGCGGTGCTGATGATCGGTGGCAGCAGCCAGATCCCGGCCGTGCGCGTCGCGGTCTCGGAGGCGCTCGACTGCGAGCTCGTGGACACCTCGCTGTGCGACCCGATGACCGCGGTCGCCGAGGGGGCGGCCATCAGTGCCGCGGCCATGGACGGCGAGCTGAAAAGCATCATCCGGGTGGTCAACACGCATGCCCTGGGCACGATCACCAAAGACCGCGAGGGCAGACGGAGCTTCAGCGCCCTCATCGACCGGAACCAGCGCCTGCCGCAGCAGCGCGTGAAGTCGTACGAGCCGACGAAGGACAACGTCTCCCAGCTGACCGTCGAGGTCTGGGAGGGAGACCCGGACCGCGAGGTCGACCACCCGGACAACGTCAAACTGACCGACCTCGTCCTGACCTACCCGCGGCGCTGCACAGCCGAGGACGGTGTCTTCGACCTGGAGTACACATACAGCAAGGAAGGCCTGCTGACCGTCAGGGCCACCCTGCAGAAGACCGGCGAGGTGGTTCTCGACGGCGAGGTGAAGGTGTTCGGGGACGGGAACGTGCTGCCGGAGGTGAAGAAGGAACTCGACCGGCTGCTCTCCCTCACCCCGGCCGCCCGGGCCGCGACCACGCCGACCCATCCCCAGCAGGCGAACGCCAACTCCCGGAGCAACGGCGTGGCCAAGCCCGCTCCTCCCCGTTCCGCGCCACCGACGGCCGGCCCGCCCACGGCCGCGCCGCCGCTCGTCATCGACGGATCCAACCTCGCGTGGAACGGGCGGCCACCGCGTACGGCGGGCGGCAAGCCGAGCTTCGCGGCGCTGGAAGCCGCCGTACGGTCGCTGCGGTTCAAGCACGCCGATCGCGACATCCACGTGGTGGTCGACGCCACCCTTCGCCACGACGTGTCCGCCGAGGAACGGCCCCGCGTGGAGGCGGCCATCGCCGACGGCACCGTCGTCCAGCCCCCGGCCGGAACCGAGGGCCGTGGCGACGCACTCGTGATCAGCATCGCCCACGAGGTCGGCGGAGTCATCGTCTCCAACGACAACTTCGCACCGTTCCAGCGGGCGAATCCGTGGCTGCGGGACGCGGGAAGGGTCATGGGGGCCACTCACTCGCAGGGGGTGTGGGTCTTCAACCGGCGCGTACCCAATCCGGCGACGCCTGTCCAGCGAAGGTGACGCCCACATCGGGCACCATCCTGAAGCAGACACTTCTCGGCACCCTCTCCACCGACAAAGGCACAGCTGACATGAGTGATTCCACCGCCAGCCCCGCAGAGACGCAGTCCCGAGCCCGCTATCTCCTGGACGGGCGGCGGGTGACACCCACCGACCTGCTCAGCGCCGGGCTGCTCGCGGAGGGCGAACATCTGACGTTCGTACGGCCCCGGATGGGCGAGACGCACGAGGCCACGGTCACGTCCCGGGGATGGATCCGGCTGGCGGACGGGGAGGAGTTCCGTTCACCATCCAAAGCGGCCATGGTCGCTGTCGGGTATGGGACATTCGACGGGTGGGAGGCGTGGCAGGTGGACGACGGCCGATTCCTGACGCAGTTGCGCCAGGAACTGCTGGACCGGGCCGCCGAGGAAGCCGACCCCCCGGAACCGGAGGAACAACAACAGACGTCGCTCTCGCCCAGCGAGCGGCACGCCCGGCTGAAGAAGGCCCGCGAGTCGGCCGCGGCAGGAAGCCCGTTCGCCCTGTCCGTGCACGAGTTGCTGGGCTGGTGGGGTGCGACAGGCCGAGGACTTGTCAACGAGCAGATCGAAGCCGAGCTCGCCAACCACAGCCTCATCACGTCGCCCGAATTCGACAAGGTCCCTCTGACCGCGACGGTCCACCTGGTCAAGGCCGCGGAAGAAGACGCCGAGAACATTCCTCTCGCCGGGTTGCCGTCGGCCGTCACAGTTCCGGCCGGCACGTCCGAGGAACAGGAATCCCGCGAGACCGGGCTGACCGTGGGCACCCTGCCGTCCGCGCTCGGCGGCGTCATCAGCGTCAAACCGACGGCCACGTTCGAGGAGGTCATCACGTTGATGGTGCTCCACGACTTCTCCCAGCTGCCGGTCCTTGCCGGTCCGCACAACCTGCGGGGGTCCGTCTCGTGGAAGTCGATAGCCCGTGCCCGGCACGCCGATCCCGGCGCCCGCCTCTCCCAGGCCATCGTGGACGCTCGGGACGTCCGCTACGACCACGACCTGATCGACGTCCTGCCCACACTGGCCGAGCATGACTTCGTCCTCGTCAGGGACCAGCGGAACGCCATCGCCGGCATCGTCACCGCCGCCGACGTGGCCCAGGCCTACGGTGATCTGGCCGGACACTTTCTCCTGATCGGGGAGATGGACCGCAGGCTGCGGCAGGTCATCGCGGGCGCCTTCACCCTGCCCGAGGTCACGAAGCTCTGCGACCCGAAGGGCGAACGCATCACTTCCTTCGGCGACATGAGCATCGGCGACTACAAACGTGTACTGGAGCATCCCGAACTGTGGCAGCAACTCGGATGGCCACTCGACCGCAAGGTGTTCATCGAGCGGCTTGAGGAGATCCGCCGAATCCGCAACAACGTCATGCACTTCAACAGCAGCGATCCCCTGCCGAAGGGCGACGTGGACAAGATCCGCAACCTCAACAAGCTGCTGAGGGAATACGGGGAGTAAATCGGGGAACGCCCGCCCGCACACCGGCGCTTACACGCCACGCGCCGTCGCCCACGGCGGCTCGCTGTGTGCGCGCCGACCCTGGGCACATCAGGTTGTACCCGGCAGCGTAAGCGCCATGAACAGCGAGCACTCACCCACCTCCACTGGCGCGACCGCAACGCGTGGCGCGGCAGAAGCGGACACCCTGACAGATGAGTTCACCATGCGCTTCAGCTCGACTCCCCGGGATGCCCACCTCGCTCGCCGCCTGGTCTCGGACCGGCTCGACGCGTGGGGGCACCCCTACATGTCCACCGCAAACGAGACACTGACCCTCCTCACCGCCGAGCTGGCTGCCAATCCCGTACGTCACGGCCGTGTGCCCGGACGGGACCTCGAGGTGCGGCTCACGCTCGACGAACGCGACCCGCTCACCCTGCGCACCGCCTACCGAGTCGGCTCCATCCTCAAACACGTCCCGCCTGAGGCACGAATCGCCACCCGCTACGCCTACTACGTGTAGCCAGCAAGGGCGCCTTCTATCGTCTGCGCGGACTCGGCGGTGTCCGCGACACCCCCCGGCGAGGGCCGAGCCGCGCATGGGCCGGAGCAGGTCACTCGCCATATTGGGGTGCAGTGGCCGACTCTTGGGGTATATCGGTTGAATCCCTACTGGCGTGTTGTGAGGGGCGCGGTGGTTGGGTGGGGGCCTGGGGCGACTGTGCTGCCAGTCCCGACTGGTGAGAACAGGAGCACGTGTGCACGTCACGACCAGCAAGGTGTGGGCTCAGCAGATCGTGTTCGGTCGCAATGCGGTGCGCCAGCTACTGGTGCCGTCGGGCACCCTGGGCGTGGTGGAGGCACCCACCGGGCTGGCGGTGACCAGCGTCCAGGGCAGATGGCCGGCGATAGGCGCCGGAGGCGGGGAGCCCGAGGAACTGACGGCTGTGATACCCACCGTCAGAACGGGCGGACGCGTGGGCTGGGTCGGCGACACGGTACTTCGCTCGCCGCAGATGGTGCTGGCCTCGTTCGTTGACGGCATCGGATTCCGCGACCACGCCGAACCGCACGCACTGCGACGTCCCCAGATCGGTGCCCTGCACTCGGTGATCGGCTACTGGGCCTCTGGGGTGACGGCTCCGGGAATCGTGGTGATGCCGACCGGAACGGGCAAAACTGAGACGATGCTCGCGCTGCTTGTGGCCGCCCGTCCTGAGCGTCTGCTGGTGCTGGTGCCGACCGCGGCGCTGCGTGATCAAATTGCGGCGAAGTTCGAGTCGCTCGGCATCTTGCACACGCACCAGATTGTCACTCCGAGCGTGATGCGCCCCGTGGTGGGAAAACTCCAGCACGGCCTCCACGACGCCGCCGACGCTGCAGCGTTCGCCTCTGCCTGCAACGTGGTGGTCGCAACCCCGCACGCACTTCAGGCCTGCGAGCCGGGGGCTCGCAACGCCCTACTGGCCGCGTTCAGTCACCTGGTGGTCGATGAGGCCCATCACGCACCGGCGCCCAGCTGGTCACGCATTGTCGACGCCTTCGCCGACCGGCGTGTCCTGCTGTTCACCGCCACCCCGTTCAGAGAGGACGGGCGGCCCGTGCCCGGCCGGACGATCTTTCGGTTCCCGCTACGGGAGGCCCAACGGGATGGATACTTCACCCCCATCAACTACCGGGCCGTGCTCAGTCTGGAGGACACTGACCGAGAGCTCGCGAACCTGGCGGTAAGACAGCTGCGCGAGGACCGGGCTGCAGGGCTGGATCACATCGTGATGGCGCGAGCGAGAAGCATCACTCGGGCCAAACAGCTCGGCGAGCTCTATCAGGCGCTCGCGCCGGACCTGAATGCGACCGTTCTGCACGAGAGGGTGGCGGCCAAGGCGCGTCGTGCAGCGTTGGCCGCCCTGGAAGATCGGTCATGCCGGATCGTGGTCTGCGTCGACATGCTCGGTGAGGGCTTCGACCTGCCGGCCCTGAAAATCGCCGCACTGCACGACGTGAAGAAGAGCCTCAGCCCGATGATCCAGTTCATCGGACGGTTCACCCGGTCCACTTCCGCGGACTCTGCGATCGGAACGGCCTCCGTGTTCGTGGCCCGTGATCCGTCGGTGGCGCTGTCGCCCCTGCGTGAACTGCTGCGCGAGGATGCTGACTGGGACACGATCCTGCATGACATCACCGAACGGGCCACAGCCAGCGTAGAGGAGATCAGCGACTTCGAGGCCTCCTTCACCGATACCCCGGAAGAGGTGTCGGTCGCGGTGCTGGAACCCAAAATGAGCGCCATCGCTCACCGAGTTCTTGGTCACAACTGGACTCCTGAACGGGCCTTGGACGTCTACGGCGAAGGACGGGTCCTGGACAGCACCATCGCGGTCAACACGGCTTCCAGCGTTGCCTGGTTCGTGGTGGAGAACCGCAGCGAAGTCCGCTGGGGAGCCCCCCAGGCCCTGGAGCAGGTCACCTACGAGCTGATCGTCATGTACTTCAGTCGTGACCGAGGCCTGCTCTACATCCATGGCTCGAACAACACCGGTGACTACCGCGAACTCGCCCAGGCCGTCCTGGGCGTGAACTCCCGGCCGGTCACCGGTATGCCGACCTTCAGGGTGCTGGGCCACATGGAGCGCCTGATCCCCACCAACGTGGGCCTGCTGGATTCACGGGACCACTTCAACCGGTTCTCCATGCATGTGGGAAGCGACGTCTACGAGGCGCTGACCATCGCCGACCGGCAGGGCAAGAGCCAGACCCACATCGCCGCCTCCGGATTCCGCAACGGAGAGAAGACCACCATCAGCGCCGCCTTGTCGGGACGGTTCTGGTCGATGCAGACCGCCCCCAGCCTCAAGGCCTGGACCGACTGGTGTGACGAGCAGGGAGCCAAGCTCACCGACGCCACCATCGACCTGGCCACCGTCATGGACGGGTTCATCTTCCCCGAAGACCTCACCGAACGCCCGGAGGGCGTACTCATCGCGGCCGAATGGCCCTGGCCGCTGTTCACCGGCAACGGACCCGGCCCACAGATCTCCCACGCCGGCACCGCCTACCCCGCCGTCGACGTCGCCCTGGAAGTGGCAGACCACTCCCCTACCGGCCCCTTCCGGATCCGCCTAACCACTCCTGCCTGGCAGATCGCCTACGGCGCCACCTTCACCGACGCCGGTCTGACCTACGCCCCCGACGAGTTGGACGGGCGTGTCCGCTCCGGAATCCACGAGTATTCGCTTGAGGAATGGATCAATCGGAACAAGCCCATCCTGTTCCTGGCGGGCGACAAGATGATCACCGCCGAGGACAGGCTGCTCGCCCCTCGCAAAGATCTCGATCCCTTCGACCGCAGACGATTGACCGTCCTGAGCTGGGCCGGGGTGGACATCCAGAAAGAGTCTCAGACCGCCACGCGTGAACCTGACTCCATCCAGGCCTACATATCCGCCCACCTGCAGCAGTCGCAGGAGTTCGACGTCCTTATCGACGACGACCGCGCTCGCGAGGCAGCCGACCTGGTCGGAATGAAGATCGACGGTGACGAACTCGTCATCACCCTGGTCCACTGCAAGTACTCCTCAGAACCAACCCCTGGCGGCCGGGTGGCCGACCTGTATGAACTGTGCGGCCAGGCCGTCCGTGGCGCGAAGTGGCGGCAGAACCACCTGGTTCCGCTCCTGAACCATCTGGACCGACGCGCCAGAAGCTTCCGGGCCCGCACCGGCGTCTCGCCCTTCGAGGTCGGCAGTATCGAGGAGCTCTACCGGATCCGTGAACTCGCCCCGCAGTTGCGTCCTCGCCTCCACACCGTGCTCGCCCAGCCCGGGCTGTCCGCATCTGCGTGCACCGAGGAACACCTGCGGCTACTGGCCGGCGCCGAGACGTACGTCCACGCCCTCACCCGGGGCACGTTCACCGTGTACTGCAGCACCTGAACGCATTCGACGAGCCGACACCCGTGCCGCATCCGCACGAGCGTGACTGGGACCGGCCCGTACGCCTGCACATCATCAACGTCGGCGGCGACACCGCCTACCGCATAGAGCTCGGCGGCCATCAGCTGACCATCACCCACACCGACACCTTCCCCGTCAAAAACCACCAGGTCGCGCGCTACTTAAACAAGTACGACTCGGCCGCGCATCTACCTCGACATGTGGCTCCCTATGCACCTGCACGGCCGCACCCACCAGCTCGGCGACGCATCACAGGGCCGACCTGCCTGGTCAGCTCATGCGGCGCTTGGCGAGGCAGCAGGCGAGGCGTGGGAATGCCGGCCCCCGAGAGCGACGGCCAGCGGGACGATGCCGTCCACCCAGGGGTCACGGAGGGGCTTGTAGGTGGCCGTGCCGTCCTGGATCTCGATTAAGCCCACGCGCCGGGCGCCGGCTCCCCCACCACCGCCTCCGCCCTCGCCGGTCTTGTCCTTGCCGACTTCGCGACCCGCCCCGCCGCCGAAGCCGAAGCCGACCTCGGCGACCGGGATGACGGTGATGCCTTCGGCGACCACGGGCTCGCCGTAGACGGCGGTCACCGAGGCCCGGTTGCCGAGCTTGTCGGCTAGGCGTTCCAGGAGGCTGACCGAGGCATGGGCGGTCGTCATGTCCGCCAGTGGGACGAGTTGAGGTGCGTCTTCACCCGTGCTCATTTGGCCTCCCATATCGAGGCGTTCGGCAGTGCCGAGGATGTGAGTGGCGGCCGGCGAGGGGACGCGGGTGGCAGGGAAGGGGAACCGGTCGACGGTGGTGGCGGTGAAGCCTGCGGCCGGAATGGCTTTCTGGGTGTCGCGCCCGGCGTAACAGCCGCCCATCAGCCGGGGCCAGACGGTGGCGTCGAGCACACGCTGGACGCGCCGCATCATCAGTGAGTCGGCCTGGACGTGCTCAAAGAACCGCAGTTGGCCGCCCGCCCACAGAACGCGGTGGAGTTCGCCGACGGCCATCATCTCCGCTCCCACCGACGCCACGCCGTCGGCTGCGGCTCGGTCCACAGCGCCACCGTCGCCACAGGACCATGGAAACGAGGAGGGCCGCGAAGGAGAGGGCAAGCACGGCAAGGGGAAGGGAGGAAAGTCGGACGACTGAACCAGGCCCGTTCCAGGGCCTCCAGTGCGCCGCAGACGGCTCGATGATCGCCATTCGACCGGCAGCCGCCGCCAACAGCTGAAGTCCTGACAGATCCAGTCCACTTGGCCTAGCGTGCGCACGTGCCCGATGACGTGACCGTCCAGCAAGCCACTGCGGACCTGTTCTCCGCGCCGCACGTCCTGGCCACTGCAGTCGCCGTCCTGCCCGTCACGGCGGTCTGTACGCCTGGTGGGCACCACCGAAGGTACTGACCGCCTTCCAAGGGCCCGCCAACTCCAGCGATGGCGGACAGCGGCTGCTCTACCTGGGCAAGGCCAAGCGGCTGCCCCCGCGCATCGCCTCGAACCACTTGAGGAACTCCGGACGCTCAGAGAAGCAGGGATCCCGTACAGGCCCAGGCAATCTGCCAGGCCGACGAGCAGCACTTCGGCCCACCAAGATGGCCGTACGGGTTCGGCAAGCCGCGTCATCGCCGTGCAGGGAGACTCGGCCGGCCCAGCAGATCCACCATCGGCCGTTGGAGCCGGGCGATGGGGTATATCCGACCAGGCCCCTCATAACGCGACCGTCTCCTGCCGCCGACCAGATGAGATGATCACGTTTGTCTACGCCTGATCGACTCAGAGGGAGGGAGTGCAAGGGTGCTCAAGGACTCATCGTTGCGGGGGTACTTACTGGAAGAGTCGCTGGCCTGGCTGCTGCGCTTCAGCGGCTACCGGCTTCTCGTCCACGAAAATCAAGATCCGGTCGAATTGGTGACGGAGGGCCAGACTCTACGGGTCCGAGGGCGGGGCGCGCTCCACCAGGTGGACGTTCTCGGAGAGTTCGCCTTCACCCCGGCGTTCTCCATGCCGGTGCGGCTGTTTCTGGAAGCCAAGTACTACCAGACACGCTGCGAGTTGGAGGTCGTCCGGAACGCCCACGGTGTTGTGCACGACGTGAACCAGAACTTCATGACGGGCACCGGGACGCGGCCCCGGCAGCGGTACAAATACTCGTACGCGTTGTTCTCCGCGAGTGGGTTCACCGCCGACGCCCAGAAGTACGCGCTTGCCCACCAGATCTCTCTCGTGGATCTGTCGGGTGCCTCCTTCGCCTGGCTGCTTGGCCACATCGGAGCTACGGCGACGAGTCTGTGCACGGCGCAGCAGCATCTGCCGAAGTCGGCCCCGTTTCCGCTGAATTGGATGCGCTCCGAGCTGCGGAAGGCGCTGGGGACATCCCCGCTGGAGCTGCCACCCGTTTCCATCCCCGAGGGAAAGTTCAAACAGGCCGGCGGCACCGTGATTGAGGACTTCGCCACGGTGCTCCGGCAGCACAGCGACGCAGAGCTGCTCCTCGGTTTCCCTGCCGCGCCATTCATCCTGCCGCTCGCCGCCGATGACCACCGAGGGTTCCTGGAGTACGCCGAGGCGAAGCCCGACCATGCAGTGCGGATCAAACGACGGGGCGTAGGAGCCGCGGCGGAATGGACGCTCTCACCGGCAGACGCGGTCGGCGCCTACGAACTCACCTTCAAGCTCCCAGAGCACATCGAGGAGTGGATCAGCGGCATCGGAGAGAAGGAGCGCTACCGCACCGCAGAGGTCAAAGAGCAGTTCCTGTCAGCGATCACGCTCTACCGCATGAACGGCACCGGCGTACGCGCCTACCAGCTGCGCTATGAGGCGAGTTCCCTGTCCCGGGCTGGGGCCCCGTAGGCAATTCCGGCCCGGGAGTGCCGTACGGCACATCAGATCGGCAGGTAGGGACTGGGCTTGCCGTGCCAGCTGATGTTCAGGGCATCGCGGGCCCGGGTCGTGGCGACGAAAAGCAAGGAGCGAGCCTTACGCTGCTCGCGTTCGTAGCGGGGCGGGTCTTCGGTGCGGTAGCGCTCGATGACGCTGGTGCGCGGGATGATGCCATCGCTGGCGCCGACGATGGCAAGCCGTTGATATTCGAGTCCCTTGAAGCGGTGCATCGTGCCGACGTGGACTTCGCCGTCGCCCTTGGGGCCGTCCTTCGTTAGTTCGGCGCAGGTGATGCCCGCCTTGGTAGCCAGGTAATACATGGTCTGGCTGACCATGTCGCGGTCGGCCACGCACACGGCGATGCGGCCGCTGGGGTCGAGGGAGGCGCCCTTTTCGTCGGTGGAGAGTTCCTCGCGCCACGTGCTCAACGTCGTGGCGAGTCCTGCGAGTTCGTCGTCCCAGGTGTCGTACCGGTTGAAGTCGGGCTTGGGACCGTGGAGGACGGAACGGTATCCGGCGAGCGTGTCGGTGCCGTCGTCGAGGTCGTCGTACGTGACCTTCTCGTTCTTGCTCTTGGGGTCAACGACGCGGAGGGCCTCGGCGAGGATCTCCTTCGTCGTGCGGTAGCTCAGGGTCAGCCGTGAGGCACGGCCTCGGATGTTGACGCCGAGGGCGCCGAGAGCGACCTGGTGGTCGTAGATGCGCTGGTGGGTGTCGCCCGCGACGAACATGTCGTTGGGCTGGTCGGGGTCGGCCATGGCCCGCAGCATCTTCCAATGCGCGGGGCGCAGGTCCTGGGCCTCGTCGACGACAATGTGCCGGTAGCGGTATCCGATGTAGCGCATGCCGGAGCTGTCATCGCGGTGGATGAGGTCCTTGCCACCGATCTTTTCCTTGTACTCGCGGCGGGCCCTGATCTTCGCGGCGCGCTCGATCTCGAAGCGGGCGGCGCGTTCGGCGGCCTGGCCCCAGGTTTCGACGCCGAGCTTGTCGAGGCGGGCGGTGAACTGCTCGATGAGTTTCCAGATGTGGTTGCGCTCGGGGCGAGTGAGCGCGCGCCCCCGGCCAGCGCGGCGGGCCTTGAAGTAGTCGGAGCGGGTGGGGACCGACTGGCCGAGGATGACCTGCTCCCACTCCTCAAGGAGGAACTCCGGCTCCCAGCGTCGGTCGTCGAGTTCGGCCAGCAGTTGGCGCATCTCGTTCAGGGCCACGTGGTCGTAGACGCGCTGCTTGCCACGTCCGGGGGCAGTGTTTTCGCCTAGGACGCGAGCGGCGAGCTGGTCGATGTGGGCGATGTCGACGCGGGCCAGCAACTCCGGTTCGACGAGGGAGGCGAGCCGCAGGCGCAGGTCAGTGGTGAGGTTCTTGGTGAAGGTGGTCAGCAGGATCGGCTTGTTGTGCCCAGGGGGCAGCTGTTCAGCGAGCTGCTTGACCCGGTGTAGGGCGACGATCGTCTTGCCGGTGCCGGGGCCGCCGGAGACGCGGGCGGGGCCCTTGTAGTGGCGGTGGACGATGCGCTCTTGCGTGGGGTGCAGGAAGACCTTCCAGGCACGGAAGTCGCCTTCCTCGATGACTGCGCGTACTGCGTCGTCAACTGTGGTGACCTTGGTGCGGGAGAACGCTGTAGCGAAGTCGTCGGGGTCGGGCTGCTGGTCGAGTTTGACCGGTGCGGTGATCTCATTACGGACATCGTCGATGTCCATCCCGGCGGCGAGACCGTACAGGATGTCCTTCGACAGCAGCGGGGCGCTCTCGACAAGTTGGTCGAGTTCGGCGCTGGTGGTCACCGTAAGCGCCAGGTCGATCAGCTGCTCGGCGACGCCGAGCCACCGCAGTTGTCCTGCGTCGTACGCGGAGAGCAGCGCCGGCGCCGCAGGCTCGGGTTCAGGGACAGCCTCGGGCTTGGGCGCCTGCTCCTCCGGCTCGGCCGGAGTGAGCGTGATGCCGACCCTGCGCAGAGCGCTGTCGCCGACGACGGCGAGGTCGACGAACTCGATCTCGCCGGTGACGCGGTTGACGGCGACCTGAAGCTCTTCGTAGACGTCCTTGCGGTGCCGGACGGCGATGACCAGCCAGCTCTCGGCACCGTCCGCGTTGACACCGGTGGGGGTGAGCAGGGCCCGATAGTCCTGGTTGACTCGAGCCGACCAGATGCGGGAATCGCCCTTGAGCTTCTTCTTCCTGAGACCCGGGAGATCAGGGTTGTTCCGGAAGTTGTGGCAGAAGTCGTAGAACTGGGCCTTGACCGAGCGGTCGAGCTTGTACAGCTCCTGTTCGGCTTTGCGGTACAGGCTGAGCCGGGCGGTCATCGGAGCGTGCCTTCTTCCGTGTCGGGGAGCTGGTCGAGCAGTTCGTCGAGATGGTCGAGCCATTCGGCGGCAGTACGCACAGTCCAGCCGTCCTCGGCGTACGCGGCGTCGCGTCGCTGGGCCTCGGGGTCGTCGTCGCCCTGGTGGGCGGAGACAACGGCGATCTTGAGAGCGGAGGTGTGCCAGGCGAAGTCGGCCTGCCAGCGGCTGGTGCCCAATTCGTAGCCAAAGACGGGTGCCTGCTTGCCGCGGTCGGCAAGTGTCTCGGCGAGACGGAGCAAGTCCGGTGCCTCATCCACGTCTTCGCGCAGGATCTCCAGGATGTCCTCGTCCCAGACGGCGTCGCGAAGCGCCTGGACAACGGCGGCCTCGGCGGCCGAGTCGTGCCCGGGGTCTGGGTCGACGGGCTTGACCACGGTCACAGGCGCCTCGGGCACGACGGGTGCGAGGGCGCCGATCAGCGAGTCGAGTTCGCCGAGCCCGCCGCAGACCGCGAGAACCTCGACCTCGAAGTCCGCGGCCTTGCTGGTGGCGAGCTGGACGCCGTCACCGCCGGCCAGAGACAGGAACTGGGTGAGGTTGGTCCAGTACAGCCAGGACCGCCAGCGTTCCTTGTGCTCGTCCGTGTCCAGCACGGCTTCGGAGTCGTCGAGCACGGCGAGGGCGGTCCATTTCAGGGCCTCGGGGTCGGCGGCGTCCAGGGCGAACACGATCGGCAGCCCGGTCTCGTCCTGCGTGCGGAAGACATGGACGGGTCCGATGCCGGCGGCATCCGCTACGACCGGCTTGTCGTGGCGCTCGGTGGCGGAGAAGGTGGCCAGTTGGCCGCGCAGGGCTGCCACCAGTTCGCTGCGGCGTCCGGCCGCGGCAACCGGGGCCGTGCCTGGCTGGGCCGTCAGCCCGGTGACCAGAGCGCGGGCCCGGCGGGCCCAGCGGTCGGCATCCGGATCACGCAGGTAGGCGATCAAGGTGTCGATGGGGTTGGCGAAGACAGCATCGGCGAAGTGGGCGCGCTGGCCGCCGTACTGCTCGTACGCGGTCTTGGCCTGTTCCTGAGCCGTGCCCCGGTACGGCGGCCATACGGGCTGCGTACGGGTGGGCCGCTTCTCGAAGAGATCGATGTCCGCCCAGGTGATCTGGAAGACGGTCTCTCCTTCGGCGCGCAGGAGGGTGCGCTTCGCCGCGTCGGTGGCGATCTGGTTGTGCTCGCGGCTGGCGTGGAAGCGAAAGCCTTCGAGGTAGACCTTGACGCTCTGGGTCGGCCCGTCGATGCGCGTGAAGGTGAAGTCGGTGACGGTGCCCCGGAGTTGCTGCTGCGCGGTCAGGCGCCAGTGCATGACGCCGGGACCGTCGGTGAAGCGCAGATGCCCGCTCGCATGGCCGTCTTCGTCGAGGGAGGCGTCGTCGGTGACCTTCACCCAGTCGCGCAGGGCCGCCAGGAAGCGCGCCTCAAGGTCGGATTCGACCTGGGCGTCCAAGCCGACCAGTCCGGTGTGGTCGACCTCGCTCCACTCCCAGCCGTCCGAGCCGTCCTGCTTGAACAGCAGGGATTCCAGCATCGTCAGCGCGGCTTGGCGCGAGACGATGTCCTGGAACGGCTCAGGGGTGTAGCGATGCAGGCAGCGGTGGCAGGCCCGGCGCTGCTCCTCGGCGCACGGGCACTCCTTGAGCATCTCGTACGCCTTGGCCAGGGTGTCGCGGAACGCGATCGGATCGGTGAGCCGGTCCAGGTAGCCGGTGCCACCGGGCAGCGAGTCGAAGAGCACGAGGAACCAGCGGCGCTCGCCGCTCTCGTTGTCCGGCATGGAGGCGACGGTGGTGGCCAGGTGCTGAGGGTCGCCGCCGAAGTGAAGGTCCACGCCGAGGCGAAGTGCGGCCCTGAACGAGTGCACCTTGGAATCGACGTCTGCGGTGGCGGCGGGGATGAGGACCCGCAGGGCTTCGGTCTCCAACTTGTGGGCGAGCAAGACGGGTTCTTGACGTACGCCGTCCTTCTTTCCGCGCCGCAACGGGCACCATGGACGGTGGTGCTTGAGTGCTCCGCTGCGAGCGGCGAGGGAGTCGAGCGCGTCAGTGTCGTGGTCGAAGACCGGCTGGCCGTCCGCGGTGGCCGCGCCGCAGGCCGTGCACACGTGGAACGGGTTCAGGCGCACCCGGTGGCCGGCGAAGTCGTCGCGGTTCGGAGCGTCGTAACGGACCGGTCCGACGTTGATCCGGCGAATCATCGCCTTACGGCAGTAGTCGACGCCGAACGTCTGGCTGTCGTGCCGCCACGAGCCCGGCTCAATGGCCTCCACCGGGATGTCGACCGCGTCCACGACCGTGTAGAAACGGCGGTCCCGGTCGTCCTTGTCATCGCGGATCTGGGCGTCTTCCCGTTTGTCCCGCGAGGTCACGGTCGCCGGTTCGACGATCTGGAACAGGCAGGAGCCGTCGTCTGCGATGTGACTGGTCTTGCAGCGCGGGCATGGCGACCGGTCCTCGGCGGCGTCCTCGGTACGCACGTATCCGCAGCCCGGGCATACGCGCCAAGTGCGCCACTCCTGCCGGCCGCCGGTTGCAATCTCCAGACCGGTGATCTGATGCTTGTGGCCGTTGACGTAGAAGGTGTTGCCCGGGGCCATCTCTTCCAGCGCGATACGCCGCGGCCTCTCGTAGGAATCGGTGGTGGAGGTGTACTTCACCTGCCCCGTCTTGGCGTCCACCCCGTCCTCGCCGTACAGCGTCGCCGACAGAACGGTCGTGGAATCGATCAGCGCGTAGTTGGGCAGCAGCCCCAGGTCGCACAGAGCGCTCTGGGCCGACGTCTCGCCCAGGTTCATCAGGCGGCGGCCAACTCCACGTCGTTCGGCGTCCAGTTCGGCCTTCTGCCGCGCCTGGTCCGGATCGGAGTCGTGCAGTTCCTCGTGGGCATCATCGATCTCACGCAGCCGAGACCGCAGTGCTCGCTGGCCGCGGAACCACTCCCGTTCGGCCTCCTCGACCTTGGCGCGCAGGTCGTGGGTGGCGTAAGTACGCAGGTCGGCCTTGGCCTGGTCGTTGACACCGGAGGGGAACAACTCCAAGAACCCCTTCGCCAGTTCCTCGCCCTGGGCGATGGCCAGCTCCACCAGGTCAACCAGGTAGCCCGAAGGCCCGAACAGACGAGGCGCCTTGTGCGGCAGCGCACGCAGCACGATGCCGTCCGCACGCACCAGCCGTCCGGCGGCCGCGAGGTCCAGCAAGTGCGCCAGATATTGGCGGCGCAGGATCTCGATGGCTGACAGATGGCAGCCCGGGGGCACGATCGTGCCCGCGATCAGATCCTTTGGCCGCTCCAGGAAGTACAGGTCGCGGCGCCGTCGGTCGGGGATGGTCAGCAAGAACGCATTGCCCGTACGGCGTCCCGCTCGCCCAACCTGTTGGGCGTAGCTGGCAGGGCGACGCGGCAGAGCGGCAAGCACGACCGCCGAGAGGTCACCGATGTCGATGCCCATCTCCAGTGTCGGGGTGCACGACAGGACGTTGGGGTCCTTGAAGCCCTCGCGGCGCTTGAAGGCCTTCTCCACATTCTCCCGCTCCGGACGGGAGAGCATCCCGGTGTGCTCAGCGGTGACCACCTGATAGGTGCCCGCCTTGCGGTACAGACGACGGTAGTAGTCGTCGGTGTAGTCGCGGTCGCGGTGGTGCGCGCCCAGGCCCTCGGGCCGGTCGCCGGCCACCAGGCGGCCGTTGCGGCAGCGGTAAGAGGGGCACGGCTGCTCGTGCCACTGGTCAAGCAGGGACGGGTGGACCGTCTGCTCCCAGAAACACACCGGGCAGCGCACGTAGGCGTGACGTACCTGCTCGTCGTCCAGCAGCTGGGCCTCGATGTTGCCCGGCTTCAGCCCGTACACCCGCACCGAGGTGTCAGCCGGGGTACGGACCGACAGCAGGCCGAGCGAGGCCAGCTCTGGTAGCAGTCCACTCCAGAACTCCGGCGCCATCTCGCGCGGGAGACCGAGGCAGCGCCCTGCCCACCGCTCGTACCAGGACAACCGCCCGGTCGCGAAGTCGAACTCGCTGCCGTTCTTGGGCTGGCTGAGCAGGAACACCGGGGCCGCGACGCGTTTCGGGAAAGCCCGCATGCCAGGCGCCCGCTTGCCCCAGATGAAGTACCGGCTGGTACCCGCCTCGTCCACGTACTTGCTCAACCACTTGTGCGCCACCGCACCCCGGGTGCGCAGCCGTTCCAAGAAGATCCGTACGAACGCCAGATAGCGTGCGTCGTCCTGAGCGATCAGCGGGACACCGTCGCGCACACACTCCTCGTGGATCCGTTTGACGAGGGCTACGACGGCCACCGCATCGTCGATACGAACCTGCGCGGAAGCGGTCCTGGTCAGCTCCAGGGTGCGGCCGTTGCGCGAGCGGAAGCCGAACTCCATCAACGCCTCGAACGCGAGACGCTGCCCGATGAGACGCCACGTCGGCAGACTTCCGCCGCGCCCCTCACCGGACAGCAGCCGATCAACTCCCTTGTAGCCGTGCAGATCCGGCGGCACCACCGCAGCCAGCGTGTCCTTGTCCGTAGTGGCCTCGACCACGCCTGCGATCAGGTCGTTGAGCGGCGTCGGCTGGTCGTGCCTTAGGTGCTTGGCCAGCAGGGCGCGCAGCGAGAAAGTGTACGAACGGTTCGAGACGAACCCGGCCCGGTGCGCGGCATCCTGCACCGAGTCGTTGAACATCAGCGTCTTGTCCTCGTGCAGCTTCTTGTCGAGCTCCCCACCCGTGAACAGCTGCGTGATCGACGCCGCGGCCATCGCGGCCGAACCGGTGCCCAGGTAGCGGATGGCGTTGCGCTCGCCACACGCTGCACACCAGTCTTCCCTGGCCGCGGTGTTCGCCACCGTGCCACCGAAGTTGACCAGCACGAACGCCGAGTCGCGGGCGGTCAGCCGCGGCTCCTTGGTGTCCTTGTCGTAGTCGTTGAGCGGATCGGGCAACCGCAGCCGCTTGCGCGCGCCGTCCAGCACCATCAGCAAACCGCCCGAGCCCTGCGATGCAGCGCTCGTACCCCTGCCGCCAGCCGCCATCGGCGCCGCTCCGGAGCCCTCTCGCGCCTCCCGCTCGGTCGCTGCGATCAGGTTCCGTACCCGGGCCTTGTCCTGGCCGAGCGAGGCGCGACGGATCTTGAAAGTGTCGAACTGGACGTCGTGGTCATCGCTCTCCGGCGAGAACACCGCCCAGCCCGACCGCCCGCAGTCCCGGCAGTAGATGGCCGGCAGGAAAAGGTTGGCGCTCTGCCCCGACGTCGCGGTCGTCACCGGCGCCGTTCGGCCGCCGTCGGTCGCACTGGCGTCCGCCATGCCGGCCGCGTCCCAGCGGAACTCGGCCTTCGGCCACGGCAGTACGCCACGCAGCAGCCGGGACACGGACCGGGCCCACTGGTGCACCTCGACGTGTACGAACGGACGCGGCTCCCCCGGAGGTGACTTGGGGTCACGCGCGTACGACATCAGCGCCACGAACCGGGCAAGCGCCTCGGCCGCCTTCTCCGGCTGACGGGCCACCGCCTCCGCCCAACCAGCAGCGCCGGCCCGCCACATAACGTCCAGCACTTCCGAGCTGGTCTTCACTTCGCCGTCCAGCGCCTGCATCACCGCGCGGGTGAACAGATGCCGTTTCAGGTTCTCACCCAGCAGGAACGGGTCCGGATCCCGGACCGTGGTCACCGCTTTGATGAGGTCGAGCATCGCCTCCTCGCCGGAAGCGGGATCGGGCAGAGCCAGCAGCTCGTCGGGCGTCGGCAGTCCCTGCATCTTCACGTCGGTCAGCGGGATGAACTCCTCGACCGACAGCCGGTTCTCTCCGACGATGGATTCCGCCGTGAACTCCGTACCGAAGACGTCGCTCGCCACCTCCAGCAGGCGCGTCACCCCGTCTTCGTCTGTTCCAGATGCGAGCGTCGCGGAGGTCGCAACCGGACAGATGCGTCCCAGCGGGCGTCCCTTCTCGGACATGCCGACCGCGGACGCGAGCCGTCGCAGCAGCATTGCCACGTCGGTGCCCTGCGCGCCGTCGTACGTGTGGAACTCGTCCACCACCACGTACCGGATGTCCGCGTCCCGCCACAGGGAGGCGTCGTCCTCACGCTGCAGCAGCAGATCCAGCATCTTGTAGTTGGTGATCAGGATGTCCGGCGGTGATAGCTGCATGTCCGAACGCCGCGTACGCACCTTCTCGTACTGGGTCGCCGCCCGGTCCCCGATGTACAGCCCCGCCCAGAGCTTGCCGAGAGCCTCGTCGTTCTGCGTGAGCAGGTCGTTGATGCGCTGCGCCTGGTCGGTCGCGAGCGCATTCATCGGGTACAGGAACACTGCTTTGACGCCGGTCTTCCCCGCCTCCCGCTCCCGGCGGCAGTGATCGAGAACCGGGTAGAGGAACGATTCCGTCTTGCCCGAACCCGTCCCCGTGGTCACGAGGGTCGGCTGCGGCGTGTGCCCGTTCGCCGACGTCAGCCGCTCGAACGCGACCGCCTGATGCGCGTACGGGGTGAATCCTTCACGCTGCCACTCCAGGTGCTTACGCCACCCTTCGCTGGCCGCCGTGAACGGGGTGCGGATCCGCAGGTACGGCCCGCGGAACATCCCCGTCGTCTCATCCCCGAGGAACCGATGCAGCGCCTCCCGCGCGCCCTCGTCCGTCAACGCATACGTCGTCGACAGATACTGCAGCAGGCTCTCCTTGAGCCCGCGCGCTTCCAGCGTCGGCCTCACGGCTTCGGCACCTCCTGCTTGACCGGGTCCCACTCACCGCGCGCGATCGCTTCATCGAGCCGCTTCTGAAAGACGGCGTGCGCCTCACGCATCTCCGCCTCGCGGTCCGCCTTGTAGAAGGGGACCGTGTAACCGTCGGGGACGGGGGCACTGTCCGGGGCGGCTCGATACGCCTCGAACTGCGCCCACGTCTCCTTCGTCTGCCGTTGCCCGATCGTGCGCGCGTTGCCCGCAAGCTTCCAACCGTCGGCATCGAACCAGGTCACAGCCTCGTACTTCTGGAGTACGGGGAAACGGCCCCGGTACGCGGCAAGTAGGGCATCGGCGTCCATTCCAAGCCAAACCGCGACTAGGGCGTCGATCTCGACCAGGGCGGACCGGCGGGCGCGCTCACTGCGGAGGGGCGTTTCTGGGCGCCAGTCCGGGGACACGTCATCCAGGGGCTGGAGGCCGGGCCAGTCGCGGGCCCAGCGCTCGCGATCGGGCCAGGCGGGGTCGAAGAGATCGGCCCAGAGATCGACATAGGCCTGGGTCAGACAATTCAAGCGGAGGGTGCGGAGGAGGAGGGCAGAGGCGAGCGGGTGTTCGAGGGCAGGGGCGGGCATGGCTTTTACGCCAGTACCCCGCAGGTGTCCTCGCCCTGTGGCCCGCAAGAAGTAATCCAGAGGTAGCGACGCCCAGAAACCTCCGACCAAAGCGGTCGAGAGGCGGCTCGGCATTGCGAGGCTATGGACGTTGTCGACGTATGCCGTGCCCGGAGGAACCAGGGCCGCATAAAGAGCCCTCTCAGTATTCGGCGCGATCATGCATCGCCACGCGAGTCGGTAGAAGGTGACGTACCGTCGTTGAGCTCTCTGCACCAGTACGTCATCGATCTTGGTCGGATTGACCAGGTCCTCAGAGATACGTTCAACGCGTGCAATCTGTTGCCGCGCACGAGCAACGGATTTATCACACGCCCTCAATCGCCCAAGAGCCCGGTGGTCGATCCACCGTTCCTGCTCGGCTAGGTATGCCTGGCTTCTGCCGTGTGCTCTTACGTATGCCGTATCGGGTACGAAGTCCGGCGGGAGGGCGACGAGATCCGCGCCATACGGATCATTGCTGTTGGCGTCATGGCGTTTGAACACCGGGGTGGCGACACTCAGTTGGGTACCCTTGAGAATCACCCGGCGCCAATGGTTCGGCTGGAACTCCTGGCCCGTGGTGGGATCAGGACGGTTGTAATCGATCAGATTTTCCTTTTTCGCCCCACTCTCGTGATATCCCGACGAGATCCGCGGATGCGGGCCAAGTCGCAGCGGATAGTCCGCCAGAGCCTCGATCGCTGAGGCTTCCGCCGTGCTGACCGGGAACAATAGGCGGCCCTGCTCGACAGGCTGGTCGGCTTCGCCCAAGAGACGCTGCCAGACAGACAGCAGGTATCTGTCCACCCGGATAACACGGGCCCGGTGCGGACGCTCGTCGAACTCACCGTTTCGGTACCGGACGCCTGGTACCTCGCCCGAGCCGTCGTGCTGGGTAGAGTGCCGCAGCGCGTCCACAGAGACCAACCAGGAGAGATGGTCGAAGCCGATCTCGGTAGGCCGACCGTAAACGTGCACCCCGAAGTGCGCGGTATCACCCACCGGTCGCGGGAAGAACCGCTGGCCGGAGTTGACGAAGTCGCCGTGAATACGAAGCCGACGATACGCAGCCTCCCGGAGGCTACCCTCCTTGTCTCCCGTGAAGTGCGTATCTGGGTGAACCATCCCAGCGGTCCCGGACGCCGAAGTGTGCGCCCAGACTTGAGACATGAACGCCCGATATAGGTCCGGCTGGGTCCCCGTCAGCAGCGGGTACATCTGCAGGGAACCGAACACCGCGACCTGCGCGCTCGTGTTCGTCAGCTCGCCGAGCACATACCGGCGAGCCGCAGGGGACTCCAAAAGCTCCCGGCTTCGACGGTCCCTTTCGCTCGCAGACGCTTTGTCCGCCAGCTCGAACCACGGCTCGTGCTCCGCGAGAACGGCCGATTCGTTCCAACGGGGCCGTACCCACGGCGGGTTACCCACCTGAAGGTCGAAGCCGCCACCACGGGCAAAGACTAGGGCGAACTCCAACTCCCAGTGCAGGAAGCCCTGTTCATCCGCGATATCGCGCACCGTCCGGAGCCAGGGGAACCGGTCTTCCGGGTTGTCGATGTCCATTCCCATAAAGCCGGGAAGTGTCTCTTCGAAGCTCTTCAGTTCGTCAAGGCTCTTGAAACTGTCGATGAGGGTGCCTTCAGGCACATCGGCCGTGCCCAGCATCGCTTCCAGGAACTCCAGCCAATCGTCGAGTCCCTTGAGAGGGATGATGGACCGCCGTTCCGGCCCCTTCGGCTTGGCCGGCCCCTTCTTGGCCCCCTTCAGTCCAACCTGGCTCACTTCCACGACCACGTCGTCGTCCGCGGTCAGTTCGAGGTCCTCGAAGGAGGTCTGCTCGGGGCCGAGTGCGAACAGAGCTGTAGCCTCGACGAACCGCGGCGCGGGCGTCGGTGCAGTAAGGGCCATCGGCTCGGGAGCGGCCTGGGGCTCAAGCCGCTCCCCGGTCAGCGGCACCCCTCCGAGCACCTTACTGAGGCCGTCCGCGTCACTGACGACCGTCCGTGCCGCGTACTCACCGTCACTGCCGTCCAGCAGCCCAGCCTTGTCAACCGGCCAGAACCAAAGGGCGCACCAGGCGTCCATGACCTTCTTCAGCCGCCAGTATGGAGTGTCGACGGCATTGAAGAGGTCCTCCAGGACCTTCTCCTTCGGCACCGCCTGATCGGGGTGCTGGAGGAAGGCGTACTCGGGATCCGTTGGATCGGCCTGCCAAAGGTCGATCCGACGCGCGATCTCCTTCTCGGAGAGTTCCATGCGCTTGACGACGGCCGCCCACAGGAACTCGACCCGACGTGCAGCGTCCCGCAGCTTCGTGAACTGGGAGGATGTTTCCGGCTTCGGTACCTTGCTCTTGGGGTTGAGCTTCGGGCTCCCGTCCGTATTGAGGTGCGCGGTGCTGCGCTTGGGGCGCTGAAGGATCCCCTTCTTCCAGGCAGCGAGTTTCTCGACGCCTTCCTTGGCGAGTTCCTTGGCTTCTTTCGAGCCAGCAACCGCGGCCCAGCCCGGGCTCGGCAGCAGGAACTGGTGCACCGCGTCGTCGGGCAGTGGCTGCAGCTCACCGTCCTTGATGAAAGGCAGCGGTGTTGGTGCCAAGGCACCCTTCGCCTTCAGCCAGGCCCTGTCCTTGCCCGCCACGTCATCGCCTGCGTACACCGCGCGGCGACCGCCGATGAGCGAGTTGCCCCGACGCAGGTGCAACCCGAACCACGGCGCGCGCATGCCTGGGTGCATCGTGTTGAGCCACAGCGACACCTCGGCCAGCTCGACGCCGGTGGCGTTGAGGTCGACCCCGTAGGCGTTGTGCAGGGCGATGTACGCCTTGACCTTCTGCTTCTCGGTGATCGCATCGGCCGCGGGGATGGTGATGCCGAGTTCGTCCTGGCGGCGGCGCAGGTATTCGTCGGCGACGTGGTTGATGGCCTCGTTGAGGAACGCGCCCGAGCCGAGCGCCGGCTCGCAGATCTTGTACTTCAGCAGCTCGGACGCCCGCGTCTTGATGACGCCGCCATTCTCATCCCGTTCCTGGTCGAGGCGGTTCTTGAGGGTGAGCTCGACGGTGACCTTGGTCAGCGATTCAGGGGTGTAGTACGAGGCGGAAGTCTCTCGGTCACGGCCAGCGAGTCGGTAGACGAACGAGCCCTTCTCGTACTTCTTCGGACCGCGGAGGCCCTTACGGGCGTCGTCCTCGCCGTACTGGACGAGGGTCTTGTCGGGGTACTGGTCCTGCTTGTGTGAGGGGATGAGCCAGGAACCCTGCTCCGGGTCACCGCCTCGGGCCACCTCGCACAGTTCCTCCTTGGCGATGATGCCGGTGTAGGACATCAACCCCTCGTAGACAGCGCCGAGTTGGTTGATGCCGAGGTTGCGGTAGGAGATGAAGCCACCGCGTTCGCCGCGCTTACCCTTCTTCATCGTCAGCAGCCGCAGCACCTCGTGGAGGGCTTCGTTACGCAGACGCAGATCGAGCCAGCGGGGGTCGTTGTCCTCGTCGCTGCGCGGGTCGAGGACGCCTGTGCCGATGAAGCGGATGGCGGTCGGCTCGAAGAGTTCGCTGCGCAGGGCCTCGAAGCGCAAGCCGCGGTTCTCGCTGCGGCGGGCTTCCTTGGCCTTGCGGGTCTCCTCATCGTCGCCGGGCTGGTCGTCATCAGGTTCGGTGCCGTACGCACGGTGGCCGAAGTTGACCTTGTTAAACAGGACGTCGAGAGACTGGAAGAGGTGGAAGCCGTTCTTGGCTTCCTCCTCGACGAGTTCCTCGTCGCGCTCGACGAGTTCACGCAGACGGGCCATGGAGTAGCCGGCCTCGTACGACCCGTCGTCGGCAGGGAGGATGCCGAGTTCGGGGCGGGCCTCCGCGTACAGCAGGAACAGGACGCGGTAGAGGTAGCGCAGCGCTTCGCGGGTGAGTTCGCGCGCGAAGGGGATCTTGGGGCTTTCGATGTCGGCCGGGGTGACATTGTTCTTCGGATCCGCCATCCGGTGCAGCACTTCGTTGGCGATGATCTCGACCGAGCGCTGCAACCCGTAGCGCAGTTCGCCGGAGACGCCGGCCGCATTGTCACCGGAGGACTTGAGCAGAGCGTCGATCCCGCGGCTGGTGTCATTCTCACCGGGGCGGAGCATGTCCAGGCTGAACAGGGCGGCAATGGTGGCGAGTTCGCCCTGCTGGGCGCGGTCATTGCGTTCCAGGGCGGCGTCGAGGTTCACCGCGAGGTATCGGCCCTCGTTCCAGGCCTGACGATCGGCGAGCAGGATGACGCCGCCGCACAGCAGCAGGACGAAGCGGGGGTGCGGGCCACCGACTTCGCCGAGTTCGCTCTGGAAGAGCCAAGAGGCCAGGGCCGCGCCCGTCTCGTACGACTCGCTCGCGCTGACCCGCACGGACGACAGGAGCCGTCCGGCACGGTCGGGGTCGAGGGCGTCGTCGTTGGCCGCGGTCCAGCCGCAGTCCAGGGCGACGATGCCATGGCCGTGGTAGGCGACGGGCAGGGTGTGGTCGCGGCCGGCGCGGTGCACAGTGAGCTCGGCCGGGGAGGTGTCGTAGCCGAGGGCCCGCAGGACCATCTGGTGCCACTCCGCGAGGCGCTTGGTCCACTCGGGGTTGTTGTGTGTGTTCAGGCGGGCTTCGTCCTCGGCGTCGGCCTGGGTGGTCTTGACGAAGTAGCCGCGCAGTTCCTCGACAAGGTAGGGGGTGCGCAGGGTGCGCAGCAGCTCGCGCGGGGTCTTGCGCGGGTCGTTCTCGTCACCCTCGCGCTGCGCCCAGGTGGCGAACAGGCCCTTCTTGAGGTCAGTGCCGAGCTGGTCGGCGAAGTAGTGCGCGGACAGGTACTCGCCACGGTTGGCGAAGGAGTCGAAGTCGGTGCTCATCGTTCGGTGCCTCCTTCAGTGGCGGTGTGCGGTTCGAGGACGGCCAGCAGGCGCAGCATCGGTTCGCCCGCCGTCTCCAGGGACTTGACCAGCTTCAGCTGTCGCTTGGCCGTGCGGTCGAGCTCCGCTTCCTTCGGGCGTGCACTGGCGAAGAGGGCGTCCTGCCGCCAGTCGGTGACCTTCTTGCGATAGGGAGCAAGGGTCTCTTCGATCTGCTCGCGGTACGCGCCTTCAAGGAGGGCGAGTTGTCGCTGTGCGGCGTCGATGGCGTCGGGCACAAGCGCGCTGAGGCCCGGCAGGTCGCGCGGTGTGGCGCGGCCGGGCATGTTCGGGCCTACGCCGTAGCTCTCCAGTACGTCGGCGGTCAGCGCTGTGACGTGCGGGCTGTCGGGAAGGCCGGAGACGGCCATCCACTCGACGATGGTGGGCTTGCCCAACGCGTTGGAGTAGATGCCCTGGACCAGGAAAGTCGGACTGTCCACGGTGGCGGCGAGCACCGGGGCCTTGTGGCGGCCGATCTCGACGAGCACCTTGTCTGTGAGCCAGTCCAGGACGGGGTGGACGTCGGTGACGTACGAGACGTTCGGCCATTGGGACGCGGTGGTCTCCCGGGCCGCCTTCAGGCGCGCCGCGGCGAGGTCCTTGGAAAAGGTGATGCGCATGCGTCCCGGCTCGGTCTTGCGCGGCAGGATCTGCTGCTCGTCCAGGTACGACTTGGGCAGTGCCTTGAGCCGGTACAGCAAGTCCCGCGGTGGCTCGAAGGCAATGGTGCCGTCGTCGTCGCGCCGCAGCGACAGCATGTCCTCGGGGTTGGGACGGGAGATCTGCCGCAGTGCCTCGTCGAAGTAGTCGGCGGTGGACCGGAAGAGTTTCGGTACCACGGCACGGGCCACTTCGGGGTGTTCGTGTACTGCGCCCACCTGGCCGAGAAGCCCGGTGAGGAAGGCGGCGCCGCCCTGCTGGGACTGCTTGATGGACTCCTCGACGGTGCGGCCCGCGATCAGGTCCTGGGTGAGGCGGTTCTCTTCTTCCTTGGCCCGGTACAGGCCGGTGACCGCCTCGGCCGAGCCTTCGATCTTGTGAGCCTCCTCCTCACGCCTGAGGAGCTTCTCGCCCACCAGCCGGTCGTCCAGGGTTCGCGGCTGTCCGGTCGTCTCGTCCGTGCGCCACGGGATGTCACTGGTGAGGATCAGCGCGCGGAACTCGGGCCGGTGTTCCTGCCCGTACCGGTCGATACGGCCGTTGCGCTGCTCGATGCGGATCAGGGACCACGGCAGGTCGTAGTGGATCAGCAGATGGCACTGCTGATGCAGGTTGACGCCCTCGGAAGCGACGTCGCCGGTGAACAGGATGCGCACCGGGTCGTCGCGCAGCCCGAACTTCTCGACGATGTCCTGCTGTTCCTGATCCGTGCTGGCCTCGCCGTGCATGACCTGTACGGCTCCGCCGTATCCCAGCCAGGGCTTCTTCTCGTCCGGGCTGGTGGTGTGCCGGAAGCCGAGTGCGGCCGGGACGGTCTCCGCCAGCCACTTCAGGGTGGGGATGCTCTCGGAGAACACGACCACTCGGGTGTCCGAGCCTGGGCCGACGCCCAGCTCCCGCAGCGCGTCCAGCAGCGCTGCCCGCTTCGCCGAGTCCTGGTCCTCGATCTGCTCGGCGAGGTGCTGCAGGTCGGTCAGGGCCGCCCGCTCGACCTTCCGTGCCGCTTCGCGTACCGCCGGGTCCTCCGGCCGCTTCCGCGTCTTCGAACCGTTGTCGGGCTTGTCGGGCGGCGGGTTGTCGAGGTTTCCGATGCGGGTCTTGATGGTCGCCAACAGCGCCTTGTGCGAGGAGAGGAACGACTTCAGCAACCGGTACGGGACGAGCTGATGCCGGCTCACCGACGGAGTCGCCGGGTCGGCCGGGATCCAGCGTGTGGCCAGTTCCTGGAGGACCGCGCGTTCCTTCTCGGTGGCCGGAGCGTGGAGGGGCAGGGACGGGCCGCGGTCCGCCCAGGTCCCCTTGAGGGACTCGCGGACTTCGGACGCGGTCTTGGTGCGCCGGATGTAGAGGTGCGCGAGGTCCTTCACCTCGTACTGGGACGGATTGGCGATCGCAGCCTCGTCCAGCATCCTGACAAGCTCGGCGAAGGAGGTGGCGTCGCCGTTGTGCGGGGTGGCCGAGGCCAGCACCAGCGCGTCGGTCTTGCGTGCCAGTAGACGGGCGAGCGCGTTGTTCTTCGTGCCGCGGTTGACGAGGTTGTGGGACTCGTCGATGACGACGGCGTCCCAGTCGGTGTTGTCCAGGTGGTGGGCGTACACGTCGCTCTTCAGGGTGTCCACGGAGATGATCGCGCGCTTGAAGTACGCGAACGGGTTCCGCCCCGCGGGGATGTCCTGCTGCACCCGCTGAATGCCGGTCGAGTCCAGCCGCACCAGCGGGATCGCGAATCGGGTCCACAGCTCGCGCTGGAACTGCTCCAGCACGTGCTGCGGCGTCACCACCAGGATCCGCTCGCCGCGCCCCCGCCGGATCAGCTCCGCCAGCAGCACCCCGATCTCCAGGGTCTTACCAAGACCCACGACGTCCGCGATCAGGATCCGCGGCTGCGGGTTCTTCATCGACAGCGCCAGCTCCGCCGGGCGCAGCTGGTGGACCTGCTGGTCCATGAGGAAGTTGTCCGCCAGCGCCAGGCCGTGCTCGGTCTGCGGCAGGAACGTCTTCCGCATGATCGCCTCAAGGAACAGACGGGACCTGCGGTGGTTCGGAGAGTCGTCTGCCACCAGCTCGGTCTCGCGCGGGTCCAGCTCCTGGACGACATCCAGCCGGTCGTAGAAAGTGGCGTCGATCCCGCGGACGAACGACGAGATGCCGGTGACCTCGACCATCCATCCGTCACGGTCGGTGTCCCTGCAGTTGCGCACCAGCCACAGCTCGTCTCGGATCAGGACCTGTGCGCCCGCCGCGTATCCGCCAGTGTCAGTCGGCCGCTTCGCCGACGAGGCTTCGTCCGGCTCCCGGGCGTTCCTCGCCGTATCGCTCTGCCCGCCCACGGCTTCCGCCTCGACGCTCACGTCCGCTCCGATTCCTCACCCACGGCGCGTTTCGCACCGCTCACCATTCACGAATCGTATGGACAGCGTCCAAGCCGACCTATACGCCCGTCCGCCTAGCTTCCCACCAGGCACTGACAGCTTGGCCATCAAAGCGCGGTATCCGCCGCGTACTCCGCCCTCAGCTCATCCGCGACCCGTTTCGATGCCGGCGGCCTTACGGCCTTGGGCCTGGCCTTCGGCTCCGCCTTTGGCTTCACGGCCTTCTCGGCGGCGTCGGGGTGCGGCTCGTACTGCGCCACCTCCTCCGGTTCCGGCTCTTCCGCCTCAGCAGCTCCTCGCGGACTGTCGAGCGGCGAGTCGAGACCCGCGTCGTCAGTGATCTCGGCCTGGTCCTCAAGCAGCTTCTCGAACGATGGGGACAACGGCTCTTTGGCCGCATCCGGCGTACCGCCCGAGGCCGTATGCGCGATCAGAGCAAGTCGTGCGTCGGCCGGCGCCTTTCCAGCGGCCTTCAGAAGCTTCGAGCATGCCTTTGAAACGTCATCCAGCGTCGGCCTGTCCTCGGGAACGTGGGCGAGCATGCAGGCGATCAGTTGCTTGAGTCCCTCGGGCACACCGCTCAGATCCGGGCCGATGTCAGGATTCGCCACCTGCATGGCGACGGCTTCCCACACCGCACCGTCGTACGGGTAGTGGCGGGCCGCCGCATACAGCAGAACCGTGCCCAGCGCGTACACGTCCGCGGCTGGCGTCACCTTCGGATGTCCGCTTGCCTGCTCCGGCGGCATGCAGCGCACCGTCCCAATGATCATCCCGCTGTGGGACAGGGACTCCTTCGCGGCATCCATGAACGCACCGAGCCCGAAGTCAATGATTATGGGACCTTCTGTGCCCATAATGACGTTCTGGGGCTTCAGATCCCGGTGGAGCAGCTCCGCGGCGTGCACGGCGCTCAGCCCCTCGGCGAGCAACGCGCCCAGACTGGCGACCAGCGGCAAGGGGAGAACGCCGTCCTGGTCCACGCAGGCCAGCAAGGTGCGTCCGGCCACGTACTCCATCGCCAGCCAGGGGCGGTCCGCGAAGGGGTCGGCCTCCAGGAACCGCGCCACCCTGTTGGTACCGATCACGGTGCGCGCTATCAGCGCTTCCTTTTCGAAGCGGGCCCGCGTGACGGGGTCCAGCTTGTCGCTCCGGATCAGCTTCACCGCCACCGGCTGACCACCCGGGGTGTAGGCGAGGTACACCTCCCCCATGCCGCCCGAGCCCAGCTCCTTGGCCACGGTGTACCGGCCGATCCGCTCGGGCGTCCCCGTCATCTGTTGCTCAGCACTCCTTACACGCACCCCTGCGCCATCCGGTCCAGATTCGTGGGCGCCGATCAAGCCTAGTCGCTCGTTGTACGGGGCATGCAGGGCTCTGTCGTCTCTGCCGCTCTACCGTGGGTATCCCGCCCCAGCGGCTGTCGGCTGCCCGCTCAGCAGGTCATCACCCGCCCATGATCAGAGTTGGTCACCCCAATCCGCCAGGAGGGCGTCAGCGACGCCTTCCTCGTAGACAGCCGCCTGATGCTCCTGCATCGCATTGCTCAAACGCGGGTCCCATGAAGTGCTAAGGGCCTTCCCGGACAAGGCAACGTGGTCGTCTTCGGTCCGGAGCCCCTCCATGTAATCCTCAGCGCTCATCTTCCAGGGCTCGGCTCCGTAGCGGCCGATGAGCTGATTGGTCATGTCGATTCCCGGCCAGTCGAAGTCCCCGTGGTAGAGGAGCCGACACCCTCCGTTGACGATCAAGCGGGCCAGTCGGTGGAAGGCCGTTGACGGTCGGCCTTCGGCGCAGATCAACGGCGGGCTGCTCGCGCCGATTTCTCCAGCGGCGCGGCGGAGGACGACTGGGTTCTCACACACGTACACACGCGGCACGTGAACGGTGACAGGCAGGGTGACCAGTTGGTGAAGTGTGACGTGGAAGGGGGTGCCGTATCGAGCCGCGTCGGTGAGCCACTCCCCCAGCCCTCGACCAGCCGCCGACAGATTGAGAACGAGGACGAGGCTGGCCAGGTCGTCGACGATGACGTCGAACGCGTCCCAGAGCTCGCGCCGGGCCTCGGCTCCTGCCGCGAGCGGAACTCCCCGTGCTGTTGCCAGCACACGGAGTACGAGGGTCGGCAACGAGCCTTGGCCAGGGTTGAGGGCCTTGGTGTTTCCCGTGGTGGCGTCGGCCAAGGCGGCCAGCATGACTGGAGGCGAACCGCTGGCACGGGCATCGAGGTACTCCAGAACGCGGATGGCCTGGCTGAGGAGGCGTTCGTCCTTCTTATTGATCAGCCCAGTGATCGTCCCGTCAGAGGCTAGGCCGCTCAGCCACTCCTTGTACCAGGGATTCTCGGCGTGGAGCGCGCTGGCCTCCCCCTCGGCCAGCAACTGCTGGCGGGCCTGATCGATGGCGCTGCGTTCGTCGACTCGAAACCGCAGCGGAGGACCAATTCGTTCCAAGACGTTGCGGAGTGAGGCTCCGGTGACGTTGCGGACGTTCTGGTCCAGCGCCTCGAGCCGCACACGATCTCGCCGTCGACGATGCCCCTGATTCAAGAGAGTCCACAAATAGACTCAAAGACCCATTGAAAACTAGGAGTT
>NZ_JAHRXF010000069.1 GCF_019104725.1 Streptomyces corallincola | reverse complement strand
GGGTCCGCCAGCAACTCCTGTGTGCGGCGGCGCAGTTCGTCGGCGTCGGTCATGCGGCTGCCCCACCCCCCACCACGTGGCACGCTGGACCCATGCCCGAAGGAGACACGGTCTGGCAGGCGGCGAGACGGCTGCGCGAAGCCCTCGCGGGCAAGGTGCTGACGGTGACGGACTTCCGGGTGCCGAAGTACGCCACGGTGGACCTCCGGGGCCGTACGCTCCTCGACACCGTGGCGCGGGGCAAGCACCTGCTGACCCGCTTCGAGGGCGGCCTCACTCTGCACTCCCACCTCCGCATGGAGGGCGCGTGGAAGGTGTACGCCCCCGGTGAGCCCTGGCGGGGCGGCGCGGCGCACCAGATCCGCGTCGTCCTGAGCACCGGGGACCGCACCGCCGTGGGCTACCGCCTGCCGGTGCTGGAGTTCCTGCCCACCCCGGAGGAGGAACGCGCCGTGGGTCACCTGGGTCCGGATCTCCTCGGCGCCGACTGGGACCCGGAACTCGCCCTCGCCAACCTCCGCGCCGACCCCGCCCGGCAGCTCGGCGAGGCCCTGCTCGACCAGCGCAACCTGGCCGGGATCGGCAATGTCTACAAGAGCGAGCTGTGCTATCTCCTCGGCGTCACCCCGTGGCTGCCGGTCGGCCTGCTCCCCGAAGACCGCGCCACCCGCCTCCCCGGCCTCGCCAAGAGGCTGCTGGAAGCCAACCGCGACAATCCGATCCGCCGCACCACGGGCCTGAACCGCCCCCCGGACCTCTTCGTCTACGGCCGCACCCCGCGCCCCTGCCTCCGCTGCGGCACCTCGATCCGCGTGGCCGATCAGGGCGACGGCTCCCAGGAACGCCCGACCTACTGGTGCCCCCACTGCCAAAAGGGCCCCACCCCGCCCCCTACCGCCCCCCAGCACTGGCGCGAACGCCACCTCTACGGCCCGTCCCGGCGCCGCACGGCCCGCTGACCCCGACCACCCCGCGAGGCCCCGGCCGGGAACCGAAACGCACCCGCTCCGCCCCCTACCCCTGCCTACCCCTGCCGGTCCGCCACCGCCCCCACCCGCCAAGCCGCCCGCCACCGCCCGGCCACCAACGCCCCGTCGGCCTCCCGCTTGGCGACACAGTGCACCGGAAGCACACTCAGCCCCCACCCCGCGAGGACGACCGCGCCCTCCACCCCGGCCCCGTGCCCGAGCGCGAGTCGCAGCGCGGCCCACCACCAGACGGCACCCAGCACCAGCACGGCCCCCCGGCCTGCTATCCGCCCCACTCGTCGGCCCGACACGCGCGGGCGCTCACTGGTTCTCCGCCTGGAACATCCAGTGATGCTTCTCCAGGTCGGCCGTGATAGTGATGAACATGTCCTGGGAGACCGGGTCGGGCTCATCGGTGGCCGTGATCCGCTCGCGCATCCGGGTGATGGCGGCGGCCAGCACCCGCACCATCGCGCCGACCGCGTCCGTGTCCTTGGTCCAGCCGGGCTCGACGGCGCCGAGACCGCTGCCGGAGGCGACCGTACCGGCGCGGCCGTCGGGCGAGATACCGAGGGCGGAGGCCCGCTCGGCCACCGTGTCGGAGTGGGCGCGCGCGGAGGTGACCACGTCGTCGAGCTGGAGATGGATGGAACGGAAGCGCGGCCCGACCACGTTCCAGTGGATCTGCTTGGCGACCAGCGACAGGTCGATCAGATCGACCAGGGCACTCTGCAGGGCCTCGGCCACGATCTTCAGGTCGGCGTCGGGCAGGGAGCTCTTGACGACGTTCATCCGCTACCTCCGGAGGCTCTGCGCGGTCGTACTCCGGCCGCATTCCTCCCCCACGATGACCGGCCCCCCGTACCCCGGCAAACGCATGCACACCGGAACAGAGCCATTCGGGGCGCCCACCCCGACACCCCACGCCCACCCGATCACCCAGGTCTCCGGAGAATCCCGCCCGCGCACACCCCTCAACGACGAGAACCCCGCCCAAGCCCCAGTTCCCTGGGCCCCGGACGGGGTTCCGCACATCCAACCGGTCAGACCACGCGGGGCTGTCCGACCACGCTCACAAGCGCGCCCCTCAGGCCGCGACCACGTCCACAGCCTCGGCGGGGGCCTTGATGGTCACCCGTTCCGGCGGGACACCGGTCACCGAGACGGCACCCAGCATCGGACGGACCGGCGTGGGGACGGGTTCGGTGGCGGCGGCGGACTGGGCCAGTTCGGCGAGTGCCAGCTCGTCGCTGACCTCCCGCATGAGTTCCGACATCCGTACGTCCAGCGCGTCGCAGATCGCGGAGAGCAGTTCGGATGACGCCTCCTTCTGCCCCCGCTCCACCTCGGAGAGATAGCCGAGTGAGACTCGGGCGGACGAGGAGACTTCGCGCAGAGTACGGCCCTGGCGCTGGCGCTGCCGACGCAGCACGTCACCCAGCAGGCGACGGAGCAGAATCATCGGTGGCTCCCTCCTCGGACCGCGTAGCCGCATCCTTCTCGCCCCACCGTACCGCCTCGCGCCGCGGCCGTGCGGGGAGCGATGTCGTGTTCACTCTGGGCTGCAAACATCAAAACCCCCCGTTCCGTTCCGTATCCTGTGCCCGCTGATTCCCGGTCTGTTCGCCCGCCAGTTCCGCGAGGAGTAGGGCGAGCACGCTCCGTGCACTCTCCATACGGATTTCCGTACGGCTGCCGTTCAACCGCAGTGCGGCCACTTTTCCGCCTCCGGCGCGCTCGGCGGTGGCGTCCGGCGGCCCGGAAACGGCCACGAAGACCGTCCCGACGGGCTGTCCGTCCTGCGGGTCGGGACCGGCGACACCGGTGGTGGCGATGCCCCAGTCGGCCGACAGGGCGGTGCGCACACCGGCCGCCATCTCCGCCGCGACCTGCGCGTCCACCGCGCCCCGCCGGGCCAGCAGATCGGCGTCCACACCGAGGACGCGGTGCTTCAGCTCGGTGGCGTAGGCGGTGACGGAGCCGCGGAAGGCGCGGGACGCACCGGGCACCGCCGTGATCTCCGCCGCGACCAGACCACCGGTCAGCGACTCCGCGACGGCGAGGGTCTCACCCCTCACTGTCAGTAGCCGCACGAGTTCGGTGGCCGGAGAGTTCACGCTTTCGTCTCCTCCAACGCCCTTGCCCGCTCGGCGATTCCCCTTCGCCGCAGCAGCA
The DNA here is from genome assembly GCF_019104725.1 of Streptomyces corallincola. GTDB lineage: Bacteria > Actinomycetota > Actinomycetes > Streptomycetales > Streptomycetaceae > Streptomyces > Streptomyces corallincola. The sequence goes on along the minus strand of NZ_JAHRXF010000069.1, from coordinate 17,113 downwards.
TGGCCTGTTTCACATAGTCGAGCCCGGTGACCACGGTCAGCACGACGGCGGCGGCCATCACCCAGAACCTGAGGGTGGCCAGCCAGCCCGTCAGCGCCAGGACGTACATCCCCACGGCCACGCCCTGGGTGAGCGTCTTCAGCTTGCCGCCCCGGCTCGCCGGGATCACGCCGTACCGGATGACCAGGAAACGCAGCAGCGTGACGCCGAGTTCCCGGCCGAGGATGACGACCGTCACCCACCAGGGCAGATCACCCAGCGCGGAGAGACAGATCAGCGCGGCGCCCATGATCGCCTTGTCCGCGATCGGGTCCGCGATCTTGCCGAAGTCGGTGACCAGGTCGTAGGTGCGGGCCAGATGGCCGTCGAACAGGTCGGTGATCATGGCGATGGCGAAGGCCGCCCAGGCCAGCGAGCGCCAGGCGGGGTCGTAGCCGCCGTCCGCGAGCATCAGCGCGACGAATCCCGGCACCAGCAGCAGCCGCAGCATCGTCAGCAGATTGGCGACGTTCCAGACGCTCGCCTGGTTGACGGCGGCGGCGGCGATCTTCGCACCGCGCGGATGCCGCGTCCCGTCCGGCCCGCCCGCGCCCACCGCACCAGCGGACTCCCCACCGCCCGCGACACCGGAGCCCGCACCGGAAGCGGAGCCCGTACGACCAGCGGCACCGGAGCCCGCACCGGCCGCCGAGCCCGCCCCCGCACCAGAGACACCAGAGGCACCCGAGGCGCCAGAAGCAGCGGACGCGCCGGACGCACCCGGCCGCCCGGAATCCGTACCGGCCGCCCCCTCGGCGGCGGAGCCCCGAGCGCCTTTGCCGCCGGTGGCACCGCCCCCGGCGGAGGCCGGGACTCCGGTCATCCGGCCGTCTCCTCACGGCCCGCGAGCGGGCCCGTCAGCGGCTCCGCGACGAGATCCACGCCCTCGGTGCCGATCACCTTGGCCTCGACGATACGGCCGACGGCCAGGCCCGCGCCGCTCGTGAGCAGCACCTGCCCGTCGGTCTCGGGCGCCTGGTGCGCGGCCCGGCCGCACACGCCGTCCTCGCCGTCCAGGGACTCCACGAGGACGTGCACGGTCTCCCCGACGCGCTCCTCGGCGCGCTGCGAGACGAGTTCCTCCGCGAGCCGGGAGACCCGCGCCAGGCGCTCCGCGACGACGTCCTCGGGCAGCTTGTTGTCGTACGTGGCCGCCTCGGTGCCGTCCTCGTCGGAGTAGCCGAAGACACCGATCGCGTCCAGGCGGGCGCCGTTCAGGAAGCGCTCCAGCTCCGCGAGGTCGGCCGCGCTCTCGCCGGGGAAGCCGACGATGAAGTTGGAGCGCACACCGGCCTGGGGCGCCTTGGAGCGGATGGTGTCCAGCAGCTCCAGGAAGCGGTCGGTGTCGCCGAAGCGGCGCATGGAGCGCAGGACGGCGGGCGCGGAGTGCTGGAAGGACAGGTCGAAGTAGGGCACGACGTTCGGCGTGGAGGTGAGCACGTCGATCAGGCCGGGCCGCATCTCGGCGGGCTGGAGGTAGCTGACCCGCACCCGCTCGATGCCGTCCACCTCGGCCAGCTCCGGCAGCAGCGACTCCAGCAGCCGGATGTCGCCCAGGTCCTTGCCGTAGGAGGTGTTGTTCTCGGAGACCAGCATGACCTCCTTCACACCCTGCTCGGCCAGCCAGCGCGTCTCGTTCAGTACGTCGCTGGGGCGGCGCGAGATGAAGGAGCCGCGGAAAGAGGGGATGGCGCAGAACGAGCAGCGGCGGTCGCAGCCCGAGGCGAGCTTGACCGAGGCGACGGGCGAGCCGTCCAGACGGCGGCGCAGCGGCGCGCGCGGACCGGAGGCGGGGGCGACGCCCTCGGGCAGGTCGGTGGGGCCGTGGCCGGGCAGCGCGACGGCGGTGGCGGACTCCTGCCGCTCGGCCGGGCTGATCGGCAGCAGCTTGCGGCGGTCGCGCGGGGTGTGGGAGGCGTGCACGCCGCCGGAGAGGATGGTGGTCAGGCGGTCGGAGATGTCGGAGTAGTCGTCGAAGCCGAGTACGCCGTCGGCCTCGGGCAGCGCCTCGGCCAGCTCCTTGCCGTACCGCTCGGCCATGCAGCCCACTGCCACGACGGCCTGGGTTCTCCCGTGGCCCTTGAGGTCGTTGGCCTCCAGGAGGGCGTCCACGGAGTCCTTCTTGGCGGCTTCCACGAAGCCACAGGTGTTCACGACGGCGACATCCGCTTGGGCGGCGTCCTCGACGAGCTGCCAGCCGTCCGCCTCCAAACGGCCTGCCAGCTCCTCCGAGTCCACCTCGTTACGGGCGCAGCCGAGAGTGACGAGTGCGACGGTACGGCGTTCAGGCATGGGCTCAAGACTACGTTGTCCGGCCGCCCGCCCATGTCGAAGGGGTTGGCCGCGCACGGCCAACCCCTTCGTACGAGCGCCCGCGGGGGCCGGTTCAGCCGGCCTCGGGGTCGCCCTTGGTGTAGGTCAGCCGCTGCACGGAGCCGGGCTGGAAGGTGTCCTCGATCTTCTTGCCGTTGACGTAGAGCTGGATCGCTCCGGCGTCACCGAGGATCAGGTTGATCTTGGTGCTGTCCTGGAAGGTCTTGGACTCGCCCTTCTTCAGCAGTCCGTCGAAGAGCATCCGCCCGTTGTGGTCCTTGGCGGAGATCCAGCTGCGTCCGTCGGGCGCGCTGACCCGGACGGTGACCTTGTCCTGGGGCGCGGCGGCGATGGCGCTGTCGCCGGGCTCGGTGGCGGGTGCGGTGGGCTTGTCGGGGGTGCCGCTGGGTGTGGCGGACGGGCTGGGCGTGGCGGAGGTGCCACCGGCGAGCTGGGACTTCGCGTCGTTGCCGCCGTCACCGCCCTTGAACGCGGTGAAGCCGACGAATCCGACGACGGCGACGATCGCGGCGACCATCGCCGCGGTCCAGTTGGGGCCGCGCCGCTCGGGGCGGATACGTTCCGCCTCGAAGAGGGGGGCGGCGTGGGTGGGTGCGGTGCGGGTGCCGTGCTCGGACTCGAAGCGCGCGAGCAGGGGTTCCGGGTCGAGGTTGACGGCCTTGGCGAGGGTGCGGATGTGCCCGCGTGCGTAGACGTCGCCGCCGCAGGGCGCGAAGTCGTCGCCCTCGATGGCGTGCACGATGCCGCTGCGGACACGGGTGGCGCTGCTGACGTCGTCAACGGTGAGCCCGGCAGCGATGCGCGCCTGTCGCAGCGCGCTGCCCACGGAGGGACGGGCTTCCTCGGACGCGTCCTCGAACGGACGCTCGTCTTCAGGGGAGTTGCCGATGGACACGGGGGCGCCTTTCGAGCGTTTAAGCCGCCTGTGCTGGGAGTTCAGTCTAGGGGGGAGCCGCGGGGTGGAGCGACCGGGTGGTGGCGTTCGTACGCCTTAGGACAATCCGATGGTGGGACAGACACATACCCCGGTTGGAGATCCGTAGCTGTCCTGTCCCTCAACTGGACGTATGGCAAAGGGAAACGGTTGCCCCGGTCCCGGCAACGGGTCGGTCACGGCACTGAGCCACCCGGCGTAACAGCGACACGCCGGGTGGCTCGTGGGACGGTGCGGCGGGCCCGGCCCGCCTGCCGGGGGGGGCTCAGCCCGCGGACTCCCCGCGGATGACGGCCAGCACGCCGTCCAGTTCGTCGGGCTTGACGAGGACGTCGCGGGCCTTGGAGCCCTCGCTGGGGCCGACGACGTTCCGGGACTCCATGAGGTCCATCAGGCGGCCCGCCTTGGCGAAGCCGACGCGCAGCTTGCGCTGGAGCATGGAGGTCGAGCCGAACTGGGTGGAGACGACCAGTTCGGCGGCCTGGCACAGCAGGTCCAGGTCGTCGCCGATGTCCTCGTCGATCTCCTTCTTCTGCTTGGTGCCCACGGTGACGTCGTCGCGGAAGACGGGCGCCATCTGGTCCTTGCAGTGCTGGACGACGGCCGCGACCTCCTGCTCGGTCACGAACGCGCCCTGCATACGGGTCGGTTTGTTCGCGCCCATCGGCAGGAACAAGCCGTCGCCCTTGCCGATCAGCTTCTCGGCGCCGGGCTGGTCGAGGATGACCCGCGAGTCCGCCAGCGAGGAGGTGGCGAAGGCCAGCCGGGAGGGCACGTTGGCCTTGATCAGGCCGGTGACCACGTCCACCGAGGGGCGCTGCGTGGCGAGCACCAGATGGATACCGGCGGCCCGCGCGAGCTGGGTGATGCGGACGATCGCGTCCTCCACGTCACGCGGCGCGACCATCATCAGGTCGGCCAGCTCGTCCACGATCACCAGCAGGTACGGGTACGGCTGGAGCTCGCGCTCGCTGCCGAGCGGCGGTTTGGCCCTGCCCTCGCGGACGGCGCGGTTGAAGTCGTCGATGTGCCGGTAGCCGTAGGCGGCGAGGTCGTCGTAGCGGAGGTCCATCTCGCGGACCACCCACTGGAGCGCCTCGGCGGCCCGCTTGGGGTTGGTGATGATCGGGGTGACGAGGTGCGGGATGCCCTCGTAGGCGGTGAGTTCGACGCGCTTGGGGTCCACCAGGATCATCCGGACGTCCTCCGGGGTCGCCCGCATCATGATCGAGGTGATCAGGCAGTTGATGCAGGACGACTTGCCGGAGCCGGTGGCGCCCGCGACCAGCATGTGCGGCATCTTGGCCAGCGAGTGCATGACGTACCCGCCCTCGACGTCCTTGCCGAACGCGACCAGCATCGGGTCGTCGTCCTCGGCGGACTCCGCGAGCCGCAGCACGTCACCGAGGTTGACCATCTCCCGGTCCGTGTTGGGGATCTCGATGCCGACGGCGGACTTGCCGGGGATGGGGCTGATGATCCGCACGTCGGGGCTGGCGACGGCGTATGCGATGTTCTTGGTGAGCGCGGTGATGCGCTCGACCTTCACGGCGGGCCCGAGTTCGACCTCGTAGCGGGTGACCGTCGGGCCGCGGGTGAAGCCGGTGACGGCCGCGTCCACCTTGAACTCGGTGAAGACCTGGGTGAGCGAGGCGACGACCGCGTCGTTGGCCTCGCTGCGCGCCTTGCCGGGGCCGCCCCGCGTGAGCAGGTCCAGCGAGGGCAGCGAGTAGGTGATGTCACCGGAGAGCTGGAGCTGTTCGGCGCGCGGGGGCAGCTCGCGGGGCTCCTCGGGGGCTTTCTTGGTGAGGTCCGGGACGCTGCCCGCCTCCCGCTTCTCCAGCTTGGGCCGGGCGGCGGGCACGGGTGCCGGGGTGGGTGCGGGCGCCGCCGGAACGGGCAGCTCTTGCGCCTCGGGTTCCGGTTCGGGTCCGGGTGCCGGGGCCGGGGCGGGCACGGGGGTGGTCTCCTCGCGGTCCCCCACGGTGACGCCCTGGGTGAGGTCGGCGACGACCGGGGACGGCGGCATGCCGTGCAGTACGGCCCCGTCCAGCGCGGCGGCAGCGGCGGCGGCGACGTCCACGGCGTCCAGCGGGCCCCGCATGTCCGGCTGCGGCACCGCCGAGCGCCGGGGGCGTCCGCGCCGCTGCGCGAGCGCCTGCTCCTCGGCGTCCTCCGGGCCGTAACCCAGCGGCGGGGTACGGCGCTTGCGGGGGGCCGGGGTCAACTCCTCGCGCCACTGCTCGTCGTAGCGCTCGTCGTCCTCGGTGGTCTCGTACTCCGCCGGGTCGGGGAGCAGGCCGAGGCGGACGCCGAGGGCGCGCAGCCGCTGCGGGATCGCGTTGACCGGCGTGGCGGTCACCACCAGCAGCCCGAACACGGTGAGCAGCACCAGCAGGGGTACGGCCAGCACCTCGCTCATGGTGTACGTCAGCGGGGTCGCCGCCGCCCAGCCGATCAGGCCGCCCGCGTCCCGTATGGCGCGCATGCCGTCGGCGCGGGCGGGCGAGCCGCACGCGATGTGGACCTGGCCGAGCACCCCGACGACCAGCGCGGAGAGCCCGATGACGATCCGCCCGTTGGCCTCCGGCTTCTCCGGGTGCCGGACGAACCGTACGGCGACGACGGCGATCAGTATCGGGACGAGCAGGTCGAGCCGGCCGAAGGCGCCGGTCACCAGGATCTCCACCAGGTCACCGACCGGGCCGCGCAGATCGGCCCAGGTCCCGGCGGCGACGATCAGCGCGACACCGAACAGCAGCAGCGCGACGCCGTCCTTGCGGTGCGCGGGGTCGAGGTTCTTCGCGCCCTGCCCCATGCCCCGGAACACGGCGCCCACGGCGTGCGCGAGGCCCAGCCAGAGGGCGCGCACCAGCCGGTACAGACCGCCGGTGGGACTGGGGGCCTGGCGGGCGGGAGCGGCCTTGCGGGCCGGGGCCCTCTTCGCGGGGGCCCGCTTGGCGGGGGCCCTCTGCGCGGCGGCCTTGCGCGCCGGAGCCTTCGCGGGAGCGACCGCCTTCTTCGCGGGCGCCTTCTTGGCTGCCGAGGGACGTGAGGCCATGAGAGCGAGGTTACCGGGGGAGACCACGGGGGACACGTGTGCCCGACGCTTCACCCGTTCGTGTCGCCGATGCCCGGTCGCGGAACTGACGCGCCCTCACCACCGAGCGGAACGGGCCCTGTCGGTGCCAGGGCCCGGCTCCGTACCTCAGCTCTGCGGGGCCACCGGGCCCGGTCCGGTGCCCGGCTCCAGCGCGTCCAGCGCACGGCGCAGACCGGTGAGCTTGCGCTCCAGGTGCGCGGCCGTGGCGACCGCCGCCGCGTCCGCCGACTCGTCGTCCAACTGCTTGGACAGCGCCTCCGCCTGCTCCTCCACGGCCGCGAGCCGCGCCGACAGCTCCGCGAGCAGACCCGCGGGCTCCTTCCCCGCGACCGCGCCGCCCTTGCCGCCCTCCAACTGGAGGCGCAGCAGCGACGCCTGCTCCCGCAGCTGGCAGTTCTTCATGTACAGCTCGACGAAGACCGAGACCTTCGCGCGCAGCACCCACGGGTCGAACGGCTTGGAGATGTAGTCCACCGCGCCCGCCGCGTACCCCCGGAAGGTGTGGTGGGGGCCGTGGTTGATCGCGGTGAGGAAGATGATCGGGATGTCCCGTGTCCGCTCGCGCCGCTTGATGTGGGCGGCCGTCTCGAACCCGTCCATGCCCGGCATCTGGACGTCCAGCAGAATGACCGCGAAATCGTCCGTGAGCAGTGCCTTGAGCGCTTCCTCCCCTGACGATGCCCGGACCAGTGTCTGATCGAGCGCAGAGAGGATGGCCTCCAGCGCCAGCAGATTCTCCGGCCGGTCATCGACCAGGAGGATCTTGGCCTTCTGCATTGTGGCCCGCCCTCCTCGCCCCGGCGGTACACCGGGCGCCGCCCCAGGGGACGACTCCCTTTCGTCGCCCGTCCTTGTGCCGGTCATCGTAGCCGCACCCCGACCGTCGCCACACCCTGTCACCGCGATGTCACTGCGTACACCACGGAAAACGCGGGCGCCGGCGGGAAGGTTCCCGGAATCCCGGCCTCCCCCGGACTTCTCCGCACCGGGGGCGCTGGCAGCACCCTGCCACGCGGCTCACCCCCGGCGTCCGCCGGGGGCGGCACGCGCACCGGATCGCCCGGTATCAGTCACCCGCCATCCACTGCCGCATGACCGACAGCAGGTGATCGGGATCGACCGGCTTGGTGACGTAGTCGGAGGCGCCCGACTCGATCGCCTTCTCCCGGTCGCCCTTCATCGCCTTCGCGGTCAGCGCGATGATCGGCAGCCCAGCGAACTGCGGCATCCGCCGGATCGCGGTGGTCGTCGCGTAGCCGTCCATCTCCGGCATCATGATGTCCATCAGCACCACGGCCGCGTCGTCGTGCTGCTCCAGCACCTCGATGCCCTCCCGGCCGTTCTCCGCGTACAGCACCGAGAGACCGTGCTGCTCCAGCACGCTGGTCAGCGCGAACACATTGCGGATGTCGTCATCGACGATGAGCACCTTCTCGCCCGAGAACCGCTCCGCGTGGGGCGGCGCCTGCGCGCCCTCCTGCTCCCCCACGGTCGCCCACTGCTCGGGCCGCTGCTCCGGCGGCGGCATGCTCCGCCGACGCCGCCGGAACAGCGCGGCGGCACCGTTCTGCGTCTCCCGGTACGACTTCACCTCGGCCGGAGTCTCGATCCTCGGCGGCGCCGCCTCCAGTGCGGGAACCTCGCCCTCGCTGTCGGAGGCCGCGACCAGCTCGCCCGCCTCCATCGGCGCCACCGCCTGCTGGTAGCCCTGCGGGGGCAGCTGGCTCGGGTGCAGCGGCAGGTACAGCGTGAACGTGGAGCCGCGCTCCGGCTCGCTCTGCGCGTGGATCTCACCGCCGAGCAACTGCGCGATCTCCCGCGAGATGGACAGCCCCAGGCCGGTGCCGCCGTACTTGCGGCTGGTCGTGCCGTCCGCCTGCTTGAACGCCTCGAAGATCACCCGCATCTTGCTAGCCGCGATACCGATCCCGGTGTCCGTCACCGAGAACGCGATCAGCGGCGCGTCCGGGTCCGAGAGCGACCCGGTGTCCACCAACTGCTCCCGGATACCGGCCGGAACACCCGCCCCGGCCGGCCGGATCACCAGCTCCACCGACCCGGAGTCGGTGAACTTCACCGCGTTGGACAGCAGGTTCCGCAGCACCTGGAGCAGCCGCTGCTCGTCGGTGTGCAGGGTGGCGGGCAGCTCGGGCGACACCCGCACCGACAGGTCGAGGCCCTTCTCCGCGGTCAGCGGCCGGAACGTCGCCTCCACGTAGTCCACCAGCTGTACGAGGGCGATCCGCGTCGGCGAGACGTCCATCTTGCCCGCCTCGACCTTGGACAGGTCCAGGATGTCGTTGATGAGCTGGAGCAGGTCGGACCCCGCCCCGTGGATGGTCTCCGCGAACTCCACCTGCTTCGGCGTCAGATTGGTGTCCGCGTTGTCCGCGAGCAACTTGGCAAGGATCAGCAGGGAGTTGAGCGGCGTACGCAGTTCGTGGGACATGTTGGCGAGGAACTCGCTCTTGTACCGCATGGACACCGCGAGCTGTTCGGCACGTTCCTCCAGGACCTGCCGGGCCTCCTCGATCTCGGTGTTCTTCACCTCGATGTCCCGGTTCTGCCGGGCCAACAGCTCGGCCTTGTCCTCCAGTTCGGCGTTGGACGCCTGGAGTGCCTTCTGTCGGTTCTCCAACTCCGCCGACCGCTCCCGCAGTTGCTCGGTCAGCTCCTGCGACTGCTTCAGCAGCTGCTCGGTCTTGGTGTTGACGGAGATGGTGTTGACCGAGGTCGCGATCATCTCCGCGATCTGGTTGAGGAAGTCCCGCTGGATCTGCGTGAACGGCGTGAACGACGCCAGCTCGATCACGCCCAGCACCTTGCCCTCGAACACCACCGGCAGCACGATCACCTGCGCGGGCGGTGCCTCCCCGAGCCCCGAGGCGATCTTCAGATAGCCGACCGGCGCCTGGTCCACCAGGATCGGCCGCCGCTCGTCCGCCGCCGTCCCGATCAGCCCCTCACCGGGCCGGAACGACGTCGGCATGGAACCCATCGAGTAGCCGTACGAGCCCAGCATCCGCAGCTCGTAGTCGTCCTCCGAGGCACCCGCGAGGTCCTGCCCCTCGGCCAGCGGCATCGTCAGGAAGAACGCGCCGTGCTGCGCGGACACCACCGGGGTCAGCTCGCTCATGATCAGCGAGGCCACGTCCTGGAGGTCCCGGCGTCCCTGCATCAGCGCCGAGATCCGCGCCAGGTTGCCCTTCAGCCAGTCCTGCTCCTTGTTGGTGATCGTGGTGTCGCGCAGGTTGGCGATCATCTTGTTGATGTAGTCCTGGAGTTCCAGGATCTCGCCGGAGGCGTCCACGTCGATCTTCAGGTTCAGGTCGCCGCGGGTCACCGCGGTCGCCACCCGGGCGATGGCCCGCACCTGCCGGGTGAGGTTCTGCGCCATCTCGTTCACGGACTCCGTCAGGTCCCGCCAGGTGCCGTCCACGTCCCGCACCCGCGCCTGACCGCCCAGCGCGCCCTCCGTGCCCACCTCGCGGGCCACCCGGGTGACCTCCTCCGCGAACGAGGACAGCTGGTCCACCATCGTGTTGATCGTGGTCTTCAGCTCCAGGATCTCGCCCCGGGCGTCGATGTCGATCTTCTTCGTCAGATCGCCCTTGGCGATGGCCGTGGTCACCATCGCGATGTTCCGCACCTGACCCGTCAGGTTGGACGCCATCTGGTTCACCGACTCGGTGAGGTCCTTCCAGGTGCCCGCCACTCCCGGCACGTGCGCCTGACCGCCCAGGATGCCGTCCGTGCCCACCTCGCGGGCCACCTTGGTCACCTGGTCGGCGAACGAACTCAGCGTCCGCACCATCGTGTTGAAGGTGTCCGCGAGCTGCGCCACCTCACCGCTCGCCTCGATGGTCACCTGGCGCGTCAGGTCGCCGTTCGCGACGGCCGCCGCCACCTGGGAGATGTTCCGCACCTGCGTGGTCAGGTTGTTGGCCATCAGGTTGACGTTGTTGCTCAGGTCCTTCCAGATGCCCGTGACACCCGGCACATGCGCCTGACCGCCGAGAATGCCCTCGGTGCCCACCTCGCGCGCCACCCGCGTCACCTGCTCGGCGAAGCTCGACAACTGGTCCACCATCGTGTTCACGGTGGTGACCAGCTCCAGGATCTCGCCCTTGGCGTCCACGGTGATCTTCTTCGACAGATCGCCCTTGGCGACCGCCGTCGTGACCTCCGCGATGTTGCGCACCTGGCTCGTCAGGTTGTTCGCCATGAAGTTCACGGACTGCGTGAGGTCCTTCCAGGTGCCCGAGACACCCTGCACCTCCGCCTGACCGCCGAGCATGCCCTCGGTGCCCACCTCCCGGGCCACGCGGGTGACCTCCTCCGCGAACGAGGACAGCTGGTCCACCATCGTGTTGAGGGTGTTCTTCAGCTCCAGGATCTCGCCCTTGGCGTCCACCGTGATCTTCTGCGACAGGTCACCGCGCGCCACCGCCGTCGCCACCTGCGCGATGTTGCGGACCTGCGCGGTGAGGTTCCCGGCCATGCCGTTCACCGAGTCCGTCAGGTCCCGCCACACCCCGGCCACGCCCGGCACCTGCGCCTGACCGCCGAGCCGCCCCTCGGTGCCCACGTCCCGCGAGACACGGGTCACCTGGTCCGCGAACGCGGAGAGCTGGTCCACCATCGTGTTGATGGTGTTCTTCAGCTCCAGGATCTCCCCGCGCGCGTCCACGTCGATCTTCTGCGACAGGTCGCCGTTGGCCACCGCCGTCGTCACCTGCGCGATGTTCCGCACCTGGGACGTCAGGTTCCCGGCCATGAAGTTGACGGAGTCCGTCAGCTCCTTCCAGGTGCCCGACACCCCGTTCACCCGCGCCTGACCGCCCAGGCGGCCCTCCGTACCCACGTCCCGCGCCATCCGCGTCACCTGGTCGGCGAAGCTCGACAGCTGGTCCACCATCGTGTTCACGGTGTTCTTCAGCTTCAGCATCTCGCCGGAGACGTCCACCGTGACCTTCTGCGACAGGTCGCCGTTGGCCACCGCCGTCGTCACCTGTGCGATGTTCCGCACCTGCCCGGTCAGGTTGCGGAACGCCGTGTTGACCGAGTCCGTCAGGTCCTTCCACGCTCCGGCCGCGCCCGACACCTGCGCCTGACCGCCCAGCTCGCCCTCGACACCGATCTCCCGCGCGACACGGGTCACCTCGGCACCGAACGCCGACAGCTGGTCCACCATCCCGTTGACGGTGTTCTTCAGCTCCAGCATCTCCCCGGCCACGTCCACCGTGACCTTCTGCGACAGATCACCGCTCGCCACCGCCGTCGTCACCGTGGCGATGTCCCGCACCTGCGTGGTCAGGTTCCGGAACACCGTGTTCACGGAGTCCGTCAGGTCCTTCCAGATGCCCGCCACACCCGGCACGTTCGCCTGCCCGCCGAGCCGCCCCTCCGCGCCGACCTCGCTGGCCACCCGGGTGACCTCGTCCGCGAAGATCCGCAGCGTCTCGGTCATCTGGTTGATCGTCTCGGCCAGCTGCGCGACCTCGCCCCGCGCCGGAACGGTCACCTTCTGCGACAGATCGCCGTTGGCGACAGCTGTCGTCACCTGCGAGATCCCGCGCACCTGCCCCGTCAGGTTCGACGCCATCGTGTTGACGGAGTCGGTCAGCTCCTTCCACACCCCGGCCACGCCCGGCACCTGCGCCTGCCCGCCGAGAATGCCCTCAGTGCCCACCTCACGGGCCACACGGGTCACCTCGGAGGAGAACGACGACAACTGCTCCACCATCGTGTTGACGGTGTTCTTCAGCTCCAGCACTTCCCCGGCCACGTCCACCGTGACCTTGCGCGACAGATCACCACGCGCCACCGCCGTCGTCACATGCGCGATGTCCCGCACCTGCGCCGTCAGCCGGTTCGCCATCGTGTTGACCGACTCCGTCAGGTCCTTCCACGAACCCGACATGCCCCGCAGCCGTGCCTGCCCGCCGAGCTTGCCCTCGGTGCCGACCTCGACGGCGACCCGCGTCACCTCGTCGGTGAACGTGGACAACTGGTCCACCAGGCTGTTGACCGTACGGCCGACCTTCAGGAACTCGCCCCGCAACGGATGCCCGGTGCCGTCCGGGGCCTGCGTCCGCAGATCCATGCGCGGCGACAGATCGCCCTCCGCGACCGCCGTCAGCACCCGGCCGACCTCGGAGACCGGCCAGACCAGATCGTCCACCAGCGCGTTGGAGTTCTCGATCGCCGTCGCCCACGAGCCCTCGCAGGCCCCCGTGTCCAGCCGCTCCGTGAGCTTTCCCTCACGGCCCACCATGCGCCGTACCCGCGACAGCTCACCGGTCAGATGCAGGTTCCGGTCCGCCACCTCGTTGAAGACGGCCGCGATCTCCGCCATCACGCCGTCCCCGGACACCGTGAGCCGCTTGCGGAAATTGCCGTCACGCATCGACACGAGCGCGGCCATCAGCCTGTTCAGGGCAGCCGTGTCCACGGTCGTCGTGCCACCGCCCCTGCCCACGGAGGGTCCGCCCTTCGCGCGCGCCTTCGTGCCCCGCGTCGCTGCGCCAGACTCCACTGTGTCCCTCCCGGAGGGGTAGACCGTCACTGCTGCTCCACTCGGCCACGCCGGACCGGTGCGCCGGTCCCCCGGCACGCCGGATGTTCCCACGTCGTCGTTACCGCTCGGTATACCCGCCGGACCACGACCGCCCGCACTCGGGGCTGCTGCCCACCCTGCGGCCGTCGCACGCGGACCGGCCGGACCTTCGTCACAAGCCTGCCCAGTGTTTCACCCCGGCCGAACCAGGCCATAACAGTTCGGCAGCTTCGCACACCGTCCGCACACCACGGGGGCGTGAACTCCGCCGACCGGCCTCCACCGCGACGGCGAAGGTAAGTAACCTTGGCGGCGGCTGTCCAGCCGCACGTCCGACCGGTCTGGACGGCGGCAGCAGATCGAGCGGGCATCGGAGGGACGGCCGCACACCATGACCACCGGACTGATTTCCGGGGAGGACCATCCCCAGGAACCGAGGCCGACGGACGAGCGGATGCCGCGGCAGCGGCGCGAGCCGGACGGCCCCGCAGCCCAGCACGCCGACAACCGGTCGAGGAGTTCCGTGATCACCGCGCGCGCGGCCGCCAGTTTCAAACCCGTCGGACGCTCCGTCGCCACGGCCCGCTCCTTCGTCCGCGACACCCTGCAGGGCTGGGGCTTCGCCGACGTCGTGGACGACGCCGTCGTCCTCACCAGCGAACTGGTCACCAACGCCGTGGTCCACGCCGGTACCCACGCCGAGGTCCTCTGCCTCCGCTCCGAGGACGGCGTACGCGTCGAGGTCTCCGACCGCTACCCCGAGCGTGAGGTACCCGTCCAGACCTCCCCCCTGCCGATGGGCAGCCCCGACCGCGAGGGAGGCCGCGGCCTCCAGCTCTGCGCGGCCCTCGCCACCCGCTGGGGCGTGGACTACACCCCCACCCACAAGAGCGTCTGGTTCCACCTCGACCTGCCCGAACGCCCCGTGGGCACCCGCACCGCCGGACCCTCCCTCCCCGCCGACCTCCTCCCGCTCGCCGACGGCCGGGTCCGCGTCGCCGTCCTCCAGATCGACCGCACGGGCACCGTCGGCTCCTGGAACGAGGACGCCGAGGAAATGTTCGGCCACACCGCCGACCACGTCGTCGGACGGCCCCTCACCGACCTCGCCGCCTGGCCGCACACCCCCGGCACCAGCACCGGCATCGCCGAGGCCCTCCAGTTCTCCCGCTGGGAGGGCAGCTACGGCATCCGCGGCTCCGACGGCCGGGTCGTCTCCGTCTACGCCTCCCACCTGCGCGTCCGCGACACCGGCGGCGAGCCCTCCACGGTCTGCCTGCTGGTACGCGACCACGAGCGCGCGGTGCTCCAGACCCCCTCCCGGCTCCCGGCGGGCGACCAGAACACCTCCTCCGACGGACAGAGCGCCGACCCCTTCGAGGTGTTCATCGGCTCCCCCGCCCCCGACGACCTCGACGGCCTGCTCCAGCGCACCGTCGAACGCGCCCGCGACATGCTCGACGGCGACTCCGCCTTCCTGCTCCTCGCCACCGACGACGAGACGGAACTGGAGGTCCGCGCCTCCACCGGCCTGCCCTCCGCCCGCCAGCGCTTCGCCCGCGTCCCCGTCGAGGCCGGCCCCGGCCGGTACGGCTCCGCCCGCATGCCCGCCGTCCACGACGACCTCTCCGCCGTGCCCGGCGCCGTCCCGCTGCTCTCCGGCACCGGGATGCGCTCGGTCGTCACCGTCCCGCTCAAGGTCGAGGGCCGCCTCACCGGCTCCCTCGGCGTCGCCGCCGAGGCGCCGGGCCGCTACTCCAACGAGGAGGCACTACGCCTCCAGTTCGCCGCCGACCGCATCGCCCTGGCCGTGGAGTCCGCCCGCCTCGGCGAACTCGAACGCCTGCGCCGCGGCTCGCTCAGCTTCCTCGTCGAGGCGTCCGACCTGCTGGCCGGCACCCTGGACCGTGACCAGACGCTGGCCCTGATGGCCCAGATGACGGTCCCCACCCTGGCCACCTGGTGCGCCGTGTACACCATCGCCGACCAGGCGTCCGACCCCTATCTGTCGTACGTTCTGCACGAGGACGAGGAACTCATCGACGGCATCAAGTCGTTGCTGTCGAAGATCGCCCCGCCCGACCCCGTCCCCACCCCCGGCGCCCGCGTCTGGCTGGAGCCCGGCGAGGTCGCCCACAAGGCCGCCCTGCGCTCCTCGATGCGCTCCCTGGGCCTCGCGGGCGGCCCCACGCACCAGCTCTCGGCGGGCATCGGCCCCACCCTCGCCACGGCGTCCGCCGTCGGCGGCGAGACCGTCGTCCTGCCCCTGGTCGCGCGCAACCGTGTCATCGGCATGCTGGTCCTCGGCAAGCCCACCGACGAGCACTTCCGCCAGGAGATCCTGGAACTCGGCGAGGACCTCTCCCGCCGGGCCGCCCTCGCCCTCGACAACGCCCGCCTGTACTCGGAGCGCACGGCCATCAGCCAGGCCCTCCAGCGCAGCCTCCTCCCGCCCGGCATGCCCGCCATCGACGGCGTCGAGGTCGAGGTCATCTACCGTGCCGCAGGCGAGGGCAACGAGGTCGGCGGCGACTTCTACGACCTCTTCCCCATCGGCAACGGCGCCCACGGCTTCGCCATCGGCGACGTCTGCGGTACGGGCCCCAACGCGGCGGCCGTCACGGGCCTCGCCCGGCACGCCCTGCGCCTGCTGGCCCGCGAGGGACTCTCCGGCCCGGCCGTCCTGGAACGCCTCAACTCCGCGATCCTCGACGAGGGCGACCGCAGCCGCTTCCTCACCCTGCTCTACGGCGAGCTGCGCACCCGGCCCGACGGCGGCGCCGAACTGAAGGTCGTCTGCGCCGGTCATCCGCTCCCGCTGCGGCTCCGCCAGGACGGCACGGTCACCGCCGCCGCCGAACCCCAGCCCCTGCTGGGCGTCATCGAGGACCTGGAGCTGTACGAGCAGACAGTCACCCTCGAACCCGGTGACGTCCTGCTCTGCGTGACCGACGGCGTCACCGAACGCCGCGAGGGCAGCCGCATGCTGGGCGACGACGGCCTCGCGGACGTGCTGACCACCTGCACGGGCCTCACGGCCGGAGCGGTCGCGGCCCGTGTGATGCGCGCCGTGGAACGCTTCGCCGCCGACGCCCCGTCCGACGACATGGCGATCCTGGCCATGCGCGTCCCCGGCCTCCAGCACGACTGAGGGCACGGAAAAGGCCCCGCCCGAATGGGCGGGGCCTTTCTTCTCGCAGAGCCCCCAAACGGAATCGAACCGTTGACCTTCTCCTTACCATGGAGACGCTCTGCCGACTGAGCTATGGGGGCTAGTCCCTTTCGAGGTTTCCCTCGCGGCAACAAGAAGATCGTACCCCGAACGGGCCCGGCTTCCCAAATTCCTTCCCGGTCCGCCCCGGCCCGCTCAGAAAGCGGGCTGAAGCAGTCCCCCGAGCGCGTTGCAGGCGGACACGATCCGCTGCAACTCCCGCTTGGTCAGGGCCGCATCGACCGGAAGCGCCAACGTCTCGTCGGCGGCCCGCTCGGTTTCGGGCAGCGCCACGCACCGCCGGAACTCCGGCAGCCGGTGCACCGGCGTCTTCACCGGCACCCGGCACTCGACGCCCCGAGCCCGCAACGCCCGCGCGAACGCGTCCCGGTCGGGCCGCCCGTTGCCCGGCACCCGCACCACGTACTGCTGATAGCTGTGCGCGTCACCACCATCGGGGACCCGCACCCCCTTCAACCTCGCGTCCAGGTAAGCGGCCCGCTCCCGCCGCCGCGCCATCTCGTCGTACGGCGCCTCGGACTCCCCCTGCTCCAGCACCAGCAGCTCGTGGCGCCGCCCGATCACGTGCAACCGCGCGACGTCCGCCCGCCGCCCGAACCGGTGCACCACAACTACGGCCGCGGTACGGGACGTTACGGCCGCTTCCACGGCGGCCGGGTCCAGACAGTAGGTGGACGGGTCTATGTCGGCGAACACCGGAAGCGCGCCGACCAGCGTGACGGCCTCGGCCACCTCGACGTTCCCGAAGGCCGGGACGATCACCTCGTCACCGATGCCCACACCGGCGGCCCTGAGCATTGCAGCAGTACCCATGTGAGGCATCGTGGGCGCGGAACGTGAACGTAAAGTTAAGCCCAACAGAAAAAGGGCGAATCCTGAACCGAAGTTCGGGATTCGCCCTTTTCAAAGATT
>NZ_JAHRXF010000068.1 GCF_019104725.1 Streptomyces corallincola | reverse complement strand
CGCCGCGTCCTCGCCCCCCAGGGCCAGTAGCCGGTCCAGGGCGGCGGGCCAGTGGGCCGGGGCCGCGTCCGGGCCCGCCTGGGGTTCGCCGGACTCCTCCACGAGGTCCCCGCAGAAGACGATCTCCCGCTCGCCCGGCACCAGGACGGCCAGATCCTGCGCGGTGTGCCCGGGCCCGACGTTGGCCAGCAGGACCTGCCGTCCGCCGCCCAGATCGAGGGTCCACTCGCCGCACACCGCGTGCCGGGGTGCCGTCAGCAGTTCCGCCGCCTCCTCGGCAGCCGCCTCCGGAAGCCCGTTGGCGACCGCGTCCCGGCGCAGGGCCTCGCGGCCCCCGGCGAACACCGCCGCCGTGCCGACCGCCGCGTACACCTCCGCGCCCGCGAAGGCGGGGGTGCCGAAGACGTGATCGAAGTGCGGGTGCGTCAGCGCGAGATGGGTCACACGCCCGCCCGCGATCCGCTCGGCCGCCGCCCGCAGCCGTACCCCCTCCGCGACCGACGACCCGGCGTCCACCAGCAGCGCCGAACCCGCGCCGAGCACCAGCCCCGCCGTGCAGTCCCAGCCCGGCAGCCGACACCGTCCGACCCCCGGCGCCAGCTCCTGCCACCCCTGCTCCGCCCACACCACCGACACAACCGCCACCTCATCCGTGACCCCGGACCTTGCCCCGCGCGTACCCCACGGCCGTACACTGGGCCGGGGAATGCTGGCACTCGGACGACCAGAGTGCCAGGCGGCCGGAACGACACGCTGGAGGTGGGCGCGGATGCTGAGTGAACGCAGACTTCAGGTGCTGCGCGCCATCGTCCAGGACTACGTCGGCACCGAGGAGCCGGTGGGCTCCAAGGCACTCACCGAACGGCACAGCCTGGGCGTCTCCCCGGCGACCGTGCGCAACGACATGGCCGCGCTGGAGGAGGAGGGGTTCATCGCCCAGCCGCACACCAGCGCGGGCCGTATCCCCACCGACAAGGGCTACCGCCTGTTCGTGGACAAGCTGGCCGGGGTCAAGCCGATGACCGGCCCGGAGCGGCGCGCCATCCAGAACTTCCTGGAGGGCGCGGTGGACCTGGACGACGTGGTCGCCCGCACGGTACGGCTGCTCGCGCAGCTCACCCGGCAGGTCGCCGTCGTGCAGTACCCCTCGCTGACCCGCTCCACCGTCCGGCACGTGGAACTCCTCGCGCTCGCCCCGGCCCGTCTGATGCTCGTGCTGATCACGGACACCGGCCGGGTCGAGCAGCGGATGGTGGACTGCCCGGCCCCGTTCGGCGAGGCGTCGCTGGCCGATCTGCGGGCCCGGCTGAACAGCCGGGTCGCCGGCCGTCGCTTCTCGGACGTGCCGAAACTCGTGGAGGACCTCCCCGACGCCTTCGACCCGGAGGATCGCGGTACGGTCTCCACGGTGCTCTCCACTCTGCTGGAGACACTGGTCGAGGAGAACGAGGAGCGGCTGATGATCGGCGGCACCGCCAATCTCACCCGCTTCGGGCACGACTTCCCCCTCGTGATCCGCCCCGTCCTGGAGGCGCTGGAGGAGCAGGTCGTCCTCCTCAAGCTTCTCGGCGAGGCCAAGGAACCGGGCGTGACGGTGCGAATCGGGCACGAGAACGCCCATGAAGGACTCAACTCCACGTCCGTGGTGTCGGTCGGCTACGGTTCGGGCGGCGAGGCGGTTGCCAAGCTCGGCGTGGTCGGCCCGACCCGCATGGACTATCCGGGAACGATGGGAGCGGTACGCGCAGTGGCACGGTACGTCGGACAGATCCTGGCGGAGTCGTAAGTGGCCACGGACTACTACGCCGTTCTCGGCGTGCGCCGCGACGCGTCGCAGGATGAGATCAAGAAGGCGTTCCGCAGGCTCGCGCGCGAGCTGCACCCGGACGTCAACCCGGACCCGAAGACCCAGGAGCGGTTCAAGGAGATCAACGCCGCCTACGAGGTGCTCTCGGACCCGCAGAAGAAGCAGGTCTACGACCTCGGCGGCGATCCCCTCTCGCAGTCCGGCGGCGCCGGTGCGGGCGGCTTCGGGGCCGGTGGCTTCGGCAACTTCTCGGACATCATGGACGCGTTCTTCGGTACGGCGTCGCAGCGCGGCCCGCGCTCGCGGACCCGGCGCGGCCAGGACGCGATGATCCGTATCGAGGTCGAGCTGGACGAGGCGGCCTTCGGCACCACCAAGGACATCCAGGTCGATACGGCCGTCGTCTGCACCACGTGCAGCGGCGAGGGTGCCGCCCCCGGCACCACCGCGCAGACCTGTGACATGTGCCGGGGCCGGGGCGAGGTCTCCCAGGTCACCCGGTCCTTCCTGGGCCAGGTCATGACCTCCCGCCCCTGTCCGCAGTGCCAGGGCTTCGGCACGGTCGTGCCCACCCCGTGCCCGGAGTGCGCCGGTGACGGCCGCATCCGCTCCCGCCGCACCCTGACGGTGAAGATCCCGGCCGGTGTGGACAACGGCACCCGTATCCAGCTCGCGGGCGAGGGCGAGGTCGGCCCCGGCGGCGGCCCCGCCGGTGATCTCTACGTCGAGATCCACGAGCTGCCGCACTCCACGTTCCAGCGGCGCGGCGACGACCTGCACTGCACGGTCACCATCCCGATGACGGCCGCGTCCCTCGGTACGAAGGTGCCGCTGGAGACCCTTGACGGCCTGGAGGACGTGGACATCCGGCCCGGCACTCAGTCCGGTCAGTCCATCCCGCTGCACGGCCGGGGCGTCACGCATCTGCGCGGCGGCGGCCGGGGCGACCTCATCGTGCACGTCGAGGTGCAGACCCCGACCAAGCTGGACGTGGAGCAGGAGCGGCTGCTGCGGGAGCTGTCCAAGCTGCGCGGCGAGGAGCGGCCGACCGGTCAGTTCCAGCCGGGCCAGCAGGGCCTGTTCTCCCGGCTGAAGGACGCCTTCAACGGGCGCTGATCCACCCGTACCGGGCGCCCGTTCGGGCACCCGGCAGGTCGCGGGGGTGCCCGGCCGGGGCAGGCGGGCACCGCAAACCCGGATTCGGACGCGGCGGGAGGACATGACACCATGCGGTCATGTCCTCCGCGCTGACCGATCTCTTCCCCCGCCCGATCGTGCAGGCTCCGATGGCCGGCGGCGTCTCGGTCCCGAAGCTCGCCGCCGCCGTCTCCGAGGCGGGCGGCCTCGGTTTCCTGGCCGCCGGTTACAAGACGGCCGACGGGGTCTACCAGGAGATCAAGCAACTGCGGGGCCTCACCGACCGCCCCTTCGGCGTCAACCTCTTCCTGCCCCAGCCCGAGCACGCCGAGTCCGGCGCCGTGGACCTGTACGCGCAGCAACTCGCGGGCGAGGCCGCCTGGTACGAGACCGAGCTGGGCGACCCGGACAGCGGCCGGGACGACGGCTACGACGTGAAGGTCTCCGTGCTGCTCGACAGCCCGGTCCCGGTGGTCTCCTTCCACTTCGGCGTGCCCGACCCCGAGGTGCTGGCCGCGTTCCGCGGTGTCGGCACCCTCACCCTGGTCACCGCGACCACCCCCGAGGAGGCGCAGGCCGTACAGCGGGCCGGTGCGGACGCCGTCATCGCGCAGGGCGTCGAGGCGGGCGGCCACCAGGGGACCCACCGCGACGACCCCGAGAAGGACGGCTCCGGCCTCGGCCTGCTCTCCCTGCTCGCGCAGATCCGGGAGACGGTGACCATCCCCGTCGTCGCCGCCGGTGGCATCATGCGGGGCGGTCAGATCGCCGCCGTACTCGCCGCCGGGGCCTGCGCCGCTCAGCTCGGCACCGCGTTCCTCGCCACCCCCGAGTCCGGCGCCAACGCCCTGCACAAACGCGCCCTCACCGACCCGCTGTTCGGCCGCACCGAACTCACCCGCGCCTTCTCCGGGCGCCCGGCGCGCGGCCTGGTCAACCGCTTCCTGCACGAGCATGGCCCGTACGCCCCCGCCGCGTACCCCGAGGTGCACCACCTGACCTCCCCGATCCGCAAGGCGGCCGCCGCTGCCGGTGACCCGCAGGCGATGGCCCTCTGGGCGGGCCAGGGCCACCGCATGGCCCGTCCGCTGCCCGCCGGTGACCTCGTCGCCGTGCTCGCCGCCGAACTCGACACGGCGTCCGCCGCCTCCGGCCCCGACGGAGTCGCCCGATGACCGCGCCCGTCTTCGTGGTGGACCAACTCGACCCCATCGACGGCGAGTTCGTCCTCGACGGCCCCGAAGGACGGCACGCCGTCTCCGTGAAGCGGCTGCACCCCGGGGAGGAGGTCGTCCTCACCGACGGCCGGGGTACGCGGGCGCGGGGCGTCGTGGCGGCGGCCGAGGGCAAGGACCGCCTGGTCGTGACGGACCTCCAACTCCGTTACGAGGAGCCCCCGCAGCCCCGTATCACCGTCGTCCAGGCCCTCCCCAAGGGGGACCGCGGCGAACTCGCCGTCGAGACCATGACCGAGGTCGGCGTGGACGCGATCGTCCCCTGGCAGGCGTCCCGGTGCATCACCCAGTGGAAGGGCGACCGCGGCCACAAGGCCCTGGCCAAGTGGCGCGCCACCGCCCGCGAGGCGGGCAAGCAGTCCCGCCGGGTCCGCTTCCCGGAGATCGCCGACCCGGCGAGCACGAAGCAGGTGGCGACCCTGCTCGCCACGGCCGACTTCGCGGCAGTCCTCCACGAAACGGGCACGACCCCCCTGGCGACGGCCCAACTCCCGCGAGCGGGCACCATCGTCCTGGTCGTGGGCCCCGAAGGAGGCGTCTCTCCCGAGGAGTTGACCCTCTTCACCGAAGCGGGCGCCCCTCCCCACATCCTCGGCCCCACCGTCCTCCGCACCTCCACAGCGGGCACAGCGGCAGCCGCCCTGCTACTGACACGCACAGGCCGCTGGTCCTGACAACACCACCCACCTCCCCGCGCCCGTCCTTGTCTTTCGAGTGCCGGTCCACTGTCCTTCTCGCGCAGTTCCCCGCGCCCCTGAGAAGCGGCTTCGCCGCATCCCCACCGCCGCGCGCAGTAGCGCCGCCGAGGCGACCCCACCCCCAGTGACCGCGAGCACCACGACCACCCCGCACCCGACAGGGGCGCGGGGAACTGCGCGAGAAGGCGAGCGGACCCGCACCCGACAACGGAGCCCAGCCCCGGCCAGGGGCGCGGGGAACTGCGCGAGTAGCCCAGCGGGCTCGCACCGGACAGCGAAGGCCAGCCACCCCCAGGGGCGCGGGGAACTGCGCGAGTAGTCCAGCGGACCCGCACCGGACAACGGAGCCCAGCCACCCCAGGGGGAATCCGCGAGGGTGCCCCACCCGCCCGCGAGAGCAACAGCCCCGCTGATCAAAAATCCCGGCACCGAATCAACTCCCCGCATACGCTGACCGGGTGACAAAGGGCGCCCAAGGAAACTACCTCCGCTTCCCCCACCTCAACGGTGAACTGCTGACCTTCACCGCCGAGGACGACGTATGGCTGGCCCCCGTGACGGGAGGGAGAGCATGGCGGGCCACCGCGGACAGCACACCGGCGAACCATCCCCGGATCTCCCCGGACGGACAGGCCCTCGCGTGGACGTCCACCAGGGACGGCGCCCCCGAGGTGTACACCGCCCCGGTGGACGGCGGCCCGTCGAGGCGGCTGACGTACTGGGGAAGCAACCGCACCCAGGTGAGAGGCTGGACGCGGGACGGCGAGGTCCTGGCGATCAGCACGTACGGCGAGGCCGGCCCGCGCCGCAGCTGGGCACGGGCGATCCCGTTGGACGGCGGCCCGGCGAGGACACTCCCGTACGGCCCGGTGGGCGACGTGGCACACGGCCCGCACCCTGTGCTGCTGTCCGCGCCGATCGGCCGCGAGGCCGCCTGGTGGAAGCGCTACCGGGGCGGCACGGCGGGCAAGCTGTGGATCGACCGCGACGGCGACGGCGAGTTCGTCCGGCTGCACGAGGACCTGGACGGCAACATCGAGTACCCGGTGTGGTCCGGGGACCGCCTCGCGTTCCTCTCCGACCACGAGGGCACCGGCGCCCTCTACTCCTCCCTCCCCGACGGCACCGACCTGCGCCGCCACACCCCCCTGGACGGCTTCTACGCCCGCCACGCGGCCGGTGACGGCACCCGCGTCGTGTACGCCTCGGCGGGCGGACTCTGGCTGCTGGACGACCTGGACGGCAGCGAACCCCGCCGCCTGGACATCCGCCTGGGCGGCCCCCGTACCGGCGTCCGTACCCGTCAGCTGAACGCGGCGCACTGGTTCGACCACGCGGCCCCCGACCACACCGGGCGCGGCAGCGCGGTCGCGGTGCGCGGCGCTGTGCACTGGATCACGCACCGCTCCGGCCCGGCCCGCGCGCTGGCCGCCGAACCGGGCGTCCGCGCCCGCACGCCCCGTACGTTCCGCGCCGACGGCGAGGAATGGGTGGTGTGGGTGACCGACGCGGAGGGCGAGGACGCCCTGGAGTTCGCGCCCGCCACCGGCACCGCGCCCGGCGCGGCCCCGCGCAGGCTGGCCGCCGGACAGCTCGGCCGGGTGCTGGAACTCGCGGTCGCCCCGGACGGCAGCCGCGCCGCCGTCGCCGCGCACGACGGACGGCTGCTGCTGGTCGAGCGCGACACCGGCGAGGTCCGCGAGGTGGACCGCAGCGAGCACGGCGACGTGTCCGACCTCGCGTTCTCCCCGGACTCCGGCTGGCTCGCCTGGTCCCACCCCGGCCCCGAGCCGCTCGCCCAGCTCCGCATCGCCGGTACCACCGACCTCAACGTCACCGAGGCGACCCCGCTGCGGTTCCGCGACTACGCGCCCGCGTTCACCGCAGACGGCCGCCACCTCGCGTTCCTCTCCAGCCGCTCCTTCGACCCGGTCTACGACGCGCACGTCTTCGACCTGGCCTTTCTCGACGGCGTCCGCCCGCACCTGATCACGCTGGCCGCGACCACCCCGTCCCCGTTCGGACCCCAGCGCCACGGCCGCCCCTTCGGCGGCTCCGACAAGGACGAGACCCCGGACGCCGAGGGCACCCCCGTCACCCGGATCGACCTCGACGGCCTCGCCGACCGCATCGTGCCGTTCCCGGTCGGCGCCGCCCACTACTCCGGGCTGCGCGCCGCCAAGGACGGCGTCCTCTGGCTGCGCCACCCGGTGCGCGGCGTCCTCGGCGTCTCCCGCGCCACCCCGGACGCCCCCGACCCCAAGACCGAGCTGGAACGCTACGACCTGGTCCAGCGCCGCCTGGACCGGCTCGCCTCCGACGCCGACCACTTCGAGGTCTCCGGCGACGGGAAACGCGTCCTGCTGTGGGCGGACTCCCGGCTGAAGGTCGTACCCGCCGACCGGCGCGCCCCCGACTCCTCCGACGACGAGGGCGGCGCGAACGGCGCGGGCGGGGAGGGCGGCGACGCGAGCGTCACCGTGGACCTGTCCCGCGTACGGCTGACCGTGGACCCGGCCGCCGAGTGGCGGCAGATGTACGACGAGAACGGCCGCATCATGCGGGACAACTTCTGGCGTGCCGACATGGGCGGCACCGACTGGGACGGCGTACTCGACCGCTACCGCCCGCTGCTGGACCGGATCGCCACCCACGACGACCTGGTGGACCTGCTCTGGGAGGTGCAGGGCGAACTCGGCACCTCGCACGCCTACGTCACCCCGCGCGGCGGCCCCGGCCAGGGCCCCCGGCAGGGCCTGCTCGGCGCCGACCTGTCCCGGCACGACGACGGCACCTGGCGAGTGGACCGGGTGCTCCCCTCGGAGACCTCCGACCCGCACGCCCGCTCCCCGCTCGCCGCACCCGGTGTCGCGGTGCGCCCCGGCGACGCGATCACCGCCGTCGGCGGACTCCCCGTCGATCCGGTGACCGGACCCGGCCCGCTGCTCGTCGGCACCGCGGGCAAACCCGTCGAGCTGACGGTCCGCCCGGCGGGCGGCGGCGAGGCCCGGCACGTGGTCGTCGTCCCCGTGGCCGACGAGGAACCGCTGCGCTACCACGCCTGGGTCGCGGACCGGCGCGCCCACGTCCACGAGACGTCCGGCGGGCGGCTCGGCTATCTGCACGTCCCCGACATGCAGGCGCCCGGCTGGGCGCAGATCCACCGGGACCTGCGTGTCGAGGTGGCCCGCGAGGGCCTGGTCGTGGACGTCCGCGAGAACCGGGGCGGCCACACCTCCCAGCTGGTGGTGGAGAAACTGGCCCGCCGGATCGTCGGCTGGGACCTGCCGCGCGGCAGGCCCGCCGAGAGCTACCCGGCGGACGCCCCGCGCGGCCCGGTCGTCGCCGTCGCCAACGAGTTCTCCGGCTCCGACGGCGACATCGTCAACGCGGCGATCCGCGCCCTCGGCATCGGCCCGGTCGTCGGCACCCGCACCTGGGGCGGTGTCATCGGCATCGACAGCCGCTACCGGCTGGTGGACGGCACCCTGGTCACCCAGCCCAAGTACTCGTTCTGGCTGGAGGGCCAGGGCTGGGGCGTGGAGAACCACGGCGTGGACCCGGACGTGGAGGTCGTCCAGCGGCCCCAGGACCACGCGGCGGGCCGTGACCCCCAGCTGGACGAGGCGGTCCGGCTGGCCCTGGAGGCGCTGGAGACCACCCCGGCGAAGACCCCGCCCACCCTGCCCCCGCTGTCGTCGTAGCCGCTCTCCACCCGCGCGCACGTGGTCGGCGGGCCGCCCGGTCCACCTGGTCCGTCCGGTCCGCCGACTACGATGCCGCTGTACCGGTCACCGGTGCGCCGGGCACCGGTACGCACCCCCCCCCGATCACCCGCACGAGGAGGCCCCGCATGGCAGGCGAACCGCAGGACGACTGCCTGTTCTGCAAGATCGTCGCGGGCAACGTCCCGGCGACGGTCGTCCGCGAGACGGACACCACGCTCGCCTTCCGGGACATCAACCCGCAGGCGCCCACCCACGTCCTGGTGATCCCCAAGGCGCACCACCCGAACGCCGCCGCCCTCGCCGCCGCCGACCCCGCGCTCACCGCCGACGTGCTGACCGCCGCGCAGGCCGTAGCCGACGTGGAGAAGCTCGACAGCTACCGCCTGGTCTTCAACACCGGCGCCGGCGCCGGGCAGACCGTCTTCCACGCGCACGCCCACGTCCTGGGCGGCCGTGGTCTCCAGTGGCCCCCCGGATAGCCCATGTCCGTACGCGAGTTGGTGGTCCTCGGCACCGCCAGCCAGGTCCCGACCCGGCACCGCAACCACAACGGCCACGTGCTGCGCTGGGACGGCGAGGGCATCCTCTTCGACCCCGGTGAGGGCACCCAGCGGCAGATGGTGCGGGCCGGGGTCGCCGCCCACGACCTGAACCGGATCTGCGTCACCCACTTCCACGGCGACCACAGCCTCGGCCTCTCCGGAGTGATCCAGCGGATCAACCTCGACCGGGTCCCGCACCCCGTCACCGCGCACTACCCGCGCTCCGGGCAGCACTTCTTCGACCGCCTCCGGTACGCGACGGCCTACCGCGAGACCGTCGGCATCACCGAGGCCCCGGTGGACACCGACGGCCCCCTCGTCACCACGCCCTCGTACACCCTGGAAGCCCGCAGGCTCTCGCACCCCGTGGAGTCCTACGGCTACCGGCTCACCGAACCCGACGGGCGCCGCATGCTGCCCGACCGGCTCGCCGCGCACGGCATCGGCGGCCCGGACGTCGGTGTCCTCCAGCGCGAGGGGCGGCTCGGGGACGTCACCCTGGACGAGGTCAGCGAGGTGCGGCGCGGGCAGCGGTTCGCGTTCGTCATGGACACCCGGCTCTGCGACGGCGTCCACGCCCTCGCCGAGGGCTGCGACCTGCTCGTCATCGAGTCCACCTTCCTGGACGCGGACGCGGGGCTCGCCGAGGAGCACGGCCACCTCACCGCCGGGCAGGCCGCCGCCGCGGCCCGCGACGCGGGCGTACGCCATCTGGTGCTGACCCACTTCAGCCAGCGCTACGCCGACCCGGAGGAGTTCGAACGCCAGGCCCGGGCCGCCGGATTCACCGGCGAGCTGACCGTCGCCCGCGATCTGCAACGGGTACCGCTCCCCAAGCGAGGATGAAACAGCAGGTGGAGGGGCGTACGCTGCTTTGATGCCCCTCCCCAAAGCTGAACTGCACCTTCATATCGAAGGCACCCTGGAGCCCGAGCTGGCTTTCGCGCTGGCCGCCCGCAACGGGATCACGCTGCCCTGGACCGACACCGAGGCGCTCCGCGAGGCGTACCGCTTCCAGGACCTCCAGTCCTTCCTGGACCTGTACTACGAGCTGATGGCCGTGCTCCGCACCGAGCAGGACTTCGCGGACCTCGCGGACGCCTACCTCGCCCGCGCCGCCGCGCAGGGCGTCCGGCACGCGGAGATCTTCTTCGACCCGCAGGCCCACCTCGCCCGCGGTGTGGACATGGCGACCGTGGTCGAGGGGCTGTGGCGGGCGCTCGGCACCAGCCGGGAACGGCACGGCGTGTCCACCCGGCTCATCCTCTGCTTCCTGCGCGACGAGTCCGCCGCCTCCGCGCTGGACACCCTGCGTCTGGCCGAGCCGTTCCTCGACCGGATCACCGGCGTCGGCCTGGACTCCGCCGAGGTCGGCCACCCGCCCGCCGCGTTCCGCGAGGTGTACGAGGCCGCCGCCGCGCTCGGTCTGCGCCGCGTCGCGCACGCGGGCGAGGAGGGGCCGCCGGAGTACATCACCGAGGCGCTGGACGTGCTCGGCATCGAGCGCGTGGACCACGGGCTGCGCTGCGTGGAGGACCCCGAGCTGGTCGCACGCCTGGTCCGGGACCGCGTCCCGCTCACCCTGTGCCCGCTGTCCAACGTCCGGCTGCGCACCGTGGACACCCTGGCCGACCATCCGCTCCCCGCCATGCTGGACGCCGGGCTGATGTGCACCGTCAACTCCGACGACCCCGCCTACTTCGGCGGTTACGCGGGCGACAACTTCGACGCCGTACAGGCCACTCTCGGCCTCACCGGGGAGCGGCTGCGGGAGCTGGCCCGCAACTCCTTCCTCGCCTCCTTCCTGGAGGACGACGAGGAACTCCGGGCGTCCTACCTCGCCGAGGTCGAGGCGTACGAGTTCGGCGCGGCCGTCTCGTAGTCCGCCCGCACGGGCACGGCGGGCGCGTCCAGCCGGAGTGCGACGACCTCCGGCGCCACCGGCTCCGGGTTCTCCCGTACGGGGGAGGCGGACCGGAGTTCCGCCGACGCGGTGTCGAAGGCGTCCGGGACCGGCACGGTGGGCGTGTCCAGCGCGAGTTCGACCACGGCCACGGCAGTCCGCCGGTCGCCCGCGCGCAGCGCGACCGCCGTCAGCGGCACCGCCACCGCCAGCAGCCCGACCGCCAGCACCCGGCCCATCACCGGGAACCCGGCGGCCGAGGCCAGCGCGCTCCCGGTCAGCGGCCCGGCCGCCGTGCCCAGCGAGGACGCCGAACCGACCAGCACCGCCCAGCGTCCGCGCGGATCGAGCGCGGCGGCGAGCCCGATGACGTACGACAGCACGACCGGGTAGAGCAGGTTCCAGGCCACCTCACCGGCGGCGAAGGCGGGCAGGCCGTGCGCGGACGCGCTCAGCGCGATGCAGCCCGCGATCAGGACCGTGCCCGCGCCGATCGGCACCGCGCGGCCCAGCCGGGAGCCCAGCGCGCCCGCGCCGACCACCCCGAGCAGCCCGGCGCCGAGCGCCACCGCGAACACCACACCGACCGTGACCTCGGTCAAGTGCGCCTGGACGCCGCCGATCCGGCCGCTGACCCCCCACAGCGCGTTCTGCGCGAGCGACCAGCAGGGCATCGCGGCGGCCAGCAGCAGCCCCGAGCGCATCCGGGGCGGCCGTCCGCCCCGTAGGGTCCCGCGCACCGCCACCGTCCGGGCGGGCAGCCGGTCGGTGAGCGGCCACACCGCGAGAGCGGTCAGCGCGATGGCGGCCAGCGGCTGGCCGTGGCCGGGGCCGAGGTGAGGGATGGTCAGGTACAGGGCGCCCGCCAGCGCGGAGACGCCGAGCAGCCCGTAGGTGGTGACCCGGTGGGGGTCGCGCTGCGCGGCGATCCCGCTCGCCGCGACCGCCGTCATCGTGCCCGAGCCGAACCCGCCGACCAGCGCGCCCGCCAGCACGGCCGGGACCCAGCCGGTGAGCGCGGCCGAGCCGTAGCCGACGGCCGCCAGCAGCAGCCCGCAGCGGGCGAGCGGCCGGGCGCCGAAGCGGTCCACTCGCGAGGCCAGCAGAAAGCCCGCCGAGGCCGAACTCAGCAGCAGGGCACTGCCGATGGCCCCGGCCTGGGTGGCGGAGAGATGCAGCCCGGAACCGAGCCGGCCGACCGTGGTCGGCAGCAGGTACGGGGCGAGATACCCGGCCGCGAAAAGGGCGACGAGGGGCCAGGGGGTGGTGCGGGGGGCGGACACGGGCGTTCCCAGGGCAGGCGCAAGAAGCGGAACCGGAAAAGATGTGGGGGAGAAGGGCGTCTGCCGTCGTGAACGACGGGAACGCGCGAGCAAGTTGTATCAAGCGGAAGGGTGCGGGAAAAGCTGGGAATGTGTGATCTGGATCACCAATGAGTTTGGTGCGGAGGATGCCGGGTAAAAGGCGCCATTTTCAAGATCGCCCCCTCGGGGACCGCCACACCCTCCGGCCCCCTCCGCCGTACCGTCGCCCCAACTCGCCCCCGCCCGGCGCCGGAACGGCCCCCGCCCGGGCGGGTGGTGCACACTGGCCAGATCCGCAACCGTCAGGGAGCCACCGTGAGCCCGACCCACACGATCGCCGGAGAGGAACCGGAGCACCTCACCCGTGCCGCGCGCCGCGAGTCCCTGTCCGACCCGCTGGCCGCGCTGCGCACGCCGGACGACCCGCCCTGGGACGTCTACCTCACCGGCACGGTCTTCCTGGACATCGTCTTCACCGGCCTCGGCGCGGCCCCCGTGCGCGGCACCGAGTCCTGGGCGCGGGGCATGGGTTCGAGCCCCGGCGGGGTCGCCAACATGGCCACCGCGCTGGCTCGGCTCGGCCTGCGCACCTCCCTCGCGGCGGCCTTCGGCGACGACCACTACGGCGAGTACTGCTGGGACGCGCTCGACCAGGGCGAGGGCATCGACCTCGCCCCCTCCCGCACGGTCCCCGGCTGGCACTCGCCGGTGACCGTGTCGATGGCGTACGAGGGCGAGCGGACGATGGTGTCCCACGGGCACGAGCCGCCGCCCGGCGAGTCCGCCCCGGCCGTCGCCCCGCACGCCCGTGCCGCCGTCGCCTCCCTCACCCCCGGCGTCACCGAGCCCTGGATCGCGGAGGCCGCCCGCGCGGGCACCCGGATCTTCGCGGACGTCGGCTGGGACGACACCGGCGCCTGGGACCTGGCCGGACTCACCGACCTGCGGCACTGCGAGGCGTTCCTGCCCAACGCCGAGGAGGCGATGCGGTACACCGGCGCGAGCACCCCGCGCGCGGCGGCGCACGCGCTGACCGAGCACGTGCCGCTCGCGGTCGTCACCCTCGGCGCCGACGGCGCGTACGCGGTGGACCGGCGCACCGGCGAGACCGCCGAGGTGCCCGCCATCGCGGTGGCCGCCCTCGACCCGACCGGCGCCGGGGACGTGTTCGTCGCCGGGTTCGTCACCGGCACCCTGGCCGGGTGGCCGCTCGCGGACCGGCTGGCCTTCGCCGGACTCACCGCCGCGCTGTCCGTGCAGGAGTTCGGCGGCTCGCTGTCGGCGCCGGGCTGGTCGGAGATCGGGGCGTGGTGGCGCCGGGTGCAGTCGGTCGAGGAGCAGGACAAGGCGGCCCTCGCCCGGTACGCCTTCCTGGACGCCCTGGTCCCCGAGACGCTGGACCGCCCCTGGCCGCTGCGCCGCGCGGTCCCCACCATCGGCTTCCGCCGCTCACGCTGACCGGGGGGCCGTACGGTCCGGCCGGTGGGCGGCACGGTCCGGCCGGTGGGCCGTACGGCGGAAAAATCCTACGGATCGGTCAGTGCACCGTCGTACTCTGGACAGTGCGAGGCCGCCCTCCATCGGCGCGGCCGTGACGAGGAGGACCGCGGCCTTAAGCGCCGGCCCATGACTGAGACACGCACAGCTCGGACTCCCGCGCGGGAGCAGGCACGAGCACAGCTCACCGTCCCCGCCCAGCACCCGATGGTGACCGTGCTGGGTTCCGGGGACTCTCTCCTGCGCGTCATCGAGACGGCCTTCCCGGCGGCCGACATCCATGTCCGGGGCAACGAGATCAGCGCGGTGGGGGACCCGGCGGACGTCGCCCTCATCTCCCGCGTGTTCGACGAGATGATGATCGTGCTGCGCACCGGGCAGCCGCTGACGGAGGACGCCGTGGAACGCTCGATCGCCATGCTCAAGGCGAGCGGGAACGGGGAGGGCGACGGCGACGAGACCCCGGCCCAGGTGCTCACCCAGAACATCCTGTCCTCACGCGGCCGGACCATCCGCCCCAAGACGCTCAACCAGAAGCGCTACGTCGATGCCATCGACAAGCACACCATCGTCTTCGGCATCGGCCCCGCGGGCACCGGCAAGACCTACCTGGCGATGGCCAAGGCCGTCCAGGCCCTCCAGTCCAAGCAGGTCAACCGCATCATCCTGACCCGCCCCGCCGTGGAGGCCGGTGAACGCCTCGGCTTCCTCCCCGGCACCCTCTACGAGAAGATCGACCCCTACCTCCGCCCCCTCTACGACGCCCTCCACGACATGCTCGACCCCGACTCCATCCCCCGTCTGATGGCAGCGGGCACGATCGAGGTGGCACCGCTGGCATACATGCGTGGGCGCAGCCAACCGATCTTCACGAACGTCCTGACGCCCGAGGGCTGGCGTCCTATCGGGGACCTCCAGGTCGGTGATCTGGTCATCGGGTCGAACGGCGAGCCGACCCCTGTCCTCGGCGTCTACCCGCAGGGCGAGAGGGACATCTACCGCGTGGCGGCGCAGGACGGTTCCTGGACGCTCTGCTGCGGCGAGCACCTGTGGACGGTCCGTACCGCGTCCGACAAGCGCCGTGACAAGCCGTGGCGGGTCCTGGAGACCCAGGAGATGATCGGCAACCTCCGCGCGGGGCACGCCCGCCGCTACGAACTGCCGCTGCTCACCGCGCCGGTCTGCCTTCCGGAGCGCGAGGTCCCGATGGACCCGTACGCCCTGGGCCTGCTGCTCGGCGACGGCTGCCTGACCGGCTCCACCACCCCGTCCTTCGCCACGGAGGACCCGGAACTGGCAGTGGCGCTGGAGAGCGTGCTCCCCGGTGTGGCGGTACACCACAAGGGCGGCCCCGACTACGTCCTCAACCGGGTCAAGTCGCCCGGTGACGTGGTCACGCTGGAGAACCCGGTGACCCGTGTGCTGCGGGACCTGGACCTCCTGCGGACCCGCTCGAACAGCAAGTTCGTCCCGGACGTCTACCTGGAGAACTCCGCCGAGGTCCGCCTCGCCGTCCTCCAGGGCCTGCTGGACTCCGACGGCGGCCCGGTCGTGCAGAAGGACCGCACCTGCCGGGTCCAGTACGCGACGACGTCGGTCCTGCTCAGGGACGACGTGATCGCGCTGGTCCGCTCGCTCGGCGGTGTGGCGTACACCCGCCGCAGGGCCGCCGAGGGCCGCACTCCGGGCCGGGCCAAGGGCCGTGACGTGGGATACCGCCACGACGCACACGTCGTCGATATCCGGCTCCCCGAAGGCATCGAGCCCTTCCGCCTCGCCCGCAAGCTGGACCGGTACCACGAAGCCGGTGGCGGCGGACGCCCGATGCGTTTCATCGACAGCATCGAGCCCGCCGGCCGCGAGGAGACGGTCTGCATCCAGGTGGCGGCCGAGGACTCGCTCTACGTCACCCAGGACTATCTGCTGACGCACAACACCCTGAACGACGCCTTCATCATTCTCGACGAGGCCCAGAACACCTCACCCGAGCAGATGAAGATGTTCCTCACCCGGCTCGGGTTCGAGTCGAAGATCGTGATCACCGGCGACGTGACGCAGGTGGACCTGCCGAACGGCACGAAGTCGGGGCTGCGGCAGGTGCAGGACATCCTGGAGGGGGTGGACGACGTGCACTTCTCGCGGCTGTCGTCGCAGGATGTCGTCCGGCACAAGCTGGTGGGCCGTATCGTCGATGCGTACGAGAAGTACGACAGCGCGCACGGCACCGAGAACGGCTCCCGGCAGGGGGGCCGGGGAGGGGCCGGGCCCAAGGGGAAGTAGAGACACGACAGCACCATGTCGATCGACGTCAACAACGAGTCCGGCACCGAGGTGGACGAGCAGGCGGTCCTCGACATCGCACGCTACGCACTGGCGAGGATGCGCATCCATCCGCTCTCCGAACTGTCGGTGATCGTCGTGGACGCCGACGCGATGGAGCAGCTGCACATCCAGTGGATGGACCTCCCCGGTCCGACCGACGTGATGTCGTTCCCGATGGACGAGCTGCGCCCGCCGTCCAAGGACGACGAGGAGCCCCCGCAGGGGCTGCTCGGCGACATCGTGCTGTGTCCCGAGGTCGCCGCCCGGCAGGGCGAGGAGGCGGAGACCCGGCACTCGATGGACGAGGAGCTGCAACTGCTCACCGTCCACGGGGTGTTGCACCTGCTGGGGTACGACCACGAGGAGCCCGACGAGAAGGCGGAGATGTTCGGGCTCCAGGCCGCCATCGTGGACGGGTGGCGCGGCGAGCGGGGCCTGACCGGTCCCTCGCCCGCGCCCACCGTCTCGTGACGGGGGCGGTCGTCGCATGAGTCCGCAGATCGTGATCGGCGCGGTCGCGCTGGTCGTCGTGGCCTGGCTCGCCGCCTGCGCGGAGGCGGGCCTCGCCCGCGTCTCCAGCTTCCGCGCCGACGAGGCCGTCCGCACCGGACGCCGGGGCAGCGCCAAGCTCGCCCAGATCGCCGCCGACCCCACCCGCTATCTGAACGTGGCCCTGCTGGTCCGCGTCGCCTGCGAGATGGCGGCGGCGGCCCTCGTCACCTACGAGTGCCTCCAGGTCATCGACGCGACCTGGCAGGCGCTGCTCGCCGCCATCGGCGTCATGGTCCTGGTGTCGTACGTCGCCGTCGGGGTCTCCCCGCGCACCATCGGCCGCCAGCACCCGCTAAACACGGCCACGGCGGCCGCGTACGTCCTGCTGCCGCTGGCCAGGATCATGGGGCCGATCCCGTCCCTGCTGATCCTCATCGGCAACGCGCTCACCCCCGGAAAGGGCTTCCGCCGGGGCCCGTTCGCCTCCGAGGCGGAGCTGCGCGCGATGGTGGACCTGGCGGAGCAGGAGTCGCTGATCGAGGACGACGAGCGCCGCATGGTGCACTCCGTCTTCGAGCTGGGCGACACCCTGGTCCGCGAGGTGATGGTGCCGCGTACCGACCTCGTCGTCATCGAGCGGTACAAGACCATCCGGCAGGCCCTCACCCTCGCCCTGCGCTCCGGGTTCTCCCGCATCCCGGTCACCGGGGAGAGCGAGGACGACATCGTCGGGATCGTGTATCTGAAGGACCTCGTCCGCAAGACGCACATCAGCCGCGAGACCGAGGGCGACCTCGTCTCCACCGCGATGCGTCCCGCCGTCTTCGTCCCGGACACCAAGAACGCCGGTGACCTGCTGCGCGAGATGCAGAAGGAACGCAACCACGTCGCCGTCGTCATCGACGAGTACGGCGGCACGGCGGGCATCGTCACCATCGAGGACATCCTGGAGGAGATCGTCGGGGAGATCACCGACGAGTACGACCGGGAACTCCCGCCGGTGGAGGAGCTGGGCGACGACCGCTACCGGGTCACCGCCCGCCTGGACATCACCGACCTGGGCGAGCTGTACGGCCTGGAGGAGTACGACGACGAGGACGTGGAGACCGTCGGCGGCCTGCTCGCCAAGGCGCTCGGCCGGGTCCCGATCGCCGGTGCCTCCGCCGAGGTCGGACTCCCCGACGAGCGGCGCCTGAAGCTGACCGCCGAGTCCGCCGCCGGGCGCCGGAACAAGATCGTCACCGTGCTGGTCGAGCCGGTCACCTCACCCGCGATGGAGGAGGCCCCCGCGTGACCCCGAAGGAGCTGCGCGCCCTGTGCCTGTCCTTCAACGCGGCCGTGGAGGACTTCCCCTTCAACCCGGAGACCTCGGTCTTCAAGGTGCTGGGCAAGATGTTCGCCCTCACGGACCTGGGCGCGCGGCCCCTCACGGCCAACCTCAAGTGCGACCCGGACGACGCGGTCCGGCTGCGCGCCGAGCACGCGGGGCTGATCGTCCCGGGCTGGCACATGAACAAGCGGCACTGGAACACGGTCACGGCGGACGGCGCCCTGCCGGACCGGCTGCTGCGTGAACTGGTCGAGGACTCCTACGACCTGGTGGTGGCGGGGCTGCCACGGGCGGACCGGCTGCGGCTGGACCGCCCGTAGCCGTAGGGGGCATCCCCACGGGGTCACCGGCGGCGCGCTCCGTGTGCCGCGCTCCGTATGCTCGGGGCATGACCGACAGCGACACGCTCGACCCCGAGGACCGCAAGATCGTCACCCTGGCCCGGTCCGCCAGGGCCCGTAACGGTGTCCCCGAGGGGGCGGCCGTACGGGACGAGACCGGCAGGACGTATGTCGCCGGGTCGGTGGACCTGCCCTCCCTGCGGCTGAGCGCGCTGCGCACGGCCGTGGCGATGGCCGTCGCCTCGGGCGCGCGGTCGCTGGAGGCGGCGGCCGTGGTGGGTGCGGCGGAGGAGGCCGCGCCGGACGACCTGGCCGCGGTGGCGGACCTGGGCGGCCCGCGCACACCGGTGCTGCTGGCGGGGCCGGACGGGACGGTACGGCGGACGGTCGCGGCGGGCGGCGAGGCGTAGCCGGGGCCGGTCGGGGCCGGTCAGGGGTGGTCCCGCAGGGGTTCCGGGGCGCGTCGGCACCCCCCGGGGGGCGCCCGCGTCGGCGGCCGGGGTCGGCGGGGCCCGGTGGATCAGGGACAATGGTCGCCATGAGCGTTCGTACCCAGTCATCCGAGCAGCCGGCCGAGGCCGTCCACCGTGCCGGCTTCGCCTGCTTCGTGGGCCGCCCCAACGCGGGCAAGTCCACCCTCACGAACGCTCTGGTGGGGCAGAAGGTGGCGATCACCTCCAACCGTCCGCAGACCACCCGGCACACGGTGCGCGGCATCGTGCACCGCCCGGACGCGCAGCTCATCCTGGTGGACACCCCCGGCCTCCACAAGCCGCGCACGCTGCTCGGGGAGCGGCTGAACGACGTGGTCCGCGCCACGTGGGCCGAGGTGGACGTGATCGGTTTCTGCCTGCCCGCCGACCAGAAGCTCGGCCCCGGTGACAAGTTCATCGCCAAGGAACTCGCCGGAATCCGCAGGACGCCGAAGATCGCCATCGTCACCAAGACCGACCTGGTCGATTCCAAGACCCTGGCCGAACAGCTCATCGCGGTCGATCAGCTCGGCAAGGAGCTGGGCTTCGAGTGGGCGCAGATCGTGCCGGTGTCCGCGGTCGGCGGCAAGCAGGTCGAGCTGCTCGCGGACCTGCTGATCCCGATGCTGCCCGAGAGCCCCGCGCTGTACCCGGAGGGCGACCTCACCGACGAGCCCGAGCAGGTCATGGTCGCGGAACTGATCCGCGAGGCCGCGCTGGAGGGCGTCCGCGACGAGCTGCCGCACTCCATCGCCGTGGTCGTGGAGGAGATGCTGCCCCGCGAGGACCGCCCGGCGGACAAGCCGCTGCTCGACATCCACGCGAACGTCTTCATCGAGCGGCCCAGCCAGAAGGGCATCATCATCGGCCCCAAGGGCAAGCGCCTGAAGGACGTCGGCATCAAGTCCCGCAAGCAGATCGAGGCGCTGCTCGGCACCCCGGTCTTCCTCGACCTGCACGTGAAGGTCGCCAAGGACTGGCAGCGCGACCCGAAGCAGCTGCGCCGCCTGGGCTTCTGAGCCCTACGGCGCCGGGGGGCGCCGCTGTTCCCGCAGTGCCTCCCGGAACCAGTGGTACGACGCCTTCGGGGTGCGCCGCCGGGTGGTGCGATCGACGTGCACGAGGCCGAAGCGGCGCGTGTAGCCCTCGGCCCACTCGAAGTTGTCGAGCAGGGTCCAGACGAAGTAGCCGCGTACGTCCACCCCGGCGGCGGACGCGGCGTGCAGGGCCCGGATGTGCGCGTCCAGGTACGCGATCCGCTCCGTGTCCTCCAGCCCGTCGTAGGCGCACCCGTTCTCCGTGACGACGACGGGCGGCAGCCGGTCCCCGTACCGCTCCCGGAACCCGCACAGCAGCTCGGTGAGCGCCTCCGGTACGACGGGCCAGCCCGAGTCCGTGACCGGGCGGCCGGTGATCTCCCGTACGGAGAAGGGGAGTTCGGCGGGGAGCGGGATGCCGCCGAACTCGGAGGGGGTGTTCAGCGGGGCGCCGACGCGGGTGGGGGCGTAGTAGTTGATCCCGTAGAAGTCGAGCGGCTCGGAGATCACCGCGAGGTCGGCGGCGACCTGCGACGCGCTGCCGGGCATCAACTCGCCCATCCCGTCCGGGTATTCGCCCAGCAGTACCGGTTCGGCGAACAGCCGGTTCAGCAGTAGGTCGTGGAAGGCGGCGGCCTCGGTGTCGGCGGGGTCGTCGGAGGCGAGCCAGGTGGGGCCGTGCGAGTTGGTGATCCCGGTCCGTGCCGCTCCGGCCGCGCGCAGGGCGCGTACGGCGAGTCCGTGCGCGAGGAGTTGATGGTGTGCGACGGGCAGCGCGTCGAAGAGGAGTGCCCGGCCGGGCGCGTGCACGCCGAGCGCGTGCCCGAACAGGGTGTGCTCGGCGGGCTCGTTGAGCGTGATCCACCGTTCCACCCGGTCCCCGAGACGCTCCGCGACGACCTCCACGTACGCCGCGAACCGCTCGGCGGTGTCCCGCTCCAGCCAGTCCAGCCCGGCGGGCAGGTCCCAGTGGAACAAGGTGGCCACCGGCCGCACCCCGGCCGCGCACAGCTCATCGACCAACCGGTCGTAGAACCCGATTCCCCCGGGCGAGTTGACCCGGGGCCACGACACCGAGAACCGGTACGCCCCCACCCCCAGCCCCGCCAGCAGCCCGACGTCCTCCCGATACCGGCGCACATGATCACAGGCCACCTCCGCCGTGCTCCCGTCCCGCACCACCCCCTCCCGCGCCGTGAACGCGTCCCACACGGACGCCTCCCGCTCCCCGACAGCCCCCTCGATCTGGTGCGCTGAGGTGGACACACCCCAGAGGAAGTCCGCCGGGAAACGGGGGAGGGGCGCGGGGCCGGGGGTGGGTGCGGGGGTGTCCATGTGCGGGATCATCGGGAACCGGCCGAGCGCCGTCAACACCCCCGGAGTCCCGGCTGCTCCGCGTGGATCGGAAAGCCGCGTGTGTGGCGAAAGGCACAGACAGGAAAGGGAGTTGAGCGGAACCGGGTGCCGCGCGCCTTTCGGACCCCGCTCCTGATCGGTTCCGGACGATCACGTGGGCCGTATCGGACTTCCTCGGGGGAGGGGGTGACCCGGTCGGGGTGCGGCGGGAGCATGGGGCGGGGCGGGGGCGACGGGGGGGGGGGGGGGGGGGGGGGGGGGGGGGCGGGGGGGGGGGGGGGGGGGGGGGGGGGGGG
>NZ_JAHRXF010000067.1 GCF_019104725.1 Streptomyces corallincola | reverse complement strand
GTGCGAGGGGGCGGGGGTGTGGTGGGTGCGGCGGATTGTGCGGGGTGCTGGGGCTGGGGCTGGTGGGCAGTGAGACGGGTCGTCCGGTGCCGCATTCGGTGCGGCTCGGCTGTGGCTGGGCGCGGGTTCCCGCGCCCCTCGGGTGGGGTCGGGCCTTGTGGCGTGGGTGTGGGTTCGGTGGGTGTGGAGTGCGAGAGGGGTTGGTCGGAATGGGTGCCTGGGGTGCTGTTCACGGGCTGGGGGCGGTCGTACTCGTCCTGCTGGTGGCGGGGTGGGTGGAGGTGGGCCGGCGGTCGCGGGGGACGCGGCGCAGGGCGGCGGGGCTGGTGGCGCGGGAGGTTGCCGTGGCGCGGGCGGGGCTGCGGGTCGTCCCGGTGGTGCGGCGGTGGGCGCCGGTCGTGGGCGCGGGGTGCGGGGTGGTGGTGCTGGTCGGTGGGGTGGTCGGCGCGGTGCTCGGGGCCGGGGTCGCCGTGGGGGTGTGGCGGTGGCAGGTGTACCAGGCGCGGGCACGTCCGGTGGAGGAGCCCGACCCCGGTGCGGTGGCTCGGCAACTGCCGCTCGCCGCAGATCTTTTGGCGGCCTGTGTCGCCGCCGGTGCCGGTCCCGCCGTGGCCGCTTTCGCGGTCGGGGAGGCGCTCGGAGGGCCGGTGGGGGACGCCCTCGCCCGGGGTGCGGCCGAGGTGCGACTCGGGGGCGACCACGCCGACGCCTGGCGCCGGTTGGCGCGGATACCGGGAGCCGCCGCGCTGGCCCGGCTGCTGGAACGGGCCGGTGACTCCGGTCTCCCGGCGGCGGGCCCCGCCGCCCGGATCGCCTCGGACGCCCGCGCCGAGTGGGCGCGCGACGCCACGGCACGGGCACGGCGCGCGGCGGTCATGGTCGCCGCCCCGGTCGGACTGTGCTTCCTGCCCGCGTTCATCGCCCTCGGCGTCCTGCCCGTGGTGATCGGGCTGGCGGGCGGGGTGCTGGGAGGGGGTGGGAGCTGAGAGACGGCCCGTGGCGCTCACGAGTGCGGGTGCGGACACGGGTGCGCATGTGGTGCGAGTGGTCGAGCGCGAAAGCGTCAACAGCCTTTGTGGAAAGAGGAGTTCGAGATGAAGAAGAACGCGGTGCGGAGCAGGCTCGGGTTGATCCTGGGGCTGCTGCGGGAGCGGTGTCGGCGGGACGGGGGCATGGTGACCTCCGAGTACGCGATGGGGATCGTCGCGGCGGTCGGCTTCGCCCTGCTGTTGTACGAGGTCGTCACCAGCGGCCAGGTGAAGGCGGAGCTCCAGTCCATCGTGAAGCGGGCGCTCAGTGCGCGGATGTGAGCCGGGGCGTGTCCGCGGAGTCCCGTCGTCGGCCGATGGTGCTGGGCGTGTGCCAAGTGCCGTGTGGCGGAAGGGACTTCGCGGGCCGGACCTCGGCGCGGACCGGGGGTTCGTGACGGCGGAGTCGGCGGTGGTGCTCTGTGTGCTCCTGGCGTTCACCACCACGCTGGTCGGGGTGCTGCTGATGATGGCGGCGCGGATCGAGTGCGTGGACGCCGCCAGGGCGGGCGCCCGGTCCGCCGCCCGGCAGGACCCCGCCGACACGGTCGTACGGATCGCGCGGGACGCCGCGCCGCGGGGTGCGCGGGTGACCGTCGGAAGGGAGGGCGACCGGGTGCGGGTGACCGTGGTGGCCGCGCCGCCGCTGCTGGGCGGGCTGCCGTTCGAGGTACGGGAGGAGGCGGTCGCGGACGCGGAGGAGGTGACCGGGACATGAGCGCCGGGCGGAGGGAGCCGTCGGGGGACCGGGGCTCCGCGACCGTGTGGAGCGTCGGGGTCGTCGCGCTGCTGTGCGTGGTGTTCGGCGCCGTACTCGCCCTCGGCCAGGCCGTGGTCGTACGGCACCGGGCCGCCGGGAGTGCCGATCTGGCGGCCCTCACCGCGGCGGACCACTGGGCCGAGGGCGAGGACGGCGCCTGCGACCGGGCACGGGAACTGGCCGTCGCGCAGGGTTCCCGCGTGGTCCGATGCGCCCTGACCGGCGACATCTCGGACGTGACGGCCGCGGTGGGGCGGGGACCGTTCGCGG
Organism: Streptomyces corallincola; assembly: GCF_019104725.1. Taxonomy (GTDB): domain Bacteria; phylum Actinomycetota; class Actinomycetes; order Streptomycetales; family Streptomycetaceae; genus Streptomyces; species Streptomyces corallincola. Next base: position 19,781 of record NZ_JAHRXF010000067.1, on the reverse strand, counting down.
CGGAGGTCAGAGCACGGGCGGGCCCGGCCGCACCCGAGCCGGTCTCCGGACCCGCACCCGAGCCGGTCTCCGGACCCGCGCCCGAGACCGACCACAGCCTTCACCTCAGCCCCAGCCCCAACCCCCACCCCAACTCCGGGGAGCGGCCCCTACTCCGTGGGCACCCCCCGCCCCGGAGCGTCCCGTAGCAGCACGGAAAGGAGGCGTACCGCGCCGCGCTTGTGCAGGGGCTCGTTGCCGTTGCCGCACTTGGGGGACTGGATGCAGGAGGGGCAGCCGGCGTCGCATTCGCAGGAGGCGATGGCCTCGCGGGTGGCCGTGAGCCAGGCGTGCGCGGTGTGGAAGGCACGTTCGGCGAAACCGGCGCCGCCGGGATGGCCGTCGTAGACGAAGACGGTGGGCAGGAGGGTGTCGGGGTGGAGGGGGACGGAGACGCCGCCGATGTCCCAGCGGTCGCAGGTGGCGAAGAGCGGGAGCAGGCCGATGGAGGCGTGTTCGGCGGCGTGCAGGGCACCGCCGAGGATCTCCGGGTTGATCCGGGCCGCGTCGAGCTGGTCCTCGGTGACCGTCCACCACACCGCGCGGGTGCGCAGGGTGCGCGGCGGCAGGTCGAGCTTGGTCTCGCCGAGGACCTCGCCGGTGATCAGACGGCGGCGGAGGAAGGAGACGACCTGGTTGGTGACCTCGACGGAGCCGTAGCAGAGGCGGCCGGAGCCCCAGGGGATCTCGGTGTCGGTGCTCAGGACGGAGACGGAGGTGGTGTCGCGGGCGACGGTGGAGTACGGCGGTTCGGCCCGCTCGACCAGGGCGACCGACTCCTTCAGGTCGAGGGAGCGGACCAGATGGGTGCGGCCCTGGTGCAGATGGACCGCGCCCTCGTGGACGGCGGAGTGCGCGGCGGCCTCGTCCACGGTGCCCAGCAGGCGGCCGGTGCCCTCCTCCACGATCTGCACCGGGCTGCCCCCGCCGCCCCGGATGTCGGTGAGGTCGGCGGCCCGCTCGCGGCGGGTCCAGTGCCAGGCGCGGGTGCGGCGGCGCAGCAGTTTCGCGGCCTCCAGCTGCGGCAGCAGTTCCGCGCTCGCCGGGCCGAACAGCTCCAGGTCCTCCTCGGTGAGCGGGATCTCCGCCGCCGCCGCGCAGAGGTGCGGGGCGAGGACGTAGGGGTTGTCGGGGTCGAGGACGGTGGACTCGACGGGCTGGTCGAACAGGGCCTCGGGATGGTGCACGAGGAAGGTGTCCAGCGGGTCGTCGCGGGCCACCAGCACCGCGAGGGCACCCTGTCCGGCCCGTCCGGCGCGGCCCGCCTGCTGCCAGAGGGAGGCGCGGGTGCCGGGGTAACCGGCGATGAGGACGGCGTCGAGGCCCGCGATGTCCACGCCCAGTTCCAGCGCGGTGGTGGAGGCGAGGCCTAGGAGTTCGCCGGAGTGCAGGGCGCGTTCCAGGGCCCGGCGCTCCTCGGGGAGATAGCCGCCCCGGTAGGCGGCGACCCGGCGGGCCAGCGAACGGTCCACCTCGGCCAGCCGTTCCTGGGCGATCACCGAGATCAGCTCGGCGCCGCGCCGGGAGCGGACGAAGGCGACCGAGCGGACGCCCTGCACGGCGAGGTCGGTGAGCAGGTCGGCGGTCTCGGCGGTGGCGGTACGGCGTACCGGGGCGCCCTTCTCGCCGTGGAGTTCGGTGAGCGGGGGCTCCCAGAGGGCGAAGACCAGTTCGCCGCGCGGGGAGGCGTCGTCGGCGACCTCGGCCACCGGCAGCCCGGTCAGCCGCCGGGCGGCGACGGCGGGGTCGGCGGCGGTCGCGGAGGCGAGCAGGAAGACGGGGGAGGAACCGTAGCGGGCGCAGAGGCGGCGCAGACGGCGCAGCACCTGGGCGACATGGGAGCCGAAGACACCCCGGTAGGTGTGGCACTCGTCGATGACGACGTACTTCAGCGCCTTCAGGAAGGAGGCCCAGCGGGGGTGGGAGGGGAGTATCCCGCGGTGCAGCATGTCGGGGTTGGTCAGCACGTGGTTGGCGTACTGGCGGACCCACTCGCGTTCCTCGAAGGGGGTGTCGCCGTCGTAGACGGCCGGGCGGACCGCGGTGCCGAGAGGTTGTGCGAGTTCCTTCACCGATCTGCACTGGTCCGCCGCGAGCGCCTTGGTGGGCGCCAGGTAGAGGCTGGTGGCGCCGCGTCCGTTGGGCGCCTCGGAGCCGTCCAGCAGGGCGGACAGCACCGGTACGAGATAGGCGAGGGACTTGCCGGAGGCGGTGCCGGTGGCGACGACCACCGACTCACCGGCCAGGGCGCGCCCCGCCGCCTCGGCCTGGTGGGCCCACGGCCGCTCGATACCGCACGCCTGTACGGCGGCGATCACTTCCGGGCGAATACCGTCAGGCCAGCGGGCATGACGACCCGCGCGCGGGGGCAGGTGCTCCGTATGAGTGACGCGCGCGGAGCGGCCCGGTCCCGAGGTGAGCCGGTCCAGGACCGCCCCCGGAGACGGGTGGAACGCCTGTTCCGCCTGGGATCGGTCGGATCGGTGATTCTTGGCCATCGGAGTCGAGTGTGTCACCGGCGTGACGGACAATGAGGCCAAGGCGTCGTGCACGCCCGCCGGTAAGTGATTGAATGCCATCGCGGCTGGCGTTCCGTCCCGAGGGCCGCGTGTGTGTGCCTGTGGGACGACCGCTCGATAGCAAGGTGCTGGAGGATCCGTGGACCTGTCCCTGTCAACCCGTACCGTCGGCGATCGTACGGTCGTCGAGGTCGGTGGCGAAATCGATGTATACACCGCGCCGAAGCTGCGCGAGCAGCTCGTGGAGCTGGTGAACGACGGGAATTTCCATCTCGTCGTGGACATGGAGGGCGTGGACTTCCTCGACTCCACCGGGCTCGGCGTGCTGGTCGGCGGCCTGAAGCGGGTGCGTGCCCATGAGGGTTCGCTGCGCCTGGTCTGCAACCAGGAGCGCATCCTGAAGATCTTCCGCATCACCGGTCTCACCAAGGTGTTCCCGATTCACACCTCGGTGGACGAAGCGGTCGAGGCCACCGACTGATCTCCGGGTCGAGCTCCGGTTCCGGGCCCGTGGGGGTCCGGACCGGGTACGGCCCCGCCCCGGACCGTCACGATGGTCCGGGGCCCCGATGTTCCACCCGCCCGATAGTTCCACCGCGGGGTGCGGACGCGAGGCGTCCCGCCTCCGCATCGCACGCCCGTAGTCGTTGAGGGGGATGCATGGCCACCGTCGAACTCCGCTTCAGCGCGCTGCCCGAGCACGTCCGGACCGCCCGCCTGGTGGCGGCCGCGGTGGCGCGCCGGGCCGGAGTGGACGAGGCCGTCCTCGACGAGGTCCGGCTCGCCGTGGGCGAGGCCTGCTCGCGGGCCGTGGGACTGCACCAGAGCCACGCGGTCGCCGCACCGGTCAAGGTCGCGCTGATCGAGGACGAGAAGCTGTTCTCCATCGAGGTCGGCGACGAGGCCCCGCACGCCGTGGCGGCCGACCGGGTCGCGGGCGGCGCCGACGCGGACGCCGACGTCGAGGCCGAGGAGGACGAGATGGGCCTCGCGGTCATCAGCGGCCTCGTGGACGACGTCCAGGTCACCGCGGGCGCGGACGGCGGTCTGATCCGCATGAGCTGGCCCACGGTCCCGCCGACCGTCACCCTCGCCTGAGCCTGAGCCTGAGCCTGAGCCTGAGCCTGAGCCTGAGCCTGAGCCTGAGCCTGAGCCTGAGCGGCACGATTACGCCTCCCCCTTTTCCCCCGCCGGCCCCGCGTCGGCCGCTTCCGCCTGCCCGGGTGCAGGTGTTCCCGCCGGTCCTCCCCGTCGCCTGAATTCGTGAAGGAATTCACGATCAATGGCCGGACCCCGATCACGTGCGGGTCCAACCATTGATCATGTGCGGGTCCGGACCTCGATCATTTGCGGAAGTGGGCAGAAAGGCCAATTCTGATTACCGGCCCCCTTCTTGGAACACCCGCCGGTCCCTACACTCCGTCCACATCGTGAGCTCAGCCCAAGCGTCAGGGAGGACGAATGGCGGAGCTTTCCCCTCACATTCCCATCGACAATCCTCTAGCGGCGGCGGTCCTGACGGACGGCAACCGGGTCCTGGTGGCGGTGATCGCGGTCGTGGCCCTGGCCGCGCTCGCGCTCGCGGGCGTGCTGGTACGGCAGGTACTGGCGGCGGGCGACGGCACCGACAGCATGAAACGGATCGCGGAAGCGGTCCAGGAAGGCGCCAAGGCGTATCTCGCCCGGCAGTTGCGGACACTCGCGGTGTTCGCCGTGATCGTCTTCTTCCTGCTGATGCTGCTGCCCGCCGACAACTGGGGCCAGAGAGCCGGACGTTCGGTCTTCTTCCTCATCGGCGCGCTTTTCTCGGCGGCCACCGGCTATATCGGCATGTGGCTCGCCGTACGCAGCAATGTGCGCGTCGCGGCAGCCGCGCGGGAGGCGACTCCGGGTCCCGGAGAACCGGAAAAGGATCTCACCCTCGTTTCCCACAAAGCGATGAAGATCGCTTTCCGTACCGGCGGTGTGGTCGGCATGTTCACCGTGGGACTCGGTCTGCTGGGCGCCAGTTGCGTGGTGCTCGTCTACGCGGCTGACGCGCCGAAGGTGCTGGAGGGCTTCGGCCTCGGCGCCGCCCTGATCGCCATGTTCATGCGGGTCGGCGGCGGCATCTTCACCAAGGCCGCCGACGTGGGCGCCGACCTCGTCGGCAAGGTGGAACAGGGCATCCCCGAGGACGATCCGCGCAACGCCGCGACCATCGCGGACAACGTGGGCGACAATGTCGGGGACTGCGCGGGCATGGCGGCCGACCTGTTCGAGTCGTACGCCGTGACGCTGGTGGCCGCGCTGATCCTGGGCAAGGTCGCGTTCGGGGACGCGGGTCTCGCGTTCCCGCTGCTCGTGCCCGCGATCGGGGTGGTCACGGCGATGTTCGGCATCTTCGCGGTCGCGCCGAGACGGAGCGACCGCAGCGGCATGTCGGCCATCAACCGGGGCTTCTTCCTGTCGGCGGTGGTCTCGCTGGTCCTGGTCGCCGTCGCCGTCTTCCTCTACCTGCCGGGGAGTTACGCCGAACTCGACGGGGTCGGGGACGCGGCGATCCGCGCCAAGGACGGCGACCCGCGCGTCCTCGCGCTGGTCGCGGTGGCCATCGGCATCCTGCTCGCCGCCGTGATCCAGCAGCTCACCGGGTACTTCACCGAGACCACCCGGCGCCCGGTGCGGGACATCGGCAAGACCTCCCTCACCGGCCCGGCCACCGTCGTCCTGTCCGGCATCTCGCTGGGCCTGGAGTCGGCCGTCTACACCGCGCTGCTCATCGGGCTCGGTGTGTACGGGGCGTTCCTGCTGGGCGGCACCTCGATCATGCTCGCGCTGTTCGCGGTCGCGCTGGCCGGGACCGGGCTGCTCACCACGGTCGGGGTGATCGTGGCGATGGACACCTTCGGGCCGGTCTCCGACAACGCGCAGGGCATCGCGGAGATGTCCGGCGACGTGGAGGGCGCCGGGGCGCAGGTGCTCACCGACCTGGACGCCGTCGGCAACACCACCAAGGCCATTACCAAGGGCATCGCCATCGCCACCGCCGTCCTCGCGGCCTCCGCGCTGTTCGGGTCGTACCGGGACGCCATCACCACCAGCGTGCGGGACGTGGGCGTACGGCTCGGCGGGCCGGGTGCGCCGCTGAACCTGTCGCTGGACATCTCCCAGCCGAACAACCTCGTCGGGCTCATCGCCGGGGCGGCGGTCGTGTTCCTCTTCTCCGGGCTCGCCATCAACGCCGTGTCGCGGTCGGCGGGTTCGGTGGTGTTCGAGGTCCGGCGCCAGTTCCGGGAGCGGCCCGGCATCATGGACTTCACGGAGAAACCGGAGTATGGCCGGGTCGTGGACATCTGCACGAAGGACGCGCTGCGCGAACTGGCCACACCGGGGCTGCTCGCCGTGATGGCGCCGATCTTCGTCGGGTTCACGCTCGGGGTCGGCGCGCTCGGGTCGTACCTCGCGGGCGCGATCGGCGCGGGGACCTTGATGGCGGTCTTCCTCGCCAACTCCGGCGGTGCCTGGGACAACGCCAAGAAACTGGTCGAGGACGGGCACCACGGCGGCAAGGGCAGCCCCGCCCACGAGGCGACGGTGATCGGCGACACGGTCGGTGACCCCTTCAAGGACACCGCCGGGCCCGCCATCAACCCCCTGCTCAAGGTCATGAACCTCGTCTCGCTGCTCATCGCGCCCGCCGTGATCAAGTTCTCCTACGGCGCGGGCGAGAACCTGGGCGTACGGATCGGGGTCGCGCTGTTCGCCCTCGCGGTGATCGTCGTCTCGGTGTACGTCTCGAAGCGGCGCGGCATCGCGGTCGGGGACGACGACGAGGGCGACCGGTCCGCCAACTCCTCGGGCACGGCGGTGACTTCGTAGAGTTCTGCAGGAGAGGTACGTCAACGGGCGGGCGCCCGGCGTGAAGTGACGCGCCGGGCGCCCGCACGCTGCCGGAGTGTGCCCGCGTACGCCGTGAGTCTTCTCTCCCGGTGGCTGCCAGGGGCTCCGGCGTGCGAAGCGTCACAAAAGCTTACTAACGGGGCGTCCGATGGGGAGATGATGTCCCCTGGCCGTGTAAATTCCGGGGGCCGAGAGCCATTGAAGGGACCGATCCGGTGAACAAGAAGCTCGCGGCCACCCTGTCCTGCGGTGCGGTACTGGTGGCAGCGCTGTCGGGATGCACCAGCGAGAAGGACAGCGGCCCCGACCCCAAGCTGATGACGTGGGCCAAGCAGGTCTGCGACGGCCTGCCCGCGCAGGACGCCAAGATCAGAGCGGCGAACGCGTCGATCTCCAAGATCTCCAACGACAGCAATCTGCCGCCGAAGACCGCCAAGGAGACCTACTCCAAGGCGTTCCAGGACATGGCCGACGGCTACAAGGGCATCGCGGGCGCCCTCTCCGGCGCGGGCGCGCCCCCCGGCGTGGACGGCGGCTCCAAGCTCCAGCAGGACGCGTCCCGGAACCTGCTCGGCCTCGCCACGGCCTACGGCGACCTCCAGAAGAAGGTGGACGCGCTCGACACCGACGACCAGGGCAAGTTCGCCAGTGGTCTGCACGACGTCGCCGCGCAGACCAAGGAGATCGACAAGCAGAGCAACAGCGGCACCGAGGCGCTCAAGCGGCTGGAGCAGGGCGAGGTGAAGACGGCCATCGCGGAGCAGGAGAGCTGCCATGTGCGCGCGTCCGCCGCGCCGTCCGCCGCGCCGTCCGGGGCACCTTCCGAAGGCGGAAGCGGGGGGTCCGGTTCCGGTTCGGGCTCCGCCTCGCCGTCCACCTCGGCGACGAAGGGCTGACCGGGCGGGCCGGTGCCCGGGCTGTGCCGCGTGGCTCCCTCCCGGCCCCCGCGGGACACAATGGGGGCGTGACTGACACCGGCCTCGCCCCCCTGCCCGCCACCGACCGCCCCGACACCGCGGCGCGCCTGCGCGAAGCCCTGCTCGCGGCCTCCTTCACCGCCGACGGTCTCCTCGACCTGCTCGGCGCCCCCGCCTACGCGGCGCTGGCCCGCAGCGAGACGGTGCCCGCGCTCCGGGCCACCCGTGGCGACACCCCGTTGCAGACCCTCGTACGCCTCTTCCTGCTCCAGCAGCCCGCGCCGTACGCGCAGGTGGCGCGGGTGCTGCCCGCCGACGAGGCGCTGGACGCCGGGTGGCTGACTCGCGTCGGCGGCGACGAGGTGGCCGCCACGGTGGACGTACGGCCGTACGGCGGACCCGACGGCGAGGACTGGTTCATCGTGTCCGACCTCGGCTGCGCGGTCGGCGGCGCGGGCGGGATCGGGCAGCACGCCGAGCAGGTGGTGCTGGGGGTCGGCGGTGCCTCGACCACGCTCGCCGGGATCACGGTGCGTACGCCGGTCGGCTCCGCGCTCGACCTCGGCACCGGGTCCGGCATCCAGGCGCTGCACGCCGCCCAGCACGCGACGCGGGTCACCGCGACCGACGTCAACCCGCGCGCTCTGCACATCGCGGCGCTCACCCTCGCGCTGTCCGGGGCGCCCGCCGCCGACCTGCGCGAAGGGTCGCTGTTCACGCCGGTGCGGGACGACGAGACGTTCGACCTGATCGTCTCCAACCCGCCGTTCGTCATCTCGCCCGGCGCCCGGCTCACGTACCGCGACGGCGGGATGAGCGGGGACGATCTGTGCCGCTCGCTCGTTCAGCAGTCGGGTGACCTGCTGAACGAGGGCGGCTTCGCGCAGTTTCTCGCCAACTGGCAGCACGTCGAGGGGGAGGAGTGGCAGGACCGGCTCCGCTCCTGGGTGCCGCGCGGCTGCGACGCGTGGATCGTCCAGCGCGAGGTGCAGGACGTCACGCAGTACGCCGAGCTGTGGCTCCGCGACGCCGGTGACCACCGGGGCGACCCGGCGGAGTACCAAACGCGGTACGACGCGTGGCTCGACGAGTTCGAGGCGCGCAAGGTGCGCGGGATCGGGTTCGGGTGGATCACGCTCCGGCGCACCGGCGCGGCCGAGCCCTCCGTCGTCGTGGAGGAGTGGCCGCACCCCGTCGAGCAGCCGCTCGGCGAGGCGATCCGGGCCCACTTCGACCGGGTGGACTACCTCCGCTCCTACGACGACGCCGCCCTGCTCGAAGGCCACTTCCGCCTCACCGCCGAGGTCGTCCAGGAGCAGGTCGGCCTCCCCGGCGCCGAGGACCCGGAGCACGTCGTCCTCCGCCAGCACCGGGGCATGCGGCGCGCCACCAAGGTGGACACCGTCGGCGCCGGGTTCGCCGGTGTCTGCGACGGCTCCCTCAGCGCCGGGCGCATCCTCGACGCCATCGCCCAGCTGGTCGGCGAGGACCCCGTCCTCCTCCGCGACCGCACCCCCGCCCAGATCCGCCTCCTGGTCGAACAGGGCTTCCTGGAACCGGCGCTCTAGAACCGCGCCCCGGTCACCCGGGGTGCGCCCGGTGACGTAGCTCCCCTGGGCCGCCTGACGTACCCGGCCGCACTCCACCGTGTGAACTGTGAACGGCTGGAAAGGATCGCCGCGGCACCCGGTGCGGGCCGATGTGAACCAGATCGCACCGGAACCCCGCCCCACCGCACACCGCGGAGCGGCGCCGCACCCTCTGACGTCGGACGTCGTGGCCGCGTACGGCCCCGGGGAGGGAACGGGAGCGGCCCGCTCCGGACCGGGGAGACGGCCCGGCCGGGGACTCCGGGCGGCAGGAATACCGGTAGTCGGGTTACCGTTCGAGTGGCCGTTGTGGGCTTTTCCCGTCTGACGCGGGGGCGGGATGTACCGTCACAGTCCCCAGCGTCCTATCGGCCAGCAGCACGCGGCGACCCCGGAGAAACACCGCCGGGGCAGTCCCCGGCGTCCATCGGAGAGAAGAGCGAAGTTGTCCCCGACCAGCGAGACCGCACAGGGCGGTCGCCGACTCGTCATCGTCGAGTCGCCAGCCAAGGCGAAGACGATCAAGGGCTATCTCGGCCCCGGATACGTCGTCGAGGCGAGTGTCGGGCACATCCGTGACCTCCCCAGCGGCGCCGCCGAGGTGCCGGAGAAGTACACCGGTGAGGTCCGCCGCCTCGGTGTGGACGTGGACCATGACTTCCAGCCGATCTATGTGGTCAACGCCGACAAGAAGGCACAGGTCAAGAAGCTCAAGGACCTCCTGAAGGAGTCCGACGAACTCTTCCTGGCCACCGATGAGGACCGGGAGGGCGAGGCGATCGCCTGGCACCTCCAGGAGGTCCTCAAGCCGAAGATCCCCGTCAAGCGGATGGTCTTCCACGAGATCACCAAGGACGCGATCCGCGCCGCCGTGGCCAACCCGCGCCAGCTCAACCAGAAGCTGGTGGACGCCCAGGAGACCCGCCGCATCCTCGACCGCCTCTACGGCTACGAGGTCTCGCCGGTCCTGTGGAAGAAGGTCATGCCGCGCCTGTCGGCCGGCCGCGTCCAGTCCGTCGCCACCCGGCTCGTGGTCGAGCGGGAACGCGAGCGCATCGCCTTCCGCTCCGCCGAGTACTGGGACCTCACCGGCACCTTCGGCACCGGCCGCGCGGGCGACCCCTCCGACCCGTCCACGCTGGTCGCACGCCTTCAGTCGGTGGACGGACGGCGTGTCGCGCAGGGCCGCGACTTCGACTCCGTCGGGCAGCTCAAGGGCGCGAACACCCTGCACCTGGACGAGGCGAACGCCCGCTCGCTGGCCGCCGCGCTCGCCGACACCCGCTTCGCGGTCCGCGCGGTCGAGTCCAAGCCGTACCGCCGCTCCCCGTACGCCCCGTTCCGTACGACGACGCTCCAGCAGGAGGCGAGCCGCAAGCTCGGCTTCGGCGCGAAGGCGACCATGCAGGTCGCCCAGAAGCTGTACGAGAACGGCTACATCACGTACATGCGTACCGACTCCACGACGCTGAGCGAGACTGCCGTGTCCGCCGCCCGTGCCCAGGTCACGCAGCTGTACGGCGCCGACTACCTGCCGCCGCAGCCGCGCGTGTACGCGGGCAAGGTCAAGAACGCCCAGGAGGCGCACGAGGCGATCCGCCCCTCCGGCGACCGCTTCCGCACCCCCGCGGAGACCGGCCTGACCGGCGACCAGTTCAAGCTGTACGAGCTGATCTGGAAGCGGACCGTCGCCTCCCAGATGAAGGACGCCGTCGGCAACTCGGTCACCGTGCGCATCGGCGGCGCCGCCGCCGACGGCCGGGACGTCGAGTTCACCGCGTCCGGCAAGACGATCACCTTCCACGGCTTCCTCAAGGCGTACGTCGAGGGCGCGGACGACCCGAACGCCGAGCTGGACGACCGTGAGCGCAGGCTGCCGCAGGTCGCCGAGGGCGACGCGCTGTCCGCCGAGGAGATCACGGTGGACGGCCACGCCACCAAGCCCCCGGCCCGCTACACCGAGGCGTCGCTGGTCAAGGAGCTGGAAGAGCGGGAGATCGGCCGCCCCTCCACGTACGCGTCGATCATCGGCACGATCCTGGACCGCGGCTACGTCTTCAAGAAGGGCACGGCCCTGGTGCCGTCCTTCCTGTCCTTCGCCGTGGTCAACCTGCTGGAGAAGCACTTCGGCCGGCTCGTGGACTACGACTTCACCGCGCGCATGGAGGACGACCTCGACCGCATCGCGCGCGGCGAGGCCAAGGCCGTGCCGTGGCTGAAGCGCTTCTACTTCGGCGAGGGCACCGTCGCGGGCGTGGCGGCCGACGCGGGCAACGGCGACGGCGACCACCTCGGCGGCCTCAAGGAACTGGTGACCGACCTCGGCGCGATCGACGCCCGCGAGGTCTCCTCCTTCCCGGTCGGCGCCGACATCGTGCTCCGCGTCGGCCGTTTCGGGCCGTACATCGAGCGCGGCGAGAAGGGCACCGAGGAGTACCAGCACCACGACATCCCGGACGACCTCGCGCCCGACGAACTGGACGTGGAGCTGGCCGAGGAACTGCTGGCCAAGCCGAGCGGCGACTTCGAGCTGGGCGCCGACCCGGAGACGGGCCGTCAGATCGTCGCCAAGGACGGCCGCTACGGCCCGTACGTGACCGAGATCCTGCCCGAGGGCACCCCGAAGACCGGCAAGAACGCGGTCAAGCCGCGTACCGCCTCCCTCTTCAAGTCCATGTCCCCGGACACGGTCACCCTCGCGGACGCCCTCAAGCTGATGTCCCTCCCGCGTGTCGTCGGCACCGACGCCGAGGGCGTGGAGATCACCGCGCAGAACGGCCGCTACGGCCCGTATCTGAAGAAGGGCACCGACTCGCGGTCGCTGACCTCGGAGGACCAGATCTTCGGCATCACGCTGGAGGAGGCCCTCGCCATCTACGCGCAGCCCAAGCAGCGCGGGCGGGCCGCCGCCAAGCCGCCGCTGAAGGAGCTGGGCGACGACCCGGTCTCCGGCAAGCCGGTCGTGGTGAAGGACGGCCGCTTCGGTCCGTACGTCACCGACGGCGAGACCAACGCGACCCTGCGCTCCGGTGACAGCGTCGAGGAGATCACCCCCGAGCGCGGCTTCGAACTCCTCGCCGAGAAGCGGGCCAAGGCGCCCGCCAAGAAGACGACGAAGAAGGCCCCGGCCAAGAAGGCTCCCGCCAAGAAGGCCACGCCCGCGAAGAAGACGGCTGCCAAGAAGACGACAGCAGCCGCCAAGAAGACCACCGCGAAGAAGACGACAGCTGCCGCCGCCAAGAAGGCGACCGCCACTGCTTCCAAGACGGCGGCTTCGGGTTCGGGGTCGGCCTCGGAGGAGTGAGCGGGGAGGGGCAGGCGCTCCGGCTCCGGGGGCCGTACCGGCTTCCGCGGTATTCGGGGGCCGTACCGGCTTCCGTAGTAACGGCCTTCGCTCTCGTTCGTACGATCATCAGCCGCGTGCCTCGGGTGTCCCACGACACCCGGGGCACGCGGTTCGTCGTCGTACGGGGGTCGCGTGCGGCTGCCTCGGGAACGGCGGCCTCGGGTACGGCGGCGTACTGCCGCGCCGGGTGCCGTACGGAGGCGTACGGCGTCCCCCGCGGGCCCGAAGACCCCGCCCCGGTATCACTCTTCGGTCTCGGGTGCGGATCGTGCGGGGACGCCGGGTGTGCTGTCAGTGGCTGCGGATAGGCTGAACGCATGATGCGAGCCGACCAGCCGACGGCGCCCCCCACCGCACCGGACGACGCACTCGTCGCGGACTCCCGCGAGCGTGCCGTGCGTTCACTTCTGCGCCGCCCCGAGGTGCGGCGCCTGTGGAGCGCCCAACTGGTGAGCGGTGTCGGCGATGTGCTCGCCCTGCTCGTCCTGGTGCTGCTGGTGCTTCAGGCCGCGGTGCTGGAGGGCTCGTTCGGGGGCGGTGCGCGCGGGGTCGCGTTCGCCGTGGCGACCGTGTTCGCCGCCCGGATCGTGGCGACCCTCCTCTTCGGCGCCGTGCTGCTCGGACCGGTCGCCAGGCTGACCGCGCCGGACGGCCCGCTGGACCGCCGCTGGACGATGGTCGGCGCCGACGGTCTGCGCGCGCTGCTGCTGATCGTCGCGCCCCTGTGGATCGACTGGACGCCCGCGAACGCGCTCACCGTGCTGCTCGCCACCGCCTTCGTCATCGGTGTCACCGAGCGGCTGTGGACGGTGTGCCGCGAGAGCGCCGCCCCCGCGCTGCTGCCCGCCCCGCCGCCCGAGGGCGCCACGGTCCGCCCGCTGCCCGACCACCTGGACGCGCTGCGCCGCCTCGCGCTGCGCACCGGGTTCCTCGCGGTGCCGTTGGCCGCCGCCGTCCTCGTCGTCGCCGCCCTGCTGAACAACCTGCTGGGCACCGCCCTGATCTGGTTCGACCAACACCACGCGGCCCTCGCCTCGTACGTCGCGGCCGGACTCTTCGCCGCCTCGCTGTCCCTGCTGGTCTTCCTCGAAGTGCCCCGCACCCGCACTCCGCGCCCGCGCTCCCCGCTGGAGGGCCTGCGCCGCCCGCGCACCGGCACCGGCGTGGACAAGGGCCGCACCGGCGCGATCCCGCTGCTGATCCCGGCCTGCGCCGCGGTCGCCGGGGCGGTCTCCGCCGCCGTCGCGGTGTGCGTGCTGCACGCCAGTGACCTCGGTGGCGGCCCGGTGCTGTACGGCCTGTCCGTGCTCGCCCTCACCGGCGGTGTCGCGTTCGGTATCCGCACGGCGCCCTCGGTGCTGCCCTCGCTGTCCCGCCGCAGGCTGCTCGCGCTGGCCATCGCCGGTACCGGCATCGCCCTGCTCGCCGCCGGACTCGTCCCGGACGTCACCACCGTCCTGCTGCTGCTCGCCCTCGCGGGCGTCTGCGCCGGTACGGCCGCCAACACCGGGCACGCCCTGCTCGACCAGGAGACCGAGGAGTACCGCCGGGTCCGCGCCACCGAGCACCTGCACGCGGTCGTCCGCGTCGCCATAGCGCTCGGCGCCGTGGTCGCACCCCTGGTCGCCGCGCTCATCGGACCGCACCGGCTGGCCGGCGGCCGGTTCGTCTTCGCGCACGGCGGGGCCGCCTTCACCCTGATGCTGGTCGGCGCGCTGCTGCTGCCGGTCGCCGCGCTGGTGCTCGCCAAGGTGGACGACCGCTCCGGCGTCCCGCTCCGGCACGACCTCAGGGACGCGCTGCTCGGCGGCGACGACCCGGTCACCGCCCCCGCGACGAACGGATTCTTCATCGCCCTGGAGGGCGGCGACGGCGCCGGGAAGTCCACCCAGGCCGAGGCGCTCGCCGAGTGGGTCCGCGCCAAGGGCCACGAGGTCGTCCTCACCCGCGAGCCGGGCGCCACCCCGGTCGGCAAGCGGCTGCGCTCGATCCTGCTCGACGTCTCCTCCGCCGGTCTCTCCCACCGCGCCGAGGCCCTGCTGTACGCCGCCGACCGCGCCGAGCACGTGGACACCGTCGTACGGCCCGCCCTGGAGCGCGGCGCGGTCGTCATCTCGGACCGGTACATCGACTCCTCCGTCGCCTACCAGGGCGCCGGACGCGATCTGTCCCCGACCGAGATCGCCCGCATTAACCGCTGGGCCACCGACGGACTCGTACCCCACCTGACCGTGCTGCTGGACGTGGACCCGGAGACGGCACGCGAGCGGTTTACCGAGGCGCCGGACCGGCTGGAGTCGGAGCCCGCCGAGTTCCACGCCCGCGTGCGCGCGGGGTTCCTCACGCTCGCCGCGTCCGACCCCGGCCGCTATCTGGTGGTGGACGCCGGCCAGGAGCCCGAGGCCGTCACCACGGTTGTACGGCACCGCCTCGACATCGTGCTGCCCCTCTCCGAGGCCGAGATCAAGGCCCAGGAGGAGGCGCGGAAGAAGGCCGAGGAGGAGGCCCGCCGCAAGGCCGAGGAAGAGGCCGCGCGCAAGGCCGAGGAGGAGCGCCTGGAGCGCGAGCGCCAGGAGGAACTGGCCCGGCTGCGCGCCGAGGAGGAGGAGCGCAAGCGGCGCGAGCTGGAGGAGGCCCAGCGCCGCGAGGCCGAACGCCAGGCCGAGGAGGCCCGCCGCCGCGCGGAGGAGGCCCGCAGGAAGGCCGAGGAGGAGCAGCAGCGGCTGCTCGCCGAGGAGAAGGCCCGCGCCGAGGAGGAGACCCGCCGCAGGGCCGAGGAGGAGCGCCGCCGCGCGCTGGCCGCCGAAGAGGCCCGGCTGCGCGCCGAGGAGGAGACCCGTCTCGCCGAACAGCGCGCGGTGGAGGAGGCACGCCGCCTGGACAAGCAGCGCAAGGCCGAGGAGGCCCTGCTGCGCGCCGAGGAGGCCCGCCGCCAGGCCGCCGAGGCAGCCGCCTCGGCCGACGCCGTCGCCCTTCGCCCCGGCACCCCGCAGCCCCGGATGCGCGGCCCGGTCCCGGAGGCGGCCACCGTGCAGACACCGGTGGTGCGGCCGGAGGGGCGTCCCGCGGACGAGGGTCGTGCGGACGCGCGCCCCGCGGATGAGGGCCGTACGGGCGAGGGTCGTGCGGATGACGGTCGGCGGGGTGTGGACGAGACCGTTCCGACGCCGGTCGTGCGGCCGGAGGACGGATCGGGTCCGGCTCCGGCGTCCGGTCCGACGCCCGGCTCGGGAACTCCGGGGGGCGACGACACCACGGTGCTGCGGCCGGTGCGCGAGGACGACGAGCCCCGCGACCGGGGCGCCGAGGTGACGGCCGAGCTGCCGCAGCACCCGGCCGCCGGACTCGGCGCCTCGGACGAGACGACGCTGCTGCCGCGTGTCTCGGGCGCGGACACCTCCGCCGGTGCGCGTACCGGCGGCGCCGACGAGACCGCCGTCATGCCGCCCGTACGGGACGACGCCCCGGCCGACCGGGTGCCGTCCGGCTTCTTCCGTGACGAGGCCGCCGGTGCGCCCGGCGGTCACTCCGCCCGGCACGAGGGTTCCGACGGCCCCGCCGACCGTACGCGCGAGCTGCCCCAGCTCGACGCCGACGGCACCCCGCGCCGCCGCCCGCGCTCCGACTGGGCCGAGGAGACCCCGCTGGACGATCTCCCGTCGCTGGCGGACGAGCTGCTCGGGTCGTACGACGAGCGGGAGTACGGGGAGCAGGAGTACGGCGACTCGGGCGACCCTCGGGGCACCGGACCCGGTGACGACGGGCGCGACCAGAGGCGCCGGGGCAGGGGCCGGGGTCGGCGCGGCTGAGCCGAGAACCTGGCGGGCGGCGCCCGTCGCGGTACGCGGAGCGAACGACTCCGGTGCTGCGGCGGGCGCCGTTGCGTGTGCCGGGGGGAGGGTGAGGGGAGGGAAGGGGCGGCGACCCGGAGAGCGTCCGGGCCGGGAACCCTGAGCATGTCCGGGCCGGAACCCTGAGCGTCTCCGGGCCGGAGCCCTGAGCGTGGTCGTGCCGGAACCCGGAGAGTCTTTGCGCCGGAACCCTGAGCAGGGCCCCGGTGCCTGATCAGGGAAGGATCAGGGGCCGGTCAGGGCCGAACCGGGGTCCGCGCTGTCGGTGCCCACCCGCACAATGGAGGACGGAACGCGCAGGACGACGGCGCCGCGAGGGCCGTACGAACGGCAGCGCGACATCCGCGAGCACGACGGCACGACGTGAGAATCACGGCACGACGCGAGAGCGACGGCACGACGACGGAAGGGCGGCACGACCCATGACCGTGTGGGACGACCTCGTCGGACAGGAGAAGGTGAGCGCGGTGCTCGACGCCGCCGCGCGGGACGCCGACGCCCAGGTCACGGCCGCGGCGACCGGAGGAACCCCGCCGGAGGCATCCCGGATGACGCACGCCTGGCTGTTCACCGGGCCGCCCGGCGCCGGACGGAATCAGACCGCGCGCGCCTTCGCCGCCGCCCTCCAGTGCGTGAGCCCCGACCGCGCCCTCGGCGGAGCGCCCGGCTGCGGCTTCTGCGACGGCTGCCACACCGCGCTGCTCGGCACCCACGCCGATGTCAGCTCCATCGCCGCGGTGGGCGCCGAGATCCTGGTCAGGGACATGCGGGACACGGTCCGCAAGTCGTACACCGCGCCCGCCAACGGCCGCTGGCAGGTCATCCTGGTCGAGGACGCCGAGCGGCTGAACGAGAAGTCGGCCAACGCGGTCCTCAAGGCCGTCGAGGAGCCCGCGCCGCGTACCGTCTGGATGCTCTGCGCGCCCTCGATCGAGGACGTGCTGCCCACGATCCGCTCGCGCTGCCGCCACCTGAACCTGCGCACGCCCTCCGTGGACGCCGTCGCCGACATGCTCGTCCGCCGGGACGGCATCGACCCCGAGACGGCCGCGTCCGCCGCGCGCGCCACGCAGGGGCACGTGGACCGGGCACGCCGTCTGGCCACCGACCCGGCGGCCCGCTCCCGCCGCGCGGCCGTGCTGAAGCTGCCGCTGCGTCTGGACGAGGTCGGCGCCTGTCTCAAGGCCGCCCAGGAACTGGTGGACGCGGCGGCCGAGGACGCCAAGCAACTCGCTGAGGAGATGGACGGCAGGGAGTCCGAGGAGCTGAAGGCGGCGCTCGGCGCGGCCCAGGGCGGACGGCTGCCGCGCGGCACGGCGGGCGTGATGAAGGACCTGGAGGACATGCAGAAGCGCCGCCGCACCCGCACCCAGCGCGACAGCCTCGACGTCGCCCTCTCCGACCTGACCGGCTTCTACCGCGATGTCCTCGCCCTCCAGCTCGGCTCACGCGTCGCCATCGCCAACGGCGACGCGGGGGACGCGCTGGACCGCCTCGCGCGGGACACCAGTCCGGAGGCGACCCTGCGCCGTATAGAGGCGATCGGCGCGTGCCGGGACGCGCTGGACCGGAACGTGGCACCGCTGCTGGCGGTGGAGGCGATGACGATGGCGTTGCGGGCGGGGTAGCGGATACCGCTGCACCGGGAGGGGAGGGGATCGCGTGGAAGTGGACTCGGTGGAGGCGGATCTCGCGGAGGCGGGCGTTCCCTCGTACGGGGAGACGTGTGGAACACACCGTGCCCGGCCGGTCGCACCCCGTTACGCTCGCCTGATGCACATCTGGTCACCCTCCCGCCGGACCTCCCCGGTGCCCCCGGCCCGTACCCGCCGCACCCGTACCCCCCGTGCGGCGACCGCGCGCGCCGCGGGCTCGCTCCTGGCGGTAGCCGCCACCCTGCTCGCCTCCGCGTGCTCGCCCGGCGACACGGCCACCGCCCCGGCCGGTACGGCGCAGGCGGCGCTGGCCGCCCTGCCGCGCGTCACCCCGACCGCGCTCTCCCCGTACTACCACCAGAAGCTGAACTGGCGGGACTGCGGCACCGCCGGGTTCCAGTGCGCCACGCTCAAGGCGCCGCTGGACTACGCGAAGCCCGACTCGGGCGAGGTGCGCCTGGCCGTCGCCCGCAAGCGGGCCACCGGCAAGGACGAGCGGCTGGGCTCGCTGCTGGTGAACCCCGGCGGACCGGGCGGTTCCGCCATCGACTACCTCCAGCAGTACGCCGCCATCGGCTACCCGGCGGACGTACGCGCCCGGTACGACATGGTCGCCGTGGACCCGCGCGGGGTGGCCCGCAGCGAGCCGGTGGAGTGCCTGAACGGGCGGCAGATGGACGCCTACACGCAGACCGACATGACACCGGACGACCAGAAGGAGACGAACGCGCTGGTCAGCGAGTACCGCACGTTCGCGGAGAGCTGCGGCGCGCACTCGGCGGGCCTGCTCCGGCACGTCTCCACCGTCGAGTCGGCGCGGGACATGGACCTGCTGCGCTCCGCCCTCGGCGACGACCGGCTGCACTACGTGGGCGCGTCGTACGGCACGTTCCTCGGCGCGACGTACGCGGGGCTGTTCCCGAACCGGGTCGGCCGACTGGTGCTGGACGGCGCGATGGACCCCTCGCTGGACGCCCGCGCGCTGAACCTCGGCCAGACGGCGGGCTTCGAGACGGCGTTCCAGGCGTTCTCCCGCGACTGCGTACGGCAGACGGACTGCCCGCTCGGCGGACGCGGCACCACGCCCGCGCAGGTGGGCGACCACCTGAAGGCGTTTTTCCAGAAGGCCGACGCGCACCCGATCCCGGCACCCGGCTCGGGTGGCCGCAAGCTCGGTGAGTCCCTGGCGACGACCGGTGTGATCGCCGCGATGTACGACGAGGGCGCCTGGCCGCAGCTGCGGTCGGCCCTGTCCTCCGCGATGAACAAGAACGACGGCTCCGGCCTGCTCGCCCTCTCCGACAGCTACTACGAGCGCGATTCCAAGGGCCACTACAGCAACCTGATGATGGCCAACGCCGCCGTCAACTGCCTCGACCTGCCTCCCGCGTTCACCAGTCCCGAGCAGGTCGAGAAGGCGCTCCCCGAGTTCGAGAAGGCGTCCCCGGTCTTCGGCCGCAACCTCGCCTGGGCCTCCCTGAACTGCGCGTACTGGCCGGTCCGCGCGACGGGCGAACCGCACCGCATCGAGGCGCCGGGCGCCGCCCCCATCGTGGTCGTCGGCACCACCCGCGACCCCGCCACCCCCTACCCCTGGGCCCAGTCCCTCGCCCGCCAGCTCACCTCCGCCCGCCTCCTCACCTACGTCGGCGACGGCCACACCGCCTACGGCCGCGGCAGCACCTGCATCGACTCGGCGATCAACACCTACCTCCTCGACGGCACCCCGCCAGCAGCGGGTAAGCGCTGCTCCTAGGCACGACACGGGGGCGCTCCCACACCACCGGGAGCCCCCCCCCCCCCCCCCCCCCCCCCCCCCCCCCCCCCCCCGCCCGGGCACCCCCCCCCCCCCCCGCCCCCCCCCCCCCCCCCCCCCCCCCCCCCCCCCCCCCCGCCCCCCCCCCCCCCGCCCCGCCCCCCCCCCCCGCCCCCCCCCCCCCCCCCCCCCCCCCCCCCCCGCCCCCCCCCCCCCCCCCCCCCCCC
>NZ_JAHRXF010000066.1 GCF_019104725.1 Streptomyces corallincola | reverse complement strand
GCGTGTCCAGCAGCCACCCCGCGCCCGGCCCCCACGCCTCCCCGTACGCGGGGGTGGGGGGGTGGGACCGGCCCGGGCCGACCTGATCAGCGGGTCACCGGGTCACCGGGGCTGCGCGGTCTCTCTGCGGGCGCGGCCGATGAGCACCGAGAGGTCCACGGCGGCCACCAGCGCGAGGGCGCCGCAGACGGCCGCGAGGACGGTGAGGAGACCGGAACCGGGCATGTCGTTCGGGCCGGAGTCCGCCGCCCACACGGAGAACCCGGCCGTGGCGGCGGCGAACAGCGGCAGGAAGATCCCGGCGAGCAGCAGACGCAGCCGGAGGTCGCCGCGCGCGGTGACCGGTTCGGCGCCGGGGTCGGCCGCGCGCGGCCGAGGCACCGGCGGTTGTCCGTGCTGCTCGGAACGCGGGGGACGCATGGGACGCATGGGACGCCCTTCTTCGACGGCTCGGCGGGAGGGGCCGGTTCGCACGGCCCGCTCCAGCGTTGCCCAAAGCGGGGAGGTCCGCAGCCCGGAGGGCCGGTCGGGATGCCCTGCTCAGGGTGCGTCCGGGGCGTGTCGCGTGCGCGCTCCGTGTGCCGGGCGTCCCGTACGGGCGCACGCTGGAAGGCATGACGAGAGCCGGTGGGACGCGCACGGGCGCGGGCGCGGGGGTGCTGAGACGGTTGCGGTCGTGGCCGTCGGGGCAGGCGCTGCTGCTGTTCCCGGTCCTGCTGATCGTGGTCATCACGGTGGTGGACCTGCGTACCCCGGACAGCGTCCATCTGGGTCCCGCCCTGGTGATCGCGCCCGCGCTGACCCCGTCGTTCGCCGGACCCCGGACCACTGGCCTGGTGGGTGCGCTCGCGGTGACCGCGCAGGTGGTCATCGGGGTCGTCCACGGCGGTCTGAGCACGATGAACCACATCCTCCAGATCGTGGTGCTGGCCGTGCTGTCGGTACTGGTGGTGCTCTACAGCGTGGTGCGGGAGCGTCGGCAGGCCCAGCTCGCGCAGGTCCGCACGGTCGCGGAGGCCGCGCAGCAGGTGCTGATGTGGCCGCTGCCCGAGTGCATCGGCCCACTGCGGATCGCCTCGCTGTACCTGGCCGCCGAGGACGAGGCGCAGATCGGCGGCGACCTGTACGCGGCGACGCGCAGCGAGGGCGGTGTGCGGGTGCTGATCGGGGACGTACGGGGCAAGGGGCTTCCGGCCATCGGGGAGGCGGCGCTGCTGCTGTGGGCGTTCCGGGAGAGCGCGCACCGCCCTGTCGAGCTGACGGAACTGGCGGCAACGCTGGACGCGAGCGTCAGCAGGTACGCGGCGGAGCTGGAGACACCGGAGGACCTGGGCGAACGGTTCGCCACCGCGCTGCTGGTGGAGATCCCGGACCAGGACCGGCTGACCCGCCTGACCAGTTGCGGGCATCCTCCGCCGCTGCTGCTCGGTCCCGGTCACACGGTGTCCGTACCGAGCCTGCGCCCCTCCCCGCCGCTGGGTGTGCACAGGTCGTCCGAACACACCCTGGACGCCTTCCCGTTCGCCCCCGGCGACACCCTGCTCCTCTACACCGACGGGGTCGTCGAGGCCCGCGACGACCAGGGGCGCTTCTATCCGCTGGCCGAGCGGGTCGCCCGCTGGACCGACGAGACCCCGGAGGCGCTCATGCACCACCTGCGACGCGATCTGCTCGCCCACGCGGGCGGCCGGCTGGACGACGACGCGGCCCTGATAGCCCTCCACCGCACGGCCCGGCCCCTGGCCCGGTCGTGACAGCCGGGCGGCTCCGCCCCCGCGATCGGACGGACGCCGACCCGGGCCTCCCGGCGGCGCCCCGGCCGCGTCAGGACGCTGTCAGGGTGGCCGCCAGGGTGGCGCCCAGGTTCCAGCAGGCTTCGGTGTCGGCCTTGGTGGGGGTGCCGGTGAGGGTGAGCGGGGTGGTGGCGGGGCGCCAGGCGAGGCCGGTGGTGATGGCGTCGAGGGCGCGGGCGGCGCCGGTGACGTCGTTGCCGCCGTGGATCCAGTAGCCGAAGGGGCGGCCTCGGGTCTCGTCGAGGCAGGGGTAGTAGATCTGGTCGAAGAAGTGTTTGAGGGCGCCGGACAGGTAGCCGAGGTTGGCCGGGGTGCCGAGGAGGTAGCCGTCGGCCTCCAGGACGTCGGCGGCCGTGGCGGCGAGCGCGGCGCGGCGGACCACGCGGACGCCCTCGATCTCGGGAGCGGTCGCACCGGCGACCACGGCCTCGAACAGCGCCTGGCAGTTCGGCGACGGGGTGTGATGGACGATCAGCAGCGTGGGCACGTCCGCCACCCTGCCCGGTGGGCGCCGGGTCCCGCAAACGGGGTGCGGGAGGCGCCATTGTGGGCGTGGGCCGCCGGTGCGACGATGCGCGGCACGGACACGGGCACGGGACCGGTGGGGGCATCGGCTGTGGGAGGAGTGGGTGTGGGCGAGGGCTTCGGGAGGGCGCCGTCACCGGCCGCCGTGGTGTTCGACGCGCTGGGGCTCGCCTACGAGCGGGCGTTCGCCGCGTCCGAGGCGCACCGCGCGTCCCTGCGGTGGCTGCTGGACCGGCTGGAGCCGGGCAGCAGGGTGCTGGACGCGGGCTGCGGCACGGGCCGTCCCACGGCGGAGGCGCTCACCGGGGCCGGGCACGACGTCCTGGGCGTGGATGTGTCACCGGTGATGGTGGACCTCGCCGCGCGTCAGGTGCCCGGAGCGCGGTTCCTGTCGGCGGACATCCGTGACCTCCCCCTGACGGAAGCCTCGTTCGACGCCGTGTGCGTGTACTTCTCGCTGCTCCAGATGACCCGCGCCGAACAGGCTTCCGTCGTCGCCCGGTTGACCCGTGCGCTACGTCCCGGTGGGCTCGCGGTGCTGGCGACCGTACCGCTCGACGTGGAGTCCGTGGACGCGGAGTTCATGGGGCGGCCGGTGCGGGTGACGAGCTTCGGGGCCGAGGATTTCCGGGAGTTGGCGGCCGGTGCGGGGCTGCGGGTGCTGTCCGAGGAGTACGCGGTGTTCCGACCGGAGCATCCGGACGCCGTACCCGAGCCGCATCTCTTTCTGCACTGTCGTCGCCCGACGGCGTGACGCCCGGCGCGAGGGGTGAGCCGGTCCCCTCGCGCCGGGCGTCCACCCGGTCAACAGCCGTTCGGTCGCGGGTCAGTAGCGCATGCGCCGGGCGCGGAGCAGTACCACCACGCCGGAGAGGGCGAGCAGGATGCCGATCGCGGCGGGCCAGAGCTGCGCGCCGGTCTCCGCGAGGCTGCCGGAGGTCTGCGGCTCGGCCTGCGAGACGGGGGCCTGTGGCCGGGCGGCGACGGGCGGCTGGGCGGCACCGGGGGACTGATCGGCCGGAGCGGCCGAATTCGCTTCTACGGAAGCCGAGTTGCCTGCCTGGTCGGCGGCCGGGGCCTGGCCGCCACCGGCCGCCGTACCCGTGGCCGAGCCGTTCCCGGCGCCCTGCGCCTTGGTGGTGTCGTCGTCGCCGCGTCCGGTGCTCGCCTGGTCGGTGGGGCGGTCGGTGCTGGGCCGGTCGGTGGCTCCGGAGGGCGTTTCCTCGTTCTTGCCCGGCTTCTGCTCGCCCTTGCCCGAGCCCTGATCGCCGCCCTTGCCACCGGTGTCCTTGCCGCCGTCGCCCTTGCCACCGGCACCCTTGGTCGGCTGCCCGGCCGGGGAGGTGCTGGCGTCGGTCTGCGGGGCGCCGGTCGCGCCCTGGCCGGGGGCCGTCGTGGCGTCGCCGCCGGAGCCGGAATCGCCCTTCGCGCCGCACGTGCGGCCGGAGTTGATGCACTCGACCATCTCGCGCATCAGCTTCTCGTCGAAGACGTTGATGAAGTCGCCGTGGTCGGTGACGGGCTTGTGCAACTGCTCGGGGAAGGAGTCCACCGCGAAGAGGGGGACGGTCCGCCCGCCGTCGTTCAGGCTCGGCGCGGGCACGGCGTAGACGATGCGCTGCACGAGCTGCGGGATGGCGCGGAACCCCTCGGCGCAGGTGCCGTCCGGACCGGCGAAGGCCACGTGGGTGCGGTGGTTGGCGCTGTCGATGTTGCGGCCGTCCCAGCAGCTCTGGAAGCGGAAGGTGCGCACCACGTCGCTGCCCGCCGGGCACAGCGGGTACTTGTCCTTGAGCTGCCGGTCCTCGAACCCGGTGCAGCTCCAGGAGGCGTTGGCGTTGGCGGGGCCGTTCACGAACGCCTTGGCGTCACCGGTGATGATGCGCAGCAGGCGGGGCATCTCCGTGACCCGGCCGCGCGAGGTGCCCTGGAAGGTCAGGGTGACCTGCTTGGGCGTGACGATCTGTCCGGCGTTGCCCTCGGTGCCGCCTCCGGGGGCGCCCGCGTCCCGTTCCTGCTTGCCGTTCTGGAGACGCAGCACCGGCCAGTAGTAGGTGGACCGGTCGCCCTGATCGACGCAGCTGGTCTTGGCGTTGGCGAGGTCGTCGTCGCTGGCGAAGGCGTTGTTCGACTGGTTGCCGACGTAGTCGTGGAAGTGGTGGGCGCCGTTGGTGACGCCGGGAGCGACGATCACGTTGTCGGAGTTGAACAGGCCGCCCGCGTTGACGCCGCACTCGGTGGTGAAGGTGCCGCGCGAGGCGTCCGCCCCCTGTGGGGCGGCGGGCGCGTTGGGCTTGACCGAGCCGATGGCCGCGTAGTCGGAGACGACCGGGCCGTTGCCCGCCTGGCCCGCGCCGTTCTGCACCGGCGGGACGCTCGGCCGGGCGCTGTCGCCCTGCTGTGCCGTGCCGCCCGGTGCCGCGCTGTCCGTGGGGGCGCCCGTGGCGGTGCCGTTCTGGGCGCCGGTGGCGTCCGGGGCGGCGCGCAGGGTGCAGGCGGCCATCGCCTCCAGGCCGTCCGGCTTGTCGCCCGCGCGTTCGAGTGCGGCGACGACCCGCCCGATGGTGGCCGCCCGCTTCTCCTTGAGCGGGTTCATGATCGTGCCGTCCGCTGACGCGGGGTCCTGGCGCACCGACTCGGCGGCGTCCTGGAGTTGGCGGTACGCGGCGGCCGTCTGGCCGTCCAAGTCGGCGAGTTCACGGTCCACGTCGGCGCGGGCCGCGCCCGGCACGCTGGTGAGGCGGGCACCGACGTCGGGGCAGTCGATCGTGGCCATGCCGGGCGCGGACTTGACCTGCTGGACCGCCGCGCCGCCGCCCAAGGTGCCCTCGGACGCGGAGGCGTAGACGTTGACGGCGGCCAGACCTCCGCCGCCCACCATCAGGGCGACCGCTGCGAAGGTCGCGCGTCGTGCGCCGGTCGGGCGTCTGCGCCTGTTGCGTACCAAGGTCGTCCCCTTGCGTGGAGCGTCGGTCGGGCGTGGCTTTCCCCCGCCCCCTTACGGACGGCGGCGCCCCGGCGTTCATCCGGAGCGGGAACTTACCGGCATCCCGTGGAGATCGGCGGCCCCGGAACTCTCCTCGGAGCGCTTCGAGTTGGTTCCGTCGCACGCGGAACACGAGGCCCGCGGCCCTTTCCCACTCGAACGCCGCGACGAACATCACGAATATGTATCGGACATTACACCCGCCAACCTTCACACGAGTGACACAAGTTGGCTAGGTTGACGGGCGGGCCGCCCGGCCGCCGGGGCGCAGCGCGTCTCCCGGTGCCCGGTAACCGGGGCTCGAACGAGCCCGGACGTCGGCCGACCCGCCCCCAGGGGCGAGTAAGGAGCACGTCTTCCCATGTCGCCGGAGAACCCCGAAGAGGTACGGCAGCGGATCGACTCCCTGTACGCGCGGGCCGAGAGGGCGACGGGGAACTACAACGCGACCCGCGCCATGTCGGCGGCCGGGCGTTCGCGGGGTGTCCCGCTGTCCCGGCGGCCCGACGCCGACCTCGACGCGGTGGCCCGCCAGTGGTTCGACGCCGCCCGCGCGACGGCGGGCCCGACGGTGCCCGCCGTGCTGCCGGTGGACCGGATGCCGTCCCGCCCGGAGACGCCGTACGCCCCGCCGGTCCGGGCCGACGAACTCCCGGCCCACGCGAGCGAGCTCCCCGAACTGCCGTCCGGCGGCGCAGGCCGCCTCGAACTCCCGCCCGCCCCCGCCCGCACGGCCGACAGCACACCCCTGACCGGAACGGGGCCGGGGCAGGGGACGGGGCCGGGGGCGGGCATGCTCGCCCTCCCCGGCGGCCGACCGGCAGAGCCCGCGCCACTTCCCACAGCACCGCTCCCCACAGCGCAGCTTCCCGCTCCGCCACTCCACGCCACGCGGTTCCCTCCCGCGCCGGGCCCCGAAGCACAGCCCGCCCCCCTGCCGCTCCCCGCCGCGCCGGCCCCCGCCGCACAGCTCCCCCGGACGACGGCCGTCCCGTCAACCCCGTTCCCCGGCGGACCAGTTCGGCAGGCAGCCGCTCCCCCGACCCCGTCCGCCAACGCCCCGTCCGCGCTGATCCCCTCGCTCCGTGGGCCGCGTCTCCCGGCAGCCGCACCCGGACGCGCCGCTCCGAGGGCCCGTAAGTCGTCCAGTCAGCGCAAACTGGCCACGGCGAGCGACCTGCTGTCCCGGTACACCGCCCGCCTGACCACACAGGCGGCGCTCGTCCACCAACCCGTTCCGACAGCACCGGTGTTCACGGACCCGCTGACCGACACGGGTTCCTTCACGGCGGTCCAGGCGGTCAGTCCCTTCGCGGGCGGGGACACGGGTTCGTTCAGCCTCCCCGGACCGGACGCCTCCTACGCGCCGTACGCGAATACTCAACTCCCCTCGGACACCGGTACGTTCACCCTTCCGACGGAGCCCTACTCACTGGAGACCGGCGCGTTCGCGGCACCGGTCTTCGACTCCCTCGCAGAGACGGGCTCGTTCCCCGCGATCTTCCCGGACCCGCAGGCCGCCGCCCAGCAGCCGGAACCCCGGCCCACCGCAACCGAGTACGCGCCCCGGCCCGCACCCGGAACACCGGGACCACAGCCCGCCGCTCCGGCACCCGCCCCGCTGGACGCGTCCGTCTCCCCGGACCCCCGCGCCGTCCGCGTCGCCCAGGCCATCGCCTTCGCCCGCGCCCAGCTCGGAAAGCCCTGCGTATGGGGTGCGACGGGCCCCGACTCGTACGACTGCTCCAGCCTGACGCAGGCCGCATGGCGCGCGGCCGGGGTCACCCTCCCGCGCGCGGCGCACCAACTCGCCACCGCCGGAACCCCGGTGACCCTGGCGATGCTGGAACCCGGTGACCTGGTCCTCTTCTTCGACGACGACCGCCATGTCGGCCTGTGCACCGGTGACGGCCTGATGATCCACGCGCCGGGTCCCGGCTCGACCATCCAGGAGGAGTCGATCTACGGTGCCGGGGAAGCCGCGATCCACCGGGTGATCCGCCCCGTGTGAGCCCGCGCGGGCGGAGGGCGGGGCCATGAAGACGGCACGCGATGGGGCCATAAGGTCCGCTTATGACCCCATAGGCGGGACCCGCGTACTAACTTAGGTCTGCCTTAGTCTAGGCTTTCCGTTCGAGTCTCCTTGTTCACGCTCGAAGGGAACTGATCATGCCGCGCCCCCTGCGGGTAGCCATCGTCGGAGCCGGTCCCGCCGGGATCTACGCCGCCGATGCCCTGTTGAAGTCCGGGGTGGCCGCCGACCCC
The DNA here is from genome assembly GCF_019104725.1 of Streptomyces corallincola. Lineage (GTDB taxonomy): Bacteria > Actinomycetota > Actinomycetes > Streptomycetales > Streptomycetaceae > Streptomyces > Streptomyces corallincola. The sequence continues at coordinate 15,320 of NZ_JAHRXF010000066.1, read as the reverse complement.
GGCGTCTCCATCGACCTCTTCGAGCGGATGCCCGCACCGTTCGGCCTGATCCGTTACGGCGTGGCCCCCGACCACCCGCGCATCAAGGGCATCGTCACCGCGCTCCACCAGGTGCTGGACAAGCCGCAGATCCGCCTGTTCGGCAATGTGGACTACCCCACCGACATCAGCCTGGACGACCTGCGGGCCTTCTACGACGCGGTGATCTTCTCCACCGGCGCCACGGCCGACCGCGAACTGGCCATCCCCGGCATCGAGTTGGACGGTTCCTACGGCGCCGCCGACTTCGTCTCCTGGTACGACGGCCACCCGGACGTGCCGCGCGCGTGGCCGCTGGAGGCCGAGAAGGTCGCGGTCCTCGGTGTCGGCAACGTGGCCCTCGACGTGGCGCGCGTCCTCGCCAAGACGGCGGACGAACTGCTGCCCACCGAGATCCCGCAGAACGTGTACGAGGGCCTGAAGGCCAACAAGGCACTGGAGATCCACGTCTTCGGTCGCCGGGGCCCGGCGCAGGCGAAGTTCAGCCCGATGGAACTGCGCGAGCTGGACCACTCGCCCACCATCGAGGTCATCGTCGATCCCGAGGACATCGACTACGACGCGGGCTCCATCGAGACCCGGCGCGGCAACAAGCAGGCCGACATGGTCGCCAAGACGCTGGAGAACTGGGCGATCCGCGATGTCGGCGACCGCCCGCACAAGCTGTTCCTGCACTTCTTCGAGTCGCCCACCGAGATCACCGGCGCGGACGGCAGGGTCACCGGCCTGCGCACCGAGCGCACCGCGCTGGACGGCACGGGCAACGTCAAGGGCACCGGCGAGTTCAAGGACTGGGACGTCACGGCCGTCTACCGCGCCGTCGGCTACCTCTCCGACAAACTGCCCAAGCTGCCCTGGGACCTGGAGACCGGCACCGTGCCCGACGCGGGCGGCAGGGTGATCCAGGAGAGCGGCGAGCACCTGGCGTCCACGTACGTCACCGGCTGGATCCGGCGCGGCCCGGTCGGCCTCATCGGCCACACCAAGGGCGACGCCAACGAGACGGTGTCGAACCTGCTGGACGACTACGCGCACGACCGCCTCCAGACCCCGGACTCCCCCGCCCCGGAGGCCGTGGACGCGTTCCTCACCGGACGCGGTGTCCGCTTCACCACCTGGGACGGCTGGTACAGCCTGGACGCGGCCGAGCGTGCCCTGGGCGAGCCGCAGGGCCGCGAGCGCGTGAAGATCGTCGAGCGCGAGGACATGCTCCGCGAGAGCGGCGCCTGAGCCTCGGCGGGCTGATCCGAAACGGGTGGTCCCGTGGTCGTACGCACATCGTGTACGACCACGGGACCGCCCGTTTCCGCAGTTCAGGAGCGGCGGCGGCGAAGCAGACCACGGCCCGCAGTGAGCCCGAGCCCGGCCGTCACCGGAGCCAGGGCCGCGACCTGTACGACGACTCCGCCGACCAGCCGTCCGGTCTGGGGGATGCCGAGCAGCGGGCAGCACCACAGGACGCGCACGGCGAGCAGGAGCAGATCGAGGGCGGCGAACAGCCAGGCCACGGCGAGGACGACGAGGCGGCCCTCGGCGATGCGCTTTCTGGCGGCGTCCGCGCCCGCGGTCATGCGTTCGGCCTCCGCGTCGAGTGCGGCCACTCCGTCGCCGGTGAGCCGGTAGTAGCGGCGCAGGCGGCCCCGCTGGATCTCCTCGCGGTCCAGGACGATCAGCGCGTCGGCGGTACGGGCGGCGCGCCGGGGTGGGGGCCGGGCGACGGGCACCGCCGTCCGGCGATGATACTGGGAGACACACGTGCCCCCATCAGCAGATTGGCCCATGTCGAACACCGCCAGTGACCACGCCAGCATCCCGCAGACCCTCTGGGCCGCACGGGGCCGTCATACCGGTCCCGACGCCGAGGACGTCGTCCGCCGCGCCCTGGGCGGGCACAAGGAGAGCGGGGTCATCGACGACTTCGCCGAGCCGCCCGTGCCCGAGGACTCCCCGGAGCGGATCTTCGAGGCGCGGTGGCGCCCCGACGGCTCGGTGACCGTCCGCGCCAGACTCACCCTCGTACCCCGCGCCGCCCGTCCCGAGGAGCGGCTGTGGACGCTCGTCGCGGAGGCGGAACGCACCTGGGACGACGCGTGGCGTTCGCCCGCGACCCTGTTCTGGCCCGATTCCGGGCCCGGCGAGGGCGCGGACGGCGCGTGGGACTACCACCCGACCGTTCCGGGGCTGCGGTTCCGCCGGGTGAACCCGCTGCCGGAGGACGACAAGGAGATGCGGCGCCTGCTGCGGGACTCCGCCCGGCAGGCGTGGTGCGTCAACCTCGTCGTGCACGAGGCAATGACCCCGGACGCGCACGGCCGTCGGCCACTGGCCCGGCTGCTGCCGCCGGGGCTGCGGCACCGGGTGGTCGAACACCGGGCCTCGCCGCAGCAGTTCCGCGCGGTGAACTGGGCGCTCAAGGACCTCGGTGTCGAAGTGCCGCGTGGCGGCGCGGTGTTGCTTCCGCCCGACCCGGCGCCCACGGGTTACGACCCCGCCGAGCACCGGGTGCGCAGTGTCTTCCTCGACGGTGGCGAACCTACCGAACTGGTCGCCGCCGTACGGCACTTCGCGGCGCTGGAGCGGCCCGCACCCGAGGGGCTGTCGGAGGCGCTGGCCGATCTGCGGGAGAATTGGACGCTGATGACGCTCCAGGAGCAACTGGAGCGCGAGCGGGCGCTGGTGGCGCGGTACGCCGAGGCGCTGGAGGCGATGACCCGCTCCCGCGATCTGTACCGCGACGCGGCCGAGCAGGCGCACGAGGCGCTGGCCGCGTACCGGGACACTCCTGGCGCGCCGGTCGTCCCGCATCAGCAGCAGCGGGCGGAGGCGGCCAAGTCCCCGTCCCCGCTCCAGCAGTTGACCCGTACGTTCGAGCGTCTGAAGCTGTCCGCCAAGGGCACCCGTACGGCACCCTCCGAGGGCGGCGAAGGTGCCAGGAGTTCCGCGGGGGCTGAGGGGAAGGACTCCGGCGGCGTGTCGTGAGTCGTGGGGCGAGGGCCGGGAGGCCGCATGGATTCCGGTACGACCCTGCTGGTGATCGCCGGTGTGGTGGCGGTCGTCCTGCTCGGTGTGGCGGTGGCGCTGCTGGTACGGCTGGTCGCCGCCCGCCGCACCCTTCGCCGCGCGGGCCTGCCCACCGGGCCGCGCTGGGTGTTCTGGGGCGCCGTGCTGTATCTGGTGCTCCCCACCGACCTGCTCCCCGATCCGGTGTACCTGGACGACATCGCGGTCCTGCTGCTGGCCCTGCGCAGCATGCGCACCGGCGCGACGCTGCCGCCGGGGACACAGGGCCCGCCGAAGGAGCTGTGAGGGGCGCCGGGGCGGGCTGTGCCGGGTGCCGGTGAGCGGGCCGACTGAATCCGTGAGCGCTCTCCCCAGGTATCCGGCGAGGGGCGGTTCGCCGAGCCCACTCCCCCCGTAGATACGTCACCTCGTAGATACGTCACCCCGCAGGCACGTCACCCAGCGGACACGTCACCGGACCGGCTCGTGGCCCGGCGGGCACGCGTGACCGGCGCCGCGCGGGCAGAGGCCTGTCGCGCGGCGCCGGTCGTCGGGCGGAAGGGGTCAGCGGGACGCTGGGGTGGGTTCGGGTTCGGGGGTGCGGGCCGGGCGGCGCCGGGTCATCGTGGCGAGGGCCGCGACGAGGACCAGGAGCGAGGCGACGGCGGCGACGGCGGCGGCCGTACCGGCGAGCCAGGAGGGGGCGAGGACGGCGGAGTGGAGTCGGGCCGTCTCGGGGATGCCGAGGCGGGTGCCGAGGAACTGGCTGACGGCCAGTACCGCGCTGAAGCCCAGCGCGCCGGTCGCCGCGACGACACGCGTACGGACGGCGCGGGTCGGCAGGGCGAGCGCCAGCAGGACGCACACCCCGGAGGCGAACAGGGCGGTCTGGAGCGCGGGCGGGGAGAGGGCCGTCCAGTAGCGGGGCGCGTGGGCGACACCGCAGAGGAAGACCAGTGCGGCGGCGGCGCGCGCCAGCCGGATCGGCGCCGTGACGCCCGCGACGCCGCGCCGCTTGGTCCGGCGGGTCCCGGCAGCGGCCTCGTCCGGTGCCTCGGCGGGCGGCGCCGGGCGCGGTGCCTCGGCGGGCCGCTGGGGCTCGGGGGCGGTGGGCTCGGGCTGCCGCGCCGTACGGTCGGCGGACAACCGGGCGATCAGCTCGGCCAGCTCCTCGACCGGCCGGTGCACGGCCACCGCCTCGACGGCCGCGCGTCCGCAGTGCGGCTCCACCGGTGTGCGGTGCAGCAGCTGCATCAGCCGCGCGACCTCCTCGACGGGGCGGACCTCGGCGGCGGCGCGGATCGCCTCGTCGGCGCTGTGGCTGTCGCGGGGCGGCCGGGTGAGCAGCGCGACCAGACGGGTCACGTCCTCGACGGACCGGTCCTCGCCCGCCGCGCGCAGGGCGGCGACGGTCGCCGCCGCGTGCTCGGGCGAGCGTTCCAGGAGGGCGATGAGCCGTACGACGTCCTCCAGCGGGCGGTCGGCGACGGCGGCGTGCACGAGACCGTGCAGCGGATCGCCGTGACCGTCCCGCGCGTCCGGCCGCGGCGCGGCCGGGCCGGGGTCGGCGGCCTCCGGGTGTGCGGGCGCGGGTGCCTCGGTGGGCATCGGCGGCGCGGCGGGCGCCGGGTACCGGGCCGGGTCGGCGGCCGTCGGCGCGGGCGCTGCCGGGGAGGTATCCGGGAGCGGTGCGGCGAGGCGGCCGGTACCGGTGTCGGCCTGCGGATACTGGGCCGCGGCGACCGCCCGGAACGGCGCGGCCACCCCGGTCGCCGCCGGGGCGGGCGCGGCTCCGACGAGCGGCGCGGCCGGGGCGGCGGCGGTGTCGGGGAACGGCTCGCCGGGACCGGAGACACCGGGAGCCGCGTGCACGGGGGCGGTGTCCGGGAAGGGGGCGGCGACCGGGTCGGACAGCGGGGACACGGTGTCCGGGAACGGCGCGGCGGCACCGAACACACCGGGCGCGTACTGCGGCGCGCCGGTGGCTGGTGCGGCGGATATCGCGGTGGGGTCGTCGGGACGGGGGGACGGAGAGCGGGTGTTCATCTCGGCTCCAGAAGATGGGTGCGGTCGCACCGGCGCCCCCGTGTGCGACGCACGGCGTTACACCGTCCATTACGGCGAACGAGCAGGTGGGGTCGCCACTGGGATGCGGCAGACGTGTGAAGCGCGGTACGGCGGCGGGGGCCCGCCCCGGCTCGGGCGCACGCCGTGCGGACGGCGCCCGGATGCGGTCGGCGGCGGGTCGTGCTGCCGCGCCGACCCCGCGCCGCGGTGCTCCGGCGACGGGACCGCGGCGTCGCGGCGCTGGCCTGGTCCACGGCGGCTGTGGCGCTGTCGCCGCCCTCGCCGCCACGACGACCCGGTCGGGCCACGCGTCCGGCCCGGCGGTACTCCCGTCCCACCCAGTCCGCCGACCGTCCCGCCCCGTCCGCCGACACCGCACGGTCGGAACGCGCTCCCCGCGCACGCCCCCGGCCGCCCCCCTTCCAGGTCCCCCACCCGCACACCCACGCCCCCGCCCACCCCGCAACCCCGCTCCTCGAAACACCAGCTCAGCGCCCCGCGACATCGCCCGGGGGCAGTTGCCCCGCATGCACCTCCCCGCCCCTCTGTCGCATCCTTGTCTCATCCACCCGGTGGCGAGGAACGAGGTGGGCATGGCGGGAAGTGCGGGGCGGCGGCTGGCCGAGTTGCTGGTCGGGGCGTCGAACGGCGCGCTCGGCGCGGCGGGCGGGCGGGTGGCGGGTGTGTACCTGCGGACCGGCACGCCGGGTCTGTTGCGTCTCGCGGTGCTGGTGGGGCTGCCGGGGCCGTTGTTCCGGCCCTGGTGGCGGCTGCACGTGCGCCGTCCGTTCCCGGTGGCGGACGCGTTCCGGCTGGGGGTGCCGGTGGTGCTGCCGAACGCGGCGGAGACGGTGCGCAGGTATCCGCAGTTCGCGGCCGGGCTGCCGTTCCCCTTCGGTTCGGTGCACGTGCCGGTGCCGGGCGGTACCGAGCCGCTGGGCGTGCTCACGGTGCTGCGGGCCGCCGCGCCGGACGGGGAGGATGTGTCGCCGGACCCGGATCTGCCGGCCCGGCTCGCGCAGGGGCTCGGCGCGGAGCTGGTCGCCCTGGCCGCCGGGGACGAGACGGTGCTGACCTGGGAGGACGAGCCGCTGTGCGTACGCCCGCCCTGCGCCCGGCCCGCGCGGACGCGGGTGGGCCGGTTCACCTGGGACCCGGCCACCTCGGCGGTGCGCGCGGACGAGCGGCTGCACACGCTGCTCGAGCTGTCCCCGGACGGGTTCGAGGGGACGGGCGCCGCGCTCGCGGACGCGGTGTCCCCGGCGGACGCGCCCCGGCTGCTGTCGGCGCTGCGGGACACGGCGGCCGGGAAGCCGCCGCCCGCGCCGCTGGCGGTGACTCCGGCGCCGGGCGCGGCGCCGCTGCTGGTGGACCTCGGCCCGGCGGGCGAACCCGGCACGGGCGGGGCGCCGGGGCTGGTGTCCGGGTTCGTGTGCGCTCCGGGTCCCGCCGCGACCGCCGACGGCGCGGCGGATCTGCTGCCGCAGGGGGTGTTCTGCCTGGACCGGGTGGGCACGGTCGTGTACGCCAATCCGGCCGTCGCGCGGATGCTGGGCCGGGAGCGGTCCGCGCTGGTGGGGCGCCCGCTGGGCGAGGCGATGCCGTGGCTGAACGGTCCCCCGTACGACGACCATCTGCGCGGGGCGCTGCTGTCGCTGGAGTCGGCGCACGCGCACGTGCGTCGGCCGCCGGAGGGCGATCCGGCGGCGGGTGACTGGCTGGCGCTGTCGCTGCATCCCGGTCCGGACCTCGTGACCTGCACGCTCGTACCGGCCAGCCGGGTGGAGGCACCCGCCGGGCACGGGGCGGCCCATCCGCGCGACCTGGGGCATCTGCCGGAGGAACCGGTGCCGGAGGCGGCGCGGGCTCCGTCGTACAGGCCGATCGCGCTGGCGCTGGCGCTGACGGACGCGGTGACCGCGCGGCAGGTGTCGGAGGTGGTGATGCAGGAGCTGCTGCCCGCCTTCGGGACCAAGCGGCTGGCGATCTACCTGCTTCAGGAGCGGCATCTGTACCTGGCCTGGCAGAGCGGTTTCCCGAAGGGGTTCCTGGAGCAGTTCGACGGGGTGGGGCTGGATGCGCGGCTGCCCGGCGCGGAGACACTGACGGCGGGCCGGCCGCTGTTCTTCGACTCGATCCGGCAGATGGCGGCCACCTATCCGGACATGCCGCTGGACGCGGAGGAGGGAGCCCGCGCGTTCCTGCCGCTGATCTCGTCGGGGCGGCCGGTCGGGGCGTGCGTGCTGGGGTTCGACCGGGCGCGGGGCTTCGGCACGGAGGAGCGTACGGTGCTGACCGCGCTGGCGGGGCTGATCGCGCACGCGCTGGAGAAGGCGCAGCGCTACGACAGCGAGGCGGCGCTCGCGCGGGGGCTCCAGCAGGCGCTGCTGCCCCGGCGGCTGTCGGCACATCCGCAGGTGGAGACGGTGGGCCGCTATCTGCCGGGCACGACGGGGATGGACGTGGGCGGCGACTGGTACGACGTGGTGGAGGCCGGGGACGGTCTGGCGCTGGTGATCGGGGACGTGCAGGGGCACGGGGTGCAGGCGGCGGCCACGATGGGCCAGCTGCGCAGCGCGGTGCGGGCGTTCGCGCTGGGCGACCGGCCGCCGGACGAGGTGATGAGCGGGACGAATCATCTGCTGATCGGCCTGGACCCCGGACAGTTCGCCAGTTGCTGCTACGTACGGCTCGATCCGGCGACCGGGGTGGCGCGGGTCGCCCGTGCGGGTCATCCGCCGCCGCTGCTGCGGGAGCCGGACGGGCGGACGGTGGCGCTGGACCTGCCGGGCGGTGTGGTGCTGGGCGTGGACGCCGGTGCGCGGTATCCGGTGGCGGAGCTGCGGCTGGCGCCGGACGCCATTCTCGCGCTGTACACGGACGGGCTGGTGGAGCGGCCGGGTACGGACATCGACGACGGGATCGCGGGGCTGTGCGGGGCGCTGGCGCGGGCCGGTGCGTCGGCCGTGCGGCGCGGCGGGCGGAGTCTGGGGGCGGTCGCGGACCGGCTGACGGCGACCGCCCGGCGGGCGGCGGACCGGCCGGACGACGTGGCGCTGCTGCTGGCGGCCCGGCGCACCGGCGGGCGGGAGCGGGCGGAGGGCCGGGCGGGTGACGGCCTCGCCTGACGGGCGCGGGCAGTGTAGACATGGGCTCATGGTCCGACTGCCCGGCCGGCCGGAGACCCGGCCGCCCCGTCTGCTCGGGCACCCGCGTGTGGCGCCGGGTCCCCGGCGGGGCGTGGCGGGTCCGGGCGGCCCCGGTTCCGGGGTGCCCCGTTCGGCGGTGTCGCGGCGCAGTGTGGCCGGACAGGTGTTCGTCCTCCAGGTCGTCATCGTGCTGCTGCTGGTCGCGGCGGCGGTGGTGGCGCAACTGCTCCAGGTGCGGCACGACAGCACGATGGAGGCCCGTACCCGCTCGCTCGCGGTCGCGGAGGGGTTCGCCAACGCGCCCGGTACGGCCGCGGCGCTGCGGGCACCGGACCCGACGGCGGTGCTGGAGCCGAGGGCGGAGGCGGCCCGCAAGGGGTCCGGGGTGGACTTCGTGGTGGTGATGAACACCGACGGCATCCGGTACACGCATCCGCAGCGGGACCGGATCGGCAAGAAGTTCGTCGGGACGATCACCCCGGCGCTCGGCGGGCACACCGTGGTGGAGCAGCTGGACGGGACGATCGGGCCGCTGGTGCAGGTCGTGGTGCCGGTGCGGGACGCGGACGGCCGGGTGGTGGGCCTGGTGTCGGCGGGGATCACCACCGCGCACGTGGGCGGCGCGGCCGACCAGCAGTTGCCGCTGCTGCTCGCGGCGGCAGCGGCGGCGGTGGCGCTGGCCACGGCGGGCACCGCGCTGGTCAGCAGACGTCTGCTGCGCCAGACGCACGGCCTCGGACCGGCCGAGATGACCCGGATGTACGAGCACCACGACGCGGTGCTGCACGCGGTCCGCGAGGGCGTGCTGATCGTGGGCGGCGACGGGCGGCTGCTGCTCGCCAACGACGAGGCGCAGCGGCTGCTGGACCTTCCCGCCGACGCCGAGGGACGGCAGGTGCTGGAGCTGGGCCTGGACGACGAGACGGCGGGGCTGCTGGCGTCGGGGCGGGTGGCGACGGACGAGGTGCATCGGGTCAAGGACCGGCTGCTGGCGATCAACCAGCGCCCCACCGACCTGCGCGGCGGCCCGCCGGGGAGCGTGACCACGCTGCGCGACTCCACCGAGCTGCGCGCGCTGTCCGGCCGCGCCGAGGTGGCGCGGGAGCGGCTGAACATGCTGTACGACGCCGGGGTGGGCATCGGCACCAGCCTGGACGTGTCCCGGACCGCGCAGGAACTCGCGGAGCTGGCGGTGCCCCGGTTCGCGGACTTCGTCACCGTGGACCTGTTCGACGCGGTGCTGAAGGGCGAGGAGCCGAAGCCGGGGACGGCGCTGCGCCGGGCCGCCTGCGGCGGGGTGCGCGAGGACGCGCCGCTGTATCAGGTGGGCGAGCGCATCCGGTTCGTGGCGACGACCCCGCAGGCACGGAGCCTGACGACCGGGCAGCCGATCGTGGAACCCGCGCTGCGCCGGGCACCGGGCTGGCTGGCGCAGGACGAGGAGCGTACGGCGCAGATCATGGCGTACGGCATCCATTCGCTGATCACGGTGCCGCTCCGGGTGGGCGGTCTGGTGCTGGGGGTGGCGAACTTCTGGCGGGCGGACAAGTCGCAGCCGTTCGACGCGGAGGAGCTGGCGCTCGCGGAGGAACTGGTGGCGCGGGCGGCGGTGTCCATCGACAACGCCCGCCGGTACACGCGCGAGCACAGCATGGCGGTGACGCTCCAGCGCAGCCTGCTGCCGCGCACCCTCCCGGACCAGGGCGCGCTGGAGGTCGCGTACCGGTATCTGCCCGCGCAGTCGGGGGTGGGCGGCGACTGGTTCGACGTGCTGCCGCTGTCCGGGGCGCGGGTGGCGCTGGTGGTGGGGGACGTGGTGGGGCACGGGCTGCTGGCGGCGGCGACGATGGGGCGGCTGCGCACGGCGGTGCACAACTTCTCCGCGCTGGATCTGCCGCCGGACGAACTCCTGGGCCTGCTGGATGAGTTGGTGGCGCGGATCGACCAGGACGAGACCCCGGCGGACGGCGCGGCGGCGATCACCGGCGCGACCTGTCTGTACGCGGTGTACGACCCGGTGTCCCGGCGGTGCACGATGGCGCGCGCCGGTCATCCGCCGCCCGCGCTGGTGTTCCCGGACGGGCGGGTGGAGTACGCGGAGGTCCCCGCGGGTCCGCCGCTGGGTCTGGGCGGGCTGCCGTTCGAGACGGCGGAGCTGGAGCTGCCGGAGGGCAGTCGGCTGGTGCTGTACACGGACGGTCTGGTGGAGGACCGGGACCGGGACATCGACGTGGGCCTGGATCTGCTGCGGGACGCGCTGCGCCGGGCGCCCGGCGCGTCGCCGGAGGAGACCTGCCGGACGGTGCTGGAGCGGCTGCCGAACCGGCCGCGCGACGACGTGGCGCTGATCGTGGCCCGCACCCGGGTGCTCGGGGACGACCGGGTGGCCGCCTGGGACGTGCCGTCCGATCCGGCGGCGGTCGCGGAGGTACGGGCACGGGTGAGCGAGCAGCTCGACGCGTGGGGCTTGGCGGAGCTGTCCTTCACCACCGAGCTGATCCTGAGCGAGCTGGTCACCAACTCGATCCGCTACGGGCGCGGTCCGATCGGCGTACGGCTGCTGCGGGACCGGACGCTGATCTGCGAGGTGTCCGACCGGTCCACCACCTCGCCGCATCTGCGGTACGCGGCGATCACCGACGAGGGCGGCCGGGGCCTCTTCCTCGTGGCGCAGCTCGCGGACCGCTGGGGGACCCGCTACTCCCCCACGGGCAAGGTCATCTGGGCGGAGCAGCCGCTTTCCTGACGGGCCGTCAATTGTTCGGCCGGGGCCTCGGCGAGGTCCCGGCCGGGAGCCTCGGCGAGGTCCCGGCCCGGCGTCTCAGCCGAGGGCGCGGTCGAGGTTGAAGGCGGCGCTGATCAGGGAGAGATGGGTGAACGCCTGCGGGAAATTGCCCTGTTGCTCGCCCGTGCGGCCGATCTCCTCGGCATACAGGCCGAGATGGTTGGCGTAGGTGAGCATCTTCTCGAAGGCCAGGCGGGCTTCGTCCACCCGTCCGGCGCGGACCATCGCCTCGACGTACCAGAACGAGCAGATGGAGAAGGTGCCCTCGTCGCCGCGCAGCCCGTCGGGGCTGAACCGGGGGTCGTAGCGGTAGACGAGGGAGTCGGAGACGAGTTCCTCGGTGAGCGCGTCCAGGGTGGAGAGCCATTTGGGGTCGGTGGGGGCGATGAACTTGGCGAGCGGCATCATCAGCACCGAGGCGTCCAGCACGTCGCCGTCCTCGTACTGCGTGAAGGCGCCGCGCCGTTCCGACCAGCCGCGGTCCATGATGCGCCGGTAGATGGTGTCGCGGGCGGCACGCCAGCGGGGCAGGTCGGCGGGGAGGCCACGCCGGTTGGCGAGGCGGATGGCGCGTTCGACGGCGACCCAGCACATCAGCCGGGAGTAGAGGAAGTTCCGGCGCCCGCCGCGCGTCTCCCAGACGCCCTCGTCTGGCTGGTCCCAGTGCTCGCACACCCACTCCACGAGGTGGCACACGTCGTCCCACTGGGCGCTGGAGATGGGCTGCGCCCACTTGTCGTAGAGGTAGATGGAGTCGATCAGGGCGCCGTAGATGTCGAGTTGGAGCTGCTGGGCGGCGTCGTTGCCGACGCGGACGGGGGCGGCGCCCTCGTGGCCCTCCAGGTGCGGGAGTTCGCGTTCGGGGAGTTCGGTGCGGCCGTCGATGCCGTACATGATCTGGAGCGGGCCGGAGGGGGCGCCGTCACCGGGGCTGATGTGGGTGGTGAGGAACCGCATGAACGCCTCCGCCTCGCCGGTGAAGCCGAGGCGGAGTAGGGCGTAGACGGCGAACGCGGCGTCACGGACCCAGACGTAGCGGTAGTCCCAGTTGCGCTCGCCGCCGGGCTGTTCGGGCAGGCTGGTGGTGGGGGCGGCGACGATGGCGCCGGTCGGGGCGTAGGTGAGGAGTTTGAGGGTGAGCGCGGAGCGGTGCACCATCTCCCGCCAGCGGCCCCGGTACTGGGACTGCTGGAGCCAGCGCCGCCAGTAGGCGACGGTCGCGTTGAACTGCTGCTCGGCCTCGGCGCGGGCGCAGCCGCGCGGGGCGATCTCGTCGCCCGCCTGGTCGAGCGCGAACACGGCGGTCTCGCCCTCGCCGAGCTTGAAGTCGGCCCAGGCGTCGCGGCCGTCGTTCTCCAGCACCACGGTGGAGGTCAGGGACAGCGACTGGTCCGGGGAGTCGAAGACGACCAGCCCGTCCCGGGAGTGCACGGTGTGCTCGTCGGCGCCGTAGTTGAAGCGGGGCGCGATCAGCGCGCGGAACGAGACGGTGCCGCGTACGCAGACCACGCGGCGGATCAGCCGGTGCCGGTTCTCCTCGTGCGGGCGGTCGCCGTCCACCGGCATGAAGTCCTGGACCTCCCCCACGCCGTCCTCAGTGTAGAAGCGGGTGATCAGGACGTTCGTGTCGGGGAAGTAGAACTGCTTGTTCCGGGCGGGCACCGACGCGGCCAACTCGAAGCGTCCGCCGCGCTCGGCGTCGAGGATCGCGGCGAACACGCTCGGGTCGTCGAAGGAGGGGCAGCAGTACCAGTCGATCGTGCCCTCGGACCCGACCAGGGCGACACTGCGCAGATCCCCGATGAGGCCGTGCTCCGCGATGGGGAGGTAGCGGCCGGGGGGCGGGGTGTGGCGGTGGAAGGGGGCGTGGGGGCGGAGGGGGCTCCGGGGGGTGCCGGAGATTTCGGAAGTTCCGGGGGGTTCGGCGGTCCCGGGGGATTCCGGGGCCTCGGCGGGTTCCGGGGCCTCGGGGGATTCCGGGGTCCTGCGGGTGTCGGGTACGTCCGGTGTGTCGGACGTGTCCTTGCGGTGGGGCGTGTCTGCCATCGCTCGGGCCTCCCGGACGGGTGTGCGACCGTTCTCGCTGCGGTTTCCCTGGAGTTCTGCGGTGCTGTTCGGCGGGGTGGTGCTTGCGGGCGGTGCTCGGCGGGTGGTGCGGTTCGGCGGGCGCTGAGGGCTTTCCAGCTTACGGGTGAGTGGTTCGTCGCGGCTTGGGCGGGCGCCGGGGACGAGGTTTCCGGTCCACCGTTCCGGCGGGCTCCGGGCGGGTTCCGGATGGGCGCGGGGCAGGCTCGGGGCGGGTTCCGGATGCAGGGTGTGCCGGGGCGGGGAATCGTAAGGATGTGCGCCGTTCTCGGCCGCACCGGCACGGATGCGGTCGTCCGGACCGAGGAGGAGACCACATGTCCACATCCACACCCGAAGAGTCCCGGTCTGAAGAGTCCAGGTCGTCCGACGACCACTGCACGCCGGACGCCCTGCTGCACTCGGCGCCGTCGCGGGACGTCACACCCGAGGACATGGTCATGGCGACGGGGCGGGACGTGACCCCGGCGAACCTGGCCTGGGCCCGCCGCAAGCTGGAGAGCGAGGGACCGGCGGCGATCGAGAAGCTGCTGCCGTAGTCCGCCCGCGCCACTACCGGACATCGACGGGGGCGCGGACGGGACACGGACGCGACGTGGGCGGTCCGCGTGTCTTCCGCGCCCTTCCGTCCGGCGGCCGGGGGCTGTCAGACTCCGGGCGTGCCCGACTTCGACATGCTCGTCATAGGTTCCGGACCCGGTGGCCAGAAGGCGGCCATCGCCGCCGCCAAGCTCGGCCGCCGGGTCGCCGTCGTAGACCGTCCCGACATGCTCGGCGGGGTCTCCCTGCACACGGGGACGATCCCGTCCAAGACACTGCGCGAAGCGGTGCTCTATCTGACCGGCCTCAGCCAGCGCGATCTGTACGGACAGAGCTACCGGCTGAAGGAGGACATCACCGTCGGGGACCTCACCGCGCGTACCGAGCACGTGGTGAGCCGCGAGGTGGACGTCGTCCGCAGTCAGCTGTCCCGCAACCAGGTCGCGCTGTACTCGGGGACCGGGCGGTTCACCGACCCGCACACCGTGGCGCTGCGCGACGCCCGCACCGGCGAGGAGCGCCTGCTCACCGCCGAGCACGTCGTCATCGCCACCGGCACCCGGCCGGCCCGCCCGGACAGCGTGGACTTCGACGGGCGTACGGTCCTGGACTCGGACAACGTGCTCGCGCTGGACCGGGTTCCGCGCTCGATGGTGATCGTCGGCTCGGGCGTGATCGGCATGGAGTATTGCAGCTTCTTCGCGGCACTCGGCAGCAAGGTCACGGTCGTGGAGCGGCGGCCCACCATGCTGGACATGTGCGACGGCGAGGTCGTCGAGTCGCTCCGCTATCACCTGCGGGATCTCGGGGTGACGTTCCGCTTCGGGGAGACGGTCGCCGCCGTCGAGCGGCACGCCAAGGGGACGCTGACCGTCCTGGAGAGCGGCAAGAAGATCCCGGCGGACGCGGTGATGTACTCGGCGGGCCGACAAGGGCTCACCGACGACCTGGATCTGGAGAAGGCCGGGCTGGCGGCCGACCCGCGCGGGCGGATCACGGTGGACGAGCACTACCGCACCGAGGTCCCGCACATCTACGCGGTCGGGGACGTGATCGGCTTCCCGGCGCTGGCCGCGACGTCGATGGAACAGGGCCGGGCCGCCGCCTACCACGCCTTCGGCGAACCGGTGGGCGGCATGCACCAGCTCCAGCCCATTGGCATCTACACGATCCCCGAGATCAGCTTCGTCGGCCGCACCGAGGACCAGCTCACCGAGGACCGCGTCCCCTACGAGGTGGGGGTCGCCCGGTACCGGGAGCTGGCCCGAGGCCAGATCATCGGGGACTCGCACGGCATGCTGAAACTCCTGGTCTCCCCCGCCGACCGCACCCTGCTCGGCGTGCACTGCTTCGGCTCGGGCGCGACCGAACTCATCCACATCGGCCAGGCCGTCATGGGCTGCGGCGGCACCGTGGACTACCTGGTGGACGCCGTCTTCAACTATCCGACGCTGGCCGAGTCGTACAAGGTGGCCGCGCTGGACGCGACCAACCGGCTGCGGCAACTGGAGCGGTTGGAGGACTGAGTAGGTCCTACTGAGGGGACGAGGAGGACGGGGGGGCGGGGGAAAGCGAATTTTCGGCGGGGCTGGGCGGGGCTCTCCGGGGGTCCGGGGGGGGCCGGGGGTCCGGGGGCGGCGGTGCCCCCCGGGGGG
>NZ_JAHRXF010000065.1 GCF_019104725.1 Streptomyces corallincola | reverse complement strand
CGCGCAGGCGATCGTCTGCGCGGCGGTCCGGGAGACGTACGAGGAGGCGGGCGTGCTGCTCGCCGGGCCCGGCGAGGACTCGGTCGTCGGGGACACCACCGGCGACGACTGGGAGGCGGACCGCGCCGCACTGGTCGCGCGTGAGCTGTCCTTCGCGGAGTTCTTGGACCGGCGCGGTCTGGTCCTGCGCTCCGATCTGCTCGCCCCCTGGTCCCGCTGGATCACCCCGGAGTTCGAGTCCCGCCGCTACGACACGTGGTTCTTCCTGGCCGCGCTTCCCGTGGGCCAGCGCACCCGCAACGCCTCCACCGAGGCCGACCGCACCCTCTGGGTCCGCCCCGAGGACGCCGCCGCCGGATACGACCGGGGTGATCTTCTGATGATGCCCCCGACCATCGCCACCCTCCGCCGCCTCCTGCCGTACGGCACGGCCGCCGAAGCCTTCGCCGCCGCCCCGGAGCGGGAGCTGACGCCGGTGCTGGCGACGGCCCGGCTGGTGGACGGGGAGGTCGTGCTGTCCTGGCCGGGACACGAGGAGTTCACCAAGCGGGTCCCGGCGGCCCCCGCGCCCCCGGCCGTGGTCCCCGGTGACGTCTCCGCCCCTCCGCCCTCCCCCGGAGCCCCCGTATGACCGACGCAGCCGCCCTCCCCGGCCAGCCGCGCGGCGGCGCGCTCTCCGGCCGCGCGACCGAGCGGGCCGTGAACGTGCTGGCGCCCAACGCCTCCGCGATGACGCTGGACGGCACCAACACCTGGATCCTCGCGGAACCGGGCTCCGACCTGGCCGTCGTCATCGACCCCGGTCCGCTGGACGACGCCCATCTGCGGGCCGTGATCGACACCGCCGGGCGGGCGGGGCGGCGGGTCGCGCTGACGCTGCTCACGCACGGGCACCCCGACCATGCCGAGGGCGCCGCCCGGTTCGCGGAGCTGACCGGGACGCGGGTCCGCGCGCTGGACCCGGCGCTGCGGCTCGGGGACGAGGGGCTGGCCGCCGGGGACGTCGTCACCGTCGGCGGGCTGGAGCTGCGGGTCGTGCCGACGCCCGGCCACACCGCCGACTCGCTGAGCTTCCACCTCCCGGCCGACCGTGCCGTCCTCACCGGTGACACCATCCTGGGCCGGGGCACCACCGTCGTGGCGCACCCCGACGGCCGCCTCGGGGACTACCTGGACACCCTGCGCCGTCTGCGCTCGCTGACCGTGGACGACGGTGTGCACACGGTCCTGCCGGGCCACGGGCCCGTCCTGGAGGACGCCCAGGGCGCCGTCGAGTTCTACCTCGCCCACCGCGCCCACCGGCTCGCCCAGGTGGAGACCGCCGTGGAGAACGGCCACCGCACCCCGGCCGAGGTCGTCGCCCACGTCTACGCCGACGTGGACCCCTCCCTCCGGCCCGCCGCCGAGCTGTCGGTGCGCGCGCAGCTGGAGTACCTGCGGGAGCACGGGCTCATCCAGGACGAGCTGTGAAGTGACGTTTCGGCGGGGGAGCGGGGCGCGCACTGCGGGGCGTGCGAGGGCTACGGCGCGCTACGGGACGTAGCGCGACCCCTCCCGCGCGCCCTCCGCGGGGCTACTCCCGCGCCCCCTTCACGCCGTGCACGCGGGCGTACTCAGCCGCCAGCCACGGACCCAGATCCTCCGTGTACGACCGCAGCAGCGCCGCGTCTCCCACCGGCTCGCGGCCGAGGCGGGCGGCGCGCAGGAGGTCGGCGGCGCGCTCGGGGTAGTACGCGCCGAAGACGGCGGCCATCTCGCCCAGGTCGCTGGTCCAGCCCTGCCAGCGGGGCATGACCAGGGTGAAGCCGGTGCGGACCAGGTGCCGGGACATGAAGCGGACCAGCGGACGCAGCGCCTCCTCCGTGTCCCCGGCCCCGGAGATCCGCTCACGCCAGCGCGGGAGCAGCGCGGCCAGGTCGCCGTTGGTCTCGCGGGCGAGCCGTGAGGTGGCCCGGTAGCGGGGGAGGCGGGCGGCGAGGTCGTCGCCGAGCAGCGGGGTGCACAGGCAGGCCAGGAACCAGCCCATGTCCTCCCGCTCGGCGGGGCTGAGCAGGCGGTCCACTCCGTACAGCAGGGCGCCGGTGCCGTCGATGGCGGCGAACTCGGTGTCCAGGGCGGTGCCGAGGGCGCGGGTGGCCGCGCGGTCGGTGTCGTCGGGCTCGTCGCGCAGGACGATCAGCACGTCCAGGTCGCTGCGGCCCGGCCGGGCGGTGCCGCGCGGGATCGAGCCGTAGAGGTAGGCGCTGTGCAGGCGGTCCCCGAAGGCCGCGGGCAGCCGTCGCCGTACGGCGTCCAGGACCGGGTGGAAGGCGGGGGCGACGCGGGTGAGGGCGCCCTCGCGGACGAAGTACCCGTCGGCGGTGAGGCCGTGGGCGGGTGGGGGCGCGGGGGGCGTGGGGGGCGGTTGTGGGGCGGTCATCACGCCACTGTGCCCCGGAGATCACTCCGGGGCACAGTGGTTTGAATGCCGATGGCCGCAGAAGCGGGCGTTCTCCCGCCGGGCGGGACGCCGCTTCAGCGCGAGCGCTTCGCCAGACGCTCCACGTCGAGCAGGATCACCGCGCGGGCCTCCAGGCGGAGCCAGCCGCGCTGCGCGAAGTCGGCCAGCGCCTTGTTCACGGTCTCGCGGGAGGCGCCGACGAGCTGGGCCAGCTCCTCCTGCGTGAGGTCGTGGACGACATGGATGCCCTCCTCCGACTGCACGCCGAACCGGCGCGAGAGGTCGAGCAGCGCGCGCGCCACCCGGCCGGGCACGTCGGAGAAGACGAGGTCCGACATGGCGTCGTTGGTCTTGCGCAGCCGCCGGGCGACGGCGCGCAGCAGGGCGCCGGCCACCTCCGGGCGGACGTTCAGCCAGGGCTGGAGGTCGCCGTGGCCGAGACCGAGCAGCTTGACCTCGGTCAGCGCGGTGGCGGTGGCCGTACGGGGGCCGGGGTCGAACAGCGACAGTTCGCCGATCAGTTCGCTGGGGCCGACGACGGCGAGCATGTTCTCGCGGCCGTCGGGGGACGTGCGGTGAAGCTTGACCTTGCCCTCGGTGACGACGTACAGCCGGTCACCGGGGTCGCCCTCGTGGAACAGCGAGTCGCCGCGTGCGAGGGTCACCTCACTCATGGAGGCGCGCAGCTCGGCGGCCTGCTCGTCGTCGAGCGCCGCGAAGAGCGGGTTGCGCCGCAGAACGTCGTCCACGAGTTCTCTCCTTGTTGACCTGCTCGGGGGACCTTGTTCCCCCGGTGTGCCGGGGGACCGTGTTCCCCGCTTTGCCGGGCGGTCCGAACAGTGTGATCTGTCACAAGGATGCCGCACCGTGCTCCAGAGGTAAGCGGCAGGGGGCCAATCGGGGGCTGATCCCGCCGCTCCGGGGCACATGTCAGAGGCAGCCTCTAGGCTGGCCGGGTGTCCAAAACGCCGGTGAGAACGCAGGCCAAGGGGGCTTAGCGGGTGGTTGTACGTCGGGATTCCGCTGTGGGCGAACAGGGCTCGGGCGGTAGTAATAAAACAGGCAAATCGCCTAAAAAGGGTGCGACTGCGGAGCCTGCGTCCGCGACGACGACAGCTGCCGCGAGGAAGACCACAGCCGCGAAGAGGGCCCCGGCCGCGAAGAAGACGGCAGCTGTGGAGAAGACGGCAGCTACGGAGAAGACCGCAGCTGTGAGGAAGACGGCGCCCGCCAAGAAGTCCGCAGCCGCGAAGAAGACCGTGGCCGCGAAGAAGTCCGCAGCCGCCGCCAAGGCGGCCCCCGCCCCCGCGCCCCCCTCCGACGGGTCCCGTACCGCTCTCGTCCGCCGCGCGCGCCGTATCAACCGGGAGCTGGCCGAGGTCTACCCCTACGCCCACCCCGAGCTGGACTTCGTCAACCCCTTCCAACTGGTCGTCGCCACCGTGCTGTCCGCACAGACCACGGATCTGCGGGTCAATCAGACGACTCCGGCGCTGTTCGCGAAGTACCCGACACCCGAGGACCTGGCCGGGGCGAACCCGAAGGAGGTCGAGGAGATCCTGCGCCCCTGCGGCTTCTTCCGCGCCAAGACCCGGTCGGTCATAGGGCTGTCGAAGGCACTGGTGGAGGACTTCGGCGGCGAGGTGCCGGGCCGCCTGGAAGACCTCGTCAAGCTGCCCGGCGTAGGGCGCAAGACCGCGTTCGTGGTGCTCGGCAGCGCGTTCGGACGCCCCGGCATCACCGTGGACACGCACTTCCAGCGGCTGGTGCGGCGCTGGAAGTGGACCGCCGAGACCGACCCCGACAAGATCGAGGCCGCCATCGGCGCGCTGTTCCCCAAGAGCGACTGGACCGACCTCTCGCACCACGTCATCTGGCACGGCCGCCGTATCTGCCACGCCCGCAAGCCCGCCTGCGGAGCCTGCCCCATCGCCCCGCTCTGCCCGGCGTACGGCGAGGGCGAGACCGACCCGGAGAAGGCGGCCAAACTCCTGAAGTACGAGAAGGGCGGCTTCCCCGGCCAGCGGCTCGACCCGCCGCAGGCGTACCTCGACGCGGGCGGTCGGCCCGCCCCGCCGCTGGGGGCCGGATGACGGAACGATCTCGTGACCCTCGGACGTTGGACACGGCAGAACGGGGGCGGCGATGACGTACACACGCGACCGGCGGGCACAGGACGGACCCGCACACGACGGCGAGGGCGGGGCGGGACCGGGCACCGGCCACGCGAACGGCACCGGTGGGAGCGGGCCCGGGCGCGGGAGCCGCGAGGCCACCCCGCCGCGAAGGCCCCTGCCCCCCGTCGCCCTCCGCGAGGACGGCCTGCCCGGCTGGCTCGACCCCGTCGTACGGGCCGCGAAGACCGTCGAGCCGCTCCAGCTCAGCCGGTTCCTGCCGCCGGAGAACGGCTCGGGGCGGCAGTCCGCCGTGCTCATCCTCTTCGGCGAGGGCGAGCGCGGTCCCGAACTGCTCCTCATGGAGCGGGCCGGGTCGCTGCGTTCGCACGCGGGGCAGCCCTCGTTCCCCGGTGGCGCGCTCGACCCGGAGGACGGCGACCCGGCGGGTGACGGGCCGTTGCGCGCCGCGCTGCGCGAGGCCGAGGAGGAGACCGGCCTCGACCCGGCGGGCGTGCAGTTGTTCGGTGTGCTGCCCGCGCTGTACATCCCGGTCAGCCACTTCGTCGTCACCCCCGTGCTCGGCTGGTGGCGCGAGCCCACCCCGGTCGGTGTGGTCGATCCCGCCGAGACCGCCCGCGTCTTCACCGTGCCCGTGGCGGATCTCACGGACCCCGCCCACCGCGCCACCACCGTGCACCCCAGCGGCTTCCGCGGTCCGGCATTCCAGGTCGAATCGACCCTCGTGTGGGGCTTCACGGCCGGGGTGATCGACCGGCTGCTGCACTTCGCCGGGTGGGAGCGTCCGTGGGACCGACGGAAGCAGGTCCCCCTCGACTGGAGGTCATGACAGGGTGTGTCCGTGAACGTGCTGGACATCCTGTTGCTGGCCGCGGCCGTGTGGTTCGCCGTCGTGGGCTACCGCCAGGGCTTCGTCGTCGGCGTCCTGTCGGTGATCGGGTTCCTCGGCGGCGGCCTGGTCGCCGTGTACGCGCTGCCGGTCGTCTGGGACGCGGTGACCGACGGCGCGAGGATCGGCAGCACGGCGGCCGTCGTCGCCGTGGTCGTCGTCATCGTCTGCGCCTCCATCGGCCAGGCCCTGACCACCCACCTCGGCAACAAGCTGCGCCGCCACATCACCTGGTCCCCGGCGCGCGCCCTGGACGCCACCGGCGGCGCCCTGGTGAACGTCGTGGCGATGCTGCTGGTCGCCTGGCTGATCGGGTCCGCGCTCGCCCAGACCACCCTGCCCACGCTCGGCAGGGAGGTCCGCAGCTCCAAGGTGCTCATCGGGGTGTCGGACTCGCTGCCCGCCGAGGCGGACACCTGGTTCAAGGACTTCACCTCCGTCCTCGCGCAGAACGGGTTCCCGCAGGTCTTCAGCCCGTTCTCCGACGAGCCCATCAAGAACGTCGAGCCGCCCGACCCCAAGCTGGCCGCCGGGTCCGTCGCCCCGCGCGCCCAGCGCTCCATCGTCAAGGTCACCGGCACCGCGCAGAGTTGCGGCAAGGTCCTGGAGGGCAGCGGGTTCGTCTTCGCCGACCGCCGGGTCATGACCAACGCCCACGTGGTCGGCGGCGTGGACGAACCCTCCGTCCAACTCGGCGGCGAGGGCCGCAAGTACCCGGCCCGCGTCGTCCTCTACGACTGGAAGCGGGACATCGCCGTCCTGGACGTGCCGGACCTCAGGGCCACCCCGCTGCGCTTCGCCACCCGCGACGCGGACGGCGGGGACGGCGCGATTGTCGCCGGGTTCCCGGAGAACGGCTCGTACGACGTGCGCGCGGCCCGCGTGCGCGGGCGCATCAGCGCCAACGGCCAGGACATCTACGGCCGGGGCACCGTCACCCGCGACGTCTACTCCCTCTACGCCACCGTCCGGCAGGGCAACTCCGGCGGCCCGCTGCTCACCCCCGAGGGCCGCGTCTACGGCGTGGTGTTCGCCCGCTCCCGCGACGACGCCGACACCGGCTACGCCCTCACCGCCGACGAGATCCGACAGGACGTCAGCCGTGGGCGTACCGCCAACCAGCAGGTGGGCACGGACAACTGCGCGCTGTAGACGGCGCGGGGCGCGGGTTCGCGTCCGCGGAGGGCGCCGTCCGCAGCTGAGCCCGGCCGCACACGGAGAAAGGGCACGGACGCTCCCGTACGTGTACGGGGGTGCCGTGCCCTGGAGGGACGGGTCGGAATGCGCGCCGTGCGTACGGCGCCGTGCTCAGCTGCGCGGATGGCGCAGCCGTACCGAGACCCAGCGGGCCCGGCGGCGGAGGATACGCGGAATCCCCACCCTCAGATCCGTCTCCGCGAACTGCGGAGCGCCGCGTTCCGTGGAGCCCGGCACGGCGGCCGGGCGGCGGTTTCGGGGTGCGTCACTGTAGTCGTGCGTCCAGCCCATGTCCCTCGTCTGCCCCAGCCCCAAGGTCCATAACCTCGCACGGGGCCCTCAATCGGCCTATGCGCCGGGCATGTGGCTGTTCGACGGACAAGTGTTCCCGAACCGGATACTCCACGCGTCCGGCCGCCTCCGTCCGGTCACGGCCGGGTCACCGGTCGGGCTCGGAATCCTTCAGCCAGTTGATCAGCTCGGCGGAGAACGCGACCGGGTCCTCCTCGTGCGGGAAGTGCCCCAGACCGTCGAACAGCCGCCAGCGGTACGGCGCTTCGACGTACTCCCCGGACCCGGCCGCGCTGCGCGTGCGCATCACCGGGTCGAGCGAGCCGTGCAGATGCAGCGTCGGCACCCGCACCGGGCGCTTCATCCGCCGGTTGAACTGGATGCCGTCCGGCCGGGCCAGCGACCGCACCAGCCAGCGGTACGGCTCGATCGAGCAGTGCGCGGTGGACGGCACGCACATCGCGCGCCGGTACGCCGCCACGTCCGCGTCCTCCGGCAGCCGGGGCCCGGACCAGTCCCGGATCAGCCGCCCGACCAGTGCCCCGTCGTCGGCGGTGAGCCGCCGCTCGGGCAGCCACGGCCGCTGGAACCCCCAGATGTAGGACCCGGCGGCGCTCTGCCGGGCGTCCCGCAGCATCGCGGAGCGCCAGCGCCTCGGGTGCGGCATGGACACCACGGCGAGCCGCCGGACCAGCTTGGGGCGCATCGCCGCCGCCGTCCACGCCAGGTAGCCGCCGAGGTCGTGGCCGACCAGCGCGGCGTCCGGCTCACCGAGCGAGCGGATCACCCCGGTGACGTCCAGGGCGAGGTTGGCGGGGTCGTAGCCGCGCGGGGTGCGGTCGCTGCCGCCGACCCCGCGCAGGTCCATCGCCACCGCCCGGTACCCGGCGGCGGCGAGCGCGGGCATCTGGTGGCGCCAGGTCCACCAGAACTGCGGGAAGCCGTGCAGCAGGAGCACCAGGGGTCCGTCACCGAGTTCGGCGATGTGGAAGCGCGCGCCGTTGGCGGCGACGTCCCGGTGCGTGACCTTCTCCCCGGTGGGCAGGTCGAGTCTCACGGCCGACGCGGCGGCTGGCTCCGTCATGAGGACGAGCGTGCCACAGCCTCGATGGCCTGGTGCCCGCGGTCGTACGGCAGCGCCGGGTGCTCCGGGCGCGGGTGCGGCTTGGCGTTCTGCAGGACGCCCGCGGTCTCCTTGAAGGAGGCCGCCGTCTTCTGCGGGCCCTTGCCCTGCTTGGCCTTCTTGGCGAATACCAGGCCGATCAGCCCGAGCAGCCCGGCCAGCAGCACGTTCGCGGCGAACGACAGCACGAAGCAGATGGCCATGTTCCAGCCGCTCCAGGTGCGGATGCCGTACGCCAGCGCGAAGTTGAGCATCGGCAGGGAGAACACCAGCAGCACACCCGCCACGGTGAAGGCGCCGCCGCCCACCGCACCGCGCTTCACGTCCTGCTTGAGCTGGGCCTTGGCCAGCGCGATCTCGTCGTGCACCAGCGCCGACATCTCGGTCGTCGCCGAGGCGAACAACTGGCCGATGCTGCGTTCGGCGCCGACCGGGCTGCCGTCGGGTGCGCTCATCGCGTTCTCCCTCTGAAGTCTCTTCGTGCCGTCTTGTTTTGTACCGTCTCGTCAGATCATGCCGGACGACCGTCTTCCTCGCCTGCCCCGCCCGTCCCTTGTGACGCTTGTGGCGAGGCGGCGGCCTCCAGCCGGGCCGCGGTGGCGCGGTGCCCGGCGGCTCTCCGCTCCAGCAGTTCGGCCATGCGCAGGTGGTGGGCCGGGTTGTCCTGCTCGTAGACGTCGGGGATGCCGTCCTGGTCCTCGTCGCGCTCCTCGTCCTCGGAGAGCCGCCGGTAACGGGCGTTGCGTACCTTCAACAGCACCGTGGCACAGACCGCCGCGATCAGCGATCCGGTGAGGACGGCGGCCTTCACCTCGCCGGTCAGCACCGGGTCGCCGGTGAAGGCCAGCTCGCCCAGCAGCAGCGACACCGTGAAGCCGATCCCGGCGAGCACGGCCACCGCGAACACGTCCGCCCAGGCCAGCTCCGGGCTCAGCGAGGCCCGCGTGAAGCGCGCCGTGAGCCAGGTCCCCCCGAACACGCCGATCGTCTTGCCCAGCACCAGCGCCAGCACCACGCCCAGCGTCTCGGGCCGCGTGAACACCTGCGCCAGCGCCCCTGCGTCCACCGGGACACCCGCGCTGAACAGGGCGAACAGCGGCACGGCGAGGCCCGCCGACAGCGGTCGTACCAGGTGCGCGACGCGTTCGCCGGGCGAGCACGACTCGCCCGTCCGGGTGGTGCAGCGCAGCATCAGACCCATCGCCACGCCCGCGATGGTGGCGTGCACCCCGCTGTTCAGCATCAGCGCCCAGATCACCAGCGCCAGCGGCACGTACACGTACCAGCCGCGCACCCCGAGCCGCAGCAGCAGCCAGAAGACGGCGAGACCGAGGACGGCGCCGCCGAGCGCGGCGAAGTCGATGCGGCCGGTGAAGAACACGGCGATGACCAGGATGGCGAACAGGTCGTCCACCACGGCCAGCGTCAGCAGGAACGCGCGCAGCGCACCGGGCAGTGAGGTCCCGATGACCGCGAGTACGGCCAGGGCGAACGCGATGTCCGTGGCGGTCGGCACCGCCCAGCCGCCGAGCGAGCCGCCGCCCGCGAGGTTGGTGAGGGTGTAGACGAGAGCGGGGACCGCCATCCCGCACAGCGCGGCCACCACGGGCAGTGCGGCGGCCCGGCGGTCGCGCAGCTCTCCGGCGACCAGTTCGCGCTTCAGCTCGACCCCGGCGACGAAGAAGAACACCGCGAGCAGGCCGTCGGCCGCCCAGTGGGCCACCGAGAGGTGCAGCCCGAGGGCGCCCGGCCCGAAGTGGGCGTCACCGACCGCCGCGTAACCGTGCTTCAGCGCCGGGACGTTGGCCCACACCAGCGCGGCGACGGCGGCCAGCAGAAGCAGCACCCCGCCCACGGTCTCGGTGCGCAGCGCGTCCAGTACGGCGGCCCGCTCGGGCAGCGGCAGCCGGGCGAGGACCTTGCGGACGGGGCGGGAGCCGGGGGTGCGGGGTGTGGTCACGGCGGTGGCCTCCGGTGGGTACGGCGAAAAGCCGCCGTCCGCGGGGTCGCGGGCGGCGCCGCCGACCAGACTTCCCGGCACACCTGAGACAACTGCTGCCCAGGCTACCGGGCCGGGAGGGGGTGGAGCATCCGCGCTGCGCGCGCCCTCCCGGCGCCGGTCCGCCGGGCCGGTCAGTCCTCGCTCGACGCCGCCGGGAGCTTGGACTGGATGAGGTCCATGACCGTGGAGTCGGTCAGCGTGGTGACGTCACCGAGCTGACGGTTCTCCGCGACGTCCCGCAGCAGCCGCCGCATGATCTTGCCGGAGCGGGTCTTGGGCAGCTCCGCGACCGGCAGGACCCGCTGGGGCTTGGCGATCGGGCCGAGCGTGGCGCCGACGTGGTCGCGCAGGGCGGCGACCAGCTTCTCGTCCTCCGAGGCGGTGCCGCGCAGGATGACGAAGGCGACGATGGCCTGTCCGGTCGTCTCGTCGGTGGCGCCCACCACGGCCGCCTCCGCGACCGCCGGGTGCGAGACCAGCGCCGACTCCACCTCGGTCGTCGAGATGTTGTGGCCGGAGACCAGCATCACGTCGTCCACCCGGCCGAGCAGCCAGATGTCGCCGTCGTCGTCCTTCTTCGCACCGTCGCCCGCGAAGTACCTGCCCTCGAAACGCGACCAGTAGGTGTCGAGGAACCGCTGGTCGTCGCCCCAGATGGTGCGCAGCATCGACGGCCACGGCTCGGTGAGCACCAGATAGCCACCGCCGCCGTTGGGCACCTCGTTGGCCTCGTCGTCCACCACGGTCGCCGCGATGCCGGGCAGCGGGCGCTGCGCGGAACCCGGCTTGGTCTCGGTGACCCCGGGCAGCGGCGAGATCATCATCGCGCCGGTCTCGGTCTGCCACCAGGTGTCCACGACCGGGGTGCGGTCACCGCCGATGTGCTTGCGGTACCAGACCCACGCCTCCGGGTTGATCGGCTCGCCCACCGAACCGAGCACCCGCAGCGACGACAGGTCGTGCCGCGCGGGGATGTCGTCGCCCCACTTCATGAACGTACGGATCGCGGTGGGCGCCGTGTACAGGATCGTGACGCCGTACTTCTGCACGATCTCCCAGAACCGGCCCTGGTGCGGGGTGTCCGGGGTGCCCTCGTACATCACCTGCGTCGCGCCGTTGGCCAGCGGGCCGTACACGATGTACGAGTGCCCGGTGACCCAGCCGACGTCCGCCGTGCACCAGTAGACGTCCGTCTCCGGCTTGAGGTCGAACACCGCCCAGTGGGTGTACGACGCCTGGGTGAGATAGCCGCCGGAGGTGTGCAGGATGCCCTTCGGCTTCCCCGTGGTGCCGGAGGTGTAGAGGATGAACAGCGGGTGCTCGGCGCCGAACGCCTCCGGGGTGTGCTCGGCGGACTGGCGCTCCACCAGTTCGTGCCACCACACGTCCCGTTCGGCGTCCCACGCCACGTCCTGGCCGGTACGGCGCACCACCAGCACGTGTTCGACGCCGGACGCCTTGCGGACCGCCTCGTCCACGGCGGGCTTCAGCGCGGACGGCTTGCCGCGCCGGTAGCCGCCGTCGGAGGTGATGACGACCTTGGCGTCCGCGTCCTGGATGCGGGTGGCGAGCGCGTCGGCGGAGAAGCCGCCGAAGACCACCGAGTGGGCGGCGCCGATCCGGGCCGCGGCCAGCATGGCGACGGCCGTCTCCGGGATCATCGGCATGTAGATGGCGACCCGGTCGCCCTTGCGCACGCCCAGCTCCAGCAGGGCGTTGGCGGCCCGGGAGACCTCGTCCTTCAGCTCCGCGTAGGTGATCGCGCGGCTGTCGCCGGGCTCGCCCTCGAAGTGGATGGCGACCCGGTCGCCGTTGCCCGCCTCCACATGCCGGTCCACGCAGTTGTACGCGACGTTCAGCTCACCGTCCGCGAACCACTTGGCGAACGGCGGGTTCGACCAGTCCAGCGTCTCCGACGGCTCCTTGGCCCAGCTGAGCCGCCGGGCCTGCTCGGCCCAGAAGCCGAGCCGGTCAGCCTTGGCCTGCTCGTACGCCTCCGCCGTGACATTGGCGTGCGCGGCCAGGTCCGCCGGCGGCGCGAAGCGTCGCTCCTCCTTGAGGAGGTTGGCCAGGCTTTCGTTACTCACGACATCTCCCTTTCCCAGGGTGTCCGTTGTGTCCCAGGCCACAGCTCATCAGACGCGGGGGTCCGATGACAAGAGCCGGCGGCCCAATTGGTTTAGACCTGTCTGCCGTGGCCCGTACACCCGTTCACACCTGGCCCCCCGGACCGGCCGGTCAGACCGGACTGCCCACCTCCGCCGCCGCCCGGGTGCTCTCCGCCACGCCCCGGAACACCGGCGCACCGGCGGGGCCGCCGGAGGCGTCCAGCAGATACGACTGCGCCTCGCCGACGTGGAAGTACATCCCGTGCAGTTCGAGCGTCCCCGCCTCCAGCGCCCGCGCGACCGGCGCGTGCGCCCGCAGGTGGTCGAGCTGCTGCACCACGTTGGTCAGGCACAGCTGTTCGGTGGCGTCGGCGGAGTCCCGCGCGGCCAGCCGGGGCCGCTCCCGCCCGCCGTCCGTCATCCGGCCGAGGCTCGGCACGCCGTGCCGCAGCCAGCGCCGCAGCGGGGTCGCCCGCTCCTCCGGCCCCGAGGCCAGCAGCGCCTGCATCGCCCCGCACCCGGAGTGCCCGCACACCGTGATGGAGCGCACCCCCAGCACCTCCACCGCGTACTCGATGGCGGCGGCCACCGAGTCGTCCCCGTGCTCCTCGCCCGGCGGCGGGACCAGATTGCCGACGTTGCGCACGACGAACAGGTCACCGGGACCGCTGGCCGTGATCATCGACGTGACCAGCCGGGAGTCCGCGCAGGTGAGGAAGAGCTGCGAGGGCCGCTGCCCCTCCCGCGCCAGCCGGGCCAGCTCGTCCCGGACCAGGGGAGCGGTGTTCCGCTGGAACGAGGTGATGCCGCGCGCCAGTTCGTGCGCCGCCGGGGCGGCCGGGGAATCGGTGACACACGCCTGGTGGTTGGTCCACGGTGTCCACGGCCGACACCGGCAGCCCGTCGTCCCCGCGGCCCCGGCCGCTTCACCGGCCCGTACGCCGCCGCGCCGGGACGGCATCTCGACCGTGCCGCCGCGCGCGGTGTGCGCGTTCCGCCAGTCCTGGAGCGACTCGTACGCCGCGTGGTCCATGAACGAGCCCTCCAGCTCCACCACGGCGTGCGTGCCGGGCGGCACCAGATGCAGCGCCCGGCTGAGCCGGGGCACCGCGAGGAACGTCAGCTGGCCGCGTACGTGGATGTGGTGGACCCCCGCCTCCTCGGTGTGGCTGACGCGGGTGTGGGCGAGCCGGTTCAGCGCCAGGGCGACGGCGACGGCGACCCCGATGGCCACACCCTCCAGCACGCCGATGAACACCACGCCGAGCGTCGTCGCCGCGTACACCGCGACCTCGCGGTGCCGGGTGACCGTGCGGATGTGGTTCAGCGAGACCATCTGGATGCCGACGGCCATCACCAGCGCGGCGAGCGAGGCCAGCGGGATGTGCTCCAGCAGCGGCACCATCAGCAGCGCGGCGGCCACCACCAGGACGCCGTGCAGCATCGCGGAGTTCCGGCTCACCGCGCCCGCGTTGACGTTCGCGGTGCTGCGTACGGCCACGCCCGCGACGGGCAGTCCGCCGAGCGCCCCGGAGACGATGTTGGCGGCGCCCTGGCCGAGGAGTTCGCGGTCGAGGTTCGAGCGGGCGACCCGCGCCTGCGCGCCGGTGCGGGCGGCGGTCAGCTTGTCCACGGCGACCGCGCCGAGCAGCGACTGCACGCTGCACACCAGGGTGGTGGTCAGCACGGCGGCGACCACGCCGAGCACCGGTCCCTCGGGCAGCCCGGCCAGCGCGTGGCTGCTCCAGGACGGCAGGTCCACCCGGGGCAGGGTGAGCCCCGCGAGCGTGGCGGTCACGGTGGCCCCGGCGACGGCGACCAGCGCGGCGGGCACCGTGCGCAGCAGCCGTCCGGCCCGGCCGGGCAGCCGGGGCCAGGCCAGCAGCAGGGTCAGGGTCAGCACGCTCATCGACACGGCGGCCGGGTGCAGATGCGCCAACTGGTGCGGCAGCGCACGCAGGTTGGCGAGCACGGAGCTGTCCGGGGTGCCGCCGAGCACGATGTGCAACTGGGCGACGGCGATGGTGACGCCGATCCCGGCGAGCATGCCGTGCACCACGGCCGGGCTCACCGCGAGCGCGCCCCGCGCGACCCGCAGACAGCCGAGCCCGAGCTGGGCGAGTCCGGCGAGGACGGTGATGCCGCAGGTGGCCCGCCAGCCGTAGCGGTGGATCAACTCGGCGGTGACCACGGTGAGTCCGGCGGCGGGGCCGCTGACCTGGAGCGGGCAGCCGCCGAGCCGTCCGGCGACGATCCCGCCGACGGCGGCGGCGACCAGTCCGGCCTGGAGCGGGGCGCCGGTGGCCAGCGCGATGCCGAGGGAGAGCGGGAGGGCGATCAGGAAGACCGCGATGGAGGCCGACACGTCGGCACCGGCCGGAAGCAGGCGGCGGCGCCGGGCGGGCGGCGGGCTGTGGGGGTCGTGGGTGTGCGGGGTGCGGGTGGGTGCGCTGGCTGACATGGTCCCGTCTCCTCCGGGTGGCGCGGTCGCGTGGGGGTGGGTCCCCGGCGGGGCCGGGGCACCGGCGCGGCCGTGGGGTCACGGCGTGCGGCGGCGGGATGAGATCAACGTTTGGTAAATGAAAGGTAATGCAGAGTAAAGGCCGCGCATACCTTTCCCGGGCAAATGGGGCACTCAATCACTCCGGTGAGTGATGCGGGCATTTCATCGGCTTGTCGTACTAATTCATTCCGGGTCTCGTGCGACCTTGACGGCGCCACCGGGGCGATTCCGGCGCACCGCCGGGAGACGCCCTCACCAGGCTTCGCCCGAGAGAAGGAAGAAGGTGGGCGGAACATGGCCGCCACCCGAAAGTTCGCCGTCTCTGCCGTGGTCGCCGCGGCCTGCACCGCCTCGCTCGCCGGCTGCGGGGGCGGCACCCCCGCCGGGAAGCAGCAGGGTGCGCCCGGCCCGCAGAAGGCCGCGCCCGCCGCCCCGGCACCGAACAGCGTCCTGCGCCTGATCGGTGACGGCTCCACCGCCTACACCGGCTCCCAGCCCCACCTGCCCGTCCCGGAGAAGCTGAAGCCCGGCCAGAAGCCCCCGCAGTTCGTGGTGTTCTCCTGGGACGGCGCGGGCGAGGACAGCCAGAAGCTGTTCTCCCACTTCCGCAAGGTCGCCAAGGAGAACAACGC
This sequence comes from Streptomyces corallincola, assembly GCF_019104725.1. GTDB lineage: Bacteria > Actinomycetota > Actinomycetes > Streptomycetales > Streptomycetaceae > Streptomyces > Streptomyces corallincola. The sequence goes on along the minus strand of NZ_JAHRXF010000065.1, from coordinate 8,226 downwards.
GACCATGACGTACTTCCTCAGCGGCGTGTACATGCTGCCCGAGGAGAAGCGCGACCTCTACCGGCCGCCGCAGCACACGCCGGGCAGCTCCGAGATCGGCTTCAACGACCGGCAGGGCATCTCCGACACCCTCAAGCAGGTCCGCCTGGCCTGGCTGGAGGGCAACGAGATCGGCACCCACTTCAACGGGCACTTCTGCGGCCCCCAGGGCGGCGCCGACACCTGGTCGGTGGACGAGTGGAAGAGCGAGATCAACCAGGCCAAGGGCTTCGTGAAGTCCTGGCGGACCAACACCGGCATGACCGGCACCGCCCCGCTCCCCTTCGACTACGACAAGGAGCTGATCGGCGCCCGCACCCCCTGCCTGGAAGGCCGGAAGAACTTCGTCAAGGCCGCCTCCGACCTCGGCTTCCGCTACGACTCCAGCGGCGTCGTGCACCAGCTCTGGCCCCAGAAGAGGGGCAAGCTCTGGGACCTGTCCATGCAGCTGGTGCCCTTCCCCGGCCACACCTACGAGCAGCTGACGATGGACTACAACTTCATGGTCAACCAGTCCGGCACCCAGACCCAGGGCGACCCCGACAAGTTCGACTACTGGGGCGACCAGATGCGCGACGGCCTGCTCAAGGGCTTCTACCGGGCCTACGACGGCAACCGCGCGCCCCTGGTCATCGGCAACCACTTCGAGTCCTGGAACGGCGGCACCTACATGCGCGCCCTGGACGAGGTCATCAAGCAGACCTGCACCAAGCCCGAGGTGCGCTGCGTCTCCTTCCACCAGCTCGCCGACTGGCTCGACGCCCAGGACCCGGCGACCCTCGCCAAGCTGCGCGGTCTGGAGGTCGGCGAGGCGCCCCGGCAGGGCTGGGCGTCGTACCTCTCCGGCAAGCCCGCCCCGGCGCCCAAGGGCGTACCGGGGGCCCCGGCCACGGCCGCCGGGAAGCAGTAGCCCCGGCGCACACCGCCGCGGCCGGGCCCGGCGCCGGACGGAGAACGTCCGGCGCACGGCCCGGCCGTCACGGGACCGGGCGGGCGCCGGGTCAGGCGGGCGCGGTCACGCTCTCGCTCAGCACGAAACCGGGGTCCACCTGCGCGGCCAGGTCGGCACCGGTGCGTTCGTTGCCCCAGGACGCGGCGTTCTTCAGATGGAAGTGGACCATCTGGCGGGTGTACCGCTGCCAGTCGCGCCGACGGTAGGTGGCGTCGGCGGCCTCCCGGAGCGCGCACAGCGCCTGCGCGTCGGACTCGCCCAGCAGCCCGAACCGGGGCGGCCGTCCCTTCTCCATCGCGCGCACCCAGTCCGAGTGTCCGACCGTCACCAGCAGGTCGTCCCCGACCTCCGCGCGCAGGAAGTCGATGTCGTCCTGCCCCTGCACCTTGTTGCCGACGACCTTCAGGGCGACGCCGTAGTCGCTGGCGTACTCCTTGTACTGCCGGTAGACGGAGACCCCCTTGCGGGTCGGCTCCGCGACGAGGAACGTCATGTCGAAGCGGGTGAACATGCCGGAGGCGAACGAGTCCGACCCCGCGGTCATGTCCACCACCACGTACTCGTCGGGGCCGTCCACGAGGTGGTTGAGGAGCAGTTCCACGGCGCCGGTCTTGGAGTGGTAGCACGCCACTCCGAGGTCGGCGTCGCTGAAGGAGCCGGTGACCATCAGACGAACGGCGCCGCCGTCGAGTTCCACCGGACGCGCGCAGGCGTCGTAGACCGGGTTCGGCTCGCGCACCCGGACCAGCCGGGAGCCCTCGCCGGGCGGGGTCGTCTTGATCATCGTCTCGGCGGAGGCGATGCGCGGGTTGGTGCCCCGCAGGTAGTCCTTGATGAGCGGCAGCCGCTCGCCGAGCGCGGGCAGCGCCGCCGCCTCGGCCTCGGTCAGGCCCAGCGCGGGGCCGAGATGCTGGTTGATGTCCGCGTCCACGGCCACCACGGGCGCGCCCGCCGCGGCGAGATGGCGGATGAAGAGGGAGGAGAGCGTCGTCTTGCCGCTGCCGCCCTTCCCGACGAAAGCAATTTTCATGTTCACCAAGGGTAGTCAGTCGATAGCTCTATGTGTCAGGAACGGTGAAGAAGACCACTCCTTCGTGGGGGTCGCGCGGCGGGGTGCGTAGGGTCGTACTCATGAGTACGACAGGTGCGAGCGCAGATCCGCTCGCGGCGCTGGGCTCACTGCCCGGTGTCGCGGAGTCCGTGGAATCCGTCCGCAAGGCCGTGGACCGCGTCTACGGCCACCGGGTCATGCGCCGACGCAGCAACGAGATCACCTCCGAGGCCGCGCTGCGCGGCGCGCGCGGCTCGGCGGCCCTGTCCGGCGCCGACTGGGCGCTGGAGGAGGTGCGCAGGCGCACGGACTTCGGTGTGGACGGCGAGGCGCGCGTCATGGGCGCCGCGCTCCGGCTGACCGCGGAGGCGGGCCAACTGCTGTCCGTCTGGCGGCAGTCGCCGCTGCGGGTGCTGGCCCGGCTGCATCTGGTGGCCGCCGCCGACCGGGGCGACGCGGTGGGCCGCCCCCGGCTGGAGGGCGAGAGCGCCGACGAACCGCTGGTCGAACTGCCGCTGCCCGGCGCGAAGGAGGTGGCCGGGCGGCTGGAGGGCCTGGCGGACCTGGTCATCCGGGGCACGGCCGCGCCCGCGCTGGTCACGGCCGCCGTGGTGCACGGCGAACTCCTCGCCCTGCGCCCCTTCACCTCGTACAACGGCCTGGTAGCGCGGGCGGCCGAGCGGATCGTGCTGATCGGCAGCGGCCTCGACCCCAAGGCGGTCTGCCCGGCGGAGGCGGGCCACGCCGAACTGGGCCGCGCCGAGTATCTGGCCGCGCTCGACGGCTACGTCTCCGGGACCCCGGCGGGTATGGCGGGCTGGATCGCGCACTGCGGCCGGGCCGTCGAGCTGGGCGTGCGGGAATCGACGGCGGTCTGCGAGGCGCTCCAGCGCGGCGCCGCCTGACACCGAGGACGGGCGGCGTCCGGACGAATGAGTGCGGCGGTACGACTGGTCGTACCGCCGCTAAGCATGACCGCCGGGTTACCAGGCGTCCGTGATGTGTGGCCCATCAGGCCGGGAACTCTGCCCGATGCCTGGTGGGTAGGCCCGTAATCGACGGGTCACCGTCGCGTGGGTGCCCGGTGTCCATGCCCGGTCCGTGGGACCACGTGCGTACGGGTAGGTGATCCTCTCGGATGTCCCTGGTCACGCGGGCCGTTGCTTCTTTTGTACTGCACACCGCCGACCGGGGGAACCCCTGGCCCGGACTTTCTTTATTTTTCGGTGTGAATCGATCGAAACCGGGCGGAGCTGGATCGCCACGACGGGCCGGTGCGGCGGGCCGTCGCGCCGATCCGGCGTGGGCGGGCTCAGGCCGGGGCGGACCTGCGGCGCCCGGCGTACCAGACCAGACCGGCGGTGGCCGCCGCCGCTCCGACGGCCGCGACGGCGACCAGCGCCGGACGCGGCGGTACGCCGAACCGGGGGAGGCGCTTCTTCAGCGGGACCGGACGGCGGAACTCCAGCACCGGCCAGCCGCGCGCGACCGCCTCGCGGCGCAGGGTGCGGTCGGGGTTGACGGCGTGCGGGTGGCCGACCGCCCTGAGCATCGGCAGGTCGGTCGCCGAGTCGCTGTAGGCGTAGCAGCGGTCGAGGTCGTACCCCTCGGACGCGGCCAGCTCGCGGACCGCCTCCGCCTTGGTCGGGCCGTACGCGTAGTACGCCACCTCGCCGGTGAAGCAGCCGTCCTCGCCCACCACCATCCGGGTGGCCACCACCCGGTCCGCGCCCAGCAGTTCACCGATCGGCTCGACCACCTCGGCGCCCGAGGTGGACACGATCACCACGTCCCGCCCGGCCGTGTGGTGCCACTCGATGAGCGAGGCCGCCTCGTCGTAGATGATCGGGTCGATCAGGTCGTGCAGGGTCTCCGCGACGATCTCCCTCACCTGCCGTACGTTCCAGCCGCGGCACAGCGACGAGAGGTACTCGCGCATCCGCTCCATCTGGTCGTGGTCCAGGCCCCCGGCGAGGAACACGAACTGGGCGTACGCGGTGCGCAGTACGGCCCTTCGGTTGATCAGGCCGCCCTGGTAGAAGGACTTGCTGAAGGTGAGCGTGCTCGACTTCGCAATGACCGTCTTGTCCAGGTCGAAGAAGGCCGCGGCGCGGGGCAAGGAGTGGTTTTCCACGCCCCCGAGCATAGGCGCCCACCATTCGGCGTAAGGTGTGGCGTGTGGGTTTGCCTGAGAAGCCTCTCGGGTACACCATGAAAGTCACGGATCGTTCGCGACCGTGCTAACCCGGCCCGACTCCTCCCCCCCCGAGTCGGCCGTGGAGACGACCCCCGCTCTCCCCCCCGGCGGGGGTCGTCGCATGTCCGGACGCGTTTTCTCCGTCCCTCAACAACCTCAGGGCCCGACGCCGCGCCGCGTCGGGCCCCGCTTCGTCATGCCCATGTTCCATTACTCTCGGTAATCGCGGCGCGACATCCGGGAACTCGCGCACGGCATCGCGGAACACGTTCAACGGCATCGGGGGAGTTCGTGCACAGGGCGCCGCGAGGGTCACCGGATCGGGTGACGGCGATATTCACAACCGGCTAGTTCTCCCCGGTTTTTCACCAAGATCAACACGATTTCCCGGTTCGCCGCACAGTGATTCCCATGCGCTCCGGACCCGGTGAGTTCACGGCCGGTTCGGATTGCCGGAGCGCCGAATGGCCGATACCCGTCGGCCGCCGTACGGCGTCGTGCGCCGCCCGGCGGGGACCGGGCACCGGCCCTCGCCGCAGCACGCACCGAAGGGGGAATCACCGATGACCGGAACCGTGGCCCAGGAGCCGCAGTCCGCCGCGAACGGACGGCCCGGACGGCCGCTCATCCTGACCGAGGACGCCGTACTCCTCGACGACCTGCTGCGCCTGTGCGCCGCCGCGGGCGCCACACCCGAGGTCCGGCCCCGGCTGCCCGACCAGGGCGGCGGCTGGGAGGCCGCACCGCTCGTCCTGGTCGGCGACGACGCCGCCCACCGGGTACGGGGCGCGGCGCGGCGGCGCGGAGTGGTGCTGGTCGGCCGGGACCAGGACGACCCCGAGGTGTGGCAGAGAGCCGTACGGATCGGCGCCGACCACGTCCTGATGCTGCCCGACGGCGAACAGTGGCTGGTCGATCGCATCGCGGACGTGGTCGAGGGCGTCGGCCGCCCCGCCCTCACCGTGGGCGTCATCGGCGGCCGGGGCGGAGCAGGGGCATCCACCCTGGCCTGCGCCCTCGCCGTCACCGCCGCCCGGCACGGCACCCGCACCCTGCTCGTGGACGCCGACCCGCTCGGCGGCGGACTCGACGTCCTCCTCGGCGGCGAGAGCACCGAGGGGCTGCGCTGGCCCGCCTTCGCCGCCTCGCGCGGCCGGGTCGGCGGCGGCGCCCTGGAGGAGTCCCTGCCCCGGCTGCACGCGCTGCGGGTCCTGAGCTGGGACCGGGGCGACTGCGTCGCGGTCCCGCCCCAGGCCGTACGGGCGGTGCTCGCCGCCGCCCGGCGGCGCGGTGGCGCGGTCGTCGTGGATCTCCCGCGCCGCCTGGACGAGGGCGTCGCGGAAGTCCTCGCCCAGCTCGACCTGGCCGTCCTCGTCGTCACCGGCGACCTGCGCGCCGTCGCGGCGGCCGGTCGCGTCGCCTCGGTCGTGGGCATGGTCGTCCGCGACCTGCGGGTGGCCGTACGGGGGCCCTACGCACCGGGCCTGGACGAACGCGAGGTGGCGCGGCTGCTCCGCCTGCCGCTCGCCGGTGAGGTCCCGGTCGAACCGGGCCTGCTGCGCCCGCGCGGCACCCCCAAGGCCCCCGCCGCCTCCGGACGCGGCCCGCTGTCCCGCTTCTGCGCGGGGTTCTGGGAGCAGGCGCTGGTGGAGTCGGGGGGTGCGCGATGAGGGGCGCGCGGGTGGCTGGGCCCGGTGGTACGGCGCTGTTCGGCGGGTTTCCGGGAGTGCGCCCTCGCCGGGACGGCGGGCGTGCGGTGCGGGGCGCGGGGACGGTCCGGCCGGGAGGCGTCGCGCTGCCGGGCGGCTCTCGGGAGTGCCTGCCCGCCGGGGCGGGGGGTGTGCGGTGAGCCGCCCCGGACCGGTCCGGCCCGACGGTGCCGCTCTGCTGGACGGGGTGCGCCGCCGGCTCGCGGAGAGCGGGGCCGAGCCCACACCGGCACGGGTGGCCCAGGCGCTGCGCGAACAGGGGCGGGTGCTCGGGGACGCCGAAGTGCTGGGAACGGCCGAGCGGTTGCGGTCCGAACTGGTCGGCACCGGCCCGCTGGAACCTCTGCTCGCGGACCCGAGCGTCACCGACGTGCTGGTCTCCGCCCCGGACCGGGTGTGGGTGGACCGGGGCGGCGGGCTCGAACCGACCTCGGTGACCTTCCCGGACGCGGCGGCCGTACGGCGCCTCGCGCAGCGGCTCGCCGCCGTCGCCGGGCGCAGGCTGGACGACGCGCGGCCCTGGGCCGACGCCCGGCTGCCCGACGGGACCCGGCTGCACGCCGTGCTGCCCCCGGTGGCCGTCGGCTGCACCTGTCTGTCGCTACGAGTGGTGCGCCCCAAGGCGTTCACCCTGGACGAGCTGGTGCGGGCCGGTACGGTCCCGCCGGGCGGCGACCTGTTCCTGCGGGCCCTGCTGTCGGCCCGGCTGTCCTTCCTGATCAGCGGCGGAACTGGCTCGGGCAAGACAACCCTCCTGAGTGCCCTGCTCGGTCTCGTCGGCCCCGGCGAACGCATCGTCCTGGCCGAGGACTCCGCCGAATTGCGCCCCGAACACCCGCACGTCGTACGGCTGGAGACCCGGCCCGCCAACCAGGAGGGCGCCGGTCTGGTCACCCTGGAGGACCTCGTCAGGCAGGCGCTGCGCATGCGGCCCGACCGGCTGGTCGTCGGGGAGGTCCGGGGCCCCGAGGTGGTGCATCTGCTAGCCGCGCTGAACACCGGCCACGAGGGCGGCTGCGGGACCGTCCACGCCAACACGGCAGCCGACGTCCCGGCCCGCCTCGAAGCACTCGGTACGGCCGCCGGGCTCGACCGGGCCGCCCTGCACAGCCAGTTGGCCGCCGCACTCTCCGTCGTCCTGCACCTCGTACGGGACCGGGACGGGCGGCGCCGGATCGCGGAGGTCCATGTCCTGGAGCGGGACGGTGCCGGGTGGGTGCGGACCGTACCGGCGCTGCGCTGGGGGACGCGGGCGTTCCGGCCGGAGCGGGGCTGGGAGCGGTTGCGGGTGCTGCTGGGCGGAGCCGGGGGTGATGCGGCCGGGGGTGCGTGAGGGGTCGGGCGGTGGGGTGTGCGGGACGCGGTGAGAGAGGTGGTCGGTGTGCGGGGTGTGACGGCTGTGGTGGCGGTGGGCGCTTGTGCCGGGGGCGCCGTATGGGTGCTCGGGGCGCTGGGTGGGCGGCGGAGCGGGGTGCGGCGGGCGCGGCTTCTGCTGGCGGGGGGTGGGGAGTTGGCCGCCGGTCCGCCCGGCTGGGGGCGCGGTGTGGAAGGGCTGGAGCGGCTGGAGTGGGTGCGGTGGGTTCGGGAGCGGTGGGGTGTCGAGTGGTGGGCGCTGGTGGCCGGGTTGGTGCTCGCGGTGCCGGGCGCCTCGGTGATCCCGGCGGTCGCGGGGGCCGCCGGAGTGCCGGTACTGCGCCGGGCACGCCTGGCGCGGGAGGCCGACCGGGACCGGGACGCGCGGGCCGACGCGGTGATCGGCCTGTGCGGGGTGCTCGCCCAGGAGGTACGGGCCGGACGGCAGCCGGGGGAGGCGCTGTTGTCGGCCACCGGGGATTCCGGCGGCCTCGGGGAGGCGCGGGCCGCGGTGGTCGCGGCGGCACGGTTCGGCGGTGACGTACCGGGCGCGCTGGCCCTCGCGGCACGGCAGCCGGGCGCCGGGGGGCTGCGCGGACTCGCCGCCTGCTGGCGGGTGGCCGTGGACCGGGGCGCCGGGCTCGCCGACGGTCTCGACCGGCTGGAGTCGGCACTCCGCGCGGAACGGGACCAGCGGGCCGACCTGCGCGCCCAGTTGGCGGGTGCGCGGGCCACGGCGCTGATGCTGGCGGCGCTTCCGGCACTGGGGCTGCTGCTCGGCGCGGCGATGGGCGCCGATCCGCTGCGGGTGCTGTTCCACAGCGGGGCGGGGTGGGGGTGCCTGGTCGTGGGGGCGGTGTGCGAGGGGGCGGGGGGGTGGGGGGTGCGGCGGATTGTGCGGGGTGCTGGGGCTGGGGCTGGTGGG
>NZ_JAHRXF010000064.1 GCF_019104725.1 Streptomyces corallincola | reverse complement strand
TCTCAAACCTTAGCGGATGCTTCCGGTGATTCCCAATCGGGCCACCGGACCCCTATTCGAATTGAATTCGGGCGCGCCGAAATCAACCCCGTAGGGAGATCGTGCTTGGTTGGTTTGAGGTGCCGCTCCAGGCGGCGGATGTTGTCGGAGAACCGTTACGGCTCAGCGGCAACCCGAAGAACTCTACGGATGGCGCGGGGGGCGTGTCAACACCCCCTGTCAAGATTTTTTCGCGGCCGGGCTGCGGGGGCTCAGTCCAGGTCGGACAGGCGGCCCTCGGCGTCGGGCTGGGCGTGCTCCACGCGGCGGAGGAGGCGGGTGAGGACCTCGCCGAGCACCGTGCGTTCCGTGGGCGTGAGGTCCTGGAGGAGGTCCTCCTCGAAGACCGAGGCGAGGCGCATGGCCTCCAGCCACTTGCCCCGGCCCTCCGCCGTCAGCTCGACGATGACCCGGACCCGGTTGGACTCGTCGCGCTCCCGTGTCACCAGTCCCTCGGTGACCATGCGGTCGATGCGGTGGGTCATCGCGGCCGGGGTGAGGCCCAGCCGCTTGGCGAGGTCGCTCGGGCCCATCCGGTAGGGGGCGCCGGAGAGCACCAGGGCCTTCAGCACCTCCCAGTCCGCGTTGCTGATGTCGAGCGCGGAGGTCTGGCGGCCGTAGGCGACGTTCATGCGGCGGTTCAGGCGGGAGAGCGCCGAGACGATCTGCTCGACCTGGGGGTCCAGGTCCTGGAACTCGCGCTGGTAGGCGGCGATCTGTTCTTCGAGCGTGGGCTCGCTGTCACCGGGGGTGTCGGCCATGTCGGCAGTATGGCACGGCCTCTCTTTGCATTGAAGTCCTTCCCTGTGTACTCTTTAGCTTCGAACTTTAGAGTTGAAGTCTTCACTCCTAACTAGTGAGAGAGGTGAACGTGACCAGGGCGATGGGCGCAGCGATGCGCCGCATTCACGTGGGCAACGCACTCAGCGCATTCGGACTCGGCTTCACGGTCCCCTACCTGTACGTCTACGTGGCGCAGGTGCGGGGTCTCGGGTCGATGACGGCGGGGCTGGTGCTGGCGGTCTTCGCCGTGGCGGCGCTGGTCGTGCTGCCCCCGGCCGGGCGGGCGATCGTCCGGCGCGGTCCGTTGCCCGTGCTGCTCGCCGCTCTGGTCGTCGCCGCCGTCGGTGCGATGGGGCTCGGGCTCGCGGGGAACGCGACGGCCGTGCTGCTCGCGGCGTCCGCGCTGGGTGCCGGGCAGGCCGTGATGCAGCCCGCGCTGGCCACGATGATCGTGGACTGCTCCACGTCGGAGACGCGGTCGCGGGCGTTCGCCACGCAGTTCTTCCTGCAGAACCTGGGGCTCGGCGTCGGCGGGCTGATCGGCGGACACCTGGTGGACACGACCAGGGTGTCCTCGTTCACCGTGCTGTTCGGTATCGAGGCGGCGATGTTCCTGGTGCTGGCCGGTGTGCTGGCGACCGTGCGGATACCCCACGCGCCCCGGATCACCGACAGCCCGGACGCCGGGCGCCGGGGTGGCTGGCGGCAGCTGGCCGGGAACCGGGCGATGGTGCACCTGTGCGTGCTGGGCTTCGTGCTGTTCTTCGCCTGCTACGGACAGTTCGAGTCGGGCCTGAGCGCGTACGGCGTGGAGGCGGCCGGGATATCGACGTCCTCGCTGGGCACCGCGCTGGCGGCGAACACACTGATGATCGTGGTCGCGCAGTTCGCCGTGCTGAAGTTCGTGGAGCGGCGGCGGCGTACACGGGTGATCGCGGGCGTGGGGCTCATCTGGGCCGTGGCGTGGCTGACCGCCGGGTACGCGGGGCTGGGGCACGCCGGTCAGGAGGGGGCGACGGCCGCGTTCGTCTCGACGTACGCGTTGTTCGGGCTGGGTGAGGCGATGCTGTCGCCGACGGTCGCGCCGCTGGTGGCGGATCTGGCGCCGGAGGGCATGGCCGGGCAGTACAACTCGGCGTTCGCCCTGGTGAAGCAGCTCGCGCTGGCCGTGGGTCCGGCGGTCGGCGGGCCGCTGGCGGCCTCGCTGCACGGGCCGTACGTGGTGACGTTCCTGCTGTTCTCGCTGGGGATCACGGTGCTGGCGCTGCGGCTGGGCAGGCGGCTGACACCGGCCCAGGACCGGCCGTGGAACGCGGCGGGCGCCAGCCGGGTGGTGGCCCGGAGCGACGCGGCACCGGAGTCGGTCAGCGCCTGAGCCGACGCCCGCCCGCGACCGAAACCCGCCCGGTGGCTAGTACGCCGGGCGGGTTTCGGGTTGGGGGAGGAGGAATTCGCACCAGACGGCCTTGCCGCCGCCGGGGGTCTTGCGGGCGCCCCAGTGGGTGGCGATGGTGGCGACGATGGCGATGCCCCGGCCGGACTCGTCGGCGGGTTCGGCGCGGCGGCGGCGCGGGAGATGGTCGTCGCCGTCGGTGACCTCGACGATCAGGCGGCGGTCGGTGCGGCGGAGTCTGAGCCGCATCGGGGGGATGCCGTGCTGGAGGGAGTTGGCGACGAGTTCGCTGGTGGCGAGGACGCCCAGGTCGTGGAGTTCGGCGGGGAAGCGCCAGCTGCTGAGGACGCCGGAGGCGAAGGCGCGGGCGCGGGGCGCGGCCTCGACGCCGCCGAGGAGTTCGAGCGCCGCGTTGCGGAACAGGTCGCCCTCGGGGCCGGTGCGGGCCGGGTGCTGGAGGACGAGGACGGCGACGTCGTCGTCGTGGTCGGCGGTGACACCGGCCGAGCGGACCAGGCGGTCGCAGACGACCTGCGGGGTGCCGGTGGCGCCGGACAGGGCGGTCTCCAGGGCGCTGATGCCCTCGTCCAGGTCCTCGTCGCGGCGTTCGACCAGGCCGTCGGTGTAGAGGACGGCGGTGGAGCCGGGGCCGAGCGGGATGGAGCCGGAGGTGTGGATCCAGCCGCCGGTTCCGAGGGGCGGCCCGGTGGGTTCGTCGGCGCGCCGGACCTCGCCGTGCTCGTCGCGGACCAGGATCGGCAGGTGCCCGGCGGACGCGTAGACCAGGCGGCCCTCGTTGGGGTCGTGGACGGCGTAGGCGCAGGTGGCGATCTGGTTGGCGTCGATCTCGGTGGCGAGGCCGTCGAGGAGCTGGAGCACTTCGTGCGGGGGCAGGTCGAGGCGGGCGTAGGCGCGGACGGCGGTGCGGAGCTGGCCCATGACGGCCGCCGCGCGCACGCCCCGGCCCATGACGTCGCCGATGACGAGGGCGGTGCGTCCGCCGCCGAGGGTGATCACGTCGTACCAGTCGCCGCCGACGGCGGCTTCGGTGCCGCCGGGCTGGTAGGTGGCGGCGATGCGGAGGTCGTCGGGCTGTTCGAGTTCCTGCGGGAGCAGGGAGCGCTGGAGGGTGACGGCGGTCTCGCGCTGGCGGCGTTCGCTGGCGCGGAGCCGTTCGGCGGCCTCGGCGTGGTCGGTGACGTCGGTGGCGAAGACCAGCACGGCGGCGACGGCGGTGCTGTCGCCGCCGCTGTCCGTGGAGGGGGTGCAGGTGAAGGTGTAGGAGCGGCCGTCGAGTGCCTTGCGGGACTTCAGGGTGCGGGGGCGGCCGCTGCGCAGGACCTGGTCGAGCAGGGGGAGCAGGCCGAGTTGGGCGAGTTCGGGGAGGGCGTCGCGGGCGGGTTCGCCGAGGGGGCGGTCGCCGAAGGCGGCGGTGTAGGCGTCGTTGAGGTAGGCGACGTGGTGGTCCGGGCCGTGGACGAGGGCGACGAGGGCCGGGACGCGGTCGAGGACGTCGCGGGCGGGGAGTCTGTCCACGGCCGGGGCGGGGGTGGGTGGGCCGTCGGTCCGCTGGGCGGCGCGGGCGGCGGGGACGGAGCCCTCGCCCCTGCGGTCCGGGGGGACCGAGGTGTCGGTCCGCGCTGCGGCGCGGCGCTGCGTTCCGGGGAGCCGGGCGCTCCAGCGCGTGAAGTTCACTGTGGGGAAAGCCTCGTGGGTGCTGAGGGCGGGCGGGTTCCCGTCCGAGGACGTGGGGCAGTCTGGCAGGTGGCCGTCCGCGGTGCTGTCCGTCAGACGCCGGGGCGGGCCGTGGAGTTCCCGAGTCCGGTCAGGACGACCCCTTCGGGTCGTCGTAGGGGGTGTGAGGAGGCTTTCCCCCGGCCGCCAGTTCGAACTCGGCGCGGGGATGTTCGAGTGAGCCGAGCGAGACGATCTCCCGTTTGAAGAGTCCGGCGAGGGTCCATTCGGCGAGGACGCGGGCCTTGCGGTTGACGGTGGGGACCCGGCTGAGGTGGTAGACGCGGTGCATGAACCAGGCGGGGTAGCCCTTGAGTTTGCGGCCGTAGACCTGGGCGACGCCCTTGTGCAGGCCGAGCGAGGCGACCGAGCCGACGTACTTGTGGGCGTACGTCTCCAGGGGTTCGCCGCGCAGGGCGTGGGCGATGTTGTCCCCGAGGACCTTGGCCTGGCGGACGGCGTGCTGGGCGTTGGGCGCGGTCTCGGTGCCGGGGTCGGCGGCGGTGACGTCGGGGACGGCGGCGGCGTCGCCCGCGCCCCAGGCGTGCGGGGCGCCGTCCACGGTGAGCTGGGCGGTGCAGCGCAGTCGGCCGCGTTCGGTGCGGGGCAGGTTGGTGGCGGCGAGCAGGGGGTGCGGTTTGACGCCGGCGGTCCACACGACCGTACGGGTGGGGAAGCGCTGGCCGTCGCTGAGGACGGCGACGCGGCCCGCGCAGGAGTCGAGGCGGGTGTTCAGCAGCACCTGGATGTTGCGGTCGCGGAGCTGGGTGACGGTGTAGCGGCCCATCTCGGGGCCGACCTCGGGGAGGATGCGGTCGGAGGCTTCGACGAGGACCCATTTCATGTCCTCGGGGCGGATGTTGTGGTAGTAGCGGGCGGCGTAGCGGGCCATGTCCTCCAGTTCGCCGAGCGCTTCGACGCCCGCGTAGCCGCCGCCGACGAAGACGAAGGTGAGGGCGGCGTCGCGGACGGCGGGGTCGCGGGTGGAGGAGGCGATGTCCATCTGCTCGATGACGTGGTTGCGCAGTCCGATGGCCTCCTCGACGGTCTTGAAGCCGATGCCGTACTCCGCGAGGCCGGGGACGGGCAGGGTCCGCGAGACGGAGCCGGGGGCGAGGACGAGTTCGTCGTAGCCGAGGAGTTCGGTGGCGCCGCCGTCGGCGGTGGCGAGGGTGCGGACGGCGGCGGCGCGCAGGTCGTGGTCGATGGAGGTGACCTGGCCGACGACGACGTGGCAGCGGTCGAGGACGCGGCGCAGGGGTACGACGACGTGGCGCGGCGAGATCGACCCGGCGGCGGCCTCGGGGAGGAACGGCTGGTACGTCATGTACGGGTCGGGGGTGACCACGGTGATGTCGGCCTCGCCCCGGCCGAGTTCCGCCTTCAGGCGCCGCTGGAGGCGCAGGGCGGTGTACATCCCGACGTAGCCGCCGCCGACAACGAGAATGCGCGCGCGTTCCTTCACCGTCCCATGACGCACCCGGCGCCCATGTTTGTCCACAGCCCCGGCAATTTGTGTGACCGGCGGGCGGGTGCGCGGGGCGTCGGACACGGTCGGGTACCGGGACGTCACGGATGGAAAGCGCGCAGGTCAGACAGGGCGGACAGGTCGGTACGAAGGGGAGCGCGCGGGAGGTGCGGGACCCGTACTCCGATCGGGGGGCGGACTGTGCGGAACGTGCCCCTTCTGAATTGACTGTCTCTCAACTATGTTCGTGTGACGACGGGGTGTGGGGAATGTGGTCGATCGGGTCCGCGACGGGCGGTCCCGGTTCACTGGACCGGCGTTCGTTCCGTGCGCTCCGGCATCGGTGACGGGGAGAGTCTCCGGGGGGAGACGCCATTTTCCGGGGGATACACATGCATGTTCAGGACACTCACTGGTCGTCGTCCGCCGCGCTCGCCTCGGGCGGGGTGGGACTCTCGGGCGGCCCGGGCGGCTCCGGCGGCAGGGCCGTCGGTTCCGCGGGGCCCGGTGGCGCCGGTGCGCCGCTGACGGCGGCGGGGCGCGCGGACGCGTCGCGTACGACTCCGCTGCGGGTGGACGCGCAGCGCAATCTGGAGCACGTGCTGCGTGCGGCGCGCGAGGTCTTCGGCGAGCTGGGGTACGGCGCGCCGATGGAGGACGTGGCGCGGCGGGCGCGGGTCGGTGTGGGCACGGTGTACCGGCGGTTCCCGAGCAAGGACGTGCTGGTGCGGCGGATCGCCGAGGAGGAGACGGCGCGGCTGACCGAGCAGGCGCGGACCGCGCTCGGTGCCGAGGACGAGGCGTGGTCGGCACTGTCCCGGTTCCTGCGGACGTCCGTCGCGTCGGGGGCGGGGCGGCTGCTGCCGCCGCAGGTGCTGCGGGTCGGGGTCGTGGAGGAGCGGCCGGGGTCCGGGGCGGGTGCGGGGGCCGGTGTCGGGGGGGATGCGGGGCGGGTGCCTCAGCAGCGGACGCAGGTCGGCTCCGGTGCCGGTGCCGGTGCCGGTGAGCTGCGGGTCGTGGGGGACTCGGACGGGCTGGTGGATGCGCCGGGGGTCGGTGCGTTGCTGGACGTGGTGGGGCAGCTGGTCGAACGGGCGCGGGCTGCCGGGGAGTTGCGGACGGATGTGTCCGTGGCCGATGTGCTGCTGGTCATCGCTACGGCGGCTCCCTCGCTGCCGGATGCGGCTCAGCAGGCGGCGGCTTCCGAGCGGTTGCTCGACATTCTGCTGGAGGGGTTGCGGTCTCGGCCCGCGTAGCGGTTGCGTGGGTGGAGCGCGTGGTGTGGGCCGGGGCGGCTTTGACGTCCCGGCCCACTGCTGTTTGTGGGTGGCCGTGGGGTGGAGTGGGATAGCCGTGGGGTGGAGTGGGGTGAGCCGGCGGGGGTTTCGGCTGCGGGTCCGTCGGGGCTGGTCGCGCAGTTCCCCGCGCCCCTAGGTGGTGGGGGGTTGGGGGCGCTTTTCGAGTGCGGGGCGGTGGGGGGACTCGCGCAGTTCCCCGCGCCCCCTCAGGTACGACCGCGCAACGGTGCTTTCCAGCCCTGCCCACTTGCACCGGGAAGCTGAAGCGTGGGCTTGTTGGTCGTGGGTGTTCGGGGTGGTGTTCGGTTCTGTGGGGGAAGTGCGCTCGGACGAGTGAGGTGGGGGGTTGGGCGCTTCTTGACATAAATTCGGTATGGCACTCTGAGCCGGTGACGGGTTGGGCGGGGCGGCCGGTGCCGCTGGTGTCGGGGGCTGTGCGCGATGGGCGTTGAGGGGCGGAGCGGGGCACGCGGGGACGGTGAGCCGGAGTCCGAGGCGCCGCCGCAGGTACCCAGTCAGGGTGGGCGTGGGCCGAACCAGGCGGCGCCCGGTGCTTCCGGTGACGAGAGTGTGCCCGCGCAGCGCAGTGGGAGCCTGTTGCCGCCGCCGCGTGAAATGCCGCCCGGCGACGGCGAGTTGATTGCGGGGATGCGGGCGGGGGACGACTCCGCGTACGAGGAGTTGTTCCGGCGGCACGCGGACGCCGTACGCCGTTACGCGCGGACCTGCTGCCGGGACGCGTACACCGCCGACGACCTGACCGCCGAGGTGTTCGCGCGGATGCTCCAGGCGGTGCGCGGCGGTGTGGGCCCGGAGCACGCCGTACGGGCGTATCTGCTGACGTCGGTGCGGCGGGTGGCCGCGCACTGGACGAAGTCGGCGCGGCGTGAGCAACTCGTGGACGACTTCGCGGTGTTCGCGCAGAACTCGGCGCGCGGTGCGGAGGCGGCCGACGACGACACGCTCGAACTCGGCGCGGATGTAAGGGCGTTGCACGAGGCCGAGCAGTCGATGGCGATGCGGGCGTTCCGTTCGCTGCCCGAGCGGTGGCAGGCGGTGCTGTGGCACACCGAGGTGGAGGACGAGTCCCCCAGCGAGGTGGCCGTGCTGTTCGGGCTGGACGCCAACGGCACGCGCGTACTGGCCAGTCGGGCGCGCGAGGGGCTGCGGCAGGCGTATCTCCAGGCCCATGTCAGCACCGCGCTGTCGGCCGACGAGGAGTGCGCGCGCTACGCGGACCAACTCGGCACGTATGCGCGGCGCAAGCTGCGGGTGCGGGCCGAACGGGGGCTGCGCAAGCACCTGGAGGAGTGCGCGCGGTGCCGTCTCGCCGCCGCGCAGATCGAGGAGGTCGCGGGCGGCATCCCGGCGGTCGTACCGGTGGCGGTCATCGGCTGGTTCGGTGCGGCCGGGTACGCGAAGGCGCTCGGGCTGATCGCGGGCGGGGCCGGGGTGGGCGCGGCCGGGGCCGCCGCTGCCGCCGGGGGTGCCTCCGGGGGCGCGGGCGGTGCCGGGTCCGGGGGCGCGGCGGCGGAGGGGCTGGGCGCGCCGGTGAAGGCCGGGATCGCGGCGGGCGTCGTCGCGGTGGCCGTCGCGGCGGTGGCGCTGGCCCTGGTGAACGACGACCGCCCGGTGAAGGAGGCGGCCCGGCCCGCGCCGTCCGCGCCCCCGGCCGTGCGGGAGACCCCGGCGCCCCGGCCGAGCCCGCCGAGGCACCCGCCCGCGTCCGCACCGGTGCCGCCCGCCACGTACAGGCCGGTGCCGACCCCGCGCCCCACGCCGAAACCGACGCCCCCGCGCCCGACCCCGCCGGAGCCGCCCCCCGCCCGGACACCGGAGCCGCCCGCCCCGAAGCCGACCCCGCGCCCGGCACCCACCCCCACACCGACCCCGCCGCCCCCGCCCGCCCCGGCCGTCTACCAGTGGAACGAGCTGCGCTACGACATCGGCGGCGACGGCACCCGGCCCGAGATGCGGCTGCGGGGCAGCGACTGGGTGTGGCAGCGGTACGGCGTCTCCATCGACGGCACGCGGTACGCCCACGGGGTCACCGTGCGCGGCGGGTCGTCGGTCACCATCGACCTCAACCGCGGCTGCACGGCGTACGACGCGCTGGCGGGGGTGGACGACCTGATGCTGGGGCTCGGACGCGTGTCGTTCGCGGTGTACGGCGACGGGGCGCTGCTGTGGCGCTCGGGGACGGTCACCGGTCGGGACACCGCCGTACCGGTCCATGTCGATCTCACCGGGCGCCGGACCGTACGCCTGGTGACCGATCCGGAGCGGCCTGTCGTGGGGCGCGCGGTGCTGGCGGACTGGGCGGACTCACGGTTCACGTGCCGGTGAGGGGCCGGGTGCCGTAGGCCGTACGCAGTGTCCGATTCCGGCACCCCGCCGACCCCCGCCCCCGGAGACACCCCCTTCACGCCCCCGAAGCCAGCGCGTCCCGGCGTGGCTGGATTCCCGCGGGCACCGCCCGTGCGCGTGCCGGGGTCCCCGTCCAGCAGGAGCCGCGGCGGGTGAGGAGGCGGCGGAGCCAGAGTTCGAGGGAGACGAGTTCGGCGAGGCCGTCCAGCGGGAGGGGTTCGCCGGAGGCGGCGGCGCGCAGCGCCTTGCGGACCACCCGCGCTTCGACCAGGCCGATCTGGGCGAGCAGCGGGGTGGCGAAGAGGTCCATGAGCGGGTCGGCGGCGAGGCGGAGCCCGGCGCGGGCGGCGGCGGCCGAGGAGGCGTGCGAGGGGGCGCCCCAGCCGGGCGGGAGTCCGGCGACGCCCGCGTCCTCCAGCACGGTGCGCAGCACGGCCGCGCGGGCGCCGGGCTGGACGCGCAGGGACTCGGGGAGGGCGCGGCAGGCGCGGACGACCTGGTTGTCGAGGAAGGGCGCGTGCAGGCGCTGCGAGCGGATCTCGGCGGCCTGTTCGAGGACTCTGAGGTCGGCCGCGTGCCGGGCGAGGACCGCGCGGGCCCGGTACTCGCCGGGCCGCTGGACGGAGGTGGTGCCGGAGCGGTCCGCCTCGCCCTGGAGCAGAAGCGATACTTCCGCCAGTGCCTCCCCGGTGAGCCAGCGGGCCGCCGGGCCCGGTCTCGCCCAGGTGAGCGCGGCGAGCGAGGCGTTGACCGCGCCGCCGGGTTCGTCGAACCGTTTCCGGATCAGGCGCTCGGCGAGCAGTTCGAGGCCGGTGCGGTAGGGCGTGCGGGCCAGTCTGCGGGCGGCGCCGTACACGCGGGCCGGGACCATCACCGAGCCGTCGGCCCGGGTGAGCGCGGCGACCGGGCGGACCAGATGGCGCCGTTTGCGGTCCATGAGGAGGTCGGCGAGGCGGGCCGGGTGGGCGTCCAGCACCTGGCGGGCGCCGTGCCCGGTGAAGTGGTCGGCGCTGCCCGCGGCGAGCCGGGCCCGGTGTCTGGCCGCGGTGACCAGGGAGGGGCCGGGTTCGTCGGTGAGCGGCACGTCGAGGTCGGCGTAGGGCAGGCTCTCCTCGCCGCCCGCGACGACGACGTGGTGCAGCCGGGGGTTGGCGGCGAGGGTGCCCGCCCGCTCGACCTCGGCCTCCCGGCCGCCGACGGCGAGGTCGTTGAAGGTGACGGCGAGCAGCCGTTCGCCCGCGCCGGTGCCGTGCCCGAGCAGGGTGCCGGGGCGGCCGGGGAGCCCGGCGGCGAGCAGGGCAAGGGTGCCGGAGGCGGGCCCGCCGGAGAGGTCGGCGCCGATACCGGGCACCGGCATGCCGCGCGCCGCCCGCCGTTCGGCCGGGCCCATGCCGGGCACCGGGCCGGGGTCCAGGTCGGGCACGTGCCGGGGGGCCGACAGGCGGGCGCGTACGGCCTCCACGAGCGCGTCCCGTACGGCGTCCACGGCGCTGTCGGGGTCGGCGGGGGGCGCGGCGACGGCGAGGGAGGCGACCGGCTCGTACCCGGCGATCTCGCGCGCCCCGGCACGCAGGACGAGCGCGTGCCCCGGCGGAATGCGCCGTACGCCCTCGTAGGGGGTGGTGTCGCGGAGCGCGGCCGGGGCCTCGGGGGCGGCGAGCAGGGCGGCGAGGTGGCCGAAGTCGAGGTTGGCCTCGGCGAGGTCGGCGAGCGGGAGCGCGGCGGTGGCGTAGGCGGTGCCGTGTTCCCAGGGGGTGTGGAAGACGGGGCGGGCGCCCGCGAGGTCGCCGCAGACGGTGATCCGGCGGCCGACCTGGACGACGGCGGTGTACCCGCCGGACCAGGCGGTGAGGTGGCGCAGGGCGCCGCCGCGCGCGGCGAACAGGCCGAGGCGGAGCTGTTCGTCGGTGGCGCCGCAGGTGCCGAGGACGGCGATGCGGGTCCGCGGGTCGGCGGTGACGACGCGGACCTCGTCGGCCCGCCAGTCCCCCACCGCCCACAGCGGATCGGGGCCGCCCCACAGGAGCTGGGAGCCGACCGGGCGCAGGGACTCCCCGTCGTGGCCGGAGGTGTCGTAGCCGGAGGTGGCGTAGCCGGGGGTGCCGTACCCCGGGGTGCCGTCGGACGGGTCGGGGTGCCCGGGGGAACCGACGTATCCGGGGGCCCCGATTCCGGAGCTCGCGGCGGTGCTGCTCCACCCCACCAACCACCGCATCGACGCCTCCACGAACTGTGGACAACAGGAGCACCGCTCGAACGGTTCCCCATGCTGCCATGAAGAACGCGCGGCGGAGCGGCGGCGGCACCGCCTCGGACCGCGCGGGACATGGGGAAAAACGCGAGTGAACCCCGTTGGGACGGCGGGCAGTTGCCGCTGTCATGAAAGTGGTGGACCGCGGTCCGGAAGAATCGGCGCCCGTGCGGGAACGGGCGGACGGCACGGGTACCGATCACCGTGCGGCGCGAAATGCGCCCCCGTTTCGCGCCCCGAAAACGCCCTTCGCGCCCTCAATTGCCGTGGTGGGAACGGAGATCGTCCGCCGGGAGCACCGTATCTTTTCGGCCAAATAACCGACGGCGGAGCGGAGTTGGGCCACGCTCCGTACAGGCCCTGCGGAGCGCCCGGGGGCGGCTGCCCGCGCACGGTCCGGGAGGCGGGCCGCGCCTCCCGGACCGGTCCGCCACCCGCGGGGATGAAGATGGCGGTGTCCCCCAGCCCGCCGAATCCAGTACAGCGGGCCGACCCACGCGGAAACCAGCAAACCCCTTCCGCGATGGCCGGAGTAGAGCGCACGGACGGGCGCACGGCCACACGGCCGGGGCACGTGACGACGCCGCGTGCACGGTGCGTACCGGGCCGCACTCCCGTACGGACCACAATCCCGCCAACCGGAACAATGCCCCTTAACGCGTGGGATGCGGAGAACTACGCTGGGTTTACGAATGCCGCACGGTTATGCCAGCGCGGCAGCCGTCTGTGTCGAGGGGTGGCTCATGTCCAGGGAGCAACGCGGGCCGAACGAAAAGCTCGGCGCCGTTCTCGCCCTCGCGGGAATCAGCAACGCCGGCCTCGCCCGGCGCGTCAACGACCTCGGCGCACAACGGGGGTTGACGCTCCGGTACGACAAGACCTCGGTGGCCCGCTGGGTCTCCAAGGGGATGGTGCCGCAGGGCGCCGCTCCGCACCTGATCGCGGCGGCCATAGGGCAGAAGCTCGGCCGCCCGGTGCCGCTGCACGAGATCGGCCTCGCCGACGCCGACCCCGCCCCCGAGGTGGGCCTCGCCTTCCCGCGCGACGTGGGGCAGGCGGTGAAGTCGGCCACCGAGCTGTACCGGCTCGATCTCGCCGGGCGCCGGGCCGGATCGGGCGGCATCTGGCAGTCGCTCGCGGGCTCCTTCGCGGTCAGCGCGTACGCGACGCCCGCGTCCCGGTGGCTGATAACCCCCGCCGACAGCTCGGTCGCGCGCGAGACGACCTCCGCCGAGGACGCGGGCGCACCGATCAAAGTCGGCCACAGCGACGTCCGCAAGCTCCGTGAGGCCGCCGAGGACGCCCGCCGCTGGGACTCCAAGTACGGCGGCGGCGACTGGCGTTCGTCGATGGTCCCGGAGTGCCTGCGGGTGGAGGCGGCACCGCTGCTGCTCGGCGCGTACTCCGACGAGGTCGGCCGCGCCCTGTTCGGCGCCAGTGCCGAACTCACCCGGCTCGCGGGCTGGATGGCGTTCGACACCGGCCAGCAGGAGGCCGCCCAGCGGTACTACATCCAAGCCCTGCGCCTGGCCCGCGCCGCCGCCGACGTCCCCCTCGGCGGGTACGTCCTGGCCACCATGTCGCTCCAGGCGACGTACCGGGGTTTCGGCGACGAGGGCGTGGACCTCGCGCAGGCCGCCCTGGAGCGCAACCGGGGCCTGGCGACCGCGCGGACGATGAGCTTCTTCCGGCTGGTCGAGGCGCGGGCCCACGCGCGCGCCGGGGACGCGCACGCGGCCGGTGCCGCCCTGAAGTCTTCCGAGAGCTGGCTGGAACGCTCCCGCGAGGGCGACCACGACCCCTCCTGGCTCGGCTTCTACGGCTACGACCGGTTCTGCGCGGACGCCGCCGAGTGCTACCGGGACCTCAAACTCCCGCGCCAGGTACGCCGGTTCACCGAGCAGGCGCTGTCCCGGCCCACCGAGGAGTTCGTCCGCTCGCACGGGCTCAGGCTGGTCGTGTCCGCCGTCGCGGAACTGGAGTCGGGCAACCTGGACGCCGCCTGCGAGCAGGGGGTGCGCGCCGTGGAGGTGGCCGGGCGGATCTCCTCCGCGCGCACCACCGAGTACGTCAAGGACCTCCTGCACCGCCTGGAGCCGTACGGCGACGAACCCCGCGTGGCAGAGCTGCGCGAACGCGCCCGCCCGCTGCTGATGGCCCCGGCATAGCCGCGCCCCCCTCCCCCGCGCCGCCCGCCCGGCCCCCGGACACGCGGAACGCCTCGTACCGCGCGTTTGAAGGCGTTGTCAGTGGCGCAGTGCACTATCGAGGTGGGAGGTGGTGCAGGTGCGGGACGGCGCGTACGACTGCGACGTGCTGGTGATCGGGGGCGGCATCGTCGGACTGTCCACGGCGTACGCGATCACGCGCGCCGCGCCGGGCACGCGGGTCACGGTGCTGGAGAAGGAACCCGGCCCGGCCCGGCACCAGACGGGGCGCAACAGCGGGGTGATCCACAGCGGCATCTACTACCGCCCCGGCTCGCTCAAGGCGCGGTACGCGGTGCGGGGCGCCGCCGAGATGGTCAAGTTCTGCGCGGAGTACGGCATCCCGCACGCGGTCACCGGCAAGCTGATCGTCGCCACCGCGCGCGCCGAGCTGCCCCGGCTGCACGCCCTGGTGCAGCGCGGCCGGGAGAACGGCATCCCGGTGCGCGAGCTGGGCGCCGCGCAGATCGCCGGGTACGAACCGGAGGTGCGGGGCCTGGCCGCCATCCACGTCGGCACGACCGGCGTGTGCGACTACACGGCGGTCGCCCGGCAGCTCGCGCACGCCTCCGGCGCCGACCTCCGATACGGCGCCCGTGTCGTCCGCGTGGACCGGCGCCCGGAGCGCGGGGTGGCCGTGCTGACCGCCTCCGGCGACGTGGTGCGCGGCCGGGTCCTGGTGAACTGCGCGGGCCTGCGCTGCGACGAGATCGCCCACCTCACCGGCGACGAACCGGACGTACGGATCGTGCCGTTCCGCGGCGAGTACTACGAACTGGCCCGCCCCGAGCTGGTGCGCGGCCTGGTCTACCCGGTGCCCGACCCGGCGTTCCCGTTCCTCGGCGTCCACCTGACCCGTGGCATCGACGGCTCGGTGCACATCGGCCCCAACGCGGTACCCGCCCTGGCCCGCGAGGGGTACGCCTGGTCCACCGTCCGCCCGCGCGAGCTCGCGGGCACGCTGTCCTGGCCCGGCTCCTGGACGATGGCCCGCCGCCACTGGCGGTACGGCGCGGGCGAGCTGCGCCGCTCGGTGTCCAGGGCCGCGTTCCTCACCGCCGTACGGCGCCTGCTGCCCGCCGTGCAGGAGTCCGACCTCGTGCGCGCACCGGCGGGGGTGCGGGCGCAGGCGGTGCTGCGGGACGGCACCCTGGTGGACGACTTCCTGATCCGCGAGGGCGCCCGCGCGGTGCACGTCCTCAACGCCCCCTCCCCGGCGGCCACGGCCTCCCTGCCGATCGGCCGGGAGGTGGGGCGGAGGGCGCTGGAGATGCTGGAGGGGGCGTGAACCGGCCGGGGGGCGCCGAGCACGGCCGGGGACAAGCGGAGCACGGCCGGGGACAAAAGGTGCGCCACCCCGCGCCCCGTAGAATCGACGCCACTGTGTCTGACTCGCTGAACACCCCCGAGATCCCCGACGCCCCCCGGCCCGACCGGGCCACGGGCGAGCCCCGGTTCCCCGACGGGCCGCGTGCCGACCCGGCCGGGTCGCACTTCGAGCGCCGTATCCGCAGCTTCCAGCCGCGCCGGAGCCGGGTCACCGCCGGGCAGGGCGACGCGCTGCGGCGGCTGTGGCCGAAGTGGGGGCTGGACATCGACGGGCAGCGCACGCTGGACCTCGGTGAGCTGTTCGGGCACGACCGGCCGGTCGTGCTGGAGATCGGCTTCGGCATGGGCGAGGCGACCGCGCGGATGGCGGCGGCCGACCCCGGCACCGACATCCTCGCCGTGGACGTGCACACCCCCGGCCAGGGCAACCTGCTCAACCTGGCCGACCAGCAGGGCCTGGACAACATCCGGGTGGCCAACGGCGACGCGATCATCCTGCTCCGCGAGATGCTCCGCCCCGGCTCGCTCAGCGGACTGCGCGTGTACTTCCCCGACCCCTGGCCGAAGAAGCGGCACCACAAGCGGCGGCTGATCCAGCCCGAGTTCCTCACCCTGGCCGCGACCCGGCTCCGCCCCGGCGGGCTGCTGCACTGCGCGACGGACTGGGAGCCGTACGCGGAACAGATGCTGGAGGTGCTCACCGCGCACCCCGGTTTCGAGAACACCCGCCCCGACGGCGGTTTCGCGCCACGTCCGGAGTTCCGGCCGCTGACCCGTTTCGAGGGGCAGGGACTTGAGAAGGGTCATGTGGTGAACGACCTGCTGTTCCGCCGCGTCCCCGACCTCACAGGGCACCACAGCTAGGACCTGGATCTCCGGGGTTCTCCGTTCGTTAGGGTCGATGCCGTGGCCACCAGTCCTGACCTGCCCCCTCACCTCCCCGGACATGTCCCCGGCCCCCCGCGCGGGCCGCATCCGCACTGGTGGCAGCGCCGCCGGGTGCGGTGGGGCGGGCTGTGCACGCTGCTCGCGCTGTCCGGGCTGGTCCTCATGGGCCTGGTGCGGTTGCAGACCGGCACCGAGGGGCTGCTGGTGGGGCTGGGCCTCGCGGTGCTGCCGGTGCCGTGGCTGATAGCCGCCTTCCGCTGGCTGGACCGGGTGGAGCCGGGACCCTGGCGGAATCTCGTCTTCGCGTTCGCGTGGGGCGCGTGCGCGGCGGCGCTGGTCGCCATCGTGGCCAACAGCTTCGCCACCGAGTGGATCGCCACCGCGACCGCCGACCCGACCGGGGCGGACGCCATCGGGGCCACCCTGATAGCGCCGGTGGTCGAGGAGTCCGCGAAGGCGGCGGCCGTCCTGCTGGTGTTCCTGTTCCGGCGCCGGGACTTCACCGGTCTGGTGGACGGCGTGGTCGTCGCCGGTGTCACCGCCACCGGGTTCGCCTTCACCGAGAACATCCTCTATCTGGGCACCGCCTTCGGCACCGACCAGCACGACGGTGTCCGGGGCATCGCCTCCGTCACGGTCGCCACCTTCTTCGTGCGCGTGGTCATGTCCCCGTTCGCGCATCCCCTGTTCACCGTGGTCACCGGCATCGGTTTCGGCCTCGCCGCGTCCATGCGCCCCGGGCGCCGGGTGCGCCGGGTGCTGGCCCCGGTGGGCGGGCTGCTGCTGGCGATGGGCACGCACGCCCTGTGGAACGGCTCCTCCTCGTTCGGGGAGTTCGGCTTCCTCGCCGTCTACGCGGCCTTCATGGTCCCCGCGTTCGGTCTGCTGACCTGGCTCGCGGTCTGGACCCGGCAGCGCGAACTCCGCACGATCCGCGAGGAGTTGGCGGGCTATGTGCACACCGGCTGGGTGAGCCCGGTGGAACCGGCCGCGCTCGGCTCCATGCGCGCGCGACGGCTCGCCCGCGACCACGCCCGGCAGTTCTTCGGCGGGCGCCCGGCGGCACGCGCGGTCGCGCAGTACGAGGCGTACGCCACCTCGCTCGCCTTCCTGCGCCACCGGGCACGCAAGGGCCGCACCGGCGCCGAATTCACCGTGCGGGAAGGGGAGTTGCTGACCGAGCTGTGGCGGCGGCGCGAGATCGCCCGCCCGTCGCTCGAACAGGCCGCCCGCATCGCCCTCCCGCCCCCACGCCCGCCGTGGCCGCACCCGTACGGACACGGATACGGCCACGGGTACGGGTACGGGTACGGGTACGGCATCCCCCGGCAGGCTTCCCACGGGGCGCCCCAGGGGTACGGCCCGCAGGGCACCCCGCAGCCGTACCCCGCGCGCAACCCCTACCTGTCGTAGGGGCCGTACGGCAGCGGGGCGGCCGGTCAGGCGGAGGCGGCCGTCAGCTTGGCCAACTCCTCGTCGGTGAGCCGGAGTTCGGCCACGCCCAGCAGGTCGGGGAGCTGCTCGACCGTACGCGCGGAGGCAATCGGAGCGACCACGGTGGGCTGCGCGGCCAGCCACGCGAGGGCGACCGTGGCGACGGGCGCGCCGTGGGCCCCGGCGACCTCGTCCAGCGCGGTGAGCACCCGCCGGCCCCGCTCGGACTCCAGGTGCTGGGCGGCGGACCCGGCGCGGGCGCTGTCCACCGTCGTACCGGGGCGGTACTTGCCGGTGAGGAAGCCGGAGGCGAGGGCGAAGTACGGCACGGCGGCCAGACCCTGCCGGGCGGCGAGGTCGCGCAGCGGGCCCTCGTAGGTGTCGCGGGAGACCAGGTTGTAGTGCGGCTGGACGGCGACGTAGCGGGCCAGGCCCTCGCGGTCGGAGAGGTCCAGCGACTCCTGGAGCCGGTCGGCGCCGATGTTGGAGGCGGCGATGTGCCGGACCTTGCCCGCCTTCACCAGCGCGTCCAGCGCGCCGATGATCTCCTCGACCGGCACCTCGGGGTCGTCGAAGTGCGTGTAGTACAGGTCGATGTGGTCGGTGCCCAGGCGGCGCAGGGAGGCGTCGGCGGCGGCCTCGATGGTGGCGGCGCGCAGCCCCTTGAAGTCGGGGTGCTGGCTGACCTTGGTGGCGATCACGACGTCGGAGCGGTTGCCGCGGGCCTTGACCCACTTGCCGATGACCGTCTCCGACTCGCCGCCGGAGTTGCCGTCGGCCCAGGCCGAGTAGACGTCGGCGGTGTCCACGAAGTTGCCGCCCGCCGCCGCGTAGGCGTCGAGCACGGCGAACGAGGTCGCCTCGTCGGCGGTCCAGCCGAAGACGTTGCCGCCGAGGCAGAGCGGGAAGACCTCCAGGTCGGAGGAGCCGAGCGGGCGCAGAGGAGTAGTCATGACCGGTGTCAACGATCAACCGGTACCGATCATTCCGTGCGGACCGGCGGGACGGGGGCCGCCCGGACACGGCCGTGGGCCGGAAACCCGCCGCTCGGGGGTTCCGGCCCACAGCCGTGTCGCTGTTCCGGGGGCTCGGCCCCTCAGGAGCGCACCGTCAGGGGTTGAGCCCCTTGCCCCGCAGCCACGGCATCGGGTCGATGCCGGTCGGCAGGCCGCCCGGGTGGACCTCCAGGTGGAGGTGCGGGCCGGTGACGTTGCCGGTGGCGCCGACGCGGCCGATGACGTCGCCGGTGGAGACCTTCTGGCCTGCCGAGACGTTGATCGAGGACTGGTGGCAGAACCACAGCTCGGTGCCGTCGTCGAGGGTGAGGATCGTGCGGTAGCCGTAGGCGCCCGCCCAGCCCGCCTCGGTGATCGTGCCGCTGTGGATGGCCTTGATCAGCGTGCCGGTGGGCGCGGCGAAGTCCAGGCCGGTGTGGTGGCCGGAGGACCACATCGAACCGGCCTCGCCGAAGGTCGAGGTGATCGTGTACGAGGAGGTCGGCAGCGTGTACTGCTTGGCCAGGGCCGCGAGGCGCTCGGCCTCGGCCTGCTTCCTGGCGTCGGCCTCCGCCTTCTCCTTGGCGTCGGCGGCCTGGGCCGCGGCGGCCTTCTCGGCCTGCGCGGCGGCGGCCGAGACCTGCCGGTCGGCGGCGGCGACGGCAGCGTCGGCGGCCCGGCTCTCGGCCTTGCTCTGCTGCCGCTCGGCCTGGGCCATGATCCGGCTGCGCAGCACCTCGCCCGCGTCGGAGCCGTCCTGGCCGTCGGCGGCAGCGGAGGTGGCGATGGTGCCGACCGTGCTCAGCGAGGTCTGCGTGGCCTGCGCGGCGCCGGACGCGCCGTCGTCGCCGAACAGGGAGCCGACGGAGGGCAGGTCGGGCAGGGAGATGGCGACCGGCGGCTTGCCGGTGTTGGCGCTGGCGATGCCGCCCGCGCCAACGGCGGCGACCACGCCGACCCCGAGGACGGTGGAGCTGCGGGCGAGCCCGCCGCCGCGCTGCTTGGCCACCCGGTGCCGGCCGCGCACCGGGGCGAGGGACTCCTCGGTGGGGTTCCACTCCTCCCAGCTGCCCTCAGCCGGGCGCGGGGCACCGAACTCGGCGTGCATGGTGGCCACTTGGGGACGCGGGGTGCCGAAGTAGTCGAAGGGCTCGGCCGGTTCGGGTCCGGCGGGCGCGAGGAGGGGTTCGGGGGCAGGCCGGTTGGACGCCACGAGGGCGCACTCCTTTCCTTCCGTCGCCTACCGGGTTAGCTGACGGGTTCGGAGCGGGAAGGTCTCCTACGCGCGTAAACCGCCTGTGCACTCGACGAGTTCACAGCGGTGTTCGCGTGATTCACCCCAAGATGGTGGTTCCCCGGTTCCCTCGCGGGATTCGGCGCGTGCGCACGGAGCCGTCGCGGGTGACGGCTGGGACGACCGCGCTGCGTTATCGAACGTTAATAGACCCGCGTGGCAGATTCCAAGCCGTTCCACTTGATCATTAACGATTCCGGACGGGACATAAACCTCATCGGCCGTGCGAAGAGGGCGAGTTGACCGGCCCACGGGCGGCACCGGGACGGGACGGGCGACCGCGCCACGATGCTCACGGCGGTCGCGCGGTCACCTTCGGTGACGAGGACGCGTCATGGCCGTCGTACGGCGAGCAGCGCCATGTCGTCCTGCATGCCGCCGCCGGAGTGCCGCCGTACCTCGGCGGCGAGGCGGAAGAGCAGGGAGCGGGGGTCGGTGGAGCGGCGGCCCGCGAGGCGGCGGGCGGGGTCGTAGAACCGGCCCTGCGGGTCGCGCGCCTCGGAGAGCCCGTCGGTGTGCAGCAGCAGGGTGGCACCGCTCGGGAACGCCCACTCGCTGGCATGGTCGGGCCACAGGCCCAGCTCGCCCATGCCCAGCGGCAGCGCGGGGTCCTTGGCGCTGAGGGTGCGCAGGGTGCCGTCGCCGTGCAGCAGCAGGGGTGGCGGATGGCCCCGGTTGACGATGCGCACGGTGTGGTCGCCGTGCGGGAGTTCGGCGAGCACGGCGGTGGTGAAGCCCTCGAACGCGTCGAGCCCCTCGCGCCGGGTGCCCTCGCGGGCCAGCGCCCGTTCCAGCCGCTGGGCCACCGCCTCCAGGCTGCTCTCCTGCTCGGCGGCCTCCCGGAACGCCCCGATCACCACGGCGACCGCCGCCACCGCCCCCATCCCCTTGCCCCGTACGTCCCCGACCACCAGCCGCACCCCGTGCGGGCTGTCCTGGACGGCGTACAGGTCCCCGCCGATGAACGCGTCCGCCTGGGCGGCCTCGTAGCGCACCGCGATGTCGAACCCGGCGATCCGGTCGTCCGGGTCGGGCAGCACGGCGCGCTGCGCGGCCTCCGCGATCTCCCGCGCGGAGGCCAGCCGCCGGTCCCCGAGCCGGACGACCCGGTTGATCGCCACCGCGAGCAGCGCGACCGTGGCCACGGTGACGAGGTCGGTGACGCTGGCGACGGTCGGGCGGTGCGAGCCGGGGCGCAGGTGC
The DNA here is from genome assembly GCF_019104725.1 of Streptomyces corallincola. Lineage (GTDB taxonomy): Bacteria > Actinomycetota > Actinomycetes > Streptomycetales > Streptomycetaceae > Streptomyces > Streptomyces corallincola. Next base: position 3,674 of record NZ_JAHRXF010000064.1, on the reverse strand, counting down.
ACGGCGAAGCTCGCGGCGAGCGCGGCGAGACCGGTCAGCAGGGTGGTGCGCAGTGAGGCGAGCGGCGCGGCGACCAGCGGCGCGGCCGTGAAGAAGGGGACGGCGTTGAACTCCTCCGGGGTCAGATACCCGTAGAGCAGACCACCGGCGATCAGCAGGGCGGGCAGCGCACGCGCGAGGGTGCGCGGTCCGGGCCGCCGCCCGCGGCTCCGGCCGGACGGCGGCCGAGCGGCTCCCCCGAGTCCGGGGTCCGGCACGGCGTCCCCCGGCAGCCGTCCGCCCGCCCTGGCGTACGGGCTCTCCTCCTCCACCTCACCAGGGCGCACCACTCGTCTCCCCTGTCCTTCCGACTGCGTCCAGCGTCGGCGGCCCGGCGGGCGACGGCGAGCGGAGTGGGCCGCGCGGATGACAGGATGTGACGTAAGCCACTCGGCGCCGCCGGGGCCGGGGAACATCAGGGACCGGAAAACACCAAGGGCCGGAATCCATGAACTGGATTCCGGCCCTTGGCCTTGAGTAGCGGGGACAGGATTTGAACCTGCGACCTCTGGGTTATGAGCCCAGCGAGCTACCGAGCTGCTCCACCCCGCGCCGTTGTGTAACCAGCATACGCCATGCGGAGCGTGCGAAGCACACGGGTTGTCGGGCGGTGTGGGTTCCGGGTCCGCGTCAGCAGTGTCGGTCGATCTCCAGCAGTCGGCCAGCAGTCTTCCGGGTCGCGTACCGGCGGGCCGGGGTTGTGCCGCGCCTCCGGCGCGCCCCGCCGTCGCAGGCCCTCGCCTCGGGAAGCCGCGATGAGGCCCAGTGGCTCTGCGCCGTGTTCCGACTCCCCGGCATCCGGCCACGGAGCCCGCGCAAAAACCGATGGCGGACCACGGCGGCCGCTGCTACTTTCGCGGAGGCCGTGCGAGAGAACGAGGAGGTGGTACCCGTGAACGTATCGACATGGGTGCTCTCCTTCGGGGTCACGGTCGGGCGATAGGACGTCCGGGAGCGCCGTTCAAGCGCACTCCCGAAAGGCACGACCGTGTCCCTTCGCTTCACTTCCGAACAGCGCCTCGACGACGGCGTCCTCGAACGCGAATTCACCCTCGGCGAGATCCCCGGCATCCTGTGGACGCCCGCATCCGCATCCGTACCGGCGCCGCTGATCCTGCTCGGCCACCCCCCGCTCGGACTGCGCAAGATGTACCCCCGACTGGTGGCGCGGGCGCGGCGCGCCGCGGCGGATGGCTTCGCCGCGGCCACCATCGAGCTTCCCGGGAGCGGTGACCGGCCCCGTTGGGCCGCCGCCGAGCAGGCCCGCGCCGACCTGCGCCGGGCCGTGGAAGCAGGCGAGCCGGTCAGCGACGAGATCATCGACGCCCTCGTCCTCCCGCTCGTCGCCAAGGCGGTCCCGGAATGGCAGACCGCCCTTGACGCCCTCCTGTCGCTGCCCGAGATCGGCGGCCCGGTCGGGTACTCGGGGGGAGTGATCTCCATCGGCGTTCGCCTTGCGGTGGTCGAGCCGCGCATCGTGGCCGCCGGTCTCTTCGCCGGGAGTTTCGTGCCTCGCGCCATGTTCGAGGAGGCCCGCCAGGTCACCATTCCGCTGCACGTCCTGCTGCAGTGGGACGACGAGGGCAACGACCGGCAGGCAGCCCTGGACCTGTTCGACGCCTTCGGCTCCAAGGAGAAGTCCCTGCACGCCAATATGGGCGGGCACACCGGCGTCCCGCAGTTCGCGGGGGAGGACGCGGCCCGGTTCTTCACGCGGCATCTGAAGTGAGGCCCATGCCCTGCACATCCGTCGTGATCACCTCGACCCGCTCCCCTACGGCCTGACCGCCGCAAACGTCGGGCGTCGCCGGGCACCAGCAGACTGATGCGCTCGGCGACGCCCCCGGGGGGCGGGGCAGGTTCTCCGCCCAACGGAGCGGCTCAACCTACAGCGGGGCGCGCGTTCCGGGTCCGCGTTCCGAGTCAGCCGAGCAGGTGGGCGTTGGGGGCCTTGGCCCGGTGCTCGTACGCGGGGAGGTGGAGGACCTGGACGCCCGCGCGTTCCAGGAGGCCGGTGCCGTCCGCGGAGGGGACGAAGGTGTCGGGTTCGCGCCAGGCGGTGACGACGCGGCGGACGCCGGAGCCGCGGATGAGTTCGGCGCAGGGGGCGGGGCGGGAGGCGCGGCGGGCGCAGGGTTCGAGGCTGCTGTAGACGGTGGCGGTGGGCAGCCGGGGGTCGGCGGGGTCGAGCTTGGCCAGGGCGGCTTCCTCGGCGTGGACCACCGGGTCGCCGCCCTCTCGGGAGTGGCCGCGGGCCAGCTCGGTGCCGTCGGCGCCGACCACGACCGCGCCGACGCTGAACGCCGTACGGGACGGCGGGCAGTCGGCGGCCAGTTCGCAGGCGAGCGCCAGCCAGTGCCGGTCGGCCGGGGCGGGCTCGGTGCCGGTGCCGGGCGCGGTGGGCAGGTAGCGCATGAGGACGACGTCCTCGATACGGCGGCTCTCCACCAGACGCAGGCGGCCGGACTGGTACGCGCCGGGGCCGAAGAGGCGGGGCGCCGCCGGGTCGCCGACCAGGAGCGGGGCGACGACCAGCTGGAGTTCGTCGGCGAGCTGCTGCTGGAGCAACTGGGTGTGGACGGTGCCGCCGCCCTCGACCATGAGGCTCCGGACGCCGTGGGTGTCGTGGAGGTGGGCCAGCAGGGCGCGCCAGTCCAGGGCCGGGCCGAGGGCGGTCACCTCGGCGGTGTCACCGAGGGCGCGGGTGGCGCGTACGGCGCCCTCGTCGGTGGTGTAGACGGCCTTCCGACCGCCGGTGTGCCAGAAGTTGGCGTTCGGGTCGAGGTCGCCGGTGGCGGTGACGGTGACCTTGAGGGGGTAGGAGGGGCGCCCGTCGGCCTCACGGGCGGCGCGCCGCTCGGGGGCGTTGACCAGCAGGCGGGGGTTGTCGGCGCGGAGGGTTCCGGCGCCGATGAGGATGGCGTCCACCGAGGCGCGCACCTCGTCCACGCGGTCGAAGTCGGCGGGGCCGGAGAGGAGGAGGCGGTCGGGGCCGGTGTCGTCGAGGCAGCCGTCCAGGGAGACGGCGGCGGAGAGCAGGACGTACGGGTACGGCATCGCGCGGGCTCCTCGGTCGGGGGCGGTTCGGCGTTTCCTCGGCCGGGGCGCGGAGGGGGTGTTCGTGAGGCTGGACTGTCGGGCTCGCCCACCGGCCGGTCGCGGCATCCTTGGTTCAAGATTGAAACAAACTTACACTGGGCGCATGACGACCCGCTGGCTCACCCCCGAGGAGCAGCGCGCCTGGCGCGCGTACATCGCCGCTTCCCGGCTGCTGGAGGACGCGATCGACCGGCAGCTCCAGCAGGAGGCCGGCATGCCCCACCTTTTCTACTCGGTGCTGGCCAACCTCTCCGACGCGCCCGGCCGGGGCCTCCGGATGACCGACCTCGCCGAGACCCTCAAGATCACCCGCAGCCGCCTGACGTACGCCGTGACCCGCCTCGAACGGGACGGCCTCGTACGCCGCGAAAGCTGCCTCTCCGACCGCCGCGGCAGCCTCGCCGTCCTCACGGACGAGGGGATGTCCGTCCTGGAGCGGACGGCACCGGGTCACGTGGAGGCGGTACGGACCACCCTGTTCGACCGGCTCACCCCGGAACAGGTGCGGCAGCTGGAGGAGATCTGCACGGGGGTGG
>NZ_JAHRXF010000063.1 GCF_019104725.1 Streptomyces corallincola | reverse complement strand
CCCCCCCCCCCCCCGGGATCCCCTGCCCCGCCCCCGCCCCCGCCCCCGCCCCCGCCGAGGGGGATCGGCCTGCCGCTCCGCCCGTCCCGCCTCGTAAGCTGTGCCGCATGGCTAAGTGGACCCCCAAGCACGAGGCGCCGGAGCCCCTGGAGGGGCCCGTGGTCGCCACCATCACCGGCGGCACCATCGTGTGGTTCGTCCTCTTCCTGGCGCAGCTCCCCTTCTACGGCTCGCTCTCCGAGCACGGCCACGCCTGGTGGGTGTGGACCTGCCTCGCCGGTGGCGGGCTCGGCCTGATCGGCGTCTGGTACGTCCGCAGGCGTGACGCCGCGATCAAGCGGGACGCGGCCCGGCGAGCGGCCGTGACGGCGGAGTAGTCACCCCGCCCCCGCCCCTCCCGGCGGCCCAGGTCCGCCCCAGGTCCACCCCAGTTCAAGCCCCCCTGCCTCCCCGGCCGGGTCGCCGAATGGTGGCCGGAAGCAACGTTGTCATGCCCATAACCGCGCATGACAACGTTGTTCCGCCCTGTTCCGCATCCCGCCCCACAGAGGTAGATATGACATGGACACGGCAGATCGGGCTGTGCCTGGCCGGAGCGCTCGCGGCGACCACGCTGCTGACCGCCCCGGCCGGGGCGCACTCCGGTCCGGTCCCCGGAAGGCCCCTGACCGAGCTGGTGAACCCGTTCATCGGCACCCAGAACGAGGGCAACACCTATCCCGGCGCCGCCGTCCCGTTCGGCATGGTGCAGTTCTCCCCCGACACCGGGCACAACACCGGATACGACTACGCCCAGGACCACATCCGCGGGTTCTCGCTGGTCCATCTCTCCGGGGTGGGCTGCGGACTCGGCGGGGACCTGCCCGTCCTGCCGACCACGGGTGATGTCACGGAGACGGACTACGCCCGCTACGCGGCGGGTTTCGGCCACGCCGACGAGAGCGCGAGCCCCGGCTACTACCGGGTCGGCCTGGACACCGGGATCGAGGCCGAGCTGACCGCGACCGCCCGCACCGGTGTGCAGCGCTACACCTTCCCCGCCACCGACAAGGCCAACGTGCTGCTGAACGCGGGCCAGTCGCTGCACACGCGGGTCGCCACCGAGGTCGAGATCCTGGACGACCACACCGTGCGCACCGCCCTCACCGGCCGGGGCTTCTGCCAGGACACCGAGCCGTACACCGTGTACACGATCACCCGGTTCGACCGGCCGTTCACCGCCTACGGCACCTGGGACGGGTCCACCGTCGGCGCGGGCGCGAAACGCGGGAGCGGCGGGGCGTACGTACGGTTCGACACCACGAAGGACCGCACGGTGGAGGCGACGACCGCGCTGTCGTACGTGGACGCGCGCGGGGCGGCCGGGAATCTGCGGGCCGAGGGCGGGCGGTCGTTCGACTCCGTGCGCGCGGCGGCCGAGCGGGCCTGGGCGGACCGGCTCGGCACGGTCCGGGTGCGCGGCGGCACGGACACCCTGCGCCGTACGTTCTACTCCTCGCTGTACCGGTCGTTCCTCGCCCCGAACATCGGCAGCGACGCCGACGGGCGCTACACCGGCTGGGACCAGCGGATTCACCGCGCCGAGGGGTTCACGTACTACCAGAACTGGTCGCTGTGGGACACGTACCGCACCCAGTCGCAGCTGCTGTCGCTGCTCGCGCCGCGTGAGGCGCGGGACATGGCGATCTCCGTGGTGAAGATCGACGAGGAGAGCGGCTGGCTGCCCAAGTGGGGCTACGGCACGGTCGAGACGAACATCATGACCGGCGACCCGGTCACGCCGTTCCTCACCAACGCCTACCAGCAGGGGCTGCTCGGCGGCTGGGAGGAGCGGGCGTACCGGGCACTGCGGCGGAACGCGGACGGGGTGCCGCCGGCCGGTTCCCCGGCGGTGGGCCGGGAGGCGAACCGGGAGTACCTGGCGGACGGCTTCGCGCCGTACGTGAAGGACCGGCCGCACGCCAAGCCGGGCGACTCCGACTACGACCACGGCGCCTCGGCCACCCTGGAGTACGCCCTCGCGGACGGGATGCTGGCGCGGATGGCCGGGGACCTCGGGCACCGGGCGGACGCCGAGCGGTACGCGGCCCGCGCGCAGGGCTACCGGCGGATCTTCGACGCCTCCACCGGCTTCTTCCGGCCGCGCGACGCCTCCGGCGCGTTCACCGGCCCGGCCGACCCGGCGCAGAGCGAGGGCTTCCACGAGGGCACGTCCTGGCAGTACCAGTGGCTGGTCCCGCAGGACATCCCCGGCATGGTCTCGCTGATCGGCGGCCGGGAGGCGGCCAACGACCGGCTGGACTCCTTCTTCGCCTACGACCGGCTGCTCGCCGACCCCGCGGGGACCGCCCGCGAGGTGTGGGTGAACGGGCCGTACGACTACTACAACGCCGACAAGTACAACCCGCAGAACGAGCCCGACCTGATCGCGCCGTACACGTATCTGTCCACCGGGCAGCCGTGGAAGACGACGGACGTGGTGCACGCGGCGCTGACGCTGTTCACGGACGGGCCGACCGGCATGACCGGCAACGACGACCTGGGCACGATGTCGTCGTGGATGGTGCTGTCGTCCATCGGCGTGTTCCCGGTGCAGCCCGGCTACGACACCTGGGGGCTCTCCACGCCGGTGTTCGACCGGGTCGATCTGACGCTGGACCGCCGGTACTACCCGCACGGGCGGCTGACGGTCTCGGCGCCCGGCACCTCCGCCGACGCCCGGTACGTGCGGGGTGCCCGGCTGGACGGGCGGGCGTACGGGCGGACGTATCTGACGACGGAGGCGCTGCGGACGCACCGGTCGCTGTCCTTCACGGTCGGGACCCGGCCGTCGCGGTGGGGGACGGGGGTGGACGCGGGGCCGCCCGCGCTGAACTGACGGCGCCCGACGGGGGGCTGACGGTGCCTGCCGGGGGGGACTGACGGTGCCTGACGGGGGGTGCGGGCGCGGGGAGGGGGGTGCGGAAGCGGAGGCTCCTCCTCCCCGCGTCGGCTCGGCAGGTGCGCGGGGGCGTCCGCACGTACCGTCGAGGCATGACCCACATCGACGCCGGAGCCGAGCTGGACCCCGTGCACCCGGTGGCGCTGCCCGAGGGACGGCCGACGGGGCTGACCGGGGCGGAGGTGGCCGAGCGGGTCGCGCGGGGGCAGGTCAACGACGTACCGGCGCGCAGCAGCAGGTCGCTGGGCGAGATCGTGCGGGGGAACGTCTTCACCCGGTTCAACGCGATCATCGGTGTGCTGTGGCTGGTGATGCTGTGCGTGGCGCCGATCCAGGACGGCCTGTTCGGGTTCGTGATCCTCGCCAACACCGGGATCGGGATCGTGCAGGAGTGGCGGGCGAAGAAGACGCTGGACTCGCTCGCGGTGATCGGGGAGTCCCGGCCGACGGTCCGCCGGGACGGGGTGGCGACGGAGGTGGCCACGAACGGGATCGTGCTGGACGACCTGGTGGAGATCGGCCCCGGCGACAAGGTCGTGGTGGACGGGGTGTGCGTCGAGACGGACGGCCTGGAGATCGACGAGTCGCTGCTGACCGGCGAGGCGGACCCGGTGGTGAAGCGTCCCGGCGACGAGGTGATGTCGGGCAGCTTCGTGGTCGCGGGCGGCGGCGCGTTCCGCGCGCTCAAGGTGGGCCGGGAGGCGTACGCGGCGCAGCTCGCGGAGGAGGCGTCCCGGTTCACGCTGGTCCAGTCCGAGCTGCGGACGGGTATCTCCACGATCCTCAAGTACGTGACCTGGATGATGGTCCCGGCCGCCGTGGGGCTGGTCGTCACCCAGCTCGTGGTGCAGGGCAACGACCTCGGGGACGCGCTGGCCCGGACGGTCGGCGGGATCGTGCCGATGGTCCCGGAGGGGCTGGTGCTGCTGACCTCCGTCGCCTTCGCCATCGGGGTCGTCCGGCTGGGCCGCAAGCAGTGCCTGGTGCAGGAGCTGCCCGCCATCGAGGGGCTGGCCCGCGTGGACACGGTGTGCCTGGACAAGACCGGCACGCTCACCGAGGGCGGCATGGACGTGACCGAGCTGCGCCCGCTGGACGGCGCCGACGAGGTCCACGTCCGTACGGTGCTGGGCGCGCTCGGGGCGTCCGATCCGCGGCCCAACGCCTCACTGCGGGCGGTCGTGGACGCGTTCCCGGACACCGGGGGCTGGCGGTGCGTACGGGCGCTGCCGTTCTCGTCGGCCCGGAAGTACAGCGGCGGCGCGTTCGGGGAGGCGGACGGCGCGAGCAGTACGTGGCTGCTGGGCGCCCCCGATGTGCTGCTCGACGACGGGGACCCGGCGCTGGCCGAGACCGAGCGGCTGAACGAGCGGGGGCTGCGGGTGCTGCTGCTGGCCCGTGCCGCGCGCGAGCTGGACGACCCGGAACCGGCGCGGGGTGCCCGGCCGACCGCGCTGGTGGTGCTGGAGCAGCGGCTGCGCCCGGACGCGGCCGGGACGCTGGACTACTTCGCGGCGCAGGACGTGCGGGCCAAGGTGATCTCCGGGGACAACGCGGTGTCCGTGGGCGCGGTCGCGGCCAAGCTGGGCCTGGACGGTACGGCGGTGGACGCGCGACGGCTGCCCGCCGACCGGGCCGGGATGGCCGAGGCGCTGGACGCGGGCACGGTGTTCGGGCGGGTCACCCCCCGGCAGAAGCGGGACATGGTGGGCGCGCTCCAGTCGCGCGGGCACACGGTGGCGATGACCGGCGACGGGGTGAACGACGTGCTCGCGCTGAAGGACGCGGACATCGGCGTCTCGATGGGCTCGGGGTCGGAGGCGACCCGGGCGGTCGCGCAGATCGTGCTGCTGAACAACAGTTTCGCCACGCTGCCCTCGGTGGTCGCGGAGGGCCGCCGGGTGATCGGCAACATCACGCGGGTGGCGACGCTGTTCCTGGTCAAGACGGTGTACTCGGTACTGCTCGCGGTGCTGGTGGTGTGCTGGCAGGTCGAGTACCCGTTCCTGCCACGGCACTTGACGCTGCTGTCCACGCTGACCATCGGCATCCCGGCGTTCTTCCTGGCCCTCGCGCCCAACAAGGAGCGGGCGAAGCCGCACTTCGTGCGCCGGGTGATGCGCTACTCGGTGCCGGGCGGGGTGGTGGCCGGGGTGGCGACCTTCGTGATGTATCTGGTCGCCCGGCACCACTACTCGGGTCCGGGCGCGCTGGAGGCGGAGACCAGCGCGGCCACCCTGACCCTGTTCCTGATCTCCCTGTGGATTCTGGCGATCGTGGCCCGCCCCTACACGTGGTGGCGGGTGGTCCTGGTGGCCGCGATGGCGGCGCTGTTCCTGGTGGTGCTCGCCGTACCCGTCCTCCAGGACTTCTTCGCGCTGCGCCTGGTGGGCGTGGCGATGCCGTGGACGGCGGTGGGTGTGTCGGCGGTGGCGGCGGTCGCCCTGGAGGTGCTGTGGAGGTGGGTGGACCGCCGCTTTCCCGTCTAGCGGGCGTCCCGCCGGGCGGGGTGCCGCCCTCCTGGGACTACCGGGGCTACCGGGACTACTGGGACTACTGGACGTCCACGTAGTCGTCGGTGGCGTTCTCCGCGACGGTGGTGGAGGTGCCCGCGAAGCTGTAGCGGTAGTAGCCGTCCTGGGTGGCGGTGACCGTGGTCTTCAGGGCGCCCGTGGAGGACGTGGTGACCGTCTTCAGGGTGGTGTAGGTGGAGCTGCCCTTCTTGCGGAACTGCAGCTTGACCGGCTGGCTCGCGTAGGCCGTGTAGGTGCCGTTCTGCCAGTCGGCGCGGGTGAGCTTGCCGGTGACGGTGAGGGTCTTGCCCTTCTTGACGGGCTCCGGGGACGCGTCGGCGGTGAGCTTCGCGTACTTCTGCAGGGTGACGGTGGCCATGCCGCCATGCTCCACGTAGCCGACCTTGCTCAGGTCGGGGTCGTCCAGGTCCTGCCCGTTGAAGGCGATGGCCTCGGCGCCGACGGACCAACTGCCGGTGTAGGAGTTCAGCAGCTTCTGGTCGGCGTCGGCCGCCGCGTGCGGCTGGAGGTCGATGGTGCCCTTGCAGGTCGCCACGGTGGAGGAGGTCGCGGTGCAGGTCGCGGGGTTGTCGCCGTAGAGCTCGGCGGACGGGTCGTCCAGCGAACCCCGGTACAGGTAGGCGTCGGTGTAGAAGTCCTTCGCCGAGATCTTCACGCCCGCGTCGTGGGTGAGCGTGAAGGAGTACGACGTGCTGACCTTGGCGACGGCGCCGATCTTGACGGTGCTCGACGTCTTGAGGCCGGAGAAGCTCGCCTTGAGCGTGTACGGGGTACCGGTCGCGGGAGCGGCCTGGGCGGCCGGGATCGCGAGGGCGGAAAGGGCCAGGGCGCCGGTGACGGCGGCCACGGTGGCACGGATGCGCATGGGTTCCCTTGTGTGGTGAAGGGTGGACTCCGGGGTCGTGGGACGCGGCCGGGGTCCGGAGAAGAGTTGTGGGAGTCCGGGGACTCGTGGGGTGAGACTCGCCGGGTGGGGCGGGAGTTGCACGGGGGTCGGGTAAAGGCGGGTAAAGACAGTTGAAGCGGCGGCCCCTGATCCGTGGCGTGGATCAGGGGCCGCCGCTTGGGGGCGGCTGTGCTGCGGTTTTGCCGGTGCAGTTGTGCCGCTGTGCTGCGGTGTTTCCGGTGCTGCGGTGGTGCGGTGCTGCGGTGGTGCGGTGCTGTCGGGGTTACGTCACTTCACATCGACGTAGTCGCCGGTGGCGTTGACCGCCGGGGTGGTGGAGGTGCCCGCGAAGCTGTAGCGGTAGTAGCCGTCCACCGTGGCCTTGACCGTGGTCTTCAGGTTGCCCTTGGAGTCCGACTTGACGGTCTTCAGCGTGGTGTAGGTGCTGGAGCCCTTCTTGCGGAACTGGAGCTTCACCGACTGGCTGGTGTAGCCGTGGTACTTGCCGTCGTCCCAGTTGGCGCGGGACAGGTACCCGGTGGCGGTGAGGGTGGCGCCCTTCTTCACGGGCTCGGGGGCGGCGTTGACGGTGAGGCGGGAGTAGCGCTGCAGCTTGGTGGTGCCCAGCTTGTCCTGGAACGCCACACCGACGTTGTTCCAGTCGATGTCGCGGGACTCCGGGTCCTCGCCGTTCCAGTCCACGGCGACGCCCTCGGCGGTCCAGGTGGCGGCGTCGGTGTTCATCAGCTCGAAGGACGGCTCGATGTCGATGGTGCCCTTGCAGGAGGCGACGGTCGCGGAGGTCGCCTTGCAGGCCGCGACGTCGTCCCCGAAGAGGACGTTGCCGTCATCGACGGTCTGGCGGTAGATGTCCACGGCGGTCATGAAGTCGGACGAGTTGACGTCCACGTCGGCGGTGTGGGTGAGCGTGAACGTGACGGGGACCGAGACCTTGTTGAGGACGCCCGCGACGATCGGCTTGCCGCTGTTGACCTTGACGTTGGAGAAGGTGGCGTCCATCTCGTAGGGCTCGCCCTGGTCCCGCTTGGTCGCGGTGAGCGCGCTGTCGCCGTGCGCGGTGCGCGCCGACTCGGCGGCGTGGACGGCCTTCAGCAGGTCGGCACCGGCGTGCGGGTGCCCCCCTGCGGCCTGGGCGGCCGGGACGGCGAGGGCGGAGACGGCCAGGGCGCCGGAGACGGCGGCCACGGTGGCACGGATACGCATGTGGTTCCCCCACGGTGCTGCCGGGCGGTACGGAGGTGAACCCGTGTGCCCGGTCGAGTCGTTCGAGCCTGTTGGCTCGAACGACAAGACAGGAGAGGGAGGGAAAAGGTTGCACGCCTGGTGAAATTTATGTGCGGAACTTGTTCAGATCATGGAATCCGCCGGACGCGAGGGCATCGCCGGGCGCAAGGGATCGGGTATCTGCATGGACTCAGTCGAACCACCGGTCCCGCGCCAACTCGGCTGTCCGGGAGGGATCTTCCAGCAGGGCGGCGACCTCGAAGCGGCGCGGCCACTGTCCGGCCGCCCAGGCGAGCCCGGCGGCCACGCCCTCCAGGGTGGCCGCGTGCAGTACGCCGTCGTCGGTGAGCCGCCAGTCCAACTCGACTCCGTCCACGACGAGTTCGTCGTGCTCGACATAGCCGGCCGGGGTACGCGGACCGAGCAGGACCCGGACCGCCTCGGACACCTCGTGCTCGGCACCCTCGCTGTCCACGGCGCCGGTGACGGACTCGCTGAGCCGCCGCACCTGGAACAGCTCGGCCAACTCGGCCGCGCGGGCGGGCCGTACGGGGAGCAGCGGGACGCCTTCGGTGAAGGGCAGCAGGTCGGGTGAGTCCACGACGACCGCGTCGGCGGCGTCCACCACGCGCACGGTGCCGTCCACCACGGCCCGCACCTCGTCGGGCAGGGTGACCTGTTCGGGGTCCAGGTCGGCCAACGCGGTGCAGAGACCGTGGAGCTGGGCGGGGGTGACCGGGCGGTCGGGGTCCGTGAGGCGGTCCAGGAGTTCGGCGGCGCCGCCCGGCTCGTCGAGGAGCGCGGCGACGGAGGTGCGGACGCCGAGTGCGCGCAGCACCTGCTCGTCCGCGAACCCGGTGGCGTCGGCCTCGTCGTACAGCCCGCGCAGCAGCGGGTCGCCCCCGGCCGCGAGCAGACCGGCCGGGCGGCGGCCGTCGAGCACCGGGTGCCCGCGCAGCCACCACGCGGTGTACGGCCGTACGACCTCGTGGGTGCCGTCGGGGAGCAGGATGCGGACGGGCTGGGTGAGCGCGTCGCGCAGTGGTGGACGGGCGAGCAGGGCGAGCGCCTCGGGCCAGTGGTCGTCGTCCACGAGGTCCAGGTCGCGCACGGCGATCAGCTCGGTGGCGACCGGCGGGACGGGGCTGTCCGGGAAGCGGTCGAGGATGTCCTCGCACCACACGTCCACCGCATCCAGCAGTCCGGCGTCGTCCGGCTCCGCGAAGTCGCCCTCGCGGGGCTCCAGTTCGTCGGGGTCGAGGACCACATCGGTGGCGCGGACCAGGGCGAAGTCGGCGAGGACACCGCAGGCGGTGAGCGGCTGCGCGCCCCACTTCGCGGCGAGTTCGGCGTCCACGTGGGCGAGTTCGTCCGGGCGGATGACCCGGGCGAAGTCGCTGCCGGGGAGGACGAGTTCACCGGCGGGGGCGAGTTCGCCGTCCTCGTCGGGCAGCGCGAGGGCGCCGAGCCAGGGTTCGTCACCGGGTTCGAGTCCGGCGTCGCGGGCCAACGCCAGCACGGTGTCGGCCAGTTCCTCGGCGTCGGGGGTGTCCTCCTCCCACAGCGCGCCGCCCTCGTCGTCCAGGGAGGCGGCGACGGCGGCCCGCACCTGCGGGGTGGTGAGCACCGCGCGCGCGGTTGCGGGCAGCGCGCCCAGTTTCTCCAGCAGCGGGTGGGCGGCGTCCTCGTGGGCGACCTTCAGCCCGAGCCGTCCCAGCACCTCGGGATCGACGGAGACACCGTCGGGGGTGGGCAGCAGCACCTGGCGGGGGCCGATGGTGGTGCGGCCGTCGGCCAGCGGTACGGGCAGCCCGGAGAGCCGGTCGGCATCGACTCCGGCCAGGCTGTCGTAGAGCCGCCGCCACCAGCCGGAGTCCTTCTCCAGTCCGGCGAGCCGGTCCACGGCGTCCGCGAGCGGCAGCCGGGCGACACCGAGGGTGCGCAGCTCGGAGCGGCGTTCGAGACCGGCCGGGAGGAGAGTGGGCAGCACCTCGGCCAGCACGCGCACGGTGTCGGCGCCCGCGCCCTCGACGATCTCGGCCTCGCGCGGGCGCAGCGCCTCGGGCAGTTCGTCGTCGCCGCCGGGGTCCACGGCCGGGGGCAGGAACGCGGTGCGGGGCAGCCGCTCCAGGACGGCCCGGCGCAGCGCGCCGTCCAGTTCACCCCGGCCGAGCGGTCCGGGTACGAGGTCGGCGGCGCCCTCGGTCACCGGGCGCCAGGCGGCGAGGAGTCCGGTGTAGGCGTCGGCGGCGCGCTCGACCAGAAAGTCGGTGAGCGGGCCGGGGGCCGCGTGCCGCCGGGTGGGGTCGAGCGGGAACGAGGCGATGAGCAGCGCGGGCATGCCGAGGTGTTCGTCGCTGGGGGTCGGCGCGTGCACGACGGGGGTGGTGCGCGGTCGGGCGGGGCGGCCCGCGTCGTCCTGGGGTACGGCCCAGGTCACCGACCAGTGCGGGCGGAGCCGTTCCTCCACCGGGCGGTCGGCCAGCAGGTCGGGGGTGAGCGGACCGTGCGCGGTGGCGACGCGCCAGCGGGTGGTGCCGTCGCGGGAGTCCTCGACGACGGTGACACCGGTGCCCCCGGTGGCATCGGCGGCCTCGGTGGCGTCGGCGGCCTCGGTGGAACGGCGCAGGGTGCGGGGGGCACCGCCGTTGACCTCGATGACGACCTCGGTGAGACCGGGCAGGGCGAGCAGCAGCGCGTCGTCCACGGAGTCGAGCAGCCGCTCGGCGAGATCGGCGGCGGCGGCGTCGCGCAGCGGCAGGATCACGGCGGTGTCGTACGGGTCGGGGGCGGTGCCCTCGGCGGCGAACGGGAGTCGCAGCAGCGGGACATGGCCGTCCCGGCGACGGACCTCGTCTCCGAGGCCGGGGCTGTGCCGGGCGGTGTCGGCGGCCAGTTCGCGGGCCTCCGCGAGCGACCAGCGGACCCCGCCGTGCCGTCCGACGACGGCGGGCTCGTCGGTGACGGAGAGGACGGCGGAGAAGCCGACGCCGAACCGGCCGACCGCGCCGTTCGCCTCGTCGGCGTCCCGTTTCGCGGAGGCGCGGAGCGTGGACAGCGACTCGACACCGCCCGCGTCCAGCGGAGCGCCGGTGTTCGCGGCGACCAGCACCCCGTCCTTCAGGGTCAGCCGGAGCCGCCCCTCGGTGCGGGCGCGGGCGGCGGCGTCGGCGGCGTTCTGCGCCAACTCCACCACCAGCCGGTCCCGGTAGCCCCCGAGGACCAGGTCCTCCTCGGCGTTGGCGTCCTCCCGGAACCGGGCGGGACTGGTCGCCCAGGCGTCGAGCACGCCCCGCCGCAGCCGGGCGGTGCCAAAGGGGTCGGCGCCCTCCGCGGCCGGCCGCACGTACTTGCTCACGTTCACACTCCTCATCGACGTGCCCCGAAGGTACCGCGCGGCGGCGGGGGCGCGGTGGGGCTGTGGACAAGGCCGGGAGTGGGTTGTGGACAGAGACCCGGCGGAGTTGTGGACGGTCACCCGATGGGGTGGTGGACATATCCAGAGGGACGGGTTCCGGCGGGCCCGGACGCACGGTGCAGGCCCGGAGGGGCGGGTTCCGGCGGGCCCGGGCGCACGGCGCAGGCCCGGACGCCCGGCGCGGGCCCTGTCCCCGGCCGCGCCTGCGGTCAGTTCCGCGCCGCTCCTCGGCCGGGCTGCGGTCGGTCCCGTGTCGTCTCTCGGCGGGCTGCGGTCAGTTCCGCGCCGTTCCCGCCAGCCCGTCGATCATCATGCCGAGGGTGAAGTCGAACCGGTCGTGGGTGGTACCGGCGGTGAGTTCGGCGGCGTGCCGCCGGGTGTGCGGGAAGGTGTCCTCGGGGAGGGCGGCGAAGCGGCGCAGGAGTTCATCGCGGCCGACGACCCAGCCGTCCTCGCGGCGGTCGGTCCGGCGGTCGGCCAGCGAGACTTCGAGGCTGTAGGCGTTGACGTAGAGCGAGAGCGCGTCGATGGCCCAGGCGGCGGCCTGCGGGGCGACGCCCCCGGCGAGCAGGATGGCGAGCATGCCCTCGCTGACCCGCAGGGTGTCCCGGTTGGACGGGGCGGCGGCGAAGGTGGCGCGCGAGATGCCCGGATAGCGCAGGTACTGGTCGCGGAGCCGGGCGCAGACCCCGGCGATCTGCTCGCGCCAGCGGGCGGGGTCCGGCTCGGGCAGCTCGATCCCGGCGCAGAGGCGGCCGATGAGCAGCTCGTCCAGGTCCTCCTTGTTGACGACGTGGGCGTAGAGGGAGGACGGGCCCGTCTCCAGGGCGGTGGCCAGGCGGCGCATGGTCAGGGCGTCGTACCCCTCGCGCTCCACGAGGGCGAACGCGGTGTCGATGATCGCGTCCACCGTGATCGGTTTCTTGCGTCCGCCGGAGGGGCCGCGCCGGGCGACGGGCGTGCCGTCGCCGGTGCCGAGCTGGTGCCGCGCTGCGCGCCGTTCCTGCGGGGTCGGTGCCATACGGGCAGTGTAGCGAAGGGGGCGAACAGTGTTCCGCATCACTAAGAACACTGTTCGTATTGCTACGAACGGCGATCCTCAGTAGAACAGTGTTCGTGTCTACTGACCAGCAATCCGGCGCCACGACCGTGGCCCCCCGCTCCCCCGCCCTTCCGCCGCGCACCGCCTGGCTCGTCCTGGCCGTCGTGGTGCTCGCCGACCTCATGGACCTGATCGACTCCAGCATCGCCAACCTCGCCGGTCCCTCCATCCGCGCCGATCTGGGCGGCGGCGAGGTGACCGTGCAGTGGGTGCTGAGCGCCTACACGGCGGCGTTCGCGCTCGGCCTGGTGACCTCGGGGCGCCTCGGTGATCTGCTCGGACGCAGGCGGCTGTTCCTGCTCGGCATGACCGGCTTCACGCTCGCCTCACTGGCGTGCGGGCTGGCTCCCGGCCCGCTGTTCCTGATCGTCGCGCGGACGCTCCAGGGCCTGTGCGGGTCGGTGATGATCCCGCAGGGCCTGGCCCTGGTGAAGGTGGTCTTCCCGCCGCAGCACCTGCGCCGGGCGCTCACCCCGGTCGGCCCGCTGATGGGCCTGACGATGGTCGCGGGCCCGATCCTCGCCGGGTGGCTGCTCCACCTGAATCTGTTCGGCGGGCAGTGGCGCCCGATCTTCCTGATCAACGTCCCGTTCGGCCTGGCCGCCCTCCTGCTGGGCCTGCGCGTACTGCCCCGGCACGGCGGCGAGGACCGCACCGCGCGCCTCGACCTCCCCGGCGTCGCCCTGCTCACGGCCGCCTCGGCGCTGCTGGTCGTCCCGCTCATCCAGGGCCGCGAACTCGGCTGGCCCGACTGGACGTACGCCATGATGTCCGCCTCGGTCGTCCTGCTGGCCCTGTTCGTCGTCGCGCAACGGCGCAGCGCTCACCCGGTGATCACTCCGTCGCTGTTCCGCAAGCGCGGCTTCGTGGTGGGCCTGGTGATCGTGGCGGGTTTCTACGCCTCACTGAGCGCGTTCGTCCTGGTGGTGAACCTGCTGCTGCAACAGGGGCTGCACTGGACGCCGTTGCGCACCGGCCTCACCCTGATCCCCTGGGCGCTGGGCACAGCTGTCGCCGTTCTGCTGGCGGGCGCCTTCCTCGCGGAGAAGCTGGGCCGGGCGACGCTCCGACTGGGCCTGTCCTTGACGGTCCTGGGCCTGCTGGCACTGTGGTGGAGCGTCGCCCACTGGGGCACCGGGGTGACCGTGTGGACGCTGGCGCCCGCTCTCCTGGTCACCGGGTTCGGCTCCGGCCTGGTCTTCGTCCCCCTGGTGGACTTCATCATCGGCGACGCGACCCCGGAGGAGGTCGGCACCGGCGCGGGCCTGCTGAACGCGGTCCAGCAGTTCGCCGGGGCCATCGGCGTGGCCGCACTGGGCACCCTTTTCTTCACCCACACGGCTCACGGCTCCTACGCGGGTGCAGCGGAGACGGTATTTGCCGTCACCGCCGGGCTAAACCTCGTGACACTCCTGCTGGTGGGGCTGCTGCCCAGACATGCTCAGCGGGCGCACGGCTGAGGGGGTGCCGTGGCGGCAGGGGTGGTGACGGCAACAGGGGCAGCGGCGACAGGGGCCGCAGAGAGCGGGGTGCCGCGACAGCGGCTGCGGCGGCTGAAGGAGTCGTATGGGTCGTATGGTCGGACCGGCTCGACCCATCGGACCGGCTCAGCCCTCAGACCCCCACCACGACCGCGGTCGTGGCGTCCCACCCGATGCTGTCGGGGGCGTCGGCCCTCGGCGCCGTAACACCCGCACGGGCCGTAGCGGTCGTACTCGTACGGGCCGTAGCGGTCGTGGAAGCGCCTTGCGCGTCCCAGCCGATACCGGCGGTCGCACCGGCGACGGCGAGGAGCAGCGCGGCGGTGGCGGTGAGGGAGCGGGCGAGGCTGGTGGGGCGCATGTTCTGTCCTCCGGTGTAGTGGTGCGGGGCGCATGGCGCCCGTGGCCGAACTCTGCCCGGCCCGCCCGGTCACACGAAGAGAATGCGCATGACATCTAAGGGCCTGTCATCTTGATGCCAGGGTGCCGAGGTGCCGGGAGCCAAGGGCCGGGGAGCCGGGGAGCGGGGAGACCGGGAAACCAGGAGGTCACCGGGAGACCTCGTTGAAGTCGGGGAGCAGGGGGCTGCCGCTGGCGCGTCGGACCAGGGACGCCGCTCGCGCCTCGGCCGCCGTCGGGTCCTGGGTCAGGAAGAAGAGATGGACCGTCAGCCCGTCCCCCTCGGCCGCAACCCGGACATGCTGGAGACCGTGCCAGGGCAGCGCGTGGGCCCACAGGACGTCCTGCACGAGCGAGGCTTCGCCCGCGGAGCGTGCCGTGGCACCGCCCTTCCGCTCCCACCAGGTGCTGACACACATCACGGCGTTCCTCCCGGGGAACGCCCGGCGGACCGGCCGCCGGGGATACGCGGCCGGGGTCGCGTGGGCGGACGGTCCGTCGCACCCGCTCTGTCGCACATAGGAGTTTCCCGAGGTCATGAGGGGTCTGCGGCGCAGAGGCCCGGAGGAACACGGCCGGTCGGACCGAGCAGGCACGCTCCGGTGCGGCAGCTCGATTCTGGCACCGGACCGGCCCGGTACGACCGTACGAGGAACTGTCCTCGTCCTGTCAGACACGAAGAGGACACCGCACCGGGACCGGTACCGGGCCGAAACCGTTCCAACTCGACTCACAAACAACCGAGTTGGGAGCAGACGGCCAGTGAACCCTCCCCCGCCCGTCATCCGTGATGAAGAAGCCGCACCTGCGCGTGCGCTGACCTGACGACTCCCGAGTCTCCCGAGGAACGGTGACGATCGGTGCTTGAAGTCATCCGACTGCTTGGCCTTGGTGATACGACCTCCGCTGTCTACGACGCCATGCTCCAGCGGCCCGAAGCGGGGGTGCCGGAGCTGAGCGAACTGCTGGCCCTGCCGGAGGGCCAGGTGTCCGCCGCCCTCGACGGCCTGTGCGACTCGACGCTGCTGCGGCCCTCCCGGGAACATCCGGGGACCTTCCGGGTGATCGACCCCGCCGTGGCCCTGGACCACGCCCTGCGCCGACAGGAACAGGAGCTGGCCGACCGTCAGATTCAGCTGGCGCAGGCCAAGGCCGCCGCGTTACGCGCTCTCTCGGGGTACACGCAGGACACCCCCGCCGACGGCACCCCGGAGCATCCGGCGCTCCGGCTGGTCGGACTGGACGCCATCCAGAACCAGTTGGAGGTACTGGGCAGGCAGGTGCGGGACGAGTGCCTGGCCGTCATGCCCGGCGGCGCCCAGTCCGCCGCGAGCCTGGACGCCTCCCGCCCACTGGACACCGACGCGCTGCGCCGGGGCGTCGCCATGCGAACGCTCTACCAGGACAGCGTCCGCAACGACGCGCCCACCCTCGCGTACGCCAAGTGGCTGACGGAGCAGGGCGGTCAGGTCCGTACCGCGCCCCTGCTGCCGCCCCGCATGCTGGTCTTCGACCGCCGGATCGCGTTGATCCCGCTGGACCCCTCCAACACCCGCGCGGGAGCCCTGCGCACCGAGGAACCGGCCGTCATCGGCAATCTCCTGACGCTGTTCGAGCAGTTCTGGCAGACCGCCGTACCGCTCGGAACCCGTACGTCAGGTACGGGCGACGGGCTGAGCGCGACCGAGCGGGAACTCCTCAAGCTGCTCGCCGGGGGAATCACCGACGAGGGCGCCGCCCGACGGCTGGGCGTGTCCCTGCGCACAGTGCGCCGCCAGATGGCCTCCCTGATGGAACGCCTGGAGGCGACGAGCCGGTTCGAGGCGGGGTTGAAGGCGGCCCGGCGGGGGTGGCTGTGAGGGGGGTTGCTGCGGGGATGGTGGTCTGCGGGGATGGTGGTCCGTGGTGGCGGTGATCGTGTGTGGGGAGGGACGGCCGTGAGGCGATCGCCGGGGGAACTCGCCCGCTGAAATGCCGACGTGGCGGAGCCCTGCGGAATCGTTCCGCCTGAAGGGGGCGCAGCCCGCCGCTGCCCCGGACCCGCCTCCGGCGGCCCCCGCTCGGGCGTCCACCCAACGGTGGGGCCGGAGCGGGAGGCCGGGCGCGAGGGGGTGGGCAGGGGTGGGCGCGAGGGGAGGGTGGGCGCGAGGGAGGTAGGCGGGGCTGGGCAGGGGTGGGCATCCCTTCCCCGCAGAGGCTCAGCCCCGCTTGGGGCACGCCTTCCGCTGGGGCAGCCCCGACACGATCCCGGACAGCTCACCGATCACCGTGCTCTTGTCCCTGATCCGCTCCGACAACGTGACCTCAGCCACGGTTCTCGCACTGAGCCGCCACTGCAGCACAAGGCAAAGGAAAAGAGAAAACCCCAGGTCACGGCGAGTGAGTCCTGGGGTAATTCTGAGCCGCCTTCGGGATTCGAACCCGAGACCTACGCATTACGAGGTCTATGAACCCCGTGCGGCGGCCAGCGATAAGAGCCTCACAGGCCGGTGACCTGCGGATTTGGCATCCCGCTAGATCCCACGTTATCCCGGCTGATCCCGTTCTCATGTGTACGGAATGTGTACTGGAACGGGGCGGCCCCACCCGGTGTTGCGAGCACCGGCGCGGGGCCTAGAGCCGGACCCTTCACAACAAGGAGTCCGACCATGAGCAACACCGTACCCTCGCCCGGCGTGGACGTCGCCGCGCAGATCCTGCGCGAGGCGCTCGCCGACACCGGCGCCGGTCCCGGCACGATGTACGCCCACGTCCGCAACCTGTCCGCCCGCGTCGGCCAGTTGGAGGGCGCGATCCGCGCCGCCCTCATCGTCCTCCAGTCGCAGGCCGGTACGGAGGCGACCCGATGAGCCGCAACACCATCCGGGGCGCCCTTGCGGCCGCCGGCGTCCACCCTTTCCCCGCGATCAAGCCGGGGTGTCGGCTGGTCCCGGCCACCATCGGCCGTGACCGGAACAGCACCACCGTCGTCTACATCGAGTGCCCGAACTGGTGCATCCACGACCACCTCGCCGAGCGCGAGTCCAACGTGGAGGACATCCGCCACTACGGCGAGATGGGCGGGGTCGAGGTCCTCACGTTCCTGGACGACGACTTCTCGTACAGCTCGTGGGGTGCCCGCCTGGAGGTGGACCCGGCCGCCGGGGACGCCCGGCTGCGCGAGGCGCACATCCTCGTCAACGAGGAGTCCTCGCCCGAGGAGGCCCGTCTCACCCCGGACATGGCGGAGACGCTGGCCGACGAGCTGATCGGGCTGGCGTCCCATCTCCGTCACCTCGCCCGGTCAGCGCGCCTGCACAACCAGGCGCAGGGCGGCGACTCGGACCCGGACATGGATGAGGCCCTGCGCCGTGTCCGGGCGGGGGGTGCGGCATGAGCTGGCACACCACCCGGCGCGGGCTGACGCGGCCCGTGATGCGCGTTGATGCGCCCCTGGTCAGGGCCGCTGTCCGTATCCTGCCCGAGCCCGCCTCGGACGCACCGGATGCGGACGTGATGCGCGGCCACGACACCGTGTTGCGCCCTGTTGCGGTGCGCCGCAACAGCTCCTGCGCCTACTGCAAGGCACCGGCCGTCGTGGTACGGACCGGGCAGCAGGGCAACGAGTTCGGGCTGTGTGCGAAGTGCGTCACGTTCCACGACCGGAGCGTTGCCGCGGATGCTCTCCTGCGCAGGGTCGTCGTGCCGCTGAACGACACCCCCGGCGCCACGCTCACCGCGACGTGCCCCGCCTGGTGCGTATCCGAGCACGAGCAGGACGCGGAACGCGGCGTGCACGCGGCCGACTTCACCCACTGGGGTCCGGAGCTGGAGCTGTGCGCGACCGACGGCGAGCCGATCCTGACGGCGAGCCTGCGATGGTCCCCGTTCGCCTCCGACAACGAGCCGACCGTGGGCACCTACCCCGAATTCGGACCGGACGGTGGAGAGTTCACCCCGCAGGGGGTGCGTGCGCTCGCCGACCGGCTGCGGGAGTACGCCGACCGGCTGGACGAGCTGAGCATGCAGCTGCACGACGCGCGGGGTGAGGTCCTGTGACGGACATGCGCTTGGTCTACGGCTGCCCGAAGTGGTGCATCGAGGACCACATCGTCCAGGCCGAACCCGACCGTGGGTACCACTCCGGGCTGATGCACGAACTCCGGCTCCCGGACGGCCGCCTCGTTCTCGACGCGTCGCTGGTCCTGGAGTCCGGACGGCCACTCCCCCAGCTCGTCGTCAGCGGCTCCCTGGACCTGTTCGTCAACGACGTGCATGCCCTCGACCTCACCGAGGCGCAGGAGTTCAACCGGGGCCTCCAGCGGTTCGCGGCGCATGTCCAGCGGATGACCGACACCATCCGGGTCGCCCAGGCGCAGCAGCCCGTGGCGCGACGGCGCAAGCCGAAGAAGCGGCCTCTGCCCCCGGAGATGCAGCACTGCTGGCCCGAGACCCGCCTGTACCTCGCGGAGCGGGACGGGCTGCGCTGCTTCTACTGCGGCACCGGCTTCGAGACGTCGAAGGAGGCGACCATCGACCACTACGTGCCGCGCGCCCTGTGGTCGTGCAACCTGCCCGCGAACCTCGTGCTCTCCTGCGAGCCGTGCAACATGGCCAAGGCCGACCGGCTCACGTGGTCGATGGCCGCGGCCCTGCTCGCCTGGACCGCGGAGGAGGGAGGCACCAGCGGGGAGGCGAACAGCGCCCAGGACGCTGTTCCGCTGCCTGCGGCACGCGGCTCCCTCGCCTCCCTCGCGGGGTAGAACCCCAAGGACCACTTTCGCGGCCCCGCGAAGAAGGTCCGTCGCCTCCTTCGCGGGGTAGAACCCCAGCTCAACCCTGGGGAGGCGGCCAGGGAGGCAGTCGGGGAGAACTCCCCTGCTAGACGCTAGATCCCTGGTCAGAGCCCGGATCAGCCGCTAGAACACCTGCTAGACCTAGCACCCTGGGCTGCTAGGTCTAGCAGGCCGCGAGAACGCAAGAGGGCGGTCACCTGACAGGGTGACCGCCCTCTTGCGCCCGGGTACACGCCAGGCGGACGGGCAGCCACAGGACATGACCCCTCCACCTCGCCCCGCCGCCCCGGCCGGCGCCGCCACGGACTTCAGCGAGCTCGTGCACTACACGCCGGAGCAGATCGAGGCTGCGGGATGGCTGCCGTTCTCGGCGCGCACGCTCCGCGACAAGGCGTCCGCCCGGGTCTTCCCTCACAGCAAGGCGGGTGGCCGGATCACGTTCCTGCTGCGCCACATCCGGGAGATCGCGGCGATGCACGAGGTCCGTCCGGCGAGCGAGCGCAAGCGTCCCATCGCCGCCGACGACCTACGCCGCAACACCGAGGCGGGCGCGGTCAGGCCAAGCGGCGGTTAGCCCGCCCGGTGGCCGTTGGTGTTGGTGTTGGCGCGCTGAACTGCTGCAACAGCCCCCCGAGAGGGGCTGCCGGTGGGGGAGGGGAGGGGTTAGCTGCATGACACACTTAGTGATATCGCCCCGGTCACCCGGTTTCGGGGCGGGCCGAAACCGGTTTCACCCACGACTTCGGATGTGACCTGCGCAGTTTCGGGTTTCGGGGGGGGTCACCGAGGAGGCCGGTAGACCCCCTTACAGCATTCTGTGCACGCACGCGCCGCACTGACGGCGCCGGGCCCCTGGCGGCTTCCTCCGCAAATGGCGACTCCCCCTCTGCCCGGTGGGCGAGGGGGGAGTCGAGGCGGGCTACTACTCGGTGAGATCGACGGTGGCGACCGCTCCGGGCCGCTTGAAGGCGATGCCGATGCGGGCTTCGGCGCGGAACTTGACCTGGTTCTTCTCGAACAGCGCTCCGGCCTCGGACCAGTCCATGCGGACGCCTTGGCGGGTGAGGAGGACGACGGTGGCCCAGTCGCCGACGAGGCCGGTGCCGGCTGCGATGCCGGGGTCGAGGACAACGGGCAGGCCCCAGAGTTGGAGCGGCGCGCGGCCGGTCGGCGTGCCGGACAGCTCGGGCTCGTCCTGCTCGTTGCGGAGCAGTTCGATGGTCTCCCAGTCGGTCGGGTTGAACACCCACGCGGTGGGCTTCTCACCGGCGAGCTGCATGGTGGTGAGGATCTTCCGCGTCGTGATGAGCGGGTTGGTGGTGTACGCCTGCGTGCGCACGCCCGTGGTGGCGAGGAGACCGTTGACGGTGCTGCCGTCCTCGGCGGTGCCGCCGTTGAGGATGACGGAGTGGGCTTCGAGCTGGAGTCCCACGGTCATCTCGGAGCGGAGGAAGTCCTCCAGGGCGGGCATGTCGGCCAGCCACTGCTTGGGGATCTCCTCGGAGAGGTGGGCCAGGGTCATGACCTTGCCGGGGACCCTCCCCAGGGTGTAGGCGGAGGTGGGCTTCTGGGTGCCTCGGGCGACGGTGGCCGCGTTGTGGGTGCGCGCCGTCTGCTGCATGTAGGTGAAACCGTCGGTGGCGGCGAGTTCGGCGGTGCTGATGACCTGGGCGAGCCCGTTGGCGGCGTACGGCAAGACGACGGTGCCGATGTCCACGGGCAGCATGACCGAGCCGGAGACAGGCAGGAGGGACTTGGCTCCCTCGACCATGCCTCGCTGGGTCACGACGTCGGTGAACGCCTTGGTGAGAGCGTCGGGCTGCCCGCCCTTGGCGTGGTGGTTCTTGCCGCGGCCGGCGTGCTCGGCGGCGAGCGCCTGCGCGTCGTCGGCGGCCTTCACCTTCGCCCCGACCTCGTCGGTCTCCGCCTTCAGTTCGTTGATCCGGGTCACCTCGTCCTCGGTGAACTCCCGGTCCTCCTCGGCCGCCTTGGCGACGATGTCCGCCGCTTCCTTCAGCAGCGCCTGGAGCTTCTCGCGCAGCGTCATGGGATGTCCGTTCCGGCCGCGGTGGCGGCCTCATGTGGAGTGTCGGTGTCTCCACCACGGGGCGGCGTGTCGAGCGCTTCGCGGCGGCCGGCGGGGTGCCTGGCGGCGGCGGCCCTCTCACGACTTCGCGTCGTGGGGGTGAGCCCTGACGGCGGTCTACGCGGACGCGGTGAGCGGCGGCGGACCTGCCCGTCAGGGGGTCGTGATCAGTCTTGCACGCCCTGGCGGGCGGCCTCAAGGAGTGCGGTGAGCTGTTCGCGGGCGGACGGCTGGACGTGCCCGCCGGCGGCGGCCTTTTCGCCGATGCGGACCATGTCTGCAACGGTGCTGCACAGGGAGATCAGCAGCCGTGCGGCCTCGCCGAAGGTGATGCTGGCGAGCATGGCATGGGCGCCCTCGGGGTTGTCGGCGAAGGCGAGCGCGAGTCCAGCCGCGTCGGCGCGGCCCTGAAGGAGCTCGGCTTCCTGCTCGGGGGTCATGTCGGTCACGAGGTGCCTCCGGGGCGTAGGGGGGTGCGGAGCATCTCGGGGCGTCCGGCCTCGTCGGTGTCGAGGGAGAACCAACAGGTGGCGTCCCACTGGTCGGCGCGGTCGGCGGGGAGGCTGGCCCACTCCTCGGGGACGCCCTCTCCGTGCTCGGTGCGCTGGGTGTTGGTGCGGACGGTGTTCTGTCCCTGGTCGTTGACGAAGCGGAGGGGGACGCGGCGGCCGGCGGCCGCCGTCCCCTCCGGGGTGTCCTCGGGCATGGGGGTCCTTCCTGTCAGGCCACGTTGGCGAGGCTGGGGGCGGGGATGGCCCAGATGAGTTCGCAGGCGCGGTCCGCACACTGGGCAAGCTCGTAGCGGTCGCCGCTGAGCGTGGCGTGTCCGACGATGCGGATACCCCGGAGGCGGCGGCAGCTGGGGCAGTACGAGGTACGGGGCTTGGGTCGGCGCATGGTCGTCTCCTACGCGGCCTGGCGGCAGACGCCGCAGAGGGGGGAACCTTCGGCGTTCCACTGGAGCCGGGAGCACTGGGCGCACGGCGTCTTCAGGTAGGCGTCATCAGAGAGTGGCTGCATTTCAGCGTCCCCAGCGTCCCCAGCGTCCCCCCAGGGGAATTCCCCCTGGTCAGAGCCGGGGCCCTGGGGGGACGCTGCGAACGGGCCAGCGTTCCCCCCAGCGTTCCCAGCGTCCCCCCGGGCGTTGGGGGGACCGCTAGCGTCCCCCCTGTAGCGTCCCCCCTGTTCTCCCTGGTCAGAGCCGGTGTTGCCCGTGTTGGGGAACGCTGGGGACGCTGTTTCGTACCTTCTCTCCGCTGATGCGGTCAGGGTGTACAACCGCTGCTTCTTCGGCTTCGGACCGCGCTTGCTGTCGTCCACCTCGATACCGATGGTCCGCAGCGCCGGCGCGAGTCGCTTGAGCTGCCCGCCCGCCCGCGTCGGGTCCTTCGGCCACTTCCGCGGCAGCTTGTCCGGCGCGGCCACCCGCTCCAGCAGCTCGGACGCGGTCAGGGTGAGGCCCTCGGGCCCGGCGCGGTCCACGAGGGCAACCACGGCCTGGGCGAACGGCTCGCCCTCCAGGACGTCGGCCACGGCGTCCCGAGCGGTCGCCTTGTAGGTGTCGAGGGTGTCCCAGCCCTGCACTTTGTCGACGGCGGCCAGGACGCGCGCGAAGTCGGCCATGCGCGGCCGCTCGGTCAGCTGGACGTCGGGCAGGACGCGCAGGACGGCCGCCAGGAGGTCGAACAGGGACGCCAGGACGGCCGCGTGCGCCTCGGTGTAAGCGGCGTCCATCTCGGCTTCCTCGCGCCGCTTGTGGTCGGGGATCGTGTGCAGCTCGATGGTCATCAGGCGTTCGGCCAGGTCCCCGGCGAGCGCTCCGGCGTCGATGGTCGTCATGGCCAGGACGCGTCGAAACTCCAGGACGACCACGTCGTCATCGGTGTACAGCGCGCGGTCCACGATGCCGTCCCCGGTGACCGCGCGGCACAGGGCGTCGGACAGCCAGTCGGGGATGATCGAGACGTTGTCCAGGCACAGCGCCCAGGAGTTGAACGCCTGCGTGGCCCACGACTTGATATCGCGCGGCGCGGTGCGCTTCGGGGCGCCGGACGGGTCGATGATGCCGATGACCATCTTGGCCGCGTAGGACTTGCCGGTGCCCTGCTCGCCGCGGAACGTGAGCACAGGGTGCGGCAGGTCGGGAATGAACGCCGCGACGAGCCAGGCGACGAGGAGGCGGAACCCCTCCTCGTCCGTGTTCAACAGGTCGCGGAGCCGGGCGAGGCCGTCGCCGTCGCGGACTGGTTCGGGCAGCGGCTTCATGGCCCCGGAGCGACGGAACAGCACGGGCGAACGGGACGCCCGTTCCCACCCGTCAGGACGCACCAGGACGCACCTGCCGTCCGCGTCCCCCAGGTCGACCACGATGGTGTCCCGAGAGTCCTGGGGGCGTCCGACCCGGACATGCGGGACACGCGGGTCCGCGTCCTGCGCGACGCCCTCCAGGACGGTCATCGCGTCCGCCAGCGCGGACTGGGACGGTACCGATCCGTCGTTGCTGTCGGTGTAGATGCGGGCCAGTTGGGAGCGCAGGCCGGCCTTTCCGCGCAGCGGCAGGGCGATGTTCGCGCCGTCCTGCTTCACTCCGTAGGGCCGTCCGTCCTCGGACATGAACAGCTCGTACCGTTCGCGTGCGAGCTTGACGAGCTGGGACGCCTGCGAGGGGCCGCGCCCTTCCTTCACTTCCACGCCCGCACCTTCGACGATCTCGCGGGCGGTGAC
Source organism: Streptomyces corallincola (assembly GCF_019104725.1). Classification (GTDB taxonomy): domain Bacteria; phylum Actinomycetota; class Actinomycetes; order Streptomycetales; family Streptomycetaceae; genus Streptomyces; species Streptomyces corallincola. The sequence goes on along the minus strand of NZ_JAHRXF010000063.1, from coordinate 3,425 downwards.
CTTGCTGTCACTCACGTGGTCGCTCCCAGTACCGCACGGCGGGCGGACCCGATGGTGGCGGCGGCTTCGTTGTCGGGCAGGGCGACCGCGGCGGCGGCCTGGGCGAGGGCGTCGTGCGCGGAGTCCACAGGGAAGAGGCCAGCGCCCGCGTGCTCGAACGCCTTGCACGCTGCCCAGTACAGGCGGGTGTTGCGCTGGCCCTGGGGGGCATCGAGGACGACGCGCACCAGGCCGACGAGGGTGCGGCCCCCGGTGGCCTTGCCGGTGAACTTCTTCGCCGGGCGCGGCCGTTCCTTGTCGGCGGTCATCAGCGCGAGCAGCTGCGCGGGGACCGGCTGCACCACGACTTCCTCCGGGTCGGACGCGAGGGTGTACAGCCCGGTGGTGCTGCGCGAGCCGGGGCCGACGAGGTACCCGCCAGAGCCGCGGACGTCGACACCGGGGGCGAGCTGCCCGGCCCGGTTGGGGACCTTCACGTCCTCTGGGCCAGCCCACCACGCGTGGTAACCGCCGGACGGGGTGGCGATGATGACCGTGCGCGGCACCGCGATGCCGTGCGATGCGGCGAGTTTCCGCAGCTCCCACACACCGTCTACGCCGTTCTTCCGGTCCAGGTCGAGGCCGATCAGGTGGTGCGGCGGCCGGCCGCAGGCGATGCCGTACCCGGTGGCGTGCCGGGCGACGTCGAACATGGCCCGGATGCGGTCGGGGTCGTTGCTCGCGTCGTGGATGCCGTGCCCGAGCTGCCCACACTCGCCCTTGCAGCTGTGCCCCTTGTCGTGGGGGGAGCGGATGGCAGGCAGCTTCCGTACGGACAGCGGGATGACGCGGAAGCCGAGCATGCCGGCGGCGTCCAGGGCGCCATCGAGGGCGTCGGCCCAGTCGCCGGTGACGCCTGTCGTCTGCCGCGCTACTCTGCTTGCTGGCCCACCCACCAGATGGTCCCTTACGTTCGCCCCCGTTGCCGCGGGGGCGTTCGTATTTTCGATGGTCATGCCGCGGCTCCGGTCTCGCGCGCCTTCAGCCACGCGTCGACGTCCGCGCGCCGGTAGCGAACGCGCGCGGTGCGCCCGTCCCCCAGCTTCGTGTAGCGCGGGCCGCTACCTGCCCACCGCCAGTTCGCAAGCGTCTGCGGGCTCACGCCCAATTCTTCAGCCAGTTGGCGCGGAGTCAACCTCACGTCTGCCACTTTCCACCTCGTATGAGTTGATTAGCGACTCAAATGCGTCTACAGTCGACGCATGCCAAGGACACTAGCAGACCAACCGGGACGGGTGAAGATCCGTCCGGCGCCTAGGCTGAGCGCCATGACGCAGCCTTCACGCACCCCCACCCAGATCACCGACCCGAGCGGCCTCACCGTCGCCTCTAACGTGCGCCGCGTCCGCGAAGCGCGCGGTTGGTCGACGTATGAACTGGCCAAGAAGCTGAAGGACGGGGGCCGGCCCGTCTCCCCGTCCGCCCTCGCCAAGATCGAGCGTGGGGAAAGGCGGGTGGACGTCGGCGACCTCATGGCCCTCGCGGTCGCGCTGAACGTCCCGCCGTCGGGGCTGCTGCTGCCGGTGGCCACCGAACCGACTGCGGAGGTCGAGATCACGGGCCGCCGTCAGACGGTCTTCGCAATCCAGGCCTGGGAGTGGGCCGACGGGCGCGGCACCTTGGACGTTCCGGCAGGGGGGCACGAGGCCTACCAGGCGCACACGCTGTACCGCCTCTACGGCCGTCCGCACTGGCTTGTCGACCTGGAAGACGAGGAAGAGGCCGGCGCGGACCGTAACCGCGGCAGCCGCTTGGCGCGCGTCGCGGGGATCGAGCGCGACGAGGTGACTGGTCGCTACCGGTTCAGGCGAGAGGGCGGGGGGGACGATGGCTAGGGTCTGGATCGAGGACCGCGCGAACCATGCCGACTACCAGGAAGCCCTGGAGAGCTGGCAGGCGGCGAAGCGCGAGGGTTCCAAGCGGCGTGCGCCCGGCCGCTGGCGGGTCCGCTGGTACGGCCCGGACGGCAAGGGCAAGGCGAAGACGTTCGGCAAGCTCCCCCAAGCCGAAGCCGAGCGGGACGCCATCGCGGCCCGGCTGGACAAGGGCTCGTACCGTGACCCGAAGTCGGGGAAGGCTGCGGTCAAGGTCGTCGCCGAGGAGTGGTTCGTGTCGAAGCGGAAGATCGGCCGGACCACCAAGCGCGACTACCGGGATCTCCTCGACAACTACGTGATCCCGTACTGGGGTGACTGGCAGGTCGCGGCGGTCCAGTGGGAGGACGTGGACGCCTGGGTGACGACGCTGGAGACGAAGCCCGGGAAGTCCGGCCGGACACTCGGCGCCGCCCGCATCATCAAGGCGTACCGCGTGCTGGCGATGGTGATGAAGCACGCCGTCTTCTCCAAGCGCGTCAGCCTGAGCCCGTGCCACGACCACGAGCTTCCCCGGCCGGACGACGAGGACGAACACGTCTACCTGTCGTACGAGCAGCTTGAGCGGCTGGCGGACACGGCCGGTGAGTACCGGCTGCTGCTGCTCACCCTCGGGTACTGCGGCATCCGGTGGGCGGAGGCGTCCGCCGTGAAGGTCGGCCGCCTCGCGGTCGCCGCGCGCCGCATCCGGATCGTGCAGAACTACACGGACGTCTCGGGGGTCCTGGCCCTCGGGCCGGTCAAGAACCACGAGAAGCGGTCCGTGCCGGTCCCCCGCTCGTTCGCCGACGAGCTGGGGGAGCTGGCCGTCGGCCGGAAGGCGGACGCTCTGCTGTTCACCGCTCCCGAGGGCGGCCCACTGCGGTACGCGAACTTCCGCTCACGGGTGTTCGATCCGGCCGTGAAGGCCGCAGGGCTGGAAGGGCTGGGCATCACGCCGCACAAGCTGCGGCACACGGCGGCCTCGCTCGCCATCGCGGCCGGAGCAGACGTGAAGGTCGTCCAGACGATGCTCGGGCACAAGGACGCGTCGATGACGCTGAACATCTACGGCCACCTGTTCCCCGACCGCCTGGACGAGGTGGCGGACGCCCTCGACATCGGGCGGGCCGTCGCACTGGACAAGCTCCGTGCGTCCCTCACGGAAGCCGCGTAGGGGAAATCATGCGTACAAAATGCGTACTGCCCGCTCGGGGACCTCCCCGAACGGGCAGTACATAAACGGCCTGTGACCTGCCGTTTCATTGCTGAGCCGCCTTCGGGATTCGAACCCGAGACCTACGCATTACGAGTGCGTTGCTCTGGCCATCTGAGCTAAGGCGGCGCGCCGGGCGCGCGGGGCGCGGTGGCGACAGCGGTAAGTCTACACAGTCCGTGGGGGTGCTCCGTACGGGGTGGGAGCGGGGCTGCGGGCGGGTGGGGCGGGGGGCTCCCGGTGGTGTGGGAGCGCCCCCGTGTCGTGCCTAGGAGCAGCGCTTACCCGCTGCTGGCGGGGTGCCGTCGAGGGGGGGG
>NZ_JAHRXF010000062.1 GCF_019104725.1 Streptomyces corallincola | reverse complement strand
GCCCCCCCGCCCCCACCACCACCCGGCGGACCCCACCCCCGCGCCCTCCCCGAGCCACCACCCCCCTCACTCCACCCACCCCCAACACCCCCGCCCCCCTTGAAACATCACGAACAAAGAAGACCCACGTCACAAAGAACTCGAACACCCTTCGCCCACGTATCAACCTCGTACCGGTCCCCCTCGTCTCCCCGGGAGAGGGGCTGGACCGGTGCCGGGTGCGGGACACTGGTCGAGGGCCGCCTCTACGATCCGTAGGAGTTCGAAGGGGAGCGGCTGGGGGAACCGGCTGATTGCCCGGCGCGTAGATACGATCAGTAAGCAGTTCGGGCAACGAGGCCGCGAGCCGCGCCGCACGGCAGGGCCCGGCAGAGCGGCGACAGAGCGGCAACGATGGAGGAGGTGCCTCATGGGAGTCCTGAAGAAGTTCGAGCAGCGTCTCGAAGGTCTGGTCAACGGCACCTTCGCCAAGGTCTTCAAGTCAGAGGTCCAGCCGGTGGAGATCGCCGGAGCGCTGCAGCGCGAGTGCGACAACAACGCCACCATCTGGAACCGGGACCGCACGGTCGTCCCGAACGACTTCATCGTGGAGCTGAGCGCGCCCGACTTCGAGCGGCTCAGCCCCTACTCCGGGCAGCTCGGCGACGAGCTGGCCGGCATGGTGCGGGACTACGCCAAGCAGCAGCGCTACACGTTCATGGGACCGATCAAGGTCAATCTGGAGAAGGCCGAGGACCTGGACACGGGTCTGTACCGGGTGCGCTCGCGCACCCTGGCCTCCTCCGCCAGCCAGCAGGGCGGCGGTCCCCAGGGAGGCCCGCAGGGCGGCCCCCAGGGAGGCCCCGACGCTTCCTCCGGCCGCTCCCCGCAGAGCGCCGCCGGTGCCCCCGGCGGGTACGGCTACCCGCCCGCGGGCCCCGCCGGAGCCCCCCCGATGCCGTCCGCGCCGCCTCCCGGCGCCCGGCCCGGCGGCTACGGCTACCCGCAGCCCGCCACCCAGCGGCCCGCGGCGGCCCCGACGAGCGGCGGAGCCACCCGCTACTGGATCGAGATCAACGGCACCCGCCACCAGATCTCCCGCGCGACGCTGGTGATGGGCCGCAGCACCGAGGCCGACGTGCGGATCGACGATCCCGGCGTCTCCCGTCGGCACTGCGAGATCCGGACCGGTTCGCCCTCCACGATCCAGGATCTCGGCTCCACCAACGGCATCGTGGTGGACGGGCAGCACACCACCCGCGCTACGCTCCGCGACGGCTCGCGGATCGTCGTGGGCAGCACCACCGTTATCTATAGGCAAGCCGAAGGGTGAAGCGGGGGCAATGTCAGAGCTGACCCTCACGGTCATGCGGCTGGGTTTCCTGGCCGTACTGTGGCTGTTCGTGATCGTGGCCGTGCAGGTCATCCGCAGCGACCTGTTCGGAACGCGTGTCACTCAGCGCGGATCGCGCAGGGACGCCGGCCGTCCGCAGCAGACGGCCCGCCAGCAGACCTCCGCGCCTCCGCAGCAGCGTGCCCAGCAGGGCGGCGGCGGCCGGCGCGGGCGGAACGCCCCCAGCAAGCTCGTGGTGACCGAGGGCACACTGACCGGCACCACGGTCGCGCTCCAGGGGCAGACGGTCACGCTGGGCCGGGCGCACGACTCGACGATCGTGCTGGACGACGACTACGCCTCCAGCCGCCATGCCAGGATCTACCCGGACCGCGACGGCCAGTGGATCGTCGAGGACCTCGGCTCCACCAACGGCACGTACCTGGACCGGTCCCGGCTGACGACCCCCACACCGATCCCGCTGGGCGCGCCGATCCGCATCGGCAAGACCGTCATCGAGCTGCGGAAGTAGTGCTACGTCATGAGTGAGCGCGAGCGGAGCGAGCACGCAGCGGCAGGCCGCACCCCGGTCGCCGGCGCGCTCCCGACCGGAGGGTGGGCAGTGTGGCTCGACACGACGGGCTGTACCGGGAGCCGACGGGCGAGGTGCGCATGAGCCTGTCCCTGCGCTTCGCCGCCGGATCGCACAAGGGCATGATCCGGGAGGGCAACGAGGACTCCGGTTACGCCGGACCCCGGCTGCTCGCCATCGCCGACGGCATGGGCGGTCAGGCGGCCGGTGAGGTGGCCTCCTCGGAGGTGATCTCCGCCCTGGTCTCGCTCGACGACGACGTGCCCGGTCCCGACATCCTGACCTCGCTCGGCACGGCCGTGCAGCGGGCCAACGACCAGTTGCGCGCGATGGTCGAGGAGGACCCGCAGCTCGAAGGCATGGGCACCACGCTGACCGCGCTGCTGTGGACGGGCCGACGGCTCGGCATGGTGCACGTCGGCGACTCGCGCGCCTATCTGCTGCGCGACGGCGTGCTCACGCAGATCACGCAGGACCACACCTGGGTGCAGCGGCTGGTGGACGAGGGCCGCATCACCGAGGAGGAGGCGACGACGCACCCGCAGCGTTCGCTGCTGATGCGCGCCCTCGGTTCCGGCGACCACGTGGAGCCCGACCTGTCGGTCCGCGAGGTGCGCGCCGGTGACCGCTATCTGATCTGCTCCGACGGCCTGTCCGGCGTGGTCTCCCACCAGACGATGGAGGAGACCCTCGCCGGTTACCAGGGCCCGCAGGAGACCGTGCAGGAGCTGATCCAGTTCGCCCTGCGCGGCGGCGGCCCCGACAACATCACGGTGATCGTCGCGGACGTCCTCGACCTGGACACCGGCGACACCCTCGCGGGGCAGCACTCCGACACCCCGGTGGTGGTCGGCGCGGTCGCGGAGAACCCGCACCACCCGCACGACAACAGCATCATGCAGACCCCGGCCGGACGCGCCTCGCACCTGGGGCGCCAAGGACACGGCGGGGGCGGCGAGTTCGGCCCGCCCGGCTCGGCCGAGCCCGAGGGCTACGCCCCGTCCGGCGGCTACGACGACTACGCCGACGCCGAGCTGACCAAACCCCGTACCGGACGCCGCTGGCTGAAGCGGTCGTTCTACACGGTGCTGGCGCTGGCCGTCATCGGCGGTGGTCTGTACGGCGGTTACCGGTGGACGCAGACGCAGTTCTACGTCGGCGCCAGCGGTTCGCACGTGGCGCTGTACCGGGGTATCAGCCAGGACCTGGCGTGGGTGTCCCTGTCGAAGGTCGAGAAGGACCACCCCGAGATCGAACTCAAGTACCTGCCGCCGTACCAGCAGAAGCAGATCGAGAACACGATCGCGGCGGGCGGGCTCGGCCAGGCGGAGTCGAAGGTCCAGGCGCTGTCCGTGCAGGCGTCGGCGTGCCGCAAGGAAGCGCAGCGCGCGGCGGCGGACACGGACCGGGGCGCGGCCGGAACCCAGCAGGGTGCGGGCACGTCCAAGGAGTCGCCGACGCCGAACACGTCGTCCTCGAAGAAGCCGACGACCCCGCCGTCCAAGTCCCCGTCCACGACCGCCACTCCCACCCCCGGCCCGAGCCTCTCCGTGGATGAGCAGAAGGTCGTCGATCAGTGCGGCAAGCAGTAGCCCAGCCGTGAGAGGCCCCGTCACACGATGAGCAGTCCTACCAATTCGCCGACGCAGCACACCTCCACGATCGGCGCGATCGGCGCACCCAGCCGCCGCAACACCGAGCTGGCCCTGCTGGTCTTCGCCGTGGTCATCCCGGTGTTCGCCTACGCCAACGTGGGCCTGGCCATCAACGACCAAGTCCCGGCGGGCCTGCTGAGCTACGGCCTCGGCCTCGGCCTGCTAGCGGGCGTGGCCCACCTGGGCGTGCGCAAGTTCGCGCCGTACGCCGATCCGCTGCTGCTGCCGCTGGCGACGCTGCTGAACGGGCTGGGCCTGGTCTGCATCTGGCGGCTCGACCAGTCGAAGCTGCTGCAGTCGCTGCCCAACTTCGCCCCGGCGGCGCCGCGTCAGCTGCTGTACACGGCGCTGGGCATCGCGATGTTCGTGGTGGTGCTGATCTTCCTGAAGGACCACCGGGTCCTCCAGCGGTACACCTACATCTCGATGTTCGGCGCGCTGGTCCTGCTGATCCTGCCGCTGATCCCCGGTCTGGGCGCGAACATCTACGGCGCGAAGATCTGGATCAACGTGCCCGGTCTGGGTTCGCTCCAGCCCGGTGAGTTCGCCAAGATCGTGCTCGCCGTCTTCTTCGCCGGTTATCTGATGGTGAAGCGGGACGCGCTGGCCCTGGCGAGCCGCCGTTTCATGGGGATCTACCTGCCGCGCGGCCGTGACCTCGGTCCGATCGTGGTGGTCTGGGCCATCTCGATCCTCATCCTGGTCTTCGAGACCGACCTCGGTACCTCGCTGCTGTTCTTCGGCATGTTCGTGATCATGCTGTACGTGGCGACCGAGCGGACCAGCTGGATCGTGTTCGGTCTGCTGATGTCGGCGGCCGGCGCGGTCGGTGTGGCGAGCTTCGAGCCGCACATCCAGTCCCGTGTGCAGGCGTGGCTGAACCCGCTGAACGAGTTCAAACTCAGTCAGGCCGGGGTCAAGGACGGCGTCCTGCACTCGGAGCAGCTCCAGCAGGCCCTGTGGGCGTTCGGTTCCGGCGGGACCCTCGGCACCGGCTGGGGCCAGGGCCACTCGGACCTGATCAAGTTCGCCGCGAACTCCGACTTCATCCTCGCCACGTTCGGCGAGGAGCTGGGCCTCGCGGGCCTGATGGCGATCCTGCTGATCTACGGTCTGATCGTGGAGCGGGGTGTGCGCACCGCGCTCGCCGCCCGCGACCCGTTCGGCAAGCTGCTCGCGGTCGGTCTGTCCGGCGCGTTCGCCCTCCAGGTGTTCGTGGTCGCCGGTGGTGTCATGGGGCTCATCCCGCTGACCGGCATGACGATGCCCTTCATGGCGTACGGCGGTTCGTCCGTGCTGGCCAACTGGGCGCTGATCGGCATCCTGATCAGGATCAGCGACACCGCGCGGCGCCCGGCGCCCGCTCCCGCCGCCAACCCCGACGCCGAGATGACTCAGGTGGTCCGCCCGTCATGAACAAGCCCCTGCGCCGGATCGCGGTCTTCTGCGGTCTCCTCGTGCTCGCCCTGATGATCCGCGACAACTGGCTCCAGTACGTCAAGGCGGACGCCCTGCGCACGGACACGCTGAACCGCCGGGTCGCCATCGAGCGGTACTCCCACCCGCGCGGCGACATCATCGTGGACGGCAACCCGATAACGGGGTCGGTGGAGTCCAAGAGCGGCGACTTCCGTTACAAGCGGACGTACAAGAACGGCCCCATGTGGGCACCGGTGACCGGCTTCTCCTCGCAGGCGTTCGACGCCACCCAGCTGGAGAAGATCGACGACGGCATCCTCACCGGCAACGACGACCGGCTGTTCTTCCGCAACACGCTCGACATGCTCACCGGCAAGCCCCAGCAGGGCGGCAACGTGGTGACCACGCTGAACGCGGCGGCGCAGAAGGCCGCGTACGACGGGCTGAGGGCGCAGGGCGGCAAGGGCGCGGCGGTCGCGCTGGACCCGGCCACGGGCAAGATCCTGGCGCTCGCGTCGTACCCGTCGTACGACCCGTCGTCGTTCTCGGGGAACACCAACGACGACGCGGCGGCCTGGAAGAAGCTGCTGAAGGCCAACAACCCGGCCGACCCGACGCTGAACCGGGCGCTGCGCGAGACGTACCCGCCGGGCTCCACGTTCAAGGTGGTCACGGCGGCGGCGGCGCTGGAGAACGGCAAGTACACCTCGGCGGACCAGAAGACCGACTCGCCGCTGCCGTGGGTGATGACGGGCACCCAGACCGAGCTGAAGAACGAGGGCAACATCCCCTGCAAGAACGCGACGATGCGGGTGGCGCTCCAGTTCTCCTGCAACACCGTGTTCGGCAAGATCGGCGCCGACCTCGGCAACGACAAGATGCTGGCCGAGGCGAAGAAGTTCGGCTTCGACGAGCAGCAGTTCGTGCCGGTCCGCTCCAACGCGTCGGTGTTCTCCGACGACATGAACCCCTCGCAGACCGCGCTGTCCTCGATCGGCCAGTTCAACACCGCGGCCACGCCGCTGCAGATGGCGATGGTCGCGTCGGCGGTCGCCAACGACGGCAAGCTGATGAAGCCGTACATGGTGGACGAGCTCCAGTCGCCGAACCTCGCCGACTCGGTGGAGAAAACCGAGCCGGAGGAGATGAGCCGTCCGCTGTCGGCGGCCAACGCGCAGATCCTCCAGTCGATGATGGAGACCGTCGTCAAGGACGGCACCGGCAAGAACGCGCAGATCCCCGGTGTCACCGTCGGCGGCAAGACGGGTACCGCGCAGCACGGTGTGGCGAACAGCGCCAACCCGTACGCGTGGTTCGTGTCGTACGCGAAGCTGCCGGACGGCAGTTCGCCGGTGGCGGTGGCGGTGGTCGTCGAGGACGAGAACGCCAACCGCGACGACATCTCCGGCGGCGGCCTCGCGGCGCCCATCGCCAAGAACGTCATGAAGGCGGTCATCGACTCCAGGAAGTGACCCCGCTCACGCTCTCACCGCATCGCCGCACGTTGCGATACCGGTCCTGTATCGGGTTGCGGGCTTGGCCAGGTCACACAACGCCGTCCGGGTACGGTAGGCCCCGACGGCAGCCTCCGGCCGCACACGGACGTGCGCGGCCGAGACCCGACGGAGAGGGCTGGTAGGTAGCTATGGAAGAGCCGCGTCGCCTCGGCGGCCGGTACGAGCTGGGCCAGGTGCTCGGCCGTGGTGGCATGGCCGAGGTCTACCTCGGTCACGACACCCGGCTCGGCCGCACCGTGGCGGTGAAGACGCTCCGCGCGGACCTCGCGCGTGATCCGTCCTTCCAGGCCCGGTTCCGCCGGGAGGCCCAGTCGGCCGCCTCGCTCAACCATCCCGCGATCGTCGCGGTCTACGACACGGGCGAGGACTACATCGACGGGGTCTCCATCCCGTACATCGTGATGGAGTACGTGGACGGTTCCACGCTGCGCGAACTGCTGCACTCCGGGCGGAAGCTGCTGCCCGAGCGGGCGATGGAGATGACCGTCGGCATCCTCCAGGGTCTGGAGTACGCGCACCGCAACGGCATCGTGCACCGGGACATCAAACCGGCGAACGTCATGCTGACGCGCAACGGCCAGGTCAAGGTCATGGACTTCGGCATCGCCCGTGCGATGGGCGACTCCGGCATGACCATGACGCAGACGGCCGCGGTGATCGGCACCGCCCAGTACCTCTCCCCGGAGCAGGCCAAGGGCGAGCAGGTCGATGCGCGCTCGGACCTGTATTCGACGGGCTGTCTGCTCTACGAGCTGCTGACGGTCCGGCCGCCGTTCGTCGGGGACTCCCCCGTCGCGGTGGCCTACCAGCACGTACGGGAGGAGCCCCAGTCGCCCTCCGTGTTCGACCCCGAGATCACCCCGGAGATGGACGCGATCGTCCTGCGGGCGCTGGTCAAGGACCCGAACTACCGCTACCAGTCGGCCGACGAGATGCGCGCCGACATCGAGGCGTGCCTCGACGGCCAGCCGGTCGCGGCGACGGCGGCGCTGGGCGCGGCCGGCTACGGCGGCTACCACGAAGACCAGGCCACCACCGCGCTGCGCTCCGAGCCGGGCGGCGCCACCACGATGATGCCCCCGGCCAACCCGGACGACGGCGGCTACGGCTACGACGAGCGCCCCGACCGGCGCGGCGGGCGGCAGAAGAAGGGCGGCAGCACCTCGACGATCCTGCTGGTCGTCGCGGGCGTCCTGGTGCTGGTCGGCGCGATCCTGATCGGGAAGTACGCGTTCACCGGGCAGAAGGCCGACGAGTCGTTCAAGGCACCGGTGTTCGTCGGCAACCCGTACACCACCGCGCAGAAGATGGCCGAGAACCTCGACCTGAAGCTCGCGGAGCCGGAGCGCAAGCCCTGCGAGGACCAGCCGAAGGGCAACGTCTGCTCGCAGGACCCGCAGTCGGGCACCGAGGTCAACAAGGGCGACACGGTCCGGCTGGTGGTCTCCACCGGCGCGCCCAAGGTGACCGTGCCGGACGTGCGGGGCATCCAGTACGACCAGGCCTCGGCGCAGCTCAAGGACAAGGGCTTCGAGGTCGAGCGGAAGACCGAGGTGTCCTCGCAGACGCCGGGTGTGGTCACCAAGCAGGACCCGGAGGGCGGCGCCTCCAAGGAGAAGGGCTCCACGATCACGCTCACGGTCGCCAAGGCCGAGGAGAAGATCGCCGTCCCGGACGTCGCCGGGAAGTCCTGCGACGACGCCAAGTCGGCGATCCAGGACGCGGGTCTGGTGGCGAGCTGCAACGACACCCCGACCAACGACCCGAACCAGGACGGCAAGGCGCTGAACACCACGCCCGCCGCCGGGAGCCAGGTCTCCAAGAACACCCCCGTGGTGGTCAACGTCGGCAAGGCCCAGGGCCAGCAGCCGCCGCCCGCGCAGGGGCAGGTGCCGAACGTGACCGGCAAGAAGCTCCAAGAGGCGCAGCAGATCCTCCAGCAGGCCGGTTACACCAACATCCAGGTCAACGGCCCGAACGACGGCAACGCGCGGGTCATCGCGCAGAACCCGCCGCAGGGCACACAGGCCGACCCGGCGAGCACCCCGGTCCAGCTGACCTCGGTGGATTTCGGCGGCGGGGGCGGTGACAACGGCGGCGGTGGCCTCTTCGGCGGCGGCGGGTGACACCCGCTGACCCCCTACGGGACCACCGGGCATCGCTCCCCCGAGCAGTACCCGCACCCCGCACGCCCCCTCCGGGACTTCCCGGAGGGGGCGTGCGGGTTTTCCGGGGGTGTTACGGGGTTTGCGGCGCCGATGCCCGCAGAAGGGCGGCGGGGACCGGCCGGGGTCAGCGGAGTTCCTTCGGCGGGGTCCGCCGGGCGTCCACCTTCTGCACGCGGTCCAGTTCGCCCCAGACCACGTACCGGTAGCGGGAGGTGTAGACGGGCGTGCAGGTCGTCAGGGTGATGTAGTGCCCGGCCCTGGTCCTCCCCGACTCCCTGGGGATCTGGGAGAGCACGTTGACGTTGAACTTCGAGGTCTCGGGGAGGATCGCGTAGACCTTGTAGACGTACCAGTCGTCACGGGTCTCGAAGACGACCGGGTCGCCCTTCCTCAGCTTGTCGATGTTGTGGAACTTGGCGCCGTGGCCGTCGCGGTGCGCGGCGAGTGTGAAGTTGCCCTTCTTGCCGCTGGTCGGCAGGACGGCCTTCGCGGGGTCGGTGTAGTAACCGGCGACGCCGTTGTCCAGGACGGAGGTGCTGGTGCCCTTCTCGACCAGGACCTCCCCGTTGCCCAGGGCGGGGACGTGCAGGAAGCCGATGCCGCCCTTGGTGTCGAGGGCGCCGGGTCCGGCGGTGCCGTCGTGGTTCCACTGCTCGCGGACCTTGTCGGCCTGGCGGCCCGCCTCGCGGTCGGCGACGACGTTGGTCCACCACAGCGAGTAGACGACGAACAGGCCGAGCAGGACGCCCGCGGTGATGAGGAGTTCCCCGAAGAGGCTGACGGCGAGGGCGACCGGGCCGGGCCCGCGGCGCACCGGCGCGGGCGGCCCGCCCGTCGCTCCCCCGTCCTGCCGCGCCTGCTCCCCGGTCCCGTCGGCGGTGCGTGCCACTGTTCCCCAGCCCCTACTCGATGAGCGCGTCCGGCTTGCCCTTGTCGCGCGGGCGTACCTCGACCATCTTGCCCCACACGATCAGCCGGTACTTGCTGGTGAACTCCGGCGTGCAGGTGGTGAGCGTGATGTAGCGGCCGGGCCGGGTGAAGCCGGAGCCGGGCGGCACGGGGTCGAGGACGCGGGTGTTGGACGGCGGGGTCACCGGCAGCGAGGAGGTGACCTTGTAGACGTAGTAGGTGTCCTGGGTCTCCACCACGACCGCGTCGCCGGGCGCGAGGCGGTTGATGTACCGGAAGGGTTCGCCGTGGGTGTTGCGGTGGGCGGCGAGCCCGAAGTTGCCGGTCCTCGCGTCCGGCATGGCCGTCTTCAGCGGGGCCTCGCCGTAGTGCCCGACCATGCCCTTGTCGAGGACACCCTTGTTGCTGACGCCCTCCGCGATCGGGGCGACCACGTCCAGCTTGGGGATGTGCAGGATGGCGAAGCCCTGGCCGGGCGCGAAGACACCGGGGGCGCGTCGGCCGTTGGCCCAGTCCTGCTGGAGGCTGCTGGTCTCCTGTCCGGCGGCGGCCTGGGCACGGACGTTGGTCCACCAGAGCTGGTAGGTGACGAACAGCAGCATCAGCACGCCGGTGGTGATGAACACCTCGCCGAGCGCGCGGCTGGCGACAACGGCCGCGCCGGGTCTGCTCCGCCGGGCCCGTCTGCGGGCCTCGACCCGGCTCAGCGGCCGTCCGGCGTCCGGTGCGGGCCGCTCCGCGGGCTCGGCGGCGGCGCCGCGATGCCCGCCGCGCCGCTTGGCGGCCTTCCTGCGGGCCGCGCGCCCGCCCGGTGCGGCATCGGGTCCCGCACCCGCTCCGGAGGCCGCAGAGGCGCCGTGGGCGCCCGCGCGGCCGGGCTCCGGGGGCGGCGGGGGGACCCGCAGCGCCATCGTCTCCTGGTCGCCAGGGGCCGGACCGGTGTACCCGTAGGGGACCGGCGGCGTTCCCTCGTAAGGGTCCCGCGGCGTCCCCCCGTAGGGGTCCCGTCCGGTGCCGTAGGGGTCCTGCCGGGTCCCGTAGGGGTCCTGGTGGGCGCCGTCGGGCGCGTACGGCGCGTGGCCGTGGGACCCGTACGGCTGCTCGCCGTACACGTCCTCGCGCTCGGGGCGCAGCGCGGTCACGCCGTGGCCCTGCCCACCACCGGGGCGAGCCCCGCCGACCTGGCGACCGCGTCCGGGTCGCCGCACTCGGCCAGCCAGTTGGCGAGCATCCGGTGCCCGTGCTCGGTGAGCACCGACTCGGGATGGAACTGCACGCCCTCCACGGGGAGTTCGCGGTGCCGGAGCCCCATCACGATGCCGTCCGGGGTGCGGGCGGTGACCTCCAGCTCGGCGGGGACGGTGGAGGGCTCGGCGGCCAGCGAGTGGTACCGGGTCGCGGTGAACGGCGAGGGCAGCCCGGCGAACACGCCCCGGCCGGTGTGCTCGACGGGCGAGGTCTTGCCGTGCAGCAGCTCGGGCGCCCGGTCCACCACCCCGCCGTACGCCACCTGCATCGACTGCATGCCGAGGCAGACACCGAAGACGGGGACACCGGTCGCCGCGCAGTGCCGGACCATGTCCACGCAGACCCCGGCCTCCTCGGGGGTGCCGGGGCCCGGCGAGAGGAGTACCCCGGCGAAGCCGTCCTGGGCGTGGGCGGTGGTGACCTCGTCGTTGCGCAGCACCTCGCACTCGGCGCCGAGCTGATAGAGGTACTGGACGAGGTTGAAGACGAAGCTGTCGTAGTTGTCCACGACGAGGATTCGCGCGCTCACTGGTTGTCCACCGTCACATCGTTGAAGGGCAGCAGTGGTTCGGCCCAGGGGAAGACGTACTGGAAGAGGGCGTAGACGACGGCGACCACGAGGACGAGGGAGATCAGCGCCCTCACCCACGCGTTGCCCGGCAGATGCCGCCAGATCCAGCCGTACATGCCGTCCCTTCCGTTCCACCCGGCACCCGGCTCACACCCGGTGCGGCACCAGACTAACGGCGGCCGGGGCCCGGCGGACCTGAGTCCGCGGGCGGTGTGAGGCAGCGGACAGCGGTGTCAGGCGGCGGGTGTGGCGTAGTGCAGGTCGAGGGTGCCGGTGTAGCCGGGGAGGGTCTTGGTGCCGTCGTCGGTGACGTTCCAGCCGAGGCCGTACACGTTGACGTAGACCATGTACGTCTGGATCGCCTTGCTGTCGGCGAGCGCCTGCTTCAGCCTGCCGGGGTCACCCACCGCCGTGATCTTGTACGGCGGTGAGTAGACGCGGCCCTGGAGGATCAGGGTGTTGCCGACGCAGCGGACGGCGCTGGTGGAGATCAGCCGCTGGTCCATGACCTTGATGCCCCGGGCGCCGCCCTGCCAGAGCGCGTTGACGACGGCCTGGAGGTCCTGCTGGTGGATGACCAGGTAGTCGGGCTGCGGCGGGGGGTAGCCGGGGAGCTTGGCGGTGGCGTCGGGCGGGGCGTCGTTGAGAGTGACGGTGACGGCGCTGCCGGTGAGCGGGTCGGTACCGGCGTCCTTCTCCAGCGCGGCCAGCCTGCGTTCCTGCGCCTGGTCGCCGCCGTCGCTCCTGGCGAGGGACTCCAGGCCCCGGCGGAGCGCCGCGTTGGACTCGTCGAGGTCCTTGTTCTTGCGGCTGCGGTCGTGGATCAGGTCGGACAGCTTCAGCATCGAGTCGTCCGTGCGGATGTCGGTGCCCTTGGCGGTGTCGAAGCTGGTGAAGAAGATCAGCCCGGCGAGCGCGAAGACGGCGGCGGTGAGAATCCGGACCGGACGGAACCGCGGACGACGAACAGGTCCGGAACCCGTTGATCCCGAACCGGGGGAGTCGGCAGAATTGCTCAACGTACCCTTATCTCCTTCGGCGCCGCGGAAGCACTACGCTAACGGACGCCCGGGGGAGGACTCAGCGTCCCCTTGTACGCTGCCCCGACCGACCCAGTTCCCTGCGCGGCCACGCAGCGCATCGACAGGAGAGACCCTCGTGCCGAAGTCACGTATCCGCAAGAAGGCCGACTACACGCCGCCGCCCGCCAAGCAGGCGCAGGCCATCAAGCTCACCAACCGGGCCTGGGTGGCACCCGTCATGCTGGCCATGTTCGTCATCGGTCTGGCGTGGATCGTGCTGTTCTACGTGACGGACGGCTCGATGCCGGTGGACAGCCTGAACAACTGGAACATCGTGGTCGGCTTCGGCTTCATCGCCGCCGGTTTCGGTGTCTCCACGCAGTGGAAGTAGCCGTTTCCCGCTGACCGGCGTCTCTGCGGAGCAGCTCTGCCCAGGGCTGCTCCGCAGAGTTATCCACAGCCTGGGCACTCTTTCCACATGACCCTGGGGAAAAGACTACGATCTGTGGATAACTCCTTGGCCGTTGACGCCGGTACGACTGCTCGACCGACCCGCACACCCCGCGTCAACCCTGGCTTGACCTGCGGATACTCATCCGAGCGAGGGGTGGCACAGACGTACTGGCACGATGTGCACAAGATCGGCCACACACTGTGGACAACGGATCGAAAATGATCGCTCAGGTCAGCTGAAACGTTCTGACCAGGGTCACCACGACCACCACGGCCAGCATCAGCGCACAGGTGCCGTACTGGATCAGCGCCCGGTTCCGCCGGGGCGCGTGGACCATCGCGTACCCGGTGACGACGCCCACGACCAAGCCGCCGACGTGCGCCTGCCAGGCGATGCCGGGGACCCCGAACGTGATCACCAGGTTGACCACCAGCAGGGCGATCACCGGCCGCATGTCGTAGCGCAGCCGCCGCATCAGCACCGCCGTCGCGCCGAACAGACCGAAGATCGCGCCCGAGGCGCCCAGCGACGGCTGGTTCGGGGCGGCCAGCAGATAGCAGAGCGCGCTGCCCGCGAGACCGCAGACGAGATACAGGGCGATGTAGCGGGCGCGGCCGAGCGCCGCCTCCAGCGGACCGCCGACCCACCACAGGCTGAGCATGTTGAACAGGATGTGCAGATAGCTGCCGTGCAGGAACATCCCGGTCAGCAGCCGGTAGTACTGGCCCTCCGCGATGCCCTGGAGCCCGAGGAGGTCGGGGGTGAGGGCGCGGCCGAGCACGTCGAACCGGTCGGTGAAGCTGTCACCGACGGCCTGCTGGACCAGGAACAGGACCAGGTTGAGCCCGATGAGGACCTTGGTGACCAGGCGCGGGTCGGCCGCGACCGAGCCGCCCGCCACGGTACGGGGGCGGGTCGCGGCGGCCGGAGCGGCCCGGCCGGGGCCGGAACCGCCGCGCACGCACTCCGGGCACTGGAAGCCGACCGAGGCGCTGACCATGCACTCGGGGCAGATCGGCCGGTCGCAGCGGGTGCAGCGCACCCCGGTCTCGCGGTCGGGGTGCCGGTAGCACACCGGCACGCTCCGGGCGTCCTGCGCGCTGCCCGCCGGCTGGTCCATGACTTCCCCTGTTCCCCTCGCCGACCGGGATCGTCACCCGCTCCCGGGTTTCCTACGTTTCCTACGGACGAGGGGGGAGATTGGTTCCCCGCCGGGCACCCGGCGGACGCCCGGCCCCGACGCCGCCCGGCTCAGCCCTGGCGCTTCTCGATCACCACGGACTCCACGACCACGTCCGTGAGCGGGCGGTTGTTGGGGTGGCTGGTCGGCACGGCGGCGATGGCGTCCACGACCTTCCGTCCGGCCGGGTCCACGACCTCCCCGAAGATCGTGTGCTTGCGGTTCAGCCAGGTCGTGGGCTGGACGGTGATGAAGAACTGGGAGCCGTTGGTGCCCGGTCCCGCGTTGGCCATCGCCAGCAGATACGGCCGGTTGAAGGAGAGGTCGGGATGGAACTCGTCCGCGAACTCGTAGCCGGGGCCGCCGATGCCGGTGCCCAGCGGGTCGCCGCCCTGGATCATGAAGCCCTCGATGACCCGGTGGAAGAGGGTGCCGTCGTAGAGCGGCTCGCGGCCGGTCGCGCCGGTGCCCGGGTGCGTCCACTCCCGCTCGCCCCCGGCCAGTTCCACGAAGTTGCGGACGGTCTTCGGCGCGTGGTTCGGGAACAGCAGGACCTCGATGTCGCCGTGGTTGGTCCTCAGGGTGGCGATGAGCTGCTCGGCCACGTTCCGCCTTCCGTCGTGCTCGGGATGATGCCGCCCCGATCCTCGCACGGCACGGGACTCCCCGGTTCCGGCCCGGCGGGTTCGCGTGGTGCGGGGGCGCGGGGGCACGTTCCGTGGGAGTGTCGTCCGGGTACGCGGCCTGCACCCGGATGCCCGTCCGCGCATGCC
Source organism: Streptomyces corallincola (assembly GCF_019104725.1). GTDB lineage: Bacteria > Actinomycetota > Actinomycetes > Streptomycetales > Streptomycetaceae > Streptomyces > Streptomyces corallincola. Next base: position 13,956 of record NZ_JAHRXF010000062.1, on the reverse strand, counting down.
CGGACGGCTCCGGACAGGCATGATCCGTAAAAGGGTGGAAAGTCGAATTACCGTACGCCACCGTGGAGGAGGAAACCCGTGACCCGCATCGACAGCGTGCGCGCCGCGACCGGATCGGCGAAGGACAGCGTGCTGCACGCCGCGGAAGTGGTGGCGCCCTACGCCGACACGGCCAAGGAGCGTGCCGCGTACTACGCGCAGGAGGCACGCGTACGGCTGGCGCCCGTGGTCTCGCAGGCCGCCGAACAGGCCCGCGAGCAGTACGGCGCCCATCTCGCCCCCCGGATCGAGCAGGCGCGCGCCCATGTTCCGCCGAAGGTGGACCAGGCCGCGCACGAGGCCAGGGTCCGCGCCCGCAAGGCCGCCCGGCAGGCCGCCGACTACTCCCGCCAGGCGGCGGACTACTCGCGGCCCGTGTTCGACCAGGCGCTGGCCGCCGCGACCCCGGTGGCCGACGAGGCCGCCGCGCGCGGTGCCGCGGCGCTGGTCGCGCTGCGCGGCCAGGTGCCCGCCGAGCAGATCCAGAAGCTGGCCCGGCGCAACAAGCGGTCCCGTTCGCTGCGTGCCGTGCGCGCGCTGGCGCTGGTCGGCCTGGTGGCCGGTGGCGCGTTCGCGGCCTGGAAGTGGTGGGACAAGCAGGCCAACCCGGACTGGCTGGTCGAGCCCCCGGCCCCGACCGAGGTCGGGGAGAGCACCCGGCTCAGCGCGGTGGACGGCACCGGCGCGGCCGGTCTCGACCCCGAGGTCCGGGCCAAGCAGGCCGAGGAGGAGGCGGCGGAGCGCAACGAGGACGACTGACCGTCCTACCGGCCGATCGTCTGCGTTTTCCCGCACCGGCGACACCGCGACACGAACCCCGCCCGGCCGCTTCAGGAGCGGCCGGGCGGGGTTCGTTCGTGCCTACTGCGGTGCCGTACCGGCTACTTGGGAGCGGCGGCCGGGACCGTCAGGCGGACGGTGACCCGGTCGCGGGCGCGGCCGTCGGTGACGTAGAAGGTGAGGTCGTGCGTGCCGGGCTCGGCGGACGCGACGGTGACGGCGCCGGTGGCGGCGTCGAGGCTCACCCCCTTGGGCAGTTCGGGGGCGTAGTAGGAGAGCCGGTCGCCGTCCCGGTCCCGGGCGGAGAGCGAGAAGCGGGCGTCGCCGTGCGCGTCGGCGGTCACGTCGGCGGCCCCGGCGAACGCGGGGGCGTGGTTCGGGCGGGGCAGCGCGGGCAGGCCGCTCCACTGGTAGGTGGCGTACGAACCGGCGGGCACCCGGACCACGAAGGAACGGCCGCCGACGCTGATCCGGACACGGCGGTCGGTGCCGTTGTCGTTGGTGACGACGGCGGTGTAGCGGCCCGTGCCGGAGCGGTACACGACATTGCCGACGCCGTTCTCGGGGGCGCTGGACTCCAGGCGCACGTCACCGGGCGAGAGGTACTTGGCGAACTGGCCCAACTGGTACAGCTCGTCGCGGACGCGGTACTTCCGGGTGGTGGTGTCCACCGTGACCAGCCGGTCGGGCCACTTGGTGGTGCGCGCGATCTCGTCCCAGTCCACGTTGTTGTCGCGGGCGCCCGTCCAGTGCAGGGTGCCGCCGTCCTGGTCCGTGGTCTGGGCCCACATGATGTAGGAGCCCGCGTCCAGCCGGAAGTCCTCCAGGACCGCCGAGGGCGAGAGGTCGCCGGTCTCGGTCATCTCCACCGGCTTGCCGGTCTGCTCGAACGCATCCCGCATCACGTGCGGGTCGCCCCAGTAGGGGTGGAACGCGATGGCGTCGGCGGCGGCCAGGACCTGCTTGCCCTTGACCGAGCCGTCGGCGGAGTCGTCGAAGATGCGGTGGTAGTTCTTGGTGGTGGTGCTGTTGGGGTCCCGCCAGTCCCAGTAGTTGAAGTCGTGCACGTAGAGCCTGGTGTCCAGCCGGGCGGCGCGGAACTCCCGCTTGATGGCGAGGGCCAGCTTCTGCTGCTGGGGGATGCTGATGTCCATCGCCGGATAGACCACGTCCATGCCGGGCTCGTTGAGCAGGGTCAGGGCGTCCACGCGGATGCCGTGCCGGGCGTACGCCTGCACGTACTTGACGTAGTAGCGGGCGAAGACGTCGATACAGTCGTCGCGCAGTTTGCCGACCTGGTAGTAGTCGGTGGTGCTGCCCGGCTTGAGCGCGACCTCGCCGGTGAATTGGTTGTTGGTCTTCATCCAGGCCGGGGCGCTCCACGCGGAGGCGAAGAACGTGGCGCGGGGGTTGTAGCGCTGGATCAGCTTGATGGTGTCGATGATGTGCAGGTCGAGGTCGCGCTGGATCGAGAAGTGCTTCAGCCCGAAGTCGTCGGAGACACCGGGCGGCACGTCGTCCTCGGACCAGAACGGCAGGTGCTCGATCAGGTCCGGGCTGCCGATGGTCAGCCGGAACCGGTCCAGCCCGGCGCCGTGCCGGGGATCGACCAGGAGCCTGATGGCGGACTCGCGCTGCGCGGGCGTGAGCTTCCAGAGGTTGGACACGGCCGTCTCGTCGATGGAGAAGCCGACGCCGGTGTACTTCTGCCGCAGCGCGGCCGGGTCCGCGACCACGGTCGCGTCCACCGCGCCGTGCGCGTCGCCGGTCAGCGCCACGGAGGGCAGCGGCTGCCACTTCCGGGTGCCGTCGGCGGAGGAATAGGTGCCGGTGACCAGGGGGCCGTGGGGCCCGCCCCGGTCGGCGTGGGCGGTGGGGCCGGTACCGGCCAGTGCGGTCAGCGTGGTGACCGAGACGGCGGCCATCGCGGCGAGAGAACGCTTCACAGCCTCTCCTTGACGTGGGGAAGTGGGCTTGGCTGCTGAACACGTCGAACGGTGCTGCTCACGGATCACGTCGTACGGACACCGGCCCACGCCGCCCCGAAACGCATCGCGCCTGAGGGCCACGCCGCGCCGCCCCCCGACGACGCGTGCATACAAGCAATGTCGTACGTGTTAAGTCAAGGCATGAACAAAGGGTTTGAGGGTCCCCGTGAGGGGGAGGCCCGGCACCCCGGAAACCCACCCCGGCCGGACCCCGGCCGAGTGCGGAGCCTGGGCAGCCGACCCACGAAAAAGCCCCCCTGCCGTACGTTTCCGCACGTCAGGGGGGCTTTTGAGAGGGTGGAGCCTAGGAGATTCGAACTCCTGACATCCGCCATGCAAAGACGGCGCTCTACCACCTGAGCTAAGGCCCCTCGGAGTGGCCGCCGCCGGGACCGTGGGGTCCGGCACGTGCCGGGGACCAGAGTACCGGGTCATCCCCGGTTTCCCGCAAAAATATGGGGGGTCCCCGTGGCTGACCACGCTCCGTAGGATGCTCGACGTGGTTCGCTGGAGCGAACCGCGGTTTTCGGGGGCAGCGATGGGGAGACGCGCATGGATGCCGCACAGCAGGAAGCGACCGCGAGAGCGCGGGAGCTGCAACGGAACTGGTACGGGGAGCCGTTGGGGGCACTCTTCCGCAAACTCATAGACGATCTCGGGCTGAACCAGGCCCGGCTCGCGGCGGTGCTCGGCCTGTCGGCGCCGATGCTCTCGCAGCTGATGAGCGGCCAGCGCGCCAAGATCGGCAACCCGGCGGTCGTCCAGCGGGTGCAACTGCTCCAGGAACTGGCCGCCCAGGCCGCCGACGGCAGCGTCAGCGCCGCCGAGGCGACCGAGCGGATGGACGAGATCAAGAGGTCCCAGGGGGGCTCCGTGCTCAGCAACACCAGCCAGACGAACGGGACTTCGGGCGTGCCGACCGTCAAGCGCGTCGTCCGCGAGATCCAGTCGCTGCTGCGTTCCGTCTCCGCCGCCGGGGACATCATCGACGCCGCCGACAGTCTGGCCCCGAGCCACCCCGAACTCGCCGAGTTCCTACGGGTGTACGGCGCGGGCCGCACCTCGGACGCGGTCGCGCACTACCAGTCGCACCAGAGCTGACCGACGCGGCCCCGCCCGCCGGAGGGGGTCCGGCACCGGCCGGGGTCGCGGCTTCGGTACGTACGCACCACACGGGCACCCCACACGCGGGGGAGGAGCGGCGGACGTCATGGGCGAGGTCTTCGCCGGCCGGTACGAACTGGCCGATCCGATCGGGCGCGGCGGCGCGGGCGCCGTCTGGCGGGCCTGGGACCACCGGCGCCGCCGGTACGTCGCCGCCAAGGTGCTCCAGCAGCGGGACGCCCACGCGCTGCTGCGCTTCGTCCGCGAACAGGCCCTGCGCATCGACCATCCGCATGTGCTCGCCCCGGCGAGCTGGGCCGCCGACGACGACCAGGTCCTCTTCACGATGGACCTCGTCGCGGGCGGCTCGCTTGTCCATCTCGTCGGCGACTACGGGCCGTTGCCGCCCGCGCTCGTCCGGGTCCTGCTCGACCAGTTGCTGTCCGGGCTCGCCGCCGTGCACGCGGAGGGGGTCGTGCACCGGGACGTGAAGCCCGCCAACATCCTGCTGGAGGCCACCGGCACCGGGCGCCCCCGGCTGCGCCTGTCGGACTTCGGCATCGCCATGCGCTTCGGCGAACCCCGGCTCACCGAGACCGACCTCGTCGTCGGCACCCCCGGCTATCTCGCCCCCGAGCAGATGCTCGGCGCCGACCCCGACTACCCCGCCGACCTGTACGCCGCCGGACTCGTCGCCCTCTACCTCCTCGAAGGCGCCCGCCCCGACAGCCGGGAACTCCTGCGGCACTTCATGGAGCACGGAACTCCCCCCGCCCCGAAAGGAGTTCCGGAGCCGCTCTGGGAGGTCGTCGCCACCCTCATCCAGCCCGACCCCGCCGCCCGCCACCGCACCGCCATCGGTGCCCGGAAGGCGCTCGCGGCGGCGGCCGAACTGATGGCGGACACCGGACCGGCCCCCGTGGACCCCGCCCGCGAGCAGGCCGAGTCGATCGAGATATTCGACCAACTCGGCCCACTGCCGGACGGGTTCGGCCCGAACGGACCGCTGAAACGGGCTTCCGGAATACGCGTCGGGACCACCGGCACGGAGACCCCGACACCAACTCCCCTCACCGTCCCGCGCACAGACCCCCCCGAACCTCACAACTCGGCTTACAGCAGCGCGAGTTCCGCGTCCGACACCGGAACCCCGCCCGTGTCCGGCGCCCGTGTCCCGCTCCCCCCGGAGATGCCCGCGGCGCCCGCGACACCTCCGCCGTACGCGCCGTACGCACCCCCCGACACCGCCGCGTACACCGCCCGCGACCCCCGCGCGCCCCTGGCCCCCGGCGCCCCGCAGCCCCGGACGCACGCGCGGCGGCGGCCCGGTCCGCCGGCCGGGGTGGCGGTGCCGGTGCTGCTGCTCGCGCTGGTCTGCTACGCCGTCGGGTTCTGGGCGCTGACCCGTCTCTGAGCGCGCCGGGCGGCCAGGGTCCAGCCGCCGAGCGCCACGAGCAGCGCGGTCCCGGTGCCGAGACCGCCCGCCGCGAGCAGTCGCATCCGGAGGTCGGAGCCGACCGGGCCACCGCTCGCCGCGGCCTCCCGGTCGGCGGCCGTCACCGCGAACACCCCGTCCGGCGCGGACCGCCCGGCGTACCGGGGTCCGTCCTGGGCCCGCCCGTCGAGCCGTACCCGCAGGGTGACGCGGTACGGGCCCGGTCCGAAGGTGTCGGCCAGCTGTCGGCCCAGGTGGAGGACGAGGTAGTAGTTCCCGGCGAAGCACAGCGCGTTCTGCGTGGCGGGCACGGCGTACCGGTTGCCGTACGCCACGGGCGGCAGCGGTGCGAGGGCCGCCTGCTTCGGGGTGCCGGTGTACCCGGCGGAGACCTCGTCCACCAGGCCGCGCACCGGGTTGTGCAGGGCGAGGTTCAGCGCGCCGCCCGCGTACCCGTGCCCGTCGGCGGTGCCGCCCAGTTCGGCGACGACGTGCGGGGTGCGGCCCCAGTCCACCGGCATCCGGTAGAACAGGGTGGTGCCGGGGGTGAGTTCGGCGCGCCAGACGCCCTGGCCCAGCGGGCGTGCCGTCGCGAAGCCGCTGCCGCCCGCGCGGTCACGGGGCGCACCGGCGAGCGGGGCCGGGGTGGCGGTGCCGGGGGCGGGCGGCGCGGTGGTGGGCGCGGCGCCGGTGAGGCCGGGTTCGGTGACCGGCGCGATCTCCAGCTCCCAGGGCGCGTCCGCACCCCCGCCGGAGGCGTCCGCCGCGCGCCCGGACTCGGCGCGTTCCACACCGACGTAGTACGTCCCCGCGTTCCGGCACAGGGCCCGGCCGGGCTCGCGGGTGCCGAGCGCGGTGACGGGGCGCGGGCTGAGGGACGTACCGACCCGGCCCGAGGCGTAGGAACAGGGGGCTCCGTTCGCGTCCCGCACCGAGACCCGGATGCCGTCGGTGGAGGCGACGGCCGCACCGGCGGGGGGTACGGCGGTGACCGGGACGTAGGCGGTGTCCGTCGCGTCGAGATCGAGGCGGTAGTGGAGGACGCCGTGCGCGGGGAGGGTGCCGCGGTAGCTCCGGCCGGGGCGGAGGAGCGGCGCGTCCGCCGTGTCCGGGGCGCCGTCGATCCGCCGGTCGCCGTCGGCGAAGGCGTACGGGGTGGTGGAAGCGCCGGTGCCCGGGGCGCCCGTGGTCGGGGTGCCGGGGGCGGCGGAGGCGGGCGGCACCGCGGTCAGCGCGCACAGCAGGGCGGCGGCCACCGAGCAGCCGATCCCGGCCACCCCCGCACGCGTACCCGTACCCCTGCCCGCACCGGCACGCGTACCCGTACCCCTGCCGGTGCCCGCACCGGCGCGCGGACGTACGGCACCGAGCCGCAGCCGCCGCCCTCTCGACCCCGCCCTACGCGCCCGCACGCGCCACCCCCGTCAGCAGACCCGCCCACCCGGACCCGGCCCATCCTGCCCCGCGCGCGCCTGCGCCATCCGGGGATCGGGTACGCCGTCCGAAAGGTCCCGCCCCGAGCGGCCCGGTACGGCGGGGGCCACCACCGGATCTACCCCACTGCGCGCGAACCGGCAACCGGAACCGGCCACCGCCCCGGCCGCGCCCCCGGACAACACAAAACCCCGACCGCACAGGCGGCCGGGGTCTGAGCGAATTCCGGATCGGCGCTCACGAACCCGTGGGCACGGAGTCAGTGGCCTCCGTCCACAGGTCCTGCTCGGCGCGATCCGCCTGGATCTGGCGGTACACGAGGAGCCCGCCGATGGCGGCCAGTACGACCAGGAGCAGCTTCTTCACCGCGCGACCTCGTCTTTCCTTGACGTAGGGGACCTCTGGCGCCCGACTATACACACCGACCGATATCGATCGGTTACCTGCGCCGGGCCCCAACTCCCGGCCCCCGAAACGGGATCGGCCGAGCCGGGACCGTTGTGATCGGAGGGTGATCGCACCCTCGCACAACGTGACTTTGGTCCGGATTCCTTCCTCCAAGGGTATTTTCCGGGGTTTTCGACGCTTATGCACCCATACGAGTGGTGTTGATCTGAACATCGACGCGCCACGTGCCGAGGTCCTTCACTTCGCGGTCGGCATACACATGATGAGCAAAGTACGCAAATCGCCCAACCCGAAAGTGAGGGGCCATGACCCAGAACAAGGTCATGAAGCTGTGGACCGCCTTCGTCACCGCCTTCATCGCGCTGTGCACCGCGCTCGGACTCGTCACCACCACCGCCGCCACCGCGACGGCGGCCCCGCAGGCCGAGACGCCGAGCGGCACCACCGAGCAGCAGCGGAGCAGCGCACCGACGGCGGCGGAGGAACAGCCCGCCCCCGGATTCCCCCTCCCCAGGTCGCTCCCGCCGACCATGAAGCAGCGCATCACCGCCGAGGCACACGGCAAGTCCCCGAGCTGCCGACAGCGCTCCCGCACCGGTGACAGCGACCAGACCGACCTCTCGGCCACCGAGGCCGAGCAGCGGGCCACCGCCGACCACGAGGCGGTACCGCTCGCCTGCTGAGCCCCGAGGGCAGCACGCAGGACCGCGGACGTTTCGGCATCACGGCGACTTGCGTACGCATCACAGTCGAATCGTTCTGGACCCCCGGCCGACCCGGCCGGGGGTTTCGCGCTGTCCGGGGGCCTTCTCCGGGCCGCGCGCTCGTCCTCGTACCCTGGCGGCCGCCCACGTCTTGGAAAGGTGGTGGAGCCGCCGTGTCCCGGCGCGTCACCGTCGTCACCGCAGTCCACGCCCCCGCCGCCCGGTTCCTGCCGGACGCCTACGCGTCACTGTGCGCGCAGCGCCTCCCGGACGGCTGGACCTGGGAGTGGCTGGTCCAGGAGGACGGCGGGAGCGGGGCGGTCCGGCCGCTCCTCCCCGCCGACGACGCCCGCGTGAGCTTCCGCCAGGGGCGGCCCGGCGGCCCCGGCACCGCGCGCACCCTCGCGCTGGCCCGCGCGCGGGGCACGTACATCAAGGTGCTGGACGCCGACGACCTGCTCGCCCCCGGCGCCCTCGCCCGCGACCTGGCCGCGCTGGAGGCCGACCGCACCCTCGGCTGGGCCGCCTCCCGCGCCCTCGACCTGCTGCCCGACGGCAGCACGGCCGGTTTCCCCGGCGATCCGGCGGAGGGGCCGCTGGAACGCGGCACGGTGCTGGAGTCCTGGGAGCGGAACGGGTTCCGGGCGCCCGTGCACCCGGCGACGCTCTGCGTACGCCGCGAACTGCTCAGCGCGCTGGGCGGCTGGATGGCGCTGCCCGCCTCCGAGGACACCGGGCTGCTGCTGGCCCTCGACGCGGTCGGCCGGGGCTGGTTCAGCGCCACGACCGGGCTGTACTACCGCAAGTGGGACGGGCAGGTCACCAGCCGGGCGGCCCACGCCGATCCGGCCGAACTGGCCGCCCGCAGGACGGTCGTCGCGGCGCGGGCGCGGGCGCTGGCGCGGCTGGGGTGGAGCTGGCCGGGGGAAGCGGGGGGCGAACCGGGTGCCGAGGAAGGCGGGTCGGGCGGCCGGGCCCCGGTCACTCCCCCTCGGCCGACAGCCTGATCGCCTGCGAAGGGCACCGCTCCGCCGCCTCGCGGACCCGTTCCCGTACCTCGGGGGCGTCCGTCGCCTCCGCCCCGCCGGGCAGCACCACGCCGTAGCCGTCCTCGAAGGCGAACACGGAGGGGACCCGGTAGGCGCACTCGGCGGAGCCGTAGCACTGGGCGTGATCGACGGAGACCTTCATACGTACTCCAGCGGAGGGCGGGCCGGTTCACCGACTCGGCGGGGACTCACGGGAGAGTCCCAGGACGTCACTGCCCGGACACGTCCCCGATGACACACGGCTGTCGGCGGTACCCGGCCGTTCCGCGGGTGTTCCGGGTGTCCGCCGGTCGGTGATCCGACGGCACCGGCCCCTCCGGCACCGGTCCCTCCCCTCGTGGGGACCGGTGCCGGACGGAGCGGGCGGCTTCGGCCCGTGCCGCGTCGGCGGACCGGCGCGGACCGAGGTATCGGGGCGGCGCCGACCGAAGTTGACCGAGAACGTTCGGCTCGGCCCGGCCGCCTCGGGAGGGCCGCGCAGGTCGTCCGTCCGAACGGTGTGTGAGGGATCGGCTACCGCGTCCGCATCCTGCCATTCAGGACCCTCGGGGAGGAGGCCGCGACCTCCTCTCCAGGGCTTCTCCGCAGGTCAGCCGTATAGGGTGGGTTTTCCGGTCCGGACGTCCGGACACGCGGGGAGTGAAGGGGTGGGGCCGTGGGCGGCGACTCCGGGGCGCGTACCGCCTTCGCCGAGCGCCTCGCCCTGCTGTACCGGGAGGCCGGGAACCCACCCCTGAAAAGCGTGTCCGAAGCGGTCGCACGGCTCCAGCGCACGGACGAGCGGGGCCGCCCGGTACGGGTCTCCGCGCAGCGCATCAGCGACTGGCGGCGGGCGAAGAACGTACCCGCCCAGTTCCCGGCGCTCGCGGCCGTGCTCCAGATCCTGATACCCGAGGCGCGCCGGACGCGGCCGGTCCCGGTGTCGGGCGGGCTGTACGACGTGGTCCAGTGGCAGCGGCTGTGGGAGCGGGCGCTCGCCGACCCGGCCGCCGCGCCGTCCGGCCCGGCGGAACGGGAACCCCGGCTCCCGGAGCAGTCGGTGGCCGTCGCCGCGGGAGTCTGCCCGTACCGGGGGCTCGCGCCGTACCGGCCCGAGGACGCGCGCTGGTTCTTCGGACGCGAGCGCGGCACCGGGGCGCTGGTGGGGCAGTTGGACGCGGCGGAGCGGACCGGGGGGCTGGTCATGCTGGTCGGCGCCTCGGGCGCGGGCAAGTCGTCGCTGCTCAGCGCGGGTCTGGTGCCGGTACTGCGGGACGGCGCCCAAGTGGACGGCTGCCCCGAGGGCGCCGCGCCGCGCACGGTGCTCCAGTGGGTGCCCGGCGCCGATCCGCTCGGCGAACTGACCCGGCGGATACCGGAGGTGGCCGGTGTCGTGGCGCGGGCACGGGCGGCCGAGCGAGCCGACCCGGGCAATCCGGACGCCGCCGGGGTCGGCACACGGGAGTTCGGGCGCGCGGTACGGGAGGGGGTCGCGGCCTGGGCCGTACGGGAGGAGGAGGCGGCTTCCGCCGCTGCCGCTGCTTCCTCCGCTGCTGCTTCCGCGTCCGGTGCGGGGGACCGGGGGGAGGAAGGTCCGGGGGGCGCTGGTTCGCCGGTCGGTGACGCGGGGTCGGCCGAGGGGGCCGGACCGGGTGGTGGAGGCGGGGCCGTCGCGGGGGCGTCCGGCGGAACCGGCGCCGGGGTGTCCACCGGGGCCCCCGGCGGGGCCGCCCCACGGTCCGATGAGTCCCGCCGGGCCCGGCCGGTCCTGATCATCGACCAGTTCGAGGAAACCTTCACTCTCTGCGCCGACGAGGCCGACCGGCGCGTCTTCGTCCGCTTCCTGCACGCGGCCTGCACCCCACCGCCCGCCACGCCCGCCGGAGCCGCCGTACCGAGCGCGCTCCCCGACGTGCCCCCCGCTTCCCCCACCCACGGCCACTCCGCCGCCCCCGCCCTGGTCCTCCTCGGTATCCGCGCCGACTTCTACGACCAGTGTCTGCGCCACCCCGAGCTGGCGGACGCGCTCCAGCACCGGCACATGGTCCTCGGCCCGCTCACCTCGGCGGAGTTGCGCGAGGCGATCACCGGGCCCGCACGGGCCGTAGGGCTCGAACTGGAGCCGGGACTCGCCGAGTCGATCACGCGGGAGGTCAGCGCGGACGGGCCGCGCGGGGCGCACGACGCCGGAGTGCTGCCGCTGCTGTCGCACGCCCTGCTCGCCACCTGGCAGCGCCGCAAGGCGGGCCGTCTGACGCTCGCGGGCTACCGGGCGGCGGGCGGTATCCAGGGCGCGGTCGCCGCGACCGCCGAGCGCGCCTGGACCGGGCTGGACCCGGCGGCGCGTACGGCGGCCCGGCTGCTCCTGCTGCGGCTGGTCCGGCTCGGCGAGGACACCCGGGCGACCCGGCGGCGCGGTACGCGGCGCCAGTTGGCGGACGAGTCGGCGGACCCCGGCAGGACGGAGGAGTCGCTGGAGGCGCTGGTCCGGGCCCGGCTGGTGACGCTGGACGCGGAGACGGTGGAGATCACCCACGAGGCGCTGCTGCACGCCTGGCCCCGGCTGCGGCACTGGATCGACGAGGACCGCAGCGGCCATCTGCTGCGGCAGCGGCTGGAGGAGGACGGACGAGCCTGGGAGGAGTCGGGGCGGGACAGTGCGCTGCTGTACCGGGGGTCCCGGCTGGAACAGGCCCGCGCCTGGGCGGAGTCGGCGGGTGACCGGTATCCGACGCGGGGCGCGGTGCGGTTCCTGGCCGCCTCGGTGCGGCTGCGCCGCCGTACCGTGCTGGTCAGCCGGGCGGCCGTGGCGGCGCTGGTGGCGCTCGCGGTGGTCGCGGCCGGGTCGGCGGTGGTGGCGTGGCAGCAGCGGGACGACGCGGTGTTCGAGCAGGTGCTCGCGGAGGCCGACCGGGTGCAGCGCACCGATCCCTCCCTGGCGGCCCAACTCGCGCTGGTCGCCCACCGGTTGCGCCCGGAAGACGAGGGGACGTACAGCAGGCTGATCTCGATCGTGAACGCGCCGATGGCCACCCCGCTGTCCGGCCACACCGGCGCCGTCTACCTCACCTCCTTCAGCCCCGACGGACGCACCCTGGCGACCGCCAGCTACGACCGCACGGTCCGGCTGTGGGACGTGTCCGACCCCGGCCGCCCGAAGGCGCTGGGCGAACCCCTCACCGGGCACACCAGTTGGGTGAGCAGCGCGGTCTTCTCCCCGGACGGGCGGACCCTGGCGAGCGCGGGCGACGACGACACGGTCCGGCTGTGGGACGTCACCGACCGGACCCGCCCGAAGCCGCTGGGGGCCCCGCTCGCCGGGCACCGGGGCACCATCTATCTGGTCGCGTTCAGCCCCGACGGGCGCACCCTGGCGAGCGCGGGCGAGGACCGCACGGTCCGGCTGTGGGACGTGTCCGACCCGGCGCACGCCAAGCCGCTCGGCGCTCCGCTCACCGGGCACCGGGAGGCGGTGCGCTCGGTGGCGTTCGCCCCGGACGGGCGGACCCTGGCGAGCGCGGGCGACGACGACACCGTACGGCTGTGGGACCTGGCGGACCGGACCCGGCCGACACCGCTCGGGGCCCCGCTGACCGGGCACATGGACATCGTCCACTCGGTCGCGTTCAGCCCGGACGGGCGGACGCTGGCCAGCGGGAGCGCGGACGACACGATCCGGCTGTGGAACGTGGCGGACCGGACGCGCGCCAAGCCGCTCGGGCCGCCGCTCACCGGGCACACCGGGCCGGTCTGGTCGGTGGCGTTCAGCCCGGACGGCGGCCGTCTCGCGGCGGCGAGCGCGGACTCCACGGCCAGCCTGTGGAACGTCACCGACCCGGCCGCGCCGTCCCAGGTGGGGGAGGAACTGGCGGGCAGCAGCGGCGAGATGTACGCGCTGGGCTTCAGCCCGGACGGCCGTACGCTCGCCACCGGCAGCGGGGACGCCAAGGTACGGCTGTGGTCACTGCCCACCCAGGACATGGCGGGCCGGAGCGGCGCGTTCCGCCCGGACGGGCGGGTACTGGCGACGGCCGTCCGGGACGGCGGAGTCCGGCTGTGGGACGTGACCCGGCCCAGCCGACCGGTGCTGCTCGGCGGACCGTTTCTGCGCGGGGACGGCGGCCGTCGCTCGATGGTCTTCTCCCCCGACGGCCACACCCTCGCGGTGCTCACCAGTGCCCGTTCGGTGTACCTGTGGGACGTCTCCGACCCGGCCCACCCGCGCCCCCTCGGCACGGAACTCCGTCTGCGCACCCGCTTCATGGGCCCGGCCGCGCTGGCGTACAGCCCGGACGGCCACACCCTCGCCACCGCCTACGACGACCGTACGATCCGGCTGTGGGACGTGTCCGACCCGGCGCACGCGGTGCCGCTGGGCGCTCCGCTCACCGGGCACCGGGGCTACATCAACGCGCTGGCGTTCAGCCCCGACGGCTCGGTGCTGGCCAGCGGCAGCGCGGACAGCACGGTCCGCCGGTGGAACGTACGAGACCCGGCGCACCCGGCGCCACTGGGGCGCCCCCTGTCCGGCCACACCGGCCCGGTCAACGTCCTGGCCTACAGCCCGGACGGCTCGGTGCTGGCCAGCGGCAGCGACGACGACACGGTCCGCCTGTGGCGCGTCACCGGCACCGCGCACCCCCTGGGCCGCCCGCTCACCGGCCACACGGAGGCGGTCACCTCCCTGACCTGGGCACGCGGCGGCGGTCGGCTCGCCAGCGGCGGCAACGACAACACGATCCGCCTGTGGAACGTCTCCGACCCGGCCTCGGCGTCCCCCATCGGCCAGTCGATGAGTCCATACGCCAAAACGGGCACGTTCCTCTCCTTCAGCCCCGACAGTCACCTTCTGGGCGTCTCCAGCGGCTCGGACACGGTCCGCCTCTGGCCCCTCGGCGCCGACGCCGCCATCACCCACATCTGCGCCGTGACCAGGAACGTCCTCACCCCGACCCGCTGGCACGAATACCTCCCCCGCCTCCCCTACTCCCCCCCCCGCCCCCCCCCCCCCACCCCCCAAACCCCCCCACCCCCCC
>NZ_JAHRXF010000061.1 GCF_019104725.1 Streptomyces corallincola | reverse complement strand
GGGGGGGGGGGGGGGGGGGGGGGGGGGGGGGGGGGGGGGGGGGGGGCGGGGGGGGGGGGGGGGGGGGGGGGGGAGAAGCGGGTGGTGTCCACGCCGTTGGGGATCACGGCGTAGGAGGCGTGCACCCCGGCGCGTACGCCCCGTGCGCGCTCCGCCTCGCTGACGCAGACCAGCCGGTCGACCCAGCGTGCGCCCGCGCGCTCCCAGCGCAGGGCGAACGCGGCGGTGGGGCCGCCGACCGCCTCGAACGACCAGGCGTGCGGCTGGAAGACGGTGGGGACGCGCCCGCGCAGCGCCAGCCGCGCGGCGAGCCCGGCCTTGGCGCTGTGCGCGTGCACCAGCGCGGGCCGCACCTCCGCGATCAGCCGCGCGACCCGCCGTACCTCACCGGCCAGTCCCGGCCCCGGTGAGCGGGTGGCCCGCCACTCGTACACGTCGGCCCCCAAGGCGCTTGCCTCCTCGGCGAGTTGTCCGCCGGGGCAGCCGACCGCCACTCGCGTACCGGCCGCGAGCTGGGCTTCCACCAGGTCCAGGACGACCCGTGGGACACCCCCCGCCACGGGCTGCGCGAGGTGCAGGACCCGTGGTGCGGGGTCGGGCACTGCCTGCTGGTGCATTCGCGGTCTACCTCGCTCACGGGGGCGCTCGGGGCTGCGGGTGGGTACGCGCGTCACGCCTGCGCGTCCACGGCGACGAGGAGCGCGCCTGCCCACGACGCGTCCCGCTGGGAAACGAGCCGGAAGCCCGGCTGGTCACCGCCATGCCGCAGTGCGGATCGCAGATCGCACACATCCGAGTCGTGGCCGAGCGTGCCGGCGTATGCCGGAACCCGTCACTCCGTCGCGCCCGTTGGTACGTTGATCGTGGAATCGAGTACGCCGTCCGGGGGATTCACGCCGTCGCGCGGCCGGACGGATGCGCGCCCCCGGCCGGGTCGCGTCCCCCGACGCAGGGGAGGTGTCCATGCCCTGTGCGCCGCGACGCGGGGGCGTGGACCGTGGTGAGGTGCGGTGCCGGGCGTCGGGGGCTCACGCAGACCGGGGAGGCACCCCCCGGGGCCGGGGCTCCCACCGGCGTTCGCGGCGGCGGACCCGGGAACTTGCACATGACGGCGGTGCCTTTCGCGCGTGCTGGAGACGGGCGCCACAGTAGCGATCACGGGCGTCAATCCTGACAAACGCGGCAAGTGTGCCGGAATGGTGAAGGCGTGCCGGGGGTGGTGCCCGGCGCGCTTTCCCGTACGTCACTCCTTTGGCGGCACAACCCCACGGCGTGCCACGCGTTGACACAGCGCTGGGCATCCCGCCCGGATGTTTGTTTCGATTCCAAGGAGCACCTCTCCATGTCGCGTATTGCGAAGGGTCTGGTCCTGACCTCCGCCGCTGTCGCGGCCGTCGCCGGCGCTGCCGGTGCCGCCGTCGCCGACTCGGGCGCGCAGGGCGCCGCCGCCGGTTCGCCGGGCGTCCTGTCGGGCAACGTGGTCCAGGTCCCGGTCCACGTGCCGGTCAACGTCTGCGGCAACACCGTTGACGTCATCGGCCTGCTGAACCCCGCGTTCGGCAACACCTGCGTCAACGACTGACATCGGGGCGCACACCTTCGGGCGGCCGTCCGTCCGCGCATCCGCGCGGACGGACGGCCGTTCCGCTTTCTCCCCCGGATGGTTCACACCACGCACCTGAGCGGTTGCGGAAAGTCACCGGCGGTTCAACGGTGGGTCACAGACCTTGTGGAACATCGAAAGGACCGTCCCCATGCGTGTGCTGCCCGCGCGGCGTCTCGCCTCCACCACCCTCTGCGCCGCCCTGCTGGTCGGACTGGCCGGCCCCGCCGCCGTCGCCGCCGACCTCACCGGGGATCGTGACCACGCCTTCTCCCGCGCGCTCGACGCGGCGCGGCCCGCCGTCCCCGGCGACCTGCGCGAGCGGGTCCGGTCCCTGGACGACCAGGACGCGACCCTCGCGCCCGTCGTCGAACTCCTCGACCAGTCCCTGGAGCAGGGCCGCATGACCCTCGCCCAGGCCCAGCAGCTCGGTGACGCGGCCAAGGCCGCCCTCGCCCAGCTCGGCGCCGCGAACCCGGCGCTCATGGCGATGCCGTCCCCGCTCCCCGCCACGCCGTCGGAGTCGGACGTTCCCTCGCTGCCCGCCGCGCCGGGACTCCCCGAGGCGTCCGCCATGCCCGCCGCTCCGGCCGCGACTCCGGCTGCCGCTCCGGCCGCCGCCCAGCTCGCCAAGAGCGGCCCGGCCAACCGCGACGCCGTCTCCGACCTGCTCGCCCAGGTCACCAACACGGTCAACTCGCTTCTCAGCACGCTGACTTCGACGCTGAACGGTGCGCTGTCCACCGTCACCGGGCTGGTCGGCCAGGTCCTGGACCTGCTCGGCGGTGTCCTCGGCGGCGCGGGCCTGCCGTCCGCTCCCGCGGCTCCGGCGGTGCCGAGCGCGGGCTGAGTCGGTGCTGAGCCCGGGCTGAGGTGGGGCTGAGGTGGGGCTGAGCACAGTGCTGATCGCAGTGCTGAGCCCGTGTTGAGGCCCGGCTGACAGTTCTGGTCGGGGAGCCGTCGTATCCGAGTCCCACGGGTGCGGCGGCTCTCGCCGTTCCGGGGCGTACGGGGAGGCGGGGACGGGGGGGGGGGGGGCGTGGGGGGGGGGGCGGGCGGGGGCCGCGGGGGGGGGGTGGGGGGGGGGGGGGGGCGGGGGGGGGGGGGGGGGCCGCGGGGGGGGGGTGGGGCGGGGGGGGGGGGGGGGGGGGGGGGGGGGGGGGGGGGCCGTTGGGTGGGGCCTGCTTGCGGGTGCGGGTGCGGGTGCGGGTGCGGGTGCGGGTGCGGGTGTGGGTGTGGCGGTGGGGCTTCGGTGGGGAGCCACGGCTGTCACTCCGTGGGCTTCGTCACGCTCGGACGGAGCCGAACCGGTGTTCAGGCGCGCAGGCGGAGCCCCCGGGGGGTTGCCACGAAGCCCGCTGATTCCAGGAGGGGGCCCAGGGGGGAGGTGAGGGCGGGGATGCCGTTGGTGCGTTCCACGGTGACCGTGCCGAGGGAGCCGGTGCGCGCCGCGTCGGCCAGGGCTTCGGCCGCTGTGCGGAGGCGGGGGTCGTCGGGGGGTGCGGTGTCGGGGGTGGCGGGCCAGGCCAGCAGTGTTTTGCCGCCGCGTTCCATGTAGAGGGTCAGTTCGCCCTCGACCAGGACGACCAGGGAGCCCGCTTTGCGGCCGGGTTTGTGACCGGCGCCGTTCGGCGATTCGGGCCAGGGCAGGGCGGCGCCGTACGCGTTGGCGGGGTCGGCGGCGGCCAGGACCACGGCGCGGGGGTCGGGGGTGCCGTCCGCACCGCGCCGGTGGCCCGTACGGCGGCCGTACGGCGGGTTGCCGCGGCCGGGGCCGGGCGGGACGAAGGGGTCGGGGTACGGGGGTGTTCCGGAAGTGCCGTCCGAGGGCCAGAAGGTGTCCGCCGGGATGGGAGCGCCGTCCGGCGGGGGCCAGGTGAAGTCGGCGCCCGGTTCGGGGTGGCCGAGTGCGGGGGCGGCCCCGTCGAAGGCAGCGGGGGTGGCGTGGGCGTTCGCCGGGGGTGTGCCGGTCTCGCCCCGGTCGCGGGCGGTGGACACCGCGCGGAGGCGGTCCACCGCGCCGTCCATAGCGAACTGGGCGGCACCGAGGCCCTCGACGACGTAGCCGCGCCGGGCCTGGCCGCTGTCCTCGAACGCGGAGAGCACGCGGTAGACGGCCGAGAAGCCGCCTTCGACGCCCTCGGCGGCGACCGCGCCGCGGGTGACCACGCCGTGGCGGTCGAGGAGGGCGCGGGCCCGTGCGTGGGCGCGGACGGTGGCGTCGGGTTCCGGGGCGGGCAGCAGGGACCAGCGTCCGGCGACCGTGGGCGGGCCGTTGCGGGTGACGCCCGCGCGCGCGGCGGCGGTCAGTGAGCCGTAGCGCCCGCGTGGCATGGTCCGCTTGGCGCGGTGGGCCGTGGAGCCCGCCGTACGGCCGGAGCCGAGCAGTGAACGCATCGGCGCCAGCGTGTCGTTGGTCAGCCGACCCGACCAGGCGAGGTCCCACAGCGCGTCCGCGAGCTGCGTCTCGCCGGCCTCCGGGTGGGTCGTGGCGCGCACCTGGTCCGCGATCTGCCGGAAGAACAGGCCGTAGCCCCCGGCGAGCGCGGCGAGCACGGACTCGTGCAGTGGCGTCAGCTCCAGCGGGTGCGGGGCGGGCAGCAGCAGGGGTGCCGCGTCCGCTGTGTACAGCGAGACCCAGCCGTCCTTGCCGGGCAGCGCGCCCGCACCGGCCCACACCACCTCACCGGCGGCGGTCAGTTCGTCCAGCATCGCCGGGGTGTAGCCCGTGACGCGGGACGGCAGGACCAGCTTCTCCAGCGCCGAGGCGGGCACGGAGGCGCCCTGCAACTGCTCGACCGCGCGCACCAGACCGTCGATGCCGCGCAGGGTGTGACCCCGGCCGATGTGCTGCCACTGCGGCAGGAACTGCGCCAGGGCGGGCGGCGGGACGGGTTCCAGTTCGTGCCGGAGCGCGGCCAGGGAGCGGCGGCGCAGCCTGCGCAGCACGGTCGCGTCGCACCACTCCTGTCCGCTGCCCGCCGGATGGAACTCGCCCTGGACGACCCGCCCGCTCGCGGACATCCGGTGCAGCGCGCCCTCGGTGACGGCCACGCCCAGCCCGAAGCGGGCCGCCGCCGAGGCCGAGGTGAACGGGCCGTGCGTGCGGGCGTGCCGGGCCAGCAGATCGCCCAGCGGGTCCTTCACCGGCTCGGTGAACGCCTCCGGGACCCCCACCGGCAGCGCCGTGCCCAGCGCGTCCCGCAGCCGTCCCGCGTCCTCGACGGCCGCCCAGTGGTCGGCGCCCGCGATCCGCACCCGGATGGCCCGCCGGTCCGCCGCCAGCTCCCGCGCCCACCGCGGGTCGGCGCCCCGCTCGGCCAGCTCCGCATCGGTCAGCGGCCCGAGCAGCCGCAGTACGTCCGCGACGCCCTCGACGTCCTTGACCCGGCGGTCCTCGGTCAGCCACTGGAGTTCGCGCTCCAGCTCCGTCAGCACCTCCGCGTCGAGCAGTTCGCGCAGCTCCGCCCGGCCCAGCAGCTCCGCCAGCAGCCGGGAGTCCAGGGACAGCGCGGCGGCCCGGCGCTCGGCGAGCGGGGAGTCGCCCTCGTACAGGAACTGGGCGACGTAACCGAACAGCAGGGAGCGGGCGAACGGGGACGGCTCCGGGGTGGTGACCTCGACCAGGCGGACCCGCCGGGACTCGATGTCGCCCATCAGCTCGACCAGACCGGGCACGTCGAACACGTCCTGGAGGCACTCCCGGATCGCCTCAAGGACGATCGGGAACGACCCGAACTCGCTCGCCACCTCCAGCAGTTGGGCCGCCCGCTGGCGCTGCTGCCACAGGGGCGTACGGCGGCCGGGGCTGCGGCGCGGCAGCAGCAGCGCCCGCGCCGCGCACTCCCGGAACCGGGACGCGAACAGCGCCGAACCGCCCACCTGATCGGTGACGACCTGATCGACCTCGCCCTTGTCGAAGGCGACGTCGGCCGCGCCCACCGGCGCCCGCTCGCCGTCGTACTCGCCGCCCGCGCGGGAGGGCTCCTGGTCGAGCAGGTCCAGGCCCATCAGGTCGGCGTCCGGCAGGCGCAGCACGATGCCGTCGTCGGCGTGCATCACCTGGGCGTCCATGCCGTACCGCTCGGAGAGGCGGGCGCCCAGCGCCAGCGCCCAGGGGGCGTGCACCTGCGCGCCGAACGGGGAGTGGACGACGACCCGCCAGTCCCCGAGTTCGTCGCGGAACCGCTCGACCACGATCGTGCGGTCGTCCGGGATGTGCCCGCACACCTCGCGCTGTTCGTCCAGGTAGGCCAGCACATTGTCCGCCGCCCACGCGTCCAGGCCCGCCGTGAGCAGCCGCAGCCGGGCGTCGTCCCGGCTCAGCGCGGAGACCTCGCGGAGGAAAGCGCCCACCGCGCGGCCCAGTTCGAGCGGGCGGCCCAGCTGGTCGCCCTTCCAGAACGGCAGCCGCCCCGGCACACCGGGCGCGGGGGAGACCAGCACCCGGTCGCGGGTGATGTCCTCGATCCGCCAGGAACTCGTGCCCAGCGTGAAGACATCGCCCACCCGGGACTCGTAGACCATCTCCTCGTCCAGCTCACCGACCCGGCCGCCGCCCTTCTTCGGGTCGGAACCGGCGAGGAACACACCGAACAGGCCCCGGTCGGGGATCGTGCCGCCGGAGGTCACCGCGAGCCGCTGCGCGCCGGGGCGGCCGGTGACCGTACCGGCCACGCGGTCCCACACCACGCGCGGGCGCAGCTCCGCGAAGGCGTCCGAGGGATAGCGGCCCGCGAGCATGTCGAGCGTGGCGGTGAACGCCGACTCCGGCAGCGCGGCGAACGGCGCCGCCCGCCGCACCACCGTCAGCAGGTCGTCGAACTGCCAGGTGTCCAGCGCCGTCATGGCGACCAGCTGCTGCGCGAGCACGTCCAGCGGGTTCGCGGGGACCCGCAGCGACTCGATGGCGCCGGTGCGCATCCGCTCGGTGACCACCGCCGACTGCACCAGATCGCCCCGGTACTTCGGGAAGACCACGCCCGTGGACACCGCGCCCACCTGATGCCCGGCGCGTCCCACCCGCTGGAGACCGGAGGCGACCGACGGCGGGGACTCGACCTGGACGACGAGATCGACGGCGCCCATGTCGATGCCCAGTTCCAGGCTGGACGTGGCGACCACGGCGGGCAGCCGGCCCGCCTTGAGGTCCTCCTCCACCAGCGCGCGCTGCTCCTTGGAGACCGAGCCGTGGTGGGCGCGGGCGATCACCGTGGGCGCGCCCCGGGCCGCGCCGGAACCGCCCATCAGCTCCGCCGGGGAGTGGTGTTCGTCCAGCGGCTCGCCGGTCGCGCGCTCGTGGGCGATCTCGTTCAGCCGGTTGCACAGCCGCTCCGCCAGCCGTCGGGAGTTGGCGAACACGATGGTGGAGCGGTGGGACTGCACCAGGTCCGCGATGCGCTCCTCCACGTGCGGCCAGATCGACGGCCGTTCCGCGCCGTCGCCCGAGTCGGCCGCCGGAGCGCCGCCCAGCTCGCCCATGTCCTCGACCGGGACGACCACCGACAGGTCGAACTCCTTGCCGGAAGCGGGCTGCACGATCTCCACCCGGCGCCGCGGCGACAGATACCGGGCCACCTCGTCCACCGGGCGGACGGTCGCGGAGAGGCCGATCCGGCGGGCCGGGCGGGGCAGCAGTTCGTCCAGCCGCTCCAGGGACAGCGCCAGATGCGCGCCGCGCTTGGTGCCCGCCACCGCGTGCACCTCGTCCAGGATCACCGTCTCCACGCCCGTCAGCGCCTCGCGGGTGGACGAGGTGAGCATCAGGAACAGCGACTCGGGGGTGGTGATCAGGATGTCCGGCGGGCGGGTGGACAGCGCGCGCCGCTCGGCGGCCGGGGTGTCGCCCGACCGGATGCCGACCCGGACCTCCGGCTCGGGCAGACCGAGCCGCACCGACTCCTGCCGGATGCCGGTCAGCGGACTGCGCAGGTTGCGTTCCACATCGACCGCGAGGGCCTTCAGCGGCGAGACGTACAGCACCCGGCAGCGCTTCTTCGGGTCGGCCGGGGGCGGCGCGGAGGCCAGCTGGTCGAGCGCGGCGAGGAACGCGGCCAGCGTCTTGCCCGAACCGGTGGGTGCGACCACCAGCACGTCCGCCCCCTCGCCGATCGCCTGCCACGCGCCCGCCTGGGCGGCGGTGGGCGCGGAGAACGCACCCGTGAACCAGCCGCGGGTGGCGGGCGAGAACCCGGCGAGGGTCGGATGAGCGGAGCTGACCATGACCCCATCCTGCACCCCGCCACCGACAATCGCCCTGACCTGCGCGAACGGTACGAAAACGGGTCCCGCACGGCCGGGCCGCCGGTGGCACGGAATGGGCGTGTGGCGGGTTCGGATCCGGGACCGGGACCAGGACCAGAAGCGGCGGAACCGGCGCGGCACTGAGCCGCAGCCGCCGTACGCGCTCCCGTCGCTCAGCGGTCAGTCCAGGGAGCGCCCGTACGCCCGCAGGGTGCGCAGCGCCTCGATCGTGACCGAGGACCGCGCCTCCAGCGCGGGTGCCGCCGCCCACCGGCGCCAGCGGACGGGCCAGCCGCCGTCCTCCGCCTGCTCGGCGGCCAGGAAGTCCAGCGAGCGTGCCATCTCCTCGTCGGTGAACCACATGCGGGCCAGTGACTGCGGGGTCCGGGCGAAGTCGTGCGGGAAGTGGTGCTCGCCGCGCGCGTAACCGGCGGACACCGGCCAGTCGTCCAGCCGCTCGGGGTCCAGGGCGGCGAGCCGGTGCTCGCGCACCAGTCGGCCCAGCCGGTCGGCGGCGGCCCGCGCGCGCGAGCGGTCGGGAACGGAGTCCAGGAAGGCCACAGCCGCTTCGACCTCGTAGGGGTGGGTCTTCTCCAGCGACTCCACCGCCTGCCAGCAGAACTCGGTGGCCCGGAACAGCCACGCGTGCCACACCTCGTTGCGGTGCAGCACGCCGACCACCGGTCCGGTGGCGAGCAGTTCGCCGGGCGGGTCGTCCACGACCGGGACGAACGGCGCCGCCGGGTAGCCGCGCTGCGAGGGGTGGATCGCGGGCAGCGCGCCCTCCGCCGTGGAAACAGCCGTCAGATAGCGGCACACCCGCTCCACGCGCCGCCCGCCGCAGCGCTCCACTGCGTCCATCACGGCCAGCGCACGGGCGGTGTGCAGCGGCTGGCTCACCGGGCCGCGCAGATCGGGT
This sequence comes from Streptomyces corallincola, assembly GCF_019104725.1. Lineage (GTDB taxonomy): Bacteria > Actinomycetota > Actinomycetes > Streptomycetales > Streptomycetaceae > Streptomyces > Streptomyces corallincola. The sequence goes on along the minus strand of NZ_JAHRXF010000061.1, from coordinate 22,830 downwards.
TCCAGGGCGTGCCCGTAACCGCCGTCCTCGTTGCGGTACGCGTCGAGGGCCGACTCCACCGGATCGGTGGCGCCGTGCAGGAAGTGGTACGCGAAAAGCCGCTGTTCGAGAACGCGCGCGTTCAGCCAGACGAAGTGCTCGGCACGCTGGAGCGGCGAGCCCGCCGGACCGGCGGGGGAGGGCGGAGTGGCTCCGGTTTCGACCATGCGCCAGCGTAGGCCGAAACAGGGCCCCGGCAAGCGCCCGGGCCGGACACCACCCCTGGAGCGGGATACTGATGTCATGCGGTTGACGGTCTTCTGGCAGCGGATGGCGGAGCACTTCGGGCCCGGCTACGCCGAAACATTCGCGCGCGATCACGTGATGACGGAACTCGGCGGACACACGGTGAACGAGGCACTGGACGGCGGCTGGGACGCCAAGGACGTGTGGCGCGTCGTCTGCACGGTCATGAACGTACCGGCCGAGCAACGCTGACGGGACCGCTGGGGCGGGCACGGTGTGGCCCGCAGGGGTCGCTGCCCGCGCGCCCGGAGCCGACTTCGGCCCGCCCCGGGCGCCGGGACCGGAGAGACGGGCCGTAAGGCGCCGAGAGGCGCTGTCACGGGTCCCCGGTCGTCCGCCGCCATTTCCCCCCGAGCTGCCCCGGCGCCCGTACCGCAGGGCTCCCGCACACGTTGTCGGTGGGGTGCGCGAGACTTGGCGCGTGGCCTCCTCCGACGACACCGAGCAGCCCGGCCGGTCCTCCGGCGACCCGGCCGCCGCGACCCCGCCCCGTACCCCGGACCCGGCGGCCGGTGCCCCCGCGCCGCGCGGGCGGATGCCGCGCTGGCTGCCACGCGCGATGGTGCTCGCGCTCGCGCTCGTCGCCGCCTTCCAACTGGGCAGCTGGGCCTTCCACCAGCTCACCGGGCTGCTGATCAACATCCTGATCGCGTTCTTCCTGGCGCTCGCCATAGAACCCGCCGTCGGCTGGATGGCGGCCCACCGGGTCCGCCGGGGACTCGCCGCGTTCCTGGTGTTCCTCGGGCTCGCGGTCGTCACCGCCGGGTTCGTCACGCTGCTCGGCTCCATGCTGGCCGGACAGATCATCAGGTTGATCGAGGGATTTCCGCAGTACCTCGACTCCGTCATCAACTGGATCAACCACACCTTCCGCACCGACCTCAGGCGCGTGGACATCCAGGAGGGGCTGCTGCACTCCGACTGGCTGCGCAAGTACGCGCAGAACAGCGCGGCCGGTGTGCTCGACGTCTCCGGGCAGGTGCTCGGCGGCCTCTTCCGGCTGCTCACGCTCGTCCTGTTCTCGTTCTACTTCGCCGCCGACGGACCCCGGCTGCGCCGCGCCATCTGCTCGGTGCTGCCGCCCGCGCGCCAGGCGGAGGTGCTGCGCGCCTGGGAGATAGCGGTGGACAAGACGGGCGGCTACCTCTACTCGCGCGGCCTCATGGCGCTCATCTCCGGCATCGCGCACTACATCCTGCTGGAAGCGCTCGGGGTGCCGTACGCGCCGGTGCTCGCGGTGTGGGTGGGGCTGGTCTCGCAGTTCATCCCGACCATCGGCACGTATCTCGCGGGCGCGCTGCCCATGCTGATCGCGTTCACCGTGGATCCCTGGTACGCGCTATGGGTGCTGCTGTTCGTGGTGGTCTACCAGCAGTTCGAGAACTACCTGCTCCAGCCCAAGCTGACCTCCAGGACCGTGGACATCCACCCGGCCGTCGCCTTCGGCTCGGTCATCGCGGGCACCGCGCTGCTGGGCGCGGTCGGCGCGCTGATCGCCATCCCCGCCGTCGCCACGCTCCAGGCGTTCCTGGGTGCCTACGTCAAGCGGTACGCCGTCACCGACGACCCCCGTGTGCACGGGCACCGGCGCCGGGACCGACGGGGTCCGCGGGACGGAGGCGGCGCGTCCGCGCCCGCCGCCTGGGTACGGCGGCTGAGGGACCGTGGGTGGGGAAGCCGGGAGCCGCGAGACCGGGGGCGCGGGGATGTCTGAACCTCGGCGCGCTCAGAAGGTGACGCCCGCCCACACCCCGCCGGCCAGCACCGCCACCCCGTAACAGCCGGTCGCCACCGCCACGATCCGCCACCGCGTCCGCTCGCTCCACGAGGTCCGGGCCAGCAGCCACGCGAGCAGGGGCAGCACCAGTACGGCGTGCAGGCTCACCCCGTGCAGCGGCTTGAACGGAGCCGTGGAGTGGTACGCGGCCTCCTGGTGACCGGTACGGGTGAGCACCACACCCCGCGCGATCATCACGGCGCCCGAGGCCAGCGCCACCAGCAGGAACGCGAAGCCCGCCCGCACCGCGAGGGCCATACCCACCGGGCCCGCCGGACGCCGCCGGAAGGACGCCACCGCGAACACGGCGAGCAGCACCACCAGCACCCCGCCGCCCACCGCCAGGGTCATGGACACCGCCGTGTCGAACGGGGTCTCCATGTTCAGATGCGAGGGCACCCCGCGCCACGCCTGGAGCGTGATGCCGCCGACCTCGACCACGCAGTCCGCCGCGAACACGGCCAGCAACGCCGTCCGCAGCCGCTCCCCGATCCGCAGATACGAGGTCACCCAGGTCAGCGAGATCAGCGTCACCCCGAAGGACACCCCGAACGTGAACGGCTTCCGCCACGACACCGGCCCGTCCCACGGCCCGCCCGCCACCGCGAAGACGCCCAGATGAGCCAGCCCCGCCACCACGAGCACCGCCCCGACCGCATGACACACCCGCTCGACGCCCCGACGTCTCTCCATGCCCCCACCCTGTCCCGCCCCCGCGCACGGATCGTCGTCCACCCGAAGTCTCCCGGCGTACGACGCGCGGAGTACGGGCGCGGCTCCTCTCCGGGGTGCGGACGGGTCGGCCACCGGGCCTCCGGCGGGCCTCCGCCGGGGCGGACGGTGCTGGATGGCGGGGTTTCGCACGTTTCATCCGGCGGCGTGGTGCGCTTGACAGGAAAATCGAACATCTATTCATATGGAGGCTTGGGCGAGGCCGCGGAGAGCGCCGGACGCGGTTTCCGGCGGGTTGTTCCGTGCGGTTCGTGGCGGTATGTCCCCGAGTTATCCACAGGCGGGACCGGCGTCGGGGCGCATTGTCAGTGGCAGGCGTTAGCGTCTTTGACGTGAAGCGATCGACTCAAGCAAATCGGGTGGAACCCATGGCAGGAACCGACCGCGAGAAGGCGCTCGACGCCGCGCTCGCACAGATTGAACGGCAGTTCGGCAAGGGCGCGGTCATGCGCATGGGCGAGCGGACGATGGAGCCCATCGAGGTGATCTCGACCGGCTCGACCGCGCTGGACGTGGCCCTCGGTGTCGGCGGCCTGCCGCGCGGCCGAGTGGTGGAGATCTACGGCCCGGAGTCCTCCGGCAAGACGACCCTGACCCTGCACGCCGTCGCCAACGCGCAGAAGGCGGGCGGCCAGGTCGCCTTCATCGACGCGGAGCACGCCCTCGACCCCGAGTACGCGCGCAAGCTCGGCGTGGACATCGACAACCTGATCCTCTCCCAGCCCGACAACGGCGAACAGGCCCTGGAGATCGTGGACATGCTGGTCCGCTCCGGCGCCCTCGACCTCATCGTCATCGACTCCGTGGCCGCCCTTGTGCCGCGCGCGGAGATCGAGGGTGAGATGGGTGACAGCCACGTCGGTCTCCAGGCCCGCCTGATGAGCCAGGCGCTCCGGAAGATCACCAGCGCCCTCAACCAGTCCAAGACCACCGCGATCTTCATCAACCAGCTCCGCGAGAAGATCGGCGTGATGTTCGGCTCGCCGGAGACCACGACCGGTGGCCGCGCGCTCAAGTTCTACGCCTCGGTGCGCATCGACATCCGCCGCATCGAGACCCTGAAGGACGGCACCGACGCGGTCGGCAACCGCACCCGCTGCAAGGTCGTCAAGAACAAGGTCGCCCCGCCCTTCAAGCAGGCCGAGTTCGACATCCTCTACGGCCAGGGCATCAGCCGCGAGGGCGGCCTGATCGACATGGGCGTCGAGCACGGCTTCGTCCGCAAGGCCGGCGCCTGGTACACGTACGAGGGCGACCAGCTGGGCCAGGGCAAGGAGAACGCGCGCAACTTCCTCAAGGACAACCCCGACCTGGCGAACGAGATCGAGAAGAAGATCAAGGAGAAGCTGGGCGTCGGTGTCCGTCCGGAGCAGCCCGCCGCCGAGCCCGGCGCGGACGCCGCGGTGACCCCGGCCGGTGAGGACGCCAAGGCCGTGCCCGCCCCGGCCGCCGCCAAGACCGCCAAGCCCAAGGCCGCCGCGGCCAAGGGCTGACCGTGACACGGCGGACCGGCTGGGCCGAGGACGAGTACGCCGGTTCCGGTGCCCCACGGGGGAGGGGCACCGGAACCGGCGCCGACCGCGCGGCCCGAGGTGACGGCGGGGGACGGCGCGGTCGGCGGCGGGGTGCCTTCGGGGAGGCACCCGGTGAACACGGGGACGGCCCCGGCCCGGCGGGGGACGGCCAGGGGGAGTCTCCGGCGGACCGGACGGACCCGGTCGAGCGGGCGCGGGCGATCTGTCTGCGCCTGCTCACGGGCACCCCGCGCACCCGCGGCCAGCTCGCGGACGCCCTGCGCAAGCGGGAGATCCCCGAGGAGGCGGCCGAGGAGGTGCTGTCCCGGTTCGAGGAGGTCGGTCTCATCGACGACGGCGCGTTCGCAGACGCCTGGGTGGAGTCCCGGCACCACGGCCGAGGGCTCGCCCGCCGGGCGCTCGCCCGTGAACTGCGCACCAAGGGCGTGGACTCCACGCTGATCGACGCGGCGGTCGGCCGACTGGACGCGGACCAGGAGGAGGAGACAGCCCGCGAACTCGTCGCCCGCAAACTGCGCTCCACCCGAGGTCTCGACCGGGACAAGCGGCTGCGCCGCCTCGCGGGGATGCTCGCCCGCAAGGGCTACTCCGAGGGCATGGCCCTGAGGGTCGTACGGCAGGCGCTGGAGGAAGAGGGGGAGGAGACCGACTTCCCCGGCGGGGAGGAGTTCTGACCGCCGGGCGGGCGTTCCCGTGCGTCCCGGCGGCCCGATCGGTCCCGTCCGCCTCCGGGCCGAGCGGCACCGGGGCTCGTACCGACGTCTGTCGGCAACGGCGCCGTAGCGCTCGGGATCAGCCCGCGGTCGGCACCGGTGTCACCGGCAGTCCCGCCGCGCGCCACGCCTGGAAGCCGTCCACCAGATCGGTGGCGCGGTGCAGGCCGAGGGCGTGCAGGGACTCGACGGCCAGAGTGGAGGCGTAGCCCTCGTTGCAGATCACGACGATCCGCCGGTCGTGGCCGGTCGCCTCCGGGACGCGGTGGCTTCCGCTCGGGTCGAGGCGCCACTCCAGTTCGTTGCGCTCGATGACCAGGGCGCCGGGGATAAGCCCGTCCCGGTCGCGCAGCGCCTGATAGCGGATGTCCACCAGCAGGGCATCGCCGGAGCGTGCCTCCTCGTGCGCCTCGCGGGCCTCGACGCGCCGGTAGTCCGCGCGTACCCGCTCGATCAGTTCGTCGATGCCGACCGGCCCGGCGGGGGAGTCCCCGGGTGCTTCGGAGTGCGCGGTCACACGGGTGTCGGCGTTCACTGCCAGTCCTCCGGGCTCTCGACCTGCTCCAGGCGCAGCACCTGGCCGACGCGACTGTAACGGCGGATGCGCGGCAGGGGCGGGTAGTAGGCGTGGACCGAGATCGCGTGTCGTTCGGTGGACTCGTTCAGCACCTCGTGCACGTGGTGGCGGCCGAAGGAGCGGCCCCTGCCCGCCGGGAGGCAGCGCACACGATCGACGTCCTCGGAGAGTTCGAGCGTCCTCCAGCCGTCGGTGGGCAGCCGCGCGGCGAGGGAGTTCTCGGTGAGTTCACCGGAGGCCGTGAGGAACGCGCCGACCGAGTCCGCGTGGTCGTGCCAGCCGGTGCCCGTGCCGGGCGGCCAGCCGATCAGCCACGCCTCGCTGCCGCCGGGCCCCTCCAGCCGTACCCACGTACGGCCCTCCGGGTCGAGCGGGAGCGAGTCGATCAGCTCGGTGTCGGCGGCCGTACGCCGGACGAAGTCGAGCAGTTCCGCCTGCGTCGGCGCGGGGCCGTGGGACATCGAGGGGGTGGCGGGCGCGGCCGGGACGACGGGAGCGGCCGGGGAGGGCAGGGGGGAGGAGACAGACATGGTGGACCGTCCTGGAGAAAGGTTCGCGGAAGCGGGCGCACCGGGCGCCCGCGGAAAAGGGGATGCGAGTTTCAGCAGGACGGACGACACACGCAGCCCGCATAGCGGATCAGGTCCACATGGACCCTCCGCCACAGGCGCACACAGGTGTCGTTCACGATCCGGAGTACAGCATGTGGCCGGAACCCGGTCAACCGGTTGTCACCATGTGGACAGAGGGTGACCGGGGTCACGGTCGGCGCACGCCGCTCAGCGCCCACCGGAGGGCGAACCCCTGCTCAGCGCACGTCTCTCAGCACACGCCTCGTCACGCCCGCCGGTCGGCGCACACCCATCGGCGCACGTTCCGTAACTCCCGCCGGTCGGCGCACGCCCCTCAGCGCACGCCGGTCGGAACACCCCGTACCGCCCGGCGCTCGGCGCACGCCCCTCAGCACCCGCCGGTCGGAACACGCCCCGTAACCGCGCAGCTCGGCGCACGCCGCCTCAGCGCACCCCGGAGCGAGCCCCGGACCCCGCAGCCGTCTCGTCGGCCGGGTCGCTCTCCTCGTCCGCCGGAGCGGGCGACCCGCCCAGCGTGGCCTCCGCCGCCGCGTACAGGTCGGCCGGGCGGACGCCGCTCAGCGCGGTGACGAGGTGGCCGTCGGGACGGATCAGCAGCACGCTGTGCGCCGGGGCGCCCGGATAGCTCTCCGCGACCAGCAGCTCGGCGGGGTGCGGCAGCGCGGTGACGGCGGCGGCGAGCCGGGGCATCACCCCCGCCGACACCCAGTGCCTGCGCTCCCACACCCCGGTGCCCGGCGCGACGAGGAGCACCAGCAGCGCGCCCCGGCCGAGCCGTTCGCGCAGCTGGACGAAGGAACCGTCCTCCGCCGTGACCCGGACGTCCTCCACCGGGGCGCCCGGCCGGGTGACGACCTCGAGCTCCCCCTCCAGATGCCGGGGTGCCAGCGGAGAGGCCGCATGGTCGCCGGGCCCGCCGATCGGGCCGCGTCCGAGGTGGCCGTCCATCAGCAGCGAGTCGTGACCCCGCCCGCTGCCGGGGACGTAGGCGCGCAGCCCGCCTCCGCCGCGCAGTACCGGAAGTGCCTGGTCGGCGGCGCGCAGCCGGGCCGCGACGGCCGCCCGGCGCTCGGTCTGATAGCTGTCGAGCAGCGCGTCATGGTGCCCCTGGTGCCAGACCGCGCCGAGTTTCCAGGCCAGGTTGTCGGCGTCCCGCAGCCCCTCGTCGAGCCCCTGGGTGCCGAGCGCGCCCAGCAGGTGGGCCGCGTCACCGGCGAGCAGCACCCGGCCCACCCGCCAGCGCCGGGCCAGCCGGTGGTGCACCGTGTGGACACCGGTGTCGAGCAGGTCGTACGGCGGGGTGGTGCCGTCGTTCCACCCGGCCAGGGTCTCCCGGACGCGGGCGATCAGGACGTCCGGGGTGACGAGGTCCTTGCCGGGCGGCAGCAGCCAGTCCAGCCGCCAGACACCGTCCGGCAGTGGCCGGGCGCTGATCTCGGCGGCCGGGGGGCCGGACTGCCGCCAGGGCGGTGACCGGTGCAGCAACGCCGTGTCCTGCCAGGGGAGTTCGGCGCGCAGGGTAGCCACCGCGTGCCGCTCCACACCGGTACGGCCGGGGAAGCGGATGTCCTGGAGTTTGCGGACCGTGGAGCGGGGGCCGTCGCAGCCGACGAGGTGACTGCCGCGCCACCACACGCCCTGCGGGCCGCGGGTGTGCGCGCTGACGCCGGAACGCTCCTGCTCGACGGCGTCGAGGCGGCTGTCCGGGGCGAGTTCGACCAGCGGTTCGCGGGCGACGGCCGCGCGCAGGGCGGCGGTGACGGTGTGCTGGGCGATGTGCAGCGGGGCCGGGTGCTCCGCGTCGAAGGACACCTCGGCGATCACCTGTTTGCGCCGCCGCGAGATCCATCCGGCCCAGCGGGTGCCGTGCTCGTCCAGCGGCACCCCGGACAGCCGGGTCAGCAGGGCCGCGGTGTCCTCGCGCAGCACCACCGTGCGCGCCGGACGGACCTCGTCCGGGCCGTGCCCCTCGTCCAGGACGACGGACGGCACGTCCTGGCGGGCCAGCGCCAGGGCGAGCGTGAGCCCGACGGGCCCCGCTCCGACGACGATCACCGGATCCACGACGTGGCGCTCCCCGCTCGCAGCGATGCCCTGACGGGGACAAGTGAACAGGAAGGTGGAGCGGGGTGCACGATCACAGACCGTATGCAACCTACTGCGCGTGCTTACGTCAAGCGACGAAGGCCGCGCTTCCTGGCGGATCGTCAGATCGCCCGGAGCGCGGCCCCGTACGGAAGAACCGGTGGACCCGACGGGCCGTCAGTGCTGATCCACGCCGGTCGCCAGCGCGCCGCGCACCTCCACCGGCCGGACTGGCTCCGTCTCCTCGGCGCCCAGCACCGCCCCCGTACCGCGCTTGCTGCGCCGCAGCCTGCTCTCCAGACGGGCGGCGAAGGAGGTCAGGGCGAAGTTCAGCACGATGTAGAGGAGCGCCACGACGGCGAAGCTGGCGATGACGTTGGCGTAGTTGGCGGCCAGCGTGCCCCGCTCGCTGAGCAGTTCGGCGTAGCCGATCATCGCACCGCCCAGGGCGGTGTCCTTCACGATGACGACGAGCTGGCTGACGATGGCCGGGAGCATCGCGGTCACCGCCTGCGGCAGCAGGATGCCCGCCATCGTCTGCCCCTTGCGCAGCCCGATCGCCTGCGCGGCCTCCGTCTGCCCCTTGGGCAGCGCCAGGATTCCGGCCCGTACGATCTCGGCGAGCACCGAGGCGTTGTAGAGGACCAGGCCGGTGACCACCGCGTAGAACGGGCGGTTGTCGCTGGGCACCTCGATGTAGCGGTTGTAGAACTCGTTGGCGAACAGCATCAGCAGCAGCACCGGGATCGCCCGGAAGAACTCGACCACCACGCCCGCGGCCCCGCGCACCCAGCGGTGGTCCGAGAGCCGGGCTATGCCGAACACCGCGCCGAGCGGCAGCGCGATGACCATCGCCAGCGCTGCGGCCTTGAGGGTGTTCAGCAGGCCGGGCAGCAGATACGTCGTCCACGCCTGGCCGGTGGTGAACGGCTGCCACAGCACCCAGCGGAACTGCTGCTTGTCGTCCAGGACCTGCCAGATCCACCAGGCCAGCGCGGCGAGCAGCACCACGAAGACCACGGACAACAGCGCGTTGCGCCGCCTGGCCCGCGGGCCGGGAGTGTCGTAGAGGACGGAACTCATCGCTTCACCGCCAGTCGCTTGCCGGCCCAGCCGAGGAGCAGACCGACGGGCAGGGTAAGGACCACGAAGCCGAGGGCGAAGACGGCGCCGATGGCCAGCGTCTGCGCCTCGTTCTCCATCATGGTCTTCATCAGGGTCGCCGCCTCCGCCACGCCGATGGCCGACGCGACGGTGGTGTTCTTGGTGAGCGCGATCAGCACGTTGGCGAGCGGGCCGATCACCGCGCGGAACGCCTGCGGCAGCACGATCAGGCGCAGCGTCTGGGAGAAGTTCAGCCCGATCGCGCGGGCCGCCTCCGCCTGGCCCATCGGCACCGTGTTGATGCCGGACCTGATCGCCTCGCAGACGAACGCCGAGGTGTAGCCGACCAGTCCGAGGACGGCCAGCCGGAAGCCCTGGATCTTGAAGTCGGAGGCGCCCATCGTCGCGCCGAAGATGTCGGCGAGACCGAGGGAGGCGAACAGGACGATGATCGTCAGCGGGATGTTCCGGACGATGTTCACGTAGACGTTGGCGAATCCGCGCATCAGCGGGACCGGGCTGACCCGCATCGCGGCGAGCAGCGTGCCCCAGACGAGCGCGCCGACGGCCGACAGCACCGTCAGCTGGACGGTCGTCCAGAACGCCCCCAGGACGTCGTAACCTTCGAGAAAGTCGAACACTGTCTCCCGCGCTTTCCGGGTGGATGGCGTATGTGGAGGGCGGGGCGCCGCCGTCGCCGGGACGGACGGCACCGGGCGGACCCGTGTCACCCGCCGGAACCCGCGCCGGCGGAGCGGTGGTGGCCCGGTGCCGCGACCGGAGAGGTCCACCGGCGCGGGGCGTCCGGCACGGCGCCCCCGCCACGCCGTCGCCCCACCCGCGTACCTCCCGTAGGCGGGCGGGGCTTCGCCGTGCCGGACGCCGCACCGGACGCCGCGCACCTTCCGACGGCCCTTCCGGTCACCGCACTAGCTGACGAGCTGGCCGATCTTCGGCGCGGGCTCGTTCTTGTAGTTCGCCGGGCCGAAGTTGGTCTCGACCGCCTTGTCCCAGGACTTGTCCGAGACCATCTTCTCCAGCGCCTTGTTGATCTTGTCCACGGTGGCGCTGTCGCCCTTCTTCACGCCGATGCCGTAGTTCTCGTTGCTGAGCTTCAGCCCGGCGAGCTTGAACTGGCCCTGGTACTTGTCCTGGGCGGCGAAGCCCGCGAGGATCGAGTCGTCGGTGGTGACCGCGTCCACCGCGCCGTTCTGCAGACCGGCGATGCACTCCGAATAGGCGCTGTTCTCCTTGAGGTTGGCCTTCGGCGCGATCGTCTTCTGGACGTTCTGCGCCGAGGTGGAACCCGTCACGGAGCACAGCTTCTTGCCGTTGAGGTCCGCGCCCTGGGTGATGTTCGCGTCCTTCTTCACCAGCAGGTCCTGGTGGGCGAGCAGGTAGGGACCGGCGAAGTCCACCTTCTGCTTGCGCTCGTCGGTGATCGAGTAGGACGCGGCGATGAACTTCACGTCCCCGCGCGCCAGCGCGTTCTCGCGGTCGGCGCTCTTGGTCTCCACCCACTGGATCTGGTCCGGCTTGTAGCCGAGTTCCTTGGCGACGTACGTGGCGACGTCCACATCGAAGCCGGACATGGAACCGTCGGGCTTCTTCAGGCCCAGGCCGGGCTGGTCGAACTTGACGCCGATCTTGATCTTGTCACCGCCGCCCTTGCCGCTGTCGGAGCTGCCGCCGCACGCGGTGGCGGACACGGCGAGGGCGAGGACGGCCGCCGAGACGGCGGTGACCTTGCGGAGCTTCATGGTGAACATCCTTTGGGTGGTGAGGAGAACGCGGTCCGCATGACAAACGGGCGCCGGAGACGCGGAGTTCAACCGGCGCGCGGGCGCCGCGTCAGTGATGCAGGATCTTCGACAGGAAGTCCCTGGCCCGCTCGCTGCGCGGATTGCTGAAGAACTGCTCCGGTTCGGCCTGTTCGACGATGCGGCCGTCGGCCATGAAGACCACGCGGTTCGCGGCCGACCGGGCGAAACCCATCTCGTGCGTGACGACGACCATCGTCATGCCCTCCTGGGCGAGCTGCTGCATGACCTCCAGCACCTCGTTGATCATCTCCGGGTCGAGCGCCGAGGTCGGCTCGTCGAAGAGCATGACCTTCGGGTCCATCGCCAGCGCCCGCGCGATGGCCACGCGCTGCTGCTGGCCGCCGGAGAGCTGCGCCGGGTACTTGTCGGCCTGCGCGCCCACACCGACCCGGTCGAGCAGGGCGCGGGCCTTCTCCTCGGCCCGCTTCCGGTCCGCCTTGCGGACCTTGACCTGGCCCAGCACCACGTTCTCCAGCACGGTCTTGTGCGCGAAGAGGTTGAACGACTGGAAGACCATGCCGACGTCGGCGCGCAGCCGGGCCAGCGCGCGGCCCTCGGCGGGCAGCGGGTCGCCGTCGATGGTGATGCTGCCCGAATCGACGCCCTCCAGGCGGTTGATCGTGCGGCACAGGGTCGATTTGCCGGACCCGGAGGGCCCGATGACCACGACGACCTCGCCCCGGCCGATCGTCAGGTCGATGTCCTGGAGCACGTGCAACGGGCCGAAGTGCTTGTTGACGCCGCTCAGCACGACCAGTTCGTCCGCCGTGACCGCGTCCTCCTTGGCCACCGATACTTCGGTCATGGCTCTGGGGCTCCGTCCTCCTCGGTTGCGGAGGACAGTAGTGAGAGCCGGTGAGCAGCGTCATCACATCTGAGGGGAATCTGAGCATCACGATCCGGCGGCGGCCGGTCACCAGCCGTGGTCCGACCGCGCTCCGGCCGTGGACCAGCCCTGTCCCGGCCGGTGCAGGCACGTTTCACCAGGACCGTTCCGGTGGCCCGCCGTCGCGTATCGGGCGGATAACGGAAAGCGCGGGCAACCGGAACCCCCTTGACGCCGTCCTTGTCCATCGGAGTGACTTCAGGGTGCGCCGTACGCGGGCGCACGCGTCCCGCCGCCGTGGCCGGACGCGCACACGGACCGGGACACGGGAAACGGATGACCCGGACGACGGCCGGACCGGAGGGGGACGGAATGAGACTGCTGCTCGTCGAGGACGACAACCATGTCGCGGCGGCGCTCTCCGCCGTCCTCGCGCGCCACGGCTTCGAGGTCACCCACGCCCGCAGCGGCGAGGAGGCCCTCAAGGCCCTGGTCCCCGAGGGCGACGGCTTCGGCGTGGTCCTGCTCGACCTGGGCCTGCCCGACCTGGACGGCTACGAGGTCTGCGGCCGCATCCGCAAGCTCACCACCACCCCGGTGATCATGGTGACCGCCCGCTCCGACGTGCGCTCCCGCATCCACGGCCTCAACCTCGGCGCCGACGACTACGTGGTCAAGCCGTACGACACCGGGGAACTGCTCGCCCGTATCCATGCCGTCAGCCGCCGCACCGTCCCCGACGAGGGCGCGGCGAGCGCCGACACCGCGCTGCTGCTCGGCGTCGTACGTATCGAACTGCCCACCCGGCAGGTCAGCGTGGACGGTGACCCGGTGCAGCTCACCCGCAAGGAGTTCGACCTGCTCGCCCTGCTCGCGCAGCGGCCCGGCGTCGTCTTCCGGCGCGAGCAGATCATCAGCGAGGTCTGGCGCACCAGTTGGGAGGGCACGGGCCGCACCCTGGAGGTGCACGTCGCCTCGCTGCGCGCCAAGCTGCGGCGGCCCGCGCTCATCGAGACCGTACGCGGCGTCGGCTACCGCCTCGTCGCCCCGGCCGCGTAGCGGGTACGGGTGCGCACACGGCTCCTGCCGCTGCTCATCGTCCTGATGGCGGCCGTCCTCCTCGCCCTCGGCATCCCGCTCGGCCTCAGCAAGGCCGCCGCCGAGCAGCAGAACGTCGTCGTGGACCGCATCGACGACACCGCGCGCTTCGCCGCGCTCGCCCAGTTCGTCACCGACCGGCCCACCGGCTCCCGCGAGGACAGCACCGACGAGCGCCGGCAGACGCTCGCCCGCGAACTCGACAGCTACCACGACGTCTACGGCATCCGCGCCGGTGTCTTCTACCGCAACGGCGCCGCGATGGCCAACGCGCCCGGCGACTGGCTCGTCCCGCAGCGGGGCGAGGTACGGGCCGCTTTCGACGAGGCGCTGCTCAGCCGCCGCAGCCACGATCCGCGTCAGGTGTGGCCCTGGCAGACCGGCACCCTGGTCGTCGCCTCCCCGGTGATCCGGGACGGTGACGTGGTCGCCGTCGTCGTCACCGACTCGCCCACCGGGCAGATGCGGTCCCGCACCCTGCGCGGCTGGCTGCTCATCGCGGCCGGTGAGTTCGCGGCCATGCTGCTCGCCGTCGGCGCCGCGCTCCGGCTGACCGGCTGGGTCCTGCGGCCGGTGCGCGTGCTGGACGCCACCACCCACGACATCGCCACCGGCCGCCTCAAGTCCCGGGTCGCCGCCGCCGGTGGACCACCCGAACTCCGGCGCCTGGCACGGTCGTTCAACGAGATGGCCGACAACGTCCAGCAAGTGCTGGAGCAGCAGCGCGCGTTCGTCGCCGACGCCTCCCACCAGCTTCGCAACCCACTCTCCGCACTGCTGCTGCGCATCGAGCTCCTCGCCCTCGAACTCCCCGACGGCAACGCGGAGATCGCCTCCGTGCAGACCGAGGGCAAACGGCTCGCGCAGGTCCTCGACGACCTCCTCGACCTCGCCCTCGCCGAGCACGCCGAGGCCGATCTGAGGATCACCGACGTGGGCGCCCTCGCCGGGGAACGGGTGGCCGCCTGGTCCGCCGCGGCCGACGCCAAGGGCGTCCACCTGGTGGGCGACTGTCCGCCCACCACCGGCTGGGCCGACCCGATCACCCTGTCCAGCGCGCTGGACGCGGTCATCGACAACGCCGTGAAGTTCACGCCCGACGGGGGCAGGGTCGAGGTCTCGGTCACCTCCGACGCCGACACCTCCACGGTCGTCGTCACCGACACCGGTCCCGGACTCACCGAGGAGGAACTCACCCGCGTCGGGGACCGGTTCTGGCGCAGCGGGCGCCACCAGAACGTCAACGGCTCCGGCCTCGGCCTCTCCATCACCCACGCCCTCCTCGCCGCCGGGGGCGGCTCCCTCGCCTACGCGCACGCCGAGCCGCGTGGGCTGCGGGTGACGGTGCGGGTGCCTCGGGACGGGGGGTAGGGGGGCAGAGCACGGCAGGGCAGGGGAGGGCAGGGGGCGGGGCGGGGCCGTGCGGGGAGGGGAGGGGCCGTGCGGGCACAACGGCACGTGGCATAGGGGCATACGCGGCGTACCGCACACGATCCACGCCGTACGGCCCGTAGTTGATGGCTTGCGGCTTACGGCTTGACCGAGCGGTAGTAGCGCCGGGCGCCCGTCTGGAGGGGCAGGGGGTCGGTGTAGATGGCGGTGCGCAGGTCCACGAGCTGGGCGGAGTGCACATGGGCGCCGATGCCGTCCCGGCTCTTGATCACCGTACGGGTCACCCACTCGGTGAGCCGGGGGTCCATGTCCGCGCGGGTCATCAGCAGGTTGGACACCGCCATCGTCGGCACCGTCGCCCCGTGCTGGACGGTCGGGTAGGCGGACTCCGGCATCTCGGCGGCGCGGTAGTACCGGGCGGCGTCCCCGTCCGCGTGCAGTCGGGAGACGAGGTCGGCGCCGATCGGTACGAACTTGAACGCCCCCTCGCGGGCCAGCGCCGCCAGCCCGCGCGTCGGCAGCCCGCCGGACCAGAAGAACGCGTCGATCTTCCCGGCGGCCAGCTGGTTCGGCCCGGTGTCTATGCCGTACGACAGGGGGGTGATGTCCTTCACCGGGTCGATCCCGGCCGCCTGGAGCACCCGGTTCGCCATCAGCCGTACGCCCGAGTCGGGCAGCCCGGTGGCCACCCGCTTGTGCCGCAGGTCGGCGATGCTCGTTACGTCCGAGTCGCGCGCCACGATGAGCTGCATGTAGTCGTCGTAGAGCCGCGCCACCCCGCGCAGCCGTCCGGCGCCCGCACCGTGGCGCATCTGGTACGTCTCCACGGCGTCCGCCGCCGCGATGGTGAAGTCGGCCTTGCCGGTCGCCACCCGCTGCACGTTCTCCTGCGACCCCGCGCTGTTCATCAGCTTCACCTTCAGGCCGGGCATGTCCCGGCCCAGTTCGGTGCGCAGCCGCTCGCCGTACTCCTCGTACACCCCGCGCGGCGCGCCCGTGCTGAACACGATGGTCCCGCTCGGCGGGGGGTCGCCCAGCGGCAGCAGCCACCACAGCAGCAGGCCGAGGACGACGGCGCCGACGGCCGCGCCCTGGAGCGCGTGGCGTCCGCCGATACGGGGGGAGAGCTTGGGCATGCGGGCGATCCTGCCAGGCGGGGCAGGGGCTGACCAGGGGCGAGCACGCCGGGGCGGGTGTTCGGGGCGCGGACGTGGGGGTGGCGGGGGGGGGGGGGGGAGGCGGGGGGGGGTGGGAGGGGGGGGGGGCGTGGTGGCCACTCGGTGTCGGGTGTGCGTCTGGCGGGGTCACTAGGGTCGGGGGATGAGTTCTTCGGCCGTCCCACCCGTCCCGCCTGTGCCGTCCGCGTCGCCCCTGCCGCCCGTCCCGTCCGCGTCGCCTGCCCGTCTCGTCGGTGAGTTCCACCGCGCCTTCGGTCTCGATGTCCGGAGTACGCCCATTGAGGTGTCCCCTCAACTGGCTTCATACCGGGGCGAGTTGCTGGCCGAGGAGGCGGCCGAGGTGGCCGAGGTGTCGGTCGCGGGCCCGCTGGACCGGCTCGCGCACGAACTCGCGGACGTAGTCTACGTCGCGTACGGCACCGCACTGGTCCACGGGATCGACCTGGACGCGGTGCTCGCGGAGGTGCACCGGGCCAACATGAGCAAACTGGGTCCGGACGGGGAGGTGTTGCGGCGGGCCGACGGGAAGGTGCTGAAGGGCGAGCACTATCGGGCGCCGGACGTGGCGGGGGGGGGGGGGGGGGGGGGGGGGGGGGGCCGGGCGGGGAGAACGGGGAGTAGGGCGAAGACGGCAACGCTGGCGGCGTGACCGTGACGGCCGCGACGGTCAGCCCACCGCACCACCGTCCAGCCGTGTGAGCAGCGCCGCGAGAAGGGCCACGTCCTCGTCGGCCCAGGTCGGCCCGGTGAAGAGGTCGGCGGCGGTCTCCTCCGCGGTGGCCAGCATCTCCCTGAGGCGTTCCCGGCCCGTCGGGGTCAGGGCGGCGTAGGCGACGCGGGCGTCACGGGCGTCCGGTTCGCGGGTGACGAGGCCGATCCGCTCCAGCGGGGCGAGCCCCCGGGTGACCCCGGACGCGGTGAGACCCAGGGCCTCGGCCAGATCCACGCGCCGCATCCGGCCGCCGGACGCGCGGCCCAGCCGGAGCAGCATCGTGAAGTCCGCGAGGCTCACGCCGTGCAGCCCGCTCAGCCGGGCGTCGAAACGCCTCACAAGGAGGGTTTGAGCACGGACGAGCCGCAAAGCGGTGTCGAGGGCGTCGGTGCGCGTGGTCACAAGGAGCCCTCGTTCCGGAGTCCGGGGTCGGTGTTAATGGCGCGGTCGGAGGCGGCGGCAGAATGGTTGCGAGATCCTTGACTCCTCAAGTTCATGCCCGCGCTCAACGACCGAAGCCCTCGGACCGCGCGGCCCGCCGCTGTCGCTTGCCCAGCGGCGCCTGGGAGAGATCCTCCGCGCTGGACCGGAGGTTCTTGAAGCCGTAGCCGCGCTCGGAGAGCCAGGCGCGAGCCGTGTTCTCGGCCTCCTCGGCGGCCACCAGGATGTCCTCCTCTTCCTCGCCGGTGGCGGAGAACCGGAAGGTGAAGGCGGGGCGGGCGGTGATGTCGTAGCTGAGGTGGCCCTCAGGGGTGAAGGCGGCGCGGAGCACGTCGTGCTCGGCGGCGTCGGCGAGGAGAGCGGCGCGCTGCCCGGAGTCCAGGCCGTCGAAGACGCCGCGCACGGTGATACGGAAGGTTCGGATGGTCATTCCGGTGACTCTAGGCGGACGGGAGGGAAGAGGACCAAGGGGTTTGGGGAAACCCCGCCGACCGGACGGACGAGCCGTCCGCGGCGGCCGGACCGGCGCACCGGTCCGCCCTAGACTCGGCAGGGAAGCCGTGCCTCCGCGGGAGTGCCCGGCCCGGCCCGTTACGGGAAGGCGGTGGCGTCCGATGCCGTACGTGGCGGTGACCGCCCTGAGTCATCCGGGGCTGCTGCGCGAACGCAACGAGGACAGCCTGGTCGCGGGCCCCTGGACACTGTGCGCGACCGTCACCGAGAGCCCCCAGACGCTGATGTTCCCCTTCGGCTCACCCGTGGTCGTCGCGGTTGCGGACGGACTCGGCGGACACCCCGGCGGTGATGTGGCGAGCGCGCTGGTGGCCCGCCGTATCGCGGCGTGCGGGGCGTCCATGTCCGACGAGGAGGCCGTGCACGACGTGCTCGACGCCTGCAACCGGGCGGTGTACCGCGCGGCCGACGACACCGGGGGCGGCCTGGCCGCGATGGGGACGACGGTCGCGGGCGTGGTCGTACGGCCCGACTCCCTCCTCGTCTTCAACGTGGGCGACAGCCGCGTCCTGGCCGCCGGTCCCGACGGCCTGCGGCAGCTCAGCACCGACGACAGCCCCGCCCTCGAACCCGGCTGCCGCACCACCCCGGTCGTCACCCAGTGCCTCGGCGGCAACACCGCCTACACCCCCGTCGTCCCCCACATCACCACCACCCCCCTCGTCCCTGGCACCCGCTACCTCATCTGCACCGACGGCCTCACCGACCCCGTCCCCCCGGAAACCCTCCGACAACTCCTCCACGACCACCAGGACGACCACATCGCCTTCGAACTCTGGAAAGCGGCGATCACGGCCGGGGGGCCGGACAACATCACGGTGGCCGTGGTGCGGGTGGTGGGGGAGTGACGGGCGGCCCTTGCGGGTCCGCACCCGCGACAACGGTGAACGCGGCTGTGCCGCGGGGCCGGGGAGGTGCGTTCCGAACTGCGTGAGGGGCGTGTCGGGGGAGCGCCTACCCTTGTCGCATGACCCTCAGCAGCGACCGGAGCCCCGCAGTGGACGTGATGGCACCCAAGACCTACGAAGTCCGTACCTACGGGTGCCAGATGAACGTGCACGACTCGGAGCGATTGTCCGGGCTGCTGGAAGAGGCCGGGTACGTGCGGGCGCCGGAGGGGTCGGACGGGGACGCGGACGTCGTCGTGTTCAACACCTGCGCCGTGCGGGAGAACGCGGACAACCGGCTGTACGGCAACCTGGGGCGGCTGGCCCCGCGGAAGCTGTCGCGGCCCGGCATGCAGATCGCGGTCGGGGGGTGCCTGGCGCAGAAGGACCAGGACACCATCGTGAAAAAGGCGCCCTGGGTGGACGTCGTCTTCGGTACGCACAACATCGGCAAGCTGCCGGTCCTGCTGGAGCGCGCCCGCGTACAGGAGGAAGCGCAGGTCGAGATCGCGGAGTCGCTGGAGGCGTTCCCCTCCACGCTGCCGACCCGCCGCGAGAGCGCGTACGCCGCGTGGGTCTCCATCTCCGTCGGCTGCAACAACACCTGCACCTTCTGCATCGTCCCGGCCCTGCGCGGCAAGGAGAAGGACCGCCGGACCGGCGACATCCTCGCCGAGATCGAGGCCCTGGTCGCGGAGGGCGTCTCCGAGATCACGCTGCTCGGGCAGAACGTCAACGCGTACGGCTCCGACATCGGCGACCGCGAGGCGTTCAGCAAGCTGCTGCGCGCCTGCGGCACCATCGAGGGCCTGGAGCGGGTCCGCTTCACCTCCCCGCACCCGCGCGACTTCACCGACGACGTCATCGCCGCGATGGCCGAGACGCCGAACGTCATGCCGCAGCTCCACATGCCGCTCCAGTCCGGTTCCGACACCGTCCTGAAGGCCATGCGCCGCTCCTACCGGCAGGAGCGCTACCTCGGCATCATCGAGAAGGTCCGCGCCGCCATCCCGCACGCGGCCATCACCACCGACATCATCGTGGGCTTCCCCGGCGAGACCGAGGAGGACTTCGAGCAGACGATGCGGGTCGTGCGCGAGGCCCGCTTCACGCAGGCGTTCACCTTCCAGTACTCCAAGCGGCCCGGCACCCCGGCCGCCACGATGGACGGCCAGATCCCCAAGGAGGTCGTCCAGGCGCGCTACGAGCGTCTCGTCGCCCTCCAGGAGGAGATCTCCTGGGACGAAAACAAGAAGCAGGTCGGCCGCACCCTGGACCTGATGGTCGCGGAGGGCGAGGGCCGCAAGGACGGCGCCACGCACCGCCTCTCCGGCCGCGCCCCCGACAACCGCCTGGTCCACTTCACCAAGCCCGACGAGGACGTCCGCCCCGGCGACGTCGTCACCGTCGAGATCACGTACGCCGCCCCGCACCACCTGCTCGCGGAGGGCCCCACGCTCGCCGTGCGCCGTACCCGCGCCGGTGATGCCTGGGAGAAGCGCAACGCCGCCGAGACCGCCAAGCCGCAGGGTGTCCTGCTCGGCCTGCCCAAGATCGGCGTCCCCGCCCCGCTCCCGGCCGCGACCGGCGGCTGCGGCTGCGACTGACCCATTCCGGGGGCCGCCCGCACAGCGACCCGCTCCGGAGGCCGCCCGGTCACCGCCACCGCCCCGCTCCGGGGCCCGTCCGCCCACCGCGTACGCTGCCGATCATGCTTGTCGCCGCCGCCGTCTGCCCCTGCCCGCCGCTGCTCGTGCCCGAGGTCGCGGCGGGCGCCGCCCCGGAGCTGGACACCGCCCGCGCGGCCTGCGCCGACGCGTTCGGTGTGCTGGCCGCCGCCCGCCCCGATCTGCTGGTGGTCGTCGGACCGGCCGGAGAGAACGGCAGCGGAGCCCATCCGCAGGGCACCCCCGGATCGTTCCGGGGCTTCGGGGCCGAGGTGGACGTGACGCTCGGCGTCCCCGCACCCGGCACCGAGTCGCACGGCACCCTCCCGGCCTCCCTCGCCGTCGCCGGGTGGCTGCTGGAGCGCGCCGACTGGACCGGCGTACCCCTGGAGGGGCTCGGTATCGGGGAGGCCCTGGCGCCCGAACAGTGCGCGGAGGTCGGGCGGGACCTCGCCGCGCGGGCCGGGCGGGTCGCACTGCTCGTCATGGGCGACGGCAGCGCCTGCCGCACCCTGAAGGCGCCGGGCTACCTCGACGAGCGCGCCGCCCCCTTCGACGCCGAAGCCGCCCGCGCCCTGGGCGCCGCCGACCTCACCGCGCTGGCCACGCTGGACGTGTCCCTCGCCGCCCAGCTCAAGGCGTCCGGCCGCGCCCCCTGGCAACTGCTCGCCGGTGCGGCCGAGAACGCCGGCCTCGACGGCACGCTGCTGTACGAGGACGCGCCGTACGGGGTGGGGTACTTCGTGGCCGCCTGGTCGTAACCGAGCGGCACACGCGGGTCGCCGTCACGACACCGGGGGCGGCCCCTCCGGCGGGCTGTTCGGCACGGTCCCCTCGGGGCCCGCACCAGGGGTGGCCGGACCCGCCGCATCCGGACGCGTCGTACCCGAGCCCGTCGTAGCCGAGCCAGCCGGACCCGGACCCGCCGGACCCGCGCCGGGGCCCGCCGTGTCCATACCGTCCGGTCCGTCCTTGCGGGCCAGTCGGTCCATCGCGCCCTTGGCCTTGCCCGTGCCCGCGTGGATGCGGTCGCTGTACTTGTGGCCGGTGCGGTCGTCCACGGCCCGCGCGGCCTTGTCGATGCCGTGCTGCACCTTGTCGCCGTGTTGCCGGGCGAGGTCCGACACCTTGTCCTCGGCCGAGGCGAGCGCCGCTTTCACGTTGTCCATGAGACCCATGAGGTCCACCTTCCCTCACCGGCGCCGAACACCCTCGGCTCTCCGGGAACGAACCCCGCATTCCTCTCATACGGTACTCGTACGGGTGAATCACCGCGCCGCTGACCTCCGCCCACCCCGCGACAGGCGTACGCGTACGGCGTCTTCCGTCCACCCCCGGAACCGCAAGCCGTGACCCGTTCCCGCCCGGCCCGCGCCGTTTGCGAGACTGGTCGGGTGAGCAGCGCACCCCCCGCCCCCCGCGTCATCGCCGTCGTCGGACCCACCGCGGCCGGAAAGTCCGATCTCGGCGTCCTCCTGGCCCAGCGGCTGGGCGGCGAGGTCGTCAACGCCGACTCCATGCAGCTCTACCGGGGCATGGACATCGGCACCGCCAAACTGGCCGAGGAGGAGCGCGGCGGCGTCCCGCACCACCTGCTGGACATCTGGGACGTCACCGAGGCCGCCTCCGTCGCCGAGTACCAGCGGCTCGCCCGCGCCCGCATCGACGCCCTCCTCGCCGAAGGCCGCTGGCCGGTCCTCGTCGGCGGCTCCGGGCTGTACGTACGCGGCGCGGTGGACAACCTGGAGTTCCCCGGCACCGACCCCGAGGTGCGTGCCCGGCTGGAGGACGAACTGGTGCTGCGCGGCTCCGGCGCGCTGCACGCCCGGCTCGCCGCCGCGGACCCGGAGGCCGCCCGCGCCATCCTGCCCAGCAACGGCCGCCGGATCGTCCGCGCCCTTGAGGTGATCGAGATCACCGGCCGCCCCTTCACCGCCAACCTCCCCGGCCACGACTCCGTCTACGACACCGTGCAGATCGGCGTGGACGTCGCGCGGCCCGAGCTGGACGAGCGGATCGCGCGCCGGGTGGACCGCATGTGGGAGGCCGGGCTCGTGGACGAGGTCCGCGCCCTGGAGGCCCGCGGGCTGCGAGAGGGGCGTACGGCGTCCCGCGCGCTCGGGTACCAACAGGTGCTGGCCGCGCTCGCCGGGGAGTGCACCGAGACGGAGGCGCGCGACGAGACCGTACGCGCCACCAAACGCTTCGCGCGCCGCCAGGACTCGTGGTTCCGGCGCGATCCGCGGGTGCACTGGCTCAGCGGCGCCGAGGCCGACCGGGAAGAACTGCCCGGCCTGGCGCTGGCGTTGCTCGAACGACCGGTCACAGCCTGATCACGTGATGCGACGTTGAGGGCGTACCAGGAATCCGTCTCTGACCTGCATAGGTGCAGGTCAGAGACGGATTTTCTAGCTTTGGAGTTTCATCAGACTTCGACAGCATGGGACAGCCGATACGGGCATTGTTGCTGAGTCTTCGCTGACTTACCTGACGTAGAGTCAGAAATTAGGCCAGTACATTGCCGGGCGGCGCGAGCGCCGGGCATCCGGTAGCGGCGTGCGCTACCGCTTCCCTCGAAGGATCAACGCGGCTCTGCGCTGAGAGCTCGAAACGCGATCTTTTTGAGGCGTCCTGGTCGGGTGTGACGATGTGGCGATTCGGCCGTTCGAAAGGGTGTGAGTACCTGGCCGTGGATTGTGGACGATGACCTGTGGGCGCTGGTCGAGCCGCTGCTGCCGCTCTGGCCCGAGGAGGCGCCGGTGGCGGACCGGACAGTGGAACCCGGCGCCCCACCCCGAGACGACACTCGGGCCCGCGGCCTGCCCGGCATCAACCACCGAAAGCGAAACGGTCCACCGACGGAGTCGGCGGACTGTCAAGAAAGATCGAGGT
>NZ_JAHRXF010000060.1 GCF_019104725.1 Streptomyces corallincola | reverse complement strand
GCCCCGTCCGCGCCGCAGTCGGGCGGGGCCCCCCCGCCCGCCGCCCCGCTGCCCCCGGCCGTACCGGACGCCTACCGGCCCGGCCTGCCGTACGGCGCGGACGAGGGTGCCACGCAGTACATACCGCCGGTCCCGCAGGGCCGTGCCGACGAGGGCGCCACGCAGTTCCTGCCGCCGGTGTCCGGCGGCGCGCTTCCCCCGGAGGCGGCCGGACACCACGGCGGCCGGCCCGGCGGGGACGCCGACGCCACGCAGTACATACCCCCGTACGGCGCCCAGCAGGGCCGGCACGGGCAGCCGGGGCAGCAGGGTGGTGGCGAGCGGCAGCCTCCGGCCGAGTTCGACAACCTGTTCCGGGGCGATCCGGCGGGCGGGGTGGCCGGGTCCACGCAGCAGATGCCCCGTGTGCAGGACGCGCACCCGTATCCCGGCTCCGGACCCGCCCCGCTGCGGCAGCGGCGGGACGACGGCAGCATGGACGACGACGGGTACGGCGGCGGTGGCGGCGGGCGCGGTGGTGGCGGCGGCGGACGCGGCCGGTCCCGGGTGCCGCTGATCGCCGCGATCGGCGTGGGCATCGTCGTCGTGGGCGTCGGCGCGGGCGCCCTGCTCAGCGGCGGTGACGGCGACGGCGGGAGCGGCGACGGCAAGACGGCCGCGGCCACCGCGCCCGCCGACCCGTCCGGCTCCCCCTCGGCCTCCTCCGACGCGGCCGACCCGGCGAAGGAGCAGGCCGTCGCGCTCGACAAGCTGCTCGGTGACAGCGGCGGCAGCCGGGCCACCGTGGTCCGCTCGGTCGAGAACATCAAGCGGTGCGACAGCCTTCCGCAGGCCGCCTCCGACCTGCGCGGCGCGGCCAAGCAGCGCGCCGGGCTGGTCACCAGCCTCGGCAAGCTGTCCGTGGACAAGCTGCCGAACAACGCGGCGCTGACCGCCGCGCTGACCGCCGCCTGGAAGGCGTCGGCCGCCGCCGACAGCCACTACGCGGCCTGGGCCGACCAGACCGCCGGGAAGAAGGGGTGCAAGGACGGCCACGCCCGGACCACCCCGCAGGTCCAGGCGGGCAACCGGGAGTCCGGCACCGCGAGCGCCCAGAAGGCCAAGGCGGCGGCGCTCTGGAACGCCATCGCCGGGAAGTACGGGCTCACGCAGCGCCAGCCGATCCAGCTCTGAGCGTTCCCGAACCGGTCGGCGGCGGGCGGGGCGGGGGCGGGTGCGCTTTCCCCGGGGGAGGCGCCCGGCCCGTTCGTGTGGTGTGGGCGCACATGTGGTCCCGCCACATGTGGTCCGGGTCCATGTGGGATGCGCACATGTGGTCCGGGCCCATGTGGCCCTGCCCCATAGGGGACGCGCACATGTGCGTGTCCCCCGGTTCGTGTCTCAGTCCACGTCGGTGTTCTCCAGGACCGCCGTCATGTCGGCGGTGCCGTCGGAGCGGGCCCCCGCGGTGCGCGTGGCGGCGACGAGCCGACCCTGCCGTACCACCTGGAGCGACACGTCCGCGTTGACCAGGCGGGGGAGGCCGACGCCCGCGAGCTTGCTCTCGGACGGCCAGTGCAGGGTGGGGGTGAGCCCGCCGGTGGACACCCGCAGCCCGTCGTCCAGGGTCTTGCGCACACTGTCGGCCGTGACGTCTCCGTCCCCGATCTTCCGCACGGCGGCCGACAGCACGGTGTAGGCGATCCACGTGGTCTGCACACCCGCGTCGGCGGGGTCGATGCTGTTGTCCCCGAACGCCTCCTGGTTGATCACCTTCTTCATCGGGTCCCAGCGGATGTCCGACGCGGGCGGGTACCAGCCGGTGATGTACGCCCCCTCGTACGGGCCCGACGCACCGCCGGTCGCGTTGATCACGGTCTGGTCCACGCTGCCCAGCACGGTCGCGGTGGCCACCGACGGGTAGTCGGCGCGGGCCCGGCGGAAGGAGTCCATGAAGGTGTCGGTGCGGTCGCCCAGCGCGGGCACCACACAGCCCTTGCGGCCCTGGTCGGCCGACGCGGCACCCAGCGCGCGGTCGGACTGCGCGCCGTACTCGGTGGCGTCCTCGGCGGCGAGCTGGTCCTCGGCCGCCGCGTGTCCGGCCGCCTTCAGACCCGCGTCCAGCACGGGCGGCAGCTGGTCGCCCGCGATGCTGTCCGGCCGTACCAGCGACACCGGGCCGCAGGTGGCGCCGAGCGCCCGGCCGAGCCCGGCCAGCAGCGCGGGCTGCCCGCCGTTCACCGGGTAGGACACGTGTCCGGTGAACTCGTCGTTGGTGACGCCGTAGCCGCCTATGTAGGGGATGCCCGCGCTCTCCAGCGGGGCGAGGAAGGACTCCGCGAACTGGCTGTACGAGCCGACCACCGCGACCGCGCCCTCGTCCACCGCGCGCCGGGCGCACCGCGCGGCGCCGACGCTGTCGTTGCGCTCGTTGCAGGTCAGGACCTCCAGCCTGCGGCCGTTCAGACCGCCGCGGGAGTCGATCCACCGGCCGTAGGCGCGGGCCATCGCGGGCATGCCGGGCTTGTTGGTGGCGTCGGTGCCCTGCGGCGCCCACGTCATCACCCTGACCGGGCCGTCCCCGCCCCCCGAGGTGCCCGGCACGATGCCGCACCCCGCGGTCAGCGCGGCGACGGCCGCCAGCGCGCCCGCCGACAGGGCGGTCGCTCTGCCGTGCCGGTCGAGAAACGGAACGAGGGTGCTGCGGGTGCGTCGCCTGCCGGTCATGCGTCCGCACGTTTCCCTCACACCGCTAACCCCGGAGTGACCCGTGCTTCACGCGAGGTGACATCGGGGTGAATTGCGGGGGCCGGTGGGGCGTCCGTGGCGAAGAACGTACGATCGATGACCGTGCGAGCTCAGCAGAACCCGGAGAACCCTTCCCGTCGCGGCCGTCGCTCGGCCACCATGAGCGGTATGCCACTGAACGACATGCCGTGGTGGCGCTGGCGCAGCAACGTGCGTTCCGCGCTGCACATGCTCTCCGACCCCGATTTCCAGCGGAACGTCTGGCTGGCCGGTACCGAGGGGTACGGCGACGTCACCGACGCCGTGTACCGGCTGGTGGAGGACACCTGGCTGGACAACTGGTCGGCGGAGAAGTACGTCGGCACGATCTTCCGGGACTCCCAGGAGGCGGCCCTCGTGGACACCGCCGTGCTGCGGGTGCTGCGGATCATGCACCAGGTCGGCCCGGACGCCCCGGTCGCCGCGTACCTCGACCACCAGGACTGGCCGGAGGCGGTCCGCGCGGCCCGCGACGCGCACGTGCGGATGGCGGCGAGCGACGGGGACGACCCGGAGGCGGCGCCGCGCAGCCTGGAGGTGCTGCGGATCATGACGCGGGCCGCGTAGGGCCGCGTAGGGCTGCGTCCGAGCGGCCCCGGTCGTGGTGGTCCGCCCTGCGGACGGCGCGCCGTCGGCGGGGGCCGGTGTGGGACCCTGTGGAGCATGAGCGAGCAGTCCAGTCGGGCCGCGGCCCCCGCCGAGCAGTACGTCCTCACCCTCTCCTGCCCGGACAAGCAGGGCATCGTGCACGCCGTGTCGAGCTACCTGTTCATGACCGGCTGCAACATCGAGGACAGCCAGCAGTTCGGCGACCACGACACGGGTCTGTTCTTCATGCGCGTCCACTTCTCCGCGGAGGCCCCGGTCGCGCTGGACAAGCTGCGCGCGAGCTTCGCGGCGATCGGTGACGCCTTCCACATGGACTGGCAACTGCACCGGGCCGACGAGCGGATGCGGATCGTGCTGATGGTCAGCAGGTTCGGGCACTGCCTGAACGACCTGTTGTTCCGCGCCAGTACCGGAGCGCTTCCCGTGGAGATCGCGGCCGTGGTGTCCAACCACACCGACTTCGAGGAACTGGTGGGGTCGTACAACATCCGCTTCCACCACATCCCGGTGACCCGCGACACCAAGGAGCAGGCCGAGGCGCGGCTGCTGGAGGTCGTGGACGAGGCGGGCGTCGAACTGGTCGTCCTCGCCCGCTACATGCAGGTCCTCTCCGACGACCTGTGCAAGCGGCTCAGCGGCCGGATCATCAACATCCACCACTCCTTCCTGCCGAGCTTCAAGGGCGCCAAGCCGTACCACCAGGCGCACACCCGGGGCGTGAAGCTGATCGGCGCCACCGCGCACTACGTCACCGCCGACCTGGACGAGGGACCGATCATCGAGCAGGAGGTCGAGCGGGTGGGCCACGAGGTCACCCCGGACCAGCTCGTCGCCGTCGGCCGGGACGTGGAGTGCCAGGCGCTGGCCCGCGCGGTCAAGTGGCACGCCGAGCGCCGCATCCTGCTCAACGGCCGCCGCACGGTCGTCTTCGCCTGATCGGCCCTCCTGTGACCTCACGCGACTACCTCTCCGGCCTCTTCTCCCTCGACGGCCGGACGGCCGTGGTGACCGGCGGCAGCTCCGGCATCGGCCGCGCGATCACGGCCGCGCTGGCGCGCGCCGGGGCGCGTACCGTCGCCGTCGCGCGCTCCGCGGATCGCCTCGCCGCCGTCACCGCCGAACTGACCGCCGAGGGCTGTACGGCGGGCTGGGCCGCCGGTGATCTCGGCACCCGTACGGGCGTCCGCGCGGCGGCGGAGGCGGCGGCCGGGGTGTTCGGCGAGCCGGACATCCTCGTCAACTGCGCCGGGATCAACCTCCGTCCACCGCTGGACGAGCTGGACGAGACGGTGTGGGACGCCACCATGTCGGTCAACCTGGAGGCGCCGTTCCTGCTGGGACAGCGCTTCGGCCCCGGCATGGCCGAGCGCGGGTACGGCCGGATCGTCCACGTCAGCTCGCAGCAGGCGCACCGCGCGTTCGTGCACAGCGGTGCCTACGGCGTCTCCAAGGGCGCGCTGGAATCGCTGGCCCGCTCGCAGGCGGAGGCGTGGTCGCCGCACGGGGTCACCTGCAACACCCTGGTGCCGGGCTTCGTCATGACCCCGCTCAACGAACGGCTGTCCTCCGACCCCGAGCGGGTGGCCGCCCTCGCGGCCCGCACGATGACCGGCCGCAACGGCCTCGCGGACGACTTCGCCGGGGCGGCCGTGTTCCTCGCCTCCCCGGCCTCCGCCTATGTCACCGGCCAGTCGCTCCACGTGGACGGCGGCTTCTCCGTCCACTGACGACGGATGCCCCAACGGGCGCTTGGACCAGCCCTGTTGGCGCGGCTACATGCGGCTCATCCCCGCCGTGGCGAACAGCACGTCACGGACGGCGGTACGGTCGCCCTCCTGGCCGACGGCCGCGTCGTCCGGGGGGACGTGTCCGGCGGCCAGGCGGCAGAACTCCACGCCGTCCAGGGCGACATGGGCCACCTCCAGATCGGCGGAGCCCACGGCGGCGGGGGAGTCCAGGGGGATGAACCACTCGCCGCCCGAGGCGCCCTCGATCTCCAGACGCACACTGCGTCCCGGAGCGCCCGCGCGGACCAGGTGCGGGGCGCGGCCCGGCGTGGAGCGCCCGGCGAGCCGCCGATCGGCGAGCGCGGCCGGGAGCATGCGCGCGGTGAGCTCGATCATCCGGCTCAAGTGCCGCGGCCCGGGCGGGTCGTAGGGGTAGGCGACCGCCTCCGCGATGTCCTCGGCGTGAATCCAGCACGCGAAGGCGCGGTCCAGCATCGCGTCGTGCAGGGGGAGTTCGAAGCCGCCGTAGGGGACACCGAGGCCGCCCGCGGTGCTGCCGGTGAAGGAGACCGTGCGCACCAGATCGTGGGTCTGGTCCCGCCACGGCGTCCACACGGAGCGGTTCCCCGGGCCGCGGGCGGAGCGCCAGAACGCCTCGGTGCGCCCGGCCGGGTCCGCCGGGTGCCCCTCGCCAGCCGGGGCCACCGGGTCCTCAAGGCCGAGCGCGGTGGCGACGAGCCCGTCCACCGCCAGCAGATGCGCGATGACCCCGGCGACCGTGGTGCCACGGCTGGCCGGGACGTCCCCGTCGTACCAGCGCAGCCGCACCGGCGCCCGCCACTCCGCCTCGCCGAAGTCCTGGAGCAGCGCGTCCAGCCGGGCGGTCTCCGCGTCGTACGGCACCGCCCAGTCGGGGACCGGGATGCGCGGCGGGCGGCGGGTGAGGCAGCTCTCCAGGACCCGGGTGCGCAGCGCCGGGTCGAGGTCCAGGTTCTCCGGCTGGTGCAGCAGACCGACCGCCTCGCGCAGCCGCCGCGCCTCCTCGGCGCAGGTGCCGCAGGAGCCGAGGTGGATCTCGACGGCGGCCGTCTCCGCCACCGAACAGGCGGCCAGCGCCCAGGCGCCGAGCAGCGATTTCAGGACGTCGTGCGACAGGTCGAGCGCCACCGGCAGCAGCTCGCCCAGCTCCGCGAGACCGGGCAGCGGACGGTCGCCGTCCTCCACCGAGGCGCGGGGCAGCGGTATCAGCGGTGAACGCCCGCGCCGGGCCAGGGGATGGCGCACCGGCTCGCTCGAACGGCCGTCTCCGCAGGCCCCGTTGCCGTGGTCCCGTTCGCCGTAGTCGTCGTACTCCTCGGGGCCGCCGTTCACACCGCACCCCCGTACCCCTGCCAGGTGCCGAAGTCATGGGCGGAGGAGAGCAGTTGGAGGCCGAGGCGGAGCCGTCGGCGGGCCTCGTCCTCGGTGACGCCGAGTTCGGCGGCGGTCTGGCGGTAGTCGCGGCGCTGGAAGTAGGCCAGTTCGAGCGCCTCGCGCAGCGGGGTCGGCATGGAGTGCACGATGTAGTCGGCACGGGCGGCGACCGAGGCGCGGCGCACCTTCCGCTCCAGCGTCTCCGGCGCGTCGGCGCCGTGGGGACCCGAGTCGTACGGGACGGTGGCCGCGCCGTAGCCGCTGTCGTACGGGTCGGTGTCGTACCGGTCACCGGTGCCGTGCGCCGGTGTGCCGCCGTCCGCCGGGTCGTACGCGTTGCCCAGGAGGGCGGCGGTCTCGGTGGCCCGGAGCCGCCGTACCGCGAGCCGGTTGGTGACCGCCGCGATCCAGGAGCGCAGCTGGCCCTGGCGGGGGTCGTAGGTCTCGGGGTGCTCCCAGACGTGCGCGAAGACCTCGCGGGTGACCGCGTCGGCGGCCTGCTCGTCGCCGAGGACGCGGTGCGCGAGGCTGTGCACCAGTGAGGCGAAGCGGTCGTACAGTTCGCCGAGCGCGGCGGCCTCGCCGCGGGCGAGCCGCTGCTGCATCTTGCGGTCCCCACGGGGTGTCAGGTCCTTCTGCGCCATGTGCCCCTCCCCTCGCTCGTGCCCGGTGTGTCCGGCGTCTCGGTCCAGCGTCTCGGCCCCGCACCCTCGAATGTAGTCGGCACCACCGACAGCGCACGCCCCTTTGTGTCAATGTGCGCCCCCGGGGACGCCGCAGGTGATAGGGGCTCCTTCACATAAGCTTCACGCGACCGGGTGTCCTGATGTGATCGAACCGGATCGACAGTGACCGAAACAAGACCCTTGGCGATCGGGAACGGTTTCTTCCGTTAAGTTTCAGGGAACGGCCGCTGGGCAGCCGCGCGGACAGAGGCGTAGGGACTGCTTCCCTGACCGGGCGGTTCCATGATCCGGCGAGCGGAGAGGCATGGCCGTGACATTTGGAGTGACCGGCGACGAGCGGGGCGACTGGGCCGTGCTCCGGGTCTCCGGCGAACTGGACCTGATGACCTCACCGGCGCTGCGCCAGCGCGTGCACGACGTGGTCGCCGAGGGCCATCACAGTCTGGTGCTCGACCTCTCCGACGTCTTCTTCTGCGACTCCAGCGGGGTCGGCGTGCTGATCGCCGCGCGGCGGCTGATCCGCTCCTGCCAGGGGCGGCTGCGGCTGATCCTGCCCGACCGGGGCGCCGAGGACGGCTCGCACGTCAACCGGGTGCTGGGCGCGCTGGGCGTGCGGCGCCTCTTCGACGTGCGCCCGGACATCGAGGCGGCGGTGCACGACGAGGCGGACCCGCTCTCGGCCTGAGCCGCCCGGTGAACCCCGGCCCCGCCCCGGCACGTACCCCTGCCCGAGAGCCCGTACCCCCTACGGAAGGCGGCCCGACCACCATGACCGGTACCGAGTACGAGCGCAGGATCGCCGCCCGGTTCGCCGCCTTCGACCAGGACGGCAACGGGTACATCGACCGCGAGGACTTCAGCGCGGCGGCCAAGGCGCTGCTCGCGGAGTTCGGCGTCCCCGCGCGCTCCGGACGCGGCCAGGAACTGTACGCGGGCGCCGAGGCGTTCTGGCAGGGCATGGCGGGCATCGCGGACCGGGACGGCGACCAGCGCATCACCCGCGAGGAGTTCGTCACCGGCGCGGTCAAGCGGCTGCGCGACAACCCCGAACGGTTCGCGGAGATCGCGCGGCCGTTCCTGCACGCCGCGCTGGCGGTCGCGGCGGCGGACGGGAGCGGGGTGAGCGTGGCGGACACCACGCGGGTGCTGGCCGTCTTCCACGTACCGGCCGAGGCCGCAGGGGCCGTCGCCGCCGCGCTCGACACCGACGGGGACGGGCGGGTCGCGGAGGCGGACGTCGTCCCGGCGCTGGCGCGGTACTTCACGGTCCCCGAGTAGCCCTCCGGCGGTGGTTCCGGGGGCCGCCCGGCCGTTGCGACCGGTGTAGCGGCGGCCGTTCCGGAGGGCGGTGCGACGGCCCGCGTCAACCGTGTGACCCAGGTCTCACCACCGTAAAACCGTTGGCCTACGATGTTGCGGATCGTGGCATCACCACGTCACGCAGCGTCGATACGGGGGATGGTCCCGCGCGGCACCCGTCACGGCCCGGAGTCGTGTGATCGCTCGGGTACCTTGTGTGGGATGCGAGTGGCGACGAGCACGGACCGTGCGGGTGATGCCTCCGGGGCGTCCCCGCGGTGCGGGGTGCGCGCCGCCGCCGACGGGGTGGCGGGCCTTCGGGGCGCCTTCCGTCGGACCCCTCTGCGAGCGCGCCGCACAGTATGCCGCAGGTGTGTGCCGTCGCGCGGGAATATGCCCGAAGCGCTTGTAGAGGTGACTGTACGTCAACCATGCTGTGGCACAAGGGAATCACGTTCCGTGACCCTTGCTCTGGCCGTTGTCCAGGCCATGCAGAGAATGGCTACGATCGTGGCCCTCGTCGTGCCGCCCGTCACGGCCACCGCCGTGGTGAGCGCAGGGCGCCGGGTCATGTGTCCGCCGGTTCGGATGGTGTGAGCGGTGCAGGTGCTTCAAGTGCAGTTGGAGATCCGGCCCGACCCGGCCGAGGTGGGACGCGCCCGGCAGTGGGCGCGTTCCCGGCTCGCCGGACTGGGCATAACGGCCGACGAGCCGGTGGCGGAGACGGTGATCCTCCTCGTCTCCGAGCTGGTCACCAACGCCGTCGTGCACACGGACCGCCCGTCGCTGCTGCGTCTGTTCCTGCCCGACGCGGCCCCGGGGGCCATGCCGCCGGTACGCCTTGAGGTGGCCGACACCAGCACCCGCGCCCCCGTCCCGCGCTGCGCCGACGACGACGCCACCGGCGGCCGTGGCCTGGCCCTCGTGGACTGCCTGGCGGACCGCTGGGGGTGGAACGCCGAGGGCACCGGCAAGAACATCTGGTGCGAACTCGACCGCTCCGCCCCGCCGTCCGCGTCCCGCACGGCCGCCTACGAGAACGGGCACTGCCCGTACGGGGGGTTCGCCTTCGAGGCGGTGTAGCCGGGGCCGGGTGCGGGTCTGTTGGCGCGGACCTGTGGGCCCGGGCGTGGGCGCGCGGCCGGGTGCGGGCGATGCTCGGCGGGGTGCGGGCGGTGCGGGTGCGGGCGATGCTCGGCCGGGTCCGGGCGGTCCGGGGTCCGGGCCTCGCGTCCGCGTCACGACCCGCCCCGCTCCGCCGCCATACGGTTTCTCCACAGGCTGTGGGCGAACGCCCGTCACCCGCACGGGTGGCGGGCGTTCGCGTTCCCGGCGCCGAGTTGTCCACAGGTGCGGGCAATCCGGGCGACGGATGTCGGCACCGGACCCTACGGTCGTCCCATGAGCTACCGGGACATCGCCACCCGCCGGACATCGGCCTGGGCCTGCGTCTCCGTCGCCGCCCGCATGCCGGTGGCGATGGCACCGCTGGCCCTGGTCCTCCTGGCGCGCGAACGTCCGGGCGGCTATCCACTGGGCGCCGCGCTCGCCGCGCTGTTCGTCCTGGGCGAGATCGTCGGCGCCCCCCTGCTCGGCACGCGGCTCCACCCGGACCGCGCCCGGCCCCGGATGTCCGCCCAACTCGCCGCCGGAGCCGTGGGCTTCGCGGGCCTCGGGACATTCCCCGGCGCACATCCGGCGGTGCTCGGGGCGTTCGCGTTCCTCGCCGGGGGCGCGCCCGCCGCCGTCACCGGCGGGTTGCGCGTCCTCCTCACCTCGCTGGTCCCCGAACACGCCGCGCCCCAGGCACTCTCGCTGGAGTCCATGACCACGTCCGCGATCTGGGCGCTCGCTCCGGTCACCGTCGCCTGGCTCGCGCTCGGTGTCGCGCCGGGCGCCCCGCTGCTGCTCGCGGCGGCCCTGATGGCGCTGGGCGCGCTCGGCCTGCGCCTGCTCCCCGACGGCCGCCCCCTCGGCGGGCGCTCCGCCGCGGCGGGAGACACGCGGGCCCTGCTGCGGGTCTGGCCCGTTTACGTCACCGGCGCGGCCAGCCTCTCCCTGCTGGCTCTCGCCGAACTGGTCCTCCCTGCCCTGCTGGAGCAGCGCGGCATCGGCGTCGGCTGGTCCGGGCCCCTGCTGCTGGGCATGGCGCTCGCCGCCGGACTCGGGGCCTTCCTGTACGGGCTCCGGTCCTGGCCGGGACGGTTCGCCACGCGCGGCGCGGTCCTGCTGTGCGTGATGTCGGCGGCCGTCGCGCTGGCCGCGCTCACCCCGGCCCCGGCGGTCCTCGCCGCCGCGCTCGGTGTCGCCGGACTCCTCCAGTCCGGCGCGATGCTCACCCGCAACCTCGCCCTGCGTGCCGCCCTGCCCCCCGAGGCGCAGGCCGCCGGTTACTCCGTGATGTACGCGGCTGTCGGCGTCGGGTACGCCCTGACCGGCTCGGTCGCCGGGCTCCTCATGCGGGTGGCCGCCCCGTCCACCGCCGTCCTGGCCGGAGTCGCCCTCACGCTGCTGATGACGGGGATCGGCTGGTGGGGGGAGATACGCCGGGACCGGACCTCCGGCACCGGAGCGCCCGTACCCTCGGCGGCACCGGCTCGCCAGGCACGCCCATGACGCGCCCGCGCCCGGCGCAGCTGGTCCCTGGGTTGTACGGGGCGGTGGGCCGCGCTCGGCCCGGTCGGCGTGCTGGTGCTCACCTGCGGCGGTGCCCTGCTCGCCGGGGCGGCGGGGATCCACCGGGAGTACCGGCCGCCCCGGCTCGCCACCGCCCGGCTCGCCGGGAGTGGCACGGGCCGAACGGCACCGCCCTGCGGCTCCGCCCGCCGAGCGGCCCTCACTGTCCGACCCGGGTCTCGAAGCACTCCTTCCCCGCACTGCCCGCCGGGTCGGCGGACGCGGCCGACTCGAAGCAGATCCGGAGCACGGTGCCGGGGAGCGTCACCGTCATCGGGGTGTAGACGAAGGAGTCGAGGTCGGCGTCGCTCTGGATCTCCGCCCGGCGCACCGGCCGTCCCGCGCCGACCGCGGTCATCTCGATCCGGTCCCCCATCCGCGCCCCCCACGTTCGCGCCCAACTCGCCCCGCACCAGCGGTTGTAGCGCACCTCCATCCATGCGCCGGTGGCCATCCGGCGCCGCACCAGGGTGTCCGGCTGCGCACCGCACCGCGTGACCATCGGGCTCCGCCCCTCGCACGCGGCGCCCCGGCACTTCGGGTGGACCGAGGACGCGGACACGGGCGCGGAGGGGGCCGCGTACGGCTCCGGGGCGCGGCCGTGTCCGTGCGGCAGCAGGAGCAGGGCCACGGTGACTCCGCCGACCGCCAGCGCGCAGACGGTGGTGAGGACGGCCATCAGGGTCATGGTGCGGTGGGTGACGGAGGAGGGGGGTGGGGGTTCTTCAACTGGAGCTTCTGGTTGTGCTGTTGGTGCCTCTCCCGGCCGGGGTGCTCTCGCCTGAGGAACCCCTGATGGGGGCGCCGCCAACTGAGACACCCCGGCCCGGGGTGCCTCCGTCTGAGGCGCCCCCGGCGACCGAGGTGTCTCCGCCCGAGGTGCCTCCGTTGCCCGCCCGCTCCACCCCGACTCCACGATCTCCCACAGCGCCAGCCGCCGCCCCTCCGGCACGCCCGCCAGCAGGCACAGCTCCCGTACCGCCTGCTGCGGCGGGAGCGACTTGCCGTTGAGGTAGCGCTCCCACGACGACCGGCTGTACGTGGTCTTCGCCGCGAGACCGCTCAGGCTCAGCCCGGTACGCGCCCTCAACTTCCGCAGCTCGGCGGCGAGTCGGGCATGCTCCGGCGAAGGCGAAGGCGAAGGCGAAGGCGAAGGGGGAGGGGGAGGGGGAGAGGAGGGAGGGGGCGGGGGAGTCGGCGGCGATGTCATCTCCGCAACTCCTCCCACGTATGCGGCCCCGCGATGCCGTCCACGTGCAGACGCGCCCGGATCTGGAAGCGCTCCACGGCGCCCATCGTCAGCGGGCCGAACATCCCGTCGATGCCGCCCGGCGAGATCCCCGCCCGGCGCAGCAGGCACTGCACCTCGGCCACCTGCGGTCCCTGGTCGCCGTACGCCACCGTCGCGTCCGTGGCCCGGCTGTTGCCCGCGTACCAGCGCCCGCCGGTCCGTTCCATCCGGCAGCCGTACGTGCGCGGGGTACCGCCCGCCGGTGCCTGGGCGGTGGGCGCGGCCCGCGCGGCGTCCTTCGGGGCACCGCTCTTCCCGTCGTCCAGCACACGCAGGGCCACCAGCACCGCGCACGACACGGCCAGTACGAGTGCCGCACAGCCCGCCACCAGGGCGATCCCCAGCGCCCGCCGGGACATCCGCGAGCCCTCAGGGGCAGGGGCAGGAACGGGGCCGGGGTCGGGGTCGGCGGCCGGGCCGGGGGAGGGGGGCGGCTCCGGTTCCGGCGCGGTCTCCGCCTCGGGTGTGGTCTCCTGCTCGGGTGTGGTCCCCGCCTCGATGACGGCCCCCGTCTCGGGCGTGGTCTCCACCTCCGGCGCGGGTGGCCGTACGGCGGTCGGTGCCGCCCCCTCCCGCCACGCCTCTCCCGCGACCTCGTGCAGCGCCAGCAGTCGCGTCACGTCGTCGCCGCCCAGCCGGGCGAGGGCCTCGACGGCGTCGCGCGGGGGCAGGGAGCGGCCGTTGAGATACCGCTCCCACGATGTCGCGCTGTAACCGGTACGCGCCTCCAACTGCCGCATGGTCAGCCCGCCGTGATCCTTCAGACGGCGTAAGCGCACCAGCAACTGCCGTACGCGCGGGTCGAGTTGCGCGGGCAGCGCCTTCCAACGCGGCATGTTCCCCCACCAGACCTTCACGATCCCCGAACACGGTCAGTGCCCCTTGTGCCGTCAGATTCTGCATCAGCGGGCACCCGGTCGCACGGCAACGTGGTCGCTGCACCGATGTGCGCGCGGCCGTCCGGGGCGCCCGTCGGGCCGTACGGCCGTCCCGTCGCGCCGTCGTTCCGGCGCGCGTCCCCGCAGGTCAGGGGGTGGGACGTCCCGTCGGGGCCTCACTTCGGCGGGAAGGGTGGTGCCCCTCGACCCCCACGGCCCACTCTCGTCTCGCCACCTGGACCGCAACCAGGTGTGCCCGACGAACCGAGAGGTAAACGACGTATGCGATCGAACGTCATGGCCAGGACCCTGGTCAGCACCGCCGCAGTGATCGGACTCGCCGCGGGCGGCCTGGCGACCGCGGGGACGAGTGTCGCGGCGCCCACCCCGCACACGAAGGTCCAGCCGGCCTCCGTACTCGCGACGAACAACCTCGGTCTGAGCACCACCCAGGCCAAGTACGTGCAGTGCTTCATGCGCGACGCCCCGGCCAGCTACACCGGCAGCATCGACGGCCAGCTCGGCACCAACAGCTGGAAGGCCATGCAGCGCCACCTCAAGGCGTACTGGGCCTACACCGACAGCATCGACGGCGACCCCGGCCCCAACACCATCAGGGCGCTCCAGCGGATGCTGGCGTTCGGGTGGGGCTACAAGGACAAGATCGACGGCGATCCGGGTGCCGACACCAAGGCCGCGTTCAAGCGGTTCGCCAACGACTTCTCGTCGTTCTACCCCTGTTGAGCCGCTCCACCGCTTGACGGACGTGTTCCCGCAGCCCGCTCTCCCGTCCAGGCGAGAGCGGGCCGCGGTACGGATGAGTACGGCACGGCACACCGCGCGTACGACCCGGCGACATCGGTACGGCACAGCGACACGGCACTCCACCGCACAGCACAGCACCGCCACGGCACAGCAACACGGCATCAGCGCCGCCCAGTTGAAGGAGATGTCCCGTAATCATGGGAAGACTTGCGTTCCGCATCACCGCCGACGGAGACCACCGCCCCCGCGTCCCCCACCGGGCCGGACCGGGCTGGCGGGTCAGGACCGGCTCCCTCGCCGCGACCGCGGCGATGCTGGCGGCGGGCGTGGTGCTCGGC
Organism: Streptomyces corallincola; assembly: GCF_019104725.1. Lineage (GTDB taxonomy): Bacteria > Actinomycetota > Actinomycetes > Streptomycetales > Streptomycetaceae > Streptomyces > Streptomyces corallincola. Next base: position 17,880 of record NZ_JAHRXF010000060.1, on the reverse strand, counting down.
GCCCACCCGGCGTCCGCGGCCCCGGCCCCGGTCAAGCTGACCTCGGCGTCCTGCCCGGCCGAGATCGTGCAGGGCCAGACCAGCGGCTGCGTCACGGAGTTGCAGCGGCTGCTCAACGCGCACGGCGCGAGCCTCCAGGTGGACGGCGAGTTCGGCCCGAGCACGCTCTACGCGGTGCGCGAGTACCAGTCGGCCACGGCCATCGCGGTGGACGGGCGGGTCGGCCCGCAGACCAAGAGCAAGCTGTACGCGACGGTTGGTGAGGCGCCCTCCCCGGTCAACCTGAACTCCTCGTCCTGCCCGGCGAATCTCGTCCAGGGCGCCAAGGGCGGCTGTGTCACCGAACTCCAGCGGCTGTTGCGCCACCACGGCTACTCCATAGAGATCGACGGCGACTTCGGCTCCGGCACCGCGACCGCCGTCCGCGCCTTCCAGTCCGCGCACGGGCTGTCGGCGGACGGCCAGGTCGGCGCGAACACCAAGCGGGAGCTCTACGACACCGACGAGTCCCCGTCCACCGGGCTGGACCTGCGCTCCGCGTCCTGCCCGGCGAACATCGTGGAGGGCATGAGCGGCGGCTGCGTCTCCACTCTCCAGGCCCTGCTGAACGGCAAGGGCCAACACCTGGACGTGGACGGTGAGTTCGGGCCGAACACGCTCGCCTCCGTGAAGTCGTTCCAGTCCGCGAGCGGACTCTCCGCCGACGGCGAGGTCGGCCCGAACACCAAGACGGCGCTGTACTCCAACATCGGTGGCGGCGGTGGCAACGGAGCGCCCGCGCCGGTCAACCTGAACTCCTCCTCCTGCCCCAACGAGATCGTCAAGGGGCAGAAGAGCGGCTGCGTCACCGAGTTGCAGAGCCTGCTCAACCACCACGGCGCCGACCTCGCGGTGGACGGCGACTTCGGCGGGCTGACCGACAGCGCGGTCCGCGACTTCCAGGCCGAGAAGGGCCTCGCGGTGGACGGGCACGTCGGCCCGAACACCAAGGCGGCGCTGTACGGCGCGGTCACCCCGCCCACCTCGCCCCCGCCCGGCGGCGGCTACAGCAAGATCCTCGACGTGGCCTCCGCCGAGGTCGGCACGGTCGAGGGCAGCGCTCGCGCGAACAGCTACGGCACCTCCGTCGGCCTCTCCCTCTCCACCAACAACTACGCCTGGTGCGCGACCTTCGTCAGCTGGGTGGCCAAGCAGACCGGCGCCACCTCGTACCGCAACACCTATGTCTCCGGCTGGGTCAAGCAGGCCCGCGCCGGGAACTACCACCTCTCCGTCACCAACAGCCCCCAGCCCGGCGACATCGTCGCCTTCGACTGGGACGGCGGCAACGACTTCACCGGCGGCCACGAGCACATCGGCTTCGTCCGCACCGTCTCCGGCTCCACCTTCACCACCGTCGAGGGCAACACCTCCAACCCCAACGGCGGCAAGGACGGCGTCTACATCAAGAACCGAGGCAAGAACAACGGCTACGACGTGCTCTTCATCCGCGTCCGCTGACCCGCGTACGGCCGGGTCCGGGGCGTACGACACCTCGGGCCCGGCCGGGGCCGTACCGGTACCCAGGAACCGGTCAGACCGCCCGGCGCGCCACCGCCCGGGCGATGCGTTCCGCGTCGTGGGCCAGTTCGCGGAGCATGCCGCTGATGGGGTTGGTGTAGCCGGTGAAGTAGAGGGTGGGGGCGTCGGGGGAGGTGCGGGGGCCGTGGACGCGGGGGCGGCCCCGGTCGTCCAGGACGTCCAGGGGGGCGAGCAGGCCGGTGAGGCCGCGGGTGTAGCCGGTGGCGGCTATCACCGCGTCCGGGGTGACCGCCGTGCCGTCGGACAGCTTGACCCGCTCGCCCTCGAAGCCCTCCACGGCCGCCACGATCTCCACCTTCCCGGTGCGGACGGCGTCGATGAGGCCGACGTCCTGGACGGGGATCGCGCCCTCGCGGACCCGGCTGTAGAGGCCGGACTCGGGGCGGGGGAGGCCCTGGGCGGTCAGGTCGGGGGTGCTGAGCCGGGCCAGCGGGCGGGCGAGGCGGTCCACCAGCCGCACCGGCAGGCGCCGTACCAGGACACCGGTGTACTGCGCGGCCCAGCCGGCGGTGGAGCGGCGCACGATGTGCGGGGCGGTGCGCACCGCGAGCCGGACCCGCGCCGCGCCGCCCTCCACCAGGTCCACCGCGATCTCGGCGCCCGTGTTGCCGACGCCCACCACCAGCACGTCCCGGCCCGCGTACGGCGCCGGACCCCGGTACGCCGAGGCGTGCAGGAACTCGCCGGGGAACTCCTCGCGGCCCGGCCAGTCGGGCACCCTCGGGGTGTGGTTGAAACCGGTCGCCACGACCACCGCGCTGCCGGTCAGCTCCCGGCCGCCGGACGCGTGCAGCAGCCAGCCCTCACCGTCCCCGGACCGCTCGATCCGGAACACCTCCACCCCGGTGACGATCTCCAGCCGGTGGTGCTCGGCGTACTTCTCCAGATAGCGGACCACGTCGTCGCGGGACACCCAGCGGCCGAACCGGCGCGGCATCTTCAGGCCCGGCAGCGCCGACAGCCCGCGTGTGGTGTGCAGGTGCAGCCGGTCGTAGTGGCCGCGCCAGGACGCGCCGACCGCGTCCGCCTTCTCCAGCACCACCGCCCGGATACCGCGCGCCCGCAGCGCGTACGCCACGGCGAGCCCGCCCGGACCCGCCCCGATCACATAGACGGGACGGTCGGCGGCAGCGGACGCGGGGCGCTCGGAGGCGGGGTGGGATACGGCCATGAGCGCGAGGGTAACCAGCGGGCGGACCCCGAATCCGATTGATGGGTCTCGGTCAAGACCGGAATTGGTTGCGGATTGATCACGCCGGGCGCACCACACCCCCGCGCCGCCGCCACACCCCCACGCCTCCACCGCGCCCGGCCACGACACCAGCCCGCCCGTGCCTCACGACCACGACACCTCCGCGCCCGTGCCTCACGGTCACGGCACCAGCCCGCGCCTCATGGCCACAGCAGCCCCTTGCTCCACCCGAACTCCGTACGCCGGTACTCCAGTCGTACGTGCCGCCGTTCCGGGTCGCCCTGGAAGAACTCCACCGCGTCCGCCCGCAGCCGGTAAAGCGTCCAGGTCGGTGACGGCTCCTCGGGATGCTCGCGGGCCCGCTCCCACGCGGCCCGGGACGCCTGCCGCAGCTCCTCCGCCGAGGCCAGCTCCGCGCTCTGCCGCCCGGTGAGCGCGGCGGCCAGCGCGCCGGTGGACCGGGCGTGCAGATCCGCCTGGCTCTCCTCCGACGGCGCCGCCGTCACCGTCCCGCGCACCCGGACCTGGCGGCCGAGCACGGGCCAGTAGAAGGCGAGGGCCGCGTACGGGCGGGCGGCGAGCGCCCGCCCCTTGCGGCTGGTGGAGTGCGACGCGAAGGACCAGCCGTCGCCGTCCGCGCCGTGCAGCATCACGATCCGTACGTCCGCCCGGCCGTCCGCGTCCGTCGTCGCCAGGGACATCGTGTGCGGCTCGGGCTGCCCGGCCGCCGCCGCGTCCGCGAGCCACTCCGTGAACAGGGGCAGCGGGGTCGGCGGAGCCCTGTCCGGGTCGAAGGGGCGCAGTTCGGTCGTCTCCGGCGCCCACACCCGCAGGGTGCGCAGCAATGAGTGGAGGTCCTTCGGTGCCATGTGCCGAGTATGGCCCGGAAAGCGCGTGTGCGGCCGGGCGCACCGCTCGGCACGCGCCGGTCGGCGGGTCAACCACCGTGTGCCCGACAGGACTTGGCTCCCGGAGGAACCGGGCACACGGAACCACGGCGAAGAGGAGGGGGAGCGAATCCCGCGCGGAACCACGGCGGCGAGGGCGAACCGGCGCAAGACCAGCGGAGGACCGACCGGGAACCGTGGCGAACCAGCGGCGCGCGCCAGAAGCGTTACCGAATCAACTGCCTCGCGGAAAGCCCTACTTGGTGGGCTTGCGGCCCGTCACGCCCAGGTGCACCAGCAGCGCCAGATTCGGCCTGATCTCGGCCTGCTTGACGCCCCAGGAGGAGAACCCCTTCTGGTGCGAGGCGACGGCGGCCAGCATCGCCACCAGCGAACCGGCGATGGCGGCCGGGTTCACGTCCTTGTCGATCCGGCCCTTGGCCTGGAGTTCGCCGATGGACGAGGAGAGAGAGCCGTTCACGGCGTTCAGAATCCGCATCCGGATCTTGTAGAACCGTTTGTCCCCCTCGGCGGCACCGAGGTCGATCACCCGCAGAATCGCGTCGTTGCGGCGCCAGAACTCCAGGAATCCGTCCACGAGTTCCTGCGCGGTCTGCCATCCGGCCCGGCCCGCCCAGCTCCGGCCCTCCAGCAGCCCCGCCAACGCGGCGCCCTCGTCGGCCATTTCCTCCGCGACCTCCAGCACCGCGCCCTCGACATCGGGGAAGTACTGGTAGAAGGTCGCGGGGGAGGTGCCCGCCTTCCGTGCCACATCGATGACCTTGACATCCCGGTACGGGGACGATCTGAGCATCTCGCTGAGGCAGTCGAGCAGCTTCTGCCGGGTCGCCTGCCCTCGCCGACCGGCCACGCGGCCGTCAACGGTACGCACTTGTCCTGTCATGCCGTCAGCTTACCGACGGGGTGTCCGGGCGCGATTCGGCCGAGTGCAAATGGGGTGCGAGGCCCTTGTGGGCAAGGAATCCCTGGTCTGCGCGTTGTGCGGGACGCGGTTACTTTGGCGACATGGCCGAAAACAGCGCATCGCCGTACCCGGAGGGCACCCCGTGCCGGGTCCGCGCCGACCTCTCCGACGTGGCGGCGGGCCGACGCTTCTACGGCGCCCTTTTCGGATGGTCCTTCACGGACGGTGACGACACCCTGACCGAGGCGACGCTCGGCGGTGTGCCGGTCGCCACCCTCGCCCGCAAGACCGACGGCAGGCTCCCCACGGTCTGGACGGTCTCCTTCGCCACCCCGGACGCCGCCGCCCTCTCCCGCCGCATCACGGCCTCCGGTGGCCAGCTCCTCACGCCTCCGTACCCCGGCGAGGGCCCCGGCCTGGCCGCCCTCGCCGCCGACCCGGAGGGCGCGGTCTTCGGCCTCTGGCAACCGGAGACGCGGGAGGCGGATGAGGCGGGGGAGGCGGGGGAGGCGTACGAGGTGAGGGATGCGCGGGAGGCGTATGAGGCGGGAGAGCCGGACACCCCCGCGCCCGCCGCCCCCGCTCTCCCGGAAACCCCGCCCCCCACCCCCGGCACCCTCGCCTGGGCGCAGCTCTACACCCGCGACCCCGCGGCCGCCGACGCGTTCTACGGCACCCTCTTCCACGACGCCCTGTTCGGCCCCGGTGCCCGTCCCGACTTCGGGCGGGCCGCCGTCGCGGACGTGTTCCCCGCCGAGATGCCCCCGCACTTCCTCGTCCACTTCGCCTCCGACGACCTCGACGGCGCCCTCGGCGCGGTGCGGCGGCTCGGCGGCCGGGTCAGGGTGACGCCGTTCCGCGCGTCGTACGGCAGGGTCGCGGTGGTCTCCGACGACCAGGGGGCGTCCTTCGCGCTGCTCCAGCGCACTCCGGTGAGGGTGAAATGAACCTGTTCGCCACGAGACACCCCGATTCATCCGCGGGTTCGCAACCGGCCGCCCGGCCAGGAAGAATCGGGGTGCGTGCCGCCGCGGCGGTGCGGTGGTGAGACGCTGCACTTCGGTCACGTCCATATGTGGGTGGCGTGGCCCGTACGGGGAGGTGGCAGGCAAGTGGTGGATCAGCTGACGCAGCACGATCCGCGGCGGATCGGGCCGTTCGAGGTGCTGGGCCGGCTGGGCGCCGGTGGCATGGGGCTGGTCTATCTCGCCCGGTCGGCCTCCGGGCGGCGCGTGGCGATCAAGACGGTCCGCACGGAACTGGCCGAGGACCAGCTCTTCCGGGTCCGCTTCACCCGTGAGGTGGAGGCGGCTCGCGCGGTCTCCGGGTTCTACACGGCCGCCGTGGTCGATGCCGACCCGCGGGCCGCCGTACCGTGGCTGGCGACCGCGTACGTCCCCGCTCCCTCGCTCGAAGAGATAGTGAACGACTGCGGGCCGCTCCCGGCCCAGGCCGTGCGCTGGCTCGCCGCGGGCGTCGCCGAGGCGCTCCAGTCCATCCACGGCGCCGGTCTGGTGCACCGCGACCTCAAGCCGTCCAACGTGCTGGTGGTCGAGGACGGCCCCCGGGTCATCGACTTCGGCATCGCCTCCGGGGTCTCCAACACCCGGCTGACCATGACCAACGTCGCCGTCGGCACCCCCGCCTACATGTCCCCGGAGCAGGCGAAGGACTCCCGCAGCGTCACCGGCGCCAGCGATGTGTTCTCGCTCGGCTCCACCCTGGTCTTCGCCGCCACCGGCCACCCGCCCTTCCACGGCGCCAACCCGGTCGAGACGGTGTTCATGCTGCTCCGCGAGGGCCCGGACACCACCGGCCTGCCCGAGGAACTGCGCCCGCTGATCGAGGCGTGCATGAAGATGGAGGCCGCCGGGCGCCCCAGCCCCGCCGACCTCCAGGCGCAGCTGGCCCCGCACCTGTTCGGCTCCGGCTCCGACGACAGCGGCACCGCCTCCGCCTGGCTGCCCGAGAAGGCGGTCGCCCTGATCGAGTCCCGGCGCGGCGGACGGCCCGCCGCCCGCCCGGCGCCGACCGCGCCCGGACCGCGCCGCCCCGTCATGCCCCCGCCGCCGTCCTACGACCCGGCCGTCCCCGCGCCGGTCGCGGTCGGCGCCCCCGACACCCGGCCGGTCCGGCTGGCCGGTGCCGAGGTGCCGATCGGGCCCGGCCCGCGCGTCGCGGACGCCCGCGCCGCCGCCGTGAAGGCGCCGCCGCCCGAGTCCGGCCTGGTGGCCAACTGGTCCCGCCCGCGCCCCGGCGTCACCGGCGCCGACCCCGCCGTACCGCCGGTCCCGGTGGCGCCCCCGGACGGGGCGGGCGGCTGGCGGCCCTGGCGGTTCCGGATGTCCAACGACGTGTGGGGCACCCCCGCGGTCGCCGGGGACCTCGTCTACGTCACCTCCTTCGAGGTGCACGCGCTCGACGTGGCCACCGGCCGCCGCCGCTTCAAGACGCGGGACGTGGCCTGGTCGATGGCGGTCGCGGACGGCCGGGTGCACGCCTCCGACGGACCCACGCTGTACGCCCTGGACGCCCGCGAGGGCACCGACCTGTGGCGGCTGTCCACCGACGCCTGGGTGTACGCCCTGCACGCCGACCGGGGCACCGTCGTCACCGGCACGCGCGGTGGCGGGGTGCAGGCCTGGGAGGCGTCGAGCGGGCAGCGACTCTGGGAGATCAGCGGCTGCCAGACCGACTTCGAGTCCCCCGAGGCGGGCCCCGTCCTGCACGACGGCACCGTCTACGTCTGGCAGGACGCCCGGCTGCGCGCCCTGGACGCCCGCAAGGGCGAGGAGCGCTGGTCGTACCCGGTCGGGGACGCGGCCTCCTGCGGCGGCGTCCCGGTCCGACTCACCCCCGGCCCCGACGGGTACGTGTACATCGCGGCCGGGACCCGCGTCGTCGCCGTCGAGGCGGCGAGCGGGCGGGTGCGCTGGCACTTCGAGGCCCCGGCGGTGTTCCTGTGCCCGCCCGCGTTCGCGCCGGGCCCGGCCGTCACCGGCGGCGGGATCTACCTCGCGGACTACCTCGGCACCGTCTACGCCCTGGACGCCACCGACGGCCGCGACCGCTGGCGGATCGCCACCGAGGCCCGCTCCTCGGTGGAACCCGTCCTGGTCGCGGGCGGCCATGTGCACGTGGGCAGCGGCAAGGGGCTCTACACCCTGGACGCGGTCACCGGCACCCCCAAGTGGCGCTTCCAGGCGGGCGGCGACGTGGTCGGCGCCCCGGCGGTCGCGGAGGGCCGTATCCACTTCGGCTCCACCGACCACCTGCTGTACACCCTGAAGGCCGACGACGGCCGACTGCGCTGGAAGCTCGCCACCGGAGGCGAGATCACCGGCTCCCCGGTCGTCCGGGACGGCGTGGTGTACGCGTGCAGCAAGGACCGCTGCGTCTACGCCCTCGACGCCGAGAAGGGCACCGGAACGGCCCGCACCGCCTGAGTGGCGGGGCGGGCCGGGGGTAGCCTTCCGGGTATGACGCAGCGGGGGCGCGGCCTGAGGTTCACGGCGGTACTGCTCATGGTGATGCTGGCACTGACCGGGTTCTCCCGGCACGGCCACCACCGGAGCCACGGCAGTGGCGGAGGCGGGGGGTGCAGCAACTCCCGCCAGGACCAAGACAGTTCACACTCGTCGTCGTCGTCATCATCGTCGTCGTCCACGTCGTCCTCGTGGTCCGGCGGCGGGGCGTACACCCGGGGCCCCACCCACCGTCCGACGGACACCGCGACGGCGACCGGGCGGAGCACGGCGGGGGCGCTGCGGGACGGCAGCGCGCGGCTGCTGAGCTGCGCGACCGCCACCCGGCCCGCGAGCGTGGAGATCTCCAACCCCAACAGCCGTACGGCGCGCCTGCGTTCGTCCGTCACCTTCTACGACGCGACGGGCGCGCGGCTCGCCACGGCGCGGACCGCCACGGTCGCCGTGCCCGCGCGGGGCCGGGAGACGCTCTCCGTGCCGGTCGCCTCGGACGTCGCCTCCCGCGTGGACCACTGCACAGTGGAGCAGCGGGCCGAACTGGTGCGCTGAGAAACGGAGTTCACCGCTTCCGGGGCCGGACGCACCTCGGCCGCGGCGGCTCCCCCTCCGCGCCGCCGCGGCCGATCCCCGTCGTGCGGTGCGGTCCCTCAGGGACGCTCGACCGTGGCGTGCTGGTCGAGGGTCGTGATCTCGTCGCCGTCGAGCTGCGCCGGGATCTTCGCGGGCTCGCCGGTGGCGTGCTGGTCCTGCGCGACCAGCTTCTCGCCGGTGGCGTGCTGGTCCAGGGCCACCAGCTTCTCGCCCGTGGCGTGCTGGTCCATCGCGGCGAGCTTCTCGCCGGTGGCGTGCTGGTCGTCGGGCTTCACGACCGGCTGGGTCTTGTCGTCGCTCATGAGGTGGTGCTCCCCGCTGTGGTTCCGGCAAGTGGTTCGAGGTGGGGCGATCCCGCCCGGCGACTCCCCCGAGTGACGCCGGACGGGTGGCCGGCCGCTCGGACCAGCCGGGCGACCGCACCACGCTCCGAGCGCCCCCCGACGCGTCGGACCGATGACTCCATGATGTCGGACGGGGATAAACATTCGCTGAACGCCCCTACCGGCAACGGAACTTGAGAGGGATACCGCCGGTCAGGCCGCTGCCGACGGCGCCAGCAGGCCGCGTACCTCGTCGGCCTCCGGGGAGCCCAGCTCCTCGTACAGCCGCAGGGCCTCCTGCCAGCAGACCTGGGCGCGGCCGGGCTGGCCGACGCCGTCCAGGGCGCGGCCCAGCACGGTCAGCACCAGGCCTCGCCGCCACTCGCCGCCGATGCCGCGCAGCACGCTGAGCGCCGACTCGGCGCGGGGGGCGGCCTGGGCGGGGCGGCGGGCGGCGAGGTCGGCCTCGGCCAGCCGGAACAGGGTCATGCCCTCCCACAGCCGCTGCCTGCTGTCGCGGAAGGTGTCCAGCGCGGACAGCAGGCACTCCACCGCCTCGTCCAGCTGTCCGTTGCGGGTCAGCGCGAGACCCAGCGCGTAGCGGGCGTTGGCGCCGCGCAGGGCGTTGCCGGTGGAGTCGTAGATGACGATGCCCTGCCGGGCGAGGGCGACGGCGGAGTCCACCCGGCCGCCCGCGAGGTGGATGCGGGAGAGGTTGCACAGCGCGCTGGCCTCGCCGGGGCGGTTGGCGTCGGCGCGGAAGTTCCCGATGGCGAGGGTGAGATGGCGTTCGCCGTCCTCGTGCCGCCCCTGGTACAGCGCGATGATGCCCCGCGTGTTCGGCGACCAGCAGCGCGGCACCGGGTCGTCGGCCTCCTCGGCGGCCCGGAACGCCTCCACGGCCGCCGCGTCGGCGTCGTCGAAGCGGCCCGCGACCAGATGCACATCGGTCAGCGCGGTCAGCGCCCGCCCGGCCGCGCGCGGGTCACCGGCGGCGCGGGCGCGGGCCAGCGACTCGTGCGCGGCGACCTCGTAGGCACGGGAGTTGGCGCCCGACTCCGCGAGGTCCTTCGCCACCCAGAGCAGGTCCACGGCCCGGCGCAGCCGGGGGCCGTGCAGCGACTGCCGTACGCAGGACAGCAGCGCGTCCGCCTCCGCGTACAGCCAGTCCTGTGCCGCGTGCCGGTCGGTGAACGCCAGCCCCGCGTACTCGGTGGCCTCCAGATGGTCCGCGAGCCGGTCGCCGGGCCGCTCCAGCGCGTACACCCGCGCGGCCGTGGCGAGATAGTGGTCCAGCAGCCGGGAGAGTGCCGACTCCCGTTCGCTGGGCGGCTGTTCGTCGCGTTCGGCACAGGAACGGGCGTAGAGGCGTACGAGGTCGTGGAAGCGGTAGCGGCCGGGCGCGGCGGACTCCAGCAGGGAGGTGTCCACCAGGGACTCCAACAGCTCCTCGGCGTCCTCGGCGGGCAGATCGAGTACGGCGGCTGCGGCGGCCAGCGAGATGTCCGGGCCGTCCGCGAGGCCCAACAGCCGGAACGCGCGGGCCTGTTCGGGCTCCAGCTGGCCGTAGCCCAGCTCGAAGGTGGCCTTCACCGCGAGATCGCCCGCCTGGAGTTCGTCCAGCCGTCGGCGCTCGTCGGCGAGCTTCGCGGCGAGCACGGAGACCGTCCAGGTGCGGCGGGCGGCCAGCCGGGAGCCCGCGATCCGGATCGCCAGCGGCAGGAAACCGCACGCGGCGACCACGTCCAGCGCGGCCTCCCGCTCGGCCGCGACCCGCTCCCGGCCCACGATCTTGGTGAACAGCCCGAGCGCCTCCTCGGGCGACATCACGTCCAGGTCCACCAGGTGCGCGCCCGCGAGCCCCATCATCCGGACCCGCGAGGTGACCAGCGCCGCACACCCCGCCGTCCCCGGCAGCAGCGGGCGGACCTGCGCCGCGTCCTTGGCGTTGTCCAGCAGCACCAGCACCCGGCGCCCGTCGAGCACCGAGCGGTACAGCGCGGCCCGCTCCGCCGGGGAGTCCGGGACGGCGGAGTCGGGCGTGCCGAGCGCGCGCAGGAACGAGCCGAGCACCGACTCGGGTTCGGCCGGGTGGCCGCTGGACCCCTGGAGGTCCACGTACAACTGCCCGTCGGGGAAAGCCTGTCGGGCCTGGTGGGCGACATGCACCGCGAGCGTCGTCTTGCCGACCCCGCCGATGCCCGCGACGGCCGACACCGCCATCACCCGGCCCTGCTCCTCCGAGGCGGCGGCCAGAATCCCGGTCAACTCCCCGACGAATGCCGCCCGTCCGGTGAAATCCTGTACGGACGCCGGGAGTTGAGCGGGGCGGACCGGTGCGGCGGCCGACTGGGGTACGGGGGCCGCCGGTTCCGCCAGCGCCGGATCGGCGCGCAGGATGCGCTCCTGGAGATCGCGCAGGCCGGGGCGCGGGTCCACGCCCAGCTCCTCCGCGAGCAGCCGCCGGGTGTCCGCGTACACCGCGAGCGCCTCCGCCTGCCGTCCGCTGCGGTACAGCGCCAGCATCAGCAGCTCGCGCAGCCGCTCCCGCAGCGGGTGTTCGGCGGTGAGCGCGGTCAGTTCGGAGACGGCCTCCGCGTGGCTGCCCTGCTCCAGGTCCATGTCCAGCCTGGATTCCAGGAGTTGGAGGCGCCACTCGGCCAGCCGGACCCGCTGTGCCTCGGCGTACGGGCCGGGCACCCCGGCCAGCGGCTCCCCGTCCCACAGGGCCAGCGCCCGGCGCAGCGCCTGCCGCGCCTCGGTCACGTCCCCCGCCGTACGGGCCTTCTCGGCGCGTGCCGTCAACTCCTGTGCCACGGCGAGGTCCAGCGCGCCGGTGTCCAGCGCGCGCACCGCGTACCCGCCCGACTCGCTGGTCAGCACATCGGCGCCCAGCACCTTGCGCAGCCGGGACGCGTACGTGCGCAGCGCGGCCACCGCCTGCGACGGCGGCTCCTCGCCCCACAGCGCGTCGATCAGCTCGGCCGCCGTCGCCGTCCGGCCCTCGCGGAGCAACAGGGCGGCCAGCAGGGCGCGTTGCTGCGGGGAGCCGGTGTTCAGCCCCTCCGTGCCGCGCCAGGCCCGCACGGGTCCGAGCACGCCGAACCGCAGCGCCGTCCCCGCAACCGGTGCGGGGCCGCGACGCCGCTGATCGGACCCGAGCGGTCCACCGTCCATGCGACAGCCCCCCTAGGCTTCACCCACCACCCCGCCAGTCTGCCTTGTCCGGGCCCCCACGTCAGCCGCCCGAGATCCCGATCACAGCGGGAGGCGTGGACGCGGAAGACGCCGAGGACGCCGAGGACGCCGAGGACGTGGAGGACGCGGACGGGCCCACGCGCCGCCGCGACCGGTCACCGGGGATTCGCCGGTGGGGCGGGTGGCGGGGGTGACGTGTGACGGGGGTGACGGGGGTGGTGTGCGCGACGGCGTGCCGCGGGTGGTCCGGGGCGGAACGCGCGGGGGCGCGGGCCGCCCGGGTCCTCGCCGGGTGTGCCCGTGCCCCTCGCGCGTCACGCTGTCGGTGGCCCGCCTCCTGTGGGCCGTCGCCCGCGGGCCGCTCGCCGGTCGTCCGTCAGCCGCCGTAGTACCAGCTGTCGCCGTTGGTTATGGCGAAGGCGAGAGGCAGCAGCCACAGGACCACGTCCACGACGCCCAAGACGATGCCCGCCGTGGCCATGCCTGATGCTTCGCCCTTGGTGGCCGACTGCCGTCGGCTGACGGAACCGAGGATGATGGCCAGTGGGCCCAGCACGATGCGCAGGAGGAGCAGTCCCACGATGCCGCAGCACAGGCTCGCTATGGCCTTGCCGTCCCTCTGGGGCCGAGCGGATGTGGATGAGGAGTCGTCGTAACTCATCGTAAATCCCCCTGAGTTGACGCTGATCGTCGAAATGGTCTGCGCTTGACCCAGAGGATGCCCGGCAACTCCTTGCGAACACCTCCGCATGCGGTCGGCCACGTAGATCCGTGGCGTCGGGGTGCCGCGCCGGTCCGTGGCGTAGGGGTGCCGCGTCGGGGTGTGCCCGGCCGTGGGGAGGCGAGTGCGGGCGGGCGGCTTGACGGCGTCCTGCTCACGGAGAGCTCCCTCCGGGCTCCCACCCCCGGGACATCCCCACCCCCACGCCCCCCGGGCACCCCCACCCCCATCCCCCGGCCACCCCCATTTCCGCCCCCCAACCCCCCTCGTATGCTCAAGGAATGCAGACACCCGCGACCCCAGGAACCCCCGGCGGCCCCACCGAGAACTCCATGCGTCGCGCCCTGAAACGTGCCCAGAGCGGTGTGACCCTGGACCTGGAGGAAGCCGCCGTACTCCTCCAGGCGCGGGGCGAGGACCTCACCACCCTCACCGCCTCGGCCGCCCGCCTCCGGGACAAGGGCCTGAGGGACGCCGGACGCGAAGGAGTGATCACGTACTCCAAGAGCGTCTTCATCCCCCTCACCCGCCTCTGCCGCGACACATGCCACTACTGCACCTTCGTCACGGTCCCCGGCAAGCTCCGCCGAGCCGGTCACGGCATGTTCATGTCCCCCGACGAGGTCCTGGACGTTGCCCGCAAGGGTGCCGCCCTGGGCTGCAAGGAAGCCCTCATCACCCTGGGCGACAAGCCGGAGGACCGCTGGCCCGAGGCCCGTGAATGGCTCGACGCCCACGGCTACGACGACACGATCGCCTACGTCCGCGCCATCTCCATCCGCGTCCTGGAGGAGACCGGCCTCCTGCCCCACCTCAATCCGGGCGTGCTGAGCTGGACGGACTTCCAGCGCCTGAAGCCCGTGGCCCCGTCGATGGGGATGATGCTGGAGACGACGGCGACCCGTCTGTGGTCCGAGCCCGGCGGCCCGCACTACGGCTCCCCGGACAAGGAACCCGCCGTACGCCTGCGGGTGCTGGAGGACGCGGGCCGCAGCTCGGTCCCGTTCACCTCGGGCCTCCTCATCGGCATCGGGGAGACGTACGAGGAGCGCGCGGACTCCCTGTTCGCGCTGCGCCGCGTCGCCCGCGCCCACCACGGCATCCAGGAACTGATCATCCAGAACTTCCGCGCCAAGCCGGACACGGCGATGCGCGGCATGCCGGACGCCGAGCTGGACGAACTGATCGCCACCGTCGCCGTCGCCCGGCACATCATGGGCCCCGCCGCCTGCCTCCAGGCCCCGCCCAACCTCGTGGACTCCGAGTACGAGCGCCTGATCGCGGCCGGGATCGACGACTGGGGCGGGGTCTCCCCGCTGACCATCGACCACGTCAACCCCGAACGCCCCTGGCCGCGGATCGAGGAGCTGGCCGCGAAGTCCGCGGCGGCCGGTTTCGACATGCGCGAACGCCTCTGCGTGTACCCGGAGTTCGTCCGCCGGGGCGAACCCTGGCTCGACCCGCGCCTGCGCCCGCACGTGGCCGCGCTCGCGGACCCGGAGACCGGTCTCGCCCGTCCGGACGCGGTGGTCGAGGGCCACCCCTGGCAGGAGCCGGACGAGGCGTTCACCGCCTCCGGCCGCACCGATCTGCACACCACGATCGACACCGAGGGCCGTACCGGCGACCGCCGCGCCGACTTCGACGAGGTGTACGGCGACTGGGAGGCGCTCCGCGAGGCCGCCGCCCCCGGCATGGTCCCCGAGCGCATCGACACCGACGTACGCCAGGCTCTCGCCACCGCCGCCGACGACCCGACGCGACTCACCGACGCCGAGGCCCTCGCCCTGCTGCACGCGGACGGCCCGGCGCTGGACGCGCTCTGCCAAGTGGCCGACGACGTACGCAAGTCGGCGGTCGGGGACGACGTGACGTACATCGTCACCCGGAACATCAACTTCACCAACGTCTGCTACACCGGCTGCCGCTTCTGCGCCTTCGCCCAGCGCCGCACCGACGCCGACGCGTACACCCTCTCCCTCGACCAGGTCGCGGACCGCGCGGCACAGGCGTGGGACGTGGGCGCGGTCGAGGTGTGCATGCAGGGCGGTATCCACCCCGACCTGCCCGGCACCGCGTACTTCGACATCGCCCGCGCGGTGAAGGAACGGGTGCCCGGCATGCACGTGCACGCGTTCTCCCCGATGGAGGTCGTCAACGGCGCGACCCGCACGGGGATGTCGATCCGCGAGTGGCTGACGGCCGCGAAGGAGGCCGGACTCGACACCATCCCCGGTACGGCGGCGGAGATCCTGGACGACGAGGTCCGCTGGATTCTCACCAAGGGCAAGCTCCCGGCCGCGACCTGGATCGAGGTCG
This sequence comes from Streptomyces corallincola, assembly GCF_019104725.1. Lineage (GTDB taxonomy): Bacteria > Actinomycetota > Actinomycetes > Streptomycetales > Streptomycetaceae > Streptomyces > Streptomyces corallincola. Next base: position 2,658 of record NZ_JAHRXF010000060.1, on the reverse strand, counting down.
TCACCACCGCCCACGAACTGGGCATCCGCTCCTCGTCCACGATGATGTACGGCCACGTGGACCAGCCCCGCCACTGGCTCGGCCACCTCCGCACCCTCGCCGGTATCCAGCAACGCACCGGCGGATTCACCGAGTTCGTCACCCTGCCGTTCATCCACACCAACGCGCCGGTCTACCTCGCGGGCATCTCCCGCCCGGGCCCGACGATCCGCGACAACCGCGCGGTGACGGCGATCGCCCGCCTGCTGCTCCACCCGCACATCCCCAACATCCAGACCAGCTGGGTGAAGCTCGGCAGCGAGGGCGCCGCCGAGATGCTCCGCTCCGGCGCCAACGACCTGGGCGGCACCCTGATGGAGGAGACGATCTCCCGGATGGCGGGCTCGTCGTACGGCTCGTACAAATCCGTACGCGACCTGGTCGCCGTGGCGGAGGCGGCGGGCCGCCCGGCACGCCCGCGCACGACGCTGTACGGCGCGGTGCCGGAGGAGCGGCAGCGCGCGGCGGCGGCCTCGGACGGACACCTGCCGGAGCTGCTGCCGGTACTGGACTGACCGGGCCACCTCGGGACGGAGACGCGGCCCGGGACTGAGTACGATGATCCGACCTCAGTCCCGAGCCGCCCCGAACGGGGGCGCGTGGGGACTCGTAGCGGAGGAGATGCGTAACCCGTGGCTGCCCGACTGCCCTCGTGGGCCTGGGTCTCCGGACTGACGGTGGCGGCGACCGCCGCCGTGATCGCGCTCGGCGTCCAGGCGAACCACGGCCCGCGCCCCACGGCCGCGACCGCCCGCCCCACCGTGTCCGCCTCCGCCCACCCCACCCACAAGCCCAAGCCCCCACCGCCCCCCGCCCTCCCCGCCGCCTCCGGCGAGGGCCGCAGAGTCGTCTACTCCCTCGGCGCCAAACGCCTCTGGCTGGTGGACGGGGCGGGCAGGGCGACCCGGACGTTCACGGTCTGGCCGGGCACGGTGGACCCGGCGGTGGGCACGTACTCCGTCACCAAGCGCACCCAGTCCCTCCAGGGCTCGGACGGCGTCCAGATCGAGCACGTCATGTACGTCACCGTCGCGGACGGCGTGAACGTCGCCTTCTCCAACGCCGTGGACGGCGCCTCCCCACCCGCCCCCGCCCCCGGCCAGAAACTCGGCGGCATCCGCCTCCACAAACAGGACGGCCTCACCCTGTGGACCTTCGGCACCTTGCAGACAAAGGTGACGGTGGTCCCGTAACCGGGCCGGGGCCCGCCGGTCCGTGCTGCTCGGCGGGCCGGGGGCAGGGCTGTGCCTCCGGAGGCCCGGCCGACTCTCTCGACCACCAGCGCTCATCCTACTGGCGGTAGCATGAGAGGCATGGCCGGTAGCAAGAAGTATTCGATCAGTCTTCCCGAGGACCTGGCGGAGACGGTGCGTGCGCAGGTCGGTCCCGGTGGGTTCTCCGCGTATGTGGCCGAGGCGCTGGAGCACAGGGTGGCGATGGACAGGCTCCGCGAGCTCGTCGCCGACTTCGAGACCGACGACGACCCGCTCGGCCGGGAGGAGATCGAAGCGGCCCGCGCCCTGCTGCGCCACGACCATCGGGGCAGCAACGGGGCCGCCGCCTGATGCCCGGCACCCTCGTCCTGGACAGCGAGGGTCTGTCCAAGCTCTACCGCAAGGACCGCGCCGTCATCACCCTCGTGCAGGCCGCCCTCGAGGAGAACGTGCGGGTGTGCACCACCGTGATGACCACCCTTGAGGCCGACTGCGAACGCGTTCACCCGGCACGCATCCAGTGGGCGCTCTCGCGTATCGACGTCCATGACGTCACACGGCCCCTCGCGGACCGGGCGGCGGCGCTCCTCCGTGACCATCGTCTGCGTGGCCACGAGTACGCCATCGACGTCGTACTCGCCGCCCTCGCCCGCACCGTGCCCGGCCCGGTCACCGTCCTCACCTCCGACCCCGAGGACATCGGCCTGCTGTGCGGGTCCGCCGTCGAAGTCGTCAAGGTGTGAGGCGGGCCGGGCTCCTGTGGTTCCGTCGGGTCACTCCGCCGAACCCCGTGCCCCGGAGCCGGTGTTGCCCGGGAGATGAACGGCGATCAGGGCCAGCCCCGTCAGGAGGAGGACGCGGGTGGCGGCGTCGAGGCCGTTCCAGGACTTGGACTGCCACATGGCGAACCATTCGCCGCCGATGGCGAGGAAACCGGCGCCGAAGAGGAGGATCAGCATCAGGAGGCCGTAGGTGGAGACGCGGCGGGCGCGGGTGGTGTCGCGGCGGGCCCAGAGGAAGGTGGCCCGGATGAGGACGAGCGCGGCCACCGTCTCCCACGCGATGATCACGACGTACGCCGTGTCCTGGAGCGCGGTGCTGGTGATCGCCCGCCACATCAGGTCGTCATCCCTGAACGTGGTGTCCATCGCCAGCACATGGCGGACGAACTGCTGGTTCGTGCCGAAGTCCGTGATGTTCCCGAGGGCCACGAGGGCGATGTAGAGCGCGACGACGCCGGTGAACACGCCCGCCGTCAGGAGGGCCCCGGAGCTGCCGGTGCGGGCGGGGGAGTCGGTGGGGGTGCTGGGCATGGTCATGACCGGGATTCTCGCGGACGGCGCCGGAGGGGCAGCGGGTGAGCGCACGGAATCGGCCACCCACCCCCGCACCGCAAGCCCCCTCA
>NZ_JAHRXF010000006.1 GCF_019104725.1 Streptomyces corallincola | reverse complement strand
AATGGCCGGAACTCCGTTCCGGCCCTGCGATCCGCTCCGCGAATCGAACCCCGAGGGCGCGTCACTCCGTGACACACCCTCAAGAAATTCACTCCGTGAATTCCGGCACCTACAGACAAGGCACGTTTTGCGGGCTGAGCCCAGGAAATATCTGACTCCCACAAAAGACAGCACACACACCTCCATACCATCAAAATGAATGCTGACGTCCGATCGCTGGAGGACATGGCCAGCACGAAGGCGGTAGGCCGACGCAAGCTCCGGCATGCTTCTCGCCCACCCGCTGTGCGCACCCCATCATGAGCTTCGTTGAACCCAGAGCTCCCGGACATACGTGATGACCGTAGGTGTGCGGTCATCTTTGGCAGTACTACCGAGCAGCATTCATTGGATCTTCCGAAGGGCACAGCCCCATGAGCACCATCACGTTGAATGACGGCCGACTGGTCGAGGTGACCGTTTCCGGCCCGGAGAACGGATTTCCGCTCATCTATCACTCCATGACCCCGGGTGCCGGCCTGGCTCCGCGCGGCATCGAGCGGGAGGCCCACGCGCGAGGGCTGCGTGTGGTGTCGTACGCCCGTCCCGGTTACGGCGGGTCGTCGCGCGCGCCGGGCCGGTCGGTTGCTGACGCCGCCAACGACACGGAAGAGATCATGGACCGGCTCGGCCTGTCCCAGACGGTCATGGTCGGCCTTTCCGGAGGCGGACCGCACGCGTTGGCGGCAGCCCAGGCCATGCCAGAACGAGTCGCTGCGGTCCTCACCATCGCCGGAGTGGGTCCCAGCGACCAACCAGACCTGGACTTCCAGGCGGGACGGGGTGAAGCCAGCCGCCAGCAGTGGGAACTCGCCTTTGCGGGGGAGGGAGCCCTGCGCCCCGCCCTTGAGAGTATGGCTGCGGCACTGGGCGCTGCCGGCCGGGACGTTCTGGGCGAGGCCGTGAGGAGCATGCTCTCCCCAGCCGACCAGTCTGCCTTCGAAGGTGAACTCGGCGAGGACATGATCGACGCCTTCCAAGGCGGTCTGGCCTCGGGCATTGACGGGTGGCTAGACGATCTACTGGCCTTCTCCCGGCCCTGGGGGTTCACACCGAAGGACATTCGGGTACCCGTCTTCGTGTGGCAGGGTGACGAAGATCTGCTGGTCCCAGGCCCCCACGGCCAATGGCTGGCCAAGCACATTCCGGGAGCCATTTTCGGCTTCAGGCCCAACGAAGGGCATGTGTCCGTCCTGAAGCACACAGAGCGCATGTTCGACGAGCTGACGAGCGTCCTGTGACAGGATGCTCGGCAACGATTCCCGCGCCATCGCTCTCTTTGTCCGCTACTCCATGAAATGCCGTCAACTGACCTCATTTACCTTTGAGTTGTTCTTCCGGTGGCGTTCGGGGTTGTGCCTCGGGGAGTGTGCGCGGCTTTCGCGGTGGTTGGGGTTGTCGGGCGATGTGGCGGGAGCGGGCAGCCCTTCGGTGGGGTGGTGGGTTACGCCACATGCTCTGTCCGGGTGCGGAGGGCGCGGCGTGGTCGCAGGGTTTTGGGCATGCAGATACGCGAAGAGAAACTGGCCGGGTCTCGGGGTGTGCGGTGGGGGCGGGTGCGGCATGCCATCGGGGCGGTGGTGGCGTGTGGGATGTTGCTGGCGGTGTCGTCGGCGTGTGCTCCGTCAGTGGAGCGGAAGACTCCGGGTGGGGCGCCGGGGGCGGCCTCGGCCGCGGCTCGGTCCAAGGTGGGTGATCGGCTTCCGGGGGTCGGGGACCGGTTGTGGAAGCAGGTTCCGGCTTCGACCCGGCAGGCCGTGGTGGTGTACGGGGACGAGCGGGATTCGGCGGAGGGGCTTGCCGTCCTGTATCAGAAGCAGGGTGCGACGTGGGAGCGTACGGCGAGCTGGCCGGCGCACAACGGGAAGCTGGGCTGGACGACCGATCATCGGCTGGACGACGACCGCAGTCCGGTGGGGGTGTTCGGTCTGACGGACGCGGGTGGGTCGTTGGCGGACCCGGGGAGTCGGCTGCCGTACTGGTACGACGACAACGCGTATTCGACGATGCTGCTGCCGGAGGAGGAGCACGCGCACGACTTCGATTACGTCATCGCCATCGACTACAACCGGCTGCGGGGTGTGGCACCGTTCGACTGGAGTCGGCCGGACGGGGTGGAGAAGGGGGGCGGGATCTGGCTGCACATGGACCACGGGGACGGCACGTCGGCGTGTGTGACGGTGCCGGAGGCCGGGATGAAGACGCTGCTGCGGACGCTGGACCCGGCCGCGCGTCCGGTGATCGTGATGGGTGACCGGGAGCGGTTGGCGTCCTGAGGTGGTGAGCGGGGGGTCTCAGGTGGTCGGGCGGCGGGGGGCCGGGGGGCGCCTGCGTTGCTGGACGGCTTGGTAGGTCTTCTGGAGGGCGGCGGTCGTCTCGTCGTAGGAGCGTTGGGCCACTCCGACGAACAGGCAGTCGATGAGGGCGAGTTGGGCGATTCTGCTGACGGTTGCGCCGGAGCGGAACGGGGTTTCGCGGGCGCGGGTGGTGAGGGTGAGGTCCGCCTGTGTGGCCAGGGTGGACGTGGGGACGTTGGTGAGGGCGATCGTGGTGGCCCCTCGTTCGGCTGCGGCCTGGAGGGGCTCGATCGTGTCCTCGGTCTCACCGGAGTGGGAGATGGCGAGGGCGACGTCGGCGGGGCCGAGGAGGGCCGCTGCCGTGAGGGCGGCGTGGCGGTCGGTCCAGATGAAGGCCGTACGGCCTATGCGGTGCAGTTTCTGGTGGAGGTCCTGGCCGACGAAGGCGCTGGCGCCGACGCCGAAGATGTCGATGCGCCGGGCTGCCGCGACGGCGTCCACGGCGTGGCCGAGTGCCGTGATGTCGAGTGCGGCTCCGCTGTCCTCCAGGGCGCGGACCTCGTTGTACACGATCTTGCGCACGATCTCGTCGAGGGGGTCGGTGGCGCTGATGTCGGTGCCGGGGGCGGGGCGTTCGCCGCTGGCGCGGGCGTCCTCGCGGGCGGCTGCGGCGGCGAGGGCGAGGCGGAGGCGGGGGTAGTTCTCGAATTTCGTGGTGCGGCAGAAGCGCATGACGGTGGCGACGGAGGTGGTCGCGCGTTCGGCGAGGGCGCTGATGGAGAGTTCGGCGGCCTGGGCGGGGTCGGTGAGGACGGTTTCGGCGACCCGGCGTTCGGAGGGGGGCAGGGCGGGGAGGGCGGCGCGGATGCGGGCGAGGGCGTCGGCGTCTGGGGCTTCGGTGTCCCGGGGGGTGGGGCCGGGAGTGCCGGTCGGGGGTCTGGGTGGCATGCGCGTTCCCTCCTGCGGGGTGGCCGTCAGATTATGCGGGGCGGGCGGGTGCGTCAAAAAGTTACGTTCTCTGTTTCGTGAAGTTACTTGTTGACATGCGGACGTTCGCCTTCCGATACTCGCTGCACTTGGTCCGTGTCCATCAACCACGGCGACCGTGTGCGTACGCCCGGCTGTCGTTCAGGAGTGACTGTGCGCCAACTCGACCTCGTGGTGGTCGTCGTCTATCTGGTGGCGATCGCCGTGATCGGACTGCGGCTGGCAGGGCGGCAGAAGACGTCGAAGGACTATTTCGTCGGCGAGGGCCATATGCCCTGGTGGACGGTGTCGTTCTCGGTGGTGGCCACCGAGACCAGTGTGCTCACCGTGATCAGCGTGCCCGGTGGTGCGTACAGCGGGCAGGGGTTCGGGAACGTCGAGCTGGCGCTGGGGTATGTCGTCGGGCGGGTGGTCGTGGCGACGGTGCTGATCCCGCTGTACAAGCGGGGCGGGTTCGTCAGCGCGTACCAGTACCTGGGTGACCGGTTCGGGCTGAAGTTGCAGGGGCTGGCGTCGGTGACGTTCGTGTTCACGCGGCTGCTGGCGGAGGGGGTGCGGCTGTTCGCTTCCGCGATTCCGATCAAGCTGCTGCTGGACGAGTTCGGGGTGCACGCGGGGTACCGGGTGATCATCGTGGTGCTGACCGTCATCACCGTCGTCTACACCTATCTCGGCGGCATCAAGGCGGTCATCTGGACCGACGCCATTCAGATGGGGCTGTATGTGGGTGGGGCGGTGCTGACGATCACGGTGCTGTCCGGGCATGTGGGGGGCGACGGGTTCTCGCGGGCGCTGCACGCCGGGCAGTTCAAGCTGTTCGACACGGACTTCGGGCTCGCGCATGTGCTGACCAGTCCGTTCGCGCTGCCGACGGCGATCGTCGGCGGTGCCATCTTCGCCATGGCGAGTCACGGATCGGACCAGCTGATCGTGCAGCGCATCCTGGCGACGCGGTCTCTGCGGGACGGGCAGAAGGCGATGATCGCCTCCGGTGTGTTCGTCACGCTGCAGTTCGCCGCGTTCTCACTGGTCGGGGCGCTGCTCTGGTCGTACAACCAGGGGAAGTCCTTCCAGGAGCTGGGGCTGGCCAGTGCGGACAATCTGTACCCGAGCTTCATCCTGCACGGGCTGCCTGTGGTCGTCTCGGGGCTGCTGGTGGCCGGGATTCTCGGTGCGGCGATGGGGTCGTTGTCGTCGGCGCTGAACTCGATGTCGAACTCGACGGTGGCGGACATCCTTCACAGCTTCTTCCGGTCCAGGCCGTCGGAGGAGTCGCTGCTGAAGCTGGCGCGGGTGATGACGCTGGTGTGGGCGGTGCTGATGGCGGTGTTCGCGTGTGCGTTCAGCACGAGCACGGGCAACGTGTATCTGACGGGTCTGACCATCGCGGGGTACACCTACGGGGCGCTGCTCGGGGCGTTCCTGCTGGGGCGGTTGGTGCGGCGGGCGAACCAGACGGATTCCGTCCTCGCGTTCCTGGTGACGGTGGCCGTGATGACGTACGTGGTGCGTGTGGTGAAGATCGATGTGCCGGTGGGCGGGGCGAGTGTGCCGACGGCCATCGCGGCGCAGTGGCTCGTGCCGATCGGGGTGGTGGTCACGCTGGTGGTCGGTGGGGTGGCGAGTCTGTTCCACCGGGTGCCGGACGGGGTGGGCGGTGCGCCGTCCGGGGCGGATGGTGGCGGGGCCGAGGGTGGTTCCGGACGGGGGCGGGTCGTCGCCGGGAGCGGGCGGGAATGATCGGTGCCGGGGCCGCTGGTGCCGGGGCCGCTTCGAGAGGGCGCTTCGGGAGGGCGGTTCCGGCTTCTGTTCGTGCGGTTCCGTAGTTGTGGGGCCTGCGCGGTCCGTGGCTCTGTGGGCTGTGGCCCTGCGGTCCGTGGCTCTGTGGTCCGTTGTTCCGTGGGCCTGTGTGGTCCGTTGTTCCGTGTGGTTCGTTGGGAGCGGCGCGCATGCGTGTGATCGGTTTGATGTCGGGGACGTCGTACGACGCCATCGAGGTGGCTGCCGCCGACCTCTCGTTCGACGGGGACGTGCTGGTGATGCGGACGCTCGGGCATCTGTCCGTGCCGTACGCTGACGAGCTGCGCGCGCTGATCGGCGCGACGCTGCCTCCGGCGTCCACGACGACGGGGGACGTGTGCGCGCTGGACACCGGGGTGGGGCAGGCGTTCGCGGGGGCGGCTGTGCGGGCGGTGCGTGAGGTGTGCGGGGGCACGGCGGATCTGGTCGTGTCGCACGGGCAGACCATGCATCACTGGGTCGAGGACGGTGTCGTACGGGGGACGTTGCAGCTCGGGCAGCCCGCCTGGATCGCGGAGGCCACCGGGGTGCCGGTCGTGTCGGATCTGCGGAGCCGGGACGTCGCCGCGGGCGGGCAGGGCGCGCCGTTGGTGGCGATGACGGACGTGCTGTTGTTGCGGGGGCTGGCCGGTGTTCCGGCCGCGCTGAATCTCGGGGGGATCGCCAACGTGACGGTGGTCGCGCCGGGGTCCGAGCCGCTGGCGTTCGACACCGGTCCGGCGAACGCGCTGCTGGACGCGGCGGTACGGCACTTCACCGGGGGTGCGGAGGCGTACGACAAGGACGGTCGTCGGGCGGGGGCGGGGCGGGTCCACGCGGGCCTGCTGGAGGCGCTGCTCGACGAGCCGTACTACCGCAGGGGCGCCCCCAAGAGCACCGGCAAGGAGCATTTCCATCTGCCGTATCTGTTGCGGGCGTTGGAGGGTTTTCCGGGCGCCGGGGTCGATGACGTGCTGGCCACGCTGACCCGGTTGACGGCGGTGACGGTCGCGGACGCCTGCCGGGGGCTGGGGGTGACGGGTCTCGTCGTGTCCGGCGGTGGTACGCGGAATCCGGTGCTGATGGGGATGCTGCGCGCGGAGCTGCCCGGTGTGGTGCTGCGTCCCAGCGACGAGTTGGGGCTGCCCTCCGATGCCAAGGAGGCGCTGGCGTTCGCGGTGCTGGGGTTCCTGACCGTGCACGGGTTGCCGGGGGCGCTTCCCTCGGGGACGGGGGCTCGGCATGCCAGTGTGCTGGGGAACATCACGCCGGGGCGTGGGGGGCTGCGGTTGCCTGAGCCGGTGGAGCGGGGGCCTCGGGCGTTGCGGGTCGTGGGCGAGAGCTGAGCGCCGGGCGGAGTGGACGACGGAGGCTGAGCGTCGGTCGAGGTTGCGGACGGGGGCCTGGGCGTCGGCCGGGGTGGCAGGTGCGGTGGTTTACCCGGTGCCGTGCGGGCGCAGGCTTTCTCCTTCGGCTACGAAGGGTCTGGTGTCGTTGTGCTCACCTCACGTCGTGCTCTGCTGGCTGCCTCGGGGGCCGTCGCCGTCTCCGGGGCGTCGTTCCTCACCGGTGGGAACGCGCGGGCGGCCGAGGGGGTGGGTGCCCGGTTCGTCGCGTTGGAGCGGGAGCACGGGGCGCGGCTCGGAGTGTTCGGGTGGAACGTCCGCAGTGGGGTGCGGGTCGGGTACCGCGGGGGTGAGCTCTTTCCGCTGTGCTCGACGTTCAAGGTGCTCGCCGTGGGGGCCGTGCTGCGGGATCTGGGGCCGGGCGTACTGGGGCGGCGGGTGTACTACGGCATCGAGGACGTTCGGCGGGCGGGCGGCGCGCCGGTGACCGGGAGGCCGGAGAATCTCGCGCGGGGGATGACGGTCGCGGAGTTGTGCGGGGCCGCCGTCTCGTACAGCGACAACACCGCCGCGAATCTGCTGCTCGGGATGGTCGGTGGGCCGGGGGCGGTCACTCGGTTCGCGCGCTCCGTAGGTGATCCGGTGACGCGGCTGGACCGCCTGGAGCCGGAGCTGAACAGTGCCGAGCCGTGGCGCCGGACGGACGTCACGACACCTTGGGCCATCGGGACCACGTATGCGCGGCTGGTGCTGGGGCGGGTGCTCTCCCCCGCCGACCGGGCGTTGCTGCGGGGGTGGATGCTGGCGAACACGACCAGTGGGGCGCGGTTCCGGGCCGGGCTGCCCGGTGACTGGGTGCTGGCCGACAAGACGGGGACCGGGGAGTACGGCACCGCGAACGATGTCGGGGTCGCCGTCACTCCCTCGGGTGCGCCGGTGGTGTTGTCGGTTCTGAGTACGCGGCTGGTGGCGGACGCGGTTCCCGATGACGGGCTGGTGGCGGGGGCGGCGTCGGTGTTGGCGGGCGTGCTGGGGTGAGGTGGTTGGGGGCTGACGGTTTCTGTGGGGGCTGGGTTGGGGGCGCCGTCTCGGTGCTGGGGTGACGGTCTCCGTGGGGTGGGTTCCGGTGGAACGGCTGGGTGAACCGGTGGGGAATTCTCGGCACCGCGCTGGTCAGGAAAGGGTCAGGGGGCCGGTCGGGCGGGTCGGGGCTGCTTAGGATCAGCGGCGCCGCCTCGTTCGTACGACCTTCTGGAGGCTTGGCGTGTCCGACGCTGTGCGTGACGCCGAACCCGGTCCGATATCCGTTCCCCGCCCGTCTCTCGGCCGGGCCGCCGTCCGCCGTCGTTCCGGTGTGAGATCCGTGGCGGTGGCCGTGCTGGCCGCCGGGGTGCTGGTGACGGGGTGCTCGTCCGGTGGTGCCGGGAGGGCGCCGGTGGCCCGGGACGGGCTCCGGCACACCGCGATCGACGTGGCGCTGTCGGCCTGCGGGATGGGCTGGTCGCGTCCGGTGCCGGGGCGGCAGGTGTTCGATCTGCGCAACACGACCGATGTGGCGGCCGAGGTGTATCTGACCGACGCACGCACCGGGGCGGTGTACGGCGAGGTGGAGGGGCTGGGGCCGGGTACCGAGCGGCCGTTGCGGGTGACGTTGGGGAACGGGTCGTACGCCTTCAAGTGTCTGCCGGACGACGCGGACGCGGTGACCGGGCCGACGGTGCGCGTCACCGGGGCGAGGGCGGAGGGCGGCCCGGCCGCGCTGCCGGTGACGCAGCAGGACCTTATTCCGCCGACGCTCGCCTATCAGAAGTGGGTCGGGACGCGGACCGTGGAGCTGGCGCGGAAGACCGACGTGCTGAAGGCGGCCGTGGACCGGGGTGACCTGGGGGCGGCGCGGGCCGCCTGGCTGCCCGCTCATCTGGTGTACGAGGAGATGGGCGCCGCGTACGGCACGTTCGGGGACGCCGACGGGGAGATCAACGGGACGACGGCGGGGCTGGCCGGTGGGGTGCGCGATGCCGGGTTCACGGGGTTCCACCGGGTGGAGTACGGGCTGTGGCACGGGGAGTCGGCGGGCGGTCTGCGCAGGCCCGCCGACCGTCTCGACGCGGCGGTGCGCGCGCTGCGGGACCGTTGGTCCGGGGAGCGGATGGACCCGCTGGACACCGGGCTGCGGGCGCACGAGATCCTGGAGAACACGGTGCAGTTCGAGCTGACGGGCCGTACGGACTACGGCAGCGGGTCGAATCTGGCGACCGCGCGGGCCAACCTGGAGGGGACGCGGGTGCTGCTCGGCTATCTGCGGCCCCTGCTGAAGGGCCGGGCGACCGGGCTGCCCGGTATCGACACGTGGCTGGGCCGGTCGGCGCGGTTGCTGGACTCCTTCCGGCGGGGCGGTACGTGGACGCCGCTGGACAAGCTGTCCCGTGCGCGGCGTGAGAAGACCGACGCCGATCTCGGCGAACTCGTGGAGCGGCTCGCGGATGTGGCCGCCCTGACCGATATTCGGAGGACCTCGTGAAGCGCGTCGGCAAGGTCGGACGTCGTGGTTTTCTGGCGGGTGCGGCGGCCGTGGCCGGGGGCGGGCTGGTCGCCGCCGAGCGGGGGGCCGCGTCGGCGGCGCAGTCCTCGGGCGGGCCGGGGGACGCCTCCGTGGCGTTCGAGGGCGTGCGTCAGGCGGGGGTGGTGACGCCCCCGCAGCGGGCCACGGCATTCGTGTCGTTCGACACGACGGCGGAGAACCGGGCCGAACTGGCCGATCTGCTGCGGACGGTGACCGAGCGGGCGCGGCTGCTCACGGCGGGCGGGACACCGGACGAGCTGGGTATCACGGCGCCGCCCGCCGACTCGGGGACGCTGGGCCCGGACGGCGCGGCGGACCGGCTGACCGTGACGGTCGGGGTGGGTGCCTCGCTGTTCGACGGGCGGTACGGGCTGGCGGCGCGCAGGCCGCACCGGCTGAAGGCGATGCCGTCGTTCCCGGACGACGATCTGGACGACGCCTGGTGCCACGGTGACCTGAGTGTGCAGTTCTGCGCGGAGAACACGGACGCGGTGCTGCACGCGCTGCGGGACGTCACCCGGCACACGCGGGGCGGGATGCAGGTGCGGTGGCGGATGGACGGGTTCGTCTCCCCGCCCCGGCCGTCGGGTACGCCGCGCAACCACCTGGGGTTCAAGGACGGCATCGCCAACCCGGACGTGCGGGACGCGCGGGAGATGGACCGGCTGGTCTGGGTGGGTGCGGGCAGCGGTGAGCCCGGGTGGGCGGTGGGCGGCAGCTACCAGGTGGTCCGGCTGATCCGGATGCTGGTCGAGTTCTGGGACCGGGTGTCCATCACGGAGCAGGAGCGGATGTTCGGGCGGGCCCGCGACACCGGGGCGCCACTGGACGGGCGGCACGAGCGGGACGTACCCAACTATCCGCAGGACCCGAAGGGCGACATCATCCCGCTGGACAGTCACATCCGGCTGTCTAATCCGCGTACGGCGGCCACAGCCGATCAGCGCATCCTGCGGCGGGCGTACAACTACGACCGGGGTGTGGACGCGAACGGGAACCTCGACATGGGGCTGATGTTCTGCTGCTACCAGCAGGATCTGGAGCGGCAGTTCGAGAGCGTGCAGAAGCGGCTGGCCGGTGAGCCGCTGGTGGACTACATCAGTCCGTTCGGCGGGGGGTACTTCTTCGCGCTGCCGGGGGTGCGGGACGGGTCGGACTGGCTGGGGCGCGGGCTGCTGGGGTGAGGTGCCCGTCCGGGCGACGGGCGTGGTGGGACGATCGGCGGGGGCGGGGTTTCGGCACGGGTGGCCCGTGGGGCTTCGTCGCGGGGTGGCCGGTTTTGGCGGGACGGTGTCAAGAGTTGGCCAAAATCTGATGAGAATCTCCTGACCTGCCGTTCGCCCCGGGGCCACCGTGCCTCCGCCGGGCGGCCGTCGCTCTCGCGCAGGATGCCGCGTGAACGCCGTGGACGGACGTCACGGCCACGGAAAACCCGGTGTTCTCGGAAGGCGAGACAGCATGATCGGCACAGCAGCATCCTCCGGCGGGCGCCGCCGGATCGCACGGATAGGGACCCTGCTCGGGGCCGCCGCCCTGGCCGCGGCGGCTGGTGGCACGGTGCCCGCGTCGGCGCTCTCCGGGCACGGGCACGGTCAGGGCGCCCCGCGCACCGCGACCCCGATCAAGCATCTGGTCGTGCTGTACGACGAGAACGTGTCGTTCGACCACTACTTCGGCACCTACCCGCAGGCGGCGAACACGGACGGCACGCCGTTCAGGGCCGCCAAGGGCACCCCGAAGGCGGACAATCTGCTGAACGCGGGCCTGCTGAAGAAGAACCCGAACCTGTACACGCCGAAGCGGCTGGCGAGTTCGCAGGCGATGACCTGCGACCAGAACCACTCCTACGGCCCGGAGCAGTACGCGGCGGACGGCGGCAGGGCCGACCGGTACGTCGAGAACACCGAGGTCAGCAAGTGCAGCGGCGGCCTGTTCGGCGAGCCGGGGCTGGTCATGGACTACTACGACGGCAACACGGTCACCGGTCTGTGGAACTACGCCCAGCACTACGCGCTGAACGACCACTCCTTCAGCTCGGTCTACGGGCCGTCCACGCCGGGCGCGCTGAACCTGGTCTCGGGTCAGACGCACGGTGTGGTGTCGATGGACCCGGCGTCCGGCACGGAGCACCCGGTGCGGACGAAGACGCCGGACCCGTACACGGTGGTCTCCCCCGACGCCCAGGGGGTCGGCACGGTCGTCAACGACCCGGACCCGGCGTACGACGACTGCTCGGACAAGGACCACACGGCCACCAACGCGCTGGCCGCGCTCCAGGGCCGCAACATCGGTGACCTGCTCAACGCCAAGGGCGTGAGCTGGGGCTGGTTCCAGGGCGGGTTCCGGCCCAGCACCCCGTGGGACGGCAAGCAGGGCGACTACGCCAAGTGCGACACCGCGCACACCAACGTGGGCGGTGCCTCGGCGGTGGACTACAGCCCGCACCACTCGCCGTTCCAGTACTACAGGTCCACGTCGAACCCGCACCACCTCGCGCCGAAGAACGTGGCGGAGATCGGGCACGCGGGCCGTGCCAACCACAACTACGACCTCTCCGACTTCGGTGCCGCGCTGAAGGCGGGCCGCCTTCCGGCGGTCAGCTTCCTGAAGGCGCCCGAGTACCAGGACGGCCACGCCGCCTACTCGGACCCGACGGACGAGCAGCACTTCCTGGTGGACGAGATCAACGCGCTCCAGCAGTCCCCGGAGTGGAGGTCCACGGCGGTCGTGGTCGCGTACGACGACTCCGACGGCTGGTACGACCACGTCACGTCCAAGGTGCTGAACGGCTCCAAGGACTCGGCGGCCGGTTCCAACGGCAAGGCCACGGACTCCCCCGCCTGCCAGTCCGGTCCCGCCGCGACGGGGGGCTACGCGGACCGGTGCGGTCCGGGCACCCGGCAGCCGCTGCTGGTCGTGTCGCCGTACAGCAAGGTCAACGCGGTGGACCACACGCCGACCGAGCAGGCGTCCATCACCCGGTTCATCGAGAGCAACTGGGGCACGGCGCGGGTCGGTGACGGTTCCTTCGACCGGCGGGCGGGCAGCCTGAACGGCATGTTCGACTTCCGGCACCCCAACGACCGGCAGGTGCTGCTGAACCGGGACGGTTCGGTGAAGTCGGTGAAGCCGCTGCCGGGCCACGCCCCGCACACCGCGACGTACGCCTCCGCGCACGGCGTGTACCCGCCCTACGCGGCGGACCTGAAGGCGCAGCACCTCGCGGACGGCGCTTCCTTCCCGGCGGCTCGGGTCGCGGCGGGCGCGGGTGTCGTCGCGGCGGGCGCGGCGGTCGGCGGGTTCCTGCTGTACCGCCGTCGCGGGCGGGGCGCGGGCACCGTCGCCGTCTGAGCGGTACGCCTCCGAACCCGCGTACACCGATGGGCGCCGTCACGGGTGGCGGCGCCCGTCGGCGTGTGCGGCCGGGGTGGACGGGCTTGCGGGGAGCGCTCATTGTGGGCGCTCCCCGCACGCGTCGCGGGTACCGGCCCCGGTCAGCGGTCGGCGTCGCTGGTGGCGTCCCGGTCGGCCGCCGAGGCGGCGGACTCCGCCGCGTCCACCTTCTTCTCCATGTCCGCGAGGCCCGAGGGCGCGGCGGAGGGGGCGGACGGGGTTGCGCTCGGCCCGGCCGGGGTGGACGGGGCGTCGTGCTGGGCGCAGCCCGCGGTGAGCGCCAGCAGGGCGGTGAGCGCGGCCGTCGCGAGCGCGGCGCGGCGCACCGCGTGCATCAGCTTCCCGCCTTCTTCTCGGCGCCGTCGCTCCCCGTGCCGTTGTTCTTGGCACCCTTGTCCTTGGCGCCGTTGTCGTTGGCGGAGCACCATGTCTTGACGGACGACAGGTCCTTCTGCCGCTGCTTCAGGTTGGTGCGCAGGGACGTGCGGAAGTCCAGGCGGTTCTGGAGGTAGGTGGCGACGGCGGTGTGACCGGCCTTCTTGGCGTTGTCCACGCGCTTCTGCAGGCGGTCCACCGAGCCGCGCCGGGCGGTGCCCGCGTCGAGCCGCTTGAGGGCGCGGTCGATCCGCCGGTCGATCTTCGGGACCCGCTTGCACAGCGCGTGGGCGCCGTCGCCCGCCGGTTTCGTACCGGACGTGGTGTCGGCGGCGGACGCCGTTCCCGCGGTGCCGGCCACGACCGCGGTCACGGCGAGCCCCGCGAGCAGCGTGCGCGTGCGTCGTCGTACGTACATCTGCCTCTCCGTTCACTTGTTCCGGGCGGCCGTGCGGCCGTCCGTGACCGGGAGGTTAGGGGCGTTCTCTGGGGAAACTCTGTGACCGTTATGTCCGGGTGACTCCGATGAGCCAGTCGCGGTGTCCGGGCAGGTCTCCCCCGCCGGACGGCAGTCGTACGGTGAAGCGGGCGCCGGTGCCGTGCGGGGTGTCCCCGACGCTGACGCTCCCCCGGTGCAGCGCGGCCTGCTGGGCGACGAGGGTGAGACCGAGGCCGGAACCCGCGCTTCCGGGGCCCCGCCGGAAGCGGTCGAAGACGCGGGCACGGTCGGCGGGCGGGACGCCGGGGCCGGTGTCGTCCACGGTGAGGTGGATGCCGTCGGCGGTCTCGCGCGCGGTCAGCTCAATATGGGCGCGGCCCTCGGTGTCGCGGCCGTGGGCGAGGGCGTTGGCGAGGAGGTTGTCCAGGAGCAGCCGCAGGCCCGGTTCCCAGCCGTGCACGGTCAGACCGGGGGGCGCGGTGAGGGTGATCACGGCGTCCGGCGCGTGGCGGCGGGCTTCGGCGACGGCGGTGTCGGCGAGGTCCGCGAGGTCCACGTCGCGCAGCGCCTCCGCCTCCACGAGGTCACCTCGTCCGAGGTCGCGGAGCATCGCCAACAGGCCCCGCATACGGGCGTGTTCGTGGCGCAGGTCGGTGACGACCTCCGCGCGGTCGGGGTCGGGCAGGCCGGGGTGGGCGGCGAGGATGTCGAGGTTGGTGCCCATGCTCATCAGCGGGGTCCGCAGTTCGTGCGCGGCGGCCGAGGAGAAGGAACGGGCGGTGTCCAGCGCCTCGGCGGTGCGGGCGGCCTGCTCGTCGTAGCGGGCGAGGACGGTGCGCAGGGTGGCGGCGAGTTCGTCCACCTCGGTGACGCCGGTGCGGCGCTCGTCGGGGCGGGTGCCGCTGCCCTTGGTACGGGGGTCCAGTCCGGCGGTGCGTCGGGTGAGGCGGCGCAGCGGGGCGCTCGCCCCGGCGGCGAGTCCCCAGGCGAGCAGGCCGGAGACGGGGGCGGCGAGCAGTGCGGTGAGCACCACGCGGCGCCGGACGAGCTGGAGTTGGGCGCGGTCGGCGGTGTCGGGGGCGAACACCCACAGGGTGCCGGAGCCGTCGCCGAGCAGGCGGGCGAGAGCGCGCCAGGTGCGGTTGCCGTCGTGTACGGCGACCGTGCCGGTGGGATGCTCGGGGAGCGCGACGGCCGGACCGGGCTGGGGGCCGCCGGTGAAATCCACGCCGGGGGCGACGACGCGTACGCCCACGTCGAGAGCCGCGTCGAACAGCTTGCGTTCCCTGAGGTCGGCGGCTTTGGGCCGCCCGTTGCGGGAGGCGCGCAGCAGTTGACGGGCGTCGGGGGCGACGGCGGCGGCCCGCTGCCGCAGGTGCTGGTCCTCGGCGCGGTGCAGGTCGTGGCCGACGAGGTGCAGCAGCAGCCAGCCGGAGGCGAGGACCAGGAGGGGGGCGGTCGTGCCGACGGCTATGCCTACGCGGGTGGAGAGTCTCACGGGGTGTCCGGTGCTTGCCTGGGGGTGGGTGGCTGGGCGGGCCGGGGTCGTTGACCGGGCAGGGATGGCTGGCCGGGGAGGGATGGCTGGCCGGGGAGGCGGGGTGTCCCGGTGACGGGGGCTTCCGCGTGGGTGGTGGGCTGCCCGGGAGCGGGGGCCTCGGCCGGGGCGGACGCTCGTCCCCCGACGGCCGCTCCTCCGTGGGTGGTCGCGTCCCGGACCGTGGGTGCCTCGCCCGAGGCCGACGCCTCCCTGAGGACGAAGCCGACTCCGCGCACGGTGTGGACGAGGCGGGGGCGGCCACCGGTCTCCAGTTTGCGGCGCAGGTAGCTGACGAAGGTGTCCACGGTGTCGGTGCGCACGTCGAAGTCGTATCCCCAGACCCGGTCGAGGAGTTGGTCGCGGGTCAGTACGAGTCCGGCGTTGCGGGCGAGGACTTCGAGGAGTTCGAACTCGCGCCGGGTCAGGTCCAGGGGGCTGCCGTCGCGGGCGGCGGTACGGGCGGCCGGGTCGATGGTGAGGCCCGCGACGCGCAGGAGGTCCCGGTCGGCGGCCGGGGGACGGCGGCGGAGCAGGGCGTGCAGGCGGAGGACGAGTTCTTGCAGCGCGAAGGGTTTGACGAGGTAGTCGTCGCCGCCCGCCTGGAGGCCCGCGATGCGGTCGGCGGTCTCGTCGAGGGCGGAGAGCATCAGGACGGGCAGGTCGGAGCCGGTGGCGCGGAGCCGGGTGCACACCTCGATGCCGCTCATGCCGGGCATCGACACGTCGAGGACCAGGACGTCGGTCCGGGCGCGGTCGAGGGAGGCGAGCGCCTCGGGGCCGTCCGCGGCGGTGCGGACCTCGAACCCGCCCAGTCTCAGGCCGCGTTCCAGGGAGCGGCGGATCGCCGCGTCGTCGTCCACCACGAGTACGGCGCCCGGGGACGCGGCGGGGTGCGTCCCGGCGGGTGCGCCGGGGGCCGCTCTGGGGTGCGCATCGGGGTGCGCGGGGTTGTTCATGCGCCCTCCTCGTCGTCGGGACAGGGTACGTCCGGGGGCGTGGGGAGCCGGAGTCGGGGCGGCCGGGCCGCACGGGGCGGGACCGGGGGCGTACGCGGTGCGCCCGGGGGCCGTACCGGGTGGGCTCTGCCGGAGCGCACGGAGGTGAGGGGCGTCGGTGGCGGGGCGAGCGGGTCGGCTGTGTGGGCCCTCCGGCCGGGTTGCCCGCTTGATCGGTAGGTTTCGCCGAAAGGGGGAACACCTACGCCATGACCGCAGCCCCGGAATCGCCCCGCACGCTCGTGGAGGCTCTCGCGCTTGCCGGGCTGGTCGTGCTGTATGCCGTCGGGCGGTGGGTGTTCGCGTGGCGGGATGCTCGACGGCGTGGGATGGCGCGGCCGGTGGGGGCGGTGCTGGACGAGGACGGTCCGACGGGCGGCGCGTACGGCTCCTTCGCTTCGTACCGGCAGTTCGCGGGGTTTCTCGGGGGCGCGGTCGTGGTGCTGCTGATCGCCTGGCTGACGCGGGGGGTGGTACGGACGGGGCTGTTGTGGTCCGTGACGCCGTTGCTGGTGGTCGGGTTGGCGTACGTCGATTTCCGGCAGGTCCGAAACGCTCGGTCCGGGGTGTGAGGGGGCCGCCCGCGGGGCGGTGCCGTGGTCGTACGCTGCCGGGGTGAACGATGACCTGAAGCCGGGAGTTGGAGGGGTGTCGCTCGCCTGTCGGATCTAGGGGGCGGACGGGGGCGTGCCGCTCGTTCTGTTGCACGCGCTCGGGGAGTCCGGGGCCGACTGGGACGGGATCGCGCCCGCGCTGGCGCGTGACCGGCGGGTGTACGCCCTCGATCTGCGGGGGCACGGGCGCAGCGGCCGGGCGGAAACCTACTCGCTCGAACTCATGCGGGACGACGTGCTGGGGTTCCTGGACGTGCAGGGGCTCGCGCGGGTGGATCTGGTGGGGCATTCGCTGGGCGGGTTCGTCGCGTGTCTGGTCGCGCAGGAGCGGCCGGGGCGGGTACGGCGGCTGGCGCTGGAGGACGTACCGGCGCCGAGGCCCCGCGAGGCGGGCGTACTGGTGCGCCCCGAGGGGGAGTTGGACTTCGACTGGGACATGGTCGTCGCCGTGCGCGGGCAGCTCGACCGGCCGGAGGCCGCGTGGCGGGAGGGGCTGGCGCGTGTCACCGCCACGTCGCTGGTGATCGGCGGTGGTCCGGGGAGCCATGTGCCGCAGGAAGGGGTGGCCGAGCTGGCGGAGCTGATTCCCGACGCGCGGCTGGTGACGGTTCCGGTGGGGCATCTGGTGCACCGGGCGGCGCCGGAGGAGTTCCTCCGGATCGTCACGGCGTTCCTCGGCCGGGGGTGAGGGTCCGGCGGCCGGGCGGCAGGACGTGGGACGGCGGCGGCACCGTGGGGGGTGCCGCCGCCGTTCCGTGTCAGGTCACGTCCGCCGGTGTCAGCGGATGTTCGCGGCCTTCATGGCGCCCGCGATGCCGTTCGCCCAGAGGGAGTTGACCTCGGAGATCTCGGTGGAGTTGGGGCGGTCGTTGGTGCAGGAGGTGCCGGGGCCGCCGCCGGACATCAGCTCGCCGCAGGGGCCCGAGTAGTCGTCCGGGAGGCCGAGCACGTGGCCGGTCTCGTGGGCGACGACGCGGTTGGAGCTGTACTCCTCGTTCTGCGCGTAGTCCAGGAAGACGAACCCGGAGCCGTGCCCGTCGGTGGACGCGTACGAGCCGCGCGAGTCGTTGCCCTCGCGGTAGCTGAAGTCCGAGCCCGAACCCCCGGCCGACAGCTTGACGTTGGAGACGGAGGAGTTCCAGACCGAGGCCGCGTTGGCTATCTGGGACTGGAAGCTCGGGGCGCCCGAGGGGTCGTAGGTGATGGTCACCGCGGCCGCGGCGTCCGGGTGGGCCGCGCGCTTCTCCGCGACCGACTTCAGAACGGCCTTCAAGAAGGCCTGGTTGGCGGCGCCCTCCTGCTGGGAGCCGTCGTAGGCGGTCCAGGCGTGCTGGGTGGCGGCCGTCGGCGCGGCGGAGGCCGGGGCGGCGACGGCCGGGACGGCACCGAGGCCGGTGAGGGCCAGGCCGAGCGCCGCGGCGGACAGGGTGCGCGAGGTACGCAGTCGCATCAGTGACTCCTTTGTGTGGGGGGAAGTCGCTGTCCGTGAGTATTGAGGACCTCCGGCACGGCTGTGATGACCACAAAGAGCGACAACATCGCGTTATCACCAGGACTCCACCACATCTGACCAGCGCACATGCTGCGGGTCCGCCGAAAGCGCTCCTAGGATCACGTCATGGAGCTTGAGATCAGGCACCTGCGCATGGTGTGTGCGGTGGCCGAACACGGGAGCTTGCACAAGGCCGCTCGTCAACTGAGCCAGACCCAGCCGTCGTTGAGCAGCCAGCTCGTGCGGATCGAGCGGTTGCTGGGGGGCCGTCTGTTCCACCGGGAGCGTACGGGCTGTCGTCCGACGCGCCTCGGGCGGGCGGTGCTGGCGAGAGCCAGGCCGCTGATCGCGGACATGGGGACGCTGGTGCTGGAGGCTCGGGCGGAGGCGGACCAGAGCGCGGAACTGCGGGTCGGCGCGACCGCGAGCCCGGCCCTGCCCGGCTGGATGCGAAGACTCCGTGGGGCGACGGAGATACCGAGCCGCCCCACGCTCCAGATAGACGTCTCCGCCAACACGCTGCTGGGCATGGTGGCGGAGGACCAGTTGGACATCGCGTTCGTGCACGAGGTGGAGGACTCACCGCTGCGGATGCCGCAAGGGCTGGTCTCCAGGGTGCTGGTGGAACGCGAGCCGCAGTGCATCGCGTTGCCCCGCGACCATCCCGCCGCGTCGGCGTCCGAGGTGAAGCTCGTGGACGTGGCCGAGGACCGGTGGATGATCGACTCCACGGTGGACGGCGAGTGGGACGCCGTGCACCGCATGCTGCGCCGCGCGGGCCTCGCACCGCGCGTCGTGCACGGCGACTACCTCACCACGACGACCCTGGTCGCCAGCGGCGAGGTCGTCACGGTCTGCCAGCCCACCGCCCGCGACCGCGCCGACGTGGCCGTCCGCCCCCTGGCCGGTGATCCCCTGGGCGTCCGCCTGCTGATCGCCGCCCGCTCGGAGAGCGAACTCGACGCGGTGTACGGGCCGTTGGTCACGTCGTACCGGGAGATCGTGCGGCGCTCGCCGGAGGAGAGGCGGGTGGCCGCGGGCGTGTGAGGCCCGGCGGCGGGAGACCTTCGCACGAAAGGCGGGCCGATGGCGCCGGTCCCCGTTCGCGCTCTCCCGCCGACGCGCTCCGGCCGGTACGCCCTCGGGGAGAGCACCCTTCCGTTCCTGGCCTACGTCCCCGGTCCCACCGGTTCCGCCGGATGTCCCGACTCACCTGGTCCTGAAGCCCGTTACACCCGGCCCGGCCGCTCTTCTACCGTCCCGGCATGACGACCACGGGACACCTCGACGAAGCGCTCCAGCGTCTGCACACCTACGGCCCGGAGCGGCTGGGGCGGCTCATCAACCATGCGCCGATGGTGGTGGAGGCCCTGGTGGCGCGCGGGCGGGCGGAGTCGGTGCACCGGTGGATCGACCGGTACGCGCCGAAGCTGGAGGAGCCGCCCGCGCGGGTCGAAGCGGTCACGGCGGACAACTGGCGCCGGGCGCTGGGGGAACCGCGCCGGGTCATGGACTGGACGGACCACTTCGGCCGGGAGATCGGCGCACACCCCTGGCGGGACGTGCTGGCGCGGTGGTGGCCCCGGCTGCTGCCCGGCCTGTTCGGCGGGTCCACGCATCCGGTGATCCGCACGGGCCACGCCGTGCGGACCCTGCTGGCCGAGGACCCCACCGCGCCCCGGCTGGCGGAACTGGCGCACGCCCTGGGGTACTGGGCCGCGCGCCACCGGCCGGTCGGCACGCTCGCCCCACTGCCGGGTGCGGCCGGGGCGTCCGCCGCGCTGGACGCCGTACCGCCGCTCGTGGCGCCGGAGGGCGCATTCGCGGCGCGGACCGGGCTGTTGACGGGGTTGCCGGTGTGGCCGGAGTCGGTCACCGGTCCCGACGAGGCGCGGCTGCGGCTGGCCGAGCTGGTGCGGGCGGCGACGCACCGATACGCCACCCACGGGCACGGTGAGGAGACGATGCTCGTCCACGCGGCGACGGCACCGGCTGCCGTGCTGCGTACGCTGCCCGCGTTGCCGCGCGCCCTGTGGGTGCCGAGTCTGCGGGCGGCCTGGACGGCGTCGGCGGCGGTGACGGCGATGTACGCGCCCCGCTCGCCCGTGGTGTACGCGCCGCCCGGTGCGCTCGATCCGGACGAGGTGTTCGCGCGGGCGCTGGCGCACGGTGACGAGCATGTGCTCAAGCTGGCGGACACCGCGCTCGGCGTGGGGGACGCGGCGGCGCTGGTGTCGGTGCGGCGAGCGGTGGAGTTGAGCGAGCCGCTGTTCTGATGGAAGGCCGGACGGGGGCGTGCGGGGTGGGGCGTGCGGGGGCGGTCCGTTCCGGCGCGCGGTCGGGCGAAGCTCGCGCTCCCCTCAAGTCGCGCCAAGGTCGGGGCCGTAATGGTGCGCTCCGGTTACGCCATGTGGCCGGTTTTCATCGCGGCTCCGGTCATACGAAGATCGACGCCCTCTCCCCCGCCGCCCGCGATCAAGGAAATACTGCCGCGATATTGGCAGTCCGGACCGGCGACCGGCGTTCAATGGAAGATCAATTCCATTGCGCAAACCATTCGGCACCCCTGATTCCCAGCGTGTCCGGATGAAGTCTTATCGGCCGTGTTCTCCTCTGCTTCAGTGGAACGCGTTGTGTCCCGCACCTATCGAGGAGGCCACATGGCCGAAGTCAAGAAGGTCGCCCGACCTGCGGTCACCGCGTCGTCGCGGCCGTGCGCGTTCGTCTCTCCGGACAAGGGCAACGCGCCGACGATCACGCCGGTGCGCGCGCGGGCGGAGGCCGACACCGCCCCGGCCGAGCAGCGGAAAGAGTCCACCTCGGCCTAGCCGCTGAGGCTGTTCGGGGTTCGGCCGGTCGGCCGGGCTCCGGGCTGTCGCGCGGACCGTACCCCCGGCCGGGGTCGGTCCGCGTCCAACGCCCTCCGCGACGGCACCTTCCGTTTTCCCGGGCGCCGTCCCGGAGAGGCCCGCGAAACCGTACGCCGCCCACCGTGTCGCAAGCAGACCGTCCGCCGTGTCGAAAAGCCGTGAGACGCAGGGAGAAGTCTTCAGTATGCAGAATTCGGTGTACCAGTCCTCGCGTTACGTCCGCACCCTGCGTGCCTCGGACGACCGGGATTTCACGTCTTTCGGGGGGCGGCTCGATTCCTTCGGGGACGACGAGCGGACGATGGCCTTTCATTCGCTGTACGGAAATGCGCGGCTCATCGACAGGGACATCGTGGAGCTCCTGCGGGACGCGTCCGGCGGGATGACCGCGGACCGGCTGCGCGAGCGGGTGGACGAGGAGTCGCTGCGGGATCTGCTGGAGGCCAGGTTCCTGGTCGAGGCGGGGCACGACGAGGCGCACGAGATCGACGGCCTGCTGGAGAGCCGGCAGAACGTGCTGGACACCGGGGTGTTCCACTCCTCGATCCAGCTGGTGCTGACCAACGCGTGCAACTTCTCCTGCCAGGGCTGCTTCGCGTACAACTTCGACGGCGGTGTGGAGGAGCGGAACACCTCCGGCGAGTCGGTGAAGCCGGGCCCGGTGCTGGTGGAGCTGCGCCGCTCGCGGGACGAGGGGGAGGCACCGGCGCGGCAGGACTCGGGGCCGACGCTCGCCCAGGGCGACTGGAACCACGGCTCGGACTCCGGCCGCAACCCGTCGATGCACATGTCGCGGGAGGTGGCGGAGAAGACCATCCAGGAGGCCATCGCGCTGCGCAAGGCGAACGGCGGCGGCCACCTCACGGTGTCGTTCTTCGGCGGTGAGCCCACCCTCGCGCGGGGCACCATCCTGCACGTGCTGCGCACCTTCGGGGACAGCCACGACGGCGTCACGCTGTCGTACGACCTGACGAGCAACGGCTCGCGGATCGACGACGAGCTGATGCGGGCGCTCGCGGAGCACCGGGTGGACACCACGGTCTCCATCGACTACCTGGTCCCGGAGACCGGCGAGTTCCGGGGCGGGCAGCAGCAGCGCACCCCGTGGGCGGTGGTCCGCAAGGCGATCCTGGACATGAAGGCTGCCGGGGTCCCGGTCAGCATCACCTCCGTGCTCTCGCAGTACACGTGGGACAAGTGGGGCAACCCGCTGATCGACTTCGTCGCGGAGGCGGGGATCGACTCGCTCGACGTCATCGTGTCGTTCCAGGCGAAGGAGTTCTTCGAGCGGCACAGCCCGCGCGACGTGGCGCGGCGGCTGCTGGACGCGGTGGACTACGGGCGTGCGCGGGGCGTGCAGCTCAGCGGGTACTGGTACCAGACCTTCCAGATGATCATCGACGAGGCTAAGTGGGCCGAGCAGGCCGACTACAAGACGTGCCCGGCGGTCGGCAGGCAGCTCTCCATCGAGCCGAACGGCAGCGTCTTCGCGTGCAAGGCGACCGCCCGGATGCTCGGCACCATCGAGGACTGGCGGGGCATCTTCGCCTCCCCCGCGTACCAGGACTACGGCATGCGCGCCTACACCAACGGGCCCGGCTGCCAGGGCTGCGAGCTGCAGGGCACCTGCTCGGGCGGCTCGGCGGGCGCGCTGGAGGAGGAGAACGGCTCGATCCAGCTGATGTCGCCCGGCTACTGCGCCTACATGCGCGAGGTGGTGCAGGGGCTGCTGGAGCGGCACCACGCGCAGAGCCTCGCCGCCCCGGCGTGAGGACCGCCCCGGTGTGAGCGTGTCCCCGTCGTCGTCCCAGGGCTCGGAAAGGATCACTTCTCCTCATGGCAACGATCGGTGTGCACTTCGGCCACGACGCGGGCGCCGCCCTCACCGACGCGGGCGGGTACCGGGTCGTGGAGGCCGAACGGCGGCTGGGGCTGCGCCATGTGTGCGGCGGCAACAGCGGGTTCGCGCGGGAGGCCGCCGACTGGCTGGCGGAGCTGCGGGAGCGGGCGGTCAGTCCGGTGACGCGGGTGGCGGTGGCGGACTGGTACACCCCGGTGTGCGAGGTGCTGCCGCCCGCGCTGGTCGAGCTGGTGGGCGAGGACGCGCGCTGGACGGCGACCGGCGGGACCGGTCTCGCGGACGCGGTCACGCGGGTGATCAAGCCGGTGGGCTGGCCGCTCGCCGACGCCCTCGGCGACATCACGCTGACCGCCGTGCGCCACCACTACGCGCACTGCGCGCTCGCGTACTACACCTCCGGTGCCCGTAAGGCCCTGGTGCTCGCGCTGGACGGCACCGGGAACTACGCCGAGTGCGGCATGGTCTGCCTCGGTGACGGCGACCAGCTGACCCCGGTGATGTCGTTCACCAATCGCGGCGGTCCGCGCTTCGGGCTGGTCTACGAGGCGCTGGCCCGCCGGGTGCACGGCAGCCAGTTCGACACCGGCAAGCTGCTGGGGCTGACGGCCACCGGCGAGCCGGACCCGGCGCTGCTGCCCGTCCTGCGGGCGATGCTGATCCCGCAGGCCACCCGGCGGGCCTCGCCGGATCTCTACGAGCCGCTGGACGAGGCCGGGCTGACGGGGTCGGCGCTGTGCTACGCCGGTTCCTGGTGGGAGTACGACCCGGTCACCGGCGGCTACCTGGACGTGGGGCTCGCGGACTCCTCCGACGACGACGTGGTGCACTCGTTCGGCTCCATCTTCCCCGAGGCGATCCGGACGGCGGACGGCCGGACGATCGTGGTGGGCACCTCACCGGAGGACCGGGGCTGCCGGGACCTCGCCGCGACCCTCCAGGCCGCCGTGGAACGGGACTTGACCCGGCTGGCGACCGGAATCAGCCGCCGCTTCCCGAGTTACTCCACGCTCTGCTACGCGGGCGGCTGCGCCCTCAACATCACCGCCAACAGCTGTCTGGTGGAGTCGGGGCAGTTCACCCGTGTGTCGGTGCCGACGTGCTGCGACGACTCGGGGATCGCTCTGGGCGCGGCGCTGGCGGTGGCCGACCCGGCGGACCGCCCGCCGCTGGCCGGTCGCTCGGGCTGGGCGCAACTCGCCTATTCCGGAGATCCGTTGGAGGGCCTCGACGCCGACGGCCCGGCCGCCGGGGACCTCGCGGCGGCCGGGCGTACGGGGCTGCGGGACAGGCTGGCCGCGCTCGGGCTGGGCGCGCGGTACGCCTCGGACGAGGAGGAGTTCGTCCGCTCCGTGGCCGAACTCCTCGCCGAGCAGAAGTGCGTGGCCTGGCTGGAGGGCGGTATGGAGACCGGGCCGCGTGCGCTCGGGCACCGTTCGCTGCTGGTGTCGGCGCACTGGAGCGGCGCCCGGCGGTACGTCTCGCAGACCATCAAGCAGCGCGAGTGGTTCCGGCCGGTCGCGCCGATCTGCCCCGAGGAGGTCGCGGACCACTGGTTCTCCGGGCCGCTGGACCACGCCGAGAGCATGCTGTTCGCGGTGCGGGTGCGGCCCGAGGCGGCCGAACGGCTCGCGGAGGCACGGCACATCGACGGCACCGCCCGGCTGCAGACGGTACGCGCGGACACGCAGCCGCTGCTGCACCGGCTGTGCCGCGCGGTCGGTGACCGCACCGGGCTGCCCGTGCTCATCAACACCAGCGCCAACGGAGGCGGTCGCCCCATCCTCAACGACCTGGACGAGGCACTGGAGTTGCTGACCGGGACGGAACTGGACGCTATCGTCCTGCCCGAACACCGCCTGATCATCGCGTAGTTGATCAGGTCCGTCCGGCAGCGACTCCCTTCCGTCCGTGGAGCCGCCCCCTCCGCGCGGCCCCCGGGAGCCTCCCGGTCCGGCCGGCGGGGAAATGGCCGAAAAAGCCGGTGCCGGGTTCGCCCCTCGTCCCCCAATCCTTAGCAGGCGTCGTCCCCTGGAGAGTGCACGTGCCCGCCACCCAACTCCGCGACATCCGCAAGACGCAGCCCCTGCGGGTGCTGTCCCCCGCCGACTGGGAGCACTGGACCACCCGTGGTTTCGTGGTCGTCCGGCAGGCGGTCGCGCCCGAGACGGTCGCGGCGCTCACCGGGGGGCTCTGCTCGTTCCTCGACATGCGGCCCGACGACCCGGCCACCTGGACCTCCCCGCACACCGGCAACGACCGGCTGCCCGGCCACAGCGGGCTGGTGGAGATGTACAACCACCAGGCGCAGTGGGACGTACGGCAGACGCCCCGCGTGTACGAGGCGTTCGCGGACGTCTGGGACCAGGACGAGCTGTGGGTGACGATCGACTTCGCCAACGTCAATCCGCCCAACCGGGGCACGCGGGCCTTCGAGGGGTTCGTGCACTGGGACGTGGACACCTCCGGCGATCCGCTGCCGGTGAGCTGCCAGGCGGTGCTGTCGCTGACCCACGGGAACGAGGAGATCGGCGGCTTCCAGTGCGTGCCGGAGATCTTCACCGAGTGGGAGAAGTGGGTCGCCGGACAGCCCGAGGACCGCGATCCGTTCACCCCGGACATCACCGGCCACTCGATCACCACGCCCGAGGTGGCGCCCGGTGACCTGATCATCTTCAACAGCCTGCTCCCGCACGGGGTGCACCCGAACGTCTCCGAGGACCGGGTGCGGATGGCGCAGTACCTGACGATGGCACCGGCCTGGGAGGAGCACACCGAACTGCGCGAGAACCGCGTCCGGTTCTGGCGGGACCGGGTGCCGCCGCACCCGCCGGAGGGCGGGGTCCGCAAGGCGGAGGCCGACCTGTACGGCCCGGCGCGGCTGACCGGGCTGGGCGAGCGGCTGCTGGGGATGCGGGACTGGCACGGGGAAGGCGTCGTGGGTGGCTAGCACGACCTCGCCGGGCACCGGCACGGCGGGACGGGCGGACCTGGGCCGCCCCTTCCGCTGGCTGTGGGCCTCGGCCGCCGCGTCCAACGCGGGCGACGGCATCACCAGGACGCTGCTGCCGCTGCTGGTGGTCGCGCACCATCCCGACCCGGCGGCGGTCGCGGGCCTGACCGCCGTCAACATGCTGCCCTGGCTGCTGTTCGCGCTGCCCGCCGGTGTCCTCGTGGACCGCGTGGACCGGCGCCGGATCGTCCTCGGCGCCAACGCGGTCCGGGCGGCGGCGCTGCTCGGCGCCGTCCTCGTCCTGGCCGATCACCGGCCGCTGGCGCTGCTCTACGCGCTGGCGTTCCTGCTGGGCATCGCCGAGACCCTGGCGGACACGGCGGCGCCCGCGATGCTGCCGCGTCTGGTGGACCAGCGGCACCTGGAACGGGCCAACGGGCGGCTGTCGGCGGCGCAGATCGTACTCAACGAGACGGCCGGACCGCCGTTGGCCGGTCTGCTCGCCGGGCTCACGGCTGCTGCCGCGCTGGCGGCGGGCGGGGCGCTGTACGCGGTGGCGGCCCTGCTGCTCCTCGGGCTGGCGCCCCTCGCGGCCGGGGGCACGGGGACACGGGGTGGGGCCGAGGCGGCGCGGACCGGGGTCGAGGGAGCGCGGGACGGGGCGGAGAGTCCACGGGACGGGACCGGGGCCGGGGCCGGGGGCACATGTGCCGGGGTGGAGAAGCTGCGCGCCGGTGTTCTGCGGGACATCCGCGAGGGCGTCTCCTTCGTGCTGCGCCACCGCACCCTGCGTCTCACCCTCGCCGCGAGCGCGCTGTACGGCCTGGTGTTCTCCGCGACGTTCTCCATGCTGGTCCTGCTCAGCGACCGCACCCTGGGGCTGAGCGGGACCGGGTACGGGCTGCTGCTGGCCGCCGGTTCGCTGGGGGCCGTCGCGGGCAGCTGGCTGGCGCCGCGCGCCGCCGACCGGGTTCCGACGGTACGGCTGGCCCGCTGGTCGCTGGTGGCGTCGGGCGGCGCGTACGTCCTGCTGGGGCTGGTGCAGCGGCCGGTGCTCGCGGCGCTGGCGCTCGCCGTCAACGGGGTGTTCATGATGGGCTGGAACATCCCGGTCATGTCGCTGCGCCAGCGCCTCACGCCGGAGGCTCTCCAGGGCCGGGTGATGAGCGTGTCCCGGCTGTGCGCCTGGGGCACGATGCCGGTCGGCGCGCTGCTGGGCGGTCTCCTCGCCGAAGTCCTGTCCATCCCGGCCGTGTTCGTGGTGAGCGGCGCGGTCCTCGCGCTGGGCGCCGTCTTCCTCCTCGCTCCGCTGCGGGACGGCGGGCGGTCCGATCCGCCCGCCGGAGCGCGGCCTCGTCCCCAGACCGACCTTCCCGACAAGGGGTGACCATTGGACACGCAGCTCTACGACACGGTGATCGTCGGGGGTGGCCCGGCCGGGCTCAACGCGGCTCTGTACCTGGGGCGTTCGCGCCGCCGGGTGCTGCTGATCGACTCCGGTGACGCGCGGAACATGGCGGCCGGGGTGATGCACAACGTGCTCACCAACGACGGTGCGAGCATCGCGGACTTCCGGGCCCGTTCGCGGGCCGAACTCGCCAAGTACGACGTGTCGTTCCGCGACGACGAGGTGGTGTCCGCGAGCGGCGAGGGCGACACCGTGGTGGTCTCCACCAAGGAGTCGGGCACCTTCCGCGCCCGGACCCTGCTCTACGCGGCCGGAGTGCGCTCGGTCCTGCCGCCGGTGCCCGGCATCGCGGACCTGTGGGGAAAGACGGTGTTCGAGTGCCCGTACTGCCACGCCTGGGAGGTGCGCGAGCGCACCATCGCCGTGTACGGCGGCTCGGTGCCCAGCGAGTGCCTGGCCTCGACGCTGACGGTGTGGTCCGACGATCTCACCTATCTCAGCGACGCCCGAGAGCTGCCCGAGGACGAGCGGGGCAGGCTCACGGCGGCCGGGGTGCCGGTCGTCGCGGACCGGGTGGCCCGCCTCGAAGGGAACCAGGAGGGTGTGCGGGTGGTGTTCGAGGACGGGCGCACCGCGAGCTACGGCGCGCTGTTCCTGCATCTGGACATGGAGCCCCGGATCGACCCGCTGCGCCCGTGGGTGGACGCGGCCGACCTGGAGGCCGTGCAGAGCGACGACCGGGGGCGCACCCGGGTGCCCCGGCTGTACGTGGCCGGTGACCTGGGCCGGAACATGCACCAGGCGGCGATGGCGGCGGCCAGCGGCGGCCTGGCGGGCATGGCCGTCAACGCCGACCTGATCCGGGAGGACCGGCCCGGCTCGCTGCCCGAGCCGCCGCCCCCGAACCCGGCGCCCTGACCGGCGCACCCCCGCAGCCCCAGTCACGCACCGCGCACCCGACGGGAGCCCCTCTCGATGACGTCAGCCCGCGCCGAGTTCACCCCGCACATGGAGCACTACACGTTCGTCCTGGAGGACCAGCCGTACATCGGCTACTTCCAGTACGGCGGTGAGAAGACGCCCGTCCACTCCACCGACCGGCACGGCTTCCGGGTCACGCCCGGCCCGGGCGGGGAGCGGGCGACGGTCGGGGACGATCGTCCCGAGGGTCCCGTACGGGTGCTGGCGGGCAGCTCCGCCGTCTTCGGGGTCGGCGCCACCGGCGACGCGGCGACGATCAGCGCCCGGCTGTGGAACGCGTACGCGCCCCGGCTGCCCTGGGTCAACTTCGCCGGGCAGAGCCACAACTCGGTGCAGGAGCTGATGCTGTTCACCCTCTTCCAGCACGAACTCCCCGAGGTGGAGGAGATCGTGCTGCTGTCGGGGGTGAACAACCTGGTGCTCAGCAGGCTGCCCCAGGAGCAGCAGGGACGGCACGGGGCGTTCTTCGACTGCGGCCCCGCCCCGGACGTCATCCCGCCGACCGAGCAACGGGTGTCTCACGCAACAGAATTGACGCTACGTCACCTGACCGGCTGGAAGCGGTTCGCGGACGGGCTCGGGGCCAAGCTGACCTTCGCGCTCCAGCCGCTCGCGCCGTGGGTGCGGGAGGAACCGCTGCCGCGCGAGAAGGCGTTGTTCGACGAGCTGGACGAGGTGTCCAACTTCCGGCGCTTCCACAACGACATCTCCACCATGCGGGTGGGCCGTTCCTACGCCGAGGGGCTGGCGTTCGGCTGCGGCGAACTGGGCGTGCCGTTCGTGGACATGAACGTGGCGCTCGGCGAGGTCGCGGGACCGGAGGACTGGCTGTTCATCGACCGGGTGCACTGCACCGACCTGGGATACGACCTCGTGGCCCGGCAGCTCGCGGACCGGCTGGAGCTGTCGTGAGCGGGGCGGAGGGTTCCGAGGAGCGGGCGGGCGACCCGGAGAGGGGTCCGGGGTCCCGTCGCCTCGCCACGTGGCTGCGGGGGCGGCGCGCGGCGGCGGCATCGGACCCTGGTGCCGGGGCGGCATCGGACCCGCGCGCCGGGGCGGTACCGGACCCGGCTCGGGGCGACGGTCCCCACGCCTCTCCCCCGCCGTCGTCTCCGCTGCGCCCGCAGCCGGAGGACGACGCGTCCGTCTATCCGCTGTTCTGACGTGGCGGCAGCCGTCGGCGGCCCGGTGCTGGGAATCTCCGCCTACTACCACGACAGCGCCGCCGCCCTGGTGGTGGACGGGGTGCCGGTGGCCGCCGCTCAGGAGGAGCGGTTCAGCAGGCAGCGGCACGATCCGGGGTTCCCGGAGCGCGCCGTCGCGTCCTGTCTGCGGGAGGCGGGGCTACGCCCGGACGAGCTGGCGGCGGTCGCCTTCTACGAGGACCCGGCGCTGAAGTTCCGCCGGGTGCTGGCCACTTGGCTGGCGACGGCCCCACACGGCTTCCCCGTGTTCCGGCGGGCGTTCCCGCAGTGGACGGGCTGGAAGCGGCGGGCGCTGGACGACGTGAGGGCGCGGCTGTCCGCCGTCGCGGGCGGGGGTCCGCTGCCGCCGGTCGTCGCGCACCGGCATCACGCGTCGCACGCGGCGTCGGCGTTCTTCCCGAGCCCGTACCCGTCGGCGGCCGTGCTGTGCGTGGACGGGGTCGGTGAGTGGGCGACGACGACCCTGTGGCACGGCCGGGGCACCAGTCTGCTGCCGCTGGCCGAACTGCGGTTCCCGCACTCGCTGGGCATGCTGTACTCGGCGTTCACCTACTTCTGCGGCTTCAAGGTGGACTCGGGCGAGTACAAGCTGATGGGTCTCGCGCCGTACGGGAAGCCCCGGTACGCGCGGCTGATCCGGGAGCGGCTGATCGACGTCAAGGCGGACGGTTCGTTCCGGCTGGATCTGCGGTACTTCACCTTCCAGTACGGGCGGACCATGACGGGCCGCGCCTTCGAGGACCTGTTCGACGGCCCGCGCCGTACCCCCGAAGGCCCGCTGACGGAGCGGGAGTTCGACCTCGCGGCCTCGGTACAGCAGGTGACCGAGGAGGTCGTACTACGCCTGTCCCGCACGGTGTTGGCACGTACCGGTGAGCGGCGGCTCTGTCTGGCGGGCGGGGTCGCGCTCAACTGCGTGGCCAATGGGCGTGTTTCGGCCGACAGCGGGTGCGAGGAGGTGTGGGTGCAACCGGCGGCCGGGGACGCGGGCGGCGCGCTCGGCGCGGCACTGGCGGAGTCGCACCGCCGGGGTGCTCCGCGCGCGCATGTGCGGCGGGGTACGGACGCGATGGCGGGGGCGCTGCTGGGGCCCGCGTTCTCCGCCGGGGAGGTGGAGGAGTTCCTGCGGCGGGGCGGTTACCCGGCCGTGCGGCTGCCCGAGCGGGAGTTGCCGGAGCGGGTGGCGGGCGAACTGGCGGCGGGCAAGGTGGTGGGCTGGTTCCAGGGGCGGATGGAGTTCGGGCCGCGCGCGCTGGGCAACCGGTCGATCCTGGCCGATCCTCGTGATCCGGAGACGCAGTCCACGCTCAATCTGAAGACCAAGTTCCGTGAGTCGTTCCGCCCGTTCGCCCCGGCGGTGCTCGCTGAGGAGGCGAAGGACTGGTTCGAGCTGGGGCAGGAGAGCCCGTACATGCTGCTGACCGCCCAGGTGGCCGCCGCCCGGCGCCGGGAGGTGGACGCGGAGGCGGCCGGGCTGACCGGCCTGGACCTGCTGCGGGTGCCGCGTTCGGCCGTCCCCGCGGTGACACACGTGGACGGTTCGGCTCGGGTCCAGACGGTCACGGCGGACCGCAACCCCCGCTTCCGCGCCCTCCTGACCGCGTTCCGGGAGCGCACGGGGTGCCCGGTGCTGGTGAACACGTCCTTCAACGTCCGGGGCGAGCCGATCGTGCGGGACCCGGCGGAGGCCTACGCATGCTTCATGCGGACCCGCATCGACCTGCTGGTACTGGGCGACTTCGTCCTCGACAAGCGGGACCAGCCGGAGTGGCGCGAGGAGGGTGACTGGCGTGCGGCGATCCCGATGGACTGAGCGGGTGGGTCAAGTCGGTCTGGTGATCCTGTACTTCGGGGTGGTCACACCGCTGGGGCGGGGGGTGCGGCTGGTGCGTGATCCGTTGCGGCGGGAGTGGGACAGGGAGCGGGGCAGCTATCTGGAGCGGGTGGGCGGGGGCGGGCGGCATCCGGGCCGTGGAGGCCGCTCAGGCTAGGTCCTGTCCGGCGGATCATGGCCGGAGCCATAAGCGGATCGCTGCGACCGTGACGATGCCGTGGAAGACGTGGGCCCTCTTGTCGTAGCGAGTGGCGACGGCCCGGGAGTTCTTGATCCGGTTGATCGTGCGCTGGAACTCGTTGCGGCGTTTGCAGATCTCGCTGTCGAGGCCGGTGGGCCTGCAGCTCTGCGTGACGTCATCGCCGAAGACGGCTGGTCATCGCCAATCTGGACGAGGGCCGACTGCTATCAGTTCGGCGCCGAACGCGCCGCACTGGAGGCATACGAACGAGCCGTACTCACCGAGAAACTGACTGAGTTCCGCCGGTTCACCACCGGCACGGTCGCCCCTCACGCCGCCGCCTACCCGGGCGACGAGTGGGTCAAGCGCCTCATCGCTCAGCTCAACTCCATCGAATCCACCATCGATCTCGTCGCCTCAGCCTGACACCCGTCAGGGGCGCCCGGCTTCAGGTCGGGCCTCTTCTTCACTCTGGCCTGGAGGTAAGCCGCCACCACGCGCCAGCGTCGCTGTCCCTCCGACATCACCGGCGCGGAATGGGTTCTGATCGAAGCTTTGTTGCGGCGCGCAGGGTGTCGCGGTCTCTCTGTACGTACGGGACCCGGACGGGAACACGGTCGAGCTGCGCTGGTATCCGGCGGCTGGGGCGTGAGCATCGGCAGGTCCGGATATTCCACTGTGTGGAATGGCGTGCGTGAGATCAGCGCGGACAGTCGGACGACGCAGCGCGGTGCCTGGTTCTGGCATCAATAGACTCCTCTCGTCTGCGCTCACGTGCGGGTGCTGCGGCAGGAAGCAGGGGGATGTGGTGTCGAAGGTCGGCGTGCAGAGGGTTTGGAAGCCGTCCGTAGCGGAATTCTGGGCGGGGCGACGCCCTCTGTGGTGGACCGTTGGACCGACGGGGGAGTTGGCTGTTCTCCTCGTCCATCGGCAGTCCCTACGCCGAAATCGTCACATGAAGGGGTGGATGGGCTGGGGCACGCAGGTCCCATTCGATGCGGTACTCGTGATTCGCCAGGCTGACGGTTCGTTTCAACGGCGACCGATCAAGGACGTCCCGGTCAGGCCGAGCCACATCGCTCTTCTGCCGGAGGCCCGACTTCTCGTAGCAGGCGGTCGAGCGGCCAAGGAGAAGTCGGGAGCTTGGCGCCCGAACGCCGTGGTGTTCTCGCTCGAAAGCGGTGACCAAGAGGCCACCTTCTGCATCGGCGACGACATCCCTGCTCTGGTGACCGATCCCGGGGGATCGATCTGGACGGCTTACGGAGACGAAGGCATCTACGGAGAGCATCCCGAGTCCGCAGCCGGTCTTGCCGGCTGGAGTGCCGATGGTCGGGCTACCTGGGCTCCGGGAGGTCGCCTTCCTGACGTGCCTTTGGAGGGATGCACCGCTGCCACCGAGGGGGACCGGGTCTGGCTGGTCTGGTATTCCGGCAGTCGGCGCGGAGGCACGTTCTTGACGCAGATCACCCCGTCGACCGGTGAGGTGACCAGTTGGCCCAGCCCAGTACATGCCCCGGACGGGTTCGCCGTGCGCGACCATCGAGCGGTCCTGACCAAGCGTGTTCACAACCAGCGGTCAACCGAAGTGGTGCGAGCCGAGTTGGATGGTGATACCTGGGGTGTGACCGAGCGGCGCAAGATTCGAGTGCCCGGACGGGTGGTCAGGGGCTGCGGTCAGGGTCGCGACGGTCTTCTATGGCTTCGCGCCGGCGACACGTGGCTTCACATCGAAGCCTGACAGCAGCCGAATGGCGGGCAACTCACGACCGACGGCCACCTCGGCAGCGTAGGCCACTCTGACCCGCGCCGGGCAGACCATCGTCCGGCTTCGGACGGGAGGCCGAAACCGAACATCTCCGCTTCCCCTGCGGCCCGACTCGGTTGATCCGGGCATCGTTTCGGACCCGGCACGGCCGCAGGAAGCCGGTATCAGTGGTGGGCGGGTGAGGTCGCCGTCGTCATCACCACGCGGCGGGTGCCGAGGATCTCGATGCAGGAGAGCACGTCGGTGAAGCCGTTCGCCGTGGCCCAACTCGTCGCCTCGGCCGTGCTGTTCGGTAGGGGGATATCGGCCGCGAGCAGTGCCGCGAAGCGGTCGGAGGGGCGGAAGTGGGTGGCCAGGGGGAGGGTGAAGCCGATCCGGCCGCCGGGGCGGAGGGCGCGGCGCCAGTCGGTGAGGGCGCGGGTGCCGAGGAAGTGCAGGGAGGACGCGCAGAGCACCGTGTCGAGGGAGCCGTCGGGGACGGGGAGGGGCACGGCGTCCCCGACCTGCCAGTCGATCGCGTCGGTGCGGCCGGGGAGTTGGGCCGCTGCTCGGGTTCTGCCCGCGTCGATCATCCCGGGTGACACGTCGATCGCCAGGACGGCGGGCGCGCTTTCGGGACGGTCGGCCGCGAGCCGCAGGGCGACCGCCCCCGCTCCGCAGGCCACGTCCGCCACGGCGTCGGCCGCCCCCGGCCGGGCCTGGGCGAGCAGTGCCCCGGCGATCTTCTCGTGGTGTTCGTGGTCGTAGCTGTCGGCCAGGTCGTCGAAGAGGCCTGCGAGGGTGGCGGTCCGGGTCACCGGGTGATCCTACGGTGGACGGCCGGGTGGCAGGGCGGGGCGTGCTGCGCCGACTGAGGTGTGCGCAGAGGGTAATGGGGTTGCCCGGCCCGCTCCGGGCGGTGGAGCATCCGTGCCATGCCGACCTTCTCCGCGCCCGACGGGACCCCACTGGCCCACCACGTGTCCGGGGAGGGTCCGCCCCTCGTCTGTCTGCCGGGCGGGCCCACCGATTCGGCGTACCTCGGTGATCTCGGCGGGCTGTCCGCGCACCGGCGGTTGATCCGCCTCGATCCCCGGGGCACGGGAGCCTCCGCGATGCCGGTGGATCTCGCCTCGTGCCGGTGCGACCGGCTTGTCGATGACGTCGAGGCGTTGCGAGTGGAGCTGGGACTCGCCCGGATGGATCTGCTGGCCCACTGTGCGGGTGCGAATGTCGCGGCGCAGTACGTCGCCCGGTATCCGGAGCGGGTGGGCAGGCTGGTGCTGGTCACTCCGAGTGTGCGGGCGGTCGGCCTTGAGGTGCGTGCGGAGCAGCGGGTGGAGGTGGCTCGGCTGCGGAGCGGGGAGCCCTGGTTCGCGGAGGCGTTCGCCGCGCTGTCCCGGGCTGTCGCGGGGGAAGAGGGCGTGGACTGGGCGGCCATCACCCCGTTCTCCCACGGGCGTTGGGACGACGGGGCGCGGGCGCTTCAGGCGCGGGTCGAAGCCGGGACCAGGCCGGAGGTCGTGGCCGCGTTCGGGGGCGAGGGCGCGTTCTCCCCCGAGGCGGTCCGCGCGGGTCTTGGGACGTTCCCGCGCACGGTGCTCGTTCTCGCGGGCGGGGTGGACGTGGGGGCTCCGCCCCGGGTGCTGCGGGAGTACGCGGAACTGTTCGCGGATGCGACGTTCGTGGTGCAGCGGGGTGCGGGGCATCATCCGTGGCTCGACGACCCCGGCGCGTTCGTGGGTACGGTCGGCCGATTCCTGACACCGGCCGACCAGCACTGAACCACGCGGGCGTGTCGGCGGAGTCCCGCCTGCCCGGCGTACGACGGGACTTCGCGCATACGGCCTACGCGGATTCCCGCACCCTCAGCTCCCCCCGTACCACCAGTTCCCCGGTGCTCAGCGGAGTCTCGCCGGTCAGCAGGCGGGCGGTCTGTTCCACGGCGAGGGCGCCCAGTTCGCGGGTGTTCAGGGCGACCGTCGTCAGTGGGGGTTCGA
This sequence comes from Streptomyces corallincola, assembly GCF_019104725.1. Lineage (GTDB taxonomy): Bacteria > Actinomycetota > Actinomycetes > Streptomycetales > Streptomycetaceae > Streptomyces > Streptomyces corallincola. The sequence continues at coordinate 178,732 of NZ_JAHRXF010000006.1, read as the reverse complement.
CCAGGGCGCCGAGGCTGAGGCCGTCGAAGCCGATGACGGCGAGGTCGTCGGGGACGCGGAGGCCGCGGCGGCGGGCGGCGCGCAGGGCGCCTATGGCGACGATGTCGTTGAAGGTGAAGACGGCGGTGACCTCGGGGTGGGCGGCGAGCAGGTCCTTCAGGGCGGCCTCGCCGCCCTCGACGCTCTGGTCGGCGCGGCTGACGGCGTGGGCGGGGAGGCCGTGGGAGGCCATCGCACCGGCGAACCAGTCGTGCCGGACGCTGGGTTCGGAGCGCCCGGCGTGGTCGAGCATGCCGATGTGCCGGTGCCCCGCGTCGTACAGGTGCCGTATGGCGGCGTGGACGCCCGCCTCGCCGTCGATGCGGATGGTGCTGAAGCGTTCGGCGCGGTGCTCGCGGTCGATGAGAACCACCGGAAGGCCGCGGGCGAGTTTGTCGATCTCCTCCTCCGGGCGGCTCAAGTAGCCGACGACGGCGTCCACTTGGGAGGCGATCATTTCCAGGGTGCCGCGTTCCTCGTCGGGGCGGTCGCCGGTGTCGTAGACGACGACGTGCCAGCCGCGGGTGCGGGCGGCGTCGAGGGCGGCCGCGGCGACCTCGGTGAAGAAGGGGTTGAGCAGGTCGGGGATGACCAGGCCGACACTGATGGTGTCCTGGCGGACCAGGCCGCGGGCGAAGCGGCTGGGGCGGTAGCCCAGGGCGAGGGCCGCGTCGAGGACGCGTTCCTTGGTGGTGGCGTCGATCTCGCCCTTGTCGTTGAGTGCCCGGGACACGGTCTGGCGTGACACACCGGCGCTCCGGGCCACGTCGTGGATCGTCACGCGGCGGGGTGCGGTCCCCGACGACGCCATCTTTCACCTCCGTGCCGGCTCGACGCGGGCGCGTCGAGGGTGACCGAGTATGCACCGGCCCGAAGGCGCGGTGCGAGCCCCCGTGAGCGGGTGGGCGGGGGCGGCCGAGGGGGGTGCGGGGGCGTACGGGCGGGTCCCGCCCACCCGTTCCCGCCCGGCGGAGGGCCACGACCTTGTGTCATACACCTTTAACCTGCCGGACCCGTGCGTGACTCAAGGGCCTTGACACTCGCCCATATCGGCGCGCAAACTCCCAATCACTTCTCAGCCAGCTCCCCCGTGAACGTTCACGTGAGCGCTCCCGTGAACGTTCACGGGAACGTTCACGGCCTTCAAGACTGAAGGCATTCCTCCTGAGGTGTCAACGCCGACCCGTCTAGCGCCGGCCGCTAGTCGTTCTCTGGAACGGAAGTTATGAGCAGCACAGTTACGCGCACCCGTCTCGCGGCGGTCGCCGCCGCAGCCAGCATCGTCGTCGTAGCCGGGTGCTCGTCGCCCGGTACGACCGACAAGGCGGCCAAGGGCTCCTGCGAGCCCGCCAAGGGCAAGGTGGTCCTGCAGTACTGGAACACCGTGCCGGGCATGGACAAGGTCGTCGCCCTCTGGAACAAGAAGAACCCGGACATCCAGGTCCAGACGAAGAACATCTCCACCGACCAGTACGGTCTGATCGGCAACGCGCTGAAGGCGGGCAAGGCCCCCGACCTGGCGCAGGTCGGCTACGACGAACTGCCCTCGCTGCGTACGCAGAACGCGTTCGTGGACGCCTCCGGCTGCAAGGAGGCCACCGAGGCGAAGTCCAAGTTCGTGCCGTGGACGTGGTCGCAGGCCAGCTTCGGGGACACCGGCGTGTTCGCCATGCCCCAGGACACCGGCCCGATGGCCCTGTTCGTCCGCAGCGACATCTTCAAGCAGCACGGCATCGCCATCCCCAAGACGTGGGACGAGTACCAGGCCGCCGCGCAGAAGCTGCACAAGGCGGACCCGAACCTGGACATCACGTTCTTCGACCCGAACAACGCCGAGTGGTTCAACGGCCTGCTGTGGCAGAACAAGGCCGACATGTACAGCTACTCCGGCGACAAGTGGCACGTCACCGTGGACTCCGCGCAGAGCAAGCAGGTCGCGGAGTACTGGCAGAAGATGATCTCCGACAAGCTGGTCCGCACCGACCTGGCCAACGGCTCGACGCAGATGTACGCGGCGTTCGAGAAGAACCAGATCGCCAGCTACGTCGGCGCCGCCTGGGGTTACAGCATGTTCCGCGACAACCTGCCCAAGCAGGCGGGCAAGTGGTCGATCGTACCGATGCCGACCTGGGGCTCCAACGGCTCCTCCGGCGACTGGGGCGGTTCGACGGTCGCGTTCATGAAGGGCGGCAAGCACCTCTACGAGTCGGTCAAGTTCAACACCTGGCTGACCTCCGACCCCGAGGCGCTGGCGATGGAGAACAAGCTCGGCGGCCTGTACCCGGCGGCCAACGACGGGCTGAAGCTCCCGGCGCTGTCCGAGGGCGTGCCGTACTACAACAACGAGAAGATCTTCGACGTGTTCGCGGACTCCTCCAAGAAGATCGACACCAACTTCGCCTGGGGCCCGACCCAGAAGACGGTCAACCTGTCGCTTCAGGACGCGATGGCGAAGGCGGCGGCCGGGAGCGGCACGCTGTCCGACGCGCTCGCCGCCGCGCAGGCGTCGGCGCTGAAGTCGATGAAGGACCAGGCGATCCCGGCGACGGCGGGCAAGTGACGCACCGATGACCGACACCGCGACGCGCGCGCTGCCCGTGGCGGCGCCCGCCGGGACCCGCCGCCGCCTCCGTGGCGGCGGGCCCCGGCCGGGCACTATAGCCGCGTTCCTGACCCCGTTCTTCCTCCCGTTCGTGCTGTTCTATCTGGTCCCGGTCGGCTACGCGCTGTGGCAGAGCTTCCTCGTCGTGCGCCGCACCGGCGGCCAGTACGGCACGTCGTACACCACGTTCGGCGGCTTCGAGCAGTACGAACAGGTCTTCCAGAACGGGGAGTTCTGGTCCAGCATCGGCCGGATCGGCCTGTTCGGCATCGTGCAGGTGCCGGTGATGCTGTTCGTGGCGCTGATCATCGCGCTGCTGCTGGACACCCCGCTGCTGAAGCTCAAGGCGTTCTTCCGGATCACCGCGTTCATGCCGTACGCGGTGCCCGGTGTCATCGCGGCCATCATGTGGTCGTATCTGTACTCCCCGCAGCTCAGCCCGGTCGTGGACCTGCTCCAGGACATCGGGCTGCACCCCGACTTTCTCGGTCCGGGCGCGGTGCTGTGGTCGGCCGCGAACGTGTCCACCTGGCTGTGGACCGGCTACAACATGCTGATCATGTTCTCGGCGCTCCAGTCGATCCCGCAGGAGCTGTACGAGGCCGCCCGGATCGACGGGGCAAGCAACTGGGCGATCGCCTGGCGGATCAAGGTGCCGATCATCGCGCCCTCGATCGTGCTGACCACGGTGTTCTCCATCATCGGCACGCTCCAGCTGTACGCGGAGCCGGCCGTGCTGCGGCAGATCTCCTCGAACATCTCCAGCACGTTCACCCCGAACATGCTCGCCTACGCGGTCGCGTCGGGGAACAACTACCAGCAGGCGGCGGCCATTTCAGTGGTCATCGCCGTCATCACCTTCGTCCTGAGCTTCGGGTTCATGCGACTGACGTCGAAGAAGGCCGGGCTGTGAGCAACCCTTCCCTCCACCGCGAGAGCCGTATGAGCCGTACGGCCGTCATGGCCCTGATGCTCGTGCTGGCCGTCTACTTCCTGCTGCCGATCTACTTCCTGATCGTCGCCGCGACCAAGCCGCAGGGCGAACTCGCCTCCACCAACGGCCTGGTGTTCACCCACTTCAACCTGTGGGACAACCTGCACACCCTGTTCACCCGCAGCGACGGCATCTTCGGCCGCTGGGCGTTCAACACCGTGATCTACGCGGTGTTCGGCGCGGCCGTGGGCACGCTGATCTCGGCGCTGTGCGGGTACGCGCTCGCCAAGTTCCGTTTCCGGGGGCGGGAGTTCCTGTTCTCGGTGATCCTCGGCGGTGTCCTGGTACCGACGACCGCGCTGGCGTTGCCGCTGTTCCTGCTGTTCTCGGCGACCGGGCTGGTCAACACCTACCTCGCGGTGTTCCTGCCGAGCATCGTCAGCCCGTTCGGGGTGTACCTGGCGCGGATCTTCGCCAACGCGTCGGTGCCGCAGGAGTTGCTGGAGTCGGCCCGGCTGGACGGCGCGGGCGAGTTCCGCACGTTCTTCTCGGTGGCGTTCAAGCTGATGACTCCGGCGCTGGTCACCATCTTCCTGTTCCAGTTCGTGGCGATCTGGAACAACTTCTTCCTGCCGATGGTGATGCTGCAGAAGGAGTCGCTGTTCCCGATCACACTGGGCCTATTCGAGTGGAACGGGCAGACGGCCCGCGCGCCGCTGCTCCAGATGTCCGTCATCACCGGGTCGCTGGTGTCGATCGTGCCGGTGATCGTCGTCTTCATCCTGCTCCAGCGGTTCTGGCGCACCGGGCTCGCGGCCGGTTCGCTGAAGTGACCCCGCCCCGCCCCGGCGCGACGCCCCTCGCACCGGCTTCTCCCCCACCGGCTCCGCCCGCACAGAAGGTCCCCGTCATGCAGAACTCCGCCGTCTTCGTGCCCCATTTCCACTGGGACCGGGAGTGGTACGAGCCGTTCCAGGTGTTCCGGCACCGGCTCGTGTCCGCCCTGGACACCGTGCTGGAGTCGGCCGAGACGAACCCGGACTTCCGGTTCACCGTGGACGGCCAGATGGCCGCGGTCGAGGACTACCTCCAGATGCGGCCCGAGAACCGCGAGCGGGTCGCCGCGCTGGTCCGCGAGGGTCGGCTCGCGGTGGGTCCGTGGCTGATCCTGCTGGACGAGTTCCTCTGCTCGGGCGAGACCATCGTGCGCAATCTGCGGATGGGCTGGACGGCGGCCGAGGCGCTGGGCGGCTCCATGCCGATCGGCTATCTGCCGGACATGTTCGGCCACGTCGCGCAGATGCCGCAGATCCTGGCGCGCGCCGGGTTCGAGCACGCGGCGCTCTGGCGCGGGGTACCGGGCACGGTGGACGGGCACGCGTTCCGCTGGCGCGCCCCGGACGGCTCCGAGGTGCGGACCGAGTTCCTGTTCGACGGCTACGACAACGGCCTGGACGTGCTGCTGGTCCCGGACCAGATCCGGCGGGCGCTCGGTGAGTACGCGCAGATGACGGCGGAGCGGTGGGGGTCCGATCCGGTGCTGGCGATGGCGGGCACCGACCACAACGCGCCCGATCCGGCGCTCGCGGAGTGGCTGCGGCGGGCGTCCGGCGAGGAGCGGCCCATCACGATGGCCACGCTGGACGAGTACATCCTGAAGCACGTCCGGGACGCGGCGACCACCGTGGTGACGGGCGAACTGCGCAGTCATGTGCGCGGCAACATCCTGCCGGGCGTGCTGTCGGTGCGGCTCGGCCTGAAGCAGCGGATGGCGCTGGCCGAGCGGACCATCGACCACGCGGAGCGGATGAACGCCCTGTGGTCCGAGCGGGACGACACGCCGTTCCTCACCCTGGCCTGGCACAAGATCATCGAGTCCACGGCGCATGACTCGGTGGTCGGTTCGGGCACCGACGAGACCTGCGACCAGGTGGACGCGCGGCTCGCGGAGGCGGCGCAGGCGGCCCGCGCGGTGCGGGACGCGGCGCTCGCGGAGCCCGCCGCGCGGGTGCCGAGCGACGCGTATCTGGTCGCCAATCCGCTGCCCTTCCCCCGGACCGCGCTGGTCGAGGTGGATGTCGCGGCCCCGGCGGCCGGGGGGACGCTCGTCGCCTCGGCGGGCGGCGCCGAGCAGGGTACGGGCCGCCCGGTGCAGCTCGTCTCGACCGCGCCGACCGTGCTGGCGGACGAGCGGATGGACGCCTCGCAGCTGGAGCGCGTACTGCGGCGCATCCACCGCCGGGAACTCTTCGGGCGGCTCATCGACCACTACGAACTGACCGCCGGTTCGCTGGTCTTCCATCTGGCCGAGGTGCCGACCAGCGGCCCGTTCGACCTGCTGATCCTGCGCCGCGAGGTGGCCGAGGCGGCTGCCGCGCATCCGGGCGAGTGGCGGGTGCTGACGCTGGAGGAGGCCCGCGCGACCGCGCTGGTCTCGGTGGACGTGCCCGCGTCGGGTCTGGTCGGCGTCCGCGTGACGCCGGGCGACGACGCCGCCGCCGTTTCCCCGGCCGCACCGGCGACCGCCACGTCCGGACGGCTGTCCAACGGTCTGGTGGAGGTCGCGGTCGCGGCCGACGGCACCCTGGACGTCACCGGCGCGGACGGGACCGTACTGCGCGGGGTCGGGCGGCTGGTGGACGGCGGCGACCGGGGCGACAGCTACAACTACGCGCCCCCGGCCCGTGACTCCCTGGTCTCGGAGCCCGCCGAGGTCACCGCCGAGGTGCTGGAGAGCGGCCCGCTGCGCGCACGGGTCCTGGTCACGCGGACGTACGCGTGGCCGGTCGCCCTCTCCCCGGACGACCGCGACCTGCGCTCCGGCGAGACGGTGGCGACGCCGGTGGAGACGCTGGTGGAGCTGCGGGCGGGCGAGCCGTTCGTGCGGGTGTCCACCTCGTTCCTGAACCGGTCAGCCGACCACCGGCTGCGGTTCCATGTGCCGCTGCCCGAGCGGGTCGAACGGTCCGCCTCCGCAGGGCAGTTCGCGGTCACCGAGCGCGGGCTGACCGCCGAGGGCGGCTGGGGCGAGTTCCCGCTGCCGACGTTCCCGGCCGGTTCCTTCGTGTCGGCCGGTGCCGCGACCGTGCTGCTGGACCACACCAGCGAGTACGAACTCGTCGGTGACGGCTCCGAGTTGGCGATCACCCTGCTGCGGGCCATCGGCTCGATCAGCGTCAACATCCATCCGCTGCGCGACGAACCGGCGGCGAGCGAGATCCCGGTGCCCGGCGCGCAGGACCTGGGAATGCGGGTCGGCAACCGGTTCGCCGTACTGCCGTCGGCCACCGGCTGGCAGGGCGCCGAAGCGGTCGCGCTGGCCGAGGAGTTCCGCAACGACGTGCTGGTCGTACGGGGTACCGGCGGGGCCGGGGAGGCGCTGCCCGCCGACACCGCCGGGATTGGGGTCGAGGGACGGGACGTGCAGGTGTCCTGCGTCCGGCGGGTCAGCGGCGAGGCGGCCGGGGACGGGGTCGAGGTGCGGCTCACCGCGATGCGCGACTCCGCGACCACGGCGGTGCTCACCGGGTCGTTCACCGAGGTGGCGACGGTCGATCTGCTCGGGCGCCCGCTGTCCGTGGCGGCGGCTCCCGGCCGGATCGAGCTGGAGCTTCAGCCGTGGGAGATCCGGAGCGTAGTGCTCCGCTAGGCGGTCCGGTGCGGGGCGGGGCAGCGGTCGTGGAGGCGGTGAGGGGCGTGCGGGTGGCGGCGCGGACGGTGGTGCTGCCGGTGCGGTGCCGGTACCCGGCGGCCTCGGCGTCCGGCGGGGGCGGGGACGCCGTCCGTCCGGGCGCCGGGTACGGGGACGCTCTCCGCCCGGCCGTCGGTTACGGGGGCGGGCGTGCCGTTCGCTCGGGTTCCGGGTACGCCTCCACCGCACCACGCCCACCCCGGCGGCCGTCGGCTCTCCCGTCGTACGACGGGGCCGTAGCCGCCCCCCCACCCACCGGCCGGACGCGTGACGCCCCACAGCCCGCACCTCCCCGGCGCGGGCCGGATTTCCGACGCAGCGCATCCACCACCCCGCCCGCGCGGAGCCCACGGCTCCTCGTATCGGCCCCGTTCCCCACCTCCCCCGCGCCGACCGCCCGCGTCACCCCGGCGGGCTCGGAGCCGGTACCGCCGCATGCCGCACGGGCGGTGCGCGGAGTCCGGCACCCCCCACCCTTCCGCTCTCAAGAAAGAGTCGTGACCTCTTGTCCAGCGAGCTTTCCGCCCATGTTTCGGACATCGCACCCGGACGCGGCGCGCTGCGCCCGGCGCGCTCGTGGCTGCGCTCCGACGCGCCCTCCCTGTCGCTGAACGGTCCCTGGCGGTTCCGCCTCTCCCTCACCGCGTCGGTGCCGGGCGACTTCGCGGCCGACGACTTCGACGACCGTGCGTGGGACAGCATCCCGGTGCCGTCGCACTGGGTCCTCGAAGGCGACGGGACGTACGGGCGCCCGATCTACACGAACGTGCAGTACCCGTTCCCGATCGACCCGCCCCACGTGCCCGACGAGAACCCGACCGGCGACTACCGCCGTCACTTCGGCCTGCCGGACGGCTGGTCGGACGCGGAGCGGATCGTGCTGCGGTTCGACGGGGTGGAGTCCCTGTTCACCGTGTGGGTGAACGGCGTCGAGATCGGCGGTGCCTCGGGCAGCCGTCTGGCGCACGAGTTCGACGTGACGTCGGCGGTGCGGGCGGGGGACAACACGGTCGCCGTGCGGGTGCACCAGTGGTCGGCGGCGAGCTATGTCGAGGACCAGGACCAGTGGTGGCTGCCGGGCATCTTCCGGGACGTCACGCTGTCCGCCCGCCCGGCCGGTGGCATCGAGGACGTGTGGCTGCGTACCGCGTTCCATGACGGCGTCGGCCGGATCGACCCGGAGGTCACCGCCGACGCGTCCGCGTTCCCGGTGAGCCTGCGCGTCCCGGAACTCGGTGTCGAGCGGACCTGGGCGTCGCCGGACGAGGTCGGTCCGGTGGAGGTGGGCGAGGTCGCGCCGTGGTCGGCCGAGGAGCCCCGCCTCTACGACGCCACGGTGTCCTCGGCGGCCGAGTCCGTCGCGCTGCGGCTGGGCTTCCGTACAGTGGAGATCCGGGGTGACCGGTTCCTGGTGAACGGGCGCCGGGTCGTCTTCCACGGCGTGAACCGGCACGAGACGCATCCCGAGCACGGCCGGGTCTTCGACGAGGAGCACGCGCGCGCGGACCTGGCCCGGATGAAGCGGTTCAACGTCAACGCGATCCGCACCAGCCACTACCCGCCGCACCCGCGTCTGCTGGACCTCGCCGACGAACTGGGCTTCTGGGTCGTCCTCGAATGCGACCTGGAGACGCACGGTTTCGACCAGGTCGGCTGGCAGGGCAACCCGAGCGACGACCCGGACTGGCGTGCCGCCTACCTGGACCGGATGCGGCGTACCGTCGAGCGCGACAAGAACCACCCGAGCATCGTCATGTGGTCGCTGGGCAACGAGGCGGGTACGGGCAGCAACCTCGCCGCGATGTCGGCGTGGACGCACGCCCGCGACCCGGAACGCCCGGTGCACTACGAGGGCGACTACACGGGCGAGTACACCGACGTGTACTCCCGGATGTACGCCTCGGTGCCGGAGGCCGAGCGGATCGGCCGCACGTCCCCCGCGAACCTGACGCGTTGCACCCCCGCGCAGAGCGCCCGGCAGCGGTCGAAGCCGTTCGTGCTGTGCGAGTACGCGCACGCGATGGGCAACGGGCCGGGCGCGTTCGACCAGTACGAGGAGCTGACGCACCGCTTCCCGCGGCTGCACGGCGGGTTCGTGTGGGAGTGGCGCGACCACGGCATGCGGGCCGAAACCCCGGACGGCAGGCCGTACTTCGCGTACGGCGGCGACTTCGGGGAGGTCGTGCACGACGGGAACTTCGTCATGGACGGCATGCTGCTGAGCGACGACGTGCCGACGCCGAGCCTGCACGAGTTCAAGGCCGTGGTGCAGCCGGTGCGCTTCGCCTTCGACGGCGACTCGGTGGAGATCGGCAATCTGCGGCACTCCGCCGACACCTCCGACCTCCGCTTCCGGTGGCGGGTGGAGCATGACGGAGTGGCGGTCGCCTCAGGGGAGTTGGAGGTTCCGGCGATCGGCGCGGGCACCTCGGCGCGGGTGCCGCTGCCCGCGATCGAGGTCGCGGCGGACGCCGAGACGTGGTGGACCGTCGAGGCGGTCCTCGGCGCGGACACGGCGTGGGCGGAGCGGGGCCATGTGGTCGCCACCGCCCAACTCGACCGCTCCGTACGGCGACCGGTCCCGGCGGTGCGGCACCGGGAGGGCTGGGCACCGGGTACGGGGACGGCTCCGGGTGAGCAACTGACTCTCGGTATAGGACAGTTCGAGGGCGGGACCCTGGTGGCGCTGGGCGGGCGGCCGGTCTCGGGGCCGCGCCTGGAGCTGTTCCGGGCGCCCACCGACAACGACGAGGGCACCTCGCGGGACCTGGAGTGCAGCGACGCCAGCGCGGCCGGGTCGTCCAGTGCCGAGCTGTGGCGCCGTGACGGCCTGGACCGGCTGACCACGCGCCGTCTGTCCACCGAGGCCGGTCCGGGCGCGCTGCGTACGGTGGACAGGGTGTCCCCGGCACACTCCGCGCTGTCGGTGCTGGTGGAGTCGGTGTGGTCGGTGGAGGGCGACGAGCTGGAACTCCGCGTGGAGATCCAGCCCTCGGGGGGATGGCGCACGGTGTGGCCCCGGATCGGTGTGCACTTCGCGCTGCCGGACGGGGAGGAGCCGGTGGACGGCGCCGAGTGGTTCGGCACCGGTCCCTTCGAGTCGTACCCGGACAGTGTCCGCGCGGCGCGGGTCGGCCGGTTCGCGTCCGCGATCGAGGACCTGTCCGTGGCCTACGCCCGCCCCCAGGAGACCGGTCACCGCTCGGAGTTGCGACGGCTGGCGCTGACCAGCGCGGGCACGCCGGTGCTGCGGGTGACGGCGCTCCCGGACACGACGGGACGGCGGCCGGGCTTCACCCTGAGCCGGAACACCCCGCAGGAGATCGCGGGCGCGGGCCACCCGCACGAGCTGCCGGAGTCCGCCACCAGCCACCTCGTCGTGGACGCGGCCCAGCACGGCCTCGGCTCCCGCGCCTGCGGCCCGGACGTCTGGCCGGAGTTCGCCCTGCGCCCGGAGGCCCGCACCATCCGACTGCGGTTCCGGACGAACTGACCCACCTACCGCAGAGCCCGGTTGAGGGGCCGGACCCGGTCACGGGCCCGGCCCCTCACCGCCACCACACGGCGGACGGCTCCCGGGGCACCCCGGGCGGCGACGGCCTGTCCCCCGCGTCGCGGAACCGGACGTGCACCGGCACGGGCTCGCCCTCCCCACGCGCGTTCCCCCGCCGTGTCCTCCCAGCGAATTCCGGATGCGTGTCCGCCCAGTGCCCCGCTAGCATCCGCCCCATGATCGCGTCTCCCTCCCAGCACCGCACGATGCCCCCGCCACGGGGCTGCTGAGCATGGACGCGTAACGCATCCGAGGCCCCGGGGACGGGGCCTCACGTGTGGTGCGGGCAGGCTCCCTCCCCGGTCTCCCGACCGGTCGGAGGACCGATGGACACGTCACGGCACTACCTCACCACCACGATCCCGTACGTCAACGCGCGCCCCCATCTGGGCTTCGCGCTGGAGCTGGTCCAGGCGGACGCGCTGGCGCGGCATCACCGGCTGCGCGGGCGGGAGGTCCGGCTCGTCAGCGGGACGGACGACAATTCGCTCAAGAACGTCCTGGCCGCCGAGGCCGCCGGGACGGACGTTCAGGCGTTCGTGGACGGCAACGCCGCCGCCTTCGCCGCGCTGGCCGGTCCCCTGTCCCTCTCGCTGGACGACTTCGTCCGCACCAGCGGCGCACCGCGTCACCGGGCGGGCGTGGAGGAGCTGTGGCGCCGGTGCGCCGCCTCGGGCGACCTCTACCGCAGGGCGTACGAAGGGTTGTACTGCGTGGGCTGCGAGCAGTTCTACAGCCCCGCCGAACTGGACGGCGGATGCTGCCCCGAGCACGGCACGGAGCCTCAACGCGTCGCGGAGGAGAACTGGTTCTTCCGGCTGTCCCGGTACGCGGACCGGCTGCGCGAACTGATCGGGAGCGGTGCGCTGCGGGTGGAGCCCGCGACCCGGCGCAACGAGGTGCTGGCGCTCATCGACGGCGGCCTGCGCGACTTCTCCGTCTCCCGGTCCCGCGAGCGCGCGCGGGGCTGGGGCATTCCGGTGCCCGGCGATCCCACGCAGGTGGTCTACGTGTGGTGGGACGCCCTGGGCAGTTACGTCACCGGCCTCGGATTCGGCACCGAAGGCCCGGCGTTCGAGCACTGGTGGGCGTCTCCGGGGCGCCGGACGCACCTGCTCGGCAAGGGGGTGCTGCGCTTCCACGCGGTGTACTGGCCCGCTCTCCTGCTGTCGGCGGGGCTGCCGCTGCCGACGGATCTGCTGGTGCACGGCTATCTGACGGTGGACGGGCGGAAGATCGGCAAATCGGCGGGAAACGGGGTGGACCCGACGGCGCTCGTGGCCGCGTACGGCACGGACGCGGTGCGCTGGTGGCTGCTGCGGGAGGTCCCGCGCTCGGGTGACACGGACTTCTCCGTGGACCGCCTGGTGGACCGGGCCGACGCGGACTTCGCCGGGGGTGTGGGCAACCTTGTGCACCGGGTGGTGACGGCGCTGCACCGCTTCCGTGGTGGGGTGGTGCCGTCCGGACCGTCGTGCCTGGAGGCACCGGCGGCCGTCGGGGCGCTGGCGGAAGGGTGCGGGGCGGTGTCCCGGCTCGTGGACGAGGCGCTGGCGGCGTACGACTTCCGGCGGGCGCTCGGTGCCGTGTGGGCCGTGGTGGAGGAGGCGAACCGGTGTGTGGACGCCGCCCGGCCCTGGGAGCTGGCACGGGCCGAGCGCGCGGGGGACGCCGGGGCGGGCGCACGCCTGGACCACGTCCTGCGGGCACTGGTCGCCGCCTGCGGTGTGCTGGCCGAGGAGCTGCGGCCCTTCGTGCCGGACGCCGCGGAGCGAATCCGGGAGCGGCTGACGCCGGTCGGGGGGCGCCTTCCGGTGTCACGGCCGCTGTTCGGGCGGCTGCGGACCGAGGGCGGTTGACCGGTCTCAGTGCCGGACGACCGTCACCGTCGCGCTGTCCTCGGCGCGTGGGTAGGCGACGAAGGCGAAGCGGTTGGAGTGGGGGGACCAGCTGTTGACGTTGAGGGTGCCCTGGCCGCCGAAGAGGGGAAGGTCGAGGAGGGGGGTGTTCCAGTCGGTGGTGGGGACGACGCGGAGGTGGACGGGGAGGTTCTCCGGGTGGCCGAGGGTGCCGGGCGGGAAGCTGAGGAAGGTGGCGAGGCGGCCGTCCGGGGAGAGGTGGGGGAACCAGTCCACGTCCGGTGAGGTGCGCAGTCGGGCGAGGCCGGTGCCGTCGGGGCGGATGCGGGCCAGCTGGGCGTGGCCCGGCGCGTCCGCGTACGCCTCGGTGTTGAGGACGATCCAGGTGCCGTCCGGGGTGAACTCGGCGCCGTCGCTGTGTCCGGCGCCGGTGTCGAGGCGGTGCGGGGGTGTGCTCGCGTCGGCGGGGGCGACGGTCACGATGCCGGGGGCGGCCGGGTCGTCGCGGAACGTCTCGATGTAGGCGAGGAGTTGACCGTCCGGGCTGGCCCCGTGCAGGTACTGCCGGGTCTTCGGTTCGCCGGTGAGGCGGGTGGCGGCGCCGCCGGTGAGGGGCGCCCGGTGGATGTGGCCGTCCTCGCCGGAGACGAGGACCGTGGTGCCGTCCGGGTGGAGGACGTGGTCGTTGTTGAGGGGCGGGGCGCCGGTCAGGGGGATGCGGGCCGGTTCGCCGCCCGTCAGCGGCAGTCGCCAGAGCACGCCGTCGCCGTTGAGGATCAACGCCTCGCCGTCGAGCGTCCAGTTGGGCGCTTCCAGGAGGATGTCGGCCGTTTCGTGGCGGAGTTCGGCGGTGCCGCTCGTCACGTCCGCGATCCACACCTGGCAGCGCTGTCCGGGCGCGAGGGTGCGGAAGGTCGTACCGCTGTCGTGCGGGCGGTCGTTCACGGTGGGCGTCTCCTCGGGTCCGGCGCGGACGGGGCGTCCGTCCGTGACGCTCACATCTAACCCCCGGTGGGGCGCGGTGCACAGCCCCGGTTCCGGCGTCCGCGTGGGGCGGTCTCAGTGCTCCCACACCTCGGGGCCGCCGCCCTGCCAGTGCACCCAGTCCGCCTGCGCCACGTCCTCGGGGGCGATGTCGCCCATGCCGGTCCGGCGGAGGAAGTCGGCCACGTCGAGCGGGGTGTACGCCATTCCGACGAAGTCGTCCCCGACGCGGACCCGGCGCCCGCCGTCCTCGGCGGGCGGATACACCACCACGGGCTGCTGCTTCTCTATCATGCCCTCAGGGTGCGGCCTGTCCGGTTGCCCCGCATGCGGGGTGCCGCCGCCGGAAACGCCGGCGGCCCCGGAAGACCGGCGGGTCTCCCGGAGCTGGTGGCCGTACGCGGGTGGGGCGAGCCGGTGGCGCGGGTGGGTCAGATACGGCCCTGGGTGATGCGGGTCAGGGGGCCCTGGGTGCCGCGTTCGGCGCGGCGGCCGAGGGCGTACGAGGCGGCGCTGATCGCGGTCAGTCCGGCGGCGGCGCCGGTGGCGGCCAGCTTGCGCTGCGAGACGGCCGCCCAGGCGGTCTTCGCGGTGGCCGCGACCTGGCCGGACGCGGTGATGAGCACCTGACGGCCCTGTTCGACGCCGCGCGCGGCCGTGTGGGCGGCGGCGCTGGTGGCCTCGGTGGCGCGTGCGGTGCCGGAGCGCGCGGCGGACATCGCCTGGTCGGTACCGGCGGCGGCCTTCTGCGCGGCGTGGCCGACGGGTGCGGTCGCCCTGGCCGCGGCCAGCCGCGCGTCGGCCGCCGTCGCCTGCTGCGGAACGGACGGGCTGTTCGTCTCGTTGTTCGATTCAGTCATGGCCCTCACGTTGCCCGTACGGTCCCGGCCAAACGTGTGCCTCCCGGGTGCGCCGCCGGGACGCGTTCGAGGACACCGCCCGCGAACACGTCGTAGAGCGGCAGGGTTTCGAGGTGGACGTAGCCGATGTGGCAGTCGCAGACCGCGAGCGGGCAGGGGCGCGGGCGCAGGGCCGCGCGGTACGAGCCGTCGTAGAGGTTGCCGAGTTCGGCACGGACGAAGTGGCAGCGGCGGACGGTGCCGTCGCCGTCCACGGAGATCACCGACTCCCCCGTGCGGCAGGGCAGTCCGGCGCTGGTGTGCGGGTGGCGGCTGTACGGGAACAGCGGGTCGAGGCCGGTCCAGCGGGCGGCCTCGGTGTCGTCGTAGGTGTGCCCCTCGGCTGCGTTCACCCACAGGTAGACATGTGCGGGCAGGTCGGCGCGCAACCGGCGGGCGGCGTCCAGGTGTTCGGGCAGGCCGACGATGCCGACGCTGTACCGCACGCCGCGTTCCGCCAGCTCGTGGCACTTGGTGAGGAAGCGGTCGTACGGCGTCTGGCCGGGGTGGTAGGTGCACCACAGGGCGAGTGTGTCCGGGTCGGCGTCGGAGAGCCAGTCGGTGCGGCAGCTCAGGTTGGTCTGGATGGCGACGCGGCGCACGTGCGGGAGGTGCGAGAGGTCCGTGAGGGCGCGCTGGTACCAGGAGCGGACCAGGCCCTCGCCCCAGGGGGTGAAGAGGACGGAGAGCCGGTCGCCGTGCTGCGCGGCGGCCCACGCGGTGAACCGGTCGAGCGCGGCGCGGTCGGCGCGGAGCTGGGCGGTGGAGTCCCGGCGCTTGGCGAACGGGCAGTAGGGGCAGTCGTAGTCGCAGGAGGCGAGCGGGCCCCGGTAGAGCACGGTGAGGTCCATGCGGGGCGCCTACTTCCGCTCGTACGCGGCCATCGCGGCGCGTACGTCAGGGGAGAAGAGGTCCGGGCCGATGGCGTCGGAGTGGGCGAGGCCCTCAGGGGTGAGCCGCAGCCGCCCGGAGGCGGTGTCGTGCTCCAGCCAGCCCCGGCCCGCGAAGCCGTCGAGCGCGGGGCCGAAGTCGTCGGCGGGATCGGTGCCGAAGCGGGCGCGGTAGTCGGCGGCGGGCAGGCCGTCCGCCTGGAGGAGCGACTGCAGGAGGTGGCGGCGCCGGGACTCGTCCGGGGTCATCGGGCGGCCGTACTCGGCGTGCGCGAAGTCGGCGGCGGGGCGGGAGACGTAGTCGTCGATGATGCCGCGTATCTCGTGCATGTCCACGGCATAGTCGAAGGAGTAGTGCAGGTCCGCGGTGTACGAGCGGGCACCGCAGCCGAGGCCGATCATGCCGTCGGTCTGGCAGGCGTAGTCGTCGGGGCCCTCGGCGGGGGCGTCGGCGCGGCGGAACATGCGCATGGAGTGCTGGACGTAGCCGTGCGCGAGGAGGTGGTCCCGGCCGAGGCGGTAGAGGCGCAGCCGCTGGGCGTCCCAGTCGGGGTCGGGTCCGTCGCGGCGGCGGTCGAGGCCGGTGAGGGGGCGTACGTACAGCGGGTAGAGGTACAGCTCCTCGGGGTGCCAGGCGAGGGCCGCGTCCAGGGAGTGGAGCCAGGTGGCCTCGGTCTGGCCGTCGATGCCGTAGATGAGGTCGATGTTGAGGACCGGGATCGCCGCCTCGCGGACCCGGCCGAGAGCGGCCTCCACGTCGGCGCGGCGCTGCGGACGTACGGCGGCACGGGCCTCGGTGTCGATGAAACTCTGCACGCCGAGGCTGAGCCGGGTGGCGCCCCGGTCCGCGAGCACGGCCAGCCGGTCGGCGGTCGCGGTGGCCGGTGACGCCTCCACGGAGAGCGGGACGGCGCGCAGGTCGGCGCCCATCCGGTGCTCCGCGATGTCGCACAGCCGCTCCAGTTCGGCGGCGGTGAGGAAGGTGGGGGTACCGCCGCCGAACGCGGCGGTGACGAAGCGGACGCCTTCGGTGCCGGTGGCGGCGTGGTCGTCGATGCCGTTACCGGTCGCGTTCAGGGCGTCGCGGACGGCGGTCGCCTGGCGGTCCAGGGCATCGAGGTAGGCGGCGGTGAGGCCGTCGGGGGCGCCGATGCGGGTGAACAGGTTGCAGAAGCCGCAGCGGACCTCGCAGAACGGGATGTGCAGGTAGAGGGAGAGCGCGTCCTTGGGCTCCCGCGCCCACAGCGCGTCGAGCCGGGGGCGCTCGGGCAGCCGCCGGTACGCCGTCTTGTGGGGGTAGGCGTAGACGTAGTTCCGGTACGGGCTGGAAGAAGGGGGTGCGAGGGTCATCGGGCAGCCGTCCCGGGGGTGTTGGTGTTGTCCGCCGTCGTGTCCGCCGCCCGGTGCGGGAGGAGGAAGTGGGCGTACGGCACGGTCCACACGGCGGGATGGCCGATGCGGTGGCCGGTGTAGCCGTCGTCGCCGTAGGCGGTGCCGTGGTCGGAGCAGACGACGGCGAAGCAGGGGCGGCGGCTGCTCATGGCGGCGAACAGGCGGCCGATGTGCCGGTCCACGTACTCCAAAGCGGCCGCGTGGGTGGCGCGGGTGTCGCCGTCCTCGCGGGTGGCGCCGGGCAGGTGGAACCAGTTGGGCTGGTGCAAGGCGGCGACGTTGACGAAGAGGAACAGGCGCCGGTCGGCGGGGAGGGCGCGGACGACGTCCTCGGCCCGCGTGACCTGGGCCTCGAAGGAGGTCGGGGAGGTGACGCCGAACTCCTTTTCCCAGTGGGCCTCGTGGAAGAGTCCGGGCAGGACCGAGCCGAGCGGGCCCTGCCGGTTGAAGAAGCCGACTCCGCCGATGCAGACGGTGTGGTAACCGTCCTTCGCCAGTCCGGAGACGAGGTCGGGGGTGTCGTAGACGTAGGTGCCGTCGGCGGTGGTCTCGCTGCCCGCGAAGCGCGCGGCGAACAGGCGCGGGTGCGGTCCCGGGGCCGCCGGGGTGGGCAGGAACCCGGCGAAGATCGCCTGGTGGGAGGCGTAGGTGAAGCTGCCGGGGGCGTGCCGTTCCTCCCATCTGCCGCCGGGCAGATGGCGCGCGAGGTGGGGTATGCGACCCTGCTCGGCCAGTTCGGCGGCCACGTCGTGGCGCAGCGTGTCGAGGGTGACGAGGAGCAGGTCGTGGGTGCCGACGAGGCGGTTCATGTCCGGGCCGCCGGTGGGGGCCAGGGGCAGGCCGGTCGGCGCGGCGGGCTCGGGTGCGGGTGTCGGCACCGGTGGTGGCGTGGCTGGCGGCGTCGGCGTGGGCGGCGTGGGGTCAGGCGAGCGCATGGGCGGTCCCCGTTCTGGTGTCGTGCGGGTGGTGCGGGTGGGGCGCGGGCGTGAACCGGCCGAGCGTCGCGGCGACTTGGGCCGCGTAGGTGTCGAGCCCCTCGGCGCCGCCGCCGGGCAGTCCGGTCAGCCGGGGCAGCAGGTCGCCGAAGGCGTTGACCTCGCCGACGGCGAACCGGCGCCAGCCGACGGCCGGAAGCAGATCGACGCCGACGCAGAGGGTGCCGGGGAAGCAGGCGGCGGCCTGTTCGCAGACGCCGAGGAGGTCGCTCCAGCGGGCCCCGGCCGCTTCCACGGCGGCGCGGACCGCGCCGAGGTCGCCCCGGGCACCGCCCAGGTGCAGGTTGGTCAGCGGCGTGGTGCTGGTGCGGACCACGGCGTGCGTGGCGCGCCCGGCGACCACGACGACCCGCAGGTCGGCGGCGCGGCCGTCGAGGGACGCCTTGGGCAGCCAGCGTTCCAGGTGCAGCCCGTCCGGCGCGAGGGCGTCCACGACGGCGGCGATCCGCCGTTCGTCCTCGTAGCGGCGGACCTTGAGCGAGTTGAACAGCCGCCCGTCCGGGGCCAGTTCGACGGAGGTGGTGGCGCGGATACGGCCCCCGCTCGCGGACTCCACGGCGAGCACACCGGACGCGGACGAGCCGTGCGCGGGTTTCACGAACAGCCGGTGCATCCGGTGCTCGGCCATCAGCGCGCGGACGTCGTCCCAACCGCGCACCCGCGGCGCGTCGGTACCGGTCCCGGAGGTGGGCGAGGCGGGTACGGGGACACCGGCGGCGCTCAGTACGGCGTGGCAGCGGCGCTTGTCGAACAGGACGGCCAGCTCGCCGGGGTCGTCCAGCCGGATACCGCCGCGCAGACCGCGCAGCGCGGCCGTCAGCCCGGCGTACCAACGGGCCGAGCCCTCCACGCGGGTGGGGTCGCCGGGTCCGCGCAGCAGGCGGTCCACCTCCGCGTCCTCGCCCGGCGAGTCGAGCCGTACGACCTCGTCGGGCGCGAAGTCGGCGCCGCCGTCGCGCAGTACGTCCCGCCAGGCGACGACACGCGGCGCGGGCAGTCCTGCGGCGCGGACGGCCCGCGCGTAGAGCGCGACGCGGCGGTTGCCGGGGTTGCCGACGACCGCGCAGCGGAGCGGGGTCGCGGCGGGGTGCGGGGTGCTGCCGCCGTGCGGCGGGCGGGCGGTGTACGGGGTGCCGTCGTACGACCCTCCGCGCGGCGGGCTGCCGTCGTGCGGCCATCCGTCGCGCGGGGTCCCGTCGCGCGGGGTCCCGTCGTGCGGGGTCACCTACTCCCCCACGGAGACGTAGCGCCACACCGTGCCGTCGCCGTCGTCGTCCTCGTCGGCACCGCCGCGGTCGAGGTCGAGTTCGACGCCCGCGGGCTCCAGGGTGTCGCGGAGGCGGTCGAGCAGGGGCTGGGTCAGGTAGTGGTGGTGGAGGTCGAGCTTCTTGAGGTGGGTGAGGGGCTGGCCGCCGAGGAGGGCGGCGGCGCCCTCGTCGGTGAGGACGCCCATCGACAGGTCCAGGGTCTCCAGACGGGCGACCACGGGGGCGGAGGCGACGGCCGCCGCGACGGCGTCCTCCATCTCGCTGTTGCGCAGGGCGAGATGGCGCAGGCCGGGCAGGCGGGCGCCGGAGAGCAGCGGCTCCAGGTCGGCGGTCTCGCTGTCGCCGCCGTAGTCGGGGGTGCCCAGCCAGAGGTCCAGGTGGGCGAGCGCGGGCAGGTCGCTGGCGCCGACCCCGCGCACCACCTCGACGGGCAGGCCGCCGCTCTCCATCACGAGCCGCTCCAGGGCGGTGTGCCGCAGTGCGGGGAAGCGCAGGCCGGTGCCGCCGCGCACACCGAACTCGGTCAGCTCGGGGAAACCCGCGAGGAGCGGGGTGACATCGGTCTGGTTGATCCAGGAGATCTCGCACTCCTCCATGACCATGTCGCCCAGGAACAGGGCGCGCAGCTCCGGGAGCCGGTCGCGGGCGGCGAGCAGCGCCTCGATCACGGCGGAGGAGTCGGTCTCGTACGCCTCCTGCCAGGCGCCGACGATCAGCGCGGTGACGTGCTCGGTGTCCACGGTGTCCAGAAAGCGGGCGAAGGCCACGGTCCAGTCCTCGTCGGCGTCGTACACCTCGGACGTGATGCGCCAGGCGTGCGTGCCGGGTTCGGGCAGTTTCCGTTCGCCGCCCGGTCCGGGGAAGGTGAACACGGGCAGCCGGTGGAAGGTCTGCAGGTGGGCACCGATGGTCATGAGCTGCTCCCCGGGCTGAAACGAGTGCGGGCTGTGATCAACGCAGTTGTACCAACCGCCACTGACAACGCGGGGCGGCGGGGCGGTTTTCGGGGCGTTGTCAGTGGTGGGTTCTACGGTCGTTCCCGTGGACGTGGTGCCGGGTGGTACCGCGCCGGAGGGGAGAGACGTATGTACCGGCAGGGAGACGTTCTGCTCGTGCCCGTGGATGAGGGGGCGGTTCCGCCCCATGTGGCGGGTGCGCCGCGTGAGCCGAGGGACGGGCGGGGCCGGCTGGTGCTGGCCCTGGGCGAGGTCACGGGGCACGCCCACGCGGTGGTCGGTCCGGGCGATCTGGTGCGCGAGCAGGGCCCCTTGGGACCGATGCTGCTGCATCTGCCGAAGGGCGGCCGGGTGGTGCACGAGGAGCACGGCCCGATCGCGCTGCCCCTCGGGTGGTACCGGGTGATCCGGCAGCGGGAGTACGTACCGGGTTCGGTGCGGATCGTGGCGGACTGAGAGCGGACTGCGGGCGGATCGGGAACGGACCCGTACGGGGTTCGTGAGGGGAGTTGACGATGGCACAGGTGGAGACGGCGACGCCGTTGGGGGCGTACGGGAGTGCGGGGGCGTACGAGGGGGTGGTGAAGGCCGATCCGGTCGAGGAGTGGCGTGCTCTGGCCGCCTCGACGGCACCCGCGGACCGGGCGCGTGCCGAGGCGGGTGTCCGGCTGGCCTACCGCCAGGCCGGATTGCCGGAGCCGGAGCGGGTGGTGTGGGCGGCGTCGCCCCGCGAGGGGGTCGCGCTGCTGCGGTCGCTGCCCCACCGGGGCGCGAGTGTCCGGGACGAGGTGCGCAACGTGCCGTGGGCGGCGGAACGCGCGCTGCTGCACCGGGCGTTGGGGCCCGCGGGGTGGGCGGCGCACTGGTCGGTGACCGGTGGCCGGATGTGGGACACGACGCAGGCGCTGGTGGACCGGA
The DNA here is from genome assembly GCF_019104725.1 of Streptomyces corallincola. Taxonomy (GTDB): domain Bacteria; phylum Actinomycetota; class Actinomycetes; order Streptomycetales; family Streptomycetaceae; genus Streptomyces; species Streptomyces corallincola. Next base: position 157,752 of record NZ_JAHRXF010000006.1, on the reverse strand, counting down.
TCCGGGCCGGTGTCCTGGCGGACCTGGGCGGGTCGGCGGAGGTCCGACTCGCGCTGCTGGACGCGGTGCTCGGTCAGCACGACGCACCGTGGCTGGCCGCCTTCGCGGGCCGGGCGAGCGCTCTGGACGGGTTGGCCGAGGTGTGCCGGAGCGCGGGGTGGTGGTGGCCGTTCGAGAAGGTCGCCGTCGTCTGCGAGCGGCCCTCGGCGCTGCACCGGGACGAGGCGGGCCGCCTCGACCGGGGCGACGGCCCGGCGCTCGCCTTCCCGGACGGCTTCGCGCTGTACGCGTGGCGCGGCATGCCGGTCGAGGCATCCTTCGTCGCGGAACTGCGCACCCTCACCCCGGACCGTATCCGCGCCGAGGAGAACGCCGAACTCCGCCGCGTCATGCTGGAGTTCTACGGCTACGACCGCTACCTCACCGACTCCGGCGCCCGCCCCCTGCATCACGACGCCACCGGCACCCTCTGGCGCATCGACCTCACCGGCGACGAGCCCGTGGTCATGGTCGAGGTCCTCAACTCCACCCCGGAGCCGGACGGAACCACTCGCACCTACTGGCTCCGCGTCCCCCCGACCACCCGCACGGCCAGGGAGGGCGTGGCCTGGACGTTCGGCGTCGGGGAGGAGGCGTACACACCGGTCCGGGAGACGTGAGACGGGCGGAGGGAGACCCCGCCGGTCGGCGGGTGGACGGCGCCCAATGGGTGGCAGCCCCGTGCCGTCCCCTCATCCGCTGCCCACCGGGGTGGGGGAAGCGGGCACTTCCGTCGCGCCCGGGGGCTCGGCGGGTGGGTGGGTGAGGTCGCGTTCGAGGTCGTCCAGGGCTCGGCGGGCCGCAGCGACGCGGGCCAGGAGGATGTTCCGGTCGTCCTGAGCGTCCGGGGCGGGCGGGGCCGCCGGGCCGTTTCCGTCCGGCCGGGCCGACCGCTCCATCTCCCGGGCCTCGTCCAGTGAGGTGATGACCACGCCGATGAGGACGTTGACGAGGACGAAGGAGGCGAGGAGGACGTAGGAGGCGTAGTAGGCGAGGCTCCAGCGGGAGATCTCCAGACCGGCGTGGACGGCGTCACCGATGCCGTCGAGGGTCATGAGGAGGAAGAGGGTGAGGACGGCGCGGCCGATGGAGCCGTAGTGCCGGGGGTCCTGGTGGCCGAAGAAGACCCAGCCGACCATCGCGTACACGTAGAGCAGCAGGGCGCCGACGAGGAGGAAGCTGAGGGTGCCCGGCAGGCTGCGGGCGACGGCGACCAGCATGATGCGCAGCTGGGGCAGGAAGCGTGCGGTGCGCAGGACGCGGGCCAGCCGCAGCAGGCGCAGGATCGTGGTGTTCTCGCGGACCAGGGGCAGGAGGGCACACAGGACGACGGCGAGGTCGAAGAGGTTCCAGGGGTCGCGGAAGAACGCGCGGGGGCGGTCGGCATGGGCGCCGAGGCGGAGCAGGATCTCGATGGTGAAGACGGCCAGGCAGGCGTGTTCGGCCAGCCGTAACCACTGGTGCCAGGCGGCGACGAGACCGGAGTAGGTCTCCGTGCCGAGGAGGGCCGCGTTGAGCACGATGACCGCGCAGACGGTCAGCGCGAACCATCGGGCCTCGGTGATGTCGCGGCACCGGTGTGCCAGGTCCCGGCGAACGGCCCGGAACGCGACGGAGCTCGTCGGGGTGTACTGATCCGGCATCGTGCTGCTGTGGCTCCTGTCGCGGGCGTCCGCGCCCGAACTCGGCCGGGTGGCGGACTTGTTGGGCGATCACTGTCGGGGGATACTTCTACAGCACTGTAGATCGCACTGCGCCGTCGGCCACCGTGTCGCCGGTATCCGTCATCCAGGAGAGGCTGACCCGATGGGCATCGGCGAGCTTGCCGTGATCCTCCTTGTCGTGGCCGTGGTCCTCGGCTTCAAGAAGCTCCCCGAGCTGACCCGTTCGGCGGGCAAGGCGGCCCGCATCCTCAAGAGCGAGGCGAAGGCGCTCAAGAAGGAGGACGCCGCGTCCGGCACCTCCGACTCCCCCACCGTGGTCCCCGGCACCGCGACCCGCCGGGACGACCCACCGCGCGCCTGACGACGGAGCGCCACAGGAGACCCAAGAGCGATAAGCACCACATGGTTTATCCACTGCGCAACGTTTAAAGTGGATTCATGTTCTCAGACGTGGGCCCCTTGGAACTCCTCACGCTGGCGGTCCTGGCCGTCCTGGTGTTCGGGCCGGACAAACTCCCGAAGATGATTCAGAACGTGGCCGGAGTGCTGCGCAAGCTGCGGGAGTTGTCCGAGAGCGCGAAAACGGAGATCCGTTCCGAACTGGGGCCGGAATACCAGGACTTCGACTTCGAGGATCTGCGGCCCAAGACGTTCGTGCGCAAGCATCTGCTCAACGGCGAGACCGAGGGGCTCGGACTGGAGGAGATCCGCAGCGCGCTCGACCCGCGCGCCGAGCTGGACCAGATCGCCGGAACCGTGCGCGAGGCGGCCGACGACACCCGCACCGGCGTCCGGAACGCCGCGCGCGTCCCGCTGACGAAGACCGCCGGTCCTGAGCCCGTCGCCGAGCGTTCCGCTTTCGACATCGACGCCACCTGAGCGCAGCTCGCGGGCGGCACGGAGAACATCAAGCCGTATCGCCTGGATTCACCATCGAACTGATGGTGAATCCAGGCGATACGGCTTGTCGGTTTCTTACCCGAGACCTGTTTCTCTTACCCATTCCTCAAGAACGGGGATACCGGCCGTCCCGTGAGGAATCCCGGCCGGAAATGCGCAACAGCCCCCTCGAAAGGGGGCCGTCACGGGAAAACGGTCAGCGGGCCTCACGGCTTTCCGTGGCCGCCCGAGCCGCCTCGGGCTCGCCCCGGGGGGAGTCGATGAACCGGGCCGCCGGTTCGGCGTGGGTGTCGTCCGAGGCCGCCGGGGCGTTGTTCTCGTCCTTCATCGCCTTGGTCTCGCTCTTGAGGATGCGCATGGACTTGCCCAGTCCGCGAGCGAGGTCCGGCAGCTTCTTCGCGCCGAACAGCAGGATGATGACGGCGGCGACGATCAGCAGGTGCCAGGGCTCCAGCCCGTTGCGGAACATACCGACCACCCCTCTCTTTCACTGGGCGGCGGCGCGCACCGGAACGGAACGCCGTCCACCTTGATTGCCGTATTGCGCAACAGTACAACTGTGCGGAACCGCGGGTCGCCCTCTCCCCGGCCACGTGACCGGGATCGCATCCGCCCGCGGCTACTTGTCCGAGTCCGGCTTGGCCGAAGCCGCCGCGTACGCCTGGGAGGGCGTCATCGGGACGCCGTTGAGGGCGACGGTCTTGTAGGGGCTGACCTTGGCGCACTCCTTGGCCTGGTCGGCGGTGGAGGCGTGGGCGTTGGAGACGGCTTCCTCGGTGTCCGACGCGGAGGCGGAACCCCCGCTGGAGGGGTACGTGTCCCCGCTCGGCCAGTCGGTGCCGATGACCAGGGTGACGCCGGTGCCGGTGCCCTGCTTCAGATGGGAGGAGGGGAGGCCGAGGGCCTTGGCGACGGTCTGCGCCTTGCTCTTCAGCCCGCTGCCGTAGGTGAGCGTGGTGGACGAGGCGGGGCTCGGCGCGTTGCCGGTCGTCGCGGAGCCGAAGCCCTGGTCGGCCAGCGAGGTCGCCACGTCGGAGGCGCGGCCGGTGACGGTGGTGCCGTTCTCGACGGTGACCGAGACCTCGGCGGGCGGGACGGTCTTCGTGGCCGCCTTGGCGGTCGCGGAGGCGGCGGACGACTTGCCGCCCGAGCCGGTGGTGAGCGACTGGTCGTGCGCGATGGTGGCGAACAGCGTCTTGGCGCCCGGACCGACCACGACCCGGTTGGAGTTGTTCGGGTCGGCGCCGGTCTGCATCGTCGTGAACGTCATCCGCTTCGTCGGCACCTTGTTGACGTCGGCGGCCAGCGAGACCAGCTTGCTGACGCTGTTCAGGCCGTCGTCCACGGTCAGCGCCTTCGTGGCGGCGTCCGCGAGGTGGTAGACGGCCGTGGGGTCGGTCAGGGTGCCCGCGCTCTTGAACTTGCGGATCATCGCGCCGAGGAAGATGTGCTGGGAGACGGTACGGCCCAGGTCGCTGCCGTCTCCGAAGCCGTGCCGGGAGCGGACGAACTCCAGCGCGGCGACGCCCTTGAGCGTGTGGGTGCCCTTGGAGAGCTTGAGGTGCGAGTAGGTGTCGTACACGTCGGCGCTGACACAGACCGGTACGCCGCCGACGGCGTCGGACATCTTGACCACGCCGGAGAAGTCGAGCTTCACGAAGTGGTCGATGGGGATGCCGGTGAGGTCGTGCACGGCGGCGACCTGGCAGGCGGGGCCGTACTGCAGGGCGCTGTTGATCTGACCGTAGTAGCCGGGGGTGGACTTGCCGGTGGCGGTGTCACGGCAGGCGGGGATCTGGGTCATGGTGTCGCGCGGGATGCTCATCACCGTCGCGTTGGAGCGGTCGGCGGATATGTGCACGACCATTTCGACGTCCGCGTTGCTGCCGGTCTGCACGCCGGTCTGCGAGCAGCCGCCGCCGAGTTTGCAGTCGGCCTGGCTGGTGCGGCCGTCGGAACCCATGACGAGCAGGTTGATCGGGGTGCGCCCGAAGGCGTCCGCCTTCTCGGTGCCGCCCTTGCCGTCGAGGGCGACGCTGTGGATGTTGCCGTTGAGGTGGTCGTAGAACCACCAGCCGACACCGGCGGTGCCGAGCACCAGCAGGGCCAGGCAGAGTCCGGCTGTCCGCAGGAGCCGCTTACCCCTGCTCCGGGACCGGGCCCGGCGGCTGCCCGCGCGGCGGCTGCCCCGTGAGCGCTGGGCGGCACGGGCGGCGGCCCGCCCGCCGGGCGGCCTGGGCGTGTCGTCCTCGTCGGGAGCGCCGTGGGCGGGTGTGTCGGCACCGGGATCGCGGGGGGCCCGTCCACTCTCCCCGTCCCACCGGTCGTCCACCGCACCGCCGCCGCCCCACGGGTCGCTCATCTCTCCCACTCCCAGGAACGGTCAGGACCGGCGAGCCGGGCCGTCGGGTGCGCGGCCGGGCGTCAGCGGCGGTGTACGGACAGGTGAAGCAGGAGCCACACCTTGGTTGCGTAGTTGCGCAATCTAACAAATCCCCGGCCTGAGCAGCACGGTCGGCGTCCGCGATCTCACGTGACGCATGTCATGGGACCGGTGCGCCACCCCGCGTCCGCCGGGCGGCGGGCCCTTCGGACGGGTGCGCGGCGGGCCGCGTGGTCCTGATCACGAGCGTCGGCGGGAACCGCCGCGCGCGTCGCGCGGTCGGCCACGGGGAGGCCGGGGAACGGTCGCCGGTGACCGCGGGAGCGCACACCCGGGCCGTACGGGGCTCCGAGGAACTCCGGGCACCTGCCGGGGCGGACGCTCCTCCATCGTAGCCAGCGGGGACGGCGCGGCGGATGTGAGCCCCGTCCCAGGTGTTCCGCCCCAGGTGTACGGATCACGAGCGCTGCCCCCCGTCGGGGCGGGCTCAGCCGGTGGGGAGACGGGTGCCGTGGCGGCGCTCGTAACGGTTTCCGGCGACGACGAGGGCGGCGGCGTAGAGGGCCAGGACGGCGCCGAGCAGGGCGTAGTACACAGCGGGGAGGGCGGTCAGACCGAGCGGCGGTCCGAGCGGAGAGGCGGGGAGGACGAGACCGACGGCGGCCACGGCGACGGCGGCGCGGGCGACCGGGCCCGGCCTGCGGGGTCCGGCGGCACGGCGGGTGCCGCGCAGCAGGACCATCACCAGGGCCTGGGTGACGAGGTTCTCGGTGAACCAGCCGGAGTGGAACACCGCCTGGTCCGCACCGGCGTCCGCTCCGTGCACGGCGAGCGCGAGCACGCCGAAGGTGGCGAGGTCGGCCACGGCGTTGAGCGCGCCGAAGCCGGTGATGAAGCGCAGCAGCCCGCGCGGGTCGAGCACGGCCGGGCGGCGCGACACGGCCGGGTGCGGGCGGTCGTGGGCGAAGGCGAGCTGGGCGGCGTCGGAGCACAGGTTCTGCAGCAGGACCTGGGCGGGCAGCATCGGCAGGAACGGCAGGAGCAGGCCCGCCGAGAGCATCGCCAGGACGTTGCCGAGGTTGGAGGAGAGGGTGACGCGCAGGTAGGCGGCAATGTTGCCGCCCGCTTCCCGGCCCGCCGCGACGGCGTGCGCCACGGCGGTGAGGTCCTTGTCGGCGAGCACCACGTCCGCGCTCTCGCGGACCACGTCGGCGGCGTGGCGCGGGGCGATCCCCACGTCGGCGGTGCGCAGCGCGGGCAGGTCGTTGACGCCGTCGCCGAGGAAGCCGACGGTGTGCCCGGCGGCGCGCAGCGCCTCGGTGACCCGCGCCTTGTGGCCGGGGGTGCACCGGGCGAACACGGTCGTACGGGCGACGGCGGCGGCCAGTCCCGCGTCGGTGAGGGTGTCGATGCGGGCGGCGGTGAGGACGGCGTCGTCGGTGACGGGGACGCCGAGGTCACGGCAGGCGCGGACGGCGGTGCCCGGGTGGTCGCCGGTGAGGACCTTGACGGTGACACCCCGTCCGGTGAGGACGCGGAGCGCCTCACCGGCGGAGGGCGCGAGGGCGTCCCGCAGGGTGACCAGGCCCCGGAAGTCCAGGTTCCGGACATCGGCGGGGCGGGGTGCGCGCCGACCCGCCGCGCGGTCGGCGGTGGCGACGGCCAGGACGCGTACGCCGTCGTCGGCCAGCCGGGCGGCCAGGGCGCGCAGCCGGTCCCGGTCGGGTCCGGTCAGGGCGCAGCGGTCGAGGACCGTGTCCACGTCGCCCTTGACGACGAGGGTGTGCACCCCGAGCCGGTCCGCGGCACGGACCACGGCGGTGGCGTGCCGCCGGTCGGGGGTGAAGGGGACGGCCGCCACACCGTCGTGGGCGGTGAGGGCGTCCTCGTCCACGGCGTCGAGGAGGGCTTCGTCGAGGGCGTCGGGTTCGGGGAGGTCGGCGAGCTGGAGGGTCCACCAGGCGTTGACGGCGGCCCAGTGCAGCACCTCGGGGTCGTCGCCGCCGTCCGGTCCGACGGCGCGGTCCACGACGGGACGGTCCTCGGTGAGGGTGCCGGTCTTGTCGAGGCATAGCACGTCCATCGCGCCGATGTCGTGCAGCGCCGGGAGCCGTCCGACGATCACGCCGTGGGTGCGGGCGAGCCGGGCGGCGCCACGGGCCAGGCAGTGGGTGACGAGGACGGGAAGCATCTCCGGAGTGAGTCCCACGGCGACCGCCACCGCGAACGGCAGGGTCTCCAGGCCCCGGCCGCGCAGCGCCGCGTTGGCCATGAGCACCAGCGGCGGGGTGAGCAGCATGAACCGGATGAGGATCCAGGAGATGCCGTGCACCGAGCGGTCGAACGCGCTGGCCGACGGCCGCTCCGCCGGGCGGGCGTGAGCGGCGGCGAAGCGGGTGCCGGCCCCGGTGGCGGTGACGACGGCGGTGGCCCCGCCGGTGGCGACCCCGCTGCCCCGAAAGCAGAGCTGGGCCGGTTCGAGGGCGCCGTCACCAGCCGGTCCGGGCAGGTCGTCGGCGGTCTTGGGCACGGGCACGGACTCACCGGTGAGGGCGGCCTGATGCACGGTGAGCCCTGCGGCGCGCAGCAGCCGTACGTCGGCGGGGACAAGGTCGCCGGGTCCGAGCCGGACGATGTCGCCGGGGACGAGTTCGGCCACGGGTATCTCGCGGGCGACGGGGTCGGCGTCCGGGTCGGCCCGGCGCAGCACGGTGGCGGTACCGGCGACCAGCTCGCGCAGCGCGACGGTGGAGCGGCCCGCGCGGTGCTCGCCGGAGGCGCGCAGGACGCAGCTCACGACGACGAGCAGCAGGATCACCGAGGCGGTGCCCCAGGCGAACACGGCGGCCGAGACCAGGCCGAGGCAGGCCAGGACGGCGGTGAACGGGTCGCGCAGACTGCGCGTGAACAGGCGGGGCCAGGACGGTTCGACCAGGGCGGGTCCGGTGTTCTCGCCGTACCGGGCGAGGCGTTCGACCGCCTCGTCCTCGGTCAGACCGCGCGGCCCGGTGCCGAGGGCGCGCAGGGTTCCAAGGACGGTGGGCACGTCACGGGCCGTCGGCGCGGTCTCCGCAGGACGCGGGTGCGGGGACGGGTCCGGGTGCGGTGCCGGGCCGCCGGGTGCGCCGGTACGCGGCCCGGACGCGGCGGGCGTCTCAGCCACCGGCCCCGTGCAGCTCGCGCACGGGTACGAGGCCGGGCTGCCCGGCGCGTGCGGTGAGCTGGCCGACCATCAGCCGGACCACGGTGACGATGTCCGGGTCGTCCACGTAGTACACCTGTCGGCGTCCTTCGCGGCGGGAGCGGACGAGCCCGGCGAGCTTGAGCTTGGCCAGGTGCTGGCTGACGGCGGGCAGCGCGCCGCCGACGCGGTCCGCGAGGCGGGTGACGTCGCACTCGCCCTGCGCCAGTGCCCACATCAGGTGCAGCCGGGCGGAGGAGGCGAGCAGCCCGAACGCGGCGGCGGCTTCGGCGAGGACCTCGGCGGCCGGATCCCGATCCTCGAAGGCACCGACGTTCCCCGTCACAGTCCTCTCCCGTCCCCTGCGTCCCCACCGGCTGCGATGTGCGGGTCCAGTGTAGGGGCCGGTACCGGGGTCAGTCCTCGTAGTAGTTGTTCACCACCATGTCGGGTTCGTCGTCGTCGAAGGCCTCGTTGAGCAGGGCACCGCCGACCAGTCCGGCCGCGCCCGCGCCGATGAGCGCACCCGCGCCGAAGCGGCGTCCGCCGCCGCCCTGCTGCTGGTGGTCGTGGTGGTGGTCGCCGCCGTAGGGCTGGCCGTACCCCTGCTGCCCGTACCCCTGCTGGGCATGGCCCTGCTGCGGGTAGCCCTGCGGGACCTGCTGCGGATAACCCTGCTGGGGCGGGGTGTAGAAGGGCGGGGCGGTGGTCTGCACCCGCTGGGCGCAGCTCCCGCACGCCTGGACCGGGCGGGGCGAGCCCCACTGCGGCGACCAGCTCACGGTAGTGGCACCGGGGCCGTGGTTGGGGTCGAAGAAGCAGGTCATGGAGGGGCTCCCTGGAGGGTACGACGGCGCGGAGTACACCGGGGCGGGCGCGGCGACGACCGCCGGGGCGGGCGCCGGGGTGGGCGTCGGCGGCTCGTACGACTTCTGCGGGGTGTAGGAGGACGCGGGCGGTGCCGTGTCGCGCAGCACGTCCACGCCGTAGTCGGCGGCGATCCCGGCGAGGCCGGAGGCGTACCCCTGGCCCAGCGCGCGGAACTTCCATTCGGCGCCGTGCCGGTACAGCTCGCCGAAGCAGAGGGCGGTCTCGCCAGCGAGGGTGCCGGGTGCCAGGTCGTAGCGGACGAGTTCGGTGCCGCTGTCCTGGTCCTGGACCCGGATGTGGGCGCGGCGGACCCGCCCGAAGTGCTGGCCGCGCGCGGCACCTTCGTAGAGCGAGACCAGGAAGACGATCTTCTCGACGGTGTCCGGGACGCGGGAGAGGTCGGCGCGGATCTGCTGGTCGTCGGGGCCGGAGGGGGCGCCGGAACCGGTGTGCCGGACCGAACCGTCGGGGCTCGTCAGGTTGTTGAAGAAGACGAAGTGCTCGTCGGAGAGCACCTTTCCGGCGGGGCCGCAGAGCAGCGCGGCGGCGTCGAGGTCGTACCCCGTGTCCGCCTGCCAGCCGAGGCCGACCGTCACCCCGGTCAGGCCGGGGGCCTGCCTGGTCAGCGACACATTGCCGCCCTTGGTCAGGGCCACACCCATTGCCGTCCTCCGCACTCGCTCCGGTAACCCGTCTTCTCGGTGATCAACGCGCGCCCGCCCGCTCCGGTTCCCATCTCGCGCACGTGCGCGATCGCCGGGCGTGTCGCGGCACGTGCCGCGACGGATGCCGGAACCGGCACCGGAGCACGCGTCAGGGCCGTCGAGCCGCTCACAGATGCGCGGCCACGGCGGGCAGCAGGTCCTCGAAGGTGCGCCCCGCGGCGGGCTCCCCCAGTGCCTGCAACTGCCAGCCCCCGTCGGCCCGGTGGAGCTTGGCCATGATCTGCGCGGTGTGCGGGCCGCCGCCGCTGAGTGTGTGACGGGCGATCTCCTGGCCGGTGTTCTCGTCCACCAGACGGCAGAAGGCGTCCTCGACCTCCGCGAAGGTCTGCCCGGTGAAGGAGTTGACGGTGAAGACGATCTGGTCGATGCGGGCCGGGACCCGCGCGAGGTCCACCAGCACGACCTCGTCGTCCCCTCCGGCGCCGCTGCCGCCGGTGAGGTTGTCCCCGAGGTGCCGTACCGAGCCGTCCTCGCTGACGAGGTGCTGGAAGAACACCACGTCCGCCAGCTGCCCGCCCGCGAACAGCAGGGCGGAGGCGTCGAGGTCGATCTCGCGGGGCCCGGCGAGCTTGGCCAGGAACCCCTTGCGCCGGGCGGCGCGCCAGCCGAGCCCCATGCGTACGGCGGTGAGCCGGTCCCCGCCGGACTTGTCGAGGCTGATCCGCTGGCCCTTGCCGAGGTTGACGCCCATCAGACGTTCACCCCGAAGTCGGCGGCGATGCCCGCGAGCCCGGAGGCGTACCCCTGGCCCACGGCACGGAACTTCCACTCGGCGCCGCTGCGGTACAGCTCACCGAAGACCATCGCCGTCTCGGAGGAGGCGTCCTCGGAGAGGTCGTAGCGGGCGAGTTCGGCGCCGCCCGCCTGGTTGACGACGCGGATGAAGGCGTTGCGGACCTGGCCGAAGCTCTGGCCGCGTGTCTCGGCGTCGTGGATGGAGACGGGGAAGACGATGCGGTCCACGTCGGCGGGCACGGCCGTGAGGTTCACCTTGACGCTCTCGTCGTCGCCCTCGCCCTCACCGGTGAGGTTGTCCCCGGTGTGCTCGACCGAGCCGTCGGGGCTGGTGAGGTTGTTGTAGAAGACGAAGTGCCGGTCGGAGGGGACGCGTCCGGAGCCGTCCAGCAGCAGCGCGGAGGCGTCGAGGTCGAAGTCCGCGCCGGTGGTGGTGCGTACGTCCCAGCCGAGCCCCACCAGGACCGCGCTCAGCCCCGGAGCCTCCTTGCTCAGTGAGACGTTTCCGCCCTTGGCCAGGGAAACACCCATGTTCCGATCCCTCCGCGCACGACTCGTCCGGAGTCCGCCGTCGCGCGGCTCCGCGACAGTGAATCTACAGCACTGTAGAAACAAGCGACTTGAAGATGCGTCGGGCGTACGCCGGAGTCCCGGCAGTCCGTGAGTGCGGGACCGGGGGCCGGGGGAAAGGACCCCGCGCGGGTCCGCCGGGTGAGAGGGCCCGCCCCCGCGAGGTGACAGCGGGGGCGGACCGGTCGTGCACCCCCCGATCGGCGCTTCCGGCGTACCGGAGGGACCGGGGGGTGCGGGACACGCGCCCCACGTGTCCGTACCCTCTTCCCGGCCCGGCGCCCCGGCGGATGCACCCTGCACGGACTTTCTCCGCACCGGCGGACCCCTCCCGGAACCGGCGGGCCGCCCGGCGGGTTTCGCTCCGGACCGGCGATCCCTTCCGGCGATCCCTTCCGGCGGCCGTCTCCCGGCACGGCGACACGGCCCGGCGGCACTGCCCGGCGTCACGGCACAGCGGTCCGGCACGGCGGGCTTCACCCCCGGACGGGCCCCCTCAGCGCCGGGCCCGCACCGTCCCGTCCGTCAACTTCGCTGTCACAACGGGCCGTTGATCACCCGAGGCACGCAGCGCGAGGAACCGTCCGGCGGCCGTGGCACCGACCGGCGTCCCCGCGTCGATACGGACGACGGACCGGCTGCCCGCCGCGAGCAGATAGCGCGCCCCCGAGGGCGCCCGCCACACGGTGTCCGCCACCACGTCCTGCCCGAAGCGGCTGCACTCGGCGGTGTCGTCGGCGCGTCCGGTCACCGTGGTGCCGCGCCCGCCGGGCGTGCGGAACTGGTACTCCACACTCCCCCGCCCCTGCCAGGTGTCCGCGCGCAGGCACACCCAGTCGGCGGCCCCAGCGCGTTCGGGCAGGTCCTGGACGGCGAACACCCAGTGGTTGACGGCCCGTACACCCTTCCCCCGCAGCTCGTTCAGGCGGCACGCGGTGCGGGCCCACGCCTCCAGCGCGGGTCCGCCGGTCGCCTCGCGCGGCGGCCGGGGGCGTTCGGCGCCGACCGGCGGCGGCATGTACGTGAGGTGGGTCGGCAGCAGCGCGCCGAGGTCGGTGAGGAGGAAGGCGTGGTTCTCCACGATCCGGGTGGAGGAGCGCAGTTGCACGACCGGCCAGCCGCCGCAGGAGCCGGAGGCGGACGGTACCGGGACGGGGCCGGTGAGACCCGTGGGCGCGATGCCGAGCGGCCTGGTGGGCCGGTCGGGTGCGGTCAGGTCGCGCAGACCCGCCTCCGCGATCCAGGGGGCGAGCAGCAGCCGCGCGGTGTCTCCCCGCCGGGCCACGACGACGGCCGCGGCGGTGGTGACGTCGGCCTGGTCGGCGTCGGCGGCCACCAGGATGGGGCGTCCGCCGCCGCGCAGGGGCTCGCTGTAGCGCACGAGGTCGTGGCCGTCGTAGAGGACGACCACGGCGCGGCCGGAGATGTCGTCGGCGAAGAGGAGCCGGGGTTCACCGGAACCGCCGGTGCGGGCGGCGCCCGCCTCGGTGGTACGGGCGGCCGGGAGCGCCGGGTCCGCCCAGGTGCGCAGGGCGCGGCCGAGAAGGGCGGCGTCGTCCTTGCGCCCGCCACGCGCGGGCCAGGCGGTGAAGTCCACGCGGGAGGTGTCGGCCCAGGTGCCGGACGGGGTGCGCAGCAGGCGGGCGGGGCTCGGGGCGGGTGCGCCGGTGCCGCCGTGCGCGATGGCGGGGGCGGTGCGGTCGTGTCCGGTGAGCGGGAGGGCCACGGCGGTGGCCACCCCGGAACCGGCGAGGACCAGGGCGAGCGCCAGGACGCGGAGGCGGTGCCTGCGGCGCAGCAGGTCGGTGGGGCGCACGTTCAGGACACACGGGTCGAACTCGGCCGCGTGCAGGACGGCGCCGGGGGTCCGAGGGTGCGGCACCTCGGCGGCGGCGGGTGCGTCCGGGTCGGCCGCGGGGTCCGCGTCCGGGTCGGTCGCGGGGTCCGGTGCGGGTGGCGGGGTGTGGTGGCGCAGGAGTTCCCCGGCGGCTCCGGCGGCCTCGCGGGGTTCGCGGACCCCGGCGTCGCGCAGGACGCGGACCACGTCGCGGTGCGGGAGTTCGTCGAGGGCGGCGAGGGCGAAGGCGGCCCGCACCGGGCCCGCGCAGCGGGCGAGGGTGCGGTCGAGGGCGAACTCCTCGGAGCCGCCGGGCTGGGGGAAGACGCGCAGCCCCCACACGGCGGGCAGTCCGGGCCGCCGTATGCGGGCGCCGAGGCCGAGGGCGAGCAGCCGGGTGCGGCCCCGGTGATCGACGGCCAGGGCGTTGCGCAGGACGCGGGTGCGAAGTACCGCGTACTCGGGGGACGGACCGGCGGAGGCGCCGGAGGCGCGCGGGCGGGACAGGACGTTCCCGCCGCGCGGCAGCGCGCTCTGCACGAGGCGGTGCGCGGTGAGGACCCGCCGGTGGCGCCCGAGGGTGTGCGGCAGGGTCACGAACGCCAGGCGGACCAGCCGGGGGTAGTGGGACACGAGCACGGCCTCGGCCTGCTCGACGTCGAGGGACCGCATGTCGGGAGCTGCGGTACGCGATCGGCGCATCGGCATGCTTATCGCCTTTTCGGAGAACTCGGTGATCCGTTCACTGCGTCAAACGAGTGAGTCGGCACCTCGTCACACGATTGGCTGTTCGGCAGCCCGCACACCCCGTCCGGCCTGCGCTTCCGCGCGGGCCGGACGGATCGGCGCGTCGCGTCGCCGCGCGGTGTCAGGTGATCCGGCCGCGCGGTCTCAGGTGATCCAGTGGTACCCGAGGGTGAAGTCCACCGTGACGGCGAAGGTGAGGTACATCAGCCAGACCGCCGTCAGGATGCGGAAGAGGCCCATCGCCCGCTCCGCGACCGGCACGCCCACCGACATGACGAACTTGCAGGCGTAGACGAAGAACAGGCCGATGAAGACGATGCCCACCGCCCAGTCGCCGGAGCCGAAGAACACGGTGGCGCCGAGGGCGGACATGACCATGTAGCCGACCGACACACCGGCGTTGACCCGGGGGTCGTTGCCCCGGTAACGGTCCCAGCCGAGGGCGAACCAGTGGATGCCGTACGCCGAGAACGCCAGCGCGGCCATGTAGACGGGGGGCTCCTTGAACACCTGGAACCACGTCAGGCCCACGAACAGGATGACGCCGGTGACGAGCTGGCAGAAGCCGGGGAGCCATATGCCCCAGACACCGAGGGCCCGGTCCACCTTGTCGTCCCGTTTGGGCCAGCCGAACAGCTCCTGAGGGCCCCAGATCAGGTAGCCGGTGCCGAGCCCGAAGAATCCGAGCGCCAGCGGCGGGAAGGCGGAGGCGGGAAATGTGATGTCCATTTCCTTACTCTGCGCCACAAATGCGTCACTCGCACGCCAAGCGGGTGATGCGTTCCGATCACGCGTTCGGCCGCGAACGTCTTCTTTCCGGCCGTCTGTGACTGGATTGTGTGGGTTGTGGGGGACGGCTTGATGGGGTCGGACGAGTACGAGAGAGTGTGAGGGCCAAGTCTTCCAGTGGAAGGTGATCGGACGCGCCGGTATGCGGGTCCGACAATCATGACGACTTTCGAAGGCCCCTCGCGTTCGGCGCAGGGCCTGATGTCCTCCGTGGGCGCCTCGTGGATGCGGGCGCCCTACCCCGCGTTGGTCGTGGACGCGGCCGGTGCCGTCGTGGAGGCCAACACCCGCGCCGCGGTGCTGTTCCCGCGCGCGACGCGCGGGGCGTGGCTGGAGGACGTGGCACCGCGCTGGCTCACCGAGGCGCACCGCCGGGCGGTCGCGGACGGCACGGACAGCCTGGGGCACGTCGGCGGGGAGCACGGCGAGTGGTCCCTGGAGGCGTATCCCACGACCGGCTCGGACGGTCACGTGGTCTGGTGGCTGGTCGACGACACCGACCGGCTGCTCGCCGAACGCGCGCTCCGCAGCGAGCAGGAGCGCACCGCCTTCCTCGCCGACGCCTCCAGCAGGCTGCTCGCGTCCCTGAACACCGAGCGGTGCATGGAGGTCACGGTCGAGCTGGCCGCCGAGTACCTCGCGGACGCGGCGGTGCTGGTCGCCCCGGCCACCGGCAAGCGGCATCCGCTGGCCACCGGCACGGGCGGCCGGGTCACCCACCACTCGCTGCGCATCGACCCCGCGATGGTGCCCGGCCTGGCCGAGGCGCTCCAGGGTTTCCCGCCGGTGCCGTCCCGCTGGATCGACCCCGCCGCGCTGCCCGGCTGGGCGGTGCCCGAGGGGTTCGCCGGTCCGGTCGGCTCGGTGGTCGTCACCCCGCTGCCCGGCCACGGGGTCTCGGCGGGCGCCCTGATCCTGCTGCGCCGCAGCGACCAGGCCGTGTTCGACGCCTCCGAGGAGGTCTTCGCACGCGTCTTCGCCGCCCGCGCGGGTGCCGCGCTGTCGGCGGCCCGGCTGTACGGCGAGCAGACCGGCATCACCGCGACGCTGATGGCCGAGCTGCTGCCGCCCGCCCTGCGGCAGGTGCACGGCGTGGAGTTCGCGGGCGGCTACCGCGCGTCCAAGGACAGCGAGCGCGTCGGCGGCGACTTCTACGACGTCCACCCCGGCGCCGGGACCGACCAGGAGACCCTGGCGGTGCTCGGGGACGTGTGCGGCAAGGGGCTGGAGGCCGCCGTCCTCACCGGCAAGATCCGCAACACCCTGCACGCGCTGCTCCCGCTGGCCGGGGACCACGGGCATCTGCTCCGGCTGCTCAACGGCGCCCTGCTGACGAGCCGGCACACCCGGTTCGCCACCCTGGTGCTCGCCTCGGTGCGCCGCCGGGGCAGCGCCACCCATCTGCGGCTGACCAGCGCCGGACACCCCGCGCCGCTGATCGTGCGGAACGACGGGACGGTGGAGCTCGCGGACACCTCCGGCACGCTGATCGGCGCGCTGCCCGAGGTCAGGTCGTCCACCACGCACCTCACCCTGCGGCCCGGCGAGACCTGTCTGCTCTACACCGACGGCGTCACCGAGGCGCACGGCGGGCCGCTCGGCGACACCATGTTCGGCGAGTCCCGGCTGCGCGCCGCGCTCGCGGAGTGCGCGGGCATGCCCGCCGAGGCGGTGGTGGAGCGGGTGCAGATGCTGGTCAGCCAGTGGCTGGACGACAACCGGCACGACGACATCGCGGTCATGGCGATCACCGCGGCCCGTACGGCGCATCTCACCGCCGTGGACGGCCACACCGCGGGCAGGTACACGGCATGACCCGATCCACCACCGCGACGGACGGACGCCCGGCGCTGCGGCGCGCCCGCCGCGACCTCTGGCGGGCCGTGTGCGACCGGGACGAGCACGCGGCCCGGCAGGCGGTGTTCACCTGCCTCGACACCGGCACGGGCGCCGAGGCCGTCCTGCTCGACGTCATCGCCGCCGTGCAGCGCAAGGTCGGCACCGAGTGGGCCGCCGACCGGTTCACGGTGGCCCAGGAGCACGCCGCGACCGCGATCCACGACCGGGTCATCGCCGCGATGGCGCACCACGTCCCGCCCCCCGAACCCCGTCCCGGCGCCGGGACGGTCACCGTGGCCTGCGTGGACGGCGAGTGGCACGCCCTGCCCGCCCGCATCCTCAACGAGGTGCTGCGCCATCGCGGGTACGGCACGGAGTTCCTCGGCGCCCAGGTGCCGACCCCGCATCTCATCGCGCATCTGCACCAGACCGCCCCGGACGCGCTGGCGCTGTCGTCGTCCATCGCGACCCGGCTGCCCGACGCGCACACGGCGATCACCGCCGCGCAGGCCATCGGCGTCCCGGTGCTCGCCGGGGGCGGCGCCTTCGGCGCGGACGGCCGCTACGCGCGGCTGCTCGGCGCGGACGCCTGGGCGCCGGACGCCCGCGCCGCCGCGGCGGTCCTCGACGCCCGGCTGCCCCGGCCGCGCACCGGCGCCGTACGGCAGACCCTCGAAGACCTGCCGCACCTGGCCGACCAGGAGTACACCCTGGTCTGGCGCAGCAAGCGGCAGTTGGTGAAGAACACCCTGGGCGGGCTGGAGACGCGGCTGCCCGCGATGCGTGCCTACAGCGAGGAGCAGCGGGAACGCACCGCCGAGGACGTCGCGCACATCGTGGACTTCCTCGCCGCCGCCCTCTACACCGACGACGCCGGTCTGTTCACCGGGTTCCTCACCTGGACCGGCGACATCCTCCAGGCGCGCGGCGTACCGGCCAGGGTCCTCGACCCCGGTCTCGCGCTGCTCGGTGAGGAACTGAAGGACTTCCCGCGCGCGGCGGACTTCCTCGCGCGCGGGCGTGCCACCCTGGACGACCGCTCCGCCACTCCCCCGTCCCCCACCCCCTCCCTCGACACATGACGACGATGCACCACGACGACAGTTTCGATCTGACGACGGTCCGGGACGAGGCGGGTGATCCCCGCATCGGCATCGTCGGTGCCCTCGACTGGGACACCGCCGACGATCTCACCCGGACCGCGTCGGCCTGCCTGGGCGCCGATCCCGCGCCCCGCCGTCTGAGTCTGGACTGCGCCCGGCTGACGCTCTGCGACTCGCTGGGGCTGGCCTCGCTGCTGATGATCCAGCGCCGGGCCGCCGAGGTGGGCACGCTGCTGCGTCTGCTCAACCGCCCGCCCTCGCTCCAGCGGATTCTTGAGATAACGGGCACCTCCGACGTGCTCGCCGCGAACGGCGCCGAGACCGGGGAGCTGACCCCGCCGGAGCCGGACCGCGCGACGACGGGCGCGCCGCTGCCGCCGCCCCAGACCTGACGGCGGGCGCTCCGGCGCCGACCGTCACGCGCCCCGGTCCGTACCGGGGCGCGTCCCGAGCCGGAGCATCCGCCCGGTCACCGCGTCTCCCCGCGCGTACGTACGGAGTACGAGATGACCGGACCCGGCTTCCTCGTACACGTATCGACCTGTGAGAATGCCCTGATGAGCGACGAAGCCGAAGTGACCGTCACCGTGGTGGACGGCGTGCGCATCGTGCGGGTGAGCGGAGATTTCGACCCCGACGAGGCGACGCTGCTGTCCGGGGGGCTGGTCCCCGCGCCCGACGATTCCGTGTCGGGCACCGTAGTGGACCTCGCGCGGGTGAGGTTCGCGGACTCCTCCTTCCTGCACGCGCTGCTCACCGCGCAGGGCGAGCACGACCGTGACGGTCGTCCGCTGGTGCTCGCGCATGTGCCGCCGCTGGTGCTGCGGTTGCTCGATCTCACCGACATCGCGCGCGTGTTCACCCTCGCCGACCATGTCCCGGCCGCGGCCGAGCTGGTCAGGTCCGGGCGCAGCGGCTCGCGCCGCCAGTGAGAGCCGTACGGCGCCGGGCGGGCCGGCCGCGCGGGTGGGGGAAGGGACTTGACGGACCGATGGAGAGTGAAGCAGGCACGTGACGCCCACCGAACCGGCCCCCGAACGGCCCCGGCCGCCCGGCAGCGCCGCCGACGCCCGTGCCCGCGTCCGTGACCTGCTGCACGCGGACGGCGGTCCGGCGCCCTCGCGGGCCGTCACCGACGACATCCTGCTCGTGGTGACCGAGCTGATCACCAACGCGCAGCGGCACGGCGGTGGTCTGACCGCATTCGAGGCGGTGGTCGCCGACGGCGTCATCACGATCACGGTCGCGGACGCGTCGCCGCTGTTCCCGCGCGCGTCCGTCCGGGACGGTTCCCCGGTGCCCGGCGGCTTCGGGTGGCCGCTGGTCCAGCGGCTCAGCTGCAAGGTGTCGGTGCTGCCCGCGCCGGACGGCAAGACGATCCGGGTGGTCATGGGCACGGGCCGGGGCGCGGAACTCCACTGAGGGCGCGGAGCGGTGGGCGCGGGCGCCCGCTGTCGCCGTACACGGAAAAGGAGTTGCCGGTCGCGGGTGTCAACCCGTAGATCTGGGGGCCGACTTCCGGCGGTGTGCCGGGGACCGAGTGGTGAGAGGAGGGGCGGCGGATGTCCAGTACGACCGACACGCCCGTTTCTTCCCGGAGTTGCGTGACGATGCCTCCGTTCCGGACGGGCACACTCGACGGGAGCACGTTTTCACCGTGGAACCGAACGACCTGACCCTGCGGCCGATCACCGGCCGCGACGAACTCACCCTCTTCAACCGCCTGTCCTACGTCCTCGACGACGAACTGGCCGACGACCTCGCCGAGGGCAGGCGGCGTCCGGAGTGGATGTGGGTCGCCCTGCGCGGGGACCGCCCGGTGGCCCGCGTCGCCTGGTGGTGCCGTACCGGCGACACCGCGCCGCACCTGCTGGACATCCTCGACATGGACGACACCCTCCCGGACGCCGAGCGGATCGGGACCGGCACGCTGCTGCTGCGCACCGCGCTGGCGGCCGTCGTCCCGGCGGGCACCCGGCCACCGGAGTACGGCCGCTTCGTCCCGCCCGACTGGCGCGGCACGGAGGCCGCGCGCCGGGTCGTGACGGAGCGGATGGCCGTCGTGGAGCGGCTCGGCGGCAGCCTCTTCGTGGAACGCCTCCGCCAGGAGTGGCGCCCCGGCACACCGGTTCCCGCGCCGACCGGCCGCCTGGCGTTCCGGAACCCGTACGACGACGGGGAGTTGACCGCGCTGATGACCCGCGTGCTGGACGGCACGCTCGACGCGCACAGCGTGCACGACCTGAAGTCGGCGTCCCCCGAGGACGTCGCGTCGGCGCACTTCACCGGCGAACTCGCCCGCTACGCCAGCCCGCGCGACTGGTGGCGCGTCGCCGTCCTCCCCGGCTCCGACCGGCCGGTCGGCTTCGTCGTCCCCGCCCACAACGGCTACAACCCGATCATCGCCTACATCGCCGTCCTCCCCGAACACCGCGGCGAGGGCCACGTCGGCGACCTCCTCGCCGAGGGCACCCGCGTCCTCGCCGCCTCCGGCGCACCCCGCGTCCGCGCCACCACCGACCTCGGCAACACCCCGATGGCGGCGGCGTTCCGGCGGCTGGGTTACGTCAACTTCGAGCGCGAGATCAACATGACCTGGAACTGACGGCCGATGCCCCTTCTCCCCGAGGAGGGGCATTGTTCCGGCCCGCAAGTAGATGCATAATGCAGTTATGCACAGCGGTACGGCCGATGCCGACGACTCCGGGGACCGGCTGATCGTGGCTCTGGAGCGGATGGTCCGGCATGTGCGGGAGAGCGCGCGGTCCGGGGGACTGAGTGTGGCCGCTTCGGCCGTGCTGGGGCGGCTCGGGCGGGAGGGGCCGCTGCGGTTGAGTGAACTGGCGCGGGCGGAGGGGGTGTCGCAGCCGAACATGACGCAGCTCGTCACGCGGATGGAGCGCGCCGGACTCGTGCGCCGGAGCGCGGACGCCGACGACCGGCGCGGCGTGCTCGTGGGCGTCACGCCCGCCGGACGGGACCTGTTCCGTGAGCGCCGGGCCGAACGGGCACTCGCACTGGAGTCGCTCGTACGGGAACTGGGCGAGGCCGAGCAGCGGGCCGTGCGGGTCGCGCTCCCCGCGCTCGCCCGCGTCATCGAGGAGACCCGCGTCATTGAGGAGAACCGGGGCGGCTGAACCGCCCCTGCCACGACCGCTGTCGCAGTCCTGTTCGTCGTCCGAGGGTGGAGAGAGACGCGCATGAACGCACCGCGAACCAAGAGCGCCAGTCCGTTCCGGCAGCCCAGGGCCGTGTGGGCCGTGGCGTTCGCCTGTGTGATCTCGTTCATGGGCATCGGCCTGGTGGACCCGATCCTGCCCGCGCTCGCCTCCAGTCTGCACGCCACACCGAGCCAGGTCTCCCTGCTGTTCAGCAGCTATCTGATCGTGACGGCCGTGGCGATGCTGGTGGTGGGCTGGGTGTCCAGCCGGATCGGCGCCAAGCGGACCCTGGTGACCGGTCTGGGCATCATCGTGGTGTTCGCGGCGCTCGCCGGGTCGAGCGGCTCCATCGGCGGGATCGTCGGCTTCCGCGCGGGCTGGGGACTCGGCAACGCCCTGTTCATCGCCACCTCGCTCGCCGTCATCGTGGCCTCCGCGAGCGGCGGTTTCGGCGGCGCGATCATCCTGTACGAGACCGCGCTGGGCCTCGGCATCGCCGTGGGGCCGCTGCTGGGCGGGGAGTTGGGCGCGATCAGCTGGCGCGGTCCGTTCTTCGGCGTCGCCGCCCTGATGGCCATAGCGCTCGTCGCCACCCTCGCGTTCGTCCCCGCACTGCCCCGGCCCGCGCGCCCCACCTCACCCCTCGCCCCGCTCAGGGCCCTGCGCCACCGGGGCCTGCTGGTCATGGGCATCATGGCGCTGCTCTACAACTGGGGCTTCTTCACCATGCTCGGCTACGCCCCGTACCCGATGGAGCTGGACGCCCATCGGCTGGGCCTGGTCTTCACCGGCTGGGGTCTGCTGGTCGCCGCGTTCAGCGTGTTCTTCGCGCCGCGTCTCCAGGCCCGGTTCGGCACGGCACCGGTGCTGTACGCCAACCTCGCCGCGCTCGGCGTCGTCATGGCGGTCATCGCGGCCGGGGTGGGCACGCCCGCGGTGGTGATCGTGGCGGTGATCCTTTCCGGTGCGTGCATCGGGATCAACAACACCCTGACCACGCAGGCCGTTATGCTCGTCTCCCCCGTCGAGCGCCCGGTCGCCTCCTCCGCGTACGGCTTCCTGCGCTTCATCGGCGGGGGTCTCGCCCCGTACGTCGCGGGGAGGCTGGCCGACGCGACCGATCTGAGCGTGCCCTTCTACCTCGGTGCCGGTACGTTCCTGCTGGCCATTCCCGTGCTGGCGAGCGGGCACGGGCTGCTGCGCCGCGCGGAGGAGCGCGAGGCGGAGCCGGAGACCGTGCAAGCACCGGCGCCCGCGCCTTCGTTCACTTCCGTACGCGCCCTCGCACCGGCCGGTGCGCCGCCCGTCGTCGTGGCCGTCGGCTCCGACGAGGGGGCCGGGGCCGTGGTGGACGCGGCGGCGCGGCTCGCGCGGGCCACGGGCAGCCCGCTGGAGGTCGTGCATGTGCGGCGGACGGCCGTGGTGGAGGGGCAGGCGGCGGAGACCGAGACGGACGAGGGCGCGCGGGCGGCCGTCACCGCCCACCTCGACCGGCTCACCGCGCGGGGCGTCGTGGCGGCCGGGCAGATCCTCACCAGCGTCGGCGACCACGCCGCCGCCGGGCGGGCACTGGCCCGGCACGCGGCGGACGCCCAGGCCCGCGCCGTGGCGATCGGGCGTTCGCCGCGCGGGCCGCTGGCGCAGTTCGCGGACGGCAGCTTCACCGCCGCCCTTGTCCACGGCGCGGACCGCACGGTCGTCCTCGTCGATCCGGACGCGGCGCCCCGCACGTTGACGGAGGCGAACCTCGCCGAACTGCGGGACAGCGCCTGACCGGTGGACGGCGGACCGTGTGGGCGGCGGGAGCCCGTTCCCTGGAAGGGAAGCGGGCTCCCGCCGCGTGCGCAGGGGGTGACGCGTCAGCCGGTGCCGCCGCCGTTCTTCAGCATGCGGTCCGTGACGTCCGCCGTGTCGGCGGCGGGCGGTGCGGACACGGCCGCCTCGGTGCCGAAGTCCGACAGCCGGAGCACGGTGGTGCTGGTCATGGTGGTGTCGTCGTGACCCGGCACGCGCCCCTTGAGGGGGTGCAGGGCGAGCCGCACGCTCTCCTGGCGCATCCGGCCCTCGGCGTCGAGCCAGAGGTCCACCGGTATCGTGGACGCGCCCACTCGGCGGGCGAGTTCACGGGCCGGGCCGGTCGCGCCGCGGGTGAGCGCGGAGACGGGGACCGACACCCGGTAGCGGGTGGTGGGTTCGCCGTCGAGGCGCTCGGTGCCCGTGCGGGTGACGTTCCGGCCGTCGAGTCCCTTGAGGTACCGGACGGGTGCCGCCGGGTCGGTCACCTGCGCGAGTCCGTCCGCCCGGCCCGTGAGGCGGGCGAGGTCGATGCGGAGCCAGGTCCTGCCGCCGGGCACCGCCTGCCGTCCGGCCCCGGCGGGCGGTTTCTTGTAGAGGACACCGTCGAGGACACGCTGTTCGACGGACGCGCCCTGCGAGGTGAGGGTGATCCGGCTGGCCCCGGAGGCGAGGTCGGCGACCCCGTCCCCGTGCGCGGTGAGCGCCTGGCCCTCGGCCCGCACCCGCGTGCTGAGGGTCATCCGCGCCGAACCGGCGGCGACCGTCGCCCGGTAGGCGTCGCGGACGGCCCGGACGGACGAGGTGCCCGCGCCGTCACTCGCGCCGCCCCCGTCCGACGGGGCTCCGGCGGACGGGGAGTCCGGCGCACCGGTGCCCGGCGAGGGCGTGCCCGAGGACGGGGCGCCGCTCGACGCCGTGCCCCCGCGCTTCCCGTCGCCGTCCGCCGCCGTCCCGTTCCGGTCCGCGCAGCCGCTCAGCGAAGCGGTGAGGACGAGCAGGGCCACGGCACTTGCGAGCCGCGTCTTCGACACGATGGGGCCTCCTCCGGCCGGGTCCGCCGCGGTGGCGCGGGGTCGCGCACCGGTCCGGTGCCGGTTTCCCCGTACCCCCGTGCTCACGCCCGGCCGCCGTGCTCGCTCACGCATGCTCCACGACCGGGTCCGTACCCGGCGCGACGGCCGACTCCCCCAGCGCGCGCCCCAGTTCGGCGAGCAGCCGGGGTCCGTCGAACGGCCTGACCAGCGCGCCGGTGGCGCCCGCCCGGTGCGCCTCGCGCTGCCTCGCGGGCTCCGGTTCGGGGGTCAGGACGATCACCGGTGCGGCGGCGTAGCGTTCGTCCTTGCGCACCTCGTGGACGAGGGCGAGACCGTCCGCCTCGGACAGTTCGATGTCCGTGACGACGGCGTCGTAGGTGACCGCCGCCGCGAGCAGGTCGAGCGCGGCCTCGCCGTCGGCCGCCTCGGTCACGTCGAAGCCGTGGTGCCGGAGGAGGTCCGCGACGGGGTGCCTCACCATGTCGGACGCTTCCACCAGCAGGATCTTGTTCGTCACCTGGTCCTCCCTGTGGGGTTGGCTCCCCGGCGGTCCGGGGTGCCTCGGGGCTCTCCCCCAGCGACTGCCCGCGACGGCGCCCGGATCACCGGTCGGACCGGCCCGGTTCGCCGCGCATCCGGTCGCGGCACATGACAGACGGAGCCACGATGGCGCGATTCGGTCGTCGGGGAGCAGCGCGGTGACACGTTCGGCCGTTGCGGGTCACTTGGCGACAAGCCCGGGCGAGGACGGCCGGTGTGCGCTGGGATGACCGCCTCATGGTGAGAGCCGCGGATCGGGGTGGGGGCATGAACGATGTGGCGGAGGCAGTGCCGTCCGGGACGGCCGGTGCGCCGGAGCGCCGTCCGCGTCGCCGGGGGCGGTCCGGCGCGGCGTCCGCGACCGGCGCGCACGCCGAGGAGGAACGATTCAGGGGGCTGCTGGAGGCCGCGCCGGACGCGATGGTCATCGTGGACGACACGGGCGTCATCCGCCTGGTCAACGCGCAGACGGAGGCCCTGTTCGGCTACCGGCGCGACGAACTCCTCGGCCGTCCCGTCGAACTTCTGGTCCCCGCGCGGTTCCACGCGCACCACACCCGGCACCGGGACGGCTACGCCCACAATCAGCAGGTCCGCCCGATGGGCGCCGGACTCGACCTGTACGGGCTGCGCAAGGACGGCACCGAGTTCCCGGTCGAGATCAGTCTGAGCCCGCTGGAGACCCCGGACGGACTGCTGGTCTCGGCCGCCGTCCGCGACGTGAGCGAGCGCCGGGCCGCCGAGAAGCGGTTCCGGGGGCTGCTGGAGGCGGCACCGGACGCGATGGTCATCGTGGACGGCGGCGGTGTCATCCGGCTCGTGAACGCCCAGGCGGAGGCGCTGTTCGGGTACCGGCGCGAGGAACTGCTCGGCCACCCGGTGGAGATACTCGTCCCCGGCCGTTTCCGCGCCCACCACAGCGGCCACCGGACCGGCTACGCGCACAACGAGCCGCGGCCGATGGGCGCCCTGGATCTGCACGGGCTGCGCAAGGACGGCACCGAGTTCCCGGCGGAGATCAGTCTGAGCCCGCTGGAGACCGCCGAGGGGCTGCTGGTCTCGGCCGCCGTCCGGGACGTCAGCGAGCGCAAGGCGGCCGAGGCCCGCATCAACCAGCTGGCCGCGCTGGTGGAGTCGTCCCAGGACGCGATCCTCGCCACGACCCTCGACGGCGGCATCACGTACTGGAACGCCGCCGCGCAGCGGCTGTACGGCTACTCCCAGGCGGAGGCGGTCGGCCGGAACGTGTCGATGCTGGCGCCGCCCGAACGGGTCCCGGAGATCGGGCAGTTGCTGGACCGGCTGGGCCGGGACGAGAGGGTGGAGCACTTCGAGGCGCTGCGTATGACCCGTACCGGCAGTCTGCTGGACGTGGACGTGACCCTGTGGCCGACCCGCGACCCGGACGGCGCGGTGACCGGGGCGTGCGCCATCGTCCGGGATGTCGGGGACCGCAAGCGGGCGGAGGCGGAACTCACCGAACTGTACGAGCAGCAGCGGCACATCGCGCTCACGCTGCAACGCAGTCTGATGGGCACCCCGCCGGACATCCCGCATCTGGCGACGGCGAGCCGGTACCTGCCCGCCACGCAGGGCGCGGGCGTGGGCGGCGACTGGTTCGACCTGATCCCGCTGGGCGCGGGCCGGGTGGGAGTGCTGATCGGTGATGTGATGGGGCGCGGTCTCGAAGCGGCCGCAGTGATGGGGCAGTTGAGGTCGGCGGCGCACGCGCTTGCCAAGACGGGGATGCAGCCGCGTCAGCTCATGCAGGCCCTGGACAGTGTGGTGGCCGACCTGGATGTGCCGGACCAGTTGGTGACCTGCTGCTATCTGGTGATCGCGGCGGACTCGGGTGACGTGGTGGTGTGCTCGGCCGGGCATCTGCCGGTGCTGGTGGCGGTGCCCGGTGAGGGGACCAGCACGCTGGAGGCACCGGTGAACGCGCCGCTCGGGGTGGGCGGGGTGATCTACGAGCACCGGACGGCGACCCTGGCGCGGGGCGCCACCCTGGTCCTCTACACGGACGGCCTGATCGAGACTCCGGGGACCGACATCGAGGACCAGCTCACGCTGTTGAGCGGGCTGTTGGACAAGCTCGCGGGGATGGATCTCGATCTGGAGGCGGCGGCCGACCACGTGCTGACCACGCTGCTGCCCGACCAGAGCGGCCACGACGACGTCACGCTGCTGTTCGCACAGCTCCCGGCCGCGCCGCTGGCCAAGGCGGTGGCCGAACTCGCCCCGGACCCACGGTCGGTGCGGGAGGCGCGCGAGTTCCTGACCCGGACCCTGACCGCCTGGGACGCGACCTCCCGCGCGGACGACGCCCGCCTGCTGCTGTCGGAGATCCTCACCAACGCCGTGCTGCACGCCGGGGGCCCGATCCGGCTGGACATGTGCCGGACGGACACCGAGCTGACCATCGAAGTCAGCGACACCAGCCCGCAGTTGCCCCGGCCCCGGCGCGCGGCCGAGGACGAGGAGTCGGGCCGGGGGCTGCTGCTGGTGCGGGCCGTGGCGGACGACTGGGGCATCCGGCCGACGGACGAGGGCAAGACCACGTGGTTCAGCCTCCGCCAGTGAACCGTCAACAGGCTTGTTTCCGGACGGTGTTGCGGAGGATATTCCATCAGGCGTCGCGGCGGGCGTTCACCAGTCGTGGACCGTCCCGTCCCGCAGTCTGCTGACCGGGAGGTACGCCGGTTCGTACGGGAAGCCCCGCGCGGCCGTGTCGTCCAGTTCGACGCCGAGGCCGGGGGTGTCGGACGGGTGCAGCAGGCCGTCCTCGAACCGGAAGGACGTGCGGAACACCTCCAGGGTGGCGGGGGTGTGCGGCATGTACTCCTGGATGCCGAAGTTGTGCACGGCCAGGTCGAGATGGAGGGCCGCCGCCATGCCGACCGGGGAGATGTCGGTGGGGCCGTGCAGCCCCGAGCGGATGCCGTACACGGCCGCGAGGTCGAGGAGTTTGCGCATCGCGGTGACTCCCCCGGCGTGGGTGACGGAGGAGCGGACGTAATCGATCAGCCGCTCGCCGAGCAACGTGGTGTAGTCGTGGACCGAGTTGAACACCTCGCCGATGGCGAGCGGGGTCGTCGTGTGCTGCCGGATGAGGCGCAGCGCCGCCTGGTCCTCGGCCGGGGTGGCGTCCTCCAGCCAGAACAGGTCGTACGGTTCCAGGGACTTGCCGAGGCGGGCGGCCTGAATCGGGGTCATGCGGTGGTGGCCGTCGTGCAGCAGCGGCAGTTCGGGCCCGAACTCGGCACGGACGGCCTCGAAGACGGTGGGCAGATGGCGGAGGTAGGCGGGCGTGTCCCAGGTCTCCACCACCGGGAGGGGGCGGCGCCGCGCGGGTTCGTGGTCGTACCGGCCGCCGTCGCCCGCGTCGGAGGCGGCGACCCCGTAGACGGTGCCGAGGCCGGGGACGCCGGTCTGGACGCGGATGGCGCGGAACCCCTGGTCGAGGTGGGCGCGGACGGAGTCGAGGAGTTCGGGCACGTCGCGGCCCGAGGCGTGGCCGTAGGCGAGGGCACCGGTGCGGGAGGCACCGCCGAGCAGTTGGTAGAGGGGCATGCCCGCGCACTTGGCCTTGATGTCCCACAGGGCGGTGTCCACGGCGGCGACGGCGGCCATCGTGACGGGGCCGCGCCGCCAGTACGCGCCCCGGTAGAGGTACTGCCAGGTGTCCTCGATGCGGGAGGCGTCCCGGCCGAGGAGCAGCGGGACGACGTGGTCCTCCAGATAGGAACGCACGGCCATTTCACGGCCGTTGAGGGTGGCGTCACCGAGTCCGGTGACACCGTCGTCGGTGGTGATGCGCAGGGTGACGAAGTTCCGTCCGGGGCTGGTGACGACGACTTCGGCGGAGTGGATTCTCATGGTCGCCTTCCTCTGCGAAGCGTGGGGGTGGGCGAGGCTCAAGTGCGGCCACCGGGCGAGGGGTTGGCGCGCCTTCGGGCCACTCATGGCGGCGATGCTAGATCAGCGGCCGTCCGGGCAGCCGTGCGACCACACCGCCCGGCGCACGCCGACCGCCCTCGTGGGCGTGGCTCCGCGTGTTCCGGGCGGGGGCGCCGCGGGCCGTCACGGCGCTGCGGCGGCCGAGGAGCCGTCGCCCCACTGTTCCCGCCGTACCGCGGACTCCTGCCGTGCGGCGGGAGGGCCGGGCGCCGGGCCGCCGTGCGGTGCCGGGGCGGCGGCGAGTACGAGGATCTCGTCGCCCTCGCCCCACACCCGCCGGTCGGTCTTGCGCGGGCAGAGCCGGATGCCCTCGTCGCGGCGGACGGCCCGGACTCCGTGGGCGCGGTAGCCGATGGCGCACTCCCCGCGCGCGAGCGCCGCCGCGGCGACCGTGGCGAACGAGGTGAGGCTGCCGGGCCGGACGTACTGACCGGCGGGCCGCAGGTCCAGCGCGCCGCCCCGCGCGCCGAAGACCGCCTCGAACACCGGTGCCAGCGCGGGCGTGTGGGAGAGCTGGGCCATGAGCAGCGCGGTCAGTTCCCCGCGTACGACGGCGTCGGCGGCCGGTCCGAGCGGGGCCAGCGGGCGGCTGCGCCGGTCGGACAGTTCGGCCACCACGGGCAGCGCCCGCCCGGCCGCCTCCTCCCGCGCGCGCAGCGCCAGCAGGACGGCGAGGGTGCGGTCGTCGGGCCGTTCGGCACCGGGTCCGGGTTCGGGGCCGAGGACGATGACGCTGTCGTAGGTGAAGGGGTCGCACGCGTCCAGGGTCGCGGGATGCAGCAAGTCCCCCGGGTGGAAGGCCGGTCGGCAGGCGGCCGTGTCGGGGGGCGGGCCCGGCTGGGAGGGTACGAGTCCGCCCTCGGCCCCCGTGACGACGTCCAGGACGGAACCGGGCGGCGCGCTGCCGCGCAGGCCGTCCACGAGGAGCGGGGCGCGGCGGTTCCAGCCCAGCAGCAGGACCCGCAGGGGTGTCTCCGGGACGGCGACCGGAACGGCCACGCAGGTGGGATCGACGTGCTCACGGAAGTCGGCGGGCGGTTCGGCGGTGTCGTCGTGGGCGACGACGAGGAGCCGGTCGCCCGTCCCGACCGGAGTGTCCGGTGCGGGCGTCAGCAAAAACGTGCCGTCGGCGCGCAGGACACCGGCCACGCAGGACGCGTCGTACCGGAGGGCCAGGTCACCGAAGTCGGCGCCGTCGGGCGCGGGGGCGTCGATGAGATGGAACTCGGCCCCGGCGAAGTCGAGGAGGTCGCGCAGCGCGGCGGGCAGACCGGGACGCCGGGCGGCCTGGAGCAGCAGCCGTGCGGTGGTCGCCTCGGTCTCCAGGACGGTGCCGTGCGCTCCGGCGGCGAGCCGCGCGGTGGGCAGCAGCCGCTCGTCCCGCACGGCGGCCACGACCGGCGGTCCCGCGTCCGCGCCGAGCACCGCGCGCAGGGCCAGCAGGGTGCGTACGACGTGGAGGTCGGCGTCGGCGCCGTCCGCCGGGAGGACCACGACGGAGCGGGCGGCGGCCGGGGTGAGCAGCTTCAGCGCCTCCGGGTCGGCGGGTGCCCCGCTGCGGCAGACCAGCCGGGCCCGCGCTCCGGGCCCGAGTGCGGCGACGAGCCGGGACTCGGTGTCCTCGGAATCCCGGTCGGCCAGCACCGCGACGACCCCGCGCTCCCGTGCGGCGAGCAGTTCGCCGACCACCGTGCAGACCTGCTCGGACCAGCCGAGGACGACGGCGTGGCCGCGTTCCAGCACGGTGGAGCGGCCCCGGCGCAGATCCGAGAGGCGGTCCCCGAGGCCGGTGGTGATGACGCCGACCAGGGTGGACACGCACAGCAGCGCGATCAGCCCGAGCAGCGCCGAGAGCAGCATCCGCAGCGGGGCCCCGCCGACCGCGCCGAGGCGCAGGGTCTCGGCGCTGGTCCGCCACACGGCGAGCAGTCGGCCCCCCAGCGAGTGCGGTGCGTGCGGGTCGGTCCACACCAGCAGCGCGCTGACCGGTACGACCACGCCCAGACAGCACACCGAGAGCCAGCCGAGCAGTTTCGCCGTGCTGCGGGCCAGTGTCCGGTCGAACAGGTAACGCGCCCGGTCCCGTAACAACACCGGTCGCTGTCGCCGCTCTGCCACATCCGCCCCCTAAGGGTCCGTCCGACGCTCTCGGGGTCGAAGGGTGCAGCCCCGCCGACCGCGACACGCCGTATGAGCGGCGGGTTCATCCTTTAGGCGACACCACGGGCCGGGGGGAACGGCACCACGGCCCGCGTGGACGACGTCAAGGGCCGGGCGGACGGGACCACGGGCCGAGGCCCGGCCGCGCGACGGGACGGGGCGGGGCGGGGCGCCGTGGATCGGGGCGGCTCCCCGCGGCCGGGGGTCAGCAGGTGGCCAGCGGCACGGAGATCACCTGATTCACCGCGCGGCCAACGGTCGCGTCCACGTGGCTCGTGATCCCGTAGCACTGCTCGACGGGCGTGCCGCCCGGATCGGTCCGGACGAGCACCGTGACGACGACCGTGTCGGGGGATCGGCGCACGGTCCGCAGGAGGTTGGGGAGGTGCCCCCTCGTGGAACCGACCGCGCGGGCCAGTTCGGTCCGGGTCAGGTCCGCCAGGGGCACTCCCTCGATGCGGGAGCGGATGAGGGTCACGTCGTAAGCGATGTCCGTGCCCGACGAGCACAGACGATCGTGCCGTTCGGCCGACCGCACGGCCCACACCGTGCCCCCGGGGCGCTGGAAGACCAGGGTGAAGCAGCGTTCCACCTGGTTGTAGCCGTCCCCGTTGAGGGAGAACGACTCGCTGGTGTAGTCAGCGGTCCAGGAGGCGACGGCGGTGTAGGTGCGGCGGGCCGGGTCGTAGGTGACGAGCGGTGCCTCGGTGTGCCGGGCTATGACGGCGATCACCGCGTCGGGCGCGGTGGGGCGGGCGGAGTTCAGCGCGCGGGTGGCGCGGTCCGACGCCTCGTGTGCCTGTACGGCCACGGATCGCGTGGCCGCCCGCTCCCGCTCGGCGGTGACGTGGTCGGAGTGCCAGACCTCGAACCAGAACCAGGTGAGCAGCGCGACCGGGATCATCAGCAGGGCCAGACAGCAGTTGGAGACGGTCCGGGCGAACGGCCCCGGCACCGGGGTCTCCTGGCCGGGAGCGGCCGGAGTGCCGTCGCGCGGGGGGATGCTGTTCGCGGCCGGTGGTCTGCGCATGGCCTGAGCGTAGAAGTGTGCTCCGTGTCTCCGGGTGGCGGTCGGGTTGCCGATCGGACACCATCGCGTCACGCCAAGTGGCCGTATGAGAAAGGGCGTTACGGATCGGGCGGGAGTTCTGCCGTCGAGCCGTCACGTGCGATGCGGGACAGGTCCGTCATCAGGGACTCCAGCCAGGACACGGTGGCGTAGTAGCGGCGGGGTGCGCCGGGTGGTTCCGTGCTGAAGGCGGCGTGGTCGGGGGTGAGGTGCGGTACCGGGGCGGTGGGGGTGTCGCCGCCGGGGTCGAGGGCCGCCGAGACCAGGAGCATGCGTCCGGCGACACGGTCGCCCAGGGCGCCGAGGGTGGTGGCCACCTCGGGGCGGAGCGGGCCGGGCGGCGGGTCCAGCAGGCGCTCCGACCCCCACAGGGTGTGGTGGCCCGCCATCAGGGTCGCCTGCCAGTCCACCCCGCGTGGTGCGGTGCCGTGGGCGCGGGGTCCGTAGGGGGCGGGTTCGCTCTGGTACTGCGCGTACGCGGACTCCGCGAGGATGACGGCCCGGCGCAGCGAGCGGTGCCCGGCCTCGCCCGGTGACGCACCCGCCGTACCGCCGCCCGTCACCGAGGCACTGGTCGCCACCACGATCTCGGCGGCGCCGCGCAGCAACTGGGCTGCGGCGAAACGGAGTTCGTTATGGGCGCCGCGTGGCCAGGCGACCAGTCCGAACACCATGCCGATCGCGCTGCCGACCAGCACGTCCAGCAGCCGGAACTCCGCCAACTGCCAGGTGGAGGGTTCCAGTTGAGCGAAGACGAGGGCGACGACCACAGTGAACATGCCCTGGGCCCAGCCGACGCCCTTCACCGGTCCGACCGTGAACGCGATCAGCATCCACAGGGGCAGGAAGGCCGCGTACACGGGCGAGTCGGTGCCGGCCACGACCAACAGTCCGGCGGTCGCCAGCGCGCCGACGACCGTTCCCGCGAGGGCCCGGCGGACGGTGCTGCGGGTCTCCTCGGTGGTGGTCCGGGTGAGGGTCAGGGTCGCCAGCATGGCCCAGAAGCCGTGCGGCAGGGTGTCCACCCCGGCGACCAGCCGGGCGGCCGTGAGGGCGAGCGCGATGCGCACCGCGTTCTGGAAGCACACCGACCGGCGTCCGGCGTGCCCCTCCAGCCGGTGCCACCACAGCAGCGGCGCGGACGTGGTGGCGTACCAGAAGCGGCCCGGCGCAACCCGTACCGAGGCGTGGCGGCCGTGTACGGCGAGGTCGGCGGCGGTGCTCATGGCGAGCGCCGCGTCCGCGATCTCCAGGGCGGCGGCCTGGCGGCGCAGCACGGCGGGGGTGACGGGGTGCGCGTCGAAGGCGCTTTCCGGAGCGGCGGCCGTCCGCGCGTCCGCCACCGGTGCCCCAACCAGCCGCTGCCGGGCCGCGCTCAGCTCCTCGTACTCCGCGCCCGGTGACGGTCCCCCGCGCAGGCAGGCGGCGGTGGCCGTGGCGAGACCGGCGACGGCGCGGACGACGGCGGTGGGCTCGGGCCCGGCTCCGGCGCAGGGCGGGGCGGGCGGCTGGGCGAGGCGGCTCAACAGCGTGCGGGTGGCCAGTCCGACGTGGGTGAGCGCGCGGTCCCGCACGCCGGGCCCGGCCGGACGCTCCGCCTCCGGCACCGTCAGCGGGCGCAGGGCGTGCCCGGCCTCGGCGGCGGTCCGCACCTCCGCCGGGGTCAGCGCGTACGGCGGCCGGGTCAGCCGCGCCGCGCAGTCGGCGGCGACACCCGCGGCGTGCGCGACGCGCTCCCGGTACGGCGGGGCGCCCGGCGCGGGCAGGACCAGTACCTCGGCGGCGGCGAACAGGAGCAGTCCGGCGGTCGTGCCGAGGAGGCGTTCCGGGAGCGAGGCGGGGTCGTAGGGCGGGAACGACGGGAGGATGTAGAGGAGTTGGAGGCCGGGTGCCGCGCCCGCCTCACGTGGGCCGCCGACCGCCGAGAAGGCGAGCGCGAACCCGATCACGAGCATGCCGGCGACGGCGCTCCAGGTGCGCACCGAGAGGTAGGTGCCGAGGACGACCAGCAGCAGGCAGACCGGGAGCAGACAGAGCCCGGTCGTCGCCCGTTGCCGTCCGGAGCCGGGGATCTTGGAGAGGCCGCCGACCGCTACGGCGGCGAACAGCCCGTAGGTGGCGGCGACGGGCATGCCGAGCGCGTAGCGGAAGACGTAGAAGCAGGTGACGGCGGCGAGGGTGACCCGCACCGCCTGTCGGCCCGGTGCGGTGTAGGCCGCCGGGATCGCCCCCTTGAAGACTCCGCGCACCCCTACAGGATCACGCAGGGGCCCTCCCCCGGCACCTCACGGACGTCGGGGGCCGTGTCGGGGGTGCGGCGCGGCCGGTTTTGCGGTTTCGGCAACGGATGTTGTCGTGGGGACGGGGGTGCGGGGAGATTCGGTCTCCCCGTCGGATCTCGGAAGGTGAGGCCAGCCCGTGGACGCACAGCGGTGGGACGAGCGGTACCGCGCCCAGGACCGTCTTTTCAGCGGCGGCGCCAATGGTGTCCTGGTCGCGGAGGTGTCGGCGCTGCCGCCGGGCCGCGCGCTGGACGTGGGCTGCGGGGAGGGCGGTGACGCGGTGTGGCTGGCCCGGCGGGGCTGGCATGTCACCGGCATCGACGTCTCCCCCACCGCGCTGCTGCGGGCGGCGCGGGCGGCCGGTCCGGACCTCGCGGGCCGCGTGGAGTGGAGGGAGGCCGACGTGACCAGGACGGCGCCCCCGGCCGGGGCGTACGACCTGGTGTCCGTGCACTACTTTCCGCTCCCCCGCACCCCGGACCACGCCGCGCTGCGCGGCCTGCTGTCCGCCGTCGCGCCCGGTGGCTGCCTCCTCTTCGTGGGCCACGACCTGGCGGACCTGACCCCGGAGGTCGTGCGCGAGTTCGACCCCGGCGCCCTCTACGGGCCCGCCGAGGTCGCCGGGCTCCTCGGCCCCGGGTGGACCGTCCAGGTGGACGAGACACGCCCGCGCGCCGCGCCCGCAGCTGCCCCGGCTCCGGCTCCGGGGAGCCCTCACCACCGGCACGACACGGTGCTGCGGGCGCGGCGCGAGCCCTGACCCGCGGGGGAACACCCCGCTGCGCCGTTCGAGTGACCGCCCATCGGGTGATGTTCCGCCGTTCGAGCTACGTCCCGACAGCGGTCCGGCGCCCCCTACGGGCGCCGCTCGCGGGCCGTGCCCCGCTGTCAACAGGAACCGGGACGCGAGGGGCGGACGTGTACCGGCCGCGATAGACGGGAGCCATGAGACAGTCCCGAACCGCGTACGCCGTGACCTCGCTGCTACTGGCCGTCGCGTTCACCGTGGCGGGCCCGCTGGTGGGCGAGGCGGCGCCCGGACCGGCGGCCTCCGGTTATGTCGCGCTCGGCGACTCGTACTCCTCCGGGGTGGGCGCGGGCGACTACCTGGCCTCGTCGGGCGACTGCCGACGCAGCAGCCGGGCGTATCCCGCGCTGTGGGCCGCCGCTCACGCTCCCTCGTCGTTCACGTTCGTGGCGTGCAACGGGGCCCGGACGACGGACGTGCTGGAGAGCCAGCTCGGGGCGCTCGGACCGCGTACCGGGCTGGTCAGTGTCACGGCGGGCGGCAGTGACTCGGGCTTCTCCGGTGTGATGATCACGTGCGTGGTGGCGGGGCAGCGGGCGTGCCTGAGCGCGGTGGACAAGGCGCTGGCCCATGTGGACGGTGTCCTGCCCGGCGATCTGGACCGCCTCTACGCGGCGATCGACGCGCGGGCCCCGGCGGCACGCGTCGTCGTCCTCGGCTATCCGCACTTCTACCAGTTGCCGGGGGCCTGTTCCTCAGGTCTCCAGACCCCCGCGCGGTCCGCGATCAACGTGGCCGTGGACCGCCTCAACCTCGTGATCGCCAAGCGCGCCGCCGACCACGGTTTCACCTTCGTGGACGTGCGCGACTCCTTCGCCGGGCACGAGATCTGCTCGTCCACGCCGTGGCTGCGCAGCGTGGACGTGCTGCACCCGACGGAGTCGTACCACCCGACGGCGCCGGGTCAGTCCTTCGGCTACCTGCCGCGGTTCAGCGCGGCGATCTGAGGCGGAGCGGTCGGAGGACGTGGGGCAGGCTGCGGAAAAGCCGCGTGCCGCGCGGGATTTCACGCGCGGGGAGGTCCGCCGAGGAGCCGGGGAAGCGGGGCTCAGGAGGCGTACTCACTCCTTGCCACTCTCAACGTATAGCGCACGGGGGGCCTTGCGGCAAGGCCCCCCGGCTCCCGCACAATGAGCGGCCGTTGCCCGTACCTGCGGAAATACGAGGTTCGCGGGGTACGTCCGGCCCGGTGCCGTGACGGGCGGCGGGGTCGGGTCTCGTTCTTCTGGATGGTGGTTCGGTTTGTTTGACGTGATCGTGGTCGGGGGCGGCCCGGCCGGGCTGATGCTCGCCGGTGAACTGCGGCTGCACGGTGTGCGGACGGTCGTGCTGGAGCGGCTGACGGAGCCGAGCGAGTGGTCGCGGGCGCAGGGGCTGCACGCGCGCAGTGTCGAAGTGATGGATCAGCGGGGCCTGTTGGAGCGGTTCCTCGCGGAGGGCAGGAAGTTCTCGGTGGGCGGTTTGTTCGCCGGGATCGTGACGCCCTGGCCGGAGCGGGCCGACACCGCGCACCCCTACGGGCTGGCCATCCCGCAGGCCGACACCGAACGGCTGCTGGCCGCGTGGGCGACGGAGTCGGGGGCCGAGATCCGGCGCGGGTGCGAGCTGGTCGGGCTGGAGCAGGACGCGGCGGGGGTGACGGCGGAGCTGGGCGACGGTTCGCGGCTGCGCGCCCGCTATCTGGTCGGCTGCGACGGCGGGCGCAGTACGGTGCGACGGCTGCTCGGGGTGGACTTCCCCGGCGAGCCGAGCCGGGTGGAGACGCTGATCGGGGAGATGCGGGTCGGGGCGGACCCGGAGCGGATGGCGGCTGTCGTGGCCGAGGTCCGCAAGACCCATCTGCGGTTCGGTTTCATGCCGTTGGGGGACGGTGTGTTCCGCGCGATCGTGCCCGCCGAGGGGGTCGCCCCGGACCGTGCGGAGCCGACGTTCGAGGAGTTCAAGGAGCGGCTGCGGGCCGTCGCGGGCACGGACTTCGAGGTCAGTGAGCCGCGTCGGCTGGCGCGGTTCGGTGACGCGACACGGCTGGCGGAGCGGTACCGGGTGGGCCGGGTGCTGCTGGCGGGTGACGCCGCGCACATCCATCCACCGGCGGGTGGGCAGGGGCTCAACCTGGGGGTGCAGGACGCGTTCAACCTGGGCTGGAAGCTGGCCGCCGAGGTCGCCGGTTGGGCGCCGGAGGGCCTGCTGGACTCGTACCACGCCGAACGGCACCCCGTCGCGGCGCGTGTCCTGGACACCACGCGGGCCGCGATGTCCCTCATGGTCCCCGATCCCGGCGCCAGGGCGGTGCACCGGCTGATGACCGAGCTGATGGACCTGCCCGAGGTGAACCGTCACATCACGGAGATGATCATCGGGGTGGACATCCGCTACGACGTCGGGGACGGCCCCGAGCCGCTCGGTCGGCGGCTGCGCGACCTCCCGTTGAAGCAGGGGCGGCTCTACGAGCACCTGCACACCGGGCGCGGTCTCCTTCTCGACCGCACCGGCGGCGCGCTCTCGGTCTCCGGCTGGGCGGACCGGGTGGACCGGGTGGAGGACACCGGCGAGGAACTCGGCTTCCCTGCCGCGCTGCTGCGTCCCGACGGGCACGTGGTCTGGGTCGGGGACGAACAGGGCGAGCTGGACGCGCGGTTGTCGCGGTGGTTCGGTGCGGCGGTGAGCGCCTGAGCGAGTC
The DNA here is from genome assembly GCF_019104725.1 of Streptomyces corallincola. GTDB lineage: Bacteria > Actinomycetota > Actinomycetes > Streptomycetales > Streptomycetaceae > Streptomyces > Streptomyces corallincola. Next base: position 120,879 of record NZ_JAHRXF010000006.1, on the reverse strand, counting down.
GCCGGGCGGGCATCCGTCGCCCGGCGGGCCGGGTCCGGGGCGGGGTCGTGCAGACCTCGCCCCGGACCCGGCCGCGTGCGCGAAGGGCGCGCACCGGGCGAAGGGCGGCGCGGACGCGGCGGGCGGACGCCCCGACCCCTCCCCCGCCCGGCGCACGCCTGTCGTCACGCCCCCGCTCCACCCCCGCGCCCGCCCCCGCCCGCCGCCACGGTCTTCAGCTCGGTCAGCGCCTCGTGCAGCAGTGGCGCCATCTCGCGCCGTTCGCCCGGTGCGATCCAGCGCTCGAAGCCGACGCGGAAGACGGCGACGCCGACCTCGGCGGTGAGCCCGGCGGCGGGGTCCGCGACACCGGCGCCGCGTAGGGCGTCGGCGAGGGCGGTGGTGAGGGAGGCCATCTTGATCAGTTCGCGTTCGCGGAGTTCCGCGTTGGCGGCGATGACGGTCTGGCGGCGGCGCGCGTAGTCGCGGCGGTCCACGAAGAACGCGGAGACCGCGTCGAGCCCGGCGAGCAGCGCGTCCACGGGCGGAAGAGTGAGGGCGGCCTCGGCGACCGGCCCGACGAACAACTGCTCCAGCTCCGCCGAGCCGGTGAACAGCACCTCCCGCTTGTCGGCGTAGTGCCGGAAGAAGGTGCGCTCGGTGAGTCCGGCGCGCCCGGCGATCCCGGCCACGGTGGTCTGCTCGTACCCGTGCTCCGCGAACAGTTCCAGCGCGGCGCGAGCGAGGCGCCCGCGCGCGTTCGGCTCCCATCTACCCATGCCGCAGATCCTACGTGATGACAGTGCCTGTCATCGGTGTTAGGTTCGATGTCAGTCAATGACATCAACAGTTTGGGGTCCCTCCCATGCGTTACTTCGTGACCGGCGCCTCCGGCTGGATCGGTTCCGCCCTGGTTCCCGAGCTGACCGCCGCGGGGCACTCGGTCGTCGGGCTCGCCCGGTCCGGCACCTCCGCCGCAGCGCTCACCGCGGCGGGCGCCGAGGTGGTCCACGGCTCGCTGGACGACCTGGACCTGCTGGGGAGGACGGCGGCCGGGTCGGACGGCGTGATCCACCTGGCGTTCCGGCACGACATCGCCTTCTCCGGCGACTACCGGGGCGCCTCCGACGCCGACCGGGCGGCCGTGGACACCTTCGGGGACGCGCTCGCGGAATCCGGCCGTCCGCTGGTGATCGCGTCGGGTGTGGCCGGACTGGCCCCCGGCCGGACGGCGACCGAGCGGGACATGCCGGTGCTCGACGGCTCCCCCGTGTCCGGGCGCGCGGTGACCGCGCGGGCGACGCTGGACCTGGCGGACCGCGGCGTGCGGGCGTCAGTGGTACGCCTCTCCCCCACCTGCCACGGCGAGGGGGACAACGGGTTCATGCGGACCCTGGTGGACACCGCCCGTGCCCGGGGTGTCTCCGGGTATGTCGGGGACGGCGCCAACCGCTGGCCCGCCGTGCACCGGCTGGACGCGGCGCGGCTGTTCCGGCTGGCCGTGGAGCAGGCACCCGCCGGGTCGGTGCTGCACGGCACGGCGGAGGAGGGGGTCGCGCTGCGGGAGGTGGCGGAGGTGATCGGCCGCCATCTGGGGGTGGAGACGGCGTCGGTCGCCCCCGAGCGGGCGGGCGAGCACTTCGGCTGGCTCGGCGCCTTCGTCGGCTTCGACGCCCCGGCCTCCAGCGCCCTCACCCGTGACCTGCTCGGCTGGACCCCCAGGGGACCGGGTCTGCTCGCGGACCTCGACCAGGGGCACTACTTCCGCTGACCCCGGCGCCCGGCTGTCAGGGAGAGGTCAGCGCCGCGTCAGCGGCCCCGGGCACTGTTGTCCTTGTGAACGGCGGCGGCGGAAGCCGGAGCCGGGAGCGAGGAGAGGTGCCCGGAGCGGCTGATCGGGGACCACGAGCACGTCTTGAGGTCGGGCCTCTCACCAGGCCCACGCAGGTTCGAATCCTGCCCTCTCCGCCGAAGCGCCGCTCGCGTCAGGCGCGTCGAAGCCCGGTCCGTACCCCACCGAAGTGGCGGGGCACGGACCGGGCTTCGGATCGTTCGGCCAACCGCAGCTTGATCAGGCGCAGTTGGCCGGGGTCGCCCGGGACGCGTCATGGATGAGCGCGTCCTGCGCGGCCTTGATCCGGCCCACGTCCGGCTTCACCACCTTGCGGTCGTACGTCAGCAGGCCGTTCAACTCGCCCTCGACGTCGGTGATCTGGGTGTAGACGGCGCCGTTGCCGCCCTCGCAGGCGAGCCGGTGCACCTCACCGAGCTTCTCCAGGTAGTCGTCGGTGTACGTGCTCGGGTCCACGTCCACGTAGGACTGCTGCACGGACCAGGCGTGACCGGGCACCGCGAGGCCGAGACCGCCGTACTCCCCTGCCACCAGCGCCCGTTGGCCGTCCGGGTGCGGGGGCAGGGCCGGGCTCGGGTAGCCGTGCTCGTCCATGATGTCGCCCGCTCCGCCGTCCGCGCCGAGGTTGAGGCCGGACATGTTGTTGACCAGGCGGGTGGGGTCCCAGGACTTGGCCTGGGAGGCGACGCGGCCGATGTCGTACTGGCCCCAGCCCTCGTTGAAGACGACCCACATGACGACCGACGGGCTGCTGATGTGCTGGTCGATCATCTGCTTCATCTCGCGCTCGTACTCGGCGCGGGCGGCGGTGGACGGGTTGACGCCCGCCGTCATCGCCGGCATGTCCTGCCACACCATGAGTCCGAGCCGGTCCGCCCAGTAGAACCAGCGGTCGGGTTCGACCTTGATGTGCTTGCGGACCGCGTTGAAGCCCATCTTCTTGTGCATCTTCAGGTCGTACGCGAGGGCTTCGTCACTGGGGGCGGTGTGCAGGCCGTCGGGCCAGAACCCCTGGTCGAGCGTGGCCATCATGAAGACGGGCTTGCCGTTGAGCAGGGTGCGCGGCACGCCGTCCACCTTCCCCACGCCCATCGAGCGCATCCCGAAGTAGCTGCCCACGCGGTCCTCGCCGACCTTCACCTTGAGGTCGTAGAGGTACGGGTCGTCGGGCGACCAGAGCCGGGCGTGCGGGACGGCCAGGGTGAGGGGCTGCCCGGTGCGTCCGGTGACGGTGCCGACCTTGCGGCTGCCCGCGTACGCGGTCGCGGTGACCGGGAGGCCGTCCCGGACACCCTGCGGTTCGACGGTCAGGGTTCCCGCGTCCACGTCGGGGGTGAGCTTGAGCTGCTCCACGTGGTCGGGGGCGACCGGTTCCATCCACACCGTCTGCCAGATCCCGCTGGACGGGGTGTACCAGATGCCGCTGGGGTCCAGGCGCTGCTTGCCGAGCGGCGGGTTCTCGCCGTTCGCGGCGTCGGTCGGGTCGTAGACCCCGACGATGAGTTCCTGGGTGCGGCCGGGTTTGAGGGCGTCGGTGATGTCGGCGCTGAACCTGTCGTAGCCGCCTTGGTGTTCGGCGACCCGGACGCCGTTCACATAGACCTCGGAACGCCAGTCCACCGCGCCGAAGTTGAGCCGCAGCCGCTGCCCGTCACCGATCCTCCAGCCCTCGGGGACGGTGAAGGTGCGGCGGTACCACATGCGGTCCTCGTGGCGTTCGATCCCGGAGAGCTGCGACTCCACCGGGTAGGGCACGAGGATCTTCTCGCCCAGCTTCTTTCCCACGGGCGGCTGTTCGCCGCTGCGGGCCGCCGCGAACTCCCAGGTGCCATTGAGATTGCGCCAGTTGTCCCGGGTGAGCTGGGGGCGCGGGTACTCGCGGTGCGCGGTGGCGGGGGTGACGGTGTCGGCCCACTTGGTGCGCAGTTCGTACGTGGAGCGGTTGGCGCCGCTGCTCCAGAACGGGTGGACCGGGTCGCCGTTCCTCGCGGTGAGGCCGCCCTGTCCGTCGTAGCGGATGTCGGCCAGACCGGGCGCGGTGCCCGTCCTGTTGCCGACGACGGGCTCCTTGAGGGCGACCAGCAGGGACTTGGGGTCGGCGGGGTCGGGGCGGGCGCTGCCGAGCGGCCAGGTCGCGCCGCCGATGACGGCGTCGAGGTGGTCGGTGAGACGTGCCGCCGGGCGGGCGAGCGGCTGGGCGAAGTCGAGCCGCAGGGTGCGGCCGTCCTTCAGGACCGTGGTGGCGACGGCGCCGTCGTAGTCGTACCCCTCGGGCAGCAGGAACGCCGACTGCGGGACGGCGGCCTTGGTACCGCCGGGCGGGGTCCAGCGCAGGTGCAGGTTGGAGCCTCCGTAGTGCTCGAAGTACTCGACCTTGATGTCGTAGGCGGTGCCCGCGGTCAACTCGACCGGGGCTGCGGTCTGTTCCTGGTCCCAGTCGTCCACCCAGTGGTCGATGACAAGCCTGCCGTCCACCCAGAGGCGGAAGCCGTTGTCACCGATCATGGAGAAGGTGGTGGCGCCGGTCTTCTCGGGGACGACCCGGCCGGTCCAGCGGACGCTGACGTCGTCGGAGCGTCCGGTGGCGGAGTTCAGCCGGGACTCCAGGGACGGGAAGTCGAGCTGGGGGTCGAACCCGGTGGCCTTGAGCTGGTCGAAGTCGAAGGCACCGGGGGCGGACTGGGTGTAGTACTCACCCTTGAGTCCGTGGACCTCGACGGGGTCCTGAGCGGCCCCGGCCGACGGGGTCGCCGTCAGTCCGGCGACGCCCAGGGCTGCCGCGAGGAGCAGGGAGAGGCGTTTTCCGAGGGGTCTGATGCGCACGGGTTCCTCCTTGTGTGAGGAAGGGTGGCGGCTCACTGCTTCAGTCTGTACAACGTTGGAAGCAAACGGCAGTTGGCATGAGAGCACGGCTCCCGGCCGCTGTCCAGGGTCATGACAAGGCTCCGGCCGCCGGAGCCTTCCGACGATGCCGAGGAGATCCCTTGCGGGTGAGCCTGAAGGACGTGGCCGCGCGGGCGGGCGTCTCGATCAAGACCGTGTCCAACGTCGTGAACAACTATCCGCACGTCACACCAGGGATGCGGGCGCGGGTGCAGGCGGCCATCGACGAGCTGGGCTACCGGCCGAACCTGACCGCACGGCACCTGCGGAAGGGCCGTACGGGGATCATCGCACTGGCCGTCCCGGAGCTGGGCAACCCCTACTTCGCGGAGCTGGCGGGCGCGGTGATCGACGCGGCGGCCGAGCACGAGTTCACCGTGCTGCTGGACCACACGGGCGGTCGGCGTGAGCAGGAGGTGCTGGTCAGCCAAGGGTTCCGGGCACGGGTGATCGACGGGCTGATCCTCAGCCCGCTGGAACTGGAGCCGGAGGACCTGCACGGCCGGGACGACGACGTGCCGCTGGTGCTGCTCGGTGAGCGGGAGTACGACGCGCCGTACGACCACATCGCGGTGGACAACGTGGCCGCCGCGCGGGCGGCGGTGCGGCATCTGCTCGGGCGGGGACGGACCCGGATCGCCTACCTCGGTGCCCGCACGGACGCGGCGAACCGGCCCGCCCACCTGCGACTGGTGGGCTGGCGTGAGGAGTTGGCGGCGGCCGGGGTGCCCGCGCCGGACGATCTGGTGGTGCCGGTCGGCGGCTGGGACCGGGACGACGGCGCGCGGGCGATGGCCGAAATGCTCGACTCCGGGGTGCGCCCCGACGCGGTGTTCGCGCTGAACGACCTGATCGCGGTCGGCGCGATGCGGGTGCTGCACGAGCGGGGGCTGCGGGTGCCGTGGGACGTGGCCGTGGTCGGGTTCGACGACATCGCGGAGGGCCGGTTCGGCGCGGTCACCCTCACCACGATCGCACCGGACAAGAAGGCCATCGCGCGGATGGCGGTCGCCTCGCTGCTGCGCAGCCTCTCCGGTCGGGGCGAGACCGGCGGGCGCGAACTGACCGCCGAATACCGGCTGGTGGAGCGGGAGAGCACGCTGGGACGGCGGTGACGGGGCGTCGGCCGGAACGGGGGCGCGGCGCGGGGAGCGATGGGGTCGGATTTCGGACCGGAGGGTTTACAGCACTCTTCCAACGATGTAAAAACCTGCCCTGAGCGACGTGCACGTTGAGTTGACCGCAAGAGCCGTCCTACCCCGTGAGCGCTCTCAGGGCACTTCGGGGCAACGCCGTTTGGGGACTCCCATGAAGCCCATCGCACCACTGCGTCGCACCCGCGCGCGGACCCTCATCGCCACCGGTCTGGTCACGAGCCTGGCGCTCCTGACCGCCTGCACCAAGTCGGAGGACAGCGACGCCGGGAAGGGCGGGTCGTCCGCGCGGGCGTCGGACCCCGGCCAGGTCGTCGCCTCACCGAGCGGCGGCTCCGGCCCGACCTGCACGATCGGCGCCTACGGCGGCGGGAAGCTGGACCTGAAGTCGGCCACGGTCGGCTTCTCCCAGTCGGAGAAGGAGGCCAATCCGTTCCGTATCGCGGAGACCGCCTCGATCAAGGCCGAGGCGGCCAAGCGCGGGGTGAAGCTGCTCACCGCCAACGCCCAGTCCCAGTTCTCCAAGCAGATCAGCGATGTGCAGGACCTCATCGCCAAGGGCGCGGACCTGCTGGTCGTCGCGCCGCTGAACTCGGACGGCTGGGAGCCGGTGCTGCGCACGGCCGCCGCGAAGCACATCCCGATCGTCACCGTGGACCGCAAGATCAACGCCACGGCCTGCAAGGACTACGTGAGCTTCATCGGCTCCGACTTCGTACGGCAGGGCGAGCGGGCCGCGGACAGCATGATCGAGGCGACCGGCGGGAAGGGCGAGATAGCGATCCTGCTCGGCGCGGCCGGGAACAACGTCACCACCGAGCGCACCAAGGGTTTCGAGGACCGTATCAAGCAGAAGGCGCCCGGGCTGAAGGTCGTGTTCCGGCAGACCGGTGACTTCGCCCGCGAGAAGGGCCAGTCGGTCACCGAGAACCTGATCCAGTCCAAGCCGGGGATCAAGGGCATCTACGCCGAGAACGACGAGATGGGCCTCGGCGCGGTCAACGCCCTGAAGGGCGCGGGCAAGAAGCCCGGCGATGTGAAGATCGTGACCATCGACGGCACCCGCAACGCGGTCCGGGGCATCGTGGACGGCTGGATATCCGGGGTCATCGAGTCCAACCCGCGTTTCGGGCCGCTTGCCTTCCAGACCCTGGACGCCTTCACCCGGGGCGAGCCGGTCTCCGAGGACATCGTCATCCAGGACAGCGCCTACACGAAGGCGAACGCGGCGGCCGACGTGGACAAGGCGTACTGATGCTCACGGTCACCGGGCTGTGCAAGACCTTCCCCGGCGTGCGGGCGCTGTCCGACGTGGACTTCACCGCGCGCGCCGGGGAGGTGCACGCCCTGGTCGGCGAGAACGGTGCGGGCAAGTCCACACTGATCAAGGTGCTGACCGGTGTGTACCAGCCGGACGCGGGCGAGTTGGCCTACGACGGCTCCCCGGTGCGGTTCGCCACTCCACTGGCCGCGCAGCAGGCGGGCATCTCCACCATCTACCAGGAGGTCAATCTCGTCCCGCTGATGAGCGTGGCCCGCAATCTCTTCCTCGGCCGTGAACCGCGCGGACGGCTGGGCCTGATCGACTTCCGGCGCATGCACCGCGAGGCCCGCGAGACGCTCCGCGGACTCGGCGTCGAGGTGGACGTGCGCCGCCCGCTACGCGAACTCGGCGTCGGCACACAGCAGATGGTGGCCCTCGCCCGCGCCGTCGCGGTGGACGCGCGGGTCGTCGTCATGGACGAGCCGACCTCGTCCCTCGAACCCCGCGAGGTGCGCACGCTGTTCGGCGTGATCCGCACCCTGCGCGACCGGGGCATCGCGGTGGTCTACGTCAGCCACCGCATGGACGAGCTGTACGAGATCTGCGACGCGGTGACCGTGCTGCGCGACGGCCGGGTGGTGCACACCGGTCAACTGGCCGGGCTGGAAAGGCTGAAGCTGGTGTCGCTGATGCTGGGCCGCGAGGTCGGGGAGGTCCGCGCGGAGGGGCTGACCAAGTTCAGCGGAACGCACGACGCCGCCGCCCAACCGGTGCTGGAGGCGACGGGGTTGACCGTCCGGCACCAACTGGCGGGCGTTTCTCTGTCGTTGCGGCCCGGTGAGGTGGTCGGGCTGGGCGGGCTGCTGGGTTCGGGGCGCAGCGAGACCGCCAAGGCCGTCGCGGGCGCGCTGCCCCTGGACGACGGCGGGGTCGTGGTCGCGGGGGTGCCGGTGCGCCCCGGCTCCACGGCGGCGGCGATCCGCGCCGGGATCAGTCTGCTGCCCGAGGACCGCAAGTCGGAGGGGATCGTGCCGGGCCTCTCGGTGCGGGAGAACATCGCGCTCGCCGCGCTGCCGGGGCTGTCGCGGTTCGGGCTGGTGGACGACGCGCGGATCGACCGGATCGTGGACACCTTCATGAAGCGGCTGCGCATCAAGGCGGCCGGACCGCACCAGAAGGTCGGGGAGCTCTCCGGCGGCAACCAGCAGAAGGTACTGCTCGCCCGCTGGCTCGCGCTGCATCCCAAGGTGCTGCTGCTGGACGAGCCGACGCGGGGCATCGACGTCGGCGCCAAGGCCGAAGTGCAGGCGCTGGTGGACGAGTTGGCCGACGACGGACTCGCCGTGCTGCTGATCTCCTCCGACCCCGAGGAGCTGATCGAGGGCAGCGACCGTGTCATCGTCCTCAAGGACGGCGCGGTGGTCCGCGAACTCACCGGGGACGAGGTGACGGAGGACGGACTCCTGCGCGCCATCGCCGCCGAGCCCGGCCGCCCCGCCGAGCCCACCCGGCTCGCGCCCCCGGCCGCCACCCCCACCGCCGCGCCCGCATCCCCACCCGCCGCCGGACCCGCCGAGACCTCCGCCGGAGACAGTGATGGCTGAACTCTCCTTCACCCAGGGCACGTTGGACCGCGCCCGGCTGCTGCGGCTGTCGCAGGAGTACGGCGTCTACGCCGGGGTCGTCGTCCTGCTGCTGTTCAACTTCGTCTTCACCGCCAACTTCGCGTCGGCGGAGAACTTCCGCACCCAGGCCGTACAGGTCGCACCCGTGCTGATCGTCGCGCTCGGCATGGCACTCGCCATCGGCACCGAGGGCGTCGATCTGTCGGTCGGCTCGGTGATGGCCCTGTCCACCTCCCTGCTCTCCCTCTATCTGGGGTACGGCCCCTGGGTCGCCACGCTGATCGCCCTCGTCGGCGGTGCCCTGATCGGCGTGGCGAACGGGGCGCTGGTCGCGTTCGTCGGGGTCCAGCCCATCGTGGCCACGCTGGCGCTGATGGTCGCGGCGCGCGGACTCGCGCTGGTGCTGCTGCCCCAGCTGAAGGACGTACGCGATCCGGGGATGGCGGCGCTCGGTTCGGGCGACGTGCTCGGGGTGCCGTATCTGGTGCTGATCGCCGCCGCGCTCGCGCTGCTGGTGGCGTTCGCGGTGCGGCGCACGACGTTCGGCCGACAGCTCCTCGCCATCGGGGACAGCCGCCCCGCCGCCCGGCTCGCGGGCCTGCCGGTGCGCCGGGTGCTGGTCGTGGTCTACGTCTGCTCGGGCGTCCTCGCCGCCGTCGCGGGCGTGCTGGCGACCGCACGGCTCACGGCGAGCGACCCGACCTCGCTGGGCACGCTGATGGAACTGTCCGCGATCACGGCCGTCGTGGTCGGCGGGACCCCGCTCAGCGGCGGCCGGGTCCGCATCGGCGGCACGGTCGCCGGGGCGGTGCTGATCCAACTGCTCACCACCACACTCGTCAAGCACGACCTGCCGCCGTCCTGGACACAGATCGCGCAGGCCGTGGTGATCGTCGGGGCCGTCTACGCGGCCCGCGAACGGGGGAAGCGATGACCACGGGCACCGAAGAGACCGTCGTGCGGGCGGAGACCGCCGCCGTCAGCGGGGACGACCCGCCGGGCGCGCGCCGCTCCGAACGGCTCAGCGCCGTCGCCCAGCAGCACGGCGCGCTGGTCACCCTGGCCGTCGTCGTGGTGGCGGCCTCTCTCGGCTTCGACACCTTCCTGACCGGCGACAACCTGGAGAACATGGCGCTGTCGTCGGCGTTCCTCGCCGTCGTCGCGCTCGGCATGACGTTCGTCATCGTCACCGGTGGCATTGACCTGTCCGTGGGCTCGCTGTTCGCCCTCGGCGGGGTACTCGCGGCGTGGGGCTCCCAGTACGGCACGGTGGTGGCGCTGCTGCTGCCGCTGGTGGTGTGCGGGCTGGTCGGGCTGGTCAACGGGCTGCTCATCGCGCGGTCGGGGCTGGCGCCGTTCATCGTGACGCTGGCCTCGATGCTGGGGGCGCGCGGGGTACTGCTGGCCCTCACCGACGAGGGGTCACGGACGTACCTGGTGGACAAGGGCTCGTTCTTCGCGGACCTGGGACAGGGGGCGCCGCTCGGGATCGGCGTACCGGTGTGGATCACGGTCGCGCTGTTCGTGCTGGGCGCGGTGGTGCTGCGCCGGACGCGGTTCGGGCAGTACGTGTACGCGGTTGGCGGCAACGAGGACGCGGCGGCGCTGATGGGGGCGCCGGTGGCCCGGACCAAGGTCGGTGTCTACACCCTGTCGGGGGTGTGCGCGGGGCTCGCCGGGGCGCTCAACGCGGCCTGGCTGGTGTCCGGGGTGACGATCCTCGGCTCCGGCATGGAACTGGAGGCGATCTCGGCCGTGGTCATCGGTGGCAGCCTGCTGACCGGCGGGTTCGGCTACCTCAGCGGGACGTTGGTGGGGGTCGCGCTGCTGAAGGTGATCCAGAACGTCATCAACCAGATCGGCTCGCTGGACTCGGCGTACCAGCAGGTGGTCAGCGGGGCGTTCCTGGCGGTCGTGGTCATCGCGCAGACGTGGCTGGGGCGGCGGCAACGGGTGCTGTAGGGGGTGGTCGCACGGTCCTGCCGCGAGGGGCTGCCGTGGAAGGACCTGCGGATCTGCGGACGTGTGGACGTGTTGCGGCGGCACAGGTGCGCCCGTACGGGAGTGGGGGCTCCGCACATGTGTGGCGGAGCCCCCTTCTCGTGTCACCTGGTGGTGCGGGGCCCTATGTGGGGTCAGGCCGTCTGGAGGGTCAGGCCGTAGCGGCCGAGGATCTCGTTGATGGGCTGGAACCACGTCTCGCCGCCGCTGGAGCAGTTGCCCCAGCCTCCGGAGGTGACGCCCTGGGCCTGGTCGCCGGAGATGAACGAGCCGCCGGAGTCGCCGGGTTCGGCGCAGACGCTGGTCTTGGTCATCTGGTGCACCGCGCCCTGGCTGTAGTTGACGGTCTCGTTGAAGGCGAGGACCGTACCGCAGTGCCAGTGCGAGGTGGAGCCGGAGCGACAGATCGAGGTGCCGACCGGGGCCACGTTGGAGCCGCGCACCAGCTGGTCGGAGACCTGGCCCCAGCCGAGCACGACCGGCACCGTCCACCAGCCGCTGCCGACGTTCACCCAGGCGTAGTCGTTGTCGGGGAACGAGGAACCCTGGAAGTTCCCGATGAACGACCCGTCCCAGCCGGTGACGCCCGGTCCCGCCTGCGAGCAGTGCCCGGCGGTGACGAAGCCGCCCAGCACCGAGAAACCGATGGAGCAGCGGACGTTGCCGGTGTAGTACGGGTCACCACCGACGGTACCGGCCGCGTAGGTGCGGACGCGGTCGGCGACGGTGCGGACGGTGACGGGTCCGGTGGCGCGGGCCTTGGTGACGAAGTCCCGTACCTCCGCCGAGGACCTGTCGGCGCGCGCGACATCGACCACGACGGTGCCGGCCTTCGGCTCGACGTGCCAGCCGGTCACCCCGGCGGGGGCGGTGAGGCGGTCGATGCGGTTCTTGGCGGTGTCGAGTTCGCGGGCGCTGCGGGGGACGGTGGCGGTGTCGGCGCCCGCCTTCTCGATCGCGGCGCGGGTGGCCGCCGGGGCGTCGGCGGTGATGCCCACGGTCAGGCGTCCGCTGCCCGCGTCGAACCAGGACCCGCCGAACGCGCCGCCCGCCATCCCGCGGACCTTCGGGTCCAGTTTCCCGGCCGCCTTCTCGGCCGCGATCCTGGCCTCGGCCTGCTGCCGGGTGAGGCCGAAGTCCTTCTGCATGGCGGCCATCAGCCCGTCGGAAGCGGCCTTGCCCGCCGTCGCGCCCGTACGCGCGTCGGAGGAGGAGGGGGAAACCGCGGCGGCCGAACTGGCCGAGGCCGGAAACGCGGCCACCGTGCTCAGTCCACCGAGAATCAGCAGTGCGGACAGCGCCGCACGCGTAAGTCTTGCACTTTTCACGGGAGTTGCCCTTCGTCGTTCCAGAAGTGGGGGTGGAACACCGGGTCTGCCGAGAGCGCTCTCATACGTGGCTGAGCAGAGAGTAGCCAGGGTTGGCAATCAGGTCCATGCCAAATGCGGGTCAATTTCAACGATGTAAGGGTGGGGGGATGCACGGGGGGCGGGGGTTGCCCGGCGATGCGCGATGGCCGAGGCCGCGTGGACGCCTCTTGCCAGTTACGGGAACTCACCCGAACGGCGCCCTCGGCGTGTCGGTGGGCGCGGTCCCGGTGTCGGTGGTGTCGGGTTGGATGAGTACGTGACTGTCTATGACGTGGCCCGCCAACTCCCCAGCATCGCCGACCTCCGGGACAAGTGCCGTTCGCTGGCGATGCTCGATGCGATCCTGAGCCCGGACTGGGAGGGCCGGTACTACTCCTTCAACGCCGTTCGGGCCGACGGGGAGCAGATGGCGTCGATGCACAACGGGTCGGGAGACGAGTACTCGATCGTGTTCTCGGCAGCGGGGGCCTACGTGCGGGGCTTCGATCACGAATCGCCAATGAGCCCCTTCGGTAACGACGGCGAGGTCTGGCCGGGAGTGATCGACGAGGTCCCCGAGCTCTTCAGGCCCTTCGTCGAGGAGCCGGCGTTCACCGATCACGAGGGTGTGCCCGTCGTGACGGCCTGCTTGTGGCGGGGGCAGACGGACGCGCGGTGGCATCACGGGACGATCGACTTCCCCGAGGGTGCTGTCGATCCTGACGGTGCGACGAGACTGTTCAGCCTCTTGATCGACCGTTCTCCGGAGGCGTTCCAGCGTTTCGCTGAGGACTACTACGAGGCCTCCATCGACCTGGGGGCGGTGAGCCGGGTTCATGCCTTGCGGCCGCTGAGCCAGGAACTCGTATCGTTGCTGAATCCCGAGGTCAGCTTGGCGAGCCTCGCCCAGGACATCTCCGAGATCGGCTATCCGCAGCTGGGCCAGAAGTCGGCCTGAAGGCTGTCGATCTGGTCGGGCGAGTGTGGCCCCGGTGCTGCTGCGCTGGCTGTTCTTCCTCAATCGTGCGTGGCACGAAATGCGGGCTCAATGTGTGTGAACTGGGTCCAGATGAACGCGGATGCGTCTCGGCGCGTTCGGTCGTCCAAGTGGGGCTGGATATGGCCGGGGACGGGCGGCTGGCGGTCGGTGATCTCCTGCCAGGTGTCGGGGGTCGGGGCCATCGGTGGAGTGCCTCTCGGCGCCTGCGGTAGTTGATCGGGGCGGCGGCAGTTTCCAGGTCGCGGGCCAGGTTGCACAGGGCCCTGGTGGAGTGCGTCGCCCCGTGGCGGATGCATACTCTCGGGTGCGGTCGTTCGGCAGTGTCGGCACATGAGCCATGTCCAACTCCATCGACAAATCGAGCCATCCGCGAGATCGACTCCACTCCGAAATTCGGCATCCCCGCTGTACCGCGCGACACGCTCGGGTAGGCGACTCAAGTCCGACCAGATCCCTGCCCTGGCTACCGCGCTCGTCCGCCACGAAGATCTCGGGCGCGTTCGCGCGCCCGGAGCGGTCGTGGGCGGGAATTGCCGTGTGCGACTTCGACCGAAACACGTGTGTTCGAAGTGGGCCGGTCCTTCGTTGACAGGTGGTCGAACGCGTTCTTCTCGGCACCGTCAGCACGGGAGGCACCTCACATGTCCACGTCCGCCGCTCCCCCGGCCGGGATGGCTCTGCTCGTCCATCCCGACGGGCGCTGTCTGCTTCAACTCCGCGACACGCACCGGCACATCGACGATCCCGGTGTCTGGTCCCTGCCCGTCGCGCACCGAGAGGACGGTGCCGAACTGGACGTCACGCTCGGGGAGTTGCTCAGGGATCGGGCCGGGATTCTCCCCGTGGCCGGTCTGGTGCCGTTCGCCGTGGTCGAGGACGAGGGTGACGCGGCCGGAGGGAACAAGCGCTTCCTCGTGTACGCGGGCACCTGGGACGGCGATCCCACCGCGCTCTCCCTCCCCGACGGCGTACTGCTCCGCTGGACGCACGCCGACGAGATCCCCCGGCTCACCATCGACCTCAAGGCCAGGGAGATCATCGCCCTGCACCGTGCCACCCCCGACGCCCGGCGCCCGGCGGACGGCGTGCCCCTCCCCGTCCTCCACGTGCGGGCCACCGACAACCGGACCGTGCCGAACATCATCGGTGTCCACCTCTACCTGGAGCGCGGCGGCAAGATCCTCCTCGGGCGGCGCCATCCCGACTCCCCGTTCGCACCGGGCCAGCATCATCTCCTCGCCGGACACTGCGAGCTGGAGTCCGCCGTCGCCTGTCTGATCCGGGAGTCGGCCGAGGAGGCGGGGCTGACCGTCGCACCCGAGGATGTCGAACTGGCCCACACCGTTCATGTGCTGCACGGGCCGGGCGCGCGGCCCCGCCTGCAACTCGTCTTCCGGGCGCGCCGCTGGACCGGCGAACCACGGGTGCTGGAGCCGGACAAGTGCCTCGGCTGGGACTGGTGGCCGACCGACGCGCTGCCGGAGAGGCTCGTGCCCTACGCGCGGACCGCCATCGAGGGCATCCGCCAGGGTCGGGTGTACAGCGAGACCGGTTGGTCCTGAGCCGCCCTCCCGTCTTCCATACTCCGCCCTCCGCCCTCCGCCCTCCGCCGAACCATCGCGTCCGCCGCACCGCCACTCCCGTAGGTCCAGGACGCCCGCGGACCCGTCAGGATCTCACCACTGCCCGCCCCGTCCACCCCGCCCGACCACACCGACCGTCCTCCCCCGACCGTCAATGATCCCGCACCGCCACCGAGGAGTCCGACCGATGACGCACAACGCCACCGCCACCGACACCGCCGACCGCTGGGACCGTCACTGCGCGAGCGGCAGGATGTTCCACGCGTTACGGGACAGTGAGCGGCGGCTGCTGGCCGAGCAGGTGCCCGCCGGGCCGGGTGCCGTGGCGCTCGATGTCGGCTGCGGGCCGGGCGAGTTGGCCCGTCATCTCGCCGGGAGCGGTTTCGAGGTGGACGCCGTGGACTGGTCGGACGCCGCCCTGGAGCGTGCCGGGGCAGCCGCGGCCAACGGCGCCCCCTCGGTGTCGTACCGGCGCGTGGACATCGAGCGTGACGACCTGGACGCGGTGCTGCGTCCCGCCTACGACCTCGTCGTGTTCCGGTTGAGCTGGGCGTTCGTCCAGGACCGGACCCGCGTGATGAACCGGGTGCGCGAACGGCTGCGTCCCGGCGGCACCGTCTGTGTGGTCACCCCGCTGGTGGACGCCGTGGCGGAGGACAAGCGGCATATCGCGCTGGACGAGCTGGAGATCGAGGTGCTGCGGGACGGTTGGGGGACGGCGGAGCGGTACGACGCGGACGGTCTCGCGTTCGTCGTGCTGCGCGATCCCGTGCCCGTGCGCACCACCTGCTCCGGCAAGGGGCAGCCGACTCCGCACGCCCTGACGGGTACGGGGGTCGTCGTCACCGACGAGGCGGGGCGGGTACTGCTGGGGTACTCGCTGCGGCGCGGGGTCTGGGAGCTGCCCGGTGGGAAGAACGACGGCGACGAGGAGTTCCGGGTCACGGCCGTACGGGAGTTGGCGGAGGAGACCGGGCTGACGGCCGAGGCCGCCGATGCCGTGGTCGCCGCGCTGCTGATGGACTCCGTGGGCGGTGTGCCCCGGCTGACGGCCGCCGTCCGGGTCACCGTGCACAGCGGCACGCCGGTCGTCGCGGAGCCGCACCTCATCGCCCGGTGGGAGTGGCACGACCCCGCCGACCTGGCCGCGCTGCCGCAGCCGCTGTTCACGCCGAGCGCCCATGTGATCGACACGTTCTGGCCCGGACTGCTCCCCGGTCTGCCCCCGGTGCACCGCTATCCCGTGCGGGTGGACGCGTGAGCGGGGAGGACCCGGTGCGGTGCCCGGCTCCAGTGACGGGGCGACATCGGTCTCGCAGAGGGGGACGGAGTTGCGACGCGGGTCCCCGGCCGCCCTCGTGACCAACTCCCCCGTACCGACCGGTGCCTATTCGGCCCGGGCGCCTTCCGGCTCCCCGCCTCCCGAGGCCCCGTCCGACGCCGGGCGGGGTGTCTCCTCGTATGCCTCCCACTCCTTGTCGGTGAGGGTGAGGAGGTGGTCGAGGGTCGGGCGGGGTGGCAGGGGGCCGTGGTCGCCGGTGACCTTGAGGGCGGAGGCGGCGGTGAGGTGGCCGAGGCGGAGGGCGCGGTCCAGGGGTTCGCCCCGGAGCAGGGCGGCGAGGAGACCGGCGGCGAACGCGTCGCCCGCGCCGACGGGTTCGACGACGGCGACCCGCAGGGCGGGGACCGTGACGGCGCCGGTGGCGGTGAAGGCGGTGGCCGAGCGGGAGCCGTCCTTGACGACGAGGAGGCGCGGGCCGGGCAGCAGCTCGCGCACCCCGGCCGCCGTGAGGTCGGCGCCCCACAGGTCCTGTGCCTCGTCCAGGCCGACGAGGACGAGGTCGGCGCGGTCGGCGAGGCCGCGCAGGGTGTCCGGGGCGGTGCCCTCGGGCCAGAGGGCGGGGCGGTGGTTGACGTCGAAGCTGATCGCGTACGGGCGTCTCGCCGCCGGGACGGCGAGAGCACGGGCCACCAGTGCGTGGCAGGACGGGGAGAGGGCCGGGGTGATGCCGGTGAAGTGGACGAGGGCGGCGGTGCGGACGGCCTCGTGGCCGAGCAGGTCGGGGCCGAGCGCGGAGGCGGCCGAGCCCTTGCGGTAGTAGTGGACTCGGGTGCCGCCGGGAGCCGGGTTCTTCAGCATGAGGCCGGTCGGGCGGTCCGGGTCGGTGCGGACGTGGGTGACGTCCACCCCGGCGGCGGCGACGGCCGTGCGGACGCGGGCGCCGAGCGGGTCGTCACCCAGTGCGGAGAGCCAGGTCACGGGGGTGCCGTGGTCCGCGAGGTACATCGCCACGTTGGACTCGGCTCCCGCGACCGACAGCCGCAGGTGGGCGGCGTCGGTCAGCGGGCGGGGCGGGTCGGGTGCCAGGGCGGCCATCGTCTCGCCGACGCAGACCACGCGCCCCGGTGCGGGGCGCCAGGTTTCCGTCACGCGAGGTCTCCCGCCACCGGTGCCGAGGGGTCGAGCCGGAACGCGGGCGTGGGCCGCCCCGGCACCTCCACGGGCACCGTGAACACGCCGCCGTCGTAGGGCCCCGGTGTGTCCAGGCCGACCGTGGCGGTGGTGATGTGCAGCCGGGTGCCCTCCAGGCAGACTCCGGCGGGCTGGCTGGCCGGGAGGGTGACGACGCGGTCGAGGGTGCCGTCGGGGAGGTACCGGCGGACGGTGCCGGTGCCCCA
Organism: Streptomyces corallincola; assembly: GCF_019104725.1. Lineage (GTDB taxonomy): Bacteria > Actinomycetota > Actinomycetes > Streptomycetales > Streptomycetaceae > Streptomyces > Streptomyces corallincola. The sequence continues at coordinate 103,510 of NZ_JAHRXF010000006.1, read as the reverse complement.
GAACGCGCACCACAGGGCGCCCTCGGCATCGACGGTCATGCCGTCGGGGCCGCCCTCGTCCGCGGTGAGGAAGTCCTCGGGGGCGCCGAGGCGGCCGGTGCCGGGGTCCACGGAATAGCGGCGGACGATCGCGTGGGCGCTGTCCGCGAGGTACAGGGTGCGGCCGTCGGCGGTGAAGGCGGGGCCGTTGGGGATGGTGATGCCGTCGAGGGCGCGTTCCACGGTGCCGTCGTGATCGACGCGGTACAGGGACCCGGCGCCCTCGGTGTTGTCGTAGGCCATGCTGCCCGCCCAGAAGCGGCCGGAGGGGTCGGTGACGCCGTCGTTCATCCGCATGACGGGGCCGGGGCGGTCCTCGGGGGTGGCGAGCCAGACCGGGGCGGTGTCGGGGGCGAGCAGGCAGATGCCGGTGCCCGCGGCGGCGATCCAGGTGCCGGGGCGTCCGGCGACGGGGGCCACCGCGCCGAGCGGGACGGGGAGCCTGAGCATCTCCTCCAGCGGCAGGTCCGGGTCGTCGGGGGTGGTGAAGAGGCGGCCCTTGAGGATGTCCACCAGGACGACCGTGTCACCGGTCCAGCGGATGCCCTCGCCGAGTTCCAGGCGGTCGGGGCGGGTGGGGAGCGGCTGCCCGGTCATGCGGTGGCCTCCTCGGCGGCGGCGCGGAAGGCGCGGGCGCGCTCGCGCAGTGCGGTCCGGCTGCCGCCGTCGGCGGCGTCCGCGACGAGCGGGGAGCCGACGCCGACGGCGGTGGCACCGGCGGCGAGGTAGGCGCGGGCGGCGGCGAGGTCCACGCCGCCGACGGGCACGAACACGGCGTCGGGGAAGGGGGCGCGCAGGGCCTTGAGGTAGGCCGGGCCGCCCGCGTCGGCGGCCGGGAACAGCTTGAGCGCGTCGGCGCCCCGCGCGCGGGCGGCGATGATCTCGGTGGGGGTCATGACCCCGGCGAGGACGGGCAGGCCGAGGTCGCGGGCGGTGTTGGAGCCCGCGCCGAGGCCGGGGGTGACGGCGAAGGCGGCACCGGCGTCCAGGGCGGCGCGGGCGTCGTCGGCGGTGAGCACGGTGCCCGCGCCGATGGGGCGTCCGGGCCCGAGTTCCTTGGTGGCGCGGGTGATGACGCCGAGGGCGTCGGCGCCGCTGAGGGAGACCTCGATCAGGTCGATGCCCTCCTCGGCCAGCGTCAGCACGGTGCGCAGGGCGGCGTCCGGGTCGCCGCCCCGCACGATGGCGACGAGGCGGCGGTCGGCCAGGGCGGCTCGTAGGTCCACGGACTGGGGCTCCTTCTGTGTCGGTTCGGTACGGGGGTGCGCCCGCCCCCCGGCGGGCGCACCCGGTGCCGCTCGGGCGAGCGGCGGTGCTTTCCCCGGACCGCCTCCGCACACGGTGTGGTCCGGGGGCGGGGTTCAGTCGCAGCGGCACCCGGCGGTCAGGGTGAGCGTCCAGCGCACCTCGCCGGACGCGGGGACGCGGGCGGCGTCGTCCGGGCCCGCTTCGGCGAGGTCGAAGGTGCGGCCGAGCATGGGTTCGACCCCGGTGCTGCGGTAGGGGGCGCCTTCGGGGAAGCCGCCGAGGTTGCGCCACAGGGCGACGGAGACCGGCTGGCCCTCACTCTCGACGGCGAGCGCGAGCCGGTCGGCGCCGTCGTGGACGCAGACCCGCCCGGCGGCGAGGACGGCCCCGGCGGCGCTGCCGTCGTCGGGGCCGAACCGGTCCAGGCGCAGGCCGCGCGGTGCGGGCCAGTCGCCCTCCGCCCAGGGGGCGCCGTCGGGCCAGGGGCCGTCCAGCAGGGGCGCGGCCTCGGGGAACACGCGGGTGGGTGTGCCCGCGGGGGCCCGGAGTTCGGCGCGTTCGGACAGGTCGAGCAGCGCGTGCGCGGCCCAGAGGAAACGGTGGCCGGGGTCGGCGGTGAGGGTGTAGTCGGCCCGTACGCCCTCGGCGGTGGTGCGGACGGTGCGGGCGAGGGTGAACGCGTCGCAGTCCACGCGTTCGGTGGCGCCGTCGCGCGTCCAGGGCCGGGACCAGGCGTCCCCGTGGTCGGGGGTGCCGCGCACGGTGGGGACGCACTCCTCCAGCCCGCCCGCGTCCACGAACGCGTCGCCGGGTACGACGTGTGCGCGGGCGGGGTCGGGACGGTGCCAGAGCCATTCGCGGTTTCCGGCGCGCAGCGAGGTCCAGCGTCCGCCGTGTGCCGGGTCGGTGGTGAAGGTGAGGGGTGCGGTCACGGTCACCACTCCGCGAAGGAGCCGTCGGCGTGCCGCCACACCGGGTTGCGCCAGGCGTGCCCGGTGCGGTCGGCGGCGCGGACCGCGTTCTCGTCCACGGTGACGCCGAGGCCGGGGGTGTCGCCCCGGTGGGCCTGTCCGGCGGTGAACCGGAAGGGTTCGGGATCGACGACGTAGGAGAGCAGGTCGGCGTCCTTGTTGTAGTGGATGCCCCGGCTCTGTTCCTGGATGAGGAAGTTCGGTGTGGCGAAGGCGACTTGGAGGCTGGCGGCGAGCGCGACCGGGCCGAGCGGGCAGTGCGGGGCGAGCAGCGCGCCGTAGGTCTCGGCGAGGGCGGCGATCCGGGTGACCTCGGAGATGCCGCCCGCGTGCGAGAGGTCGGGCTGGGCGACGGCGACACCGGCGTTCAGCACGGGCAGGAACTCGGCGCGGGAGAAGAGGCGTTCCCCGGTGGCGATCGGGACGGGGCTGGCGGCGACCAGGCCGGGCAGCAGGTGGCCCTGCTCGGGCAGGACAGGTTCCTCCGCGAACAGCGGGTGCAGCGGGGCGAGTTCGGTGAGGACGCGGCGGGCGGAGGCGGCGCCGAACCGGCCGTGGAAATCGACCGCCACGTCCCGGTCGGGGCCGAGTGCCTCGCGGGCGGCGGCCACGCGGGCGACCACGGCGGCGGTCTCGGCGGCGGTGGTGAGGGGGGAGGTCGGTCCGGCCGCGTTCATCTTGACGGCGGTGAACCCGGCCTCGACCTGTTCGGTGATCTGCTCGGTGAGCTGGGCGGGTTCGTCGCCGCCGACCCAGGCGTAGACGCGCACGCTGTCGCGGACGGGGCCACCGAGCAGGGCGTGCACGGGGGCGCCGTAGGTCTTGCCCGCGATGTCCCACAGGGCCTGGTCGATTCCGGCGACGGCGCTGGACAGCACGGGGCCGCCCCGGTAGAAGCCGCCCTTGGTCAGTACCTGCCAGTGGTCCTGGATGCGCAGCGGGTCCTGGCCGATCAGGTACTCGGAGAGGACCTCGACGGCCGCCCGGACGACCTCGGCGCGGCCCTCGACGACGGGTTCGCCCCAGCCGACCACGCCGTCGTCGGTCTCGATCCGGCAGAACAGCCAGCGCGGCGGGACCAGGAAGGTTTCAATGCGAGCGATCTTCACTTGCCGCCGCTGCCTTTCGTGTCGTCGGGTTCGTCCACCCGGTCCAGGTCGCGGCCGGCCTGGTCGAGCAGGGCGCGCATGGCGGCCTCGGCGGCCAGCGGGTCGCGGGCGCGTACGGCGTCCAGGACGGCGCGGTGGGCGGGGACGGGGTCGCCGCTGTGCGGGGAGCTGTGCACGATCCGGTCGCGGTGGGCGAGGCCCGACTCGATGACCATCTCCATGCGTTCGAGGAGTTCGTTGTGGGTGGCGGCGAGCAGCGCGCGGTGGAAGGCGAGGTCGGCATCGACGGCGTGCGAGGGGTCGGGCTCGGTGCGGTCCATCGCGGTGAGCGCGTCGTCCAGGGCGGCGAGGTCGGTGTCGGTGCGCCGTTCGGCGGCGAGCCGTACGGCGGCCGGTTCGATGATGGCGCGGACCTCGGCGAGGTTGCGCAGCAGCAGCCGGTCGGCCTCGGCGGTGCCGCCCTCGAACTGCCAGCGCAGCACGTCGGCGTCGAGGAGGTTCCAGTCGGCGCGGGCCCTGACGAACGTGCCGCGTTTCTGGCGGGCGTCCACCATCCCCTTGGCGGCGAGCACCTTCAGGGACTCGCGCAGGGCGGTGAGGCTGACGTCGAGTTCGCTCTGCAGCGCCACGAGGTCGAGGGTGGCCCCTTCGGGCATCTCACCGCCCAGGATGCGGCGCGCCAGTGCCTCCACGGTCTGGCCGTGGACGCCACGGCGGGCGTAGGGCGTCATGTCGTAGAGCCTTTCTCGGTTCGCGGGCGGGGGGCGTCGGCGGTGCTCACGCGGAGGACTTGACGACGCTCCAGCCGCCGTCCACGAGGAGGTGGGACCCGGTGATGTAGCCGGCCTCGTCGGCGCTGAGGAAGGCGATGGCGGCGGCGGCCTCCTCCGGGGTGCCGAAGCGGCCCGCGGCGGTCTCGGCGATGCTGCGCTCCCGGTCGGCCTCGGACACGCGGTCCCAGGCGGCGGTCATGATCGGTCCGGGCAGGACGGCGTTGACGCGTACCTCGGGCCCGTACTCCACGGCGAGCTGTCCGCACAGGGAGAGCAGCGCGCCCTTGGTGGCGGCGTAGGCGGGGTGGCCGGGGATGCCCTTGTGGGCGTGGACGGACGAGGTGAGGACGACGGCACCCCGGCGTGCGCGCAGGTCGGGCAGGACGGCGCGGAAGCCGAGGAAGGCGCCGGTGAGGTTGACGTCGAGCTGGCGCCGCCAGGACTCGGGGGTCAGCTCGTGGGCCGGGCGGACGTCCACGGTGTACGCGTTGGACACCAGGACGTCCACCGGGCCGAAGGTGTGGGCGGCGGCGACGACGCGCGCCCAGTCCTGTTCGCCGGAGACGTCGGCGCGGACGTAGACCGCCCGGCCGCCGTCCTCGGTGATGCGGGCCGCCACGGCCTCGCCCCGTTCGTCCGCGATGTCGGCGAGTACGACGGCTGCTCCCTCGTGCGCGAGGCGCTCGGCGGTGGCCGCTCCGATGCCGGAGGCCGCTCCGGTCACCACGGCGGTGCGGCCGGTGAAGCGGGCACCGTACGGTCGTGCGGGCTGGTCCATCGTGGGGTTCGGCTCCTTCGGGGAGTGGGGGGCTGGGCCGGGCGGGGTGGTTCAGCCGCGGGTGAGGACGGCGAGCCGGGCGTCGTGCTCGGCGGTCCAGGCCAGCGGCAGCCCGTAGTGCAGCAGATGGGCGCCGCTGTACTCGGTGCCGGTCTCCTCGTCGCGGTAGCGGGCGGCCGGGTCGAGTCCGCGCAGCCTCAGCCGGGCGGGGCGGCCGGGTACCAGCGGGGCGCCGTCGAGGACGCCGGTGCTGAACGCGGCGACCAGGACGCGGGGGCCGTCCGCCTCGGTGTACTGCACACCGCAGGTCGCGTCGTCGGGGCTGCCGAGGAGGCGGGCCTCGCCGTGGTGGACGACGTCCCGGACCTCCTTGTAGCGGGCGATCCAGCGGGCGGCCTCGGCGCGCTGCTCCGGGTCCCAGGTACGCAGGTCGGCGCCGATGCCGAGGACGCCGCACATCGCGAGTACGAAGCGGAAGGCCAGCGAGCGGGGCCGGGGGTCGAACACGCCGGGCGAGTCGGTGACCCAGGAACTCATGACGTGCGGGCCGTGCGCGTGCAGGAAGCCGTGCTGGATGCGGAGCCGGTCCAGCGGCGCGGTGTTGTCGCTGGGCCAGACCACGTCGGTGCGGGCCACGGTGGCGTGCTCGATGCGTCCGCCGCCGCCCGCGCAGCCCTCGACGGTGACGTGCGGGTGGGCGGTGCGCAGGTGGTCCAGGACGCGGAGGTAGCCGGTGACGTGCCCGGCGTCCAGGTCGAGCCGGTCGGCGGGGCCCTCGCCGGGGCGGCCGCGCTCGGTGGGCGGCCGGTTCATGTCCCACTTGAGGTACTCGACGGGGTACTCGGTGAGCAGCCGGTCGAAGGTGCCGATCACGAAGTCCTGGACGTCGGTGCGGCCGAGGTCGAGGAGGAGTTCGTTGCGGACCAGGCGGCCGGGGCGCCCCTCGACGCGGTAGACCCACTCGGGGTGTTCGGCGTACAGGCGGCTCCGGGGGCTGATGGCCTCGGGTTCGACCCAGAGGCCGAAGCCGAGCCCGAGGGCGCGTACGTCCTCGACGAACTGCCCGAAGCCCTGCGGGAATTCGGCGGGGTCGGGGTACCAGTCGCCGAGGCCGCCGGTGTCGTCGGCGCGGCCGGTGAACCAGCCGTCGTCCACGACGAAGAGTTCGGCGCCGATCTCGGCGGCGGCCTTGGCCAGTTCGAGCTGGGCGTCGGCCTCGACGTCGAAGCCGGTGGCCTCCCAGGAGTTGTAGAGGACCTTGCGGGTGCGGTCCAGGCGTTCGCCGGTGAGGTGCCGGTCGTAGCGGTGCCAGACGCGGGCCAGGCCGTCCAGGCCCTCGGGGCTGAACGCGCAGGCCAGGCGCGGGGTGGTGAGGGTCTCGCCGGGGGCGAGCACGACGACGCCCTCGTGCGGGACGCGCCCGGCGCGGACGCGGACGGCGCCGCCGGGTTCGGCCTCGGCGGTGACGTGCCAGTTGCCGGACCACTCCAGGGCGATGCCGTAGGTGGGCGCGGTGCCGTCGTCGGGGAGGGCGGCGTCCTGCACGGCGAGCCAGGGCACGTAGGCGTGGCCGGGGACGCCCTGGGTGCTGCCCATCGTGAACGTGCCGCGCTTGAGGGTGAGTTGGGTGTGGGTGAACTCCTGCGACCACTGTCCGGTGAGGTAGGTGAGCCGGGCGCCCGCGGCGACGGGGACGTTGACGGCGCCGGAGTCGAGCCGCTCCAGGCGGAGTTCGCTCTCCCCGGTGCAGGTCAGCTCGGTCCAGCGGAGTACGACGTCGGTGCCGGGGACGGTGGTGTAGCACAGGGTGGTGCGCAGTCCGGCGAGGGCGTCGGTGAACGTCAGGCGCAGACCGTCGGCGTCCTGTTCGGCGCCGGTGAACTCCCACCACACGCCGCGTTCGTGCCCGGAGTGGCCGACGACGAGGTCGGCGCCGGTGAACGGGCGCTGGCCCTGCGGCAGATACTCGGCCGGGGCGGCGTCGGCCGGGGTGATGTAGTGGGTGCGCCGGGACCAGTCCAGGGCGGACGGGCCGTCCTCCGCGCCGTGCGGTCCCCAGGCGTCGAGTTCGGCCCAGGGTCCGTCCGGGGAGAGCCGCACCGTGTAGCTGGTGTGCTCGGTGCGCAGGGTCCAGCGTTCGTACGAGGTCATTTCACCGCTCCGAGGTTGAGGCCGGCCACGAAGTGGCGCTGGAACCGCAGGAACACGGCCACCGTGGGGGCTGCCGCGATGACGGAACCGGCCGCGATCACGTTCCACATGGAAACGTACTGCCCCTGCAGGCCGATCAGCGCGGCCGTGATGGGCATCTTGGTGTCGCTGCGCAGGACGGTGATGGCCCAGAGCAGGTCGTTGAAGATCCAGGTGAAGGCGAGGGCGCCGAGGGCGGCGAGCGCGGGACGGGTGAGCGGGAGGATGATCCGCCAGAAGATCTGCCAGGGTCCGGCGCCGTCCACGACGGCCGCCTGCTGGATCTCGTCGGGGATGGACCGCATGAAGCCGTGCAGCACGAAGACGTAGAAGCCGACGCCGAAGCCGATCTGCACGCCGATGAGGGCGGACAGGGTGTCGTAGATGCCCATGAGTTCGCTGAGCTTGGACACCGGGATGAGCAGGATCTGCGGGGGCAGCAGGTTGCCGCCGAGCATGAGCAGCAGCAGGGTGCGGCGCAGCGGCATGTCGTAGCGGCTGAGGGCGAACGCGGCCATCGCGGCGAGCGCGAGGGTGATCAGCACGCACGGGACGGTGACGATCAGGCTGTTGATCAGGGCGCGCTGCTGGCCGCCGTCCACCCATGCCTGGCGGAAGTTGCCGAGGGTGAAGGAGTGCGGGAGGCTGCCGAGCCCGTTGGCGGCGATGTCGTCGAACGAGCGGAGGCTGGTGACGAGGACCAGCACGATGGGCAGCAGCCAGAGCACGGACAGCAGTCCGGCGCCGAGGTGGAACCCGGCGGTCGCGGCCCGCCTGCGCTTCAGCGCGGTCGCGTTGGCGGTGGTGTCGGCGGTGTCGGCGGACATCAGTCGGCCTCCCGGAACGCGCGGACCAGGTAGGAGCAGATGACGCCGAAGGCCAGCACGAAGATGACGACGGCGAGCGCGGAGCCGTAGCCGAGCCGCAGGGACTGGAAGGCTGTGGAGTACATGTATGTGCTCAGCAGTTCGGACGAGTGGTAGGGGCCACCACGGGTGAGCGACCAGACGACGTCGAAGGAGCGCAGCGAGTCGATGATGATGACGGACAGCACGACCGCGTTGACGCTGCGCAGCTGAGGGAGCGTCACATGGCGGAAGCGCTGCCAGCGTCCGGCGCCGTCCATCTTGGCCGCTTCGTACAGCGAGGGGTCGATGCCCTTGAGTCCGGCCAGGTAGAGCACCATGACGTAGCCGATCTGGCGCCACAGGGCGGGGACGATGACCGCGTACAGGGCGGTGTCCTGGTCGGCGAGCCAGGCGTGCCTGAGGCTGCCGAGGCCGATGCCCTGGAGGATCTGGTTGAGGACGCCGTCGGGCTGGTAGATGGCCTGCCAGACGAGGGCGGTGGCCACCAGGGAGAAGACGACGGGCAGGAACAGGGCGGCGCGGTAGAAGCCGACGCCCCGGCGTTCCTGCTGGAGCAGCATCGCGGCGGCGAGACCGAGGAGGGCGGAGAGCCCGCCGAACAGCACCAGCCACAGGACGGTGTCGATGGCGGCGGTGCGGAAGACCTCGTCGTGCACCATCTCCTGGAAGTTGCCGAGGCCGACGAACCGGGGTGCGGATACGCCGTCCCAGGAGGTCAGGGCGAGGTAGAAGCCCTGGAGGGCGGGCCAGAAGACCCACAGCGCCTCGGCGAGGAGGGGGATGAGCACGAACGCGAGGACGAGCGGCGGGGTGCGCCGGGCGGGCCCCCGGCCGCGTCCGCCGCCGGGCGGCGGGGCGGCCGGGGACTTGCGCGCCGTGGGGGTGAGCACTGCCACCTCAGGCGCTCCAGATCTTCTCGGCGTCGCGCTGCCACTGCTTCAGGATGGAGTCGATCTCCTTGGGCTTGGCGATGAACTTGGTGAGCGCGGTGTCGGCGGTCGGCTGGAGGGCGTCGCTGGAGTCGCGGTTGAAGAACTGCGTGATCTCGGCGGCCTCCTCGATGTGCGCGCGGCCCTTCTTCACCAGCGGGGTGCCCGCGTCCTTGGCATCGGGGTTGCACGGCAGGACGGTGCCGGAGGAGCCCTTGATGTAGATCTCCTGGGCCTCGGCGGTGGCCAGGTACTTCATCAGGTCGCCGACCTGCTTGCCGCGGCCGGTGCGGGCGCTGGCGAAGTAGCCGTCGGTGGGGGCCTCTTCCGCGAGCGGCACCTTGGGGTCGATGATCGGGAAGCGGAAGAAGTCGATGTCGTCCAGGGCGTCCTTGGGAGCCGCGTCGGCGAAGAAGGTGCCGATCAGCATCATGCCGGAACGGCCGTTGAGCAGCGAGGTGGTGGCGTCCTGGAAGGCGACGGCGGTGCCGTTGGGGTCGAAGTAGGGCAGCACCTCGGCCCAGCGGTCGAAGACCTTGCGGACCTGGGGGTCGTCGAACCGGTGCTTGCCCGCGAGGAGTTCGCGGTGGTACTGCGCGCCGTTGATCCGGATGTCGAGGTAGTCGAACCAGGCGGAGGCGACCCAGGCGGTGCCGCCACCGGCGCCGAGGCCGATCGGGGAGACGCCCTTGGACTTGAGCGTCTTGCACAGCGCGATGAACTCGTCCCAGGTCTTGGGCTCCTTCACGCCCCACTTGGCGAAGTTGGACTTCCGGTAGAACATGCCCCACCAGTAGTAGGTGGAGGGCACGAAGACCTTCTTGCCCGCGCCGGAGGTGCACAGCGAGTTGAGGGCCTTGGAGTAGCGCTTGAGGTCGGGCGAGGAGGCCCAGACGTCGTCGAGGTCGAGCAGCAGGTTCTTCTTGGCATAGGCGTCGGCGACCGAGCCCGGGTACCAGGTGAGGACGTCCGGCGGGTTGGCGGACGTGAGGTACGTCGGCAGCTGGGTGCGGAAGGTCTCGGCGGCGACGGTGTTGAGACTGACGCGCTCGGACCCCTTCTTGGCGTAGGCGGCGGCCAGGTCCTCCATCGCGGCCTTGGCCTGCGGGGCCGAGAGGTTCGACTGGAGGGTCACCGCGCCCTTCGAGGAGGTCTTGGCGTCGGAGGCGGAGGTGACACAGCCGCTGAGCAGAGCCGCCGTACCGGTGGCACCGAGTCCGGCGAGGAAACGCCGGCGGCTCGTCTGAAGGTTCGTCATGAAGGGCTCCCTGTGGATTCACGCGACGGGGCCGTGCGGCCGGGGGCCTCGGCGGCCCCGTCGCGGCGAATCAAGGTTCGCGTGGTGCTCACACCACGTCAAGATTAATTACTAATTTATTTGAACTGCGCGCGGTGGACCGTGCCGTCCAGTCCGCGGTAGACCGCGTCCACCGTGCCGTCCGGGCCCGCGACGGCGCCGAGCGAGCCGTCGAACGCGGCGCTCGGGAACTCGTCGCGCTTGCTCCAGCCCTGCCAGGCACCGGAGTTGTAGCGCTGCTGCCAGAGCGTGTAGTCCCCGGCGCGGACGTACAGCAGCACGCTGTCGCCGGAGGCGACCAGGGTCGGGCTGCCGCTGACCGTGCCGCCGATGGAGCTCCAGTCGGACCACGCGCCGTCCTTGGCGCGGCTGCGGGTCCAGATGTCGTCCGCCGAGGTGCGCACGGCGACGTGGACGCGGCCCTCGGCGTCCACGGCGGCCGAGGGCCTGCCGTACGCCGGACGGGTGCCGGGCGTGCCGAGCGAGGTCCAGCCGCCGCTCACCCCGCGCTGGACGACCGAGCCGTCCGTGCCGGTGGCGAACAGGGTCCAGTGCGCCGGGTCGGTGAAGGCGACGCTCGGGGCGTCGGCGACCTTGCCGCCGAGGTCCTGCCAGGCGCCCCAGTGGCCGCCGGTGAACGCGCGCCGGTGGACGCGGGAGTCGGCGCCCCGGACGAAGACGTCGATCCGGCCGCCCGCCGAGGCGTACGCGGCGGGCTGGCCGAGGATGCCGCCGCGGACCGGGCCCCCGAGGTCGGACACCTTGGCGTGCCTGCCCTCGCCGGTCTGCTGGAGCAGGGTGCCGCGCGGGCCGCGCACGAAGGCGCTCGGGCCGGAGGCGGTGCGCACGGCCGCCGGGCTCGCGGAGGCCGGCACGCCGAGGGAACTGCCGGGCAGCGCGTCGTCCCCGGTGAGCTGGAGGAACGCGGTGCCGTGCGCGGGTACGGTGACGGTGTACGAGCCGGTGTGCGTGCCCCGGTCGGCGCGGGCGCGCAGGTCACGGACCTTGACCCGGCCGCCGAGGGCCGCGTCGGAGAACTTCACGGTCCGCTCCGCGGCCTGGTCGGAGCGGTTGAGCAGGACGACCGCGCGGCGGCCGTTCCCGGAGAGCACCTTGCTGTAGACGTCGCCGGTCGCGTCGGAGGCGACCCGGACGCCCTGGACGCCGAGGCGGTCCTGGTCCACGCGGATGATCTCGGGGTTGCGCAGGACGGAGAGCATCGACGGCGACAGGGTGCGCGGGTCGGAGCCGAGGATGAGCGGGGAGGCCATCTCCGCCCACATCACGAACTGGGTGGTGGACTCCTCCTCGGTCAGCTCCAGGTTGCCGTCCGACATGCGGCGGGTCGGGATGAGGTAGTCCGGGTCGTTGTAGTGGCCGGGGCCCTGCGCCTCGGGGTGCCAGGCGTTGGCGTCCATGTTGCGCAGGATGTTGGGCCACTGGCCGGGCGTCGGGGTGCCCCAGGCGATGTCGGTGCCGGTGCGCCAGGAGTCCGCGATGGTCGGCGCGTAGGAGAAGGTGTTGTGCGCGTCCTGCTCCCAGGTGTGGGGCAGGCCCCAGTCGTCGGTGAGCGGGTTGCACAGGTTCAGAATCATCCTGCGGCCGGACTTGGCGACCGCGTCGCTGAACTCCTTGAACGCGGGCCCCGGATCGAGCTTCTCGGAGATGCCGCACAGGAAGTCCACCTTGATGGCATCGACCTTCCATCCGGCGAACTGCCGGGCGTCCTGCTCGTAGTGGCCCCGGCTGCCCAGACCGCAGCTCTTGCCGCCGTCGTAGGTACCGGCGTCGGTGTAGATACCGGCCTTCAGCCCGCGCTTGTGCAGGTAGCTGACGAGGCTGGGGATGCCGGACGGGAACCGCTCGGGGTTCGCCACCAGACGGCCCTGGTCGTCGCGCGGGTTGTCGGCCTGCCAACCGCCGTCCAGCCACACGATGTTGTAACCGCTGTCCCGCAGACCGCTGCTGACCAGCTTGTCCGCGACCGAGCGCACCTCCTTCTCGGTGGGCGCGCCGAGGCCGTAGTAGGTGTTCCAGCCCATGTAGGGCGTGGGGGCCAGGCCGCTGTCGTAGTAGTCCGGCGCTCCCTGGTCCACCGCCGGGGCGGCCTGGGCGGACGGAGTGACGGTGGCGGCCAGGGTCACCGCGATGGCCGCGGCGAGCGTGGTCCGGGCGAACCGGACACGACGGGCATCGTGTACGAGCGGGCGTGAAGTCACGTACCTCTCCCAGAGGTTGGGAAGCGGGATGGGTGACGCGGGCCGCACTGTGCTGGGGGGGTCCTGGTGTTCGAGGATCAGCTCGGGCGGACATCCCCGGGGCCGACGGCGTCACGGCGACGACTGTGGCGCCCGTCCGAAACGCTGTCAACATTTATTCCTAATTTACGAGAAACAAAGTCGAAGCACTGCCGACATCTTGACAGTCGGCCGCCGTGGGGGCAGTGTTCGGCAGCGTGCCCGAGGGGGTGGCAACGTTGTCATTCAGCCTGGTCCCCCGGCCGTACCCTCCTTGGTCCTCCCTGATCGGAGCCTTGTCGATGTCGGATCAGTCCTCCGCGCCCTCACGCCGTACCGTACTGTCCACGGGGTCCACCCTGTTGGCCGGGTTCGGTCTCGGCATGGGGCCGCTCTCGTCCGTGGCCACGGCCGGAACCGGCCAGCCCGGCAAGGGCGCCTCCACGGCCGAACTCGCCGCCTACCGGCCGGTTTCGGTCTCCTCGACCGATTACGCCCCGACCCCCGCCGAGTTCGCGGTGGACGGCCTCGCGGTGCGCGGGGTGAAGGGCAGCGGCTGGCGCGCCGCGGCGGGCGATCCGCAGTGGATCAAGGTGGACCTCCAGGCGCTGTGCGAAGTGTCCTCGGTCCGCCTGGTGTTCGAGGCCACCTCGGACGACCCGCCCTTCACCGACTCCCCCACCGGCAGCCCCCGCGACATGACCACCGGCCAGGAGATCCTGTCCAGTTGCGCGGTCGCGTACGTCATCGAGACCTCCAAGGACGGCAAGTCCTGGACGGCCGCCTACCGTACGGACTCCGGCAAGGGCGGCGAGGTGCGGATCCCGCTCGCCAAGCCGGTCAGCGCGCGCTGGGTGCGGATGACGGTCACCAAGCGGTCGAACTCCAACCCGCTGGGCCTCAACGGCCTCCAGGTGTACGGCACCTGCCGCACCCGGCGCCCCGAGGTCACCGGCTGGACCGACTGGGGCACCCGCACCCGGCACCCCCAGCCGCTCAGGACCGCCGCCGACGGCACCGTCCCGCTGGAGTCGGGCTGGGACCTGACGATGGACGACTGGGCGGGTGCCGACGGCGCCGCCCTCTCCCGCGCCGCGCACGACACCAGCGACTGGCTCCCGGCGACGGTCCCCGGCACGGTGCTGACCTCGCTGGTGGACCAGGGTCATCTGCCCGACCCGGTCGCCGGGTTCAACAACCTGCACGTCCCGGAGGCGCTGTCCCGGCACTCCTGGTGGTACCGGCGCGAGTTCGCGCTGCCCCGGGGTCTGCGCACCGGTGCCGGGCGGCACATCTGGCTGGAGTTCGACGGCGTCAACCACGAGGCCGAGATCTGGTTCAACGGCACCAAGGCCGGCGCCTTCTCCAACCCGTTCTCCCGCGCCTCGTACGACGTGACGAAGCTGCTGGCGTCCGGTGGGCAGGCGGTCGCGGTGAAGATCACCCCGGTGCCGTTCCCCGGCAGCCCGACCGACAAGGGCCCGGCGGGCCTGGCGTTCGTGGACGCGGGCGCCAACATGATGAACCGCAACTCCCCCACCTACCTGGCCTCTTCGGGCTGGGACTGGATGCCCGCGGTGCGCGACCGCGCGGCCGGTATCTGGAACCACGTACGGCTGCGCTCCACCGGCGCCGCGGTCATCGGGGACCCGCGTGTGGACACCCTGCTGCCGGGGCTGCCCGCGACGACCACGGCGGAGCTGACCGTGGTGGTCCCGGTGCGCAACGCCGGGACGGCCGACAAGCGCGTCACGGTCACCGCCGCGTTCGACCGGGTCAAGGTCACCAGGACCGTCTCGGTGCCGGGCGGCAAGAGCGTCGATGTCACCTTCGCCCCGGCCGAGTTCGCCCAGCTCAAGCTGCGCGACCCGAAGCTGTGGTGGCCCAACGGCTACGGCGAGCCGAACCTGCACGACCTCACCCTCACCGCGACCGTGGACGGCACCGAGAGCGACCGGCGCACCACCCGCTTCGGCATCCGGCAGTTCGGCTACGAGTACGGCGCCGTGCCGATGACGTTCCGGTGGAGCAGCGACATCTTCACCCAGACCGTGGACTTCGCCCGCCAGAAGGCGCGGTACGTCCGGGTGCTGTGCCACACCCGCGCCACCGAGTGGGGCTCCTCGATGTGGAGCCTGTCGGTCCTCAACAGCGCCACCCCCGGTGACGACCTCGCGCTCGGGAAGAAGGCGACCGCGTCGTCCTCCGACGATCCCGCGCGCGGTCCGGGCAACGTCACCGACGGCAACGGCGACACCCGCTGGTCGTCCTCGTTCCAGGACGAGCAGTGGGTGCAGGTGGACCTCGGTTCCTCGGAGTCCTTCGACCGTCTGTCGATCAACTGGCAGCAGGCGTACGCCAGGACGTACACCGTGCAGGTCTCCGAGAACGGCACCGACTGGACCGGCGTGAAGGACGTGGACAACGCCGCCGCGCCGCTGCCGTTCAACACCTCGGGCTCGGCGAGCATGCAGAACGTCGAGTTCGACGCGGTCACCGCGCGGTACATGCGGGTCTTCCTCCGCACCCGTGCCACCGGCTGGGGCTTCTCCATGTGGGACCTGGCCGTGGTGGACAGCGCCCGGCCGGGCACCAACCTGGTGCTGAAGAAGCCGGCCACCGCCTCCTCGGAGGGCGAGGGCACGGTCGCGGGCAACGCGGTGGACGGTGACGTCAACACCCGCTGGACGTCGGTCTACGAGGACGACAGCTGGATACGCTTCGACCTCGGTTCCGCGCAGCGCTTCGACCGGGTGGCGATCACCTGGGAGCAGGCGTACGGGCGGACGTACACCATCCAGGTCTCCGACAACGGCACCGACTGGCGTGACGTGAAGTCGGTGGACAACTCCATCGCGCCGCTGAAGATCAGCGTCAACGGGGTGCGGGTGTTCTGCCGGGGCGGCAACTGGGGCTGGGACGAACTCCTGCGCCGGATGCCGCGGGAGCGCATGGACACGGCCGTGCGGATGCACCGGGACATGAACTTCACGATGATCCGCAACTGGGTCGGCTCCAGCAACCGCGAGGAGTTCTACGCCAGTTGCGACGAGCACGGCCTGCTGGTCTGGAACGACTTCCCCAACGCCTGGGGGATGGACCCGCCGGACCACGACGCGTTCAACGGCACCGCCCGCGACGTGGTGCTGCGCTACCGCATCCACCCGAGCGTCGTGGTGTGGTGCGGGGCCAACGAGGGCAACCCGCCCGCCGCGATCGACGACGGCATGCGCGACGCGGTGCACTCCGGTGCGCCCGGCATCCTCTACCAGAACAACTCGGCGGACGGCATCATCACCGGCGGCGGCCCCTACGGCTGGGTCGATCCGGACACCTACTTCTCGGCGGCGACGTACGGCAGCAAGAGCTACGGCTTCCACACCGAGATCGGCATGCCGGTGGTGTCCACCGCCGAGACGCTGCGCAAGCTGGTCGGGGACGAGCCGGAGTGGCCCATCGGCGGCGCCTGGTACTACCACGACTGGAGCACGCGCGGTAACCAGGCCCCGCAGAACTACCGCGCGGCCATCGAGTCCCGGCTCGGCACCGCGAAGAACCTGGACGACTTCGCCCGCAAGGCGCAGTTCCTCAACTACGAGAACCACCGCGCCATGTTCGAGGCGTGGAACGCCAAGCTGTGGGACGACGCCAGCGCCCTGCTGCTGTGGATGTCCCACCCGGCCTGGTACAGCACGGTCTGGCAGACCTACGACTACGACTTCGACGTCAACGGCGCCTACTACGGCTCCCGCAAGGCGTCCGAGCCGCTGCACGTGCAGGCCAGTCCGGTGGACGGGCAGGTCGTCGCGGTGAACCACACCCCGCGCGCGCTGCGCCGGGCGACGGTGACCGCCCGCTGGTACGACCTGGACGGCCGCCAGGTCGCCGCCGAGCAGAAGGCGACGGTGGACGTGGCCGCGTCCGCCACGGCGAAGGCGTTCAAGGCCGACCCGAAGGGCACCCTGCCCGGCCTGTACCTGCTGCGGCTGCGCCTCGCCGACGAGCACGGCAGGACGCTGTCGGAGAACACCTACTGGCGGTACAGGACGCCGGAGGCCATGCAGGCGCTGAACAAGGCGCGGCAGACCAGGGTCTCGGTGGATGTCGGCGGGGTGCGCGGCACCTCGGGCGGGCGGCACGAACTGACCGCGAAGATCACCAACCGGGGTGCGTCGGTGGCGTCGATGGTCCGGCTGTCCCTGGTGGACACCCGCTCCGGCGACCGGGTGCTGCCCGCCGAGTACGGCGACAACTACCTGTGGCTGCTGCCCGGCGAGTCCCGCACGGTCACCGTCTCCTGGCCCGCGCACGCCAAGGCGTCCCGTCCGGGCCTGAAGGTGGACGGCTACAACGTGCCCGAGGTCACCGGCCGCGCGTAACACGGGCGGATACGACGGGAGCGGGCCCCGGTGCTGTGACAGCACCGGGGCCCGCTCCCGTACGGAATCCGGTCGGACAGACCCTGGGGGCGGTCCTCACGGATGCGCTGGGCCGCCCGGCTGGGGGCGGTCCTTGCGGATGCGCTGGGCCACGTCCCGGAGCTTGATGTTGTGCTCCTGGGAGATGCGGCGCAGCACGTCGAAGGCGTCGTCCTCGGTCATCCGGTGCCGTTCCATCAGCATGCCCATCGCCTCGCCGATGGCGTGCCGGCTCTCCATGCCGTGCTCCAGCTGGTCGATGGTGCGGGCGCTGGCGAGGGCGACGGCGGCGTGCGAGGCGAGCAGCCACCCGGCGGTCTCGATCTCCTCGCCGAACGCCTTGGGCCGGGAGGAGTAGAGGTTGAGCGCCCCGAAGTCCTCCTTGTCGGTGTAGAGCAGCACGCCGGTCATGCTCCCGATGCCGAGGCTCCGGGCGCCCACGGCGAACTGCTCCCAGGTGGGCTGCGGGTCGGCCATGTCGGGGATGCGGTACACCCGGTCGGTGTTGCTGCTGCGGGCCAGGTCGTAGCAGGGGCCCTCGCTCAGCTCGCCCTGGATGCGGTCGCTCTCGCGGACCAGCTCGCCGGTGGCGGCCAGAGTGACCGAGCGGCCCTTGTTGACGGCGAGGATGCCCGCCTCCTCGCACCCGTCCACCAGGCGCACCGCGGCCCGCGCGATCTCCGCCAGGGTGTCCTCGACCGAGCGCCGCTCCAGCAGGGTCCGGGCCAGCTCGGCCATCCCTTCGGCGTACTCCCGCCAGTCCATCCCGCACCACCTGTCCGGGCGACCGATGCGCACCACCGTTGGTACGAACACCTCCGCCTCTCCCCAGGGTGTCACGCCTGGGCAGGACGCTCACGCCGCCCCGCGGCCCCGGGCGGGCGGCGGGGCGGCGGCGGTGTCGGTACCGGGGTCAGAACCGGGGCGAGTGGGCCTGGCTCTCGACCAGTTCGGCCGCCTCCTCGGGGGTGGCGACGGCGGGCGGGGAGCCGTCCAGCGGACGGCGGGCGGTCTCCTTCATGCAGGCCACCGCGATCACACCGACCAGGGCGGCGCCCATCGCGTAGTACGCGGGCATCAGATCGGTGCCGGTCACGGAGATCAGCGCGGTGATCACCAGCGGGGTCGTACCGCCGAACAGGGACGCGGAGAGGTTGTAGCCGATGGACAGGGAGCCGTAGCGGACCTGGGTCGGGAAGAGCGCGGGCAGCGCCGCCGACATGGTGCCCAGCAGGCAGACCAGGGAGAGCCCGAGCATCAGCATCCCGGCCGAGACCGGCAGGACGCCGCCCATGCCGACCAGCAGGAAGGACGGGAGCGACAGGACCAGGAAGCCGAGCATCCCGGCCATCAGCAGCGGCTTGCGGCCGAACCGGTCGGAGAGGCGGCCGACCTGGTTGATCAGCAGCATCAGCACGACCATCGTGATGATCAGGATGAGCAGCCCGCTGGTCTCCGAGTAGTGCAGTTCGTCGGAGAGGTACGTCGGCATGTACGACAGCAGCATGTAGTCCGCGATGTTGTACGCACCGACCAGACAGATGCACAGCACCAGGGTGGGCCACTGCTCGCGGAAGATCCGTCGGAGGTCGCCGCGTGCGGTGGTCTCCACGGCGGAGGCCGCGTCGGTGGCGCGGTGCGCGGACTCGTCCTCCAGGCGCTGGAAGGCCGGGGTCTCGTCCAGTTTCAGCCGCAGGTAGAGGCCGACCAGGCCGATGGGCCCGGCGACCAGGAACGGCACCCGCCAGCCCCAGGACTCCATGCCGGAGCTGCCCAGCCCCGCCGTCAGCGCGGTCACCAGACCGGCGGCGCCGACGTAACCGGCGAGCGTGCCCAGCTCCAGGAAGCTGCCGAAGTAGCCGCGCCGCCGGTCGGGGGCGTACTCCGCGATGAAGGTGGAGGCGCCGCCGTACTCGCCGCCGGTGGAGAAGCCCTGCACCAGCCGGAAGAGGATCAGCAGGGCGGGCGCCCAGAAACCGATGGTCGCGTAGGACGGGATCAGGCCGATGGCGAAGGTGCCGATGGCCATCAGGATCATGGTCAGCGCGAGGACCGCCTTGCGGCCGACGCGGTCGCCCATCGGGCCGAACACGAACCCGCCGAGCGGACGCACCAGGAACGACACGGCGAAGGTGGCGAACGACGCCAGCAGCTGCACGGTGCCGTTCCCGGACGGGAAGAAGACGTGGCCGATCGTGACCGCGAGGTAGCTGTAGATCCCGAAGTCGAACCACTCCATCGCGTTGCCCAGGGCGGCGGCCTTCACGGCGCGCTTCACCGCGCGCTCGTCGGTGACCGTGATGTCCGTGCGCCGCAACGGTGGGTTGCGGCGTCGGCGTACGGCCCGGAACAGCGTGGGGTGCCGTCTGACCGCCTCGCGGTCGGGTGTCTCGTCCTCGTGGTGCGCGGTCTCGCCGATAGCCATGAACCGTCCTTTCTGCCGGGGGGCGTCTATCCAGCCGTTCCCGCCTTCACGCGTGACGCCCCACGTGACGAGTGCCTCACCTGTGTGGCGGATGCGTGGGGCTCGTGTGACGGACGAGCGGGCGGCGGTCGTCGGCTCCGGCCCTGGTCGTGCTCAGGTGAGCCCTGTGTGCGCCCCCGTTCGTACGACGAGAATGCGCCCTGCCGGTGGACGGACGCCCGGCCGGGACGGCCCGTCGCTCGACTCTCCAGGAAGCAGGTCCGCTCCATGCTGCTGCGACTGCCCACCTCCGTGTCCGAGGCTCGGGAGTGCCTGGCCGAGGGAGCCGTACCGGTCGGCGGCGCGACCCTGGTGTGGGCCGAGTGGCAGCGGGACGGCTTCCCCGCGCTCGCCATGTCGCTGCGCGGTGTCCCGGAGGCGAACGAGGTCGGGGCCGGGGTGCTGGGCTCGGCGGTCGTGCTGAACCGGATGTCCGACGCGGTCCCGGACGTGCTGCGGCTGGCCGCCGCCACGATCGGCACGGGCGCGGTACGGCGGACGGCCACGGTCGGCGGGAACGTGGTGGGCAGCTCGCTGCGCTGTCTGCTGCCGCCCGCGCTGGTCCTGGACGCCCGCGCCACGGTGCTCGGCCCGGAGGGGACGCACGAGGCGGAGCTGTCCGAGGTCGTCGCCAAACGGCCGCTGCTGCTCGCGCTGCGCTGGCGCGACCCGGTCGCCAGCGCCTACCGCAAACTCCCCGCACCGGCGGGCGGCCCGCCCCCGCGCGTGATCGCGCTCGCCGTGCACGACGGCGACGGCGACGGCGACGGCGACGGGCGGCTCGTACGGGTCGCGGTGCGCGAGGGGTACGACGTGCTCAGCGGGACCGTGCCGGGCGCGGCGGGCACCGGCACGGTCCTGGAGGCGCTGCGGGAAACGCTGCTCGGTGAACTCCCCAGCGATGCGTGGGAGTTAGTGGAGCGGGAGACGACCGCGCTGCTCGACCGGCTCCCGCGCCCCTGATCTGTCCGGCGGTCCCGGTTCAGCCGAGGCCGAGCACGTCCATCGCCTGTTCCGCCATGCGCCGCTCCCCGAGGGCGTTGGGGTGCACCGGCACGACGTTCGTGCCGAACAGCAGCGGCTCGATCCAGCGGGTGCCGGACGGCTGGCAGGCGTCGTGCCCCTCGGAGGCGGCGGTGAAGTCCACGTAGGTGGCGCCGGTCTCCGCCGCCGCGCGCTGGACCACGGCGTTGAGATGGGCCTGGAGGGCGCGCAGATAGGGCACGTCCCCGGCGGCGATCGGCAGCTTCAGGAAGCAGGACAGGCTTCCCCTGGCGGGCAGTATCCACGGGTAGCCGAGCACCGCGACCCGTGCGTGCGGGGCCTTGGCGCGCACCGCCTGGAGGACGGACTTCAGCGCCGGGTAGGTGGTGGCGTCGATGGCCGCGTCGAACGAGTCGCCGTACTTGTCCTTGCAGGGGCTGCCCTGTCCGGCACCGAGCACGCCCGCCGCGCCGCAGGACAGGATGGCGCTCAGGAAGGTGCTGTTGTCGTTGCCGCCGAGGGTCATGGTGACGAGGTCGGTGTCCGCCTTCACCGCGTCCAACTGCGGTGCGGTGCCGGGGTACTGGCTGCCGGTCACGTCCCCGGTGTCGGCGGCCCCGCAGCTCACGTCGGTGAGCCGGGCGCCGGTGCGGGCGGCGAGGACGTGCGGGTAGTTCACGGTGGAGCGCAGACAGAGCAGGTTGGACGGGTCCACGGGGAGCACGCCGGACCCGGCGCTGTAACTGTCGCCCAGGGCGGTGTAGTCGAGGGGCGTGGAGGCGTGGGCGGGGGTACCGGCCAGGGTGAGGGCGAAGGCACCGGTGACGGCTGCTGTCGCGGCCATGACACGAGTCAACACGCGTGGGGGCATGGGCGGTCTCTCTTCTCGGCGGCTCTGACGAGAGGGGCGGGCGGTGCCGTCGGCACAAGCGGGCTGCCGGATGGGGCTACCGAGAAGTAATCTGCGGCGGCCCCACCCCGGCGTCAACATCGGGGACCGAACTTCTTGGAACGCTCACCGAGCGCGCGGGGTGGGGCACGGATGTGCCGCACCTGTGATGCGGGTGGTACGGGTCGGCCCGACCGACGGGACGGCGGGCCGGGGTGCCGCTCTCAGCCGAGCCGGAACTTCTGCGCCGAGGAGCCGTTGCAGTCCCAGATCCGCAGCCGCGTCCCGTTGGCCGTGGCACCGCTCGGCGCGTCGAGACA
Source organism: Streptomyces corallincola (assembly GCF_019104725.1). GTDB lineage: Bacteria > Actinomycetota > Actinomycetes > Streptomycetales > Streptomycetaceae > Streptomyces > Streptomyces corallincola. The sequence continues at coordinate 81,995 of NZ_JAHRXF010000006.1, read as the reverse complement.
GCGCCCGGACTGCGGGTTCACCAGCGAACCGTCCGCCTGCTGAACCCACTTCTGCCCGCCCACCCCGTTGCAGTCCCACAATTCGACCTGCGCCCCGTTCACCGTGCCGTTGTTCTCGACGTCGAGGCAACGGCCGAGTGTGCTCAGGGAGTTGTCGGTGCGGTGGAACCAGTGCTGGTCAACGGCCCAGGACTGGCAGCCCCAGAGCTGCACGGCGGTGCCGTTGACGCCGCTGTCGTCGGCGGCCACGTCCACGCACGTGCCGCCGGGCGAGGCGACCGGGGCACCACCGTTGACGGCGAACTTCTGCGCCGAGGAGCCGTTGCAGTCCCAGATCCGCAGCCGGGTCCCGTTGGCCGTGGCACCGCTCGGCGCGTCGAGACAGCGCCCGGACTGCGGGTTCACCAGCGAACCGTCCGCCTGCTGAACCCACTTCTGCCCGCCGACTCCGTTGCAGTCCCACAGCTCGACCCGCGCCCCGTTCACCGTGCCGTTGTTCTCGATGTCGAGGCAACGGCCGATGGTGACGAGGGAACCGTTTGCCATGTGCGTCCAGTGCTGGTCCTCCGCGTAGTTCTGGCAGCCCCAGAGCTGTACTGCGGTGCCGTTGACCCCGGTGTCGTCGGCGGCCACGTCCACGCAGGTGCCGCCGGGGCCGCCGATGGTGCCCTGGGGGCCGTTCGGCACGTTGGTCTGGCCCGCGTAGCCGACCGAGACGATGTTGCTCTGCACCGCGTTCTCGGCCGCGTCGGTCGGATACCCGGCGACCATCACGCCCTCGAAGAAGGTGCCCATGTTCCAGTTGCTGTTGTCGCCGCCGGTGCCCAGGATGATGCCGCCCTCCTGCCGCATCGGCCGGTAGCCGCCCCGGCTCGGCAGCGCGCCGTCCCACCAGGTGGTCAGTGACCCGGAACGGGAGTCGCCGCCCTTGAGGGCGTACCGACTCTGGCCGTCGTTCTTCAGCACGGCGGTGACGAACGGCGTGCCGTTGCCCCGGTTGTCGGGGTTGGAGCCGTTGTCGCCCTGGAACATGCCGTTCTCCAGGTCGGCCTCGACCCACGGACCGTTGCCGGTGCAGGGTGCGAAGTAGCAGGTGGTGGCGATACTGACGGCGTCCATGTGTCCGTTGCCGGTGTCGGCGGGCGTGCGCTCGGCGTTGCCGTAGTCGAAGCAGCAGGCGGAGCCGACGTGAGTGCCGCTGGCCACCATGTAGACGCCCTCGGGCCGACCGTCTACCGCGACCCCGGAGGCGGCGCCGGTGTAGCGGTAGCCGACGCCGGGCGAGATCCAGATGCCGTAGACCTTGTGGCCGCCCGCGGTGACCGCGATCTCGCTCGCGTCGGCCCCCCGGTCGGCGCCCATGCCCGCGGTGCCCGCCGGGCCGGGGGTGAGGTCGTTGTGGCGGCTGGTCTGGTCGTACACCTTGCTGATGCGGCAGGTGGTCGCGGCGCAGAAGGTGTCCTGGCTCGCGGCGTCCGCGTAGCCCCCGGCCGTGAGGACCCCGATGTTCCGGCTCGCGCCGTCGGAGGCGCGGGTGACCTGGTAGAGCGGGCCGTCGTACGCGCCGAACAGGGCGCGGGTGGAGCTGTGCGCGGCGACACAGGGGGTGCCCGCGGCGCCGTAGATGTCGCACGGCAGGGAGCCGGCGGCCTCGGAGGTGCCGGTCAGACCGACCAGGGCACCGAACAGGAGTACGAGAACTGCTGGGACGGATCTCTTTCCGCGCATCGTCTGCTCCTCGAAGGACGGGACGTGCTGGGCAACTGGTGTGTGCGAGAACCGGGTTGGATTTCGTCCGGACCGCTGCGGAAGGTACGGACCATGACGGTGCGCGTCAAGATTTGTTACTTCCGAGGGATTCAAAGTTTTGGTTGTGTGGTGATTTGTTGCTTCCGCACGCCCACGCCCCGATGCCGCACCCGCTGCCCGGCGCGCCCGCCCTGTGGGACCAGGGAAGGCCGCTGAAATCTTTTCTTCGGCCGGGAGGGGATATTTCTTCGTTCCGGGGCACTCGGAGGTACAGGAATGCTGCTACCAGCAGGAGGCAAAGATGATCGCCCTCGGCATCATTCTGCTCGTCGTCGGTTTTCTGACCGGCATTTCGATTCTCTGGACCATCGGCGTCATTCTTCTCGTGGTGGGCGCCGTACTGTGGATCATGGGCTCGATGGGGCACGCGGTCGCCGGACGGCGTCACTATTGGTGATCGCCGCACCGTACGAACACGGTCGTGGCCGTGGTCACCGGGACAAGCCCGGTGACCACGGCCACGTCGTCTTTCCGTGAGAGATCAGTCCCGCGTTCGGTGCGGGATCACACGGCGGGAGATCACGCGGTGGGAGATCACAGCCGGGCGCCGAAATCCTGGGTCCACCAGGGGCCGCCGGAGCCGCCGTTGTGCACGCCCACGCCGATTTCCTTGAACGAGCAGTTGAGGATGTTCGCGCGGTGGCCGGGGCTGTTCATCCAGGAATCCATCACGGACGCCGGTGTCGGCTGCCCCTTGGCGATGTTCTCCCCGTAGGTGGACCAGCGGTATCCGGCGGCCGTGATCCGCTTGCCGGGGTCGGCTCCGTCGGGGTTGGAGTGCTCGAAGAAGTTCCGGGCGGCCATGTCGTCGGAGTGTCCCCGCGCGGCCTGGTCCAGGTCCGCGTTCTCGGCTACCGGCCCGCAACCGGCCTTGGAGCGCTCCTTGTTGACGAGTGCGACGACCTGGGCGACGGTCCCCGTTGCGACGGCGCGGGTGGCGGGAGCGGTCGGCGTGGTGCGTACCGGCGGTGCGGGCGCCTCGCGGGTCTCCGGGGCCTTCTTCCCCACCGTCGGCGGTTTCCCGGCCGCTGCCTTCTTCGACGCGGAGGGCGACACGGAGGCCGAGGCGCTCGCGGGAGCCGACGCGGAGGCGGAGGCGGAAGCGCTGGGGGAGCCGGACGTGGGTGCGGACGGCTCCGCCGGGCTCCGCTCCGACAGGTCGGCGACCGGATCGCCGGAGGCCCGCGCGGTCGCGGTCGCCCCGTCGCCGCCGCCGGTGTCCGGGCCGAGGTACCAGAGTCCGCCGCCGACCACGCAGGCCGCGACGACCGCTCCGCCGACGGCCCGTCGGCGCACCCGTCGGCGCCTGCGGGCCTCCCCGCGGGACGGCGCGCGCCCGGCACGGCGCCGGGCCGCGGCCCGGCCCGGCGCCGTGCCGGATGCGTCCGGGCCGCTCTCCCCGTGGGAGACGGCCGCCACCGGGGTCATGGCCGTGGTGGTGCCCGCGCGCAGCGACTCCGCGAGCCCCGCCGAGACACCGACGAGTGCGAGCCCCGCGAGCAGCCCTTCGGCGGGCACGAGTCCGCTCCAGAGTCCGGAGCAGCGCACGCATGCGCGCGCGTGCCGGGCTATGCGCTTGCGCCACAGCGCCGAGGGGCGCCCGTCCCAGGTGGCCAGCACGCCCCGCAACTCCTCGCAGGGCGGCGCGGCGAGCGCCCGGACCAACACTCGGGCCGCCTCCAGCTGTGCCTTCATCCGCTGCACCCGGACGGCCGTGTGCTGCGGGGAGAGTTCGAGGGCGGCGGCCACCTCGGCGCGGGTCAGCTCCCCGGCGCACTCCAGCCACCACAGCGACAGCAGGGCCCGGTCCTCCGGTTCCAGCCAGCGGGTGGCGAGCGCGGTCTCCTGCCGCTGCCCGGACAACTGGAGCCGTACGAGGGTGAGATCAACGAAGTCGCCGCCGGGATCGGCGAGTTCGGCGGCCTCCTCCACTCCCCCGGTGACGGTCCCGCGGTCCTGCCAGTGGGTGCGGACCTGGTTCATGGCGATCGACACCAGCCAGGGCCGGAAGCTGTCGGGGCTGCGCAGTCCGCCGAGTCCGCCGAGGGCGCGGAGCATCGTCTCCTGCACCACGTCGTCCACGTCGAGGGAGCCGTTCAGAGCACGCCCCACGATGTTGTAGACCAGCGGGAGGTACATGCCGACCAGCGCGTCCTGCGCGCTCGGGTCGCCGTCCCGTGCGGCGGTCACCAACTGCGCGGGGTCCGGCGTGTGCTCTGTGCTCATCTCTCGCGTCCCTGTCCTCGAAGTCCTCGTACATCTCCGGCCGACACCTGGGAGACCACATGGCGAGCCCCCGATAACAGTTCTTCGGAGACTAGTTCGAGGAAAAGCGGGCCGCACCGTCCGGACGGCCACAAGGGGGGTGCGCGAGGGATGTGTCACAACACGACGTGCGGCTTCACGTTTTCCTCACATGTTCGCGCTCGCGGCGCGCGTGCGCGGCCCGTTCGGTTTCCGCCGCCTCCACCTCCGCCTCCGCGAACCGAGCCGCTGTCCGGCGGCGATGTCGAGCGGGCGGGTCGGCCACCGGCACAGCAGCGCCGAGGACGAACGGCCGGCCCAGCCGATCCGGCCGTCCGCGACGACGCCGAACTGGGCGAGGAACGACGTCCACTTGAAGGCGCCGAGGTCGAAGGACCCGGCCGGACAGTGCGGGTGAGCACCACGCCGACGCCGGACACGCGGGGTTCCGCCGATGCGCTCGGGTCCGCCTCCCGCGTCCCCGACCCGTTGCGCCTCGTACGCCGCGCCGTCCCCCGTGGCCCCGGCACCGGTGGGCCGGGGCGGCGTTTTGGTCCACGGCCCCTCGGGGCATCCGATGCTCGCCCCCTCGCCCCCGGACTGCGGGGGCGGCGTGCCTGGGGTACGGATGGACTGTGGTGCGGACGGCGCGGCCCGGTGGGCGGGCGCGGGCGGACCGGCTGGGAGGCGGGTATGACGGTGGAGCGGATCGGGCTGGTCGTGCACGGAGGTCGCCCGGAGGCGGTGGCCGCGGCACGGGCCGTGCGTGAGTGGTGCGCCGAGCACTCCGTGGGCTGCGCCGACATCGACGTGTGGCAGGAGGGCGCCCGGCACAGCGCGCGCGAGGAACTGTCCGCCGCCGCCGACCCGGACCTCATCGTCACCCTCGGCGGGGACGGCACGTTCCTGCGCGGGGCCCGGCTCGCCGCCGAGAACGACGCCCTGGTGCTGGGCGTGGACCTGGGCCGGGTCGGCTTCCTCACCGAGGTGCCCGCGACCTGCGTGCGTGCGGCGCTGGACGCCGTGCGGGACGGCGAGATCAACGTCGAGCACCGCATGCTGCTCACCATGCGCGCCTCGCGCCTCCTTGAGGTGCCGGAGGAGATGGAGGCGATGGTGCGCTACGGGCGCGGTCCCATGCTGCCGCCGCCCGCCGTGCGCGGGGACTGCGCGAAGGGCGACGACTGGGGCGTGGCGCTGAACGTGACGGCGCTCAACGACGTGGTGCTGGAGAAGCTGGCCCGTGACCGCCAGGTGTCGGTCGGCGTCTATCTCGCGGGCCGCCTGCTGGCGTCGTACTCGGCCGACGCGCTGATGGTGGCCACCCCGACCGGTTCGACCGCGTACAGCTTCGCGGCGGGCGGGCCGGTGGTCTCGCCGCGTGTGGAAGGGCTGGTGTTCACGCCGGTGGCGCCGCACATGGCGTTCAACCGGTCGGTGGTGGCCGCGCCGGACGAGCCGATCGGGCTGCGGGTGCTGGAGCGCTCGGGGCGGGCGGCCGTCAGCATCGACGGGCAGGTGCGCGGGGTGCTGAACCCCGGCGACTGGATCGGGGTGTACGCGGCCCCGCGCAAGCTGAAGGCGGTACGGCTCGGGCCGATGGACTTCTACGGGCGGCTGCGCGAGCGGATGAACCTGACGGACGCGCCCGCGGCCGTCGCGGACGGCGAGGCGGCCCCCCTGTGGGCTCTGAGTTCGCCGCCGCCCCCCGACCTGGCCCACCTCGCGCTGCCGCTGGTGACGGACACACCCGAACACGCCTGAGCCGGGCCGCCCGGCACCGCGGAACCGCTCCGGACGCCGTCTCGGAGCGGTTGGTTCCGTGACGTGCGTCACGCGCCCGCACGTACCTGTTCGGGTCGCTTAGTAGACGAGCGTGTGGATCATAAAGATGATTTGTCCGTCTTGGTGCGGGACTGTGCCGTCCCGCACCACTCCCCCGCCGCCCCGGCCCTGCCCGCACCCGCTTCGCCGTGCGCCCGGCGGCTCCTGACGGGACGACAGCGAACCGCCCCGTACGCCGACCGGGGCGACGGTACCCGCGCACCGCCGAATCGGGCGCCGATGGTCTACGAAGCGGGATAGTACGTAGGCCCTTTGCGTGGCGCGGGGCACCTTTCCAAGAATGACGAACCGCAGGCGGTCTCCGCGGTTCAGGCGCGGAGCCACCGTGGGGTCCGACGTGCGAGCGGCGTGCCCGGCGGCGACTACCGGTGAGGTCACGCATGGCGAAGCATCGCAAGCAGCAGCACTACCGGCGGATGGTCATAGCCGCCGTCGCGGTGGGCGCGGTCGGCATCCCGACCGCCGCCGTGGCCTGCGTGGACTGGGGGAACGGCGTGCCGTGGAGCCGGGGTACGACGCACCCGGCGGACGCCGCCCGGCTCACCGGCGACCTGAGCGGGTCGAACCGGCTGATCCGCCCCTACGCGGGTGCCACCACCGCCTCCGCGTCCCCGCGCCCGTCGAGCGCCACGCCGGGCCACCGCCCGAGCACCACCCCGCCGAAGTACCGGCACCACCCCTCCCACCCCCGGCAGCACGGCCCGAAGGCCACGTCCGTGCCGTCGCCTCGCTCCATCCCCTCGCACGGCACCGTCCCGCGCGCCGAGGTGTCCGCCTCGGTGACGCTCCCCTCCCCGAGCGCCCCGGCCGCCACCCCGGAGGCCACCGCGACCGCCACCGCCGACTCCGCCTCCGGGTTCGCCGCGCGGATCGTGTCGCTGGTCAACTCCGAGCGGGCGAAGGTGGGTTGCCCGGCGCTGACGCTGAACGCGGAACTCACCGAGGCGGCACAGGAGCACAGCGCCGACATGGCGTCCCACGCGACGATGTCCCACACCGGCTCGGACGGCTCCGACCCGGGCGCCCGCATCACCGCCGCCGGGTACACCTGGAGCGCCTACGGCGAGAACGTCGCCTACGGCTACTCCACCCCGGAGCAGGTGATGGCGGGCTGGATGGCCAGCTCCGGCCACCGGGCCAACATCCTCAACTGCTCGTTCCGCGAGATCGGCGTCGGCCTGTCCCAGCCGGGCGACTACTGGACGCAGGACTTCGGCACCGCACGCTAGGGCCTGTCGTCGGACTCCCCTCCGTCCCAGCCCCGCCGGTCAGGCGCCGTGCGGGCCCGTGCGGTGCTGGCGGACCGACCGGCCGTGCAGCCACCGGTACAGCGCGCCGAGCGCGGCGGCCTGCACCAGCGCGCCGATGACGAGCCCGACAACCGGAAGCGGGTCCGGCAGCGCGACGAACAGCCAGGAGGTGGGCCCGGTGACGACGAACGCCCAGATACCCGCGAAGCTCGCGTCCTCGTGCGCGACGAACAGGGTGTCCACGCCGACCCACACCAGGACGACGGCCACCAGCGCCAGGTAGGCCAGCGCCACCGGGTTCAGCAGCCACCCCCGTATCGCCGTGCCCGCCGTGGTGTGCGTTCCGCCGGTGTCCGCCATGTCCGTCCTCCGAGTCTGTTGGGTCGATCGCCGTGGGCCCTCGCCCACGGCTCCACGGTCGCGCGTCCGGGCGGTCACGGCATGAGCAGCCGTACTCACCTCGCGTGCGCGGGTACCCGGAAACGGCCCGGCCGCTCCTGTGCGGCCCCGGCGGGGACACGGCGGGCCCATGCGTGCGCACAGGTGTCGGCGCCGGGTTCAGGGGCACCGGGCTGATATGAACGCACAGTCGATGGCACGGACGGGCAGCGGACAGGCCAGGCGCGCGGCCGACAGTACGGCGGTGTCGGCGGCGGCCCGCGCGGGATTCGCGGCACGCGGCCTGATATACGTCCTGGTCGGCGTCATCGCCCTCCAGATGGCCTTCGGGGGCGACTCCGGCGGCAAACAGGCGGACCGGGGCGGCGCCCTCGGTGAACTGGCCGAGAAGCCGTTCGGCGCGGTGCTGCTCTGGGCGGTGGGCCTCGCGCTCGCCGGGATGGCGCTGTGGCGACTGTCGGAGGCACTCTTCGGCAGCGCCGGAGAGGACGGCGGAAAGGCGTCGAAGCGCGCGATGGCCGCCGCCCGTTGCGTGTTCTACGCCTTCGTGTCGTACTCCGTGCTGTCGTTCGCGGCCGGTGACAAAGGCAGCGGCAGCGGCTCCTCGGACCGGCAGACGCACGACGTGACGGCGATGGTGATGAAGTGGCCGGCCGGGCAGTGGCTCGTCGCGGTCGCCGGTGTCGGCGTGGTGGTGGCGGGCGGCTGGATCGCGGTCCGCGCGATACTCCGCAAGTTCCGCAAGCATCTGCGCACCGGCTCGATGTCCCCCGCCGCCCAGCGGTTCACGGACGTCTTCGGGGTCGCGGGCGGTACGGCCCGTGGGCTGGTGTTCGCCACGGCCGGGGTGTTCGCGGTGGTCGCCGCCGTACGGCTCGACCCGGACAAGGCCACCGGCATGGACGACACCCTGCGCTCCTTCCGCGACCTGCCCGCCGGGCCCTGGCTGCTCGCCCTGATCGCGCTGGGTCTGGCCGCGTTCGGTGTGTTCTCGTGGTGCAACGCCCGCTGGCGCGAGGTCTGACCTCCGGCGGAGTTCACTTCCGCCGGAGCGCGGACCGCTTGTGGACGGCGGTGCGGCCGGACTTCTCGCTGCGGACCTCGTACTGCGGGTCGTCCGGTGAGGCGTCCACCGTCCGCCCGGCGGCCTCGGTCCGCCCGGTGATCCTGCGTTCGACCTCGCCCTCTGCAGTGCTGCCGTGACTCTTCCAGGTCACCTCGTCCCCCTTGGCGAGCCGCTTACCGGACGCGGCGCCCTTCTTCTTCTCACCCATCGCGCTCAACTCCCTTTTCCTGAGCGGTACTTCACGTTTCCTGCGGAGGCGCCCCCGGCCCCGGCGGGAGCGCGGTGTGGTCGGGGTGCCCGACGGTGCGGCGGGCCTCCTTCAACTCGGCCTCGTAGAGGTGGTCGCGGCCGTCGGCGAGCGCCGTGAGGGCGGCCCGCTCGAAGTCCTGGAAGGGGCGGTAGTACGTGCGGTTGTACGCCTCGACGATCTGGTAGGTCCAGTGGCCGGGGATGACGTTGCGGCCGACGATCTCGGAGCGCAGGCGGTCGGCCCACGTGTGGTGTCCCGCCTCGTGGAGCAGCCGGACGGCACGGTCCAGTTCCCGGTCGGCGCCGCCGGTGAGCTGGTGGAAGGCGTAGAGGTGGCCGCGCGCCCGCTCGGTGGTCTCCAGCGCCTTGGAGAGCGCGCCCAGCGCCTCCACCGTGGTGTCATCCACCCCTTCGGGGCGCCGGTGCGCCTGGTCGGGTCCGTCCCGGTGGCCGTTCTGGTCGCTCATTCCGCGCTCCCTCTCGCACGCCGGGCGATCCCGCACGTCGCGGACGACCCGCCTCTCGTACGGTGACGCGGGTACCCGGCGTGGGCCGCCGTGAGCGTGCCGTACGGGTGACGCGTGGAGAGGGAGCCGGGGTGACTCCCGGCGGGCGGCACCCGAGCGCGCGGCCGGTCGGGGAGGCCCCGGCGGGGCAGCGGCGGGGCGAGGGGGGGTTGCGGGTCCGCGCGGCCTGGCCGGGCCGCGCGGCGCGGGCCGCGTTGGTCCCGCACGCGACCTGCGGACCCCGCTTCACGCGCGGGAGGCTCCCGGGCCGGGCGCGCCCCGGTGGGAGCGCGGCGCGGACGCCTCGTCGGCCGGAGCTTCGCAGACCTCGGCGAGCCGGGCCAGCATGGCGCGGTGCCGGAGCTGGATCAGGGCCTCGAACCCCACGTTGTGCAGGGCGCCCCCGGCACCCCGCAACGGGTGCTCGTCCACGATGACGAGGCTGTGTTCGCCCCACTCCCGTACCTCGATGGAGATTCGGGCGGTGCCGAGGGCGCCCGCGTGGGCCTCCAGCTCCAGGACGGAACCCTCGCGGAAGCGCCGTACGACCGTTTCGTTGGCGACGCGGAGGGGGCCGAGCCGGATCTCGTAGGCCAGCGAGGCGCCCTTCTGCGGCCACTGTCCGGCGCGGGGGCGGGACTTCGCGGTGCCGACGACCCAGTCCGCGTAACGGCGCGGATCGCTCAGCACCTCCCACACGCGGGCCGGAACGGCCTTGATCATCCGATGCCGAACCGCCACGGCCGCCTCCTGGAAGTCACCTGTCTCCACGGTCACCACGTCGGGTGCCCCCACGGCACCGGCCGAACCGCGCTCCACGTGCGGGGGCGGGCCGCGCGGCCGATCCTGGGGGCATGTCCGGCAAACGTCCCGTCACCGTGCAGCTTCCGTCCCCGACCGGTGGTCGCCGGGTCCGGGTGAACGGCGAGATCCTGGGCCTCGCGCACAATGTCCGCGATCTGGTGGAGTTCCTGCGCCGGGCGGGCCTGGATCTGGAACCGGAGGACGTGGCGGACTCGCCGCTGATCGACTGGCGCGGGCTGGGACCGGAGCGGTGGGAGACGGAGAGCCGGATGTGAGCGCCGGGGGGCGGATGCGGGGCGGTGAGCGGGAGGCGCCGGGGGCCTGCGCGCCGACGGCATGACGGGACTGGGGTCCCGGCCGGGGTCAGGCTTCGGCGACGGGCCGCACGTACGTGCCGTCCTGTACGGCGCCTTCGCCCTCCGGCACCGCGTCCCAGGGGGCCGGTCCGCTGCCCTCGTGCCAGGCGCGCAGGTCCCGGCCGTCGAAGCAGAGAATCCCGCACTGGGCGGCGTAGTCCAGCGCCGGGGCGGTGAACTCGCTGGTGGTGACGAGGACGGCGGTGTCGGCGGCGTGCACGGTGAAGCAGGTACCGCCGAAGCGCTGGAGGTCCTGGGAGCCGACCTTGTGGTCCGCCGCGTAGCGCTTGCACTGCACGACGATCCGCCGCCCGTCCGGGGCGAGCCCGAGCACGTCCGCGCCGAGGTCACCCGCTCCACCGACGACCTCGACCTCCCGGCAGCCGTCCCGCTCGCACAGCCCGGCTATGGCCTCCTCGAACGCGTCGGCGTCCAGATCCTCCCAGTCAAGCGCGGGGACGGGCTCCGGGTCCGGCAGGACGGCGGTGACGGCGGGCACCTCAACGGCGTTCAGCGGCACGGCGGTTGGTACGGCGAGGGCGGGTACCGTCCGGTCCAGGTCGTCGGCCGCCGTGCGGGCGCCCGCCGCGAGGGCGGCGGCGGCCCGGCGGGCGTATCTCGTGGCGGAGGTGCGCCGACGCCGCCCGCGCAGGGAGCGCAGAGCGACCGCCGAGGCGATCAGGGCGACGGACACCGCCCACACCGGACGCCGTTCGGCGGCTGCGGCGGCCGTGCGGGCGAGGAGTCCGGCCGCCACCAGGGCGAGGGCCGCGAGCGTGAAGTACAGGGTGGTGGCGCGCAGATCGAAACGCGGGCGGCGCGGCGGACGGACGGGCTGGGTCATGGGCGGCCTTCCGGACGGCGAAGATCATCTCCGGTCCGCATGCCCAAGATCGTTCGTCTCACGGGTGGTTGACGGCACGACCGCCGACGCACGCCCGATGCGGACGCCGCTGTGTCCGCCGGTCAGGCGGGCCGGTACAGCACCGGCAGGTCGGCCGGGCGGACCCGGACCGTGACCGGCAGCGTGGCGTCCACCTCGCCGTCGGCTCCGTACGGCACCGGTGTGGCGGCCTCGATCCGCAACTCCCGCCCGCGCAGCACCCGGACTTCGGCGCGGTGGAGGTGGGCGCCGGTCTTGAGTTCGTTCATCATGGCGAAGAACAGCCGCCGGGGCGCCGCGCCGATCAGGACGATGTCCAGCAGCCCGTCGTCCACGCGCGCGCCGGGTGCGACGAGCCGACCGAAGCCGTAGTAGGGGGAGTTGGCGGCGACGACCGTGTAGCCCCGGTGGGCGTGCTCATCGCCGTCGAGGGTGAGCCGGTAGTCGGCGGGCCGCCAGGTGGTGACGGCGCGCAGGCCGCCCGCGTAGTAGGAGGCGGCGCCGCGCAGCAGCCTGGAGCGGTTGGCATGCCGGTTGGCGAGGGCGTCCACCCCGGCGTAGACGCTGCCGAGCACCACCGTGCGCCGGTGGACGGCCGATTCGACCTCGATGGTGTCCACGGCCCGGGGTTCGTCGCGCAGCAGGATGTCGGCGAGGGCGGCCGGGTCGGCGGGCAGGCCGAGGGCGCGGGCGAAGTCGTTGCCCCGGCCCGCCGGGACGAGCCCGAGGACGGCGCCGGTGCCGCTCAGCGCCCCGCCGATGCCGCCCGCCATGCCGTCGCCGCCGACCGCCAGCACCACCCGGCCCCGCTCCCCCGCCGCACGGGCCAGGTCGCGCGCGTGGTCGAGGCTGTGGCTGTACTCCGTCTCCAGTTCGGCTCCGGCCTCGCGGAGCAGCCGGGCCACATGGAGCAGCGCCGCCGCTCCGGTCGCGTCGCCCGCCGTGGGGTTGACGACGGCGGTGAACTGTCGCATCGGGTGTGCCTCCGGGCGGGTGGGAGCGGGAACTGCGGTGCGGGGCAGGCTGGTTGGAGGGGGCAGGTGGGCCGGGGGTCGGGACCGGCCGGGAGCCGGACCGGTTGGGGCGGGCAACCGGTCCGCTGTCAGGGCCGGGTGGGGTGTGAGTGGGGGGGGGAACTGGGCTATGGGCGGGGCCTGTTGACACCTGCGTGACGTGGTTGCGCGCGGGACCGGTTGACGACGGGCCCGGTGGGCAGCAGCACGCCCGGATTGAGCAACCCGTCCGGATCGAGGCGCTGTTTGACGGCTCGCAGTGCCTCGATGCCGAGCGGTCCGGCCTCCTGGACGTACCAGTCGCGGTGGTCGGTGCCCACTCCGTGGTGGTGGGTGATGGTCCCGCCGGCCGAGAGTACGGCGTCGTTGGCGGCGTGCTTCGCGCGGGCCCAGTGGGCGAGCGGTTCGGCGCCCCGTGCGCCGACCACGGTGAAGTACAGGGAGGCGCCGTTCTCGTAGACGTGCGAGACGTGGCACATGACGAGCGGCGGGGTCCCGGCGGCGGTGAGCGTGTCGGTGAGGGCGGTGCGGACCGCGCGGTACAGCTCGGGCACGCGGGACCAGAAGGCGGCCGTCTCCAGGGTCTCCGCGAACGCCCCGGCGTCGAGCAGCGCGTCGCGCAGGTACGGCGCCGCGTAGCGGCCCTGGGCCCAGTGTTCGCCGGGCGCGGTACCGAGCGGGGTGCCGCCCGCGTCCTGGAGCACGGCGGCGGCGAGGTCGCGGCGCCGTGCGGTGTCGTCGGCGGTGCCCTCGTAGCCGGTGATGGCGAGACACCCCGCGTCTCCCCCGGTCGCCGCGGAGCCGATGGCGTCGGGCCGGGCGAGGCCGACCAGGGTCTCGGTCTCGTCGGACAGCCGCAGCACGGTCGGGCGGGGGCCGTCCTGGGCGAGGCGGCGCAGCGCCGCGGTGCCCTGTTCGAAGGAGGGGAACCGCCAGCCCTCGTAGAGACGGGCGGTCGGCCGGGGGCGGACGCGGACGGTGACCGAGGTGATGACACCGAAGGCGCCCTCGGAGCCGAGGACGAGCTGGCGCAGGTCGGGCCCGGCGGCGGAGCGCGGCGCGCGGCCGGTCTCGATGGTGCCCTCGGGGGTGGCGAGGGCGAGGGCGAGGACCATCTCGTCGAAGCGTCCGTACCCGGCGGACGCCTGGCCGCTGGAGCGGGCGGCGGCGAAGCCTCCGATGGTGGCCCACTCGTAGGACTGCGGGAAGTGGCCGAGGGTGAAGCCGTGTTCGGCGAGCAGGCCCTCGGCGTCGGGGGCGCGCAGGCCGGGCTGGAGCACGGCGGTGCGGGAGACGGGGTCGAGGTCGAGCAGGCCGTTCATGCGGCGCAGGTCGAGGGCGATGAACGCGTCGTGCTCGGGAGCGAGTCCGCCGACCACGGAGGTGCCGCCGCCGAACGGGACGACGGCCACGCGATGCCGGGCGCAGACCCGCAGGACGGCGACGACCTCCTCGTGCGTACCGGGCCGGACGACGGCCTGCGGGATCGCGGTGAGGTCGCCCGCGCGCATCCGGAGCAGGTCGGGGGTGGACCTGCCACGGGTGTGCCGGACACGGGTCTCGGCGTCCGTGCCGACGTGCGCGTCGCCGCCGACGGCCTGCGCGAGCGCGGCGAGGGCGGCAGGCGCGACGACCGGCGCGGGCACGTCGAGGTCGTCGAGCGCGAGGGCGGGTGCGGTGCGCGGGGTGACGCCGAGCAGGTCGCGGAGCAGTCCGGTGACCGCGTCGGGCAGCGGGGCCGCCTTGGCCGGGTCGCCCCAGCCGTTCCACAGCATGTCCATCGCAGGCTCTACCTCACAGGTCTCACGGGTCTCACGGAGCACAGGGGTCTCGCGGTGCCTTACGGGTCTGACGGGACGCGCGGGATCTTGCGAGGCCGTGCGCCGTGTCCGCCGGGGCTGTCCGCCGGGCTGTCCGGTCCACCCCAGGGGCGTTACACTGTGACACATGACGCCTATTCGTCACAACGGTGCGGACACCGATTCCGTGCTCGACGTGGTGCGCGACTGCGTGCTCGCCGTCGGGGTGCGCCGCACCACGCTCGCGGACGTGGCCCGCCGCGCCGGGGTCTCCCGGATGACGCTGTACCGGCGCTGGCCCGATCTGCGCACACTGGTCGGAGACCTGATGACGCGCGAGTGGATCGGCGTGGCCACCAGTGCCATTCCCGAGCCCCGGCCGGACATCGACACCCGCACCCGGATCGTCACGGGTCTGGTCGCCGGGGTGGAGGCGTTCCGCGCGCACCCCCTGTTCCACAAGATCGTGGACGTGGACCCCGAACTGCTCCTCCCTTACGTCCTCGACCGGCGCGGCGCCAGCCAGGACGCCCTGCTCGCCCTGCTGTCCGAGGCACTGCGCGAGGGCCACACGGACGGCTCGGTGCGCGTCGCACCGCTCGAACGGCAGGCGCGCGCACTGCTGTTGATCGTGCAGTCCTTCACCCTGTCCCTGCGCACGATGACCGACGAGGACGATCCCGAGCTGGACTCGGCCGCCTTCCTCGCTGAGCTGCGCGTCCTGCTGGAGAGGACCCTGACCCCATGAGCCGGACCGGTCCCGCGGGCCGCACGTCCCTCAACATGGCCCGCCGAGAAAGGGAGTTGACCGAGGCTGCGGACGGCCGTGTCGTGGACGTGCTGGTGATCGGCCTCGGCGCGACCGGTGCGGGAGCCGCGCTGGACGCCGCCGCGCGCGGTCTGGACGTGGTCGCGGTGGACGCGCACGACCTCGCGTTCGGCACCTCCCGCTGGAGTTCCAAGCTGATCCACGGCGGGCTGCGCTATCTGGCGTCCGGGCAGTTCGACGTCGCCCACGAGAGCGCGGTGGAGCGCGGGGTGCTGATGACCCGCACCGCCCCGCACCTGGTCGGCGCGCAGCCCTTCGTCCTGCCGCTGACGCCGCTGGTGTCGCGCGGGCAGGCCGGGCTGGCCTGGGCCGGGTTCCGGGCGGGGGACGCGCTGCGCACGGCGGCCCGCACCCCGCGCCGGGTGCTGCCGGTGCCGCGCCGCCTGTCCGCGACCGAGGCACGGCACCTGGCTCCTGCGGTCCGCCCGGACGGGCTGCGCGGCGGCCTGCTCTCCTGGGACGGCCGGGTCACCGACGACGCCCGACTGGTCACCGCGCTGGCCCGCACCGCCGCCGGACACGGCGCGCGCATCCTCACCCGGGTACGCGCACTCGACGCGTACGGCACCGGCGTCCGCTTCCGCGACGAAGTCACCGGCGAGGAGGGCGAGTTGCGCGCCCGCGCGGTGATCAACGCCACCGGGGTGTGGGCCGGTGACCTGGTCGGCGGCATCCGCGTCCGGCCCTCCCGTGGCACCCATCTCGTCCTGCGCTCGGAGCGGCTCGGCCTCCTCCCGGCGGGGCTGCACGTCCCGGTGCCCGGCGAGAGCAACCGGTTCGTCCTGGTCCTGCCGCAGGGCGACGGCCGGGTGTACGTCGGTCTCACCGACGAGCCGGTACGGGGTCCGGTGCCGGACGTGCCCGAGGTCCCGGAGTCCGACATCGGCTTCCTGCTGGACGTGCTCGGCTCGGTCCTGGACACACCGGTACGCCGCGACGAGGTGGCCGGGGCCTTCGCCGGGCTGCGTCCGCTGCTGGACATGAGCGGGGCCGAGGGGTCAAGGCGCCCGGGAGAGAAGGGAGTTCGTACCGCCGATGTCTCGCGGCGGCACGCGGTGCTGACCTCGCCGGAGGGGGTCACGACCGTGGTCGGCGGGAAGCTGACCACGTACCGCCGGATGGCCGAGGACGCGGTGGACACGGCCGTCGCGGCGCGCGGTCTGTCCGCGCCGCCCTCCCCCACGGCCGCGCTGCCCCTGGTGGGCGCCGCCGCCCGTGAACGGCTGCGCGCCCTGCCGGTGCCGCGCCGACTGGTCCGCCGCCACGGCACCGAGGCCACCGCCGTCCACGCCCTCACGCTCCGGGACCCGTCGCTGGCCGCACCGGTCGTACCGGGCCACCCCGTCACCCGCGCCGAACTGGTCTGGGCGGCCCTGCACGAGGGCGCCCTCGACACCGCCGACCTCCTCGACCGCCGCACCCGCGTCGGCCTGGTGCCCGAGGACCGGGAACAGGCGGAGGGAGCCGCGGCCGAGGCACTGACGTGGGCGGCGGAGGAGAGCACGAGAGGATGAACTCGGCTTTTCACGTCGCTATTTGACGTGACATCGGATTCTGGTGCCGCGTCAGTCGAGCGACCCCTCGTTGACCGGATCGCCGGAGGCCGGGCGGGGCACGGTGCGGCTGGGCGGCGGTTCCTCGCCGTGCTCGACCCAGGCGGTCAGCGCGGTGAACGCGGTCCGGTAGCACGGCAGGATCGGCCGCAGCCGGTCGGGGAAGGTGTCGTACAGCCCGTCCACGTGGTTGCCGTCCTCGATGCGGTAGTAGCGGTGCATCCGGGCGCGGCCCCGGTCGGCGATCATGCGGGCGTACACGTCGGACTGCACGGCGATCGGGATCAGGGAGTCGAGCGTGCCGTGCAGGGTGATCAAGGGTCTGCCGATGCGGCCGGTGAGCGAGACGCGGGAGACGGCGTCGTGTACCCGGCGCGGGCGGGACGCGTAGTCGTAGGCGGCGTCGGAGGCGCAGGGCGCGAAGATCTCCGCCGGGGTGCTCCCCGCCGAGGTGCCGGGGCAGACCGGGTCGTAGCCGGGGTCGAACGCGGCCCGGTAGGTCTTCTGGGTCAGCCCCCAGTAGACCTGCTCGTGGTAGGGCCACAGGAACTCCGAGCCGGGTGCGAACCCGGCGCGGTACATCGCCTCGTCGTCCGCCCTGCCGAGCTGCCGGGCGACGGCGGTGGGCAGGAAGGTGAACAGGTTCGGCCCCTCGGGGCGCCAGAGCGGGCCCTCCCAGTCCACGCCGCCGTCGTACAGCTCGGGGTGGTTCTCCAACTGCCAGCGGGTGAGATAACCGCTGTTGGAGATGCCGGTCATATAGGTGCGGCGCGGGGTGTGTCCGTAGTGCTGGGCGATGACGGCCTTCGCGGCACGGGTGAGCTGGGTGGTGCGACGGTTCCACTCCGCGAGGGCGTCGCCGGGGCGGTCGCCGTCGGTGTAGAAGTCGGGGCCGCTGTTGCCCTTGTCGGTGGCGGCGAACGCGTAGCCCTGGGCGAGCACCCAGTCCGAGACGAGGAAGTCCATCGCGTACTGGCGACGGACACCGGGCGCGCCGGTGACGACCAGCTTGCCGTTCCAGTCGTCGGGCAGCCGGATCACGAACTGGGCGTCGTGGTTCCAGCCGTGCAGCACGTTCAGGCGCGAGGTGTCCGGGAAGCAGCCGTCGATCTGGACGCCGGGCACTCCGGTGGGGTTGCGGGTGCCCTGGGCGTGCAGGCCCGCCCAGTCCGCCTGTTCGGTGTAGGGGGTGCCGGTGAGTGCGGCGGTGGTCAGGTCGGGGTGGCGGGACACCTGCTGCCGTTCGGCACCGGGCACGGTGAGCCGCCTCCGGCCGGGCGGACCCGCGTCGGCACGGGCGACGGCGACCGGCGTCACCGCCGTGGCCGCCAGCAGGGCTGCGGACAGGAGGGTGGTCCTTCGACTGGGGCGCATGCGGACATCTTTGGCGGGGGTGTGGGACGCGGCCATAGGGGGGCCGCACACTCCTGTGCGGCTTGGGGTGGCGGGGGCGCACATGTGCGGGGCAGCTATGTGGGGGGCGCACTGTTCCTGTGGGGTCTGGCTCCGTGGGGCCTGGAGCTGTGTGCTCGGGAGCTGTGTGCCCCGGCGCTGTGTGCTCGGGAGCTGTGTGTGCTGACCCCATGTGCTCCAGCGCTATGTGCCTGGAGCTGTGTGTGCTGGCGCCATGTGCCCCGGCGCCATGTGCTCCGGCTCCATGTGCTCCGGAGCTGTATGTGCTGACGCCATGTGTGCTGCCGCGATGCGCGAACCGGCCCCCCGAGACGGTTTCCTCCCGGCGTGCGGCCCGTGGCCGCCTGCGGCACGCTACGGGGAGGAACGGCGAAGGGACAGGGTGTGACCGACGGTGACGGACGGTCCTGGTCGTCCGAGCGCTCCGGGTCATCCGGGCCGCCGGACGGGTCGCGGCGGTCCGGGAACCCGTGTCACCCCGGACGGGACGACACGGCTCCGGGAGACCGGTCCCATCGGCGCGCGAGAGAGGCCGCCCACGGGGACCGCCGTACCCCGGACCCGCCCGATGCCCGCTCCCCCAACCGCGCCCACCGCCCGCGTACCGCCGCCGGGCCGGGACGGATCGTCGTCCGGCGGCCCCCCGGCCTCGACGGCGGAGGCGGACCGCCCGGCGGCCTCACCGGCGAGGAACACGGCACCTGCTGACCAGCGGCCCCCACCTGCCACCCGCACCCGGCCACGCGGTAGCGGGCCCCGGCAGTGCGAGCCACCCCGCCCCCACATCCACGTCCACGTCCACCCCGCTCCCACTCTCACCCCGCCGACCCGTACCACCGCACGTCAGGAGTGATGCGCCATGACGCTCGACCCCGTCGCCCCCTCGTCCGAGCCGCGCGTGCGGCCGTGGGCCGTGGACGATCTGCCCGCGCTGGACCCCGATCCGTTCCTGGACGAGGTGCTGCGCGACGAGCCGATCACCCGGATCACGCTGCCGTACGGCAGCGGTGAGGCGTGGCTGGTCACGCGGTACGACGACGTCCGTTTCGTCGTCTCCGACCCGCGCTTCTCCCGTGAGGAGGTCGTGGGCCGGGAGGTGACGAGCATGGCGCCGGAGGCGGTGGCCTCGCAGACGGCGGGGTTGCAGTACATCGACCCGCCCCGGCACACGCGGCTGCGCCGGGTGGTGTCCAGGGCGTTCACCGGCAAGGGCATGGAGCGGCTGCGCCCGATGGCCGAGCGGACCGCGCACGCGATGCTCGACGGCATGGAGCGTGCCGGGCGGCCCGGCGACCTGATGGAGCACCTGTACACCCCGTTCCCGATCGCCGTGGTCTGCTGCTTCCTGGGCGCGGACGAGGACGACTGGCACGAGTGGGCGGCCAACTCCGAGGCGCTGCTCTCCCAGTCCGCCGACACCGACCGGCTCGACGCGGCCCGCAAGGCGACCCGTGGCCGGGTGGTCGAGCTGCTCGCGCGGCGCCGCGCGGACCCGGGCGAGGACCTGGCGACCGTGCTCGCCTCGGCGGCGGCCTCCGGGGAGATCAGTGACGACGAGGCGATCTCACTGGCGATGGCCATTTACGTCAGCGGTGGCCACGCGGTCCGGAACAACAGCGGCTCGATGATGTACGCCCTGCTCACCCATCCGGAGCAACTGGCACGGCTCCGTGCGGAGCCCGCGCTGCTGCCGAAGGCGGTCGAGGAGCTGTATCGCTTCGTTCCGCACCGCAACGGCGTCGGAATCCCGCGCGTCGCCACGGAGGACGTGGAGTTGGACGGGCGGCTGATCCGCAAGGGCGATGTCGTCTACAACGCGTACGTGGCCGCCAACCGCGACCCGTCGGTGTTCCCGGACCCGGACGCCCTGGACTTCGAGCGGTCCGGGGCGGCGCACCTCGCCTTCGGTCACGGCCCGCACTTCTGCCTCGCCGCCCTGCTGGCCCGTATGGAGGCCGAGGTGATGATCTCAACGGTGCTGGAACGCTTCCCGGATCTGCGGCTCGCGGTCCCCGCCGACCAGGTCGAATTCCAGCGCGAGGGCCTGATCAGAGGCCCGCGCACCCTCCCCGTCCTCTGGTGACACCGGCACCCGGCCCGCTCGCCCGGTGACACCGGCACCCGGCGCACCGCGCGCCCCGGCCCGTCCGCGACGTCCGTCGTGCGGCGGGCCGGGGCGCAAGAAGGTGCGGGGCGCAAAATGCGGAGTACGGAGGCGCGGGGCCCGAGGCGCGGAGTACGAGGGAACGGCGGCCGGGCCGGTACGGGGATCAGGGGAGGATCGCGTCCACGTAGCCGCCGTCCACACGGAGCGCCCCTCCGGTGGTGGCCGACGCCTGGTCGGAGCTGAGGTAGACCACCATGTTGGCGATCTCCTCGGGCTCGATCAGCCGCTGGAGCAGGGACTGCGGCCGGTGCTCGCGCATGAAGGCACGCTGGGCCTCGTCCCAGGGCAGGTCCCGGTCCACGAGTTCGTAGACGAAGTCCTCGACGCCCCCGGTGTGCGTGGGGCCCGCGATGACGGAGTTGACGGTGACGCCGGTGCCCGCCGCCTTCTTGGCGAAGCCCCGGCTCACCGCGAGGAGCGCGGTCTTCGACATGCCGTACTGGATCATCTCGGCGGGGATGACGACCGCCGAGTCACTGGCGATGTACTGGACGCGCCCCCAGCCGCGTTCGGTCATGCCGGGGAGATACTGCCGGGTCAGCCGGACGGCGGCGAGAACGTTCACCTCGAAGTAGCGGCGCCACTCGTCGTCGGTGATCTCCAGCGGGTCGGCGGAGCCGAAGATTCCGAGATTGTTGACGAGGATGTCCACCTGCGGCAGTTGGCGCAGCACTCGTGCGGCGCCCTCCTCGTCGCTGACGTCGGCGGCCACGGGGACGAATTCCGCGCCGGGTACCTCCCGGCCCAGCGTCGCCACGCTTTCGGCCACGCGCTCCTCGTTCCGTCCGTTGACCGCCACCCGTGCCCCGGCTCGGGCGAGTCCGGCGGCGATGGCGGCACCGATGCCCTGGGTGGAGCCGGTGACCAGGGCGGTGCGTCCTGTGAGATCGATGTGCATGGGTGAACGGGTTCCCCTCACTGCGGCCGTGATGCGGTACGACGATCAGTGTGGTCACGGGACGCGTGCGGGACGGGTACGCCACACCCGGACGGGCCGGGGACCAGCCGTTTCCCGGAACACGCACGCGCACGGGCCCCGCTCCGCCCGGGGACGGACAGGGGCACGGGCCCCGCCCCGTCCGGAAACACGCACGGGCACGGGCCCCACTCCGCCCGGAGACCCGCACGGGTACGACCCCACTCCGCCCGGAGACGGGCCGCACACCGGGTCCCGAGCCCGCACCCGGCCACTGGGCACACACCCGGCCCCTACCGAGCCCGCACGCGAAGAATCGATTCAGCTACTCGACCGAATGGCTGCGCCCGACGCCATCACCGGCAGCAGCCCCGTCCAGAACTCCAACAGGTGCTCCGGCGCCACCAGTTCCCGGTCGCGGCCCCCCACGACCTCTCCGCCGACGGTCGCGGCCAGGACCGCGCCCGCGACGCTCTCCGGGGTGACACCGTCCGCCAGTTCACCGGCGAGGCGGGCCCGCCCGGCCGTCTCGCGGACCCAGGCGTGCCACGCGTCCAGCGCGGGGGCGCGTCCGACGCGGGCCGGATCGCCGCCCAGGGTGAACCCGGCCCGCAGCACCGGTTCGTCCCGGAGCGCGGCGGCGAGTTCGCGGATCGCCGTGACCAGGGTGGCGAGCGGGCCACCGCCGGCCGAGGGACCGCGCGCGGTGAGTGCCCGTACCCGCAGCGCGGCGCTGTCCTCCACGGCGGCGGCGAGATCGGCCTTGCTCGGGAAGTGGAAGTGCAACGCGCCCGCGCTGACCCCGGCCCGGCCGCTGATCACGGGCAGGGAGGCACCCGTGTATCCGTGCTGGACGAAGCTCTCCGCCGCGGCCTCCAGGAGGAGCTGCCGGGTACGCGCCGCCCGTGCCTGTTTGACCATGCCGTTCGCTCCCCCGAGTGACGTACCTGTGCGGGCGTCTCCGTGGTCCCACATGAACTCGCCCCGACAAACCGCCAAGCCAGTATGTTTTACGGTCACTCACCACGGCAAGAGACGGTGCGGGCGTGGGGGTGGGGACCCGATGGTGCGGGCGGCCGATCACAAACGTGTCGGGCGGCACGCCCCGCGCCCCGGCCCGCCGGAATGGACGCTCACCACTCCCCCGAGGCCACGATCTCCTCGTACACGCGTCGTCCCCGGTCCGGCGACATGTCCAGTCCGAGCAGCACGGACGGCACCGCGATACCGCTCACCACGTGGCGGAAGAGAGCGATCAGCCGTTCCGTCAGGTCGGCGTGATCGCTCATGATCTTCGACAGGACCTGCGCGCCGGTGAACGCGGCGACGAACGCCTCGGCCGCCACCGGCACTTCGACGTGCGGCAGCAACTCGCCCTTCTCCTTGGCGCGTTCGAGGAACACGGTGTTGTGGGCGATCCACGAGGCCATCGGCACCCGGCGGTCGAGCCCGTCGTGCGGTCCTCCCTGGTCCACGGTCAGCCGGATGCTGCCCCGGACCATCGGGTCGCCCGAGGTGAGCAGGTGGGCGAGGAGGAACGCGGCGTCCAGGCCGCGCTGGAGCTCCAGTTCACGGTTTGGCGCCACGGGCACCGCGTTCAGCTGGTCGGCGAGGACGGCCTGGGCGAGCTGCTCCTTGGAGGAGAAGTGGAAGTAGAGGGCGCCCTTGGTGACACCGGCCCGCTGGAGTATCCCGGCGATGGTCGCGCCCTCGTAGCCGACCTCGGCGAACAGCTCGGCCGCCGCCACCAAAATGGCGCGTCTCGTCCTGATCGCTCGTTCTTGCAGGGCCACGACACTTCCTCCGCACTGGCGCGATGAACGCCGGCCCGGCGAAGGAAACCGACAGGTACGTATCCTGCCACCGGAAAAGAAGCGCCTTCAAGCAGATGCGTACCGTCTCGCCCCGCCCAGCTGGACGTAAGGACGGGGCGCCCAACAAACCGAATGGTCCGTATCTTTTGATGCTCCGTGGGACGCCCGAACTCTTCGGATCGGCCCGCACTTCCGAGCCGCCTGCACCTCCGGGACCGTACGCCTCCCACCGGGGCCGCGTTCCCGGCACCCCGCACCCGGCACCCCGCACCCCGAACCCCGCACCCCGCACCCCGCTACGGAATCTCCTGCTCCGCCCAGATGATCTTCCCGTCCTCCGTGTATCGGGCGCCCCAGCGGTGGGCGAGCTGGGCCACCAGGAACAGGCCCCGGCCGCCCTCGTCGGTACTGCGGGCGTGCCGCAGCCGGGGTGCGATGCTGCTGGAGTCGGCCACCTCGCAGGTGAGCCGGGCATCGCGCAACAGGCGCAGCCGGAGCGGGGGTTCGGCGTAGCGGATGGCGTTGGTGACCAGTTCGCTGACGATGAGTTCGGTGGTGAGGCCCAGTTCCTCCAGACCCCATTCCCTGATCTTGCGGGTGACGTCGGCACGGGCGCGGCCGACGGCGGCCGGGTCGCGGGGGATGTCCCAGGAGGCCACCCGGTCGGGGCCGAGGGTGTGCGTGCGGGCCAGCAGCAGGGCCACGTCGTCGGGCTGCGGCACCGGGACCAGCCGTTCCACTGCGGACGCGCACAACGCGGCGAGACCGGGCCCGCGTTCGCCGAGGACGGCCCCCAGCCGGGCCATGCCCGCCTCCAGGTCGTGGCCGGGTCCGTCGATCAGACCGTTGGTGTAGAGGCCCAGGAGGCTGTCGTCGGGAAGTTCGACCTCGGCGGACTCGAAGGACATGCCGCCGAGTCCGAGGGGCGGTCCGGCGGGGATCTCGGGATAGATGGCCCGCCCGTCGGGGGTGACGACGACGGGCGGCGGGTGTCCGGCACGGGCCATCGCGCACCGTCGGGTGACCGGATCGTAGACGGCGTACAGGCAGGTCGCGCCGAGGAAGGTGGCGTCGCCCCGGGTGGCCCAGTCGCCCTCCTCCTCGCCCAGCCGGAGCACCAGGTCGTCGAGGTGGGCGAGGAGTTCGTCGGGTGGCAGCTCCATGTCCGCGAGGGTCTGCACGGCCGTCCGGAGCCTGCCCATGCTGGCCGCCGCGGCGATGCCGTGGCCGACGACGTCCCCGACGACGAGTCCGACGCGCGCGCCGGACAGCGGGATCACGTCGAACCAGTCGCCGCCGACCCCACCGGTGGGGTCGGCGGGCCGGTAGGCGGAGGAGACCTCCATCGCGGTGCCGCCGGTGAGGGCGTGCGGCAGCAGGCTGCGCTGGAGGGTGAGGGCCGCCGTGTGCTCCCTGGTGTAGCGGCGGGCGTTGTCCACGCAGACGGCGGCCCGCGCCACGAGTTCCTGTGCGAGCAGCACGTCGTCGGGGCCGAACGGCAGCGGGTTCAGGGACCGTACGAAGGTGGCGAGACCGAGGGCGGTGTTGCGGGCGCGCATGGGCACGGAGATCAGCGAGTGCATCCCGAACTCCCGGATGCGTTCGGACCGCAGGGGCTGTTCGGCCAGCCAGAGCGGATCGGCCGGGTCGAGGTAGGGGATGTGCACGGGGGCCCCGCTGACCAGCAGGGTGCCGTCGTTCGGCGGGGGCACGAAGTCCACCACGTCCCCGACGCGCGCGGCGGCCTCGGGGGCGCCCTCGCGGACGGAGGCGAGCGCGGCGCGGCGCATCGCCGGGCGGGCCGGGGCGGGTCCGGCGTCAGTGAGCCAGGCGCCGTGCCCCTCGGTGCTGAGCACGGGTTCCAGCAGGTCCACGATGACGAAGTCCGCGAACCTCGGTACGGCGAAGTCGGCGAGTTCCTGCGCGGTGCGGACCACGTCCAGGGTGCGTCCGATGCTGGTGCCCGCCTCGTTGACGAGGGTGAGCAGCCGCCGGGCGTGCCAGCGTTCGGTGACGTCCAGGACCATGTAGCAGACGGCGGTGACGGTGCCGTCGGCGTCGAGCAGCGGGAAGAACGACGTGGAGTAGGCGTGCCTGCGGTAGGGGTCGGCCCAGCTCCAGCCGACGTGTTCGTAGTCGGTGACGGGTTCGCCGGTGGTGAGGACCTTGCGCATCAGTCCTTCGAGGGCCTCGGCGGGCAGGCCGGGCAGTACGTCGCCCATCCGGCGTCCGAGCCGGTGGCCGCGGGGCACCCCGCCGAACCGTTCCAGCGTCTCGTTGAGCCACAGGTAGCGCAGGTCTGGGTCGAGGACGGCCATGCCGATCGGCGAGTGGGTGAGGAAGCCGTCCAGGACGGAGCGGCCGAGGGGCCAGCGGGCCTGCCGTCTCCGGGCCGACAGCAGGAAGCGTTCACGGCCGTCCAGCGGGAACGACGCGGAGACCCGGAGGTCGATCTCCAGGGTGTGGCCGTCCTTGTGCCGTACGGCGGCCAGGCCGCTCCACCCCGTACCGGCCCGGCAGTGCTCCGCGATACCGGCGGCGCGCGCGAGGTCGGCGGGTCCGGCGAGCAGGGCCGCGGCGGGCCGTCCGACGACTTCCGCGGGGCGGAAGCCGAGGAGTTCGCACGCCGCGCGGGTCCAGCCGGTCACCGTGCCGTCCGGTGCCAGCACCGCCGCCGCGTCGGTGGAGGCGTCGAGGACGTCGCGCGGTCCCGTGGAGTCGTCTCCCGTGGACGCCGACGTGCCGAAGCCCTCTCGCCCAGGTTCCATCTGTTCCATCCTCCGTCCTCCCCCGGCGTACTGCCTGTCCAGCGGTCCCGCCCGCCGCGCGGACCGCCCGGGCTCCGGACGCGGTATGGCGGCGGGGGCGGCCCCGACTGGGGGGCGGGCGCGGTTGGGGGCAGCATGGAGGGACCCGGTCACCGGCGTCCCCCTGGCGTCGGCGGGGCCGGCCCGTACGGTGGCCGGCCGCTGGAGGTGGACGGTCATGGCGGTGAACGCGGCGCACGACGGCGGCACGGGGCGGACTCCCGGGTCGCCGCCGCCGACCGGTCTGCTGGACGTGCTGAGCGTGGCCGCGGTGGTGCTGGACACGCAGGGCCGCATCGTGTTCTGGACCCCGCAGGCGGAGGAGCTGTTCGGGTACGCGGCGCGGGACGCGCTGGGGCGGCAGGCGGCCCGGATGCTGGTGCGTCCCGAGCATCTGGACGCCGCGGTCGGCCTGTTCGCGGACGTGCTGGCGACCGGGCGGGGCTGGGCCGGTGCCTTCCCGATCCGGCACAGGGACGGCAGCAGCCGTCTCACCGAGTTCCGCACGATGCGCCTGCTGGACGACCGGGGCGCGGTGTACGCGCTGGGGATCGCCGCCGACCATTCGCTGCTGCAGCGGGTGGAGACGGATCTCGCGCTGTGCGAGCGGCTGATCAGCCAGTCCCCGATCGGGCTGGCCCTGATGGACCCGGATCTGCGGTATCTGCTGGTCAACCCGGCGCTGGAGCGGCTCGACGGCATCCCGGCGGAGGAGCACATCGGGCGCCATCTGCGAGAGACACTGCCGTTCCCGGACGCGGACAGTGTGGAGTCGGCGCTGCGTCAGGTGCTCACCACGGGCACCCCGCTGCTGGACCAGTTCCATGTGGGCCGGCCGGCGTCCGACCCGGACCGGGAGCACGCCTGGTCGCTGTCGTTCTACCGTCTTGAGGACCCGGGCGGCCGGGTGCTGGGGGCTGCCGCGTCCGTGGTGGACGTCACCGAGCGCCACCGGGCGGCGGCCGAGGCGGACCGGGCGCGGCGGCGGCTGGCACTGGTCGCGGAGGCGTCGGCGCGGGTCGGCACCACGCTGGAGGTGGACCAGACCGCGCACGAGCTGGCCGGGATCTGCACCCCTGAGCTGGCCGACGTGGTGGCGGTGGACGTGCTGGACGCGGCGCTGGCGCTGCGCCGGGTGCGCCGCTCGGACGCGGGTCCCGAGCTGTTCCGGGCGCTGGCGCTGCGCGCGGCCCGGCCGTCGGTGGCGCTGCGCGCGGCGGACGCGCCGGGTGATCTCGCGGCGTACGACGGCGACCGGCTGGTGACGCTGTGCGTGCGGACCGGGCGGCCGGTGCTGGTGCGGCGAGTGGCGGAGGAGGACCTCGGCCGGATCGCCCGGAGCGCGGAGGCGACGGCGCTGCTGAGGGAGGCCGGGGTGCACTCGTACCTGGCGGTGCCGCTGATCGCGCACGGCGAGGTGCTGGGCGCGCTGGACCTGAAGCGGACCGCGAATCCGCTGCCGTTCGACGAGGACGACGTGGTCCTCGCCACCGAGCTGGCCGGGCGGGCGGCGGTGGCCATCGACAACGCCCGCTGGTACCAGAGCGTCCGCAACACCGCGCTCACCCTCCAGCGCAGTCTGCTCCCGGACCACTCGGCGCACCACACCGGTCTGGAGCTGGCCTCGCGCTACGAACCGGCGCAGGCGACCAGCGAGGTGGGCGGCGACTGGTACGACGTGATCACCCTGACCGGCGGGAAGACGGCGCTGGTGGTGGGCGACGTGATGGGCAACGGCATCGACGCCGCCGCGACGATGGGCAGGCTGCGCACGGCGACCTGCGCGTACGCGGACCTGGACCTGGCGCCCGGCGAGGTGCTGCGCCATCTCGACCGGGTGACGTGCGATCTGGAGCACTACATCGTGACCTGCGTGTACGCGGTGTACGACCCGGCGACCCGGCGGTGCACGCTCGCCAACGCGGGCCACATGCCGCCCGCCCTGGCCCGTGAGGGCCGGCCGCCGGAGTTCCTGGACCTGCCGACGGGGGCACCGCTCGGGGTCGGCGGGGTCGCGTTCGAGGAGGTCACGCTGGAGCTGGGCGCGGGCGATCTGCTGGTGCTCTACACGGACGGCCTGGTGGAGACCCGACAGCATCCGATCGACGACCGGCTCGATGTGCTGCTGGGCTTCCTGGACCGGCCGTCGCGTCCGCTGGAGGAGACCTGCGACCTGCTGCTGTACGGGCTGCGGCACCCGGACGACCACGACGACGTGGCGCTGCTGGTGGCGCGGGCGCTGTAGCCGGGGCCGGGTCGCCCCGCGCCGCGCGAACGGCATGGGGGGCGTGCCGGGTCCGCGTGGTGGCGTACGGCCGTTGGTGCGACGCTTGAGGGGTCCGTGGAGCGGAACCCTGGAGGGCCGATGGGACGGGACGTCCCGGCGCTCGTGTTCACGCGCGAGGACCGCCGCCGGTACCGGATCAAGATGCGGGACTGCCTGGACGCGTTCGCGCGGATGCTCCGCGACGACCGCTTCGAGGGGGAGCGCCCGCGGGTCGGGCTGGAGATCGAACTGAACCTGGTGGACGACCGGGCCGAGCCCGCGATGCGGAACACGGATGTGCTGGAGGCCATCGCGGACCCGGCGTGGTCCACCGAGCTGGGCCGGTTCAACCTGGAGATCAATGTGCCGCCGCGCGGTCTGACGGCGGGCGGCCCGGACGCCTGGGAGTCGGAGATCCGGGCCGCGCTGAACCACGCGGACGAGCGGGCGGCGTCGGCGGGCGCCCGGCTGGTCACGGTGGGCATCCTGCCGAGCCTGCGGCAGCGGGACATCGGGGCGGAGTCGCTGTCGGAGAGCCCGCGCTACCGACTGCTGAACGACCAGGTGTTCGCGGCGCGCGGGGAGGATCTGCGCATCGAGGTGGACGGCGTGGACCGGCTGCGGACGTACGCGGACACGATCACCCCGGAGGCGGCCTGCACGAGTACGCAGTTCCATCTCCAGGTGTCCCCGGAGAGTTTCCCCGCCTACTGGAACGCGGCGCAGGCGATCGCCGGGGTGCAGGTGGCGCTCTCCGCGAACTCGCCGTTCCTGTTCGGCAAGGAGCTGTGGCACGAGACCCGTGTGCCGCTGTTCGAGCAGGCGACGGACACCCGCCCGGAGGAGATCAAGGTGCAGGGCGTCCGGCCGCGGGTGTGGTTCGGGGAGCGCTGGATCACCAGTGTCTTCGACCTGTTCGAGGAGAACCTGCGGTACTTCCCGGCGCTGCTGCCGCTGTGCGAGGAGGAGGACCCGCTGGACACCCTCGACCGGGGCGACGTGCCGGAGCTGGCCGAGCTGAGCCTGCACAACGGGACGATCTACCGCTGGAACCGCCCGGTGTACGCGGTCGCGGACGGCCGCCCGCACGTGCGGGTGGAGAACCGGGTGCTGCCCGCCGGTCCGACGGTCGCGGACACCCTCGCCAACGGCGCCTTCTACTACGGCCTGACGCGGGCGCTCGCCGAGGAGGACCGGCCGGTGTGGTCGCGGATGTCGTTCGCGGCGGCGGAGGAGAACCTGCACACGGCCGCCCGGCACGGCATCGACGCGCTGCTGTACTGGCCGGGCATGGGCGAGGTGCCGGTGCCGGAACTGGTGCTGCGGCGGCTGCTTCCGCTGGCCCACCGGGGTCTGGAACGGTCCGGGATGGACGCGGCCTGGCGGGAGCCGCTGCTCGGGATCGTCGAACAGCGGTGTGTCACGGCCCGCAACGGCGCGGTGTGGCAGAAGGAGATGCTGCACCGCATCGAGGACGCCGACCACGCGGGCCGCCACGAGGCGCTGCGCCGGATGACCGCGCTGTACATCGACTACATGCATCTCAACGCCCCCGTGCACACCTGGCCGGTTGACTGAGCGGCGCCGGACCCGGCCCCGGGGGGGCACCCGGTGCCGTCGGCGCGCGGCGGGCCGCATAGCGTGCTCCCATGCGCGTCGATCACTCGCCCGAGGTCATGGACCCCGGCTCGTTCTACCGTCTGCTGACCGCCGTGGTGGTCCCGAGACCCATCGCGTGGGTCTCCACCGTCACGGCCGACGGGGCGACGGCGAACCTGGCCCCGCATTCCTTCTTCACGGTGGCCTGCACCGATCCGCCGATCGTGCAGTTCACCTCGGTGGGCCGCAAGGACTCGCTGCGCAACGCGGAGGAGACCGGGGAGTTCGTGGTGAACCTGGCCCCGGAGCAGTTGATGGCGGAGATCAACGCGACGGCGACGGACTTCCCCCGGCACGAGGGCGAGTTCGACGCGGTGGGCATCGCGCGCGAGCCCTCGCTGCGGGTGCGCCCGCCGCGGGTGGCCGCCTCCCCGGTGGCCCTGGAGTGCGTGCTGCACTCCACGCTCCGGCTGGGCGACTCCACCGTGGTGTTCGGCCGGGTGGTGCACGTGGCCGTGGACGAGGGCGTCCTGGTGGACGGCGCGCCCGACATCCGGCGGCTGCGCCCGCTGGCCCGGCTGGGCGGCAACCAGTGGAGCACGGTCGGTGAACTGAGCGAGCTGGCGCGGGTGCCGTACGGGGAGTGGCGGAGCGAGTAGCGTCCCGGCCGCTCTCCTGCGGGCCCGCGCGTCCCCAGTCGTGTCGTTCCTTCTGCCGGCCCGCGCGTCCCGGTGGTCCCTCCTCCGGGCCCGCGGGCCGCGGTCACCCCTCCCCCGCCCCCTCCGCGATCCTCGGTGCGGCCGGGTCCGTCACGGTGCCCGGCCGCCGTACGACGAGGCGGCTCACCTCGAAGGACATCTCGGTGGTGGTGCGGGCGGGTGCCGGGTGGTAGCGGCCCGCGGAGACGGACAGGTTGACGATGAGGTAGGCGTGCCAGTCGCGTCCCACGCCGCGTCCGTCGGCGTAGGCGCGGGTGCCGTTGACCGACCAGACGACCGATCTCGCGCCGAACTCGGTGCGCAGGTCGAGCCAGGCGCCAGGGCGGACGGCGGCGGAGCGGAAGTAGTCGCCGGAGCCGCGCAGGTGGTTGCTGAACTCCAGCAGGTCGGGGTTGTCGGGGTGGTACTCGAAGACGTCGATCTCCTGGCCGCCGTCGCGCCAGGTCCAGATGGCGGGCCAGGCGCCGGTCTCGCGGGGCAGCCTGACCCGTGCCTCCAGGACGTCCCCGGCGCGGACCATGAACCCCTGGGTGCTGCCCTCGGTGGTGAGCAGCCCGGTGTTCCAGTCGCCGTCGGGGCGCCGTCTGGCTCTGAACACCCCGGAGCGGGAGTAGGCGGGGTCGGCCACGAGGTGGTCCAGCTTGTTGTCACCGGGGTTGACCGGGCCGCCACCGGGATACGCCCAGGAGCGTCCGGCCACCCACTGGGCGGCGGAGGCGAAATCGGCCGTGAGGATCACGTCGGACGGGGGCGAGGGGCGCGGAGCCGGTACCGGACCGCTCGGTGTCGGGTTCTCCATGCCGGGTGTCTGTCCGCCTCTCACCGGGTCATGCGCCGCACCGCGCGACACGTCGGGCATATGCCCCGTACGAGTGACGCTGGCGGGGTGCGCGCCGAGTGGCGCGCGGTGGGGCGTGCTCCGGCGCGACGGCCCGCGCCCGCTTCGGGGGCGCGTCCAGCGGGGCTTACGTAGGCTGAGATTCCGAAGATCGGAACTGGTGCCGGGGTGTCCCCGCGGGCGGGAGGCGGTCGTGATCGAACTGGCCGCGGCGTTCGCCGTCGCGGGAGCGGCCAGCAACGCGGCCGGTACGGCGCTCCAGCGCAAGGCGGCGTCCGTGAGCCGCCACGGCGGTCTGCGGCTGCTGGCCGAGCTGATCCGGCGGCCCGCCTGGGTGCTGGGCATGCTCGGGGTGGCGTGCGCGGCGGTGTTCCAGAGTCTGGCGCTGGTGAACGGGCCGCTGGCGCTGGTGCAGCCGCTGTTCATCCTGGAGCTGCCGTTCGCGCTGATGATCGCCGGTCCGCTGATGCACCGCAGGCTGCCCCGTTCGGGGTGGTGGGGCGTGGCCGGGGTGGTGGCGGGCCTGGCGCTGCTGCTGGTGTCGGCCGCTCCGAGCGGGGCGGCCGACCAGGCGCCGATGACCCGCTGGGTGCCCGCGCTGGTGCTGTGCGTCGGGGCGATGGTGGCCGCGGTGACCCTGGCCGGACGCGGGCGGCCCCAGGCGCGCCGGGCGGCGCTGCTGGCGGGGGCGTCGGCGGTCGGCAACGCGCTCACGGCGGCCCTGCTGAAGTCGGCGACGGGCACGTTCGCGGACGAGGGGTTCGCGGCCTTCATGTCCGCCTGGCAGACCTACGGCTTCGCGCTCACCGGCGCGGTCTCGGTGGTCCTGCTGGAGAACTCGCTCCAGGCGGGACCGCTGTACGCGGCGCAGCCGGCGCTCACCATCGGGGACGCGATCGTGAGCCTGGCGCTCGGTGTCGCGCTGTTCGGGGAGTCGATCCGCACGGGGTGGTGGCTGCTGCCGGAGGCGTGCGGGTTCGCGGTGATCGTGGTGGGCGTGGTGGTGCTGAGCCGGGGCGTGGCACGGCTCGCGTACCGCTGAGCGGCCACCACCCAGCGGCCACCACCCACCTGCCACCAGTCCACTGCCCCACCGGCCACCAGCCACCGGTCTACCGCCCCACCGGGCCGCAGACCGCCGCACCACCCCCGCCGGGTGGGGTCCGGCGGAGGTGGTGCGGGCGAGGTCGTCCGGCCGGAGCCGGACGGCACTCAGAAGGTGGCACTCAGCGGGTGGCGTTCAGCTTCTTCACGGCCGCGGCGAGGCCGTTGGCCCAGAGCTGGTTGACGCGGGAGCGCTCGGCCGAGTTCGGGGTGCGGTTGGTGCAGGAGGTGCCGGGGCCGCCGCCGGACATCAGCTCGCTGCACGGGCCGCTGTAGTGATCCGGCAGGCCGAGGACGTGGCCGGTCTCGTGCGCGGTGACGCGGATCGAGTCGTACTGGCGGTTCTGCGCGTAGTCGAGGAAGACGTAGCCGCTGCCGTGGCCGTTGGTGGAGGCGTAGGAGCCGCGCGAGTCGTTGCCCTCGTAGTACGCGAAGTCGCCGGAGCCGGAGGTGGACGCCAGCTTCACGTTGGAGACGGCGCTGTTCCAGATGGAGGCGGAGCTGGATATCTGGGAGCGGAAGCTCGGCGCCTGCGAGGCGTTGTAGTAGACGGTGACGACCTTCAGGCTCGGGTTGGCGGCCTGCTTCTTGGCGACCGAGGCGAGGACGGCGTCGAAGAACGCCTTGTTGTTCTTGGCCTCCTCCGCGGACCCGGTGTAGCGGGAGACCGAAGCGGTGGGCGTCTGGGCTCCGGCCGGGGCGGCGGTGCCGAGCGCGGCCGCGGCCAGACCGGCGCCGAGCGCGAGCGCGACGAGTCTCCTGGGGGCCTTGGACGTGGTCATGTGGGGGCTCCTTCTCGTTCGTGTGGGGTGTGTGAACGATCGGTCACCAAGAGTCTGAGTCAGCACAACGGCCTCCGGAATGATGGCAAGTGGGGATAGCGCGGGGCTATCGATCCCCAACTCGTGCTGATTCGAAGGTGTTTGCACATCTGGCGCCCTCTCACAGGGCACGCTTAGGCTCCCGGCATGGAGCTGGAGGTGAGACACCTGCGAGTGCTGTGCGCGATAGCCGACGCCGGGAGCCTGCATCGGGCCGCGCGTGAACTCGGCATGGCCCAGCCCTCGTTGAGCACCCAGTTGCGGCGCATCGAGCAGACCCTCGGCGGTCAGCTGTTCACCCGTGACCGCACCGGCAGCCGTCCCACTCCGCTGGGGCGGCTGGTGCTGGGCCGGGCCCGGCCGCTGGTCGCGGAGCTGGCGGCGCTGGTGTCCGAGACGCGGGCTGCCGCCGCGCGGTACGCGGCGGGGCCCCGGCCGCGTATCGGGGCGACGGCGAGCCGGGCGCTGCCGGGCTGGCTGCGCCGCCTGCGCGAGCGGGTTCCGGCGGTGGAGCCGAGCCTGCGGATGGACGTCTCCGCCAACTCCCTGCTGCGGCTGGTGGCCGAGGGCCGTCTCGACCTCGCGTTCGTGCACGAGGTGGAGGGCAGTCCGTTGCGCGTCCCCGCCGGGCTGTGCGTGCGGGTGCTGGTGGAGCGCGAGCCGCAGTTCGTGACGCTGGCCGCCGATCATCCGGCGGCGGAACGGCCGGTGGTGGCGCTGGCCGACCTCGCCGGGGACCGCTGGATGGTGGACGGCTCGGTGGACGGCGAGTGGGACGGCCTGTCCAGGGTGCTGCGCGGCGCGGGCCTGGACGCCGATCTGCTGCACGGCGACTATCTGACGGCGTACTCCCTGGCCGCGATCGGCGAGGTGGTCACGGTCAGCCAGCCCACCGCCCGTCCGCGTTCCGACCTCGCCATCCGTCCTCTGGCGGGCGACCCGATCGGCGTGCGCCTGCTGCTCGCGGCCCGCACGGAGGAAGAACTGGAGGAGAACTACCCGGAGTTGGCGGACTCCTACTGGGAGGCGGCCCGGCAGTCGCCGCCGTACCTGGAGTGGCTGGCCCGCGAGCAGACGGAGTGGCCCGACGGCCCGCCGGAGCCGTGGGACGCGGAGGAGGCGGAGCGCGGCGGCCCGGCCGTGGTGGGCGCCTGACGGCTCCGGAGGCGTACGGGCCCGGCGGGTGGGGCGACCGATGAGTTCCGGCGCCCCGCGCGGTCGTCACCGGTGAACCTGTCCCCCTTACCGGAAGGTGCCCCACCGTGAGCGCGTACGACATCACCGACCTGGAGATCGGACTGCCCGGCGGGCGGCGGCTGCGGGTGTACGACACCGGTCCGGCCGGTGGCCCGGTGGTGCTGTGGCAGCACGGCACGCCGAACGTGGGGACGCCGCCCCGGCCGCTGTTCGCCGCGTCCGCCCGGCTCGGGGTGCGCTGGGTGGGGTTCGACCGGCCCGGCTACGGCGGGTCCACGCGCGTGCCGGGGCGGACCCTCGGTTCGGTGGCCGGGGACGCGGCGCGGGTGGCGGACGCGCTGGGGATCGGGCGGTTCGCGGTGCTGGGCCACTCCGGGGGCGCGTCGCACGCCCTGGCGTGCGCGGCGGTGCTGCGGGACCGGGTGACGGCGGTGGCGGCCGGATCGGGCCTGGCGCCGTACGGCGCCGCGGGGCTGGACTGGTTCGCGGGGATGGCACCGTCCTGCCGGGCGTCGCTGACGGCGGCCGTGGCGGGCCGGGCGGCCAAGGAGCGGCACGTGGCGACGGCGGACTACGACCCGGAGATGTTCACCCCGGCCGACCACGCGGCCCTGGCCGGACCGTGGAAGTGGTTCGCGGAGGTCGTCGGACCGGCCGTCGCCGGGGGTCCGGACGGTCTGATCGACGACGACCTGGCCTACGTACGCCCGTGGGGCTGCGACCCGGCCACCGCCACCGCCCCGGTGCTGATCCTGCACGGCGGCCGGGACCGGGTCGTCCCCGTGTCCCACGGCCGCTGGCTGGCGGCGCGCTGTCCGGGCGCGGAGTTCCGGGAGCGGCCGGAGGACGGCCACCTGTCGGCGCTGGCCGGGGCGGAGGCGGCACTGGAGTGGCTGGTGGAGCGGGCGGCGCCCTGAGCGCACCCCGGACCCGACGGCGCCCCCTGAGCGCTCCCCGGACCGACAGTGCGCCCTGAGCGCGCCACGGACCCGGCGTCCGGTGGGCGTGATCCGGGTTTGGCGGCGCCTTTGCCCGCCACGCCGCCGCAAATGCCCCTTTCATACGCTTATCGACTCTACGGTGCCGTGTGTCGTGGACAGCACAGGGGGAGCGCACAACGCGCCCGGCGACGGCGCGGGTTGGGATGCCTATGAGTGGAATCACCCGCCGGGGCGCGGTACGCCTCGGGCTGGCCGCCGGGCTCGGTCTGGCGACCGTCTCCCTGAACGGGCCCGGTGACGAGGACGACGCGGGCGGCCCGCTGGCGGGCACCGAACCGGCGCGGGCCATCGGGGACGGCTCGACCGCCCACACCGGCCGACAGCCCCGCCAGCCGGACGCACCCGTCCCGCTGGAACCCGGCGAGACCCCGCCGCAGTTCGTGGTGTTCTCCTGGGACGGCGCGGGCGAGGTCGGCACCGGACTCTTCGCCCGGTTCCTGGACCTGGCCAGGGCCCACGACGCGCGGATGACGTTCTTCCTCTCCGGGCTCTATCTGCTGCCGGAATCCAAGAAGGGGCTGTACCGCCCGCCGGGCAACCCGGTCGGCGCCTCCGACATCGGCTACCTCTCCGACGCGCACATCCGCGACACACTCCGGCTGGTCCGCCGCGCCTGGCTCGAAGGGCACGAGATCGGCACGCACTTCAACGGCCACTTCTGCTCGGGCGACGGTTCGGTCGCCAACTGGACACCGGAGCAGTGGCGCTCGGAGATCGACCAGGCGCGTACCTTCGTCACGTCCTGGCGCACCCACACGGGGTGGCGCGACGAACCTCCGCTCCCCTTCGACTACGGCACCGAGCTGATCGGCGGCCGGACCCCGTGCCTGCTGGGCCAGGACAGCCTGCTGCCGACGGCCCGTGCGCTGGGCTGGCGGTACGACGCGTCCTCGCCGGGCGGGGTGCAGCGCTGGCCGGTGCGGCGGGGCGGGCTGTGGGACCTGCCATTGCAGAGCATTCCGTTCCCCGGCCACTCCTTCGAGGTCCTGTCGATGGACTACAACATCCTGGCCAACCAGTCCGGCAACTCCACCCGCGCCCCCGCCCAGCATCACCCCGCCTGGCGGTCGCAGGCCACCGAGTCGTACCTCGCCGGGTTCCGCCGGGCGTACGACACCAACCGGGCGCCGCTGTTCATTGGCAACCACTTCGAGGAGTGGAACGGCGGCATCTACATGGACGCGGCCGAGCAGGCGCTGCGGCAGATCTCGTACTGGCCGGACGTGCGACTGGTGTCGTTCCGGCAGTTCGTGGACTGGCTGGACGCGCAGAATCCGGAGATGCTGCGCGTCCTGCGCTCGCTGGAGGTCGGGGAGAGTCCGCCGGGCGGCTGGTCGGCCTTCCTGCGCCCGGCGGCGGGCTGACGGGCACCCCGGCGGAGGTCAGAGGGTCGAGCCGCCGAGGGTCTGCGTGGTGTACGCGCACTCCGTGTAGACGTATCCGGAGCGGAGCTTGGCGGTGTCGGAGGCGGGCCGGGCGGCGGTGCTGCTCGGCTTGTGCACGAAGTAGGTGGTGCCGACGGGCAGGCTGAGGGTGCGCTGCGGGTAGTTCTTGCCGCTGTCGTTGCAGGGCTTGAACCCGATCAGCAGGGTGCTGCTGAACGAGTACGCCCGGCAGCTGCCGCAGCCCTTCAGCGTGAAGCTGCCGGTGACGGGGCCGGTGTAGAGGACGGTGACGTCGTCGGGGCTGTCGTTCTTGACGGTGACGGAGATGCTGCCGCCGGAGTCGGTGGTGGGCAGCGACCTGCCCGCGTCCGGGAGGGTCTGCGCGACCTCGGCACCGATGGCGATCTTCTTGGCCCGGTCGCGGTTCTTGCCGCGCGCGTCGGCGGAGACGTACCCCTCCATCGTCTTCTGCGCGGCGGCGAAGTCCTTGTCCTTGTACTGCTGGACGCCGCAGGCGTACTCCCCGGCATCCCCGCTGCGCCCGGCACGGCCCGCCGAGGCCGTCAGGTCGCCGCTCGCGCCCCCGGCGGACGGGACCAGGCCGGTGATCCGTGTGGACAGGTCGTGCAGCCGCTGCACGGCGGTGCACGGCTGGGACCCGGAGACGCCCTTCTCGGCGCTCGCCACCGCCGCGTCCACCGCCGGGGCGACCTTCGCGGCGGGCGCGGAGTCCGGGAAGGTGCCCAGAAGGTCCCCGAAGCTGGTCACCCAGTCGGCAGCGCCGTCCCGCGCGAGCCCGTCCGAGCCGCACGCGTACAGCGAGGTGGCGAGCCGGTCGTCGGGCCAGCGGGTCAGCGAACCGAGCTGGTCGCGGGGCATGGTGCGCGGAACGGTGCGCAGATACTTCAGCGGCGCGACGGCGTCGCAGTAGTCCTGGTGGCCGTAGGGGGCGCCGACGGTGGTGTAGAAGGTGCGCATCCGGTCCGGGACCCGGTCGGCGGCGCGGCTGCCCGCGTGGTGGACGGCGAGGTCCCGGTACACACCGAGGGCGGTGCCGTAGTCGGACCGGGCGGACTCGAACCGTTCCCCGCCGGACGCCGTCACCAGCCGGTCGGCCCGCTCCAGCCGGTCGAGCAGCGCCTGCTGCACGGCCTCCTCGTGCGCGTCCCGGTACCAGAGCGTCCCGCCCACGGGTACGGCGAGGAGGACGAACCCGAGCAGCAGGGCGAGGGGCGCGCGGCCGGGCCAGGTGAGGCGGTGCCGCAGGCCGACGAAGGCACCGTGCACGGCCGCGAGCAGCAGTACGACGCCGTAGGCGACCAGGGCGCCACTGGAGACGCCGTCCGCGTCGGCGGGCAGGGCGACGAGGAGGAGGACCACCGTGGCCGCGAGACACACGGCCATCGGCAGCCAACGCCTGAGCAGGGCGTACCCCAGGCCGAGGCCGCTGAGGTTGAGCAGTGCGACGGCGGCGGCACGGGCGCCGTCCGGCGGGGCGAGGGGCGGCGCGGCGGGTCGGGGCGGCACCCCGCCAAAGCCCGGATGCCCCTGGGCGCCCTGATAGCCCTGCTGCACCTGGTAGCCGTGGTAGTCCTGATCGGGCGGGGGCGTCGGGTACGGATGGGACGGCGGGGACGCCTGGGGCGGGGGCGGGTTGCCGCCGGGCGGCCGGGTCCCCTCGTTCCCCTGGTTCCCGTGCTGGTCCTGGTGCCCCTGATGAGGACCGTACTGATCGCCGGACATGATGTGCTCCCCCCGTTGCGACTGCCCCCGCAGCCGCGAAGAGAAAGTCTACGGCGGTCCGGAGGGGTCGCGCAGGGGATATGCCCAGCTTGGTGCACGTCCACTCGGCGACACACGGCGCGAAGCGGCGGCAGGTATTCCGCGGCGCGTCCCGGCCGCTCTGCGCGCGCCCGCGCGGCGATCACGGGACACTGGGCGGAAAGCGATGTATCGGCGGATTACGGGAGGCGAGTGGCGGTGTACGCCGTCGATCCCACGGACAGCGCGTCACTGCTCGCCGCGTTCGGCGCGCTGGGCGTCCTGGCGGTGATCTTCGCGGAGTCCGGGCTGCTCGTCGTGGGTTTCCTGCTGCCCGGTGACACCCTGCTGTTCCCGGCCGGGGTGCTGTGCGCGGCGAGCGGGGCCGGGGCGCCGCGTCTCGCGTTGTGGCAGGTGCTGCTGTGCGCGGCGGTCGGCGCGGTCGCGGGCGGCCAGGTCGGTTATCTGATCGGACGGCACGGCGGCCGTCCCCTGCTCGCCCGCACCTCACGGCGGCGCGTACGGCAGAGCGCGGCACGGGCCGAGGAACTGCTCGCCCGCTACGGCTACCGCAAGGCGCTGGTGATCGGCCGCTTCGTCCCGCTGCTGAGGTCCGTCCTGCATCCGGCCGCCGGCGCCCTGGGCGTGCCGACCCGGACGTTCACCCTGTGGGCGGCCGTCGGCGGGGTGCTGTGGTCGCAGACGGTGGTGCTGGCCGGGTATCTGCTGGGCTCGTCCCTGGCCGACGTGGACGACTTCCTGCTGCCGATGATCCTGGCGATCGTGGCGCTGTCGGCGCTTCCGCTGCTGGTGGAGGCGCGGAGGTCGCGGACGGCTCGGCGGAGGCGGGCGGTGGCGGGGACGGGCGACCCAGAGAGGGCGGAAGGGCCGCCGGAGCGGGACGGTGGTGGCGCGGAGAGCAGGGAGCCCGTGAACCCCGTCGAGTCCGTCGAGTCCGTCGAGTCCGTCGAGCAGGACGGCCCGGAGCGGCCGAGCGCGTGCTGACCGCATGCGGCCTGTCGCACGCCGTACGCCGCCATCCGCACGCCGCATGCAATCCCGCAGTCTCCCCATCCCGCGTCCGGACTCCCACGTCAGCCACGCGTCAGCGTGCTGTCAGCCTCCTCCGGCACAGTTCTTCTTGTGAGCGGCACGGGAAACCGGAAAGCCGGTCACAGGGAGAGGTGCCCGGAGTGGCTGATCGGGGACCGCAGAGCATGCCTCCAAGGTCGGGCCTTTCACGAGGCCCACGCAGGTTCGAATCCTGCCCTCTCCGCCGATGACCCGCCCCGGCGCGTTGTCCGCCCCGCCCTCCACCGTGCGCTTACCGTTCTCGGGACGTGACGGAGAGTCAGCATCCGGGCGGAGGCGGTCGGCGTGGTGGGCGGTACCGGGCGGGGGCGGCGCACGAGAGCGGGACGCGGGACCGGCCGTGGGGTGCCCAGCAGTCGGCCGGGGTACTCCGTACGGCTCCCACCGGGAGCTCGTCCCGCACCGGACGTGCCGGTACCCCGTCGTCCCGCGCCGTGGCTGCGCGTCTCCGCCGCCTACGCCTGGCGGCTCATCCTGGTCGGCGCCATCGTGTACGGCGTCTTCGGGGTGCTGGGCCGGTTCCAGCTCATCGCGGTGGCCGTGTTCCTGGCTCTGGTGATCACCTCCGTACTGCATCCCCTGGCCGATCTGCTGGACCGGTTCATGCCGCGACCGCTCGCGGTGATCGTGACCGTGGTCGGGAGCGCCCTGGTGGTGCTGGGGCTGCTCGCGCTGATGGGGAACGCGGTGGCGGGCGAGTGGGCGCGGCTCGCCGGTGAGTTCCGGGGCGGTGTCCGGCGGATCGAGGTGTGGCTTCAGGGACCGCCGTTCCGGATCGGTCCGGGGCAGCTCACCGAGTTGCAGCGCCAGGTGACCGCGTATCTCTCGGGGCATCGGGCGAGCCTGCTGAGCAGCGCGGTCTCCGGTCTGGGCCGGGTGGTGGAGGTGATCACGGCCGGTGCGCTGGCGCTGTTCGCGGCGATCTTCTTCATCCATTCCGGGCCCCGGATGTGGGAGTGGATCTGCGACGAGCTGCTGCCCCGGCACGCCCGGCC
Source organism: Streptomyces corallincola (assembly GCF_019104725.1). GTDB lineage: Bacteria > Actinomycetota > Actinomycetes > Streptomycetales > Streptomycetaceae > Streptomyces > Streptomyces corallincola. Next base: position 41,495 of record NZ_JAHRXF010000006.1, on the reverse strand, counting down.
GGTGTGGGATCTCGCGGGCTGCGCCGCCTGGCGGACGTTCGCCGGGTACACGCGCGGGATCATCATCGTGGCGGCCACCAATGCCGCGCTGGTGGGTGTCGCGCTGTTCGTCCTGCGGGTGCCGCTGGCGCTGCCGCTGACCCTGCTGGAGTTCGTTGCCGCGTTCGTGCCCCTGGTCGGCTCGCCGGTGGCGCTCGGGATCGCCACGGTGGTGGCGCTAGCGGGGCGCGGTCCGCTGACGGCGGCGGCGGTGCTGGTGCTGATCGTGCTCATCGGTGAGCTGGAGGGGCATGTGCTGCATCCGCTGGTGATGAGCTGGGCGGTGCGGCTGCATCCGCTGGTGGTGGCCGTGTCGGTGATCGCGGGGAGCATCGTGGCCGGGGTGATCGGGGCGGTGGTGGCGGTGCCGTTCGTCTCGGTGGTGTGGGCGGTGCTGCGCACGCTGCGCGGCCGGGCGCGCCACCCCGCCGAGCCGTAGCGGCGGCTGCCGGTGCGTGGCCGCGCACCGGCACGCCGGTCGGCCGTCCTCACCCCTCCCCTGCCGTGTCGAATGCCACGAACCGCAGCTCCGAGGTGTAGCGCCGCCCTTCGTCGTCGGTGAGCCAGGACTGTTCCGGGGTCGGCAGCATCTCGGTGACGGTGATCCTGCCGTCGGGGTCCTTGCGGGCGAGGCGGCGCAGTGCCTTGGCGAGCACGGTGACGTAGACGGGGCTGTCGAAGTCCACGTAGAACGGGCGGGGTTCGGTCGGGGAGACGACGAACACGAAGCGGGGCAGGCCGAGTCGTTCGCGCCAGCGGCGGGCGCGGACGTAGCGCCGGGCCTCGTCCTTCTCGTCCGCGAACCCGGCCTCGGCGGCGGGCAGTTGCCAGGTCTCGCGGGCGACGACCAGTCGGCCGACGGTGACCCGCGGGGTGTGGTTGGTGGCGGGCAGCGGGCGGAACAGGTCCATCGCCAGGGTCGTCAGGACGTGCGCGAACACGTCCAGGGCCGGGAACTCGGAGCCGTCCGGGAGCCGCACGAGCAGGTGTCCGTCGCGTTCGGTGACGGTGGCGTCGGCGCTGCGGACGGTGCGCGGCCGGGCCGGGTCGGCGGTGAAGTCCGCGAGCGCCACCTGGTGGTCCTCGGGGCGTACGAGGGTCTGGCGGACGCGTACGGAGAGCCGGGAGCGGTTCTCCTTCGGGATCAGCGGCAGCAGGCGCGGGCCGGGGTGGTCGCGGTCGGTGAGGGCGAACAGCTCCTCGACAGCGGGGTGTTGGTGGGTGAAGAGGGAGGCGCCGAGGGTGTTGGAGGCGAGGTGGAGTTCGCCGAGGACGAGGGTGAAGTCGCCGCGTGCCACGGCGTCGGCGCCGTCGGCGGCGAGCATGATGTCCGGGCTGAGGTAGCGGGCGGCGGTCCAGCCACCGGCCTCGCCGCCGAACTCCGCCCGCACCCGGGCCTCCACGTCCTCGACGGCGACGTCCACCCGGCGGGCGCCGTCCGGTACGGCCAGGACGCGGCTCCAGCGGGCGGCGAACTCACCCTGGAGGCGGTCGGCCGCCGCGCGGGCCGGACCGTGCAGTACGGGGAGGCACCCGAACCAGAAGGACGCGAGGTCAACGGGTCCGCCCTCGGCGGCCAGCCGGGCGTACACGGTACGGGCCTCCGCCTCGACGGCCGCGGCCAGCCGGGCGGTGAGCCAGCCCGCGCTGTCCATCAGGGCGCCCAGCGGGTGCAGCGCGTCCAGGACGGCGGGGCCGAGCCGGGCGGTGACGGAGCGGCGGGTGTCGGAGTAGACGAGGGCCCGGCAGGGCGCGGTGGACGCCGACTTCTCCCGGACGGCGGGCGTGCCGGTGAGCGCGACGAAGGTCTCCTCCAACTCGCTCATGGCGCTGATGAGTTGGTCGGTGTCGCGGGCGGCGGCGACCTTGCGGCGGCCCTCCTCCAGGCGGTCCAGGGCGGCGAGGCCCCGCTCGCGCGGCTCGGGCGCTCCGACGGTCTCCAGCCAGGCGCGCAGGGCGCGGTCGGGGTGGGTTCCGGCGGGGATCTCCAGCCGCCGGACCACCCAGCGGCGGGCGACCAGGTCCGCGAGGACGGCCGGGACGTCGGTGCCGGGCAGTTCGGCGGCGAGGGCGCGGGCGGTGCGGATGCCGTCGCAGCGGGCGAGGACGGCGGCGGTCTCCTCGGGGACGGTCACCGGGCGCCGTCCGGGCACCCGGACCCGGTCGCCGTCGAGGACGAGGAACGGCACGCGCCGGGGCGCGGTCCATTCGTGGAGCGCGGGGTCGTCGTCGAGGGTCTTCGCCAGTGCGTCGATGCCCCAACTGGCCCAGTAGACCGTGGAGTCGGCGGTCAGTCCGGCGCCCGGTTCCAGGGTGACGCCCTCCGTGGCGGTGTCCCAGCGGCCCCAGCCGACCGGGCCGAAGAAGCCGATGGTGTCGTTCTTCACGCAGAACCGCTGCCAGTAGTGCGCGACCAGTTCCTCCCGCTGCCTGGGCATGCTGCTGCGGCTGTTGGCGGTCGGCGTCCAGCGCAGGAACGGCGCGATGCCCGAGGTGAGCACCGGCCGGTTCTGCCAGGCGACGGCCGTGCGGAACGCGGGATCGCGGGCGATGTCCTGGAGGACGCGGGCGTTCTCCACGGCGGTGTCCGCGAAGAGACCCGTGAACTCGCCCCAGGGCGTGCCGTCGAGGGGATCTGCGGTGCCGAACTTGTCGGCGGCCTCGGCCAGTCCGGCCGGGGCGAGGCGCAGCACACCGTCGGCGGGGAAGCCCGGTCCGCGCAGGGCGAACTGGTCCCACAGCCGCCAGCGCCCGAGGGACGGCGCGAGGTCTTCGGTCATGGCGGGGCTCTCCTTGGCGGGTAGGCGGTCGAGTCCGTTGCGAAGAAGGGGGGTGGAGCGCGGTGCGGGGTGCGTGGAGGGGCCGGGGGCGGCTGTGGGGAGCCGCGCCCCCTGACGCGGTCGGGGGGAATCCGCTCGTACGGCCCGGTCAGGCCGCGCCGAAGTCCGCGTCCACCACCTCGGCCAGGTCGCGCGGCGTCGGGTAGGCGAAGACCAGGGAGACGGGCACGTCCACGCCCAGGGCGTCCTGGAGGCGGCCGGTGATCTGGAAGGCGGTGAGGGAGTCGCCGCCCGCCTCGTAGAAGTCGGTGTCCGGGGTGAGGTCGGCCAGGTCCAGCACCTCGCGGAAGATGCCGACCAGCAGGTCGAGGGTGGAGACGGCGGCGGCGTTGGCGGTGTCGATGCTCATGACGTGTGCTCCTCGGAGTAGGTGGTGGTGCGGAGGGTGTGCAGGCGGTCGGGGGTGTTGCCGCCGGAGACGACGGCCACGGCGTGTTCGCGGCGCCCGGCCCGGAGTGCTCCGGCCAGGGCGACGGCCCCGCTGGGTTCGGCGTCGGTGCCGAGCCGGTGGAGCAGGGCGGCGGCGGCCAGGATCTCCGCGTCGCCCACGGCGATCAGCTCGTCCACACGGTCGCGGACGACCGGGTAGGTGACGGTGCCGGGGTACTGGCCGCGCAGTCCGTCGGCGACGGTGGTGCCGGGCGGCAGCCGGACGGGGTGCCCGGCGGCGAGGGAGCGGGCGTAGCGCGGGGTCCCGGCGGGTTCCACGCCGACGACCCTTACGGGTCGGCCCTGAGCGGCGAGGCAGACTCCGGCGAGGAGTCCGCCGCCGCCGACCGGGACGTAGACGGTCTCGGTGTCGGGGGCGTCGGTCAGGATCTCGGTTCCGACGGTGCCCTGTCCGGCCACGACCAGCGGGTGGTCGGAGGAGGGGATCAGTACGGCTCCGCTGCGGGCGGCGAGTTCCCGCGCGCGGTCCTCCCGTTCGGCCACTCCCCCGCCGACGGTGACCGTCTCGGCGCCGAGCCCCCGGATGGCGGCGGCCTTGGCGGGTGCGGCGCCCGCCGCCAGGACCACGGTGAGCCGGAAGCCGAGGGTACCGGCGAGCCGGGCCAGGGCGATGCCGTGGTTCCCGGACGAGCCGGTCACCACCCGGTCGGCGCCCAGCGCGAGCACGGCGTTGGCGGCCCCCCGCACCTTGAACGAGCCCGCCGGTTGCAGGTGTTCGGCCTTCAGCAGCACCCGTGGACCGCCCGCCGCGCGGGGACCGGGCAGCAGCGGGGTGTGGACGGCGTACGGCGCGATGCGCGCGGCGGCGGCGAGGAGGTCGGCGTGACCGAGCACGGAGTCGGACGGTGCGGGTGCGGTGCCGGTGCCGGATACGGAGCCGGGTCCACCGTCGGTGAGTGGGGAGTTGACACCCGCCGTGTCGTAGCCGCCGACAACGGCAGTGCCCGGTAGTGGAGTTGGCCTGTACCGCCGTGCGGTGCGCAGGTCGGTGGCGTTCATGCCGTGCCCCCCGCGGGAGTTGCCGCGAGGAGGCGGCGGTCGGCCTTGCCCGCGCGGTTGGTGGGCAGGGTGTCGAGGCGGGCGAAGCGGCGGGGCATCAGGTGCGGGGGCAGTGAGCGGGCGAGGTGGCGGCGCAGTTCGGCGTCGGTGGTGCCGGTGAGGGCGCCGGTGACATGGGCGACGAGGTGGACGCGGGCCCGGTCGTCGCGGTGCGCGGTGACGACGGCACCGGTGATCTCCGGGTGGCCCAGCAGGGCGCCCTCGACCTCGGCGGGGTCCACACGGTGGCCGCGTATCTTCACCTGCCGGTCGGTGCGCCCGGCGTAGTGCAGGACGCCGTCGGTGAGGTGGCCGAGGTCGCCGGTGCGGTAGAGACGGGTGCCGGGCGGCCCGTAGGGGTCGGGTACGAAGCTCGCGGCCGTCCGGGCGGGTCGGCCGCCGTAGCCCCGCGCCACCCCGGCGCCGCCGATGTGGACCTCACCGACCGTGCCGTCCGGCACTTGGCGCAGGTCGGCGTCGAGGACACGGACGACGGTGTCCGGGCGGGCGGTGCCGACGGGGTCGCCGTCCTGGACGTGGGCGGGCACGGCGTACCGGGTGGTGGTCATGGTGCACTCGGTCGGCCCGTACTGGTTGATCAGCGTGCCGGGCACCAGGGCCCGTCCCCCGGCGGCCAGGAAGGGCCGCAGGGACTCGCCGCTGCACGCCACCAGCCCGACGCCCGCCAGGCTGTCGCCGCCGGGCTGTCCGGCGAGGTGGGCGAGGAACGACGGGGTGGTGCTGAGCAGGGCGGTGATCCGGTGCTCGCGCACCGTGCGGACGAACTCCTCGGGGCGCAGCAGCCGCGCCCGGTCCACGACGACCAGACGGGCCCCGGCGAGCAGGGGTACGAAGGTGTCGCGGAGCGAGGCGTCGTAGCCGAGCGGCGCGCTCTGCAGCGCCACCGTGTCCGGGCCGAGTCCGAAGGCGCGGGCGGTGTCCCTCACGTACCCGTCCAGGCCGCGGTGTTCGATGAGTACGGCGCTGGGCTCGCCGGTGCTGCCGGAGGTGTGGCTGACGTAGGCGAGGGCGCGCGGGTCGGCACCGGACGGCGGGCGGACGGGGGCGGTGGTCGGGCCGGGCCGGTCGAGGTGGACGGCGGGCAGGCCGAGGTCGAGGGCGGGGGCGAGCTGTGACGTGGTCAGCAGCAGGCGGGCGCCCGCGCTGCGGGTGAATCCGGTGAGGCGTTCGCGGGGCTGCCGCACGTCCAGGGTGAGGAAGGCCGCCCCGCAGCGCAGGACCGCCGCCATCGCGGCGACCGCGCGGGTGCCGTGCTCGACGCCGACCGCGCACACGGTCTCCGGTCCGACTCCGTGGGCGAGCAGGGTTCGGGTGATCTCCTCGATGTGGGCGGCGAGTTGGGCGTAGGTGGTCTCGCCCTCGGGGGTGCTGAGCGCGACGCGGTCCGGGTTCCGGGCGCCGTGGGCGAGGAGGTCGTCGGCGAGGGTGCGCATCATCACGCGTCCCCCTCGCCGGAACGGGTGCCGGGGGCAGTTGAGTTGGGACCGGTGACGGTCTGGTCCACGGCGACGAAGCGGAGTTCGGAGGTGTAGCGGTTGCCCGCGTCGTCGGTGAGCCAGGACTGCTCGGGGGTGGGCAGCATCTCGCTGATCTTGAGCCGGGCGTCGGGGTCCTTGCGGGCGAGGCGTCGGGCGGCCTTGGCGAGGATGGTGACGTAGACGGGGCTGTCGAAGTCCACGTAGAACGGACGGGGTTCGGTGGGGGAGACGACGAACACGAACCGGGGCAGGTCGTGCCGCCGCTGCCAGTGCCGGGCCCGCACGAACCGCGCTGCCTCCGCCTTCTCGTCGGCGAAGTCGATTCCGGAGACGGGGAGTTGCCAGGTTTCGCGGGCCAGGGTCATCCGGTCCACGGTGATCCGCGGGGTGTGGTCGCCCTCGGGGCGCAGGGTGAAGCGGTCCATGACGCGCTGGGTGAGCGTGTTGGCGTACACGTCGAGCAGGTCGTGGGCGGTGCCGTCGGGCAGCACGGCGAAGAGGCGTCCGGCGCGGTCCTCGACCGTGACGTCGGCACCGAGCAGGGTGTGCGGGCGGTGCGGGTCGCCGGTCTGGTCCACGAGGGCGACGTAGTGGTCCTCGGGGCGCTCCAGGGAGGGGCGGCTGCGGGAGGACCACTTCAGGGGCAGTTCCTTGGGCAGCATGGGGAGCAGGCGCGGGCCGGGGAAGTCGCGGGTGGTCTCCGCGATCAGCTCGTCCCGGTCGGCGTGCTGGTGGACGAAGAGGGAGGCGCCCATCGTGTTGAGCGCGCAGTGCATCTCGCCGAGGACGAGTCGCACGTCCCCTCGGGCGAGGGCCGCGTCGTCCTCGGCGGTGACCAGCACGTCGGGGCTGATGTAGCGGGCGAGGGACCAGCCGTCGCCGGGTTCGTCGAACTCCCGCCGTACACCGTCGGCCAGTTCGGCGGTGGTGCGGTGGACGCGGCGGGCACCGTCCGGGAGGTCGAGGACGCGGGCCCACTTGGCGCGGAGTTCGGCCTGTACGGCGTCGATCAGGTCGCCGGCCTCCGGGTGCGGGGAGGGCAGGGTGTGCAGCCACAGGGCGCCGAGGTCCACCGGGGCACCGGAGGAGGCGAGTTGGTCGTGGGCGGTGCGCAGGCGGGCGCGGATGCCCTCCGCGAACCGGTTGGTCATCCAGCGGGCGGCGGTCAGGCACAGGGTGAGCGGTTCGAGGTGGCCGAGGAGTCCGGCACCGGCGGTGGCGGTGGCCGCGCGGCGGGCGTCGGAGTACACCAACCCCCGGCAGGGAGCGGTGCGTTCGCCCTTGGCGCGCTGGGCGTCGCTGTCGGTGAGGGCGGCGAAGTCGGCCTCCAGGGCGCCGATGGCGGCGGTGAGCGCGTCGGCGTCGTGCCCGGCGGCGCGCACCGCGTCCCGGCCGCGCTCCAGGACGGCGAGGCGGCCGAGGGCGCGGTCACGGGCCTCCCCGTCGGGGACGCGTTCGAGGATGGCGCGCAGGGCCCGGTCGGGGTGGGTGGAGGCGGGCACGTCGAGTCTCCACCGTACCCAGCGCCGGGCGACGAGGGCGCGGACGGTGTCGGCGGCCTCGTCCGGGGTGATCCCCAGCTCGGCGGCGACGGCGTCGGTGGTGCGGGTGCCGTCGCAGCGGCCCAGGACGGCGAGCGTACGGGCGTCCGGCTGCTGCGCGGGGCGGCCGGGGACACGTACCGTGCCGTTCTCGACGCGGACGAAGGACACCCGGCACGGCGGAATCCAGCGCATCAACTCGGCGTCCTCGGCGAGGACTTGGGCGATGGCGTCGATGGCCCAGCCGGAGAAGTAGACCTCGGAGGCGGCGAGGAAGCCCGCACCGGGGTGCACGGCGACGGCGTCCTGCGCGGCGGTGTCCCAACGGCCCCAGCCGACCGGGCCGAAGAAGCCGATGGTGTCGTTCTTCACGCAGAACCGCTGCCAGTAGTGCGCGACCAGTTCCTCCCGCTGCCTCGGCATGCTGCTGCGGCTGTCGGCGGTCGGCGTCCAGCGCAGGAACGGCGCGATGCCGGTGCGCAGGACGGCCGGGTTCTGCCAGGCAAGCGCGGCCTGGAAGCGGGGGCGGGCGGCGATCTCCTGGAGGTGGCGGGCGGTGCCCACGGCGGCCTCGCGCAGCTCGTCGGTGAACGCCTGCCAGTCCGGGCCGGTGAGTTCGGTGCCGGGCCCGAACTTGTCGGCGGCCTCGGCGAGTCCGGCGGGGGCGAGGCGCAGGACGCCGTCGGCGGGGAAGCCGGGGCCGCGCAGCGCGAAGTGCTCCCACAGCCGCCAGCCTCCGCCCGGCAGCAGGACTGGTGCGTGCTCGTCCGACATCGCGTGGCTCCTTCCGGAAAGGGGGTGCGCGGTTCTCGCGCGGCTCGGCCGGGTCACGGCCCGGTGCGGTGCGCACCGGTTCCGGGCCCTCAGCGGCCGGAGAGCACCGTCCCGCGCCGGGCGGGTGCGTCACCAGAGAAAATCCGGCAGCAACGCGTGCGGCCGGTCCAGCGCGTTCGTCCCTGCCCGCGCGGCGGGAGCGGAGGCACGCTGGCCTACGTTCCGCCGCCGGACCGCGCTCCGCCGGACGGCTCCGTACGACGTGACATGCCCGTACGGGGCCTCCCCCACGGGCGTCGGTGTGTGCGGTGGGACCCGTCGGCCCCTGACCTGCGGCCGGCTCATCACCTGTGTGGGAGGTTCACCGTGACGCACGACGACCTGGCGACCGGGACGGGCGGCGAGCACGTCGGCCCGGACAGCGACGAGGTGTACCTCGTGGTGCGCAACGACGAGGAGCAGTATTCGATCTGGCGCGCCGGTCTGGAACTGCCCGCGGGCTGGCACGCGGAGGGGCTGCGCGGCAGTCGGCGGGAGTGCCTGGACCACATCGACGTGGTGTGGACGGACATGCGCCCGCTCAGCCTGCGCCGCCGACTGGCCGGGGCTGATGTCTGACCGGTACCCCGGCGGGCTCCGCACCGACCCGGTGTACGCCCCGCACGCCCCGCCGGGGCTGCTGTGCCCGGCCGTGCTCGACCTGTCGGGTCTCGGACGCCGTCCGGACGTACCGCCGCCGCGCGCGCTGGACGGCCCGCTGGAGCTGTATCTCGCCCGCGTCGGCGCCCTGGACGACCAATCCCTGGTCCGCGCCCAGGAGTTGCTGGACGCGGAGGAGCGGGCGCGGGCCCGCGCCTTCCGGCACATCCGCGACCGGGACGCCTACGTGGTGGCGCACGCGGCGCTGCGCAGCGTCCTCGGGGTGCTGCTCGGTATGCGGGCGGAGGCGCTGCCGCTGGTCCGTGAGCCGTGCGCGGGCTGTGGCGGACCGCACGGCCGCCCCGCGCTGAGCACACCGGGCGTGCACTTCTCGCTGTCGCACAGCGGGGGCCTGGTGCTGGTGGCGCTGGCCGAGGAACCCGTGGGGGTCGATGTGGAGGGCCTGGCCACCGCCCAGGCCGTGCTCAGCGCCCAGTCCGCGCTGCACCCCGTCGAGGCGGACGAACTCGCCCGCCTCCCGGCCCCCGCCCGCGCCGCATCCTTCACCCGCGCCTGGGTCCGCAAGGAGGCGTACCTCAAGGGGCTCGGCACCGGTCTGGTGCGCGATCCGGCGCTGGACTACGTCGGCACGGGGCCGCGTCCGGCGGCGCCCGATCCGCACTGGGCGCTGCGGGACGTGACGGTCCCGACGGGGTACGCGGCGGCGGTGGCGCTACGGAGGGGAGGGTAGGAGCGACGGTGCGGACGGGGCAGGGGGTGGGTCACCGAACGGCCCACCCCCGCACGTCCGTTGACCGGCCTCGGCCGTATCGCGCGGCCGTCCCGGTGGCCCCGCGGGGACCGTCCGTCACGCTACGATCGCGCCCGTGACGGCACCGGAACCCACCATCCTCGCCACCTCGGGCGGCCACCGCCCCGGCACCCGCACCCGGCTCCTCTTCGACGCCCTGGTCCACCAAGCGGTGGATCTCTCCGGCGTGCACGGGCGGCGCCCCCGAGTCCTCTACGTGGGCACGGCGACCGGTGACGCCGAGCACGTCACCGCGCGGGTCGCGGAATCGGCACGCGTGGCGGGGTACGACCTCACGCCGCTCCAGCTCTTTCCCATGCCGAACGTCGAGGACGTCGAGGGCACGGTGCTGAACCATGACGTGGTGTGGGTGATGGGCGGTTCGGTGGCCAATCTGCTCGCGGTGTGGCGGGTGCACGAGCTGGACGCGGTGATGCGGCGCGCCTGGCAGGCGGGCGTGGTCCTCGCGGGGGTCAGCGCGGGCTCCCTGTGCTGGTACGAGGGCGGCGCGACCGACTCCTTCGGCCCCGAACTCCGCCCCGTCACGAACGGGTTGGGCTTCCTCCCCTACGGCAACGGCGTCCACTACGACTCCGACCCCGGCCGCCGCCCCCTCATCCACCGCCTGGTCGCGGACGGCACGATCCCCACCGCCCACTGCACGGACGACGGGGTGGGACTGGTCTACAGGGGCACCCAACTGGTCGAAACAGTGGCGGAGTTGCCGGGCAGGGCGGCGTACGTGGTGCGGCGCGAGGGTGACCGGGCGGTGGAGGAGCGCATGGAACCGCGGGCGTTGTACGCCAAGTAGCTTCTCTCTCAATGCCGTTGAGCTACCAAGCACTGACACTGGCTACCCGGCTACCGGCTACCGGCTACCGGCCGCGTCCCTGATCCGTGCGAGCCATTCCACGCCCAGCCGGTGTCCGTCCGGGAACCGGTCCTCCCGGTCCCAGCGCCACGCGGTGATCATGGCGAGCACGAGAAGGCGGCACTGGTCCAGGAGGGCCTGATCGGCTTCCGGAACGTGCGCGGCGACTTCCTCCGGGGCGTGGGCGAGGTCGAACTCGACGGGCCCGCGACAGCAGGTCTCCAGGTCGATGAAGAGGGGTCCGCGCGCGGTGGCGAGGACATTGCCGGGGTGGGGCTCGCCGTGCAGCGGTTGCTCGCCGCAGCGGTGCGCGCCGATGGACACCTTGAGCGTACGGAGCGTACGGCCGAGCAACTCCCGGTCCGCGCCGGTCAGTCCCGGCGTGCGTTCCGGGTCCGCGACGAGCCGTTCCGCCCGCTCGGCCCGCTCGGTGAAACGGGGGACCGGGGCATCGAGGGTGCGCATACCGGCGTGCAGGCGCCGCAGCGCCCGCGCGTACGCGGCGGGCGGGATCTCCGGCGGTCCGGTGGGCTCGTAGTACGTCCAGAACGTGACCGCGAACCCGTCCCGTTCATGGACCCGCTCCCCCGCTCGGGGCGCCGGTTCGCCCACCGGGCACCCGGCGTCCGCCAGCTTCCGCCCCAGCCCCACCTCGAACGCGGCGGTGCTCCCACCGCCGGGCTCCACCCGGGCGACCACGTCACAGGGCGACAGCCGCAGGGTGAGCCTGTTGGAGTCGTGCAGCACGACGGCGTCCTCCACGGCCAGCCCGAGCGTCCGGGCGGCGGCGATCGCGGCGTCTCGGGCACGTGGACTCTCCGGACCTCGCACAACGGCGCCTCGACTTCCTCTCGCCCGAGCGACGGATCGCTTCCCCGCGCACCGGTGCGCGCGTGCGGCGTACGCATTCGACCAGTTCGGGCGGACGCGGCGCCAGCGGAAAAGGTCCGCCCCGAGAGCCACCGACGGGCGACGGGCGACGACGGAGCACCGGAACCCCGGTTCAGATCAGGCCGTGCCGGACCGCGTGGGCGACCGCGTGGGCTCGGTTGCGGGCGTGGAGGCGGGACATCAGTTCGTAGACCGTGTTCTTGACGGTGTGTTCGGAGCAGGAGAGCAGGCGGGCGATGTCGGCGTTGGCGTGGCCGTCGGCCATGAGGCGGAGGACGGTGGTCTGGCGGCCGGTGAGGGTGGTCGCGGCGGCTTCCGGGGCCTCATCGGCGGGGCGGTGGCCGGAGGTCAGGAGGTGGGAGAGGACCGGGTAGGGGATGCTCTGGTGCGGGCGTCCGGCGCCGTGTACGGCGGCGAGGAGGTTCTCGGCGCCCAGGTCGGCGGTGCGCAGCACGAGCGCTCCGGCGCGCACGGCGCGCATCAGCCCTGCACGGGTCACCGTCTCGCTCACCACGAGCACCGGCTCGCCCTCGCGGGCCGCGCACAGCGCCCGTTCCACGTCGTCCGCGACGATCACGGTGACCGCGTGGGGGCCGGGCACGTCGGGTACGCAGGTCAACCCGGCGCGGCGCGCGGCGGCCCGGACCCGGTCCGCGTGCCGGGCGTTCAGCACGCGCAGCCTCAGCCGCGCGACACGCGTGCCTTCCGCGTCCTCGACGGGGGCGGCCTCCGCCACGGCCGGAGTGTGCGGGAGGGCGACGGTGGCCATGACGGCCTCGGGTCCGGTCAGGGTGAGGGTCACAGCAGGCCCGCTCTCAGTGCGTAGGCGACGGCGTGCGCGCGGTTGCGCAGCCGGAAGCGCTGGGTGATGTCGTGGACGACGGTGGTGACGGTGCGCGGCGAGTAGGCGAGGCGCTGGGCGATCTCGGCCGTCTCGTGCCCGTCGGCGACCAGCTGGAGCACGGACCGCTCCCGCTCGGAGAGCGCGCCCTCGGCCCAGCCGCCGTGGCCGCCACGCGCACCGTTCGGACGGTCGAGGACCTCTTCGAGCAGTTCCGGCGGGAGCGTGCAGTCGTCCCGGTCGGCGGCGACGACCGCGTGCGAGAGGCGCGGGGCGTCGGCCTCGCGGCGCAGCAGCAGGCCGCGTGCCCCGGCGGCGAGGGCGTGCAGGGCGTCACCGGAGGCGAGGGCACCGGCCACCAGCACGACGGCCGGGTGGTTCCGGGTGGCGCGGGTGGTGCGCACCATGTCGAGTTCGGCGGGCCCGAGCCGGTCCACGGTGAGGACGGCGACGCGGGCGTCGTCGGGCCCGCACACCGCCAGCTCGGGGCAGGCGTGCAGGGTGCTGCGCGTGCCCGCCTCCAGAACCGGGTCGAGCGCGGTCACTCCGACGGGTACGGGTGCTCCCATCTTCTGCTCCTTGGAAGGTAGTTCGCCCGGTCGGCTCCGTACGGGGCACCGGGTGCGGTGTGGGTACTGCACCGCAGCCTGCCGTCGGCGGGCGGGAGCGGCATCCGTAGTCGGCACCCAGCTTTGTCCGGCGTTGCCCGCCGCACGGGGGTACGAGGGCGGTCCGGGTCGGTGTCGGGGAGGCAGAAGGGGGCTTCCGACCCGTACGGGACACCCCGCCCCTACCCGTACGGGCCGCAGCGACCCCCGGCCCGACCCCCGGCACGGCCCGTACGGGTGGGGGATGGGGGTCGCCGGTCCCCGGCATGGGCGCTGAGGGCGGGGCCGGGGTGTCACGTAGGGGTGGGGGCGTGCCCGTATGGGGGTCGCGGATGGGTACCTACGGGGTTTCGGGGCCCGCAAGGAGTCCCCGGAGGTTTTTCTCCCGCCTGTCCACACCCCTGTCGGGACCGTGGGTGCCCATAAGCTGACCTGCACCTTCTCCCTTCCCCTACGGGCCTTCCCCCGGGGCATGGGGAGGTGGGGTGGGGGCCCGCAGAGAATATGGGGGCTGGTTCCCCATGTGGGGGTCGTACGGCCTCTGCGACCTTTCTTCTCGTGACCGATACAGCCAGCCTCCCGACTCCCCGGAGCGCCGGCCTGCCGCTCTCCTGGTGGGCCCCGGCGCTGACCCTCGTGGAACGCCTCGCCGCCCCCGGCCTCCCGGCGGCGCCCGCCGACGCGGCAGCCGTGTCCGCCCCCTGGGCGGCCGGTGACGCGGACGGGTTCGCCGTACGGCTGGACCACCTGGGGGTGGACGCGGCGACCGCGGCGGCCCTCGTTCTGGAGCCCGCCGGTCGGCTGGCCGCCCGGACCGAACGGCCCCGCTGGGCACGGTACGTGGAGGAGGCCCTGGACGCGGCGGAGGACGTCGTCACCCGGTACGAGGAGACGGAGTCCGGCGCGGACGGCCCCGGCGCCTTCGCCCCCGTCGTCCGCCCCCTGGTCACCGCCGCCGAACTCCGCCTCGACAGCCTGCTGAAGGGCGTCGCGGACGCCGAGCGGGCCGTCTGGCGGCGGGCGTTCACCGAGCGCCTGACCCATCAGCTGGTCGGACAGGCCGCCCGCACCCTCGTGCACGAGCTGTCCTCGGCCCGCCGGGCCGGACGCCTCGCCGGTGCCGGACCGCGCGAGCGGTTCACCTCGTTCGTCACGGCGACCGCCACCCGCCACGGCCTGACCACGCTGTTCGCCGCCTACCCGGTGCTGGCCCGCATGATGGCGCAGACCGCGCTGGACGCGGTGGACGCGGCGGCCGAACTGGTCCGGCGCCTCCAGGCCGACCGGAGCGAGCTGGCCGCCGAACTGCTGGACGGCCGCGACCCCGGCCGCCTGGCCGCCGCCGACCTGGGGCTCGGGGATGCGCACCACGGCAACCGGTCGGTGGCGATCCTCCGCTTCGAGCACGGCGACCGGGTCGTCTACAAGCCCCGCACCCTCGAACAACACGCCCTGCTCGACGAGTTGACGGCCTGGCTCAACGCCAAGGTCCCCGGTCTGCTGCTGCGTTCCCCGCGCGGGGTGCGCCGCGACGGATACGGCTGGCTGGAGTTCGTCGCGCACCGCTGGTGCCGTACGGTCACCGAGGCGGACACCTTCTACCGGCGCCAGGGCGCCCTGCTGGCCCTGCTGTACGCGGTGGACGGCGCCGACATGCACTACGAGAACGTGATCGCGTGCGGCGACCAGCCGGTCCTGGTGGACGCCGAGACGCTGCTGCACACCGGGCTCGGCCAGGCCATGACGGCGGGCGCCGACCCGGCGGCGGACGCCCTGCACGCCTCCGTGCACCGCACCTGTCTGCTGCCGCACCTGCTGATCGGTGAGCACGGCGCGCTGGACATCTCCGCACTCGGCCGGTCCACCGACGGCACCTTCCCCAGCGAGGGACTGCGCTGGGAGGACTGCGGCACGGACACCATGCGGGCCGTACGGGCGCCGCTGCCGAGCCCGGCGGCGCAGAACCAGCCGCTACCCGAGGGCCGCCCGCTGGAGGGCGCCGACCATCGGGCCGCGCTGCTCGCCGGGTTCCGCACCGCCTACGCGGCCATCGCCGAACACGGCGCCGAACTGACCGCCGAGGACGGTCCGTTGGCTCGCCGCGCCGACAGCCCGGCCCGGCTGATCGTCCGCGCCACCCGGCTGTACGCGACGCTGCTGGAGGAGTCCACGCATCCCTCCCTGCTGGGCGACGCCCTGGCCCGCGAGGGGGTGTTCGCGGTGCTGTGGACCGAGTCGGAGGGCGACCCGGTGCGCGGGCGGCTGGTCGAGCACGAGACCGCCGACCTGTGGCGCGGTGACGTACCCCTGTTCGCGCATCGCCCGTCGGACACGGGGGTGCTGACGGGCGACGGGACCCGGGTGCCGGGTCTGCTGCCGGTGGCCGCGCTGACGGCGGTCCGGGAGAAGGTGGCCCGGATGGACGAGGTGGACTGCCACGACCAGGAGTGGATCGTGGCGGCGACCCTCGCCGCGCGGGGCTCCGGTTCCCCGCTCGCCGGGCCGCGTTCGGCGCTGGCGGTGACACCGGTACCGGCCGTGGTGCCGGAGCCGTCCGGGCTGCTGGCGGCGGCCTGCGGGATCGCCGACGAGATCGCGGCCCGCGCCGTCCGCTCCGGCGGACGCACCAACTGGCTGGGCCTGGAACGGGTTTCGGGTCCGCACTGGGCGGTGCTGCCGATGGGCGCGGGGCTCGCGCAGGGCTACACCGGCGTCGCGCTGTTCCTGGCGCAGGCCGACGCGCTGACGGGCGGCGGCCGGTACGCACCCCTGGCACGGGAGGCCGTACGTCAACTGCCCTCACTGCTGAGGGCGTTGGCAGCCGACCCCGAGCTGAGCGCGGCGGCCGGACCGGGCGCGTACGACGGGCTGGGCGGTACCGTGCACGCCCTGGTACGGCTGTCGGCTCTGCTGGACGAGGACCTCACGGGCTGTCTGCCGGACGCGCTGACCGCGCTGGCGCACGCCGTGGCCGCCTGCCCCGAACCGGGGTTCGCGTCCGGCACCGCCGGTGCGCTGGCCGCCGCGCTGTCGGCGCACGAGGCGACCGGCGTCCCGCAGGCCCTCGCCCTGGCCGACGCGGTGGCGGACCGTCTGCTCGCGCTGACGGCCGACACCGGCCTGGGACACGGTTTCGCGGACGGCGGCACCGGCATCGCGCAGGCGCTGCTCCGGTACGCGGTCCACCGCCCCGGCCGGGCCGCCGCCCACACGGCCACCGCATACGCCCTGCTCACCTCGGCTCTTTCCGAATCCACTGGGGGAACGACTTGGCGGGACACCTCCTGGTCCTCCGGGCTGGCCGGCGCAGTGGCCGCCTCGGCGGCACTGCCGGGCCACCCACTACCCACGGCCCTCAGGGACGCGCTCACGGAGGCGGAGGTGTCACCCGGTCTGAGCCTCGGGGACGGCGCGCTCGGCTCCCTGGAAGCACTGACCGTGCTCGCGCGGGCCGGGGACCCGGCCGCCGCACCGGCCCTGACCCGGCTCGGCGGGCAGGCCCTCGCCCTGGTCGAGGCGCAGGCCCACCACTGCGCCACCCCGGACCACGTGCCCTCCCCCGGCCTGCTGGACGGCCTGTCCGGCATCGGCTACGGCTTGCTGCGACTGGCCCGCCCCGACGCCGTCCCGTCCGTCCTGCTCCTCGAACACCCGAGTGCGATTCCGGCGCGGTCCGGCCACCGGCCCGAGGGCCGCTTCCCGTGAGGGAGATCCCGATGAGGGCTTCCCCGTAGGGAAGATCCCCGACAGGGCTTCCCCGTAGGGGAGTTCCCGTGAGGGCTCCCCCGTACGGGACCCCCTCCCCCGCCACCCGGCGCCCCGGCCCGGGAACGGCCGACCACACGCGTCACCCGAGCAACCCGAGCAACCCAGCGAGACCCGCACCACGACCCTGCTCCACCTCACTCCCCCGTGCTCGCCCGCACGGGACCTCGGAAGGGGACCACCGTCATGGACCAGCACTTCACCACCGCCGCCTCCGCCCTCGACGCCGCCGCTCTCGACACCACCGCCGCCGAGCGGACCGGTGTCGCCGCGGGCGCCGAGCAGGACGCGGCGGGCGGCATCACGCTGAAGGGCCGCAACCGTGCCTGCGCCCGTGCTCGCGTGCTGGCCGGAATGGTGCTGACCAGCGGCATCGTGATCACGCTCAGCTCGATGGACACCTCGGTCTCGGCTCCCCGGTAGCCGGAACACCGGCGGTGGGCCACCACGGCGGGACGACTCCGTGCCTCACGGGTCCGTCCCGCCGTTTTCCTTGCCGGACCACCATCTCCCGCACCGCCGCCTTCCCCACCGCCGCCGTCCGCACCCCGGCCATCCGCACCGCCGTCTCCCGCACCGCATCGCCCGTTTCGGGCGCCATGCGCCACCGGTCCCCGCCCGCGCCGCGCCCCGAACCAGGGCGTGGAACCGCCGCTTCCGGGAAACCCGCCGCCCACCAGGGGAGACTCCGGCCACAGCGCCCGGAACCAGCCGTGTTCACGCAACCTCCCCCACGTCCCCACATTCTGATTATCATCAGCCTTCATGCGCTCCCATGCACCCTCCCTGGTCGGGCGGGACCCCCAACTGGGCCTGCTCGAAAGAGCGGTGTCCGACGCCCGGCAGGGGCGCGGCGGTGTCGTGTTCCTGGTCGGTGAGGCCGGTGTCGGCAAGTCCCGGCTCGCGGCCGAGGCGGTGGGCGGTGCGCTCGGTGCCGGGATGCGGGTGCTGCGGGGCCGCAGCAGTACGACCGGTCCGGCGGTGCCGTTCCGGCCACTGACCGAGGCGCTGATGTCGCTGTTCCGGGGCGGCGAGCCGATGGACGACCTGGCGCTCGGGCCGTACCGTCCCGTCCTCGGGCGGCTGATACCCGACTGGGACACCGGCGAGCGCGACAGCAGCTCGATGGTGATCCTGGGCGAGGCGGTGCTGCGGCTGCTGATCGCCGCCTCGCGCGGACAGGGCCAGCTCCTGCTGCTGGAGGACCTGCACGACGCCGACCCCGAGACGCTGGGCGTCCTCGAATACCTCGTGGACAACCTGGAGTACACGCCCGTACTGCTGCTGGCGACGGTGCGCACCGACTTCAGCGACGCGCTGGACCTGGCCCAGTCCGCGCGTCGGCGCGGGGCCGCCGCCCTGGTCGAACTCCCGCCGCTCACCCGGCCCCAGGTGCACGACATGATCGCGGCCCAGCTCGGCACCCGGACCCCCGAGGACGTGCCCGAGCCGGTGCTGCGGCGGCTGTGGGAGGACAGCGCGGGCAGCCCGTATCTGGTCGAGGAACTGCTCCAGTCGATGATCGGCTCGGGCACGCTGGTACAGGGCCTGGACGGCTGGCGGGCGGTGGGTGACCTCCGCAGTGACGTTTCCTCGACACTGGCGCGCGGCATCCTCCGCCGTATCGACCGCCTCGGCGGCGAGGGGCTGACCCTGCTGTCGGCCGCCGCCGTGCTCGGCAGACGATTCCCGCTGACCGTCCTGCAACGCATGACCGGCGTCGAGGACCGCGCGCTGCTCAGCCATCTGCACGCGGGGGTCGCCGCCCGGCTGGTGCTGCCGGACGAGCCCGCGCCCGACTGGTACGCGTTCCGCCACTCCCTGACCGTGGAGGCCCTGTTCACGCAGATGACGCCGGGCCGCCGGGCCGAGTTGGCCCGGCGCGGCGCGGAGGCCGTGGAGGCGCTGCACCCGGAGCTGGAGGGCGACTGGTGCGCGCTCGCGGCCGGGCTGCGCAGCGCGGCCGGGGACACGGCGGCGGCCGGGAAGCTGTTCGCGGAGGCGGGCGCGCGGGCGCTGGCGGCGGGCGCACTCGGGTCGGCGGTGACGCTGCTCGGCCGGGCCGAGTCGCTGCTCGCCTCGGGCAGCGACGCGCAGGCGCGGGCCGGGGTGCTGGAGCATCTGCTTCCGGCGCTCGCGGAGTCCGGGGACTTCGCCCGCGCCTTCGATCTCGCGGAGGATCTGCACGCGCTCGGCGGCTCGGGGCTGAGCGCCGCCCGGCTGGCGACCCTGCACACCCGGCTGGCCAAGGTCGCGCACACGGCGGGCCGTTGGGCCGACGGCAACCGGCAGATCGCCCGCGCCCGGCAGGTGCTGGCGACCGCGCCGGACGAGGGGGTGGCGGCGGCCGTGGACGTCACCGCCGCCTACCTGGCACTGGACACGCCGGGCCAGGACCGCACCCAGCACGCGGAGAAGCTGGCCCGTGCCGCCGTGGACACCGCGGAGCGGCACGGCCTGCCGGTCGTCGTCTGCCAGGCCCGCGAACTGCTCGCCACCGTGGCCCGCGAACGCGACCCCGAGGAGTCGCGGGCGATGCTCGAACAGGCCCTGGCCACCGCCGAACGGCACCGGCTGCCGCTCCAGCGGATGTACGCGGCGACCCGGATGGGCGGCGGCACCTGGCTGGCGACCGGTGACGCCTCGGGCCTGCTCACCGCCCGCGAGGAGGCGCTACGCCTCGGCTCGGTCTCCATCGTGCACACCGTGGACGGAATCCTCGTACTCGACGGCGTGCTGCGCGGGCAGTACGACGGCGCCGCCTCGGCCGCCGCGGACACCCTGGCCGTCGTCCGCAGGCTCCGTCTCGCGCCCGCCGTCCGCTACGTCCTGATGGCGCAGGCCACCCTGGCGGCGCACCGGGGCGACCGTACGGGCATGGACGCGGCGCTCGCCGCGTTCGCGGAGTGGGACGGGCCGGGGTCGCAGGAGGAACCCCTCTGCTTCGGGCTGGCCCGCGCGTTCTGCGCGCTGCTGGAGGAGGACGTGGAGCGCGGCCGGGCCGAACTCGGCGTGCTGCGCGCCCTGGAGGCGGACAACCCGTCCACGTTCCACCTGGGCGGTACGCATGGGCTGGCGCTGCTGCTGGACGTGCTCGCCGGGGAGGCGGACCGTGCCGGGCACGAGGAGGTCGCGGCGACCGCTCCGGCGCGGCTGCGCTGGAACCGGCAGTTCGTGCTCCTCGCGGACGCGGTGCTGCTCGGCCGGGAGGGCGCGGGTGAGCGGGCTGACGCGGCCGTCGCGGAGGCGCTCGCGCTGGCGGAGCCGTATCCGGTGGCCCAGCATCTCGGGCTGCGGCTGATCGCGGACGCGGCGCACGCGGACGGCTGGGGCGACCCGGTCGGCTGGCTGCGCCGGGCCGAACACCACTTCCACGAACGGGACGTGGCCGCCGTGACCGGCGCCTGCCGGGCCGCGCTGCGCCGCCTGGGCGCCTCGGTCCACCAGCACCGCTCCGGTACGAGCGGCATCCCGGAGGCGCTGCGGGCGCAGGGCGTGACGGTGCGGGAGTTCGAGGTCTTCCGGCTCCTCGCTGAGCGCCTCACCAACAAGGACCTCGCCGACCGGCTGTTCATCTCACCCCGTACGGCGGAGAAGCACATCGCCAGTCTGATGACGAAGACGGGAGCGGTGAACCGGGCGGATCTGTGCGCCAGGTCGGCGGAGTTGCGCGGGGTGTGAGGCGGGGTGCCGGTTCGGGCGCTGTCCGTGAACACGTTCTTCGCGGTGGGCCGTTCGGCCCGAAGCGCGTCAACGACCTTTTGCCGCACCGCACTTGACCGGGCGACGGGGCGCGCGGGTCACGGTTCTCGGTCCTCCGCCGGTTCCGTCCCGTCGTCCAGTGCCCGTGTCGTGCGGCGGATGTGCGCGTCCAGGGCGGTGACGGCGGCGTCGGCGTCGCGGTCCAGGACGGCGCGGAGGATCTCGCGGTGTTCGGCGGCGATGTCGCGGCTGCCGGTGCCGAGCGGGACGGACCAGCGGCGGTACAGCTCGGCGGCGTCGCGCAGGGAGTGGGCGACGGTACGCAGGCGCTGGTTGGCGCATCCGGCGAGCAGGGCGGTGTGGAAGGCGGCGTGGGCGGTGACCCACTCCTCGCTGAGCCGTTCGGGGTCGTCCGCGTCGGCCTGCGGGGTGCGCTCCAGGCGGTGGTGGGTGGCGAGCACCTGGGACTCCCAGTCGAGGCCGCCGTCCGTGATGGCGCGGCGCAGCACCAGGGTCTCGATCTCCGAGCGCGCGTCGGTGAGTTCGCGCAGGTCCTCCAGGGAGACGGAGCGGACCCGGAAACCGAGCTGGGGCAGGCTCTCCACCAGCCCTTCGGCGGTGAGCCGGGACAGGGCCTCGCGGAGCACGCCCATGCTGGCGCCGTAGGCGGCGCAGAGTTCCGCGAAAGGCAGGCGGTCTCCGGGTCGGCGGCGCCCGGCGAGGATGTCCGCCCGCAGCGCGGTGTAGGTCTGCTCGGTCCGTGTCGTCGTCGCTCGCTGCACATCGAACAGCGTAAGGGTGTTCGATGTGCAGCTCAAATGTCGAAATTATCTTGACCTACCGATATTGCGGGTCCAGGCTGGACGGCAGGCCGGAGGGCCCGGCGGAGGAGGTCGGCGGTGCGTATCGGAAATCTCGCGGGCAGGCTCACGCTGTTCACCGGTGACGCTCCGGTGCGGGCGGTGGACGTGGAGAAGGAGTCGGGCGGCCGGTTCGCGGCCGACCCGCAGGCGGTGTTCGCGCACTGGGACGACTTCCTGGCCTGGGCGGCGGGGGCGGACACGGCCGGGGCGGCGGAGTTCGACGCGGCGGACCTCGGCGCGCCCGCCCCGGCCCCGGAGCAGGTCTTCGCCATCGGCATCAACTACGCGGAGCACGCGGCGGAGTCGCGTTTCGACCGCCCCGACCGCTTCCCGCCGGTCTTCACCAAGTTCCGTTCCTCGCTGTCCGGTCCGGTGACCACGGTCCGGCTGCCGGACGGCGGGCGCACCGACTGGGAGGTGGAACTCGTCGTGGTGGTGGGCCGTACCGCCCGGAACGTCCCGGCGGCGCGCGCCTGGGAGTACGTCGCGGGTCTCACCGTCGGCCAGGACCTGAGCGAGCGCGAACTGCAACTGTCCGGTCCCGCACCGCAGTTCAGCCTCGGCAAGTCGTACCCCGGCTTCGCGCCGACCGGGCCGTGGCTGGTCACGCCGGACGAGTTCGCCGACCCGGCCGTGCTGCGGCTCGGCTGTGCGGTCAACGGGGAGCAGGTGCAGGACGGCACCACGGCCGACCTGCTGTTCCCGGTGGCCGAGCTGATCGAGGGGCTGTCGGCGGTGCTGCCGCTGCACCCCGGTGACCTGATCTTCACGGGTACGCCCGCCGGGGTCGGCCTCGGCCGGTCGCCGCAGCGGTTCCTGGCACCGGGCGACGTTCTCACCAGCCGGATCGAGGGAATCGGGGAACTGCGGCAGAGCTTCGTGACCGGCTGAACCCCGTACGCGCACGACGACAGGGCATCGCAACGCACCGGCAACCGAACGAGGAGACGCCATGAGTCTGCACCGACTGTCCCGCGTGGTCGTCGGAGTCCCCGACGTAGCGAGCACCGGCGACTACTACCGGGAGTTCGGCCTGCGCCCGCTGCTGGACACCCGCGCGGACCAGCGGGCGTTCGCCACCACCGACGGAGGCGAACAGTTGCGCCTGGTACCGAGCCCGACGCGTCGGCTGGTGGAGATCGACGTCGGCGCGGACGACGCCGACGACCTCGGCCGGATCGCGGCCTCACTGGGACGGCTCGGTACGGCGGCCGAGTGGACGGCGGAGGGACTCGGCGCGGTCGAGCCGGTCACCGGCGTCCGGGTGGTCGTCCGCACCGAGCACCGGCAGACCCAGCGGACGCTGCCCGCGACGCCGTACAACGGGCCGGGCCGCTTGGAGCGGGTCGGCCGGGCGCCCGGCGTGCTGCGCACCGGCGCGGTACAGCCGCGCAAACTGGGGCACGTGGTCGTCGGCACGACGGACGTGGCCGCGACCGAGCGGTTCTTCCTGGACGGGCTCGGTTTCCGGCTGTCGGACCGCATCGCGGGCGAGGGCGCCTTCCTGCGCTGCTCCACCGACCACCACAACGTGCTGGTGCTGCGTGCCCCGGTCGCCTTCCTGCACCACACGTCCTGGCAGGTGGACGACGTGGACGAGGTCGGGCGCGGAGCCACTCGCATGCTGGAGGGCCACCCCGAGCGGCACATCTGGGGCCTCGGCCGCCACCACGCCGGCTCCAACTTCTTCTGGTATCTCAAGGACCCGGCGGGCAACTTCTCCGAGTACTACTCCGACATGGACTGCGTCGTGGACGACCAGCTCTGGACCCCGGAGACCTTCGAGGGCGCCCAGGGCCTCTTCAACTGGGGCCCGCCTCCGCCCCCTTCGTTCCTGGCCCCGGAGGACCTTGCGGCACTGATGACGGGCACACACGCGCCGACGTGAGCTGCATGCAAAGGGAGTTGGGTCGGCAGCAGGACTGCGGAGGGGTCGTCGGCGCCCGGCGGAAGCCGCGCGGACTTCCGTGGGGCCGTATACCCGACCACCACCGCACACCGCGCGCGACCGCCCCGGTGCGCCGGGGTCAGCGCATCGCCCGGACCTCCCGTGAGGTCAGGACCATGAGGGCCGTCACCGCCAGGACCGCCGCGACCAGGCCGAACATGGCGGCCGTGCTGACGCGGGCCAGAGCGCCACAGACGATGAGGGAGAGGGGGGCGGCGGCGTAGCCGAGGACCATGTCCACGGAGATGACGCGGCTGAGGACGTTCTGCGGGATGTTGCGCTGAATCCAGCTGAGGCCGAAGACGCCCTGGAAGCCGATGGCGAAGCCCATCGCCAGGACGGTGCCGACGACCGCCGGGGTGCTGTGCACCAGGCCGAGCATGGCCATCCCGGCCCCCAGCCAGCCCGCGAGCGCGGCGACCAGCATGCCGACGCGGGGACGGCCGCCGAGCGCGCCGCCCGCGAGGGTGCCGAGCATCGCGCCGCCCGCCAGCGAGCCGTTGAGGATGCCGAGGGTGGCCGAGCCGCCGCGCAGCACCTGGTCCGCGAGGGTGGCGAAACCGACCGTGAACGGTCCGGCGTAGCAGAAGTTCACGGCCGTGTCGAGGGCGACGATCGTGCGGAGCCGGGAGTCGCGCAGGGTGTAGACGACACCCTCGCGGATGCGGGCGCCCAGGGACGGCGGCGCCTCGGCCGCGGGCGCCGGGGACTCGTCAACCCGCTTGGTCCGGTTGGCCGTTCGGATGCCCGCGACGCACCATCCGCACAGCGCGAAGCACACCGCGTCCACCACGAACGCGACCGGTGCCTCGGTGACGGCGATGACAGCGCCGCCGACGGCCGGGCCGAGGACGGCGGCCGTGCGGGAGCCCGCGCCGAGCAGGGCGTTGGCCTGGGTGAGCATCCCCTTGTCCACGACCGAGGGCAGGATGGAGACGCGGGCGGGCTGGAAGAACGCGTCCACCGCGCCGAACAGCGCCGCCGCCGCGCACAGCATCCACACCGTCAAGTGCCCGCCGAGCCCAGCGAGTCCGACCGCAGCCATCAGCACGGCACGGATCCAGCTGGAGACGATCATCAGGGTGCGGGTGGACCACGCGTCGCCGAGGGTGCCGCCGACCAGGGTGAGCAGGGCGCGGGGTACGGCCTGGAAGGCGAGGACGTAGCCGAGGGTGAGGGTGGAGCCGGTCAGGCCGAGGGTCAGCCAGGAGAAGGCGACGACGCTGAACCCGTCGCCGAGCAGGGACAACGACTGTCCCAGCCAGAGGAGTTGGAAGGGCCGCTGTCGAGCGGGTGCCCACAGGCGGGGTTCGGCTCCGGCGAGGGTGGTGGCCATCAGGGGGTGCCTTTCGGGGTCGGGGTGCCGCGCCGCCCGGCGTACGGCCGGGCGGCGCGGCGGGTGGTGCTCGCCGGTGTCAGTAGCGGACGGGCAGGGCGGTGAGGCTGCGGTTGAGCAGGGACGGCTGCCAGGTCAGCGCGGCCGGGTCGGTGACCGTGAGGCCGGGGTGGTCGCGGACCAGGGCGGAGACGGCGGCGCACGCGACCAGCCGGGCGAGGGCGGCGCCGATGCAGAAGTGCGCGCCGAACCCGAGTCCGAGGTGCGTGGCGCCGGTGCGCCGTACGTCGAAGCGGCCGGGGTCGGGGAAGCGGGCCGGGTCGCGGTTGGCGGCCGCGGTGACCAGGAAGATCCGGTCCCCGGCGCGCAGGGTGTGCCCGTCGAGTCCGAGGTCGGCCCTGGCGGTGCGGATGGACATCTTGGACGGGCCGTCCAGCCGCAGCGTCTCCTCGACGGCGCCGCGCACCAGCTCCGGTTCCTCCCGTACGGCGGTCAGCGCGTCGGGGTTCTGGTGCAGGGCGAGGAGGGTGTTGGCGATGAGGTTGCTGGTGGTCTCGCCGCCCGCGAACGCCATCTGGGTGAGCATGCCGACGAATTCGAGTTCGGTGACGGTGTCCCCGACCCGGCCCTCGGCCAGCACCTGGCTGATCAGGTCGTCGCCGGGCTCCGCGCGCCGCCGGGCGACCAGGGAGGCGAGGTAGTCCTCCAGACTGACCAGCGCCTGGAGGGAGGCGCGGTACTCGCTCTCCTCCTGGGCGGTGCCCAGCACCAGATCGGCCACCCGGGCGTTCCAGTACCAGAAGGCGGCCGAGTCGGTGCGCGGGATGCCGAGCCAGCGGGCGAAGACCAGTGCGGGCAGCGGCTTGGCGAGGTCGGCCATCAGGTCGCCGGTGCGGCCGGGGGCGGCACGGCGGGCGAGGACGGCGGCGGTCGCCTTCTCGGTGAACGCCCGGTACCGGTTCACGGCCCGCGCGGCGAACGACTCCTGGAAGACCTGGCGCAGTCGGCGGTGCTGCGGCGCGTCGTTGAAGACCATCCAGCGGGACAGGATGCCGAACGCCCGCTCGGCGTCGTCGCGGGCGCCCTGCGGTACGGCGTCCATCAGGGGCCGCACCCGGTCGGCGGAGACAGCCGGGTCGCGCAGGCAGCGCATCACCTGCTCGTACCCGGTGACCAGCCACGCGTGGTGCATCGGGCTCCAGTGCACCGGGGCGTGGTCGCGGAGGGCGTCGAGGTGGGCGTAGGGGGCGGCGACCATGTCGGGGGCGAGCAGGTAGCGCTCGGTGAAGGTGGCGGCCTTGTCGAAGGCGGAGGCGGGGGCGGGTGCCGGGAGCGGCGCGGTGCCGGACACCCCGTGGGACATCGGGCAGACGGCGGCCGGGGCCACGGTGGTGGCGATCATCGGGTCTCCTTCGGGGCGGAACCGGCGGCGAGTCCGTCGAGGACGCGGGCGATGCCCGTGACCCTCGGCTCGGCCATCATCGACATGTGGTCGCCGTCGCTGATGTGCAGGGTGAGTCCGTCACCGGCCACCTCCCGCCAGCGCCGCACATAGGTGTCGTAGTCCACGTCCAGGCCGGGCATGTGCCGTCCGCGCGGCAGTCCGGCGGCCTCGCTGCCGACGACGAGGTGGATGTGGCCGGGGTAGGGGCGGACCTCGTATCCGGCGAGGGCGGCGAGCAGGGAGTGCCAGACCTCGATGGGGGCGTTCTCCACGAGGGCGGCCTCGGCGGGGCTCATCCCGGCGCCGAGGAGGACGGCGGTGAGTTCGGCGGTGGTCCGGTCGCGCTGCGCGGACGGCTCCATCTCCCGGACGCTGTCGCGGAGTTGGAGGGCGGCGCGCAGGTCGTCGGTGACGCCGGTGAGGCGGGCGCGGGCGGCCGGGTTGGGCAGGTAGGGCTCGATCAGGACGAGCGGGTCGGCGCGGTGTCCCGCGCGGTGCAGCTGGGTGGCCATCTCCAGGGCGATGTTGGCGCCCATCGACCAGCCGAGCAGGGTGTGCGGGCCGTCGGGGTCGCGTTCGGTCATCTCGGCCACGTAGTTGGCGGCGATGCCGGTGACGGTGCTCGGGTCCACGCCGCCGAGCAGGCCGCGCGCCTGGAAGGCGTGCACGGGGCGGCCGGGCGCGAGGGCGCGGGCGAGCGGGACGAACCAGGCGGCGCTGCCGCCGGTGGGGTGCACGCACCACAGGGGGCTGCCGGTGCCCTCGCGGAGCCGGACCTCGGAGGTGACGGCGGCGGGGACGCCCGCGTCGGCGGTGCGGGTGGCGTGCGCGGCGAGCCGTCCGATGGTGGGGTGCTCGATCAGGTCCCCCACGGACACGGTGAGTCCACGGGCGGCAGCCATCAGGGAGACGCGGACGGTGGACAGGGAACTCCCGCCGATGCGGAAGAAGTCGTCGTGCACTCCGATCCGGGCGAGCCCCAGGACCTCCCGCCACACCTCGGCGAGGATCTTCTCCGCCGGGGTGCCCGGCGCGGCGTACTCGCTCTCCTCACCGGTGAGTTCGGCCGCCGGGAGCGGCAGTGCGCGCTTGTCGGTCTTGCCGCTGCGGTTGACGGGCATCTCGTCCAGCAGGACGAACCGGGCGGGCACCATGTAGCCGGGCAGGGACGCGCGGAGCGCCCGGCGCAGTTCCTCGGGTTCGGGCCGTACGCCGTCGTGCGCGACGGCGTAGGCGACGAGGGCGGGTTCGCCGCCCGGCAGGTCGGTGCGGTGCAGGACGACGGCCTGGCGGAGCTCGGGCAGGGCCCGCAACGCGTGCTCGATCTCGCCGAGTTCGATGCGGAAGCCGCGCAGTTTGACCTGGGAGTCGCGGCGGCCGAGCCATTCGACCGAGCCGTCCGGGCGGTGCGTGCCGAGGTCGCCGGTGCGGCAGAGCCGGTCACCGGGGGCGCCGTGCGGGTCGGGGACGTAGGTCGCGGCGGTGAGGGCGGGACGGCCGAGGTAGCCGCGGCCGACGGCGTCGCCGCCGAGGTAGATCTCGCCGGGCACCCCGGCCGGGACGGGCTGGAGGTCGTCGTCGAGGACGTGGACGCGGGTGTTGCGCATCGGGGTGCCGATGGCGGGACGGCCCTGGCCGGGGGCGAGTTCGGCGGCGAGGGACCACACGGAGGTCTCGGTGAGGCCGTACACGTTGTGGAAGCGTCGGCCGCGTGCCCAGACGTCCGCGAGTTCGGCCGGGCAGGACTCCCCGGCGACCTGGAGGACGCGGAGGTCGGGGAAGTCGTCGTCCCCGAGGACGGCGAGCGCGCTGGGCGGCAGCATACCGCCGGTGACGCGGTGTTCGCGCAGGGTGCGGGCGAGGTCGGGGCCGGGCCGCAGCGCCTCCTTGGACGCGGTGACCAGTCGGCCGCCGTTGGCGAGGGACCAGGTCAGTTCCAGGATCGAGGCGTCGAAGCCGAAGGAGGCGAACTGGAGCACCCGGTCCCCGGCGGTGGGCCGGATCAGGTCGCGCTGCCCCTCCAGCATGTTCGACAGGCCCCGGTGCGGGATGGCGACGCCCTTGGGGGTGCCGGTGGAGCCGGAGGTGTAGATGATGTAGGCGAGGGTGTCGGCGCCGGGCCCATCGGTGGCGGAAGCGGACCGCGAGGTCTCCGGTTCGGCGTCGGGCCCGCCGTCCGCAGTGCGGTCCGGGGCGCGGTCAAGGTCACGGTCCGGGGCGTCGTCCAGCAGCAGGACGGGCCCGTCGAACGGCACGGTACCGGCGAGGCCCGACTCGGTGAGCAGTACCCGCATCCCGCTGTCCTCGGCCATGAACGCGAGCCGTTCGGCGGGGTGCTGGGGGTCGAGCGGGAGGAAGGCGCCGCCCGCGTGGAGCACCCCGAGGGCGGCCAGGGGCAGTCCGGGGCCGCGTTCGACGCAGATGCCGACGACGGTCTCGGGGCCGACGCCGAGCCGGCGCAGCCGCCGCGCCAACTCCTCTGACCGCGCTTGAAGTTCGCCGTACGAGACGTACTGGTCCCCGTGTTCGACGGCCACCGCGTCCGGGGTGCGGGCGGCGTGTCCGGCGACGTGC
Source organism: Streptomyces corallincola (assembly GCF_019104725.1). GTDB lineage: Bacteria > Actinomycetota > Actinomycetes > Streptomycetales > Streptomycetaceae > Streptomyces > Streptomyces corallincola. The sequence goes on along the minus strand of NZ_JAHRXF010000006.1, from coordinate 13,021 downwards.
TGGTGGAAGAGCAGCGGGGAGGACGGGAGGTCCGGGCCGCGCCCCCACACGTCGAGGGCGAGGGCACGGGCGGCGCCGGTGAGGGCGGGCCGGGTGACGCGGCCGTGCGGATCGGCGGTCATCGCCTCCAGCTGGGCGCAGTACACGTCGGCCACCTGCCCGGCGGTCGTCGGTGTCACGTACTCGGGGTCGGCGTCCAGGGTGAACGCGTTGACGCCGGCGTTGACCAGCAGCGGGAACATGGTGCGGGCGATCTCCAGGGAGTCGTCCCAGGAGTCGTGCGAAAGCCGGTGGAAATTGACGTAGTTGAAGACGGCGTCGGTCCAACTGGGCTCGGTGGGCCGGAGTTCCGCGATGCGCACGAGCGGGACCCTGCGGTGCGGGAGCATCTCCTGCTCGGCGGTGAACACGTCGCGGAGGTAGCTGAGCCAGCTGCCGCGCGGGCGGGGGACGCCGAACGGGACGGTGTTCAGGAAGAGCCCGCGCATCCGGTCGGCGCCGGGCAGTTCGGGGCGGCCGTTGGTGACCAGGCCGATGCTGTGGCCGAGGGCGCTGTCGTCGGCCCGCGCGAACAGGCTCATGGTGTGGTGGAAGGCGGTCATCAGCACCGTACGGCGCGGTACGCCCGCCTCCTTGGCCAGTCGGCCGATGCGCTCGGCGAGGTGGGCGTAGGAACGGCGGACCTCGTGCACCGGGGGCTGCCCCGGCTCGGGGCCGTCGGGACGGCGGGCGAGGCGGACCGGGTCGAGGTCGGTGAGCCGGTCCCGCCAGTAGCCGAGCGAGGTGTCGCTGCTGAGCGCGGCCCGCTCCAGGGCGACGTACTCGGCGAAGGCGGGGGCTGCGGGCGGACGGGGCGCGGTGCGGTGGGCGACGGCCTCGCGGTGCAGGGCGAGCAGGTCCGCGATCAGCGAGGTCAGGCTCCAGCCGTCCAGGACGACATGGCAGTCGGTGAGGACGAGCCGCAGGTCGTGGTCGGTGACGTGGTGCAGGTGGATACGGACCAGGGGTGCGGCGGCGAGGTCGAAGCGGCGGCCGAACTCCTCGTCCACGAAGGCGGTGAGGCGGGCCCGCTGCTCCGTTCGGGGCAGTGCGCGCAGATCGGTGTAGCCGACGGGCAGATGGGCGGCGCGGTGCACGAGCTGGAGGGGTTCGCGGTAGGAGACGAGGTCCACGGAGGTGCGCAGGATCGGGTGTCCGGCGACGACGGCGTCCACGGCGGCCTGGAAGGCGGCGAGGTCGAAGCCCTCGGGCACGTTGATCTTGAGGTCGGTGACGTTGTGGTAGGCGCCGCGCGTGGGGTCGGCCAGCATCTCGTGCAGCATGCCCGCCTGGAGCATGGTCAGCGGGTAGGCGTCGGCCAGGCCCTCCGGGAGGCGGCTCGCGTCGGCGGGGTCCAGCTGGGAGAACGGCGCGACGGGCTCAGGGATCTCCTCGGCGTCGGTGGCGAGCGCGGCGAGGTCCGCGAGGGTGCGGGCGCGGAAGACGTCCGCGACGCTGAAGGCGTGTCCGGCCTGCCGGGCGAGTCCGACCAGGCGCAGCGCGAGGATGGAGTCGCCGCCGAGGTCGAAGAAGTTGTCGGTGCGGCCGACGTGTTCGGCGCCGAGGACCTGTGTCCACACCCCCGCGAGCGCCCGCTCGACCGGCCCCTCGGGCGGTACGTGGCCGCCGCGCGTGGTGGCGGCGGGTTCGACGGCGGTCAGCGCGGCCCGGTCCACCTTGCCGTTGGCGGTCAGCGGGAGCCGCTCGTGGCGGACGAACAGCGCCGGGACCATGTAGTCGGGCAGGGTCAGCCGAAGCCCTTCGCGCAGCGCGGGGGCGTCCAGGGGGCGGGCCTCGGGGGTGACGACGTGCGCGACCAGCCGGGCGCCGTCGCCGTCGCGGCGGGCGACCACGGCCACGTCCGCGACACCGGGCAGGGTGCGCAGCGCGGTCTCGATCTCGCCGGGTTCGATGCGGTAGCCCCGGATCTTCACCTGGTGGTCGGCGCGGCCGACGTAGCCGAGCTGTCCGTCGGGCAGGACGCGGACCAGGTCGCCGGTGCGGTACATCCGGGTGCCGGGGGCGAACGGGTCGTCGAGGAAGCGCGCGGCGGTGAGTTCGGGGCGGTTGCGGTAGCCGCGGGCGACTCCGCCGCCGCTGACGTACAGCTCGCCGGTGGCGCCGGTCGGCACGAGCCGTCCCCAGCGGTCCAGGACCCGGCCGTGCTGTCCGGCGAGCGGGCGGCCGATGGGTGAGCGGACCTCGGCGGCCACGTCGTCGGCGGTGATCGTGCGGAGGGTGACGTGCACGGTGGTCTCGGTGATGCCGTACATGTTGACCAGTTCGGGGCGGCGGCCGGGTGCGGCGAACCAGTCGCGGTAGTCCCGTACGTCGAACGCGTCGCCGCCGAACACCACGGTGCGCAGGGCGAGTTCGCCTAGGTCGGCGCCCTCGGCGGCGAGGTGGGCGCGCAGGCCCTTGAAGGCGGCCGGGGTCTGGTTGAGGACGGTGACGCCCTCCGCGCGCAGCACCCGGTGAACGGCGACCGGGTCGCGGACCTCGTCGGCGCCGAGCACCACGACCCGCGCGCCGGTGGCGAGCGGCGCCCACAGCTCCCACACGGAGAAGTCGAACGCGGGCGAGTGCATCAGCGTCCACACGTCGTCCGGGCCGAAGTCGAAGTGCCGGTCGGCGGCGCCGAGCAGCCAGGCCAGGTTGCCGTGGGTGACCTCGACGCCCTTGGGGCGGCCGGTGGAGCCGGAGGTGTAGATGACGTAGGCGAGGTCGTCGGGGGCGGGCAGCGGGTCGGCGGTGTGCGCGGCCGGTTCGTGGTCGTCGTCCGGTTCCACCGGGACCAGTCGTACGGGCAGGCCCTCGACGGCCGGGCGGGTCGCCCGGTCGGTGACGACCAGGGTGATCCCGGAGTCGGTGACGGTGAACTCGCGGCGCGCGGCCGGGTGGGTCGGGTCGAGCGGCAGATAGGCGGCGCCCGCCCGCCAGACGCCGAGCAGGGCCGCGGCCAGGTCGGGGGTGCGGTCCAGGCAGACGCCGACGAGGTCGCCACGCGTGACGCCGAGGGCGCGCAGCCGGGCGGCCAGCGCCGAGGCGCGGGCGTCGAGTCCGGCGTAGGTGAGGCTCTGCCCGGAGCCGGTGACGGCGGTGCGGTCCGGGGTGCGGGCGATGTGTCCGGCGACCCGGTCGGCGGCGGTGCGCGGCGCGGGTCCGCCGTCCGGGAGGGCGCCTGCGGGTCCGTCCGGGCCGAGGAGGTGGGCGCGCTCGGCCGGGGTGAGCGGGTCGATGGAGCCGAGCGGGGTGTCCGGCGTGGCGCAGAAGGCGTCGAGCAGGCGGACGGTGTGCGCGGCGAGCGCGGCGACGGACGCCTCCTCGAACAGGTCGGGCCGGTACACGAACACCAGGTCGGTGCGGCCGTTGCCGTCGCGCAGGTCCAGGGTGAGGTCGAACTTGGCGGTGGTGAGGGCGATCGGGTGCGGGGTGCCGGTGGCGGCGCCGAGGGCGAAGGAGCCGGGTGTGGTGTCGGTGTGGGTGTACAGGACCTGGACGAGCGGGTTGCGGGCCAGGTCGCGGTCGGGGCTGAGGGCGTCCACGACCCGCTCGAACGGCAGTGCCTGGTGGGAGAACGCCTCCAGCACCCGGTCGCGGGTCCGGGCGAGCAGCGCGGCCGGGGTGGGGTCGTCGGAGAGGTCGCCGCGCAGCACCAGGGTGTTGACGAAGAACCCGACGAGCTGTTCGGTCGCGGCCTGCTCGCGGTTGGCGACGACCGTGCCGACGGCGATGTCGCTCTGCCCGGTGTGGAAGCCCAGCGCGGCCTGGAAGGCGGCGAGCACCGTCATGTACGGGGTCGTGCCGTGCCGTCGGCCCAGCCCGGCGAGCCGGTCGGTGAGCGCGGTGGGCAGGGTGACGGTGTGCGCGGCGCCGGGTCCGCCGGGGGTGTCGGGGCGGGGGTGGTCGGTGGGCAGGTCCAGCGGGGTGAGTCCGGCGAGCCGGGAACGCCAGTGGTCGAGTGCGGCGGACTCGTCGCTCTCCCGCTGCCAGAGGGCGTAGTCCGTGTAGTCCAGCGGGAGGTGGGGCAGCGCGGCGTCGTGTCCGGCGCGGCGCGCCCGGTACAGCTCGGTGAGGTCGCGGACGATCAGGTCCAGGGACCAGCCGTCGGAGACGATGTGGTGCATGCCGAGGACGAGGACGTGGTCGTCGTCGGCGGCCCGGACGAGAGTGGCGCGGAACGCGGGTTCACGGGCGAGGTCGAAGGGGCGTACGGCGGCGGCGTGCACGGCCGCGTCCAGGCGGCGTTCCCGGTCGGCGCCGGACGCGCCGGTCACGTCCACCTCGGTGAGCGGTGCGCCGTCGGCGGGCAGCACCCGCTGGTGCGGCACGCCCTCGTGCTCGGGGAACACCACCCGCAACTGCTCGTGCCGGGCGACGAGTTCGGCGACGGCGCTGTGGAGCGCGGGCCGGTCCAGCGGGCCGGTGAGCCGCCAGGCGGCGGGCAGCAGATAGGTGGCGGCACCGGGGTCGAGCCGGTCCAGGAAGTACAGCCGCTGCTGCGCCGGGGACAGCGGGACGCGCTCGGGGCGCTCGGTGACGCGCCGGGGACCGTCGTCACGGACGGCGGCGGTGCCGCGCAGCCGCTGCTCCAGCAGCCGCCGGGCCGCCGGGGAGAGGCCGTCGCCGGGGGTGGGGGGGCCGGGACGCACGTCGGACGTGGTCATGGGGGCACTCCGTTCTCACGCTGGGAAGCTGGTGTGTCGGGGCGGGTACGGCGAGGTGCGCAGGGTGCGGGTACAACAGGTTCTGGAGAGGCGGTACTTCGCGGGTCCGGGCGGGCGGGCGCGCCTGGCGTCGCCGGGCGGACGGGACCTTCGAAGCCCGCGCTAGAAGTCCGCCGTGAGGGACAGGTCGATCTCGTCGTCGCTCATCTGTGAGATCAGCTCCAGCAGGCGCCGTTCCACCTCGGCGGCGAGCCGTTCCACCGTGGGGTGTTCGAAGACGTCCCGCACCTGGAGGGGGCAGTCGAAGGCGGTACGGAGCCGGGAGGCCACGGAGACGGCCCGCAGGGAGTGTCCGCCGAGGGCGAAGAAGTCGTCGTGGACGCCGATCCGGGGCAGGTCGAGCACCTCGCACCAGATCTGCGCGACGACCGTCTCGGCCGGGGTGCGCGGTGCGGTGAAGGCGCGGGCGGCGGGCGCGGCGGGTGCGGGCAGCGCGGCGGTGTCGAGCTTGCCCTGCACGGTGAGCGGCAGCCGGTCGAGCAGTACGAAGGCGGACGGGACGAGGTAGTGCGGCAGTTGGGCGCGGCAGTGGGTGGCGAGGGACTCCGCGGAGAGCCCGTCACCGGCCGCGTATCCGATCAGCGCGGGTTCGCCGTGCAGGGGGCGGACCAGGACAGCTGCGGCGCGGACTCCGGGGTGGGCACGCAGCACCGCTTCGGCCTCGCCGGGCTCGACGCGGAAGCCCCGGATCTTGACCTGGTCGTCGTTGCGGCCGAGGAACTCCAGCTCCCCGCCGGGGAGTCGGCGTACGACGTCGCCGGTGCGGTACAGCCGCCCGCCGGGGGCGCCGAACGGGTCGGGTACGAAGCGTTCGGCGGTGAGTGCCGGACGGCCGAGGTAGCCGCGCGCCAACTCAGGTCCTCCGATGAGGAGTTCGCCGGGGACCCCGTCCGGGACGAGGTTGCCGAGGGGGTCCACGACGTGGGCGCGGCGGCTGCCGAGGGCGCGGCCGATGGGCACCCTGCCCTCGGGGGCGTGCTCGACCCGGCGGGCGGTGGCGGAGATGACGGTCTCGGTGGGGCCGTAGGTGTTGACGACGGGCACCTGCGGCAGGGCGGCGAACCAGCGGGCGAGCGGGTCGGCGGGCAGTGCCTCTCCCCCGGTGACCAGGAGCCGCAGTGAGGTCAGGTGCGGGGCGAGGGTGTCGATGCGGGCGACGACCTCCGCCCAGTAGGACGGGGTGAGTTCCATGACGGTGATCCGCTCGGCGGCCACCCGTTCGGCCAGTTCCTCCGGTGCCCAGATCTCCTCGGGGCGTACGACGACGGTGGCCCCGGCGGCGAGTGCGGGGAGGAGCTGTTCGAGGGAGGCGTCGAAGGAGGTGGAGGCGAAGCTGAGCACCCGGTCGTCCTCGGTGAGCGCGAACTCGGCCCGTGCGGTGGCCACATGGGCGTCCAGGGCGTGGTGTTCGACGCCGACGGCCTTGGGGCGGCCGGTGGAGCCGGAGGTGAAGATGACGTAGGCGAGGTCGTCCGGTGCGGGGGTGTGCCGGGGGCCGTCGGCGGCCGGGGTGACGGCGCCGACGTCCACGGTGACGGCGTCGAGGCCGGTGACGCCGTCGCGGGTGCCGGGGTCGGTGACGATGTGCCGGGCGCCGGTCTCGGCCAGCATCAGGCGGGTCCGCTCGGCGGGCAGCCGGGTGTCGAGCGGGACGTACACGCCCCCGGCGCGCCAGACGGCGAGCATCGCGGCCACCGACCAGACGCTCCGGCCGACCCGGACGCCCACGGGGTCACCGGGTGCGACCCCGGCGGCCACCAGATCGGCGGCCAGTCCGCCGGTGAGCGCGTCGAGTTCGGCGTACTCCAGGCGGTGGTCGCCGCAGACGACGGCGACGCGGTCCGCGTGTCCGGCCGGGCTAAACGCGGGTGCCGGTGCGCTGTCGTGTCCGGCGGCGGCCACGAGGTCCCGGTGTTCACCGGCGGTGAGCAGGGGTGCCTCGTCCACTCTGCGGGTGGGGTCGGTGAGGGCGGCGGCGAGCAGGCGGCCGACGTGCCGGGCGAACCGGGCGGCGCTGTCGGCGTCGAAGAGGTCGGCGGCGTACTCGATGTTGAGGGCGAACCGGTCGTCCCGGACGAGGAAGGTCGCGGTCAGGTCGAACTTGGCCGATCCCCAGGGGAGTTCGAAGGCGGCGGTGTCGAGTCCGGGCAGCCGTCCGGTACCGCCGGTAGCGGCGTCCTGGACGTCCACCATGACCTGGAACAGCGGGTTGCGGGAGAGGTCGCGGGCGGGCCGGAGCCGTTCCACGACGCGTTCGAAGGGGACCTCCTGGTGGTCGAAGGCGCCGAGGACGGTGTCCCGCACCCGGTCCACGAGGGTGGAGAAGGCGGGCCGTCCGGCGAGGTCGGTGCGGAGGACGACGGTGTTGACGAAGTAGCCGATCAGCGGCTCCAGTTCGACGCGGTCGCGCCCGGCCACCGGGGTGCCGACCGACACGTCGGTCTGTCCGGTCCAGCGGGCGAGGACGGCCTGCGCGGCGGCGAGCAGCACCATGAAGCGGCTCGCGCCCCGCTGCCGGGCGAACGCGTCCACCCGGCCCACGAGTCCGGTGTCCAGCTCGACCTCGACGGCGCCGCCGCGTCCGGTGAAGGCGGGCGGCCGGGGCCGGTCGGTCGGCAGTTCCAGGGCAGGCGCGTCGGCCAACGCTTCTTCCCAGTAGGCGAGTTGGGGTTCCAGGGCGCCGTTGTCGGCACGCTCGCGCTGCCAGGCGGCGAAGTCGGCGTACTGCACGGGCAGTTCGGCCAGTGGCGCGGGCCCGCCGGTGAGCCGGGCCCGGTAGTGGGCGGTGAGTTCGTCCAGCAGGACGCCCTTGGACCAGCCGTCGGTGACCGCGTGGTGCAGCGACAGCACCAGCACATGGTCGTCGTCGGCCAGCTCCCACACCCCGGCCCGCAGCAGCGGGGGCCGGGCGAGGTCGAAGCGCCGGGTGGCGAGGGCGACCGCGCGGCGCCGTACGGCGTCCAGCCGGGCCGTCTCCTCGGGGGCGTCCGGCGCGCTCTCCCACAGCAGGGGCACGCCGACCGGGTCGCAGATCTGCTGCACGGGCCGCCCGTCGGACTCGATCAGCGCGGTCCGCAGCACCTCGTGCCGGGCGACCAGGTCGTCCAGGGCCTGCTGCCAGGCGGTGCGGTCCAGGCCGCCGCGTACCCGCCAGGAGTACCAGAGCAGGTAGGACTCGCCGTGGTCGGAGGTGCGGTCCAGGAACCACAGGCGTTCCTGCGCGAAGGACAGCGGCAGCGGCCGGGTGCGGTCGGCGGGCACGATCTCGGCGGTGCCGGAGAGGCGGGCGGCGGCGACCCGCGGGGCGAAGCCGCGCACGGTGGGGTGTTCGAAGACGGTACGGAGTTCGATCTCGCGGCCGAGCCGCTGGGCGATCCGGGAGACGGCCATCGTGGCGAGCAGCGAGTGGCCGCCGAGGTCGAAGAAGCTGTCGTCGATGCCGATCCGGTCCACGCCGAGCACATCGGCCCACACCTCCGCGACGACGCGTTCGGTCGCGTCGCGGGGTGCGACGTAGGCCGCGTCGGCGGAGCGGGCGTGCGCGGGGTCGGGCAGCGCGTTCCGGTCGAGTTTGCCGGACACGCCGACCGGGAGGGCGTCCAGGACGACGAACTCGGAGGGCACCGCGTACCCCGGGAGGTGCCGGGCGCACCAGGCGCGCAGCGCGGCCCGGTCCACGGCCGCCGGACCGGCGCCCGCCTCCGTGCCGGTGGCCGGGTCGCCCGCGTCGGCGGGGACGACGTAGCCGACGAGGCTGCGGCCGGTGGCGCGGTCGGGCCGTACGGCGGCGGCGGCGACCTGCGGGCAGCCGCGCAGCACGGTCTCGACCTCGCCGAGTTCGACCCGGAAGCCCCGGATCTTGACCTGGTCGTCGCGGCGCCCGAGGAACTCCAGGTCCCCGGTGGCGCCCCAGCGGACGAGGTCGCCGGTGCGGTAGAGCCGCCCGCCGGGGGCGCCGAACGGGTCGGGCACGAAGCGTTCGGCGGTCAGGGCGGGCCTGCCGAGGTAGCCGCGCGCCAACTCGGTTCCTCCGATGAGAAGTTCGCCCGTGGCGCCGACGGGGACCTCGGTGCCGTCGGGGTCCACGACGTGCACCCGGCGCCCGCCGAGCGGGCGGCCGATGGGCACGGCGCCGTCGGGCGGGTCCCCGGCGTCGTAGGTGGTGGCGGTGACGGTGGTCTCGGTGGGCCCGTAGGCGTTGCAGACGCGGACCCCGGGGACGGCCGCCCGCCAGAGCGCGAGGGTGTCGGCGGGGACGGCCTCGCCGCCGAGGACCAGCAGCCGCAGCGGGGTGAGCGCGGCGGCGAGCCGCCGGTCCAGCGAGAGGGTCAGCTCGGCCCAGTAGGTCGGGGGCACGTTGACGACGGTGAGCGCGTGCCGCTGGACGATCTCGGGGACCTGGGTGGGCAGCCAGGGCTCGTCCGGGCGCATGACCACGGTGGCACCGCAGGTCAGCGCGGGCAGCAGTTGGTCCAGGGAGGCGTCGAAGGCGAACGACGCGAAGGCGAGGACCCGGTCGGCGGCGGTGATCCCGAAGCGGGCGCGGGCGGCGGCCACGTGCGAGGCGAGCGCGGCGTGTTCCACACCGACGGCCTTGGGGCGGCCGGTGGAGCCGGAGGTGAAGATGACATGGGCGAGTTCGCGCGGGTCGGGGATGTGCCGGGGAGCGTCGGCCACGGGCGTGACGGTGCCGGTGTCCACGACTGCGGGGGCGAGTCCGTGGGCGGTTTCGAGGTTCGCCGCGTCCGCCACCACCCAGCCGAGATCGGCCTCCTCCGCCATGAACCGGAGCCGCTCCGGCGGGAGTTCGGGGTCGAGCGGGACATACACCCCGCCCGCGCGCCAGACGCCGTCCACGGCGGCGGCCGACCACAGGCCCCGGCGCAGCAGCACCCCGACCCGGCTGCCGGGGACCACCCCGGTGGCGGCGAGCGCGGCGGCGAGACCGCCGGTGAGGGCGTCGAGTTCGGCGTAGGTGGCGCGGTCGTCGCCGCAGATCAGGGCGGTGGCGTCCGGGGCACCGGCGTAGCGGACCGGCTCGGCGGGTCCGGCGGGCCGGTCGGACGCGCGGTGCCACTCGGGGCGGGGCCGGGCGGCGGAGGCCAACAGGGGCAGCGCGGCGGCGAGTTCGCCGACCGGGGTGTCCGGGGCGTCGAGGACGGCGCGCAGCAGCGCCACGTAGGAGTCGGCGAAGCCGCGCATGGTCGCCGGGTCGAACAGGGCGGTGGCGTACTGGAGTACGGCGGCGATGCTGCCGTCGGTGCGCAGGGTGAGGTCGAGGAACACGTCCAACGGGGTTTCGGTGAGCGGGGGTTCGACCAGTTCGACGGCCAGGCCGGGCATGGAGACGGGGCGCAGGGGGCTGTTGAGCAGGGTGAAGGACGCCTGGGCGAGGGGGTGTCGGGAGAGGTCGCGTTCGCCGCCGACCGCGCCGACCACGTGGTCGAAGGGGGCCTCGGCGTGCGAGAGGTCGGTGAGGACCCGGCCGCGCACCCGGTCCAGGAGGTCCGCGAAGCCGGGGCGGCCGGACAGGTCGGTGCGCAGCACGACGGTGTTGACGAGCGGCCCGATCAGCTCGGCGGCGCCGCGCCTGCCCCGGTCCGCGAGGGTGCTGCACACGGCGACGTCGGTGGTGCCGGACCAGTGGCCGAGCAGGGCCTGGTAGGCGGTGAGCAGGAGCATGTAGCGGGTGGCGCGGCGGGAGCGGGCCAGGGTGTCCACGGCGGTGACGAGGTCGGCGGGCAGGTCGAAGCGGAGCGCGGCGCCGGAGCCGTCCCAGACGCGCGGGCGGGGCCGGTCGGTGGGCAGGGCGAGCGGGGCGAGTCCGGCGAGGCGGTCCCGCCAGTGGCCGGTGAGGCGGCGCAGCCGGTCGCCGGAGAGCCGTCCGGCCTCGGCGCGGGCCAAGTCGGCGTAGCGGGTGCCGGGCGCGGTGACGGTCTCGCCCCGGTATCCGGCGGCGAGTTCGTCCAGCAGGATGCCCCAGGACCAGCCGTCCACCGCGATGTGGTGCACCTCGACCAGCAGCAGGTGCTCGTCGGGTGCGACGCGGGCGAGGACGGCGCGTACGGGGTGCTGAACGGCGAGGTCCAGGGGGCGGCCGAGGTGGCGGGCGAAGAGGTCGTCCGGGCCGGTGGCGTCGGTCCGCTCCAGGGCGAACCCGGCGGGCGGGTCGGTGACGGGCACCGGCTCGCCGTCCACGGCGGTGAAGCGGGTGCGCAGCAGCTCGTGCCGTTCGGTGATCGCGGCGAGGGAGCGTTCCAGGCGGTCGGCGTCCAGGGGGCCGCGCAGGCGCAGGGCCAGGGGCAGCGTGGACCCGGCGGAGGGACCCGCCAGTTGGTCCAGGAACCACAGGCGGCGCTGTGCGAAGGATGCGGTGGGGATGTCGCCGCCGGTCGGTGCCCCAGCGGGGGCCGGGCCTGCTGTCACTGTCGCCTCCATGCCGTGTTTTGCAGCAGACTGCCGTCGGCGGCGGGCGGGCCACAGAGAAGAAGACGCAGCACCGGACGCAGACCGCGCTGCCGAAGCGTCCCCCGCACCGGCCCGGACCCGGCGGGCAGGGGACGCCCGAGCAGCGCGGACGCCCACCTGAGTGCGCGTACTCAGGCGGGCGTCGGGGGGCCGCTCCTACGGTGGACCCGTTACGGGGAAACGGCGGGGCGAGGGGGCGGGCGTGAACGGTGGGGCGGGACGGGACAGCGGGGCCGGCGGGGTGCGCGGCGGGGCGTACGCCGGAACGGGGGTCCACCGGCCGGCGCCGTGGACGACGGCGTACGTGGTGGTGGTCTGCGTGCTGTGCGCGCTGGCGTGTCTGGTGAACGCGCTGGTGTTCTTCGTGTCCGTCTTCTCCACGGACAACTGCTCGCTGGAGAACCCGGTGTTCCGCTGCGGCACCGGCGGCATCCTGCTGACGATGCTGCTGCCGTGGGCGGGGCTCGCGGCGGCGGTCGGGGCCGCGCTCGGGGCGACCTTCCGCCGACGCGGCTGGCGGCTGTGGGGCGGGCTGCCGCTCGCGGTGCTGGTCTACGCGGCGGGCGTCGCGGGGACGTTCGGGATCATGATGTCGTGAGACGGGTCATGACCGCGAGGCGTCCCCGCGCCGGGCGGCGCGCGTCACCCGGTGACCGACGTCTTCACCCGGTGGCCAGTGCCTTCACCCGGTCCAGCGCCCCGTTGAACCGGTTGTGGTCCCCCACGGTCGCCCCGGACGAGGTGTACTGCCACATCGTCTGGACCTTCCATCCGGCCGGGAGGGTGCCGACGGTGGAGGCGTAACGGGCGATCCACAGCGGGTTGTTGGCGGCGAACCCGGCGTAGTTCCCGGTGCACTGGGTCCACCAGCTGGTCGCGGTGTAGATCACGGCGTGGCGCCCGGTGCGCGCCTTGTACCGGTTCAGGAAGTCCTTGATCCAGGTGACCATCGCGGTCGTGGACTTGCCGTAGCAGTCGTCGCCGTAGGGGTTCCACTCGATGTCCAGGGCGCCCGGCAGGGTCTTGCCGTCCTTGGTCCAGCCGCCGCCGTGGGCGAGGAAGTAGTCGGCCTGGGCGGCGCCGCCCGTGGTGTCGGGGGTGGCGAAGTGGTAGGCACCGCGCACCATTCCGGCCTTGAGGGCGCCGTCGTACTGGGAGGTGAAGGAGGGGTTCTTGTAGTACGTCCCCTCGGACGCCTTGGTGTAGGCCCAGCGCACGCCGCTGTTCCACAGGGTGGGCCAGGCGACGGTGCCCTGGTAGCTGGAGACGTCCACGCCCTCGGTCTGGGTGACGCGGGTGGCGTTCTCCGCGCTCGTGACGGTGGCGGCGGTCTGGCTCGCCATCGCCGCGGCGTCCTCGGCGAGGACGTCCAGGTTGTCGTGGGTGAGGACTCCGATGCCCATGTAGGCGCTGCCGCGCCGGGGCAGGGACTCGGCGGCGGAGGGCAGCGCGCCGGGCAGGGTGAGGATGAGCAGCAGGCCGGTGAGGGCGCCGGTGACCGACCAGCGCGCGCGGCGGCGGGGGGAGGCTATATGGCTTCGCACACCCCTCATCCGACCCGTGGCCGGTGCGTGCCGCACGCCGGGTTGGGCCGTGCGATGCCCCGGCGGGGCGGGAGTTACGCCGAGCGGGTGGCGCGGGAGCGGGTGGTGCGGGGGTGGGCGGTACGGGGATGGGGCGGGGGGCGGCGGGGGGGGGGCGCCCCCCCCCCGGCCGCCCCCCCTGCGGGGGCGGGGGCCGGACGAGGGGGGGGGGGGGGGTGGGGCGGCCCGCCCGGGGGCGGGGGG
>NZ_JAHRXF010000059.1 GCF_019104725.1 Streptomyces corallincola | reverse complement strand
GTACAGATCACCGACCCGCGCGGTCAACCGCTCCGCACGACCCGGATCGGACGCGAACAACCCACGCAGCGTGAACTGTTGAGCGTCACGGTGTTCGACCAGCGCCGCCCACTCGGGCGTCCGGTCGAGTCGCGTACGGCCGTCTGCGTTCATGTCCGACTTCCGCCTTCTCTTCTGCGTCTGCCCCCGCTGGCGGTTCCAACCTAATTGATCAGCGGACGGAAGGAGGCGTGAAGGTGCGCGGACACGGCACACGGAGCCCCGGCCCGGACGGCAGCGGCCGGGCACCCGTGGGGGCCCGGCCGGTGGAGGTCCTAGATCTCGCCGCGCAGCTTGGCGAGGGCTTCGGCGAGGATCGCCTCGCCGTCCGCGTCGCTGCGCCGCTCGCGCACGTACGCGAGGTGGGTCTTGTACGGCTCGGTGCGGGGCGGGTCCGGCGGGTTGTCCTGGTCCTGTCCGGCGGGGAAGCCGCAGCGCGGGCAGTCCCAGGTGTCGGGGACCTGCGCGTCGCTGGCGAAGCTGGGCTGTGTCTCGTGTCCGTTGGAGCACCAGAAGGAGATGCGCAGACGCGGCGCGGACTCGCCACGCTCGGCCTCGCCCATCGGGCCCGCCCCGACCCGGCTTCCCCGGATCGCGTTGCCACTTGCCACGGTCGTAACTCCCTGCGTGATGGTGCCGCGAAGCGAGTCGGCGTGTTTCCGCTTCGCCGCGAGCGCCTCAGTCTACGTAAGGCCCAACGCGCGTCCAGTGAGGGGAGTTACAGCCCCGCGCACAAGACGCAGGCCCCATGATAGGCCGCGCTCGCGGGCGCGGAACCGAACATGGGGCCTTGCGTACGGAACGACCGTGCGGAGAACGCGACGGTCAGTTGCTCGCCTTCATCAGCATGCCGAGGACGACGACGCACGCGAACCACAGCACACCGATCACGATGGTGATGCGGTCGAGGTTGCGCTCGGCGACCGAGGAGCCGCCGACGGAGGACTGCATGCCGCCGCCGAACATGTCGGAGAGGCCGCCGCCCTTCCCCTTGTGCATCAGCACCAGCAGCATCATCAACAGACTGAAGACGATGAGGGCGATCGAGAACCCCAGAACCACGGCTGGACCAACTTCCTCGGATTCGGATGGACGGGGGCACGGCGACCTGGCCGTGCCCCCGCAAGAGTACGACGTAACGCCGCTACCGCCTACTCCCGGCCCTGATCAAGGCCGGGAGCGGGACGGTGGGCACGGCCGCGCTCACTGGTCGCGGAAGCGGACGATCTTGACGAACTCGTCGGCGTCCAGCGCGGCGCCGCCGACCAGGGCGCCGTCGATGTCGGCCTTGGCCATGATCTCCGCGACGTTGCCGGACTTCACGGAGCCGCCGTACTGGACGCGGACCTTGTCGGCCACGTCCTGGGAGTACAGCTCCGCGACCTTGGCGCGGATCGCGGCGCACACCTCCTGGGCGTCGTCGGCGCCGCAGACCTTGCCGGTGCCGATGGCCCACACGGGCTCGTAGGCGATGACGACGCTCTCGGCCTGCTCGGCCGGGAGGTCCTTCAGACCGCCCTCGACCTGGGCGAGGGTGTGCGCGACGTGGTCTCCGGCCTCGCGGACGGAGAGTTCCTCGCCGACGCACAGGATCGGGGTGAGGCCGTGCTTGTAGGCGGCCTTGACCTTGGCGTTGACGGTCTCGTCGGTCTCCTGGTGGTACTGGCGGCGCTCGGAGTGGCCGACCAGCACGTAGCTGCACTTCAGCTTGGCCAGCATCGGGCCGGAGATCTCGCCGGTGTACGCGCCGGAGTCGTGGCGCGAGATGTCCTGGGCACCGTACTTGATCTTGAGCTTGTCGCCGTCCACCAGGGTCTGCACGGAGCGCAGGTCGGTGAAGGGCGGCAGGACGGCGACCTCGACGGCCTCGTAGTCCTTGTCTGCCAGGGCGAAGGCGAGCTTCTGGACGTGTGCGATGGCCTCCAGGTGGTTGAGGTTCATCTTCCAGTTGCCCGCCATGATCGGCGTGCGGGTGCTCAAGGGTCAGTCCTCCAGTGCGGCGAGGCCGGGGAGCGTCTTGCCCTCGAGGTATTCGAGGGAGGCGCCGCCGCCGGTCGAGATGTGGCCGAACGCGTTCTCGTCGAAGCCGAGCGTACGCACGGCCGCGGCGGAGTCACCGCCGCCCACGACGGTGAACCCGTCGGAGTCCACGAGGGCCTGGGCGACCGCGCGGGTGCCCTCGGCGTAGTCGGGGTGCTCGAAGACGCCCATCGGACCGTTCCAGAAGACGGTCTCGGCGTCGGCGAGCTTCGAGGCGTAGAGCGCGCGGGACTCGGGGCCGATGTCCAGGCCGAGCCGGTCGGCGGGCATGGCGTCCGCGGCGACGACGGCGGGGCTGGAGGGAGCCTTGGTCCGGAGGTCCGGGAACTCCGGGGCCACCACCACGTCGAGGGGCAGGACCAGCTCGACGCCGTTCTTCGCGGCGCGCTCGATGTACTCCCGGACGACCGGGATCTGGTCCTCCTGGAGCAGCGAGGTGCCGACCTCGTACCCCTGGGCCTTGAGGAAGGTGAAGACCATGCCGCCGCCGACGAGGAGCCTGTCGGCCTTGCCGAGCAGCTGGTCGATGACGGCCAGCTTGTCGGAGACCTTGGAGCCGCCGAGCACGACCGCGTAGGGGCGGCGGACGTCGTCGGTGAGCTTCTTCAGGACGCCGACCTCGGTGGCGATGAGGTGGCCCGCGTAGTGCGGGAGGCGGGCCGGGAGGTCGTACACCGAGGCGTGCTTGCGGTGCACGGCCCCGAAGCCGTCGCCCACGTAGACGTCGGCGAGGGCGGCGAGGCGGTCGGCGAACTCGCCGCGCTCGGTGTCGTCCTTGGACGTCTCGCCGGGGTTGAAGCGCAGGTTCTCGATGACGGCGACCTGGCCGGGTTCGAGGCCCCCGACCGCCGCGTGGGCGGACGGGCCGACGGTGTCGTCGGCGAACGCGACGGGCGCGCCGAGGAGTTCACCGAGCCGCTCGGCGGCGGGCAGCAGCGAGAAGGCGGGGTCCGGGGCGCCCTTGGGGCGGCCCAGGTGCGAGGCGACGACCACCTTGGCGCCCGCCCGGGCGAGCGCCTCGACGGTGGGCAGGACGGCGCGGATGCGGCCGTCGTCGGTGATGACGCCGTTCGCCAGCGGGACGTTGAGGTCGGCACGGACGAAGACCCGCTTGCCGTCCACTCCCGCGGTGAGAAGTTCGTCGATGGTCTTCATGACAGGGGCTCCTGGAAGCTCTGGTTCCTACGAGGGCTGATCTTCGCAGGCCGGGCGCGGACGTCGCGCACGCGCGTCAGGGCCCGGACAGCGCGACGGTGCGCTGCCCGAGCCCTGCGATGACGCATTCGGCTGCCCGCCGCGGGTCGATCAGAGCTGGTCGCCGACGAAGACCGTGAGGTCCACGAGGCGGTTGGAGTAGCCCCACTCGTTGTCGTACCAGCCGATGACCTTCACGTTCTTGCCCTCCTGGACCATCGTCAGGGAGGAGTCGAAGGTGCAGGACGCCGGGGAGTTGACGATGTCCGAGGAGACGATCTGGTCCTCGGTGTACTCCAGGATGCCCTTCAGCTCGCCCTCGGCGGCCTTCTGGAAGGCGGCGTTCAGCTCTTCCTTGGTGACCTCGCGGCTCAGCTCGATGACGAGGTCGGTGACGGAGCCGGTGGGGACCGGGACGCGCATGGCGATGCCGTCGAGCTTGCCCTTGAGCTGCGGGAGGACCAGCGCGGTGGCCTTGGCGGCACCGGTGGTGGTCGGGATGATGTTCTCCGCGGCGGCGCGGGCGCGGCGCAGGTCCTTGTGCGGGAAGTCCAGGATGCGCTGGTCGTTGGTGTACGCGTGCACCGTGGTCATCAGGCCGCGGACGATGCCGAAGTTCTCGTCCAGGATCTTCGCCATCGGCGCCACGCAGTTGGTGGTGCAGGAGGCGTTGGAGATGACGTGGTGCTGCGCCGCGTCGTACTTGTCCTGGTTGACGCCCATCACGATGGTGATGTCCTCGTCCTTGGCCGGGGCCGAGATGAGGACCTTCTTCGCACCGCCCGCGATGTGCTTCGCGGCGTCCGCCTTGCTGGTGAAGATGCCGGTGGACTCGATGACGATGTCCACGCCCAGCTCACCCCAGGGGATGTCGGCCGGGTTGCGCTCGGACAGCACCTTGATGGTGTGGCCGCCCACGGTGATCGTGTCGGCGGTGTGGGAGACCTCCTGCTTGAGGCGGCCCAGGATCGTGTCGTACTTCAGCAGGTGAGCGGTGGTAGCGGTGTCCCCCAGGTCGTTGACAGCCACAACCTCGATGTCCGCGCCCTGCTCCAGGAGCGCGCGGAAGTAGTTACGCCCGATACGGCCGAAGCCGTTGATGCCTACGCGGATCGTCACGAACCGATCTCCTCGTTGGTACGCCGGCCATGCGGTGCCGGCGAGCTGTGTTTGGGATGTCCCCGACCAACCACGACCCTACCCCTCCACGGCCCCCTCGGTGACATCGAGATGCCGCGTACGAGGGCAGGCGGAACTTACCGGCCAGTAGCGTACGGACCACCCCGGATCGGCGGTGTTTTCCTGGTGATTCGCCCACTGATGCCGGGGCCGCCGAGGGCCTGTTTCACTCGTTCGTGAGCGGGGCGGCTCACCTGAGAGACACACAACGAACGCCCGTTTTCCGCACTGTTGAGAGGGGGTTGCGCTCACCTGTTGACAGGGGTCGTCCAACCGGTGAGGTCGATGGTGCGGGTGAGGTGCTTGCAGCCGTCGTCGGTGTGCGGGGCGGCGGGCATGTGGGCCCCGGAGTACGGCTCTTGGAGGGGGGGCGGTGACGGGGGCGCTGGGGGGCGGGATCTTGTGACGGGCGTCGGGGGCGGGTGGCCCCCGGAGGGGACATGAGCGCACCGGCGGCCCGCCGTCGAGGCGGGCCGCCGGTGCGGGGGTGTGTCGTGCCGGGCCGGGGTCAGCCCGAGAGGCTGTCCGCCAGTTCGTCGGAGAGGTTGGCCTCGGTGCTGGGGATGCCCAGGTCGGAGGCGCGCTTGTCGGCCATCGCCAGCAGACGGCGAATGCGCCCGGCGACCGCGTCCTTGGTGAGCGGCGGGTCGGCGAGGGCGCCCAACTCCTCGAGCGACGCCTGCTTGTGCTCCATGCGCAGCCGCCCGGCCGCCGCCAGATGCTCCGGCACGTCGTCGGCGAGGATCTCCAGCGCCCGCTGCACCCGCGCGCCCGCCGCCACGGCGGCCCGTGCCGAACGGCGCAGGTTGGCGTCGTCGAAGTTGGCGAGCCGGTTGGCGGTGGCCCGGACCTCGCGCCGCATCCGGCGCTCCTCCCAGGCGAGCACCGACTCGTGCGCGCCGAGCCGGGTCAGCAGGGCGCCGATCGCGTCGCCGTCCCGGACGACCACCCGGTCCACCCCGCGCACCTCGCGCGCCTTGGCCGCGATGGACAGCCTCCGGGCCGCGCCGACCAGGGCGAGCGCGGCCTCGGGGCCGGGGCAGGTCACTTCGAGGGAGGAGGAGCGGCCGGGCTCGGTGAGCGAGCCGTGCGCGAGGAACGCGCCCCGCCAGGCGGCCTCGGCGTCGCAGGTGGCCCCCGAGACCACCTGCGGCGGCAGCCCGCGGATCGGTCGGCCCCGCCCGTCCACCAGACCGGTCTGCCGGGCCAGTTGGTCACCACCGGCGACCACGCGCACCACGTAACGGGAGCCGCGGCGCAGTCCGCCGGGCGCCATCACGATCAGTTCGGAGCTGTGCCCGAAGATCTCCAGGATGTCCCGCTTGAGGCGCCGGGCCGCCATCGCCGTGTCCAGCTCCGCCTCGATCACAATGCGCCCGCTCACCAGATGGAGGCCGCCGGCGAACCGCAGGATGGCGGAGACCTCCGCCTTTCTGCAGCAGGTACGGGTGACGGGGAGCCGGGAGATCTCGTCCTTCACCGCTGCCGTCATCGCCATGGGCCGATCCTTCCATGCATCCGAAAAATACGGTCGTACGCGGCGGCCAGCAGCTCCGGGTCGTGCCGGGGGCTTCCGTCGGTCCGGGCCACCGGCGCCAGCTCGACCGCGGCGCCCAGCCGCTTGGCGGCTTCGGTGAGCGAGTCGCGGTCGGGCACCGCGGCCTCGTCGGCCAGCACCACGTCCAGGGCGAGTTTAGGGGCGTGTCGCCCCAAAACCTCCAAATGACGCTGCGGTGAGAAGCCGTCGGTTTCTCCGGGTTGCGGGGCGAGGTTGAGCGGCAGCACCCGGCGGGCCTTGGTCGCGGAGAGCGCGTCGAGCAGTTCGGGCACGAGGAGGTGCGGGATGACGGAGGAGAACCAGGAGCCGGGACCGAGCACCACCCAGTCCGCGTCCAGCACGGCCGCCACCGCCTCGGGCACGGCGGGCGGGTCGTGCGGGACGAGGTGCACGGACTGCACCTCGCCGGGGGTGAGCGCCACCGTGGCCTGGCCGCGCACGGTGTCCACGTCGTCGGGGCGCTCCGGGTCGTGGCCCCGCACCAGCGCCTGGAGTTCCAGCGGCACGGCGGACATCGGCAGCACCCGTCCGTGCGCGCCGAGCAGCTTGCCGACCAGGTCGAGGGCCTGGACGTGGTCGCCGAGCTGCTCCCACAGGGCGACGATCAGCAGATTGCCGACGGCGTGGCCGTGCATCTCGCCCCGCGACTGGAAGCGGTGCTGGATGACGCGGGCCCAGGTCTGCCCCCAGTCGTCGTCGCCGCAGAGCGCGGCCAGCGCCTTGCGCAGATCACCGGGGGGCAGCACACCCAGTTCGTCGCGGAGCCGTCCGCTGGAGCCGCCGTCGTCGGCGACGGTGACGACGGCCGTGAGGTCGCCGGTGATCCGGCGCAGCGCGGCGAGCGAGGCGGACAGGCCCATGCCGCCGCCGAGAGCGACGACCTTGGGCTGGGCGCCGCGTCTGCGCGGCCGGGCGCCGCGGGCCTCGACGGGCCGGTCGGCCCGCCCCTCGGCCGCGGCCCGGCCGGTACGGCCCTCCGGCACCACCCGGCGCAACCGGCCCAGCCGCGGTGTACGTCCTGTCATTCCCGTCCCATGTCCCGGTGCACGACCACCGTCTCGACTCCCTCGGCCGCGAGGCGCGCGGCGAGCTTCTCCGACATGGCGACCGAGCGGTGCTTGCCGCCGGTGCAGCCGATGGCGATGGTCACGTACCGCTTGCCCTCGCGCCGGTATCCGGCGGCGATGAGGCGCAGCAGCTCGGCGTACCGGTCGAGGAACTCCTTGGCGCCGGGCTGGTTGAAGACGTACGCGGCGACCTCCTCGTTGACGCCGGTGAAGGGGCGAAGCTCGGGCACCCAGTGCGGGTTGGGCAGGAAGCGCATGTCGGCGACGAGGTCGGCGTCCACGGGCAGCCCGTACTTGAAGCCGAACGACATGACGGTGGCCCGGAGTTCGGGTTCCTCGTCGCCCGCGAACTGGGCGTCCATCTTGGCGCGCAGTTCGTGCACGTTGAGGCTGGAGGTGTCGATGACGAGGTCGGCGTCGCCGCGCAGTTCCCGCAGGAGTTCGCGTTCGGCGGCGATGCCATCCACGATGCGGCCGTCGCCCTGGAGGGGGTGCGGGCGGCGCACCGACTCGAAGCGGCGCACCAAGGCCTCGTCGGAGGACTCCAGGAAGACGATGCGCCGGGTGACACCCCGGCTGTCGAGGTCGGCGAGGGATTCGCGCAGATTGTCGAAGAAGCGTCTGCCGCGCACGTCCACGACGACGGCGATCCGCGCCACGTTGCCCTGGGAGCGGGCGCCGAGTTCGACCATCGTGGGGATGAGGGCGGGCGGCAGGTTGTCCACGACGAACCAGCCGAGGTCCTCCAGGCACTTGGCGGCGGTGGACCGCCCGGCCCCGGACATGCCGGAGATGATGACCAGTTCGGGGATGGCCGCCTCGGGGGTCGCGGCCGGGGTGGTGTCGGTGCTCACCTGTGCTCCGTCTGTCTGGGCCGCCTGGTGCGGCTCCCCGGCGGGCGTCCGTTCTCGCGCCGGGTCTGCTGCGGGCCGTGCGTCGTGCTCGCTCATGTCTCCTGCCCCCGTCGGTCGTCGGGGAGGCCCGCGGTCACGGGTTCCCCCGGGGAGTCCGCCGTCGTGCCGGGTTCCCCGTCGTCAATGATCTCTCCGGTCGCCGTGTTCACGGCGGGTGCGGCCGGTGCCGTCCGGGCGAGGGCCGCGGCGATGGTCTCGGCCGTCTTGCGGCCTATGCCGGGCACTTCCTGGATCTGTTCGATTGTGGCGGACCGGAGCTTCTTCACCGAGCCGAAATGCCTGACGAGTGCCTGTTTCCGGGTGTCCCCGAGGCCGGGTACGTCGTCCAGGGGTCCGGCGCGGAACCGCTTGGCACGTCTGGTGCGCTGGTAGGTGATGGCGAAGCGGTGCGCCTCGTCGCGGACGCGCTGGAGGAGATAGAGGCCCTCGCTGGTGCGGGGCAGCACCACGGGGTCGTCCTCGCCGGGCAGCCAGACCTCCTCCAGCCGCTTGGCGAGGCCGCACACGGCGATGTCGTCGATACCGAGTTCGTCCAGGGCCCGGCGGGCGGCGGCGACCTGGGGCTGTCCGCCGTCCACGACGACGAGCTGGGGCGGGTAGGCGAACTTCCGGGGGCGGCCGTCGTCGTCCTTCAGCGGGGCGCCGAGGAGGCCGTCGTCGGGGGCGGCGATCCCGGAGGGGGCGATCCCGGAGGGAACGGTGTCCGGGGCAGTGGCGGTCCCGGAGGGGGCGGTGTCGGACGGGACCGTGTCGGGTGTGCCGATCTCGGGCGCGCCGTCGGCTGGGACAGGGTCCGCAGGGAGGCCGTCGGCGTCGGTCCACTCGCCGGTGCGTTCCTTCTCCGCGAGGTAGCGGCGGAAGCGGCGGGTGATGACCTCGTGCATGGAGCGCACGTCGTCCTGCCCGGCGAACCCCTTGATCTGGAAGCGGCGGTACTCCCCCTTGCGCTGGAGCCCGTCCTCGAAAACGACCATCGAGGCGACCACGTCGTCGCCCTGGAGGTGGGAGATGTCGTAACACTCGATGCGCAGCGGAGCGCTGTCGAGGTCGAGGGCGTCGGCGATCTCCTCCAGAGCGCGGGAGCGGGTGGTGAGGTCGGAGGCGCGCTTGGTCTTGTGCAGCGCGAGCGCCTGCTGGGCGTTGCGTTCCACGGTCTCCATGAGGGCCTTCTTGTCGCCGCGCTGCGGGATGCGCAGCGAGACGTTGGCCCCGCGTCGGCCGGTCAGCCACTCCTGGACCGGCTCGACGGGTTCGGGCAGCGCCGGGACCAGGACCTCCTTGGGGACGGCGTCGCCGGTCTCCTCGCCGTACAGCTGCTGGAGGGCGTGTTCGACGAGGGCGCCGGTGGTGACGTCCTCGACCTTGTCGGTGACCCAGCCGCGCTGGCCGCGCACCCGGCCGCCGCGTACGTGGAAGATCTGGACGGCCGCCTCCAGCTCGTCCTCGGCGACCGCGACGAGGTCGGCGTCGGTGGCGTCGGCGAGCACGACCGCGTTCTTCTCCAGGGCCTTCCTGAGCGCCCCGATGTCGTCGCGGAGCCGGGCGGCGCGTTCGTACTCCATCTCCTCGGCGGCCTCGGCCATCTGCTTCTCCAGGCGGCGCAGATGGGTGCCGGTGCGGCCCGCCATGAAGTCGCAGAACTCGTCGGCGAGGTCCCAGTGGTCGGCGGCGTCGATCCGGCCGACGCAGGGCGCGGAGCACTTGCCGATGTAACCGAGCAGGCAGGGACGGCCGGTGCGGGCGGCGTTCTTGAAGACCCCGGCGGAGCAGGTGCGTACGGGGAAGACCCGCAGCAGCAGATCGACGGTGTCCCGGATGGCCCAGGCGTGCGCGTAGGGGCCGAAGTACCGGACGCCCTTGCGTTTGTGACCGCGCATCACCTGCACGCGCGGGAACTCCTCGTTCATCGTCACGGCGAGGTACGGGTAGCTCTTGTCGTCGCGGTACTTGACGTTGAACCGGGGGTCGTACTCCTTGATCCAGGAGTACTCCAGCTGCAGCGCCTCCACCTCGGTGGAGACCACGGTCCACTCCACGGACGCGGCGGTGGTCACCATCGTCCGGGTGCGCGGGTGCAGGTTCGCCAGGTCCTGGAAGTAGTTGGCCAGGCGCTGGCGCAGGCTTTTCGCCTTCCCGACGTAGATCACCCGGCGGTGCTCGTCGCGGAACCTGTACACCCCCGGAGTGTCCGGGATGTCACCCGGCCTGGGGCGGTAGCTGGAGGGGTCGGCCATGTCTCACACCCTACTGGCGCGCACCGACACCGCGGCGGGCCTGTGGACAACCGCACGCGGCCCCGGAACCGGCCTGTGGACAACTTTCCCCCGGCCCCCCTGAACCACCCCGGACCAGCCGGTCCACCGCCCTTGGGGCGCCCCGCGCACCCCGCCCACCTGCCCCTCTGGCGGAGCGTCACGGGCCGTCACCCGAGCCCCGGGTCCGACGGTCGGAAAAGCACACCGGCGAGACTCCGCCAGGACGGTCCGCAAGTGTTGTCGGCGTCCGGCCGACACGCTTCAATGCGGGGAAACTCGGGGCCGTGCGTACCGGGCGGGGGGCTTCGGCGCGCGCGGAGGAGGGGTGCCACGCGCCCACGGGGCCTCGAACACCCGCGCCGGCGGTCCGACCAGCCGTCCCGGCCTTCACAGAGAGGCCCCGCGCATGCGGTACGCCACTGAGCACCCGGACGCCGTCCCCCCTGCCGCCGAGCTGGACTCGGTGCTCCGGGGCGGCCCCTTCCACGTGGCGCTGCGGGCCGCCATCGCCGCGCGCGGACTCCCGCTCCAGCGCGTCCGGCACCATCTCTCGCGGCACGGGGTGACGGTGGGCGTGACCAGCCTCAGCTACTGGCAGCAGGGCGCGCGCCGCCCGCAGCGGCCGGAGTCCCTGCGGGCCGTCCGCGCGCTGGAGGAGATACTCCGGCTGCCGGACGAGTCGCTGATCAGGCTGCTCGCGGAGGCCGACGGGCCCGCGCCGGACGGCCGGGGGCCGAGCCGTTCGTACCGCTCCCTGGTGGCCGCCGCGCAGGCCGAGGACCGGCTGCGCGCCGAACTCGGCCGCCCGGCCGACGCCGGTCTGCACCTCCTCGGCCACCACGAGCACGTCCGGATCGGTGCCGCCCGCGAACTGGCCGCCCGCGACTGCCGGTACGTGGTGCGGGCCCACCGCGAGGGCGTGGACCGGTTCGTCGCCGTGCACCGGGGCGATCCGGGCTGCGACCCCGCCCGTGTCACCGTGCACGCGCTGGAGAACTGCCGTACGGGACGGGTCCGCTGGGACGCGGTGACCGGAGTGCTCGCCTGCGAGCTGCTGTTCGACACCCGGCTGCGTACCGGCGACACCCACCTGTTCCGGTACGCCGTCGAGGACGGCACGGCGGGCGTGTCGCGGGAGTACGTCCACGCGTCGGAGCCGGCGGGCGGGCAGTACACGCTCCAGGTGCGTTTCGACCGGGCGGCGCTGCCCACGCGCTGCCACCGGTTCTCCCAGCCCTCCCCCGCCGCGCCGCGCACCGGACGCCGCGACCTGGTGCTGGGCGCCCCGCACCTCAGCGTCCACACGGTGGAACCCCGGCTGCGGCCCGGCCTGGTGGGCATCGCGTGGGACTGGGAGTGAACCCGGCCCGGTGACGGACCGCCCGACCGGGCGGCGAGGAGCTCACCTCCGCGAAGGAGCTCAGCTCCGCGAAGGGGCTCACCGTCAGCTCCTGCCAACGGCCCCACCGGGCGACGAGAGGGTCAGGCGGCCGGACCGGCCACGATCCGGCCGTCCTTCACCTTCACCGGCACCTCGGTCAGCGGCTCGGTGGCGGGCGCCCGGCGGACCTTGCCGGTCACCGCGTCGAACTCGCTGCCGTGACAGGGGCAGATCAGCAGGGTGCCCTGGAGCTTGTTGATGGGGCAGCCCGCGTGCGTGCAGATGGTGCTGTACGCCTTGAGCGCACCGCCCGCCTCCCGCGCGACCACGACATTGCTGTCCCGGTACAGCTTCGCATGCCCCGGCGCGACCTCGCCCTCGGCGCCGAGATCGACGGGCGCGGTGGGGGCCGAGGCCGCCCCGCCGCCGCCTCCCGAGCAGGCCGCGAGCCCCAGCCCGGCGACCGGCACCAGGGCGGCACCGCGCAGCACGGTACGACGGCTCGCGGACGGTCCCGGAGAACCGGCTGCCCCGGCGGGAGCGGACGATCCTGACGGCTCAGACGGCGCGGACATGGGGTTCTCCACTGGTCGGGGGATGTGGCGCGCCGACGATACCGGGGCGAATCGGCCGCCTCCCGGGCGGGGTGCCCCTGACCGGCCCGCTCCGTCACGGCTCTGACCGCTCCCAGGCCGCGTAAACGCTTGCGCAAGCGTTTACGCGGCACAGCTCGATGGGGTACCTTCCCGGCCGGAAGGACGACGAGGTCCGAGAACGCGGCCCGCCGCCGGAGGCACCGCCCCCGGTGCACGGTGCACGGGCACGCGCGGCGGACCGGCCACCGGACGCGTGCCGGGGAGGGGAACGCGATGCCCACCATGTCGGACGTGGCGCGGCGCGCCGGTGTCTCCGTGGCGACGGTCTCGCACGTGCTCAACGGCACCCGCCCGGTCCTGCCCCACACCCGGCGGGCCGTGCTGGACGCGGTGGACGCGCTCGGCTACACCCGGAACACCCTCGCGCGGTCCCTGGTGACCTCCCGCACCCGGACCATCGGGCTCGCGGTGTCGGTGATCGGCAACCCGTACTTCACCGAGATCCTTCAGGGCGTGGAGGCCGCCGCGCTGGCCGCCGGGTACGGCCTGCTGGTCTCGGACCCGCACGACGACCCCGCGCACGAACGCGAGGTCGTACGGCTGCTGCACGAACGCCGGGTGGACGGCGTGATCGTCGCCCCCTCGCCCCGGCCGCACGACCTGCTCGCCTACCTCACCCGCCATGCCGTACCGGCCGTCCTGCTGGACCGCCTGCCCCCACCGGCCGAGCCCGCCGGAGCAGGTGCGGGGGCCGCACCGCCCCGCTTCGACCACGTGGGCGCCGAGAACACCGAGCCCATGACGGCCCTGGTCGCCCACCTCACCGGGCTCGGCCACCGCAGGATCGGCCTGGTCGCGGGACTGCCGGGGCTGAGCACCACCGCCGAGCGGACCACGGGCTACCACCGGGCGCTGACGGCGGCTGAGCTTCCCCGCGACCCGGCACTGGTGGTGTCCGGGAACTCGGAGTCCGCCGGTGCCGAACGCGCCACGGCCGCCCTGCTCGCCCTGCCCGAGCCGCCGACCGCGCTGGTGACCGCCAACAACACGATGACCATCGGGGCGCTCACCGCGCTCGGCGGACGCGGGCTGGCCGTGCCGGACGACATCGCGCTGTGCTGCTTCGACGACTTCGCCTGGGCCGGACTGTTCTCGCCCCGGCTGACGGCGGTCGCCCAGCCGGGGCGCGAGATCGGCGCGCGGGCCGTCGCGCTGCTGCTGGACCGGCTGGCCGATCCCGGCCGGGCTCCCCGGACGGAACGGCTGCCCTGCCGTCTCGTCCACCGCACCTCCTGCGGCTGCCCGGACCCCGGCTCCGCACCCGGCCTCCACTCCGAACTCCGTACCGTCCGGGAAGGGAACCCCTCGTGATCGTCGTCGCCGGTGAGGCACTGATCGATTTGGTACCGCGCGGCCCCGGCGCCCTGGCGGAGCTGCGGCCCGCGCTCGGCGGCGGCCCGTACAACACCGCCGTCGCCCTCGGCCGCCTCGGCTCCCCCACCGCGTTCTGCTCGCGCGCCTCGTACGACGCGTTCGGCGAGGCGCTGCTCGACGGGCTGCGGCGGGCGGGCGTGGACGTGTCGGGCGTGCAGCGCGGGACGGAGCCGACCACGCTGGCGGTCGCCACTCTGGACCCCGGCGGCTCGGCCGCGTACTCCTTCTACGTCGAGGGCACCGCCGACCGGTTGTTCTCCGCACCGGATGCGCTCCCCGCCGGGGCGCGCGCGGTCTCCTTCGGCACCTGCTCGCTGGTGCTGGAGCCGGGGGCGAGCGCCTACGAGAAGCTGATGCGGTCGGCGTCCGCGCGGGGGCTGTTCACCGCGCTGGACCCCAACATCCGGGCGGGGCTGATCCCGGACCCGGACGCCTACCGGGCGCGGTTCGCGTCCTGGCTGCCGTTGGTGACGCTGCTGAAACTGTCCGCCGAGGACGCCGAGTGGCTCGGTGGTGGCCCGCGCGACTGGCTGGCGGCGGGACCGGCGGCGGTCGTGGTGACCCGTGGCGGAGAGGGCCTGACCGCGTACACCCGGGGCGGCGGCGAGTTCTCCGTGCCGGGCGAGACGGTGGACGTGGTGGACACGATCGGCGCCGGGGACACCGTGAACGCGGCCCTGCTGCACGGGCTGGCCGACCGCGACGCGCTGTCGGCGGACGCCCTGGGGACGCTGGGGGCCGACGGCTGGCACCGGCTGCTCGGGTTCGCGGCCCGCGCGGCGGCGGTCACCTGCTCACGGGCGGGCGGGGAACCGCCGTACGCGCGTGAGGTCGGCACGCCGTGAGCCGGGGAGCGGGGTGAGCCGGGGAGCGGGGTGAGCCGGGGAGCGGGGTGAGCCGGGGAGCGGGGTGAGCGAGCGGGCGTCCCCGACGGGTTTCCGGGTTCCGGGTGGCGCCCGCTCGTCTCACATCAGCTCTTACTTCTCACATCAGCTCGCGCGTCTCCCGTCAGCTCTTGCGCGTCCGTGTCGTCTTCTTGGCCGGTGCGGCCTTCTTGGTGGCGGCCGGGGACGCCTTCTTGGCGGTGGCGGCCGTCGTCGTCTTCGCGGCGGCCGTCTTCTTCCTGGCCGTCGAGGCGCGGGGGGCCTTGACGGGTTCCGCGTCGCTGACGCGGTCGGCGCCCAGCACCTCGCGCAGGAACTTGCCGGTGTGGCTGGTGGAGACTCCGGCGACCTCTTCGGGCGTGCCCTCGGCGACGACCAGGCCGCCACCCGCGCCGCCCTCGGGACCCATGTCCACGACCCAGTCGGCCGTCTTGATCACGTCGAGGTTGTGCTCGATGACGACGACCGTGTTGCCCTTGTCCACCAGGCCGGACAGGACCTTCAGCAGCTTGCTGATGTCCTCGAAGTGCAGACCGGTGGTGGGTTCGTCCAGGACGTAGACCGTACGGCCGGTGGAGCGCTTCTGCAGTTCGCTGGCGAGCTTGACGCGCTGCGCCTCGCCACCGGACAGGGTGGTCGCGGACTGGCCGAGCCGGACGTATCCGAGGCCGACGTCCTTCAGGGTGCGCAGATGCCGGGAGATCGCGGGCACCGCCTCGAAGAAGTCGGTGGCCTCCTCGATCGGCATGTTCAGCACCTCGGCGATGGACTTGCCCTTGTAGTGGACCTCCAGCGTCTCCCGGTTGTACCGGGCGCCGTGGCACACCTCGCACGGCACGTAGACGTCCGGCAGGAAGTTCATCTCGATCTTGATGGTGCCGTCGCCCGCGCAGTTCTCGCAGCGACCGCCCTTCACGTTGAACGAGAAACGGCCGGGCAGATAGCCCCGGACCTTCGCCTCGGTGGTCTCCGCGAACAGCCTGCGGACGTGGTCGAAGACCCCGGTGTACGTCGCCGGGTTGGACCGGGGGGTCCGGCCGATGGGCGACTGATCGACATGCACGACCTTGTCCACCTGGTCGTCCCCGGCGACCCGCGTGTGCCGTCCGGGGACGGTGCGGGCGCCGTTCAGCTCACGGGCGAGGTGGGTGTAGAGGATGTCGTTGACCAGCGTGGACTTGCCGGAGCCGGAGACCCCGGTGACGGCGGTGAAGACGCCCAGCGGGAACGACACGTCGATGTCGCGCAGGTTGTTCTCGCGCGCGCCGTGCACGGTGAGCTGCCGGGCCGGGTCGCGGGGACGGCGGACGTCCGGGAGCGGGATCGACTTGCGGCCGGAGAGGTACTGGCCGGTCTGGGACTCGGTGTTGGCGAGCAGCTCCTTGAGGTGGCCGCTGTGCACCACCTTGCCGCCGTGCTCACCGGCGCCGGGGCCGATGTCCACGATCCAGTCCGCGACCTTGATGGTGTCCTCGTCGTGCTCCACCACGATCAGCGTGTTGCCCATGTCGCGGAGCCGGACCAGGGTCTCGATCAGCCGGTGGTTGTCGCGCTGGTGCAGGCCGATGGAGGGTTCGTCCAGCACGTACAGGACGCCGACCAGGCCGGAGCCGATCTGGGTGGCCAGCCGGATGCGCTGGGCCTCGCCGCCGGAGAGGGTCCCGGCGGCGCGGTTGAGCGAGAGGTAGTCCAGGCCGACGTCCACCAGGAAGCGCAGCCGCTCGTTGACCTCCTTCAGCACCCGCTCGGCGATCTTCTTGTCGCGGGCGCCGAGCTTCAGCTCGCCCAGGAAGTCCGCGCAGTCGCTGATCGACATGGCGGAGACCTCGGCGATGGACTTCCCCATCACGGAGACGGCCAGGACGATCGGCTTGAGGCGGGTGCCCTCGCAGGTGGGGCAGGGCACCTCGCGCATGTAGCCCTCGAAGCGCTCACGCCCGGCGTCGCTCTCCGCCTCGCTGTGCCGCCGCTTCACGAACGGCACGGCGCCCTCGAACGGCGTGGTGTAGACCCGCTCGCGGCCGTACCGGTTGCGGTACCGCACCTCGATCTGCGTCTTGTGGCCGTACAGCAGGGCCTTCTTCGCGCGCTGGGGAAGGCCCGCGAAGGGGATGTCGGTGCGGAAGCCGAGCGCGTCCGCGAGGGCGCCGACCAGCCGCCCGAAGTAGTCCTTGGTGTGGCCGTGCGACCAGGGGTGGATGGCGCCCTCGTCCAGCGACTTGTCGGGGTCGGGGACGATCAGCTCCGGGTCCACCTCCATGCGGGTGCCGATGCCGGTGCACTCCGGGCAGGCGCCGAAGGGCGAGTTGAAGGAGAAGGAGCGCGGCTCCAGCTCCTCGAAGGACAGGTCGTCGTACGGGCAGTACAGGTGCTCGGAGAACATGCGCTCGCGCTCGGGGTCGTCCTCGGGGAGGTCCACGAAGTCGAGCACGACCATGCCGCCGGACAGGCCGAGGGCGGTCTCCACGGAGTCGGTGAGGCGCCGCTTGGCGGAGTCCTTCACCGTGAGGCGGTCCACGACCACCTCGATGGTGTGCTTCTCCTGCTTCTTCAGCGTGGGCGGCTCCGAGAGCTGAATGGTCGCGCCGTCCACCCGCGCACGGGAGTAGCCCTTGGTCTGGAGGTCGGCGAAGAGATCGACGAACTCGCCCTTGCGCTCGCGGACCAGCGGCGACAGCACCTGGAAGCGGCTGCCCTCGGGCAGTTCCAGCACCCTGTCCACGATGGCCTGCGGCGACTGGCGGGAGATGGGACGGGCGCACTCCGGGCAGTGCGGCTTGCCGATACGGGCGAACAGCAGCCGCAGATAGTCGTAGACCTCGGTGATGGTGCCGACCGTGGAGCGGGGGTTGCGCGAGGTGGACTTCTGGTCGATCGAGACGGCCGGGGACAGGCCCTCGATGAAGTCCACGTCCGGCTTGTCCATCTGGCCGAGGAACTGCCGGGCGTAGGAGGAGAGGGATTCCACGTACCGGCGCTGGCCCTCGGCGAAGATCGTGTCGAAGGCGAGGGAGGACTTGCCCGAACCGGACAGGCCCGTGAAGACGATGAGCGAGTCACGGGGCAGGTCGAGCGAGACATTCCTCAGGTTGTGCTCGCGCGCGCCACGGACGATGAGACGGTCGGCCACGCCGGTCCGCACCTTTCTTGGGAGCTGAAGGAGATCCGGATTCTGGAGGGGAGATGACACGGCGCCGGTGCCCCGTGCTGCTTTCCGAGGGTTTTCCGAGGGTAGGGGGAGCCACTGACAACGCCGGTCGGATTCCGAGAGGCATAACAA
The DNA here is from genome assembly GCF_019104725.1 of Streptomyces corallincola. Taxonomy (GTDB): domain Bacteria; phylum Actinomycetota; class Actinomycetes; order Streptomycetales; family Streptomycetaceae; genus Streptomyces; species Streptomyces corallincola. Next base: position 14,765 of record NZ_JAHRXF010000059.1, on the reverse strand, counting down.
TCCCCGCCCGTCCAGCATGCCCGAAGACACCACCGACGATATAGCACGCACATTCGATTCAGGGGCGAGGTGTCTCTCCTTCACCCGAACGAGTGGCCGCACCCCCGGCAGGCCCTACCCTCGGGGCCATGACTGATCACACCCATGACCTGGACCGTCTGCGTGAGGCGACCGACCGCCTGCTGAGGGCGGCCACCGCACTGGACAACGCCTCGGTGGCCGAGCCGTCACGGCTTCCCGGCTGGAGCCGGGGGCACGTCCTCGCGCACCTGGCACGCAACGCGGACGCCCTCGTGAACGTGCTGTCCGGCCGCCCGATGTACGCGAGCGCCGAGACGCGGGACGCCGACATCGAGCGGGACGCCCCGCGCGACCTGGTCGGCCAGCTGGCCGACGTGCGCGCGAGCGCGGACCGCTTCCAGGACGGGTGCGCGGAACAGGCCGACTGGTCGCGGGTGGTGGAGCTGCGCAACGGCGTCACCGACACCGTCTCCCGGCTGCCGTTCCGGCGCTGGGTCGAGGTGGAGCTGCACCACGTGGACCTCGGGATCGGCTACGACCTGGAGGACCTCCCGGCCGAGTTCACCGAACGGGAGACCGCGTTCCTGGCCGGCCGGTTCGCGGGCGCCCCCGGTGTCCCGGCGACCCGCCTCACCGACGGCACCCGTGTGTGGACCACGGGCCGCGAGGCCACCGCCCCGGAGGTCACCGTCACCGGACCGCCCGCCGACCTGCTGGGCTGGCTCGCCGGACGGCGCGACGGCGCGGCCCTGAAGGCGGAGGGCGGCGCGCTCCCCGCGCTGCCGCCTCTGTAGGTCCCCACGCGTGCCGTCCGCAGGTCACCGGGCCGCTATAGGCTGATCGTCATGACGTACAGCGGAGTGGTCCGGGTCGGCGGACCGGCGGACGTGCACGAGCTCAAGGACCTGATGATCACCAAGATCGCGGTCGGCCCGATGGACAACAACGCCTATCTGCTGCGGTGCCGGGCCACCGACGAGCAGTTGCTGATCGACGCCGCGAACGAGCCGGAGACGCTGCTCGGCACGATCGGCGAGGACGGCATCACCGCCGTCGTCACCACCCACCGGCACGGCGACCACTGGCAGGCCCTCGCCGAGGTCGTCTCGTCCACCGCCGCCCGCACCTACGCGGGCCGCGCGGACGCCGACGGCATCCCGGTGCCCACGGCGGTCCCGCTGGACGACGGCGACGTGGTCCGCGTCGGACAGGTGGAGCTGACGGCCCGCCACTTGGTCGGGCACACGCCGGGTTCCATCGCCCTCGTCTACGACGACCCGCACGGCCACCCGCACGTCTTCACCGGCGACTGCCTCTTCCCCGGCGGTGTCGGCAACACCCACCAGGACCCCGAGGCGTTCGCCAGCCTGCTGCACGACGTGGAGACGAAGATCTTCGACGTGCTCCCGGACGAGACCTGGGTCTACCCCGGCCACGGCGCCGACACCACTCTGGGTGCCGAGCGCCCGCACCTGGCGGAGTGGCGCTCGCGCGGCTGGTGAGCCGCCCTCCCGCAAGGGGCACTCACGGAGGGGGCGCTCACGGGCCCCTCATGGGGCGACTGCCCTGAACTCTGCGATATGGCAACGGAGTTGAGGCTACGCCCGCCGCACCGCACCCGTTCACACCCCGTGTGAACGGTTCGCACACACCGACGGCCCGTGCACGCTCCCGGTGGGCGGTGGAGCGCGGTGAACTGGTGAACGCCCCCGCGCAGGACACGGCTCCTGGGCGGTACGGGCCGCCGGCCACCAACCCCCGCCCCTCGGCCGGCGGCCCACCCCCTCTCTCCGGCGCTCCGACGCCGCTACGCGTCGGTGCGGGCGGCACCGGCCAGCTCGGCCACCCGCTCCACCCCGAAGACGTACCCCTGCACGCCGCAGCCCGCGATGACGCCGTCCGCGCGCAGCGAGACGTACGAGTGGTGCCGGAACGTCTCCCGCTGGTGGATGTTGGAGATGTGGACCTCCACCACGGGCATGCCGTCGCAGGTGTTGAGCGCGTCCAGCAGGGCGATCGAGGTGTGCGAGTAGGCGGCGGGGTTGATGACGATCCCGCAGTGCCCGAGCCGTGCCTCGTGAATCCAGTCCACGAGTTCGCCCTCGTGGTTGGACTGCCGGAAGTCCACCGTGCCGCCGTGCGCCGCCGCCGCCCTCACGCACCGGGCCTCCACGTCGGCCAGGGTGTCCGTGCCGTAGATCTCGGGCTGGCGCAGGCCCAGGAGGTTCAGGTTGGGCCCGTTGAGGATCATGATCGGGGCGTTGGCCAGGGTGCGGGGCACGGTTCCTCCGGGTCCGGTCGGGGCGGCGCGTCCGCCCGCTCGCCCCCGGTGTATCACGCCTGCGGCCCGCGCCCGGCGGGGCTGTGGACAACTCCCGCCACCACGGAACGGCCTTCCCCCTACGGGTTGATCGCCAGTTCCAGATAGGCCGCGAACAGCACCAGGTGCACTCCGCCCTGGAGGGGGGTGGCGCGGCCCGGCACCACGGTCAGGGAGCTGACCACGACGGTGAGCGCGAGCAGCAGCATGTGGGTGGAGCTGAGGCCGAGGACGAGCGGCCCGGACAGCCAGACCGAGGCGAGCGCGACGGCCGGGATGGTCAGGCCGATGCTGGCCATCGCGGAGCCGAGCGCCAGGTTGAGGCTGGTCTGCACCCGGTCGCGGCGGGCGGCGCGCAGCGCGGCGATGGTCTCGGGCAGCAGGACGAGCAGGGCGATGACCACACCGACGACGGCCTGGTGCAGCCCGGCCGCTTGCACTCCGGACTCGATGGTGGGCGACACGCCCTTGGCCAGTCCCACGACGCCGACCAGCGCGACGCCGAGCAGTCCGAGGCTGATCCCGGCGGCACGGCGGGTCGGCGGGTCGGCGTGTTCGTTACCGGCGATGACGTCGCCCTGCCGGGTGATCGGCAGGAAGTAGTCGCGGTGCCGCACGGTCTGGGTGGTGACGAAGAGGCCGTAGAGAACGAGCGAGGAGATGGCGGCGAACGTCAGCTGCACGGTGGAGAACTCGGGGCCGGGCTTGCTGGTCGTGAAGGTCGGCAGCACGAGGCTGAGCGTGGCCAGGGTCGCCACCGTGGCCAGCGCCGCTCCGGTGCCCTCGGGGTTGAAGACGGCCGTCCGGTGCCGCAGGGAGGCGACGAGGAGACACAGTCCGACGATGCCGTTGCAGGTGATCATCACGGCGGCGAACACGGTGTCGCGGGCCAGGCTGGAACTCTTGTCTCCGCCGTCCACCATCAGGGTGACGATCAGCGCGACCTCGATGATCGTCACGGCGACGGCGAGGACCAGGGAACCGAAGGGTTCCCCGACCCGGTGGGCGACCACTTCCGCGTGGTGGACGGCGGCGAGCACGGAGCCCGCGAGGACCAGGGTCACGAGGGCGACGAGCGCACCGGGCAGCGAGCGCCCCCAGGTGAGGGCGAGCAGGACCACGGCGAGCACCGGGACGACGAACGTCCAGCGCACGGCGAGCGACCTGAGCCCATTGATCATGCTGCGATGGTTACAGAGGTGTGCGGGGTTCGCATTCCGTTGCTCGCGGATGCGGGTTCCTCCTTCTCGTGGGCCGCGTGAGGGACACCGGCGGCGGGCGGCGCCGTCGGGTCAGCGTCGGGCGTCGATGCTGTGCTCGGACTTCCCCTCGCCCGACGCGCTTCCGGACTCGGCGGCGGACTGCTTTCTGGAGGCGGCCAGGCTGGTGAGGGTGGTGACGATCAGGACGGCGCAGATCACGCCGAGCGAGACCGGGATGCTGATCTCGGGCACGGGGACGCCGGACTCGTGCAGGGCGTGCAGCACCAGCTTGACGCCGATGAAGCCGAGGATGATCGACAGCCCGTAGGACAGGTGGACCAGCTTCTTCAGCAGGCCGCCGATGAGGAAGTAGAGCTGGCGCAGGCCCATCAGGGCGAACGCGTTGGCGGTGAACACGATGTACGGGTCCTGGGTGAGCCCGAAGATGGCCGGGATCGAGTCCAGCGCGAACAGGACGTCGGTGGTGCCGATGGCGAGCATCACGACCAGCATCGGGGTCATGACCCGCTTGCCGTGCTGCTCGATCCACAGCTTGGTGCCGTAGTACCGGTCCGCGACACCGAAGCGGCGCTCGGCGGCCCTGAGCAGCTTGTTCTCCTCGTACTCCTCGTCCTCGTGCCCGGAGCGGGCCTCCTGGACCAGCTTCCAGGCGGTCCAGATCAGGAAGGCTCCGAAGATGTAGAACACCCAGGAGAAGTTGGCGATGATCGCCGCACCGGCGGCGATGAAGACGGCCCGCAGCACCAGGGCTATCAGGACGCCGACGAGCAGCACGCGCTGCTGGTACTGCGAGGGCACCGCGAACTTCGCCATGATCAGGACGAAGACGAAGAGGTTGTCCACGCTGAGCGACTTCTCGGTGATGAACCCGGCGAAGAACTCACCGGACGGCTCACCGCCGCCGAACAGGAACAGCCCGAGGCCGAAGAGTCCGGCCAGGACGATCCAGACTCCGGTCCAGATCCCCGCTTCCTTGATGGACACGTCGTGGGGTTTGCGGCCGATGAAGAAGTCAACCGCGATCAGGGCGGCGAGCCCGACGATCGTCAGGACCCACAGCGTCATGGAGACTTCCACCGCACCTCCGGCATTACGTAGTGGCAAACACTGCCAGCGTGATCGCTGCCGGAGGTCTCCTCCACCCGGATCGGGCCGGCGCCCCGGAACCCGTAGGTCCGTACTGACGAGCGCGCCGCGGTCGGGAGTACTCCCCTCCGTATGGAGAAAAGGTACCCCAATCACCAAGGAAAGGTAAAGAGCTTGGTAAAGAAAAATCCAAGTCAGCAGCTCACGGCGCTTTTACTTATCCTTTGCCGACGCGTCCGTGAGCGCGGTGAGCACCTGCCGGAGGACCGCGCTGCCGGGCGGGACGAGTGACGGCTCGTAGGTCCAGGCATGGCCGACCCAGGGATCGGCCAAGTGGTCGTCGGGGACCGGGGTGAGTCGCATCAGCGAACGCCAGAGCGGGTCCAGCAACGGCCCGTAGGCGGCGGCCCCGGCACGGTCGGCCACGAGCAGCAGATGGACGCCGACGGCGGGCCCCTCGTCCGCGAGGTAGCGGAGCTGGGTGACGGCGCGGTCGTCGAAACCGTGCGGGAAGTCGTTGACGATCAGCAGGTGGCGGCCGGTGTCCAGGTCGGGCGGCAGCGACCCGGCGGCCCCGCCGCGCACCGCCATCTGGACCAGATCGACCCGGTGGGTGAGCCTGCCCAGGATCTCGGCCACGCCGGTCGCGCCGCGTGCCGCTCCGGGCAGCAGTCCGGCGTCGGTCAGCGGCCGGAGCGCCCGCGCACCCGCGCCGTCCGGATCGACGGCGTGGACGGCGAACTCCCCCGCCGGGTGGGCGGCCAGCAGCCGGACGGCGAGGGCGACGGCCGTCTCCAGGGCACGCCGGGCGGTGTCACCGGTGTCCGCCGGGCCGTCCGGTCCGTCCGGGCCGTCCGGTCCGGGAGCACTGTCGATCCACAGCCCGCGCTCCAGCGGCAGCCTGACCAGCAGCGGGATGCGCAGATCCGGGCTCTCGGGCAGGTGCAGCTCACCGAGCCGGACGGCCTGCGCGGGTTCCTCGGGCACCCGGTAGCCGTGCCAGACGGGGTGGTCCCAGCGGGCGCAGGGGGCCGACAGCGCGGGCTCGACCACGGCCGACTCAGCGGCGATCTGCTCCACGTCGCGGTCGAAGGCGGCGTCCGCCTGTTCGACGAGTTCGGCGTGCCGGGTGAGGGCGGCCTCCCGCGCGGCCTCGCCCGCCGTGCCGAGCCGGGCGCGCGGGTCGGCCAGGGCCGCGTCCAGCTCCCGGTCCAGGCGGGTGTCGGCGAACTCGACCGCGCTGCGGCGGGCCGCCGCCGTGCGGGCCAGATCCTCGAACATGCCCCACACCTGGTTGTACAGCCGCTCCTCCAGCGTCCAGCCCGCCGCGTCCCCCGCGACCGGCCGCGCGGGCCCGTCCTCGGGAGGCGGCGTGTGCGACGCGGCCGAACCGGGCGTCGCCGATGCGGACGCGGGGACCGGCTCGGGCGCGGGCTCGGGCATCGTCGTACGGGGGCGACGGCCGGGGTGCGTGTAGTCCACGCGGCCGCCGCCGGGCGGTACGGCGTCGGCCGCCGCGACCGGGTCGAGCGGGCTGTCGGCCGGGGGCACCGGCACCGGACCGGGCACCGCGTCGGGCACCGGCACCGCGCCACCCACAGATGCCGATGCCCCGGCGGGCTGCCGTTCGGAGGTGTCCCGCGGGCGTGGGCCCGGGACGGCGCGGGCGAGGCCGCGGGCCACGGACTCCTCGATGCGCGCGGCGAGTTCATCCGGCGTGCCGAGCCCCTGGTCGGCGAGGAGGGCGGGGAGTCCGTCGGCGTATCCCTGGCCCACTGCGCGCACCTTCCAGCCGCTGTCGCGCCGGTACAGCTCCAGGGCGACGACGGCCGACTCGGCGTCCAGGCCGGTGAGGGTGTACGAGGCGATCTCGGTGCCGTCGAGAGCGGTGACCGCCGTGTGCGGTGCGGGGACGGCGCCGAAGCGGTGCGGGCGGCCCGGCAGTGCGGGCAGGGCGAGCAGGAGGGTGACGCGGTGTGCCGCGGCGGGGAGGGCGTCGAGGTCCACGGCGAGCCGGTGGTCGGCGGCGGCCTGCCCGGAGACCTCGATGCCGGGCAGGGTCGTGGCGCCGGGGTGGGCCACCCACGCGGTGTCCGGCACGGTGCCGTGTTTGTCGCCGAGCACGGCACCCGCCAGGACGGGCACGCCCGCGGAGATCCGGATCTCCAGCCGGGCCCGGGACAACGGGTGGTTCTGCCCCCGCACCAGCTCTACGGTCATCCCGGCCGCCCCCTCTGTCGTGTTGTCACGGGACCCGTTCGCCCCGGCCCCCCGGATGCACCCTAGAGGTGCGGCATGATCGCCGGCATCAGGTCCTGGAAGGTGCGGCCCCGGGCGGGTTCGCCGACGGCGGTCATGGTCCAGCCGGTGCCCGCGCGGTGCACCTTGGCCATGATCTGCGCGGTGTACTCGCCGCCACCGGCCAGGGTGTAGCGGGCCAGTTCCTGGCCGTTGGTCTCGTCCACCAGGCGGCAGAACGCGTTCTCGACCTCCTGGAAGGTCTGGCCGCTGAAGGAGTTGACGGTGAAGACGATCTGATCGACGTGGACCGGGACGCGCTGGAGGTCCACGAGGATGGACTCGTCGTCGCCGCCCTGGCCGACACCGCCCACGAGGTTGTCACCGGTGTGCCGGACCGAGCCGTCGTCGCTGACCAGGTGACGGAAGAAGACGACATCGACGGGCTGCTTGTCGGCGAACAGCACCGCCGAGGCATCGAGGTCGATCTCGCGGGTGCGCGAGCCGAACAGGCCGCGCCGCTTGGCCGCCTGCCAGCCGAGCCCCATGCGCACCGCGGTCAGCGTGGCGCCGTCCTTCTTCTCCAGACTGATGGCCTGACCCTTGGACAAGTTGACGGTCACGGGCGGTTTCCCCTCTCGGTGTTCCCCTGTTGCCGCGCAGCACGCGGTTGTCCAGCACCCTACGCAGCGGCGGCGGGCGTGCCGCACCCCGGTCCCCGCTTTGTGGCGGTGTTGCAACACACCGCCCACGCAGCGGGGTTCGGCGTGGTACGGGTGGGTCAGGCGAGGCCCGCCTCGCGCATCTGGCGGAGTTCCTTCTTCATCTCGGACACCTCGTCGCGCAGCCGGGCGGCGATCTCGAACTGCAGCTCGGCGGCGGCGGCGCGCATGCGCTCCGTCATCTCCTCGATCTGTCCGGCGAGTTCGGCGGCCGGGCGGTCGGTGGGCACGGTGGTCTTCGCCCTGCCCTTGGCGGCCTTGCCCGCCTTGGCGCCGTCGGCCTTCCCGCCGAGGGCGGGCACGGGGGCCTTGGTGCCCTTGCCGTCCTTCTGCTTGCGGTAGCCGGTGCCGAGCAGCTGCTCGGTGTCCACGTCCTCGCGGGCGATCTGCGCGACGATGTCGTTGATCTTCTTGCGCAGCGGCTGCGGGTCGATGCCGTGGGCCTTGTTGTACGCGACCTGCTTCTCGCGGCGCCGGTTGGTCTCGTCGATGGCCCGCTCCATCGCCGGGGTGATCTTGTCGGCGTACATGTGGACCTCGCCGGAGACGTTGCGCGCCGCGCGGCCGATGGTCTGGATCAGCGAGGTGCCGGAGCGCAGGAAGCCCTCCTTGTCGGCGTCCAGGATCGCCACCAGGGACACCTCGGGCAGGTCGAGGCCCTCGCGGAGCAGGTTGATGCCGACCAGGACGTCGTACTCACCGGCCCGCAGCTCACGCAGCAGCTCGACGCGGCGCAGGGTGTCCACGTCGCTGTGCAGATAGCGGACCTGGATGTCGAGTTCCAGGAAGTAGGCGGTGAGGTCCTCGGCCATCTTCTTGGTGAGGGTGGTGACGAGGACCCGCTCGTCCTTGGCGGTGCGTTCGCGGATCTCGTGCACCAGGTCGTCGATCTGCCCCTCGGTGGGCTTGACGACGACCTCGGGGTCCACCAGGCCGGTGGGGCGGATGATCTGCTCCACCACGCCGTCGCCCCGGGACAGCTCGTAGGCACCGGGGGTGGCCGACAGGTAGACGGTCTGTCCGACGCGCTCCTGGAACTCCTCCCACTTCAGCGGGCGGTTGTCGAGCGCGGACGGCAGCCGGAAGCCGTGGTCCACCAGGGTCCGCTTGCGGGAGGCGTCGCCCTCGTACATGGCGCCGATCTGCGGCACGGTGACATGGGACTCGTCGATGACGAGGAGGAAGTCGTCCGGGAAGTAGTCCAGCAGCGTGTTGGGCGGGGAGCCGGGCAGGCGGCCGTCGAAGTGCATCGAGTAGTTCTCCACGCCGGAGCAGCTGCCGATCTGGCGGAGCATCTCGATGTCGTAGGTGGTGCGCATCCGCAGCCGCTGGGCCTCCAGCAGCTTGCCCTGCTTCTCCAGCTCGGAGAGCCGCTCGCCGAGTTCCTTCTCGATGTCGTTGACCGCGCGCTCCAGGCGCTCCGGGCCCGCGACGTAGTGCGAGGCGGGGAAGACGTACAGCTGCCGGTCGTCGCTGATGATCTCGCCGGTGAGCGGGTGCAGCGTGGACAGGGCCTCGATCTCGTCGCCGAACATCTCGATGCGGACGGCGAGTTCCTCGTAGACCGGGAAGATCTCGATGGTGTCGCCGCGCACCCGGAAGGTGCCGCGAGTGAAGGCCAGGTCGTTGCGGGTGTACTGGATGTCCACGAAGCGGCGCAGCAGGTCGTCGCGGTCGATCTCGTCGCCCACCCGGAGCGGGACCATGCGGTCCACGTACTCCTGCGGGGTGCCGAGGCCGTAGATGCAGGACACCGAGGCGACCACGACGACGTCACGCCGGGTGAGCAGGGAGTTCGTCGCGGAGTGGCGCAGCCGTTCCACCTCCTCGTTGATCGAGGAGTCCTTCTCGATGTAGGTGTCCGACTGCGGGACGTACGCCTCGGGCTGGTAGTAGTCGTAGTACGAGACGAAGTACTCGACCGCGTTGTTCGGCAGCAGCTCGCGGAACTCGTTGGCCAGCTGGGCGGCCAGGGTCTTGTTCGGCGCCATCACCAGGGTGGGGCGCTGGACCTGCTCGATCATCCACGCCGTGGTGGCGGACTTGCCGGTGCCGGTCGCGCCGAGCAGGACGACGTCCTTCTCACCGCCCTTGATGCGCCGGGCCAGGTCGGCGATGGCCGCCGGCTGGTCGCCGCTGGGCTGGTAGGGGCTGACGACCTCGAAGGGCGCCACCGTGCGTTCGATCTGGGAAACGGGCCGCATGTCATCAACCGTACGGCCCCCCACTGACAACGGGTGCCGGTCAGCGGTTCTGCGGGGTCCGGGAACGGCGCCGGGGGCCCGCGCCGACCGGCGGGCGGCCGGGGCGGGGGGCGCTGTGCCGCAGCTCGCGGACGGGTACGGCGGTGGCGGGGACGCCCGGCCGGTCCGTCTCGGCGACCGGGCGGTCCGGGCCGCCGGTGACCATCAGCGGGTCGAAGAGGACGGCGGCGCCGGTGAGGAGCAGCAGGACGAGCGGTCCGATCAGCATGGGGGCCAGGACGATGCCCCGGGCGCCGGGCGGGCCGCCGCCGGACGCGCCGTGGACGTGCACGTCGAGCGCGGCCATGCCGGTGTAGTGCATGCCGGTGACCGCGAGGCCCATGACCATGCTGGCGCCGGTCGTCCACAGGAGCCCGCGCCCCTGCCCGGACGCCCAGAGGGCGGCGGTGGCGGCGACGACCGCGATGGCCACGGAGAGGACGACGGTGGCCGTGTCGTAGGAGAACCGGCCGTCGAACTGCATGCCCGCCATGCCCAGGTAGTGCATGGAGGCGATGCCGAGGCCGGTGATGGTGCCGCCGGTGAACAGGGCGGTACCGCGGGTGCCGCGCTGGCCGACGATGCAGATGCCGACGCCGACCATGACGACGGCGAGGCCCAGACTGGCGTAGGTGATCGGCATGTCGTAGTGGATCGGCGTGCCCTCGATGGTGAAGCCCGTCATGGCGACGAAGTGCATCGTCCACACCGAGGAGCCGATCGCGGCGGAGCCGAGGGCCAGCCGGACGGGGCGCCGGGCGCGGGTGACCTGCTGGGACCGGGCGGTGCAGCGCAGGCCGAGCGCGCCGCCCAGGCAGGCCATCACGAAGGCGACCAGCGGGGTGACGATCCCGTAGCTGAATCCATCGACCGTGCCCTGCATGCCTGGGTGGCCTCCGCCCCTGTCGCGTCCGGGACCTGGTCCCGCGTGGTGTGTGCCGCGTGCCGCTGTTCCGGGACCGCGACGGCGGTCGGGTTGTCGCCAGAGATTATGACCCCCACCGGAATGGCCGAACGATTTTCCCGCAAAGAAACACGTGCTTCTCCCACATGTGCGCCATTGGTGAGCGGGACTTGGCCACCACGCGCCCCCGCAGGACCGTTTTGTCGCCCGTACGCGTTTGACCTGCGGCTGCCAAGCTGATCCGGTCGGTATTCGCTACGCGAGGAGTCCGGATGTACGCGCGCGCAGTGGTCGCCACGGTCACGGCGTTCCTGGGGACGGCCGCCCTGCCGAGTCCCACGGCCGACGATGTTCCGCACAACATCTCCACTCCTGTGGTCGTCGCGCACCGCGGAGCGTCCTCCTACGCGCCCGAGAACACCCTCCCCGCGATCGACAAGGCCGCCGAGCTGGGCTTCCCCTGGGTCGAGAACGACGTGCAGCGCACCAGGGACGGCGAGCTGGTCATCATCCACGACGACACCCTGAAGCGCACCACGAACGCGGAGGAGGTCTTCCCGGACCGGTCGCCGTGGAAGGTGAAGGACTTCACCGCCGCCGAGATCGCACGGCTGGACGCGGGCAGCTGGTTCTCCCCGGCCTACGCGAACACCCGCGTGCCGACGCTGAAGGACTATCTGTCACGCCTCGAACAGGATCACGAGAAGCTGCTCCTGGAGGTCAAGAACCCGGAGCTGTACCCCGGCATCGAGCAGGACATCCTGAAGACGCTCGACAACGAGGGCTGGCTGGACCGGCCGCACCTGGGCCGCCTGATCGTCCAGAGCTTCGGCGCCGACAGCATCCGCACCGTGCACGACCTCCGGCCGGACATCACCACGGCCTACCTGGGCGCCCCGGCGGCGGACCGGCTCCCGGAGTACGCGCGCTTCAGCGACCTGATCAACCCCTCGTACGGCAAGGTGTCGGCGGCCTACGTCTCGGCGGTGCACGACGTGACCGGGCCGCACGGGCGACGCCTCGGGGTGTTCGTCTGGACCGTGGACGACGCGGAGGCGGCGCGCAGAAGCGCCGGGTACGGCGTGGACGGGCTGATCACCAACAAGCCGGACGTGGTGCGCGAGGCGCTGCACGGACAGTGAGGCGACCCGCGTTTCCGCTGGTCAGGGCGGATTGTCGGTGCCGGGTCGTACGGTGGGGCGCATGGACGGGCACGAGCGGAAACAGGACGGGCGGGGCGGGCAGCGGGTCGCGTGGGCCGTGACGGACACCGGCATCGGCCCGCTGCTGCTGGCGGCCACGCCCGAGGGGCTGGTCAACGTCGTCTTCCACGCCTCGGAGGCGGTGCGCGGCCTTGCGCTGGAGCGGCTGGGGGCGCGGCTGGGCACGGAGCCCGTGGAGGATCCGGAGCAGCCGGTGCTGGCGGAGGCGGTACGGCAGCTCGGGGCGTACTTCTCGGGCGGGCGGCGCGACTTCGACCTGCCGCTGGACTGGTCGCTGATATCCGGCTTCAACCGCCGGGTGCTGCGCGAGCTGGCGTCCGGGGTGCCGTACGGCACGGTCGTGGGCTACGGCGAGCTGGCCGGGCGGGTCGGGGAGCCGGGCGGGGGTCAGGCGGTCGGGGTGGCGATGGGCGCCAACCCGTTGCCGGTCGTCGTGCCGTGCCACCGGGTGGTGGAGAGCGACGGGGGGATCGGCGGGTTCGGGGGCGGTCTGGAGACCAAGCGGAAGCTGCTGACCCTGGAGGGCGTGCTGCCCGAGCCGCTGTTCTGACGGCCCCCTCCCCCACGACCGTGCACTGCCGTGCCGTCCTGTCGCCCGGCCTCCCACCGCACGCCTGGAGACCTACGGCGGCTCCGGTCGTGGCCGTTCATGCCTCGGGGGCCGGTGGTGTCCCCCACGCGGGGCGGGCGTTTAGCAGGGGGTGCCGCCCGCCAGGCATGAGGGAGGAGCGACGACAGGAGGCGGGCACATGGTGCTGGTGGTGTCGGAAGAGGTCCGCGAGGCGCTGGCCGCCGGGCGGCCGGTGGTGGCTCTGGAGTCCACGATCATCGCGCACGGGCTGCCGCGTCCCCGCAACCTCCAGGTGGCGCTGGAGCTGGAGGAGGAGGTACGGCAGCGGGGCGCCGTACCCGCGACCATCGCCGTTCTGGACGGGCGTCCGCTGGTCGGCCTGGACAAGACGCAGCTGAAACGGGTGGCGAACGAGGACGGCCTCCGCAAGTTCGGCCACCGCGATCTCCCGGCCGCCGTGGCGACGGGGGCGAGCGGCGCGACCACGGTGTCCGCCACCGCGCGGCTGGCGGCGCTCGCGGGGCTCCGGGTGTTCGCCACCGGCGGGCTGGGCGGGGTGCACCGGGAGTGGACGGTCACCCAGGACGAGTCGGCCGACCTGGGGCTGCTCGCGCGGACCCGGATCACGGTGGTGTGCGCGGGCGTGAAGTCCCTCCTGGACGTGCCCGCGACGCTTCAGCGGCTGGAGACCCTGGGCGTGACCGTCGCCGGATACCGCACGGACCGGTTCCCCGGCTTCTACCTCTCCGACTCCGGTCACCCGGTCGAGTGGACACTGCGCGACCCGGGGGAGGTCGCCGGGGTCATGCGGGCCCAGGACGCGCTCGGCGCCGACGCATCGGCGCTGATCGTCGCCAACCCGGTCCCTCCCGAGCAGCAGCTCGACCCGGAGCTGCACGCGCGGGTCCTCGCCGACGCGCTCCGCGCCTGCGCGGCCGAGGGCGTCACCGGGCAGGCGGTGACCCCGTTCCTCCTCGGCCATCTGGTCCGGCACACCGGGGGTGCCTCCCTGGAGGCGAATCTCGCGGCGGTGCGCGGCAACGTACGGCTGGCAGCGGAGATCGCGTCGGCGTGGGCGGCGGGGTGAGTGGCGGCCCGTGCCGTGACGGTGCGGGCGGACGGACGGGCGCGGGAGGGGAGTTGACCGGACAGGCGGATCGTGAGGCGAACTCCAGGACCGGCGCTCGCGGCGAACGCGGGGGCGCGGGCGGGCTGTTGGTGGTGGGGGATGTCATCACGGACATCGTGGCCCGGCATCGCGGTCCGCTCGCCGCCGGAACGGACACGGCCGCCGCGATCAGGACCCTGCCGGGCGGCGCGGGTGCCAATGTGGCCTGCTGGGCGGCCGACGCGGGCTGCGCGGACGTACGGCTGCTCGGGCGGGTCGGTGCGGACTCGGCGCGCTGGCACGAGCGGGAGCTGGCGGCGGCCGGGGTGCGGTCCCGGCTGGTGGTGGACGGCGCGGCGGCGACCGGGACGGTGGTGTGCCTGGTCGATGGCGGCCCGTCGGCCGAGCGCACGTTCCTCACGGACAGCGGGGCGTCGCTGCGGCTGGGGCCCGCCGACTGGTCCGACACGCTGCTCGACGGGGTGGGCCGACTGCATCTGTCGGGCTATCTGCTGTTCGCGGAGTCGAGCAGGGCGCTGGCCGGGGTCGCGCTCGCGGCGGCTCGGGCGCGGGGCGTGCCGGTCAGCATGGACCCGGCTTCGGCGGGTTTCCTGACGGAGTTCGGGGTGGACCGCTTCCGCCGGTTCGCCGAGGGGCTGGACGTGCTGCTGCCGAGCCGTGACGAGGCATGCCTGCTGACGGGGCTGCCCGGAGCGGCCGAGGCGGCGGCCGGGCTGAGCCGCCTGGTGCCGCTGGTGGTGGCCAAGTCGGGGGCGGAGGGCGCGGTGGTGGCACGGGCGGGCGAAGTGGTCGCGCGGGTTCCGGCCGTACCCGCGACCCCGCTGGACACGACGGGCGCGGGCGACGCGTTCACCGGGGCGTTCCTGGCCGCGCTGCTGGCGGACGCGGAACCCGCCGAGGCGGCGGCGCGGGGGTGCGTGGCGGGGGCACGGGCGGTACGGCGAGTGGGCGGGAGACCGCCGCACCGGATGACGAGGGCGTGAATACGGCGGGGGGGGGGGGGGGGGGGGGGGGGGGGGGGGGGGGGGGGGGGGGGGGGGGGGGGGGGGGGGGGGGGGGGGGGGGGGGGGGGGGGGGGGAGGGGG